>LDXJ01000045.1 GCA_001029295.1 Peptococcaceae bacterium CEB3 | reverse complement strand
ATCGAACAAAGAAGCTGAGAATAGCCGTCCTTGGGTAGATACTTGGGAATCTTGACTTTCTCCGCCGGATATTGCCCCAATGCCGCTTTTGTGCTGAGTGCCAGAAAGGATTTCATATTTCCATGCGCACTCTTCAGGAGCTGCTGACTGACTCCGGCTTGGATCAAGTGGTAATTCTCATTTGTTTTACACTGATGGTAGAGCTTATTGAAGCTCAGCAGTCTTCCCGTCGCAAAAAAGTGCTGGCGCAGAGCATAGAGCGCCACATTGTAGAGGTTTTTGGCATACCGATGGAGCAGACACAGAATCTCATATTCTGCTTGCGTAAGCCCTTTAATCCGTACTTTCTGAGTAGCGAACATTTCTTTTTCACCCCCTCGCTAGTGATCTTGGCCTTCTTCGTTTGCATGTCGTGTCTTATGATGACTGTTCATGGCCATATTCTACCACAAAGGGAGGACAATAGTTTGAAATTCTTTGGGGAAGCGCTCTCATCCCCGGAATCGAATTCCGAGGTTTTCCCGCGCACGTTCTATAATCATCGTTACGGATTCCCTTCTTGAGACTATTTTGCCTGGGGAAAAACCTCCTGCACTGCCGGCTCTTGTTGCTTACACTGTCAAGGTTGAAAATATTGAGGATACGCGTAAGGTGTTGACCAAAAATGGATTTACACCACAGAAATCACGCTTAGGCGGCCTCTTTGTGCCATCTTCCGAAGCACTTGGGGTAGCGGTTATGTTCAGACAAGGCCCTCATCTCTCATCTGAATCTGCGCGCCAGAATAAAGGCCAAGTTCTCCCAAACCCATACGGTGGCACAACATGTTGAGCTTGGATATATCAAAACCCTCCACTGTCGTACCAGGGTTTAAGTTGTGTGATATAATAAGAATTGCATTTGGGGTAACGAAAGAGGGTGGTATATCAATGAAAACCTATGGTACTTCTGAAATGGCCGGAATAATAGGCATACATCCAAACACTGTTATGCTCTATGAGAAATGGGGCTACATAGCTCCCGTCGAAAGGAAAGAAAATGGCTACAGGGTTTATACCGAAACACAATGCGACGTGAGCGGCTGGCGTGATATTGTGGCGGTAGCCGCAGGTAATGTTCATATGGCGACGAACACGGGTAATGCACATACAATCGGACTTAAATCTGACGGTACTGTGGTGGCTGTGGGTTGGAATAAGCATGGCCAATGCGATGTAAGCGGCTGGAGCGATATTGTGGCGGTTGCCGCGGGTTGGCGTCGTAGTATTGGACTTAAATCGGGTGGCACGGTGGTTGCTGTGGGCCGGAATCATGATGGTGAATGTAATGTAAAAGACTGGCGAGATATTGCGGCAATCACAGCAGGTGACTGGCATACTATCGGTCTAAAATTGGATGGCACAGTAATGGCCATTGGCATTAATACGTATCGCGCATGCAATGTAAGCAATTGGCGCAATATTACAGCGGTCGCCGCGGGGTATCTTCATACCGTTGGCCTAAAATCTGACGGTACGGTGGTGGCGACGGGTTGGAATAAGCAGAACCAATGTGATGTAGGCAGTTGGCGTGGCATTGTGGCGATAGCTGTGGGTAGTAGTCATACCATCGGCCTTAAATCGGACGGTACGGTGATGGCTGTGGGTTGGAATGACTATGGTCAATGCAATGTAAGTGAGTGGTGCGATATTGTAGCGGTTGCCGCGGGTTGCGCTCATACCATCGGCCTTAAATCGGATGGCACGGTGGTTGCTGTGGGTGACAATAAATATGGCCAATGCGATGTAAGCGACTGGCACGGCATCCAACTGCCCAGTAAATAAATAAATTCACTTTGGTTCAACAAATCTGAAGTCGGCTTGAGTAACAAGCAAAATGACTTCACTGGCAATTGAAATGAAAGCCTGCCAATGAGACAGTCATGAGGTGAAATGGTATGGGAAAATATTCGGGAAATGAAGTTTTAGACGCATTACAAGTTATATCGTCAACCATTAGTAAATGTGAAAACATACAGCCTAAGTTTGCGGAGGGGACGTCTCAATATACTCTTCTTAGGAATAGAATAAAGGCGATGTATATCTCAAGGGCGCTAATTACCCAGGACCGTGAGATTGAGCGATATTCGAAAGTAGAATTGATCGATGCTCTTAAACCGGTAGCATCTGTGGTAAGTAAGTGTCAAACAGGTCAAAGGAAACATGAGATGGAAGCGCCTCAATACAAGCGCTTTCAGAGGATTATTGACGCGATGAACATCTCTAAAACGTTGATTACAGACGAAATTAATAAAAGAAGTTAATCTTTAATTCCGCTGATAAACCGTGACCGTATTGATACCATACCTGCCGGTTGGCAGCGCGCTCCGGCGATGAGATTCTGGGGTGGGCGGCTTTGACGCCCACCTTCGGCCGGTGATGCAGGGGTAGCCGAGGTGAGTATATATATTGGCGAAGCATTCAAAAGACAAGGGGTAGGGACTGCCCGTTTGGATTAATGTCTTTCTAAAGTCAGTTGATGAAAGGTAAAATGATATGAGTGGCATAGAAGAAGAGATCCGGCACCGGTTCTTTGAGCTGCGGGATCTAAAATACAAAGCGTTTGCGTGCAAACTCATGCCGACTGTGAACCCGCAAACCGTGATCGGCGTCCGCACGCCGGATCTGCGCAAGCTCGCCAGGGAGCTTTCCAAAATGCCGGAGGTTTCGGAGTTTCTCAAAATTCTGCCGCACGCGTATTATGAGGAAAATAACCTGCACGGCTTCCTGATTGAAACGATTAGGGATTATGATGCTGCCGTTGCCGCCGTTGACCAGTTTCTGCCGTACATAGACAACTGGGCAACCTGTGACCTGATTTCACCGAAGATATTCAAAAAGCATCTGCCCAAGCTCTATGAAAAAATCGAAGTCTGGCTGACATCCGGCCGGACCTATACCGTACGTTTCGGGATCGGAATGCTGATGAGTTTCTATCTCGACGATGATTTCCAGCCGGGAATACTTAAGCTTGTGGCGAGTATCCGGTCGGATGAATACTATGTCAACATGATGATTGCCTGGTTTTTTGCAACGGCCCTGGCCAAGCAGTACAAAGCAACTTTGCCATACATTCAGGAACAGCGTTTGGAAAAGTGGACGCACAACAAAGCTATCCAGAAAGCGATTGAGAGCTACCGGATCGGTGACGAAGCTAAGGCGTACCTGCGGACGCTGAAAGTGAAATAAGGCCGGGATTCCTGATAACTGCGACGGAATTCTATCTATTTGATTCTATGGCATCATATCCGGGGCGCCTTCCTTTATTTGCGACACCAGGAGGAATACACTGCAATGCGTAGAACCCTTAAGGAGAACTATCTTGGGGCTAACCCCGACGTGGAGCGCACTATCGATGGAGGGGTGCGAGGAAGCAATCCCGTGAAATGTAGGCGCGAAATTTCTTTGCTTGGCTGCTGGTCGAGTGCGGAGTCCCGCCGGGATTATTGGAAGGCGGTTGTGTAAGACATTGCGTCACAGCTTTGGATATTAAAAAGTATCAATGAGGATAATAAAGGGGAGAATTACCACCAATGAATAAAAACGTTTTTAGAGAAATCATAGATGATTATGAAATAGCACGACCAGGGTATACACCTGAACTATACAATGATATTATCGACTACTCAATGATAAAAAACGATGCAAAGATACTCGAGATAGGTTCAGGTCCGGGTCAAGCTACAGGATATTTCGTGAAAAATCAGTACAATATTACAGGATTAGAAATTGGAGAGGAACAAGTACAGTTTTTGGTAGATAAATACTCCAAATATCATAATTGCAATTTCATATGCTCTTCATTTGAAGATTACAATTCTTTAAACGAAACCTATAACCTAATTTTTTCGGCGACAGCCTTCCATTGGATAAAGCCTGAGGTTGGGTATCCTAAGGCATACAACCTCTTAAAAAGAAATGGAGTAATAGCAGTTTTCTGGCATTTGTCATCTATAATTGAACCAAAAACTGAAATGCTGAACCAAGTAAGAAATATAGAACGAAAATTGGCTCCTGAGCTTGATACTTATATAGGCATGGATGAAGCTGAGGATTTGCACAATCTCAGAATTTCGCAAATACAAGTCAACAATTTATTCAATAATCCAGTGTCTAAGATTTATAGATGGGATGATGAATATACTACAGAGAGATATTTAAGGCTGATTAATTCCTACTCGGATTTTCATGAGATAGATAACGATAAGCAGAAAGCTGTTTTAAATAGTGTTGCAAATTATATAGAAAGTAAGGGTGGTAAAATAGTTGTTCCTCAAGAAGTGAGATTGTATATGGCGAAGAAGTAATATACAAGTTGAAGTTTTTAGTGAAGATTCGCTCCTATGTAGCGACGAAGTGACTGTCATTCCCGCTTCTAAATCACCCCGATACTTGCGCCTTGCTAAGGTCGGGAAATAGCCGCCTTGATGAAGCTGAGCCAGTAGTCAAGTACCGAAGAGCCCGGTGCGGGGAATTGGCAGTAGGGGTGAGGTTAAGCAAGGGTGAACCTAACCCACGGACGCCGGCTGATCGCCGGGGCGGAGGATCGCTGCTTTTGAAAAGTGATAAAAGAGACGTGTCCGCACCTTTTCCATCGATACGAGAAGGCAGTCAAGGCCGCGGAAAGGCTGGACGGGAAATACCTCATCCGCACCTCGGATGACACCCTCTCGGTAGAGAAGATCACTCTGGGCTTCAAGCAACTCTGGAGGGGGCTTTCCGCACGCTCAAAACGACCTTGGAGTTGCGGCCTGTTTACTATCGGAAAGATGATCGAATCTGTGCCCTTGTCCTGTTGTGCTGGCTGGCTTTGCTCCTTAAGGGTTTAAGGCACTTTCCGTGTTTATGGACTACCGAAAGTCCGAAAGTGAGTCGAAAGCGAGCTTTATATAGTTTCTGTTTACAATTCGCCTTTTGTTGGATATACTATAGATATAAGGAATTCTTGAGATTTCAAGGACAGAAAGGGATGATTCCATGAACCTTGCCAAAGTATCAAGCAACGGGCAAATCACTGTTCCGGCGGAAATACGCCGCAGGTTGGGCTTAAAGGAAGGGGATAAAATCCTGTTTATAGAGCGGGAAGATGGGGAGGTTGTCATCAACAACGCCTCGGCCTCGGCTATCCTAAAAGCACAGAAGGCATTTGCGGGTATCGCGGAAAAAATGGGCGTGAAGGATGAAACCGATGTGCAGGCCCTTGTGGATGAAGTGCGTTATGGAAAAGGCAAAGCAAATTGAGAATTTTAGCTGATACGAACATTCTCATATCCGCTTTGCTCTGGCCCAATTCAAGACCTGCAAAGGCATTGCTGCACGCTGTACGGTACCACACATTGGTACTCTGTGACCGCAATCTTTTTGAGTTTTGGGATGTGCTGAAACGAAAAGCACCGCAAGCGCTTCAAGACGCGGAAGTATTCTTGGCCGAGCTGTCCTTCGAGCTGATCCCAGGTGTCGAAAACGGGCAAAAGTTAATCCGTGACGTAAAGGATAAACCGATTTTAAATGCGGCGATAGTTGCGGAAGTGGATATAATCGTCACCGGCGACAAAGACTTTTTGAGCCTAAACATGGAACATCCACGGACGATGACAGTGGCGCAATATCTGGAACAGGAAACGGCGGAAGGGTAATATTCCTCCCGCCTTTTTGTCATTCCGATTGGCTATGGCAAGCACACATTCGCTATACGCGCGCCTTTTATTACGCATAGCAGTCTTGGTTTGTTCCCACCTATTGAAGCTGTTTAGTGTCACACTGCGGCGCTTTCCTGGCGGGTCATGGAGTATGGAGAAAGAAATAAAATGAAAATTTTGATCGACGCCGATGCTTGTCCGAACCCTGTTTTGCATATTTGTCTCAGGTTAGGACTCAAATATGGTATCCAAGTGTGGACGGTCGCCAGCTTTAATCATCATGTGGTGTCTGATCATCATATTGTGGTTGGGGACGACAGTCAGGAAGCAGACCTGAAGGTCATGAACCTGACGGAGTCCGGCGATATTGTTGTCACCCAGGATTGGGGTCTGGCGGCGATGGTTTTGGGCAAAGCGGCTAAAGCGTTAAGCCCTGTCGGGCGAGAGTTTCGCCCGGAAAGCATTAACTTCCTGCTCGAAGAGCGAGAGGCCAAGGCAAAGGTTAGACGGAGCGGAGGCAGGACAAAAGGACCCCGGAAAAGAACGGATGAGGATAATGAATCGTTTGCGAGGTGTCTGGACGAAATACTAAACCAGGCGTCCGGAATGGATGAAGCCTAGGCTCACCTGTATATTATAGAAAACCCACAGAGTGTCACATGTATGGAAACTAAGCTATAGGCAAAGAGACCTAAGTTGAAGGGCCGTCTGTGTCCAAAGATGTGCTTGCCTGGAAACAGCTAGGTGTTGACCATAAGGCTTAGCCGCATGCCCCTGGATTTATCCATGGGGTAAGACATCGGAAATACATGAATCCTAAAAAAGTGTCTTCCATAACGGGTAATTCGGTATTATAATCTAGGTAGAACTTATATTCGATGAGGGAGGTGAAATAGGAATGAAGTCAATTAATAAAAAGTCTGAATCATTCGTCTGCGAAATCCCCTTGCGAGTTTCTGAGAGCCAGGCAAAGATTCTTAATGCCCGATTTGAAGTGGCTCGGCAGATGTATAATGCCCTTTTAGGCGAAGGTCTGCGCCGGTTAAGTCTCATGCGTCAGTCCATAGCTTATAACCGAGCCAGGGCCATCCCTCCAACCGATTCCTTACGGCAGAATGAGCGTTCCAATCTCTTTAAGCAAGCCAGGGATACCTATGGGTTCTCGGAATACGCACTTTCACGCTACGCAACCCAAGTACGGGATTCCTGGTTGGGTGAGCACCTAGATGCCCATACCGTTCAGAAGTTAACCAAGCGGGCTTTCAACGCTGTATCACGGGTAGCCTATGGCAAGGCCAAGAAAGTTCGGTTCAAAGGGAAACGCGGGCTGCACTCGGTCGAGGGGAAAAGCCAGGGTTCGGCGATCAAGTGGAAAGAGGATCAGGTTGCATGGTCTGGAATCAACCTCCCCATGGTAAAAGATGCTCTCAAAGATCCCGTGATCGCCTACGGGCTGGCTTACCGTGTCAAATATGTCCGGCTCGTTCGACGGCTTATCAATGGTAAAGACCGGTTTTACGCTCAACTAGTTTTAGAGGGCAAACCGTATCAAAAGCCGGAACACATACTCGGAACAGAGATTGTGGGTCTAGACATCGGGCCTTCGACCATTGCTTATGTGGGCGAGACACAAGGAGCACTCACAATGTTTTGCGAACCGATTGTACGTAATCACCGGGAGATCCGGCGGCAGCAGCGGCATATCGATCGGCAGCGGCGGGCTAATAATCCGGATTGCTACGATGAGAAAGGCCGGGCCATCAAGGGCCAACATCCCAGCAAGAAGAGTCGCCGTATGAAAGCGTCTCTGGGGAAACTATCAGAGATGTTTCGCAAAGAAGCAGCTTACCGTAAATCATTGCACGGACGGTTAGCGAATCAGATACTGTCCGTGGGGATTAACATAAATACCGAAAAGCTCTCGTACAGAGCTTTCCAAAAAACCTTTGGCAAATCAGTGGGAGTGCGTGCTCCGGGCATGTTTGTCGATATACTTCAACGCAAGGCTGAAAGTGCTGGCGGAGAAGTCAATAAGTTCAACACCCGGACAACTGCGTTATCCCAAGTATGCCACTGTGGAGAAAGGCACAAGAAGCCGCTGAAGCAGAGAGTCCACGAATGTACGTGCGGGGTCATGATGCAACGGGATCTCTACAGTGCATATTTGGCCCGGTTTGTCAAAGACGATGTTCTCCACGCAACCGAGGCAAGTTTGGCTTGGTCAGGTGCGCAATCGCTCCTGCGGGCGGCGTGGGGAGATTCACAACAACTTGCGAGTGGCAGGGCCATCCCTGCCTCCTTCGGAGTATACCGGAGTCAGAGCGAGTCGTCCGAGAAAGAGGACTTGGTTGAGCGTAAGGGTTTGGATGTTGTAGCTTTCGAGCGAGAGCCAATCAGAGCGCAGTCAACTATAGGTTCTTAGAACCCCCTGGCTTTAGCCATGGGGAGATTCAGTTTCAAGCGTCCGTGTCTAATACTGAGAGGGGAAAAGATGCCAGCGTACGAAGAAGCTGGATGGTCCGTTCACTCTGTCATGTGCGCACGCAAAAAAGGAGCTAAGGGAAGAAAGAATGGAAATTAAGATTGTCGCGGACAGCGCTTGCGATTTGAATCAGGAATTGCGGGCAGGGGGCAGTATTCACTTGGTACCCCTGCGGCTGACGCTGGGGGATCGGCAATATGTCGATGACGAGACCAATATTGAGACGTTCTTAGCAGACATGAGAAATAGTTCATGCTCCCCTCAAACCGCAAGCCCGTCACCCAACGAGTTCATGCAGAACTATGAGGGAGCTGAATATGTGTTTGTCGTGACCCTTTCTTCGAATATTAGCAGTACGCATAATAACGCCGTGCTTGCCCGGGAGATGGTTATTGAACAGGAGGGTCACAAGTTCATTCACGTTTTTGATTCGCTTTCTGCTTCTATAGCCGAGACGATGGTCTGTCTCAAGATCCGAGAATTGGCCTCCGGAAACTTGGCTTACATGGAAATTGTAGAGAAAGTCACACAATACATTCGGGAGATGAAGACCATTTTCTTGCTGGACTCGTTGACCAACCTGATGAAGTCAGGGCGCTTGAACCGGGTCAAGGGCACTCTGGCCTCCTTGCTGGATATCAAACCCATCCTGGGTGCTTCAGCCGAGGGAACTATTGATCTATTTCAAAAGGTCAGGGGAACGAAGAAAGCCTTCAGACGTTTTGTTGAACTGATTGGCGAGCAGGGCGGGAAAATTGAGGACAAGATCCTTGGGATAGCGCACTGCAATTGTTTGGATAAAGCGATCGAATTTAAAGAAGAAGTCCTCAAACGATATCACTTTAAGGACATTATTATTGTGGAAATGGGTCTCACAACATCCGCCTACGCAGACGAAGGCGGAATCATTATCTCTTTTTGAGCGGCGTGTGCAAGGCAATAGCTATATGCTTAAATTCCCGCCTGTCCCAAGCCGTAATAAAACCATGAGTTACGAACGGATAATGGGGTAGGCATAGCCCCGGAAGATTTGCCCCATGTGTTTGACCAATTTTACCGATTGGTAGTATAATAAGTATGTAATAAGTACATTTTAAGATTACCAAGTGAGGTGATCCGTATGATAAACATTAAACCTTCCGCAGCCATCCGCAAAAACTACAACCAGATATCTGAATTATGCAGACTAGCGGGTGAACCGGTATATCTCACCAAAAACGGCGAGGGTGATCTCGTGCTAATGGATGTGGAGTTATTTGCCCGGCGTGAGAGCAAAGGATGTGAAACGATGAGATGAGCCTGGATAAGATGTCGAAGGAACTCTTTTTAGAGATTTTAGAGATCTTGGATAAAAAACTTGAAGAGAATCGATTAGGGCTAACATTAAACCTCTATGGGGGGACCGTCATGATGGTTTGTTTTGATGCAAGGCCGGCAACAAAAGATGTTGACGCTTTGTTCGAGACATCCCCGATAATTGATAGTATTTTGGCAGATATAGCGGAAACCTATGGTTTACGTAGGGGTTGGATAAATCAAGACATTAAGGAACCCTTGAAAAGTATTAAAAAAGAAGATTTAAAAGAAATCTATAAATTTAAGAACCTTAAAGTTTTGGCGCCTAGTGCTGAGCAAATGCTTGCCATGAAAGTATTATCAGCAAGGCCTGAACCCTATAAGGATTTTAATGATGCGGAGTATTTGATCATGTATCTCAAATTAGAGACTCTGGAGGAAATAATAAATATATTTGATAAATTCATAGGGAGAAGATATTTAGGGGATCGGCAAAAAATGTTTTTAAATTATGTTGGAAAGGATTTGAAAATGTTATGGGAAGAATTCTCGATATAATAATGGCAGAGGATTTTAATTTGGCCTTAACCAATTTGCTGATTGATCTCTATTGTCCTGATTACGAGAAGTATTTCGAAGAACTGCGGTTTAATCCGGCACAGACCGATAGTTTAACTCCAGAAGAATTGGATAAACTGACAAAGTTGGCGGCAGTTATTGAATATGTCGGCGACAGGCGACCAAAAGCAAAGTTATATGAATGGATTACTTCAGATAAATTAAAACTTCAGGAACCCTACACCCCTGGAGTGGAGAAGGAGAGTCTACAGAGGATTAAAAGGATTATTTCGGCGCCCAGGGAATTTTCCATGAGAAATGTATTCTTTGATGAAGAAACGTTAAGGCCAGTCTAATACCGCGTTGTCCTATCAACTGCAAGGAGGTTTCCGGGTGTGTCCAAAGAGGCTGCTAAAACCGGTTCAGAGCCGACAATATTATCGGCGCTCGAGCAGAATTTACCCATCGAGGAACGTATCTTGGTCGACGAATTAGCGTACAAAATACAACCGATCAGCCTAAAGCTCTCTATAAAAATGATGAAGCCCTTTATGAAACCAGTGATCAGTGCTTCCGAAAAGAATGCCGCTCCGGGTATGTGGGGCTGGTTACTGTGCAGAAAACGATACATAGATGAAAAACTGCTCGATTCAACCAATCAGGTAGAACAGATTGTTAATTTGGGTGCTGGCCTTGATACGCGCCTGTACAGGTTAACCGGGATAAAACATTTACCCGCTTGGGAATTGGATCAAGAGCAAAACATTGAGGCAAAGCGAAGAGCTCTCTCGCGCGCTCTCAAGCAAATTCCTCCAAACATTAAGCTTGTTCCGATTGATTTTGATACGGAAAATATTATGGACATACTTATTAAAAACGGGTTTGACCCGAACAAAAAGGCCTTTTTTATCTGGGAGGCCGTCAGTCAATATCTCACAAAAGATGGCATTGATTCCACTTTCTCTTTTCTTTCTAAAGCTAAAACTGGTAGTTTAATCGCTTTTACCTATATCCATCAGGATTTCATAGAGGGTAAGAATCTCTTTGGCTGGGTAAAAGGCTATAAACGCTTTGTGGAAAACCGTATCTTTATTTATGGTATGAACCCTGACAACGTAAACAGCTTTTTATCTGCTTATGGGTATAAGCTTATTGAAGATCTGGATTACAGCCAAATGTCGGACCGCTATATTAAGCCGACAGGCCGTAAACTTGCTGCGTCGAAACTTGAGCATATGGTTTTTGCGGAAAAAATGTAGCGGAGTTTTATTTTACTAGCTTCACCGGTACTA
This sequence comes from Peptococcaceae bacterium CEB3, assembly GCA_001029295.1. Taxonomy (GTDB): domain Bacteria; phylum Bacillota; class Desulfitobacteriia; order Desulfitobacteriales; family Desulfitobacteriaceae; genus Acididesulfobacillus. The sequence continues at coordinate 62,509 of LDXJ01000045.1, read as the reverse complement.
CCACCGCAAGAAAGGTCAAGCAAGGCATGCGCCCGCCCTTTCGCTCTTAAGAAATGCCAGGATTCAGCGCGTGTTCGGATTCGGTCTTTTCGATAAACTCCTTTAAGGCTGCAGCATTGTTGTGTTCAACATCTTGAGCCGCATAGATGAGTGTAAGGGTATTTCCCGAGGCCTTTTCGATTAACAGGCGAACCATTTCCTCCTTCGCAGATAATTCTTTAAAATAACGCTCTTTAAACTCCGGCCATTTGGACACATCGTGGGAGTACCACTTTCGCAGTTGAGCGCTGGGCGCTATATCTTTTAACCATTCATCGATTTTCGCGTCCGATTTGTTTCGGCCCCGTGGCCACAGCCGATCGACCAGGACTCTGTAACCATCATCCTTATCCGTTTCCTCATAAACCCTTTTCAGCTTAATCATCATATCGCCCCTTGGTCCGAATCCACATTCTCTGCAGTGGCATCTAGGTACCGAACGGTACGTACGGTTCCGTTATCCCGATATCGGGATAAGTGCTTTGGGAGGTCGGCTGACCAGGATTATTATAGTGCCTTATACATTTTCCGTCAAATCAATGGGGGCAATCCATCATGATCAGCTATATCTTCTTGACCCTTCACCGGTTTAAAGAAGACAGGAAATATACGAAGATATCGCATTTTAGCAAGAAGTATCGGGGCCACATAGATTAGAGAAATAGAGAAATGCTGGATAACGACTAGATTCCGCCGCAAAATACAATGTAAAGAGAGGTGTTTTCAATGAAGCGACTTTCCAAGTGGCTATGGGGGATTGGATGTGCGGTGCTGATCGCGTTGCTAATTTTCAACTGGGCTGCTGAACGAAGTATCCATGGTTTCACAGTAAATGCTCAAAACATACCAAGCCATGACTCCGCAGGAACGGCAGGATTACCAAGGATGGAGCTCGAGCTTCTAATCATCTTGGTTCTAGGCTACAATAAGCCCCGCAGAAGGAAAATGGCGCAACGCGTAGAATGCTATAGGGTGGGGAATGCTAGAGCCAAATCTTTGAAATATTATATTGGGAGGTCACTTTATGTCGGCTTTAGACCAAATGATTGCGGAACGGCGTTCAACTCGTCATTTTTCGGACGAGATTCCATCCAAAAGCCTTATTGAATCGGTGATTGAGGCTGGACGGCTTGCCCCATTTGCGGCGGCGAGCAGTTCAAACAGATACGTCAGAAGATTTATTGTGGTGTCCCGTGCTAATTCGGTGCTTTCAAAGTTAGCGGAAGTAGTCCAGAAACAAGCGCAGAAGGCATTTGAGGAGTTATCCAGGCAGATTGATGCGGTTCCGGAGTTGGGTGTGAAGGCCAAGAGCTTCTTGGGTAGGTTAGAAATGACGGTGAAGCAAGGGCCGCTCGGCATCGGGTCAGCCCCTTATTACATAGTTGTCGCTGAACCCAAGGGCATTCCGGAAGCTCAGATGCAGTCTATCGCTCACTGCATGCAAAACATGTGGCTTAAGGCGACAGAACTCGGATTAGGATTTCAGCTGGTGTCAATCACAGGACAAATGGGTGACAATCCGGATTTCTGTGAACTTGTTAACCTACCCGTTGGCGGGTACAAAATCGATGGCTGCGCGATTGGTTATCCTGCATTGAATCTCCCGCCAAGACCGGAATATCCCAGTGTTTCCGAAATTACGACTTGGCTTTTATGACATCATTGTGCACTGGCAACAACGCGAAATTGGAAAACGGTGAACAGTCTGGTCCAATTGGCAAAGGAAATGGCGGTGCAGAAGCTCTTGAGATCAGAAATTATAGGCATACTATAACGTCTGGTTTTTAAAAAGACAAAAGGAGGGACAGAAATGTCCTACATCGTAGATTTTAAAAATGTGTCTGCGGTTGGTTTGGAGTCTTCACCTGTAGCAGAAGCGCTCGCTGGTTTACGTGCGAATGAAGCCCGTTACTTTATGAACAAATATGAGCATGCATTTACGGTTGTACCAGCCAGCGAAAGCCAGGAAACCCTTGATTATGTGAAGCGAATTTTAGAAAACGAGCGTGGCATTGAGTTTGTGGCCAAACCCTTAGAAACGTCGCGTTTTCAAGTGGGTAACATCAAAATGGCCTACGTCTTTTATGAGGATGGTCTTGCGGTCAACGTTATGTATACAGTGGATGACGCCAAGAAACGGGCCGTTGGTCTTAAACTTTCCGAGGGGATGGGGGTACCAAGGGAGTTAGAAGGGAAGTTTAAGTTTGCTAGGCAGAAGTCTAAACTAGCGGGAACAATTCGGGGCTCGTTTTTTGTAATTAAAGGGGAATACTAAAGTAAGCCGAAACGCAAGTGGAGGAGTCGAGTTCGGCAAGCTAAATCTGCAAACACTGAGTGGATTGTTCCAGCAAGAACAAGACAGAAATCCCATTGCACAGGCGGCGGTGAGTGAAATCTATCGATGCGTGTCGACCGCCTATTCCGCATCTAAGCGGGTAACGGGCCAAAAAGCGACGACAAGGGCATGGATGATTCGTTTTTTGGTGATCTGCGCCAGATCGCGGCTCAGTGCAATGATCTCGTGAATATGGTATGATCAAAAAGGCAGAGTGCTAGGCAACAATAATGGTAGGCATTAATGGCGCGTTCTTGTGTTCTATGTTTTTATAAAGGAGGGCAAAGTATTGATTAAACTCAGCGGTACTAAAAAAGTAATTTTTGAGTTGCTGGAGATCGTAGTCTTTGCGTTCGTATTATCATGGGGTCTTCGCAGTACAGTGGTAGAAGCAATGACGATCCCGTCACCTTCAATGTTACCGACAATTCAGTTGCAGGATAGAGTAATGGTTGACAAAATCGCTTACAAAGTGTCTGGAATTAATCGGCAAGATATTATAGTTTTCCATCCGCCCAAAAACGTTAATAACCCTACCGGCGACGTTTGGATTAAGAGAGTCATTGGTTTGCCGGGAGATACTGTACAAATTAAAGACGGCAAGGTGTTTGTCAATGGCACAGCCTTAAATGAGCCTTATGAAATGGCAAAACCCGATTACGATTATGGCCCGATCAAGGTTCCGGCTGACACGTATTTTGTCTTGGGAGACAATCGCAATGACAGCTTAGACAGCCATATATGGGGTGTTTTACCGGCAAAAAATGTTGTAGGAAGGGCCATGTTCAAGTACTGGCCGCCAAATGATTTTGGAAGTCTGGCCAAATAAGGCACTTTTCTGAGGAGGGCGACCCCATCTCGGATGAAGCAATTTCACGGCGCAGAAAGCTTCCGCCAGGGGCGCCCTGCGTGTTGACTGGACGTGTGTTTACTGGATGACAGACAGGTCGCGCCCTTTGGTTTCTGGCAAGGTCCAAATCAACAATCCGGCCAGGAGTGCGGCGAAGGCCGGCAGCGTCAAGGCAAGGTTCCACCCGGCAGCGACGGCCACGGACGAAATAATGAACGGACCCACGAGGTTGATAGCCCGGGAAAAGTTGTAGGTTACACCGGCAGCAGTGGCCCGGATCCGGGTAGGAAACGTTTCCGTAACAATCGATCCATAGCTGGCCCAGTAGCCGGTGAAAAAACCGAGCAGGAACACAACGGCATAAATGTAGGCGGAGTTTGTCACTAGAACAAGGAAAATAACGATCATAGCCGCTTCGCCAATCGAAAAGAGAGACATGGAGAGACGCCGTCCCAGTCTGTCTTGGATCCAGCCGTTAACCATATAGCCCGCAAAGGCGCCGATTTGGGTGATGATCATCCACAGGCTTGACTGGGCCAGAGTAAATCCGCGCGTCCTGACAAGGTAGGTGGGCAGCCAAGTCCAGAACATCCAATAAGCGAACATTGTGCAAAGGATGGCCAGGAAGACCAGGAGCGTTTTGCGTAAGTAGGTTTTGCTGAAGATTTCCAGGAGTGGGACCTTTTCTCTGGGTCGACCCGGCCGGGTGCTTGATTTTTTCGCATCTAACCAAAGCTGTGATTCGGGGACATAGTGGCGAATCCATAAAACCATTAAGGCCGGAAAGGCCGCGATGGCAAAGGTGGTCCTCCATCCGACCAGAGGGAAGAGGAAGTAGGTAAAAAGGGCGGCCAAGAGTGTGCCTAAGGGCCAACCGGCATTACCCAGAGCAACGGCCCGTCCGCGGAAGCCGGCGGGTATCTTTTCGGAAATCAAAGTCATACTGAGGGCCCATTCACCTCCCAGGCCCAGCCCGGTGAAGAAACGCAAGACGAGGAGTGTCCCGAGGGAACCGGCGAAGAACACTGCTCCGGTGGACAAAGCGTATATCAGCATGTTCACCATTAGGGTTTTCTTACGGCCGATATAGTCGGCCAAAATGCCTGTCAAGATGCCCCCGAGAGCCGAGGCTCCCAGTTGTACGGAAAGGGCTAGGGCCAATTCCCCGGGTCCGAAACCCAGACTCTTCATGATTGGGGCGGCCAGCAAAGAAATCAGCATAATGTCAAACGAGTCGAACATCCATCCACCCATGGCAGCTATTAATGTGTATCTACTTTCTGAATTTAGATCTGACCACGTGGCTTTAGCCTCTTTCTTGTGGGGCAAGGCGGGAAGATGAGGAAAGGTTGATGGAGAGTCACTCATCACGTTCAGCCTCCTTGAAATCATTAAGTTGTGCGATAGATCCCACCTTCTGGCGAGGACGCGGGTAATACGCCCTTTCGTGTGAAAAAGGATTCCGGGTCCGGCTTCGACTATGTAGGATTGCCTAGAATCACGTCAATCGATTGCTCCTGCGACCCACCCCCCCCTGTCTGTACCCTCTCAATGGAAAGTGTTTTTTGACTCCTGCTCAACTCTGAAAAATTCTCAAGCGTTGGGGGTCTACTCTCCAACATATGTGGCAGGGTGGCCTTAGGCTACCTTTGGAAATATGAAAAATCAGCAATTGAAGGAGGCTATTGACAAAGTCTACCAAGCTATGACTCCGCAGGAACGACAGGATTACCAAGGATGGACCTCGGGCTCCTAATCATCTTGGTTCTTTGCCAAGTAAACAGATGTATGATTGATTTGTTTGACAGGGAGGATTAAAATGCTAAGGACCGCAAGACTAGGAGATGAAGATGGCCTTGCCAGAGTTCATGTAGACACTTGGCGGACAACGTACCAAGGGTTAATAGCCCAGGAATACCTCGATTCGATGAATTATGATGCTTGGGCCACACGCTGGAAGACATCACTAGGGGATAAATCGAACGTAGTAATTGTTGTTGAGACAGCGCAAAGGAAAATCGTTGGCTTCGCTCTCGGTGGCCCTAATCGAGAACGTGACTCCAATCGAGAAGGTGGAGCCACGTATTCCGGTGAACTTTACGCAATCTACATAGTCAAAGAGTACCAGAGGAAAGGTTTTGGCAGACTGTTAATCAAGACAATGGCGGCAAGGCTAAGAAACCGTGGCTTTCATTCGATGATTGTTTGGATGCTAGGTGGTAATCAGGCGGATAAGTTCTACGAATCACTAGGCGGTCAGAAGCTGGGGAGCAAAGAAGTTGAAATTGCAGCACAGTCACATGAAGTAGTCGCGTATGGGTGGTTAGATACTACGGATTTGGCGTGCGGAGTGGTATGAGGTCTCGTGGCAATTAAATCTGGAAAGGAACTGATTGCAACGTCGGCGAAAAGCAATATCAGTATTAGTGACACGGCAGGAGACGGGCCTAACATCAAAAATGTTTCTGAGACAGCCCTTTGGGTGGCGTATTACCGTGCAATTGAGAGCGGGCGGCGAGACGCCCTTTTCCATGATCCGTATGCCAGGATATTGGCCGGTGAGCGAGGGGAGGAGATCGCCCGTACCATTCCCTATGGCAAGAATTCTGCCTGGTCAATGGCTGTGCGCACTTGTCTTCTGGACGAAATGATCCTGCGGTTGATTAAGGATGACGAGGTGCGCACGGTTCTTAACCTAGGAGCTGGATTAGACACCCGGCCCTACCGTCTGCCCCTGCCGGCATCAGTTAATTGGATAGAGGTGGATTTACCGGGAATTCTGAAATACAAAGAGGAAAAACTGGCCGGAGTGCAACCGGTCTGTGAACTCAAGTCGGTTAGGATGAATCTGGCGGATGCCACGGGTGCAAAGAATCTATTTGCTGAGGTAAATGCCCTGAGCAAAAGAGTGCTTGTCTTAAGTGAAGGTCTGCTTGCTTGGCTGTCCGGGGAGGATGTAGCGGCATTGGCGAACAGTCTTTATGAGCAGACCAATTTTGCTTGGTGGCTCGTGGACATTATGAGCGCGGCACTGTCCCGGTGGCTTGCCCAAGAAGGGTGGAGTAAGGCGACAGATGCCGGGGATGCCAAGATGCAGTTTGCCCCCCATGAAGGGCCGGCTTTCTTTGCTCCGTTTGGTTGGACGGCAGCCGAAATACGTTCAATGGGTCTGGAAGCCAGACGTTTGCATCGAGAGATGCCTTTGGCCTGGCTGTGGAGGATGCTCATGCCTTTGGTACCGAAAGAGAAGAGGGAGATGTACGCACAATTGGACAGCCAGGTAGTTTTGCTGACCCGGAATAGGCTATAACTAGAGATGGGCTATGAGGTTATTCTTTGTCAAAACGCAGGGTCCTCTAGAGGCGGCTGAGCGGCATGAGTGTGCGTGGGCGAGGGGCGAGTAAGCGATGAATATTGTTCTAAGGGAATTGAAGGTTAAAGATTTAGAGGATTATTTGTATTGGAACCTCCCCTCTCACGAATTCCATAAATTCAATGGCCCGTATTATGAAAAGCGTAGTGGAGAAGAATTAGTAAAACTGGTTGAAGAACTTAGGGCATTATTACTGCAAGGGGAAAGGAACGTTCTTCAGAACAAAAAGATGATAGCGGATAAAGACACTGACCAGATAGTCGGTCAGGTTAATTGGTATTGGAAGTCGCAAGAAACACTTTGGATGGAAGTCGGAATAGTGATTTTCAATGAGAAGTACTGGGGAAAAGGTATCGGCTATAGTGCCTTACTGATGTGGATCGACGAAGTTTTTACTGAACACCCAGAAATTGTAAGGCTTGGCTTGACAACTTGGTCGGGAAATCTAAGAATGATGAAATTAGCGGAGAAATTGGGTTTAAAGAAAGAAGCTGTTTATCGGAAAGCAAGGATAGTTAATGATCAATATTACGATTCGGTGAGCTATGGGATATTGAGAGGAGAATGGCAGATATAACGAGTAGCTCGTATCACCTTGTCCAGGATCACAGTTCGATAGAATATTAACCGTCAGGAGTTTTGGGAGGGAAGCCCATGATTATTTTAGAGAAACCGTATGTCTCTGATTTCCTGCTGCAGACGGTACGTAACCTCGGGGTCCCGGTGTTGGACAATGGCACCGCCAGGATGCTTGGAGTACCGAGCCGGCAGTTGCTGGACGAAAAGACGTTTATTCAAGCGTTCAAACGGGGGACGGAATTCCCCCTATACACAAACTCCGAAGACGCCATCCCTTGGATTCATGCCCACCTGGGGTTCAGCCCGCTGCCGGGCCGGCTCGATGTATTCAAAGATAAAGCGAAATTTCGCGATTTGCTTAAGCCCCTGTATCCTGATTTCTGGTACAATGTTGTATCTGCCGAAGAACTTCCGGGACTCGACATCAATGCGCTGTCCTTGCCCTTCGTTCTCAAGCCAGTCACCGGTTTCTTAAGCTTGGGTGTATTTAAGATCAGCAGCTCCGGAGAGTGGGTGGAAGCAATTGACGAAATCGACAGTCTTGTCAAGAAAGTGCGCCGGCAGTATCCGGCGGAAGTGGTCAATTTCCGGGAGTTCCTCCTTGAAAGGTACGTGGAAGGTGAGGAATATGCCATCGATGCCTATTTTAATGCTTCGGGGCGACCGGTCATTCTGAACATCCTGCAGCATGAGTTTGCCTCTGCCGCGGATGTCCGTGACCGTCTCTATTATACCTCGAAAGGGATCATCGAAAGTAACCTGACCCGCTTTCAACACTTCCTGGACCGGATCGGTGAACTTACGCCCCTCGAAAATCTGCCCCTGCACATCGAAGTGCGTGTGACACCAACGGGAGAAATTTATCCGATCGAATTTAACCCGATGCGCTTTGCCGGTTGGTGCACGACCGACATCGCCGCTGATGCGTATGGGATCAATGTTTACGAATACTTCTGGCAGAACAGAGAACCAAATTGGTCGGAGTGCCTGGGCGGTAAAGAAGGCAAGATCTATAGCATCGTTGTAGGGGATGTTCCTAAAGAGCAACGGCAGGGAAAAATTACTGGCATAGATTACGAGGGCTTTGTTGCGCGTTTCAGCAAAGTCTTAGCTCTGCGCAAGCTTGATTATCGCGAGTACGGGTTGTTTGCCTTTGCCTTCGTCGAAACCGGTGAGAATCAGCGGGACGAGTTGGACTGGGTGCAACGAACTGATTACCACGAATTTATGGCAGGCCGACCGAATCAAGGATTGTAAGATATTGCTTTGTGGGGTAGAATTAAAAGCGCGTGTACTAGTGCGCACGAGGTCAGGGGACATTGCATCGGCTCTGCGCTCCTGGCCGGTAGTTGCGGCAACTCACGATTGGATCACACAGTGACAATAACGATATTAGAACACTCGGTAGTGACTAAATAAATCGGTGTTGATAAAGGGGGAGGGAGCCATATCTTGAGTAATTTTAGCGGTCCCGAAGTTTTTGTCGATAAGAACGGATTATGGTATGCCGACGGGGTGCAGATGGTCAATGAGGAAATTATAAAGTTGTTTGCTTCTCATCTTACAAAAGATGATCATGGCAGATATCGAATAGACTGGCGGAATCAATCGTACCCCGTCAGTGTGGAGGACGCTCCTTTCTTCGTCCAGTCGGTAACCGAACAGGCTGGTCAGCCCATGGTGCAGCTCTATGACGGCAGGAAACTTCCACTGCCCCTAGGGGATATTGTCATAAAAGACAATATCCCCTACATCTCATTATTCTGGAACTGTGACACTAAGTTGTCGCGTGCTTCCTATTGTGAGTTATGCAAAAACCTGATCGAGCGGGATGGCCGTTACTTTATCAAATACAGGGACAATGAATGGCTCATTGAGGAAAAGAGCCTTTTGGCGCTTAAGTGATTAATGTGTCTGTCTGGGGGAAAAACAGGTGAAAGATATACCGGCTGAAGTCGTTGAGCGTATTTTGGAAGAAGTACAGGTGGGGCTGACTTTGCTCGACAGAGAAGGCAACTTGGTTTGGTCTAACGCAGTAGCCAGACGCCTGTTTGGCTGGCAGGGGGAAGGGCCCGGCAATATTTTGGCTTGTCACAAGCCGGAGGCGAAAGAGGCGGTCGGCAAAAAATTAGTAGATGCCGGTCAAGCTAAAGAGTGGCATCGAATTATGCGTATCGACAACCGTTTCATAGAGAATGTTTACTCCTTTGTCGTAATTCCGGAGAAATTTTCGGGCGTAATGATGTTTTCCCGCGACGTCAGCGAACGGGAAAACATGATAAATGACGTTTGGGAAAAAGCCAGTCATGATCCTTTAACAAAACTCTTCAACCGGCAGGAGTTTGATCGGGTCTATCAAAATATCGTACATAGTTCGAAACATGGTTCGAAACCTTTTGGTCTTATTATGGTCGATGTGAATGAATTGAAATTTGTCAATGATACTTATGGGCATCCGGCCGGAGACCAATTATTGATTCAGACCGGCCGGATTTTGCAAGCCTGCGTGAGGGAACAGGATTCTGTCTTTCGCCTTGGCGGAGACGAATTTGTGCTTATTGTTGCGAGTGATAAGGACTCTACGTTGCAGGCAATCTGTTCCCGTATACGGAGGCAGTGTGAATCATCCCGGGAAGAGCTCGGTATGAAAGTGAGTTTAAGCGTGGGAACGTGTTTATCTTCCGAAGTGACCAGGGCTGAGGAGGTTCTGTCAGTGGCGGATAAGCGCATGTATGAGGATAAAGCAAAATATTACCTTGCCAAAAAAGGCCAGAGACAGAGCAATAGCCAACTACCCCCACTTAACGCCTAGCGGTGTTTGAAGTGGGGGCTTGGGGAAACGTGTAAGCGTGACTTGCACGCCCTGGGTTGTTTACCGAAAAGGGACAGCGAACCACTACGTTAGGGTATCCTGACGGGTTGAACGAGTTCATTAATGGGGTTTTGGACTTTTCTTGTGTCCGTGAGCGTTAAGCGCCGTGTTGTCCGGAAGTTGGGGTCCCGGTCCGCCAGAGACAATAACCGTCGCGGTGGTTCCTTGTTCTACAGAATCGCCGGGGTTGGGGTCTGTGCCAATAACCACGCCGCGAGGATAGGTCGAGGAATCCTTAATGGCGATCACCACCGCCAGGTTGTAGGGGGCACCGGTGAGAGCGGACTCCGCCTCTTCTGATGACGTGCCGATAACGTTCGGCATAGAGAGCGTAGGCAGTCCCGAGCTGAGAGTGATCCGGATGTTCCCGTTGGCCGGCCAGGGGATGTCCGGAGCGGGGCTCTGATCAATCACAGCGCCGCTTGGGATAAGGGGGCTTGGGACATAAGTGAAAATGGGGTTGTTAATAAAGCCGACCTCCTTGATCATGGCGAGAGCGGCGTCTTTGCTGAGCGGTGGGTCTTGATCCTTGACGTCGGGCATGGTTAAGTTCGTCGGACCCTTGCTTACCCAAATCCGGACATCCCCGCCTGTTTTCAGCATGGTCTTTTGCGCGGGTTCCTGCTGAATAATAAGGTCCTTGGCGACCTTGTCACTATTTTCTTGGTTGATCTCGCGTGCTAGGCTGAGATGGCTTTGGGCCAATATGGCTGTCGCCTGTGCGACCGTCTTACCGGTTATGGCCGGTACCATTACCTCTTCGGCCTTCGCATAATTGCTCAGAAACAGCAGGACTGCCAAAAGTATGGCGGCAGCAGCACCCAGCCCGACCCAGAATCTATGTTTGAGGATAGCGTTCCTGACGCGAGCTGCCAAAGCATTGTGGGCATGATCCACCCGAGCCGCTGCAGCCTCAGCGGCCGAAGCGGCCGAAGGATAGCCACCGCCGCCCTTGGGCAATATTCCGGCAGCGGGACCTTGGTGTACCTGGGTTTTCTCAATATCGCTGTTCCCTAAGCCGCTTCCTAAATTGGTTGATTTCGCTCTCAACTGCTCTTCCTCTATCTCGTCGAGATCCTCTAAGAAGGCCTGGGCGGAAGGATAACGCTGATTCGGGTCTTTGGCGATGGCCCGCATAATAATGGCTTCCAGAGAAGGGCTCACCCGCGGATTGAGCTGACGCGGGGATAGCGGATGCTCCCGCAAATGTTTCAAGGCCACGGCAATTGGCGTCTCGCCGTCGTAAGGCAGTTTGCCGGTGACAAGTTCGTAAAGAATGATCCCCAGCGAATAAAGGTCGGATTGTTCACTGCTGGACTCACCCCGCGCCTGTTCGGGGGAAAGATAGTGGACCGACCCGACAATACCCCCTGTATGGGTCAAAGTGACTGCTGTGTCCGTTTGGGCGATGCCGAAGTCGGTAACCCTGGCCCAGTCGTCGTCGCTGATCAGGATGTTGTGTGGTTTTATGTCACGGTGGATGATGTGGTGGGCATGAACGTGGCCGATGGCCTGTGCGATTTGCCTCACGATGTGCAGGGAGCGCTCGGGCGGAAGAGGAGCCTGCTCCCGGATGATCTCCTTGAGGTTGTGTCCCTCAACATACTCCAGTACAATGTATTGGGTTGCGCCTTCCCGACCTACGTCATAAATCGAGACAATGTTGGGATGAGACAAGCCGGCTGCGGCCTCTGCCTCGCGGCGGAAGCGCGCGCTGAATTCCTCGTCCGCTGCAAACTGATCCCTCAGCACTTTGACGGTGACGATTCGGTTGAGCAATAGATCTTTAGCCCGATAGACGACAGCCATGCCGCCGGCGCCGATCTGTTCCATAATCTCGTAACGGCTACCTAAGATTTTTCCCACTTTGTTGCACCCTGCCTAGGATCTCCGCGCTAACGCGGATCACGTTCTTTTGCGTGTCATATAAAGGGAAATACCCCTTTTTAATAATACGAAAGGGAAACGGAGGTTTGAGGGGGTTCTTGATCCTTGCATGTGCGGGATGCGTCAGTCATGCTGCGGACCAACGCTAACTGTGTCCGGATTCCGCACGGGGTCCATTATATTACTTGGCGGATTTTTTTGCGCCCTGCTTATTTTTTGCTTCCTGTTTAAAGGAAATCGCTCCGTGAGGGCACATTTTGATACACGTGCCACAGCCAGTGCAAAGACCGGTGTTGACTTTGGCGGGACCGCGCCGCAAGAATCCCAGTTTTTCTTGGGTGATGGCTTTTGCCGGGCAGGAGCGCCGGGATGGGCACACGGGTGAGGCATCACACTTATTGGGATTGACAAAAGCAACTTTCATGGCTTTACTCCTCCGTCGTTAATCTAGTTACCCTGCGGGGGTATAATCAATTATAACGGTTGTGGCCGGTTTGGGCAATCGTTTCGTGCATGTACTTTCCAAGGTGGCGGTTAATTTCTCCGGGCAAATCTCTTGTTGCTAAGTCCGGTATGAACGGCGGGGCAGACAAATTCCGAACGCGCCTTAGAATAATTACGAGGTTACAGCGCTTGCATACTTAGCCAAGCTGAGGTAAAATGTGTAAAAAAGGTGAGAGTTGGGGAGGAATCGAGATGGAAAGTGTTCTCAAGCGAAGAATCGAGAAACTCCGCAGAAAACTCAATAAATTCGGCGGGGAAAGGGGTTTGAAAGATCCCGAAGTGATCAGAATGAGTCAACAACTCGACCACCTGCTCAATCAGTACTATGAGGTAAATCGTTATCAGCAGCTGAGCTTTTGGTGATAACCAGTGATAACCAGTAATCTGGCGATGGTCGATAATGGTTAAGTTCAGAATACCTGAAGAGGATTGGCATAGAATTAAGTAAAAGGATGGGAGGGGTGGACAATGAAATGAGTGGAGCAGGACGGCAGGCAGACACTCTTGTGAACAAGAGGATGTATGATACGTCAAAGGCCGCTGAAGTTTTTCAGTATCTGTTTCTGGCTTTGTTGGGCATTTGCATGCCCTTATGGTTGCAACATCCCCAGTTGTTGGTGGGCTCTATGGTGAACTTCGTGCTCATTATGGCGGCCGTCACGATGAAGGGCTGGGGTGAAGTGGCTTCTCTCGTGATCCTGCCCAGTTTGGCGGCCCTGCTGGGGACATATCTCTTTGGGCCGTTTCAGCCTTTCTTGCTCTATATGATTCCGTTCATATGGATTGGGAATGCCATCTTGGTATTTGTCTTCAAATATTCTTACGTAAAAAAGAAGGTCTACTTCATGGCGACCTTACTCATCGCAGCCCTCCTGAAAGCGGGCTTCCTGTTTGCTATGGCCATGGTGCTCATCAACCTGGCGGTCATACCGGCGGCAGCGGCCCACGTTTTTGCGCTCGGCATGGGTCTCGTGCAATTTGAGACGGCCCTGCTCGGAGGATGCCTGGGGGTAGTGGTCAACGGGGCTTTAAAGTTCATTTCAAAGAAGCGGGCGGCGGAGCGGTAAAGCGCTGCGAACGACGGATCTATGAACGGCTGACAGGTAGAGCGGCGCTGTGAACCAGGGAACGGTAAGGCGGCGCTGTGAACGGCGGATACGTAAAGCCGGCTGCTGAAGAGCGAAGAAGTAAGGCACTTATGGCAAGTAAGGCGATTGTGTTCGGAATCGAATCCATGAGCTGTGGCACCAGGATGGGCGAAAAGGCACCCAAGTAAGGCGGTTACGTATTGTCAAATAGAAAGGTTCCGGGGGAGCGTGAGCACCCGGAACCTTTCCGCGTTTTTTTGCTTCTTGTCTGACTAAGCTTGCCTAACTTATCTAGCTTGCCTAACTTAACTAACTTGTTCTTTTCTCCACCGACTTTTGTCTTCCGGTTCTTATCCAGTCCATGGGTTTAGGTACGGATCAAAATTTGAGTAACCCCTGACAATGGGATCCTTACTTTTCACCCCCACACGGCTTAGAAATAGGTCTTGTCCCGTTCACCTTGCAGTCGTCACAGACCAGCAGTCCATGGTCTTCGTAGAGGTCGTCATCTGAAACTTCTCGGCCGCATTTGGCGCAGACAGCCATTGTGAACCCCTCCTTTTTCTTATCCGTGATTTCGCCCCAGGGAAGACATATCTGATGATTCAGATAGTAGAGTAATTATTATTATAGAACCATGCAAAAGATATGTCAATTCGCAGTTTTGCTCATCATGGTAAAAAGTCGTGGTTGGCGTGGCTGAACTGTAAACGAAAACTTGCTTGCCGCGATGGACTGAAGTTCTAGAGATGACCTGTGCCTCATATTTTGTTAGGGGAAAGGAGGACAGGTTATTGTCGAGCAACGCGCTTCTGGGCTCAAGAAAGAGGCTGTTTAGGATTTGGGTTGGGGTCGTGACCACGGGATTTTTTGTCCTCTTTTACCTTGTGGGATTGGACTATGCTTTGGGGCAAGGGATACCGGGGGAACTGGTTCACTTCTTGCAAAGAGTGAAATTTCCGTTCGAGGAGATCCTCGTCGAAGGGCTTCCCGGGTATTCCCAGACGCAGTTGGCCGCGCTGGATGCGGCAGAGCAACAAGCCATTTCGCGCGGTCTGTTTTCTCTCACCGGAGCGGATATGACCGACGCCAGGACTTTTTTTCTCAGCTATTTTCAGCCGCCGGCCCAAAGTCCAAGCGGAGGGCAAACAGCATCAGGGCAGGCACCTGCTCAGGACAACCCGGCTCCGGTACCTCCGGCATCCGTTCCGGGTGGCGTGTCCCCGGGCACCGGCCCGGGAAATGTACCGTCCGGCGGCGGTTCGGTTCCCGCCAAGCCTTCCGGCTACACGGTTGTGATCGATCCGGGTCACGGAGGGAGAGATCCGGGGGCACAGGTTCCGTACGCGGTGGAGGGCAACTCAGACATTCGCCCTGACAAGGGCAAGTTGGACGAAAAGGCGATTACCTTGGCCGTCTCCTTACGGCTTAAGGAGATTTTAACTTCGCGGGGTATCCATGTGATCATCACCCGGACGACGGATACCTACGTCGGTTTGGCGGAACGGGCGGCTATTGCAAACAAGTCGGGAGCCAATATCTTTGTCTGTGTCCACTGTAATTGGGTCAGTAACCCCTCCGTCAGCGGTGTGTTGGGAACGTATTTTGAAAACGGTGTTGCCCCTTATACAAATCACGTGGGAGATACCATTAATCCCTTGGCGGTTAAGAATTGGCCCCTGAGCAAGGATTTGGCTGCCGATGTCGCCGATTCAGTGGCCGCAAAAACGGGGCAATCGGTATTTGGTTTACAAGCACAGCCGTACGAAGTTTTACGCCTTAATGATTTACCTTCGACCTTGGTTGAGCTGGGTTTTATGACCAACCCCGGCACCGCGTGCGCCATGGAAACCGCGAAATGGCAGACACAGGCCGCTGCGGGGATAGCGGATGGCATCGCGGCCTACTTTACAGACCATCCGGCCGGAGGGGCCGCCGCACCCAAGAAATAGCCCTCTGAACTCAAAGGTGGCCAGGTGGCCAGGTATCGTCGAGACAATGGCAAGATATCGAGGGAGCTTCAAGGTAGGAAAATGTGTGTGGGAAAATGTGTTAAGATAAAAGCGGGTGATACATTTGCCATCCCAGACTGGTGGAAAGAAAATTGCTAAAGAGGAGATCTGCGGAAGGGGAACGACCGACAAGGAAACTCACGTAAGGGAAAACGCCAGCGTGAGGGAAAGCGTCGGAAGAAGAACTGGCGGAAAGGAGACCGTCGTAAAGGAAACCGCCGCAAAAGAAACCGGCGAAAAGAAAACAGCCTCAAGAGAAACCGGCAAAAAGAAAACCGGCGAAAGGGAAGCTGCCGGTCGGGCAAGCGCTTCCCGGACGGTTGCCAGTGGGAAAATCCCCGGTAAGAAGCTCTATTGGCTCTTTGGCTTGGCGGGTATCGGCGTAGTCTTGGTCATGTTCATGCTCATCAGGGGGCACGGGGTTATGGGAGCACCGGTCAAGAAGCAGCAGCCGGCGGTTGCAGCCGGGGGTGTGACCGCCTATTACCTCAGCAGTTCAGGCCATGTTTGGGCATGGGGTGGAGGGGAACACGGGCAGCTTGGCAACGGTTCGGTCAAAAAAGTTCAGGCGGTGCCCGTGCGAGTTGCCAATCTCTCGGGTATCACAGAGATCGCGGCGGGGGAGTCTACCGGATACGCGCTTGACTCGTCCGGTCAGGTATGGGCGTGGGGGGATGGACTTGATGGAGAACTTGGCAACGGCAGGCTGACCGAGCGGCAAACTACCCCTGTCCGGGTTGCCAATCTGGCCCATGTCGTGGCCCTGGCCGCCGGGGAAGCGACCGGCTATGCCTTGGACGAATCGGGACATGTGTGGGCTTGGGGAGACGGGGAAAACGGGGAGCTTGGTAACGGCACAACCGGAGCGCATCTGGGTAAAGATACCTCGGGCGGCGATGTTAACGGGGCGGCCGTCCCCGTCCGAGTGGTCAATTTGCCGCATATCGTTGCCATTACGGCCAGCGGTGTCAACGGCTATGCCCTCGATTCATCCGGAGGCGTCTGGGCCTGGGGAGACGGGAGAAACTGTGAGCTTGGCAACGGCTCCACCGGAAGTCCGATCGGGGTGGATTCCCGTAAGAACGTCAATTTCGGGGCCACAACTCCGGTGCGCGTGTTAAACTTGACTCGGGCCAGCCGGATTTTTACCGGCGGGCTGGGAACAGCTTGTGCCCTCACTTCTTCCGGACAGCTCTGGGCCTGGGGAAACGCAGACGGTTCCCTGTTCAACGGTTCGAGAACCGACCCTTCGGCCGTGCCCGTTCCGGTTTTGAGCCCCGCCGACGTGCGGGAGGCGGTGGGCGGCACTTTTACCAGTTATGCGTTGGACAAAGAAGGTCGGGTGTGGGCTTGTGGGGACGGGACATCCGGTCAGCTCGGCAATGGCGCAGCCGGATTGAATGTGGGCAGCTCTAATCCGGTGCGGGTTCTTAACCTGGCGCATGTCATTGCGATTGCCGGAGGAAATTCCACCGGATATGCCCTCGATTCATTGGGTCAAGTCTGGGCTTGGGGAGACGGTAAAAATGGTGAATTAGGCAATGGCACGACCGGAATTTGTATCGGTAAAGGGTATTATGGCGACATTTTTGGCGCCGATCATCCGGTGCGGGTTCAACACTTGCCGTGATTTTTCGTCTTCAAGGGCAAGCCTGCGCCGGGGCCTGAGGAGCGGCCGAGTGCAAACGACCGAAATATTGTGCAAGCGGATAACCCGCCCAAAGGCCAATGTAAAACGCCGGTCAAAGGGATGATCCCCTTGACCGGCATATTCGTTAAAGTGAAGCGATACGGTCGAACCGAAGCGATACGGTCGAACCGAAGCGATACGGCCGAACCGAAGCGATACGGCCGAACTGAAACGGTACGGTCGAACTGAAGCGGTACGGTTAAAGTGCAGCGATACAGCGAATAGTGAATAATGAAGCGAACGGGACGAGCCCAAAAGCTAATCGTTTTTGGGTTCTTCTTTTTTCTCCGGTTCTCCTACGGCTTCTTTTTTCTTTTCCGGTTCGCCGTTGGTGGCCGCTTTAAACTCGCTGATGCCCTTGCCTAAAGATTTCCCGAGTTCTGGCAACTTCCCCGGGCCAAAAATGACCAGGGCAATGACAAGTATGATAACCAATTCGGGGGGATCTAAAAAACCAAATGTTGTCAGCATCTATTATCACCTCGATCAGATTATACCACGCTTTTGGTTTCCAGTCCAAGCTTACTCAAAGCTTGCGCAGGCAAGCACTTATTTTTACGAAATTTTTACGGTATTGGGGCTTTTTTTTACAGCGAGTTAAGGGACAAAAGGGCTATAATTGGGCTGTTTTGGAAGAGTAATATGTTGACGAGGAGGCAAAGATAAAACGTAAAAAAGCTGTAAATGTCTGACACCGGTGGATGGTATCGGATGGCATCGCTTCAATGATCGACGTCTAGTCTTCGTAAAAGAAAGGAATAATGAAGATGGTTCGCCTGATTAAAAGATTTCTCATTGGTCCCCCGCTAGAAAACAAGGTTCTTGTTCACCAACGGCTGACCAAGTTTAAGGCCTTGGCCGTCTATTCATCGGATGCGCTTTCTTCCGTGGCCTATGCCGCCGAAGAGATTCTTTGGGTTACGGCTCCCTTAGGGGCTTTTGCCCTGTCTTACTCTTTGCCTATAGCCGGGGCCATATTGCTGCTCCTGCTGACCTTAACAGTATCTTACCGCCAAACGATTTTTGCCTACCCCAACGGCGGCGGCTCTTACATCGTGGCTAAAGACAACCTGGGACAACTTCCGGGCCTGGTGGCGGGGACTTCTCTGGTCCTTGATTATATACTGACCGTTTCCGTCAGTATTGCTTCCGGGGTGGCCGCCATCACGTCGGCTTTTCCCGTCTTGCTGCCTTACCCTGTGGAGTTGTGCATGTTATTTCTCTTAATCCTGACGATTGGGAACCTGCGGGGAATCAAAGAATCCGCCACGGTGTTTGCTCTGCCGACCTATATTTTCATTGTCTCTCTGCTCACCCTGATCGGAGTGGGCATTTACAAACACGCTTTCGGCCTGCCTATTCCCCCCGCTCCTATTAACCCCATCCTGGGTTCCACCCCGGCCACGGCGATCACGCTTTGGGTGTTAATGCGGGCGTTTTCCAGCGGCTGTTCCGCGTTAACCGGAGTGGAGGCCATCAGTAACGGTGTGCCGAATTTCAAAGAACCCCGGTCGCGCAACGCGGCCATTACCCTGACGATCATGAGTTTGATCATTGTCTTCCAATTCGGTGGAGTAACCTACTTGGCGCAGATTTTGCGCGTGACTCCGAGCCCGGATCAGACCGTCATCTCGCAAATCGCTACCCTGCTCGTCGGACGCGGCTGGTTTTATTACATAGTACAGGGAAGCACGGCCCTGATTCTGGTTCTGGCAGCCAATACCAGTTTTAGCGATTTTCCTATGGTGGCCAGTCTGCTGGCCAGGGACGGCTACCTCCCTCGCTCTTTCGGTTTAAGGGGAGACAAACTGGTCTTTTCCAACGGAATTATAACTTTGTCGGTCTTGTCGGCTCTTTTACTAATCGCTTTTCACGGAGACACACACAACCTAATCCCCCTGTATGCGGTGGGTGTCTTTCTCGCTTTCACCCTGTCGCAGGCGGGGATGGTCAAGCACTGGTGGGTTAGAAAAGACGCTCATTGGAAAAAACAGGCGATGATCAATGGGTTGGGTACCTTGTTCAGCGGGACGGCTCTCATCGTTATTTCCGTCACCAAATTTATCTATGGGGCCTGGCTGGTTATCTTGGTCATTCCTCTTATTGTCTGGATGCTGCTAAAGATCCACACGCACTATGTGGACATCGCGCGTCAGCTGCGGGTCAGTGATCCAATTACTTGCGTGCATCCCGAACACATTAAGATTGTTATACCGGTCGCGGGTTTTACCAAGGTCGTCGTCAACACCGTGGAATATGCCAAATCCCTCAGCAAAGATATTAGAGTCGTTCACGTTGCCGTTAATGAGGAAAAACTGGAGAAAATTAAGGGACAGTGGCAGCATTATTACCCGGATATTCCTATGGAGGTGATCCCCAGCCCTTACCGGAGTTTAATGGTGCCCCTGCGGGGTTACTTTGACGAACTTGAAAAGTCGGCAGCGACGAATGAACTGGTTATGGTTTTGATCCCGGAATTCTTTACGGCGACCTGGTGGCAGTACTTCCTCCACAACCAATCGGGTCTCTTACTCAAGTCCTATCTGACGCTAAGCAAAAACATGGTTGTGGCCTCGGTGCCTTACCACCTGAGTCATGGCGCTGCCCGCAACGGTGTGGTGAAGCAGCCGAGAGATGCGTGCGAAGACGCGGGCCGGGATAGATTGACAGATCCGTCTAAAGCTGGTCAATAAATCCGTTTCACTCTACTTTTTGAACGAAGTTCATAATTGTCTCCTAATCCCCCTCCGGACTGCCGGGGGGGCTTTTTTTCACGCTTTTTTCTTTCGGTTTTTTCGGTGTCATTGGCGTGCGCCCCCGGGTCGCTAAGAGATTTTTATAGTATTTTTATAGACCCCGGGCGCCTATTTACGCTAATTTGATGCCAAGGAAGCCTATAATAAAAACGCTTTACAAAATAGCAAAGGCTTAGGAGGAGAGAACAGGAGGGAGGAATACGGGAGGACCAAACGGTTCTGAGGATAGAAAAGCAGGGGAGGACAAAGAATGTTCAGGGACGTGTTAGAGGGGGTCATCCTGGGTGTCTCTTTGCTGGTCATTTTTATGGTCACGGAAAGAATCGGTGCTTATTTCGGAAAAAGGACACTCCTGGATAAATTCATAGATTACCTAAAGGCGATTTACGACCGTACGACTCCAGAAGAAGATGGGGACCCGGATGTAAACGAGTATGCTTTATCCGACAAAATCAAGATTAGGGAACTCCGGTTCCATAAGGGGAATCCCCGTTAGGCAGAGCAAAGGATACTGCCTGCCCGGGCCCGAATAATCGACGGGCTGAGGGGTAAACTAAAACGAGTAGATTACTGTTCTATTCGGCTGGATTGTGCGAAGCCACCCACTCAAAGGGTGGTAATGACTTTTAAAGGGGTGAAATCTGTGGCAGATATGATTCTAGGCGGCATTGTAGCTTTGGCTCTCTTGATCTATTTGGCTTACACCCTGTTGAAAGCGGAGGAACTGTGATGAAGATCAATGATTTGGCCCAGATGGGATTTTACCTCATTATTCTCGTCCTTTTGGCCATCCCGCTGGGACGTTATATGGCTAAGGTTTTGCAAGGGGAAAAGACCTTCCTCGACAAGGTGGTCGGGCCGCTGGAGAAGCTCATCTACAAGGTATGTGGCATAGACCCTAACGAGGATATGAACTGGCGGCAATACGCGGGGGCACTTATCATTTTTAATGTTTTAGGTATCGTAACACTCTTTATCCTGGAGATGATGCAGGGGCACCTGCCCTTCGACCCGGAAAAACTGGGGGCCATGAGGTGGGATCTCGCCTTGAATACCGCCGTCAGTTTTGTCACCAATACGAACTGGCAGGCCTATTCCCCGGAATCGACCATGAGTTACTTCACCCAGATGGCGGGATTCACGGTTCATAATTTCTTGTCGTCAGCCACCGGAATCGCGGTCGCGGTGGCCCTAATCCGGGGGCTTACCCGAAGACAGGCTCAAGCGATCGGAAACTTTTGGACCGATTTAACCCGTTCCACCTTGCGCATCTTGCTGCCTTTATCTATAGTGGGTGCTCTGCTGCTGAGTTCCCAAGGGGTCATTCAAACTTTGTCTCCTTACCTGACGGTTCACACCCTCCAAGGACCGAGCCAAACTTTGGCCTTGGGGCCGGTGGCTTCCCAGGAGGCCATTAAGTTGTTCGGAACCAACGGCGCCGGCTTTTTCAATGCCAACTCGGCCCACCCGTTCGAAAACCCGACTCCGTTCAGCAATCTTTTGGAAATGCTCTTCATCTTGCTTATTCCTGTGGGCTTGACTTTTACTTTCGGTCACATGGTTAAAGACGTTAAGCAGGGAAGGGTGATTTTTGGCGCCGCCTTAATCTTATTCATCCTCATGCTGGCCCTCACTTATGGCTCGGAGGTGGCGGGCAATCCGCTCATCAGCAAGATAGGCATCACCGGGGCTTCCGCTATGGAAGGAAAGGAGGTAAGGTTTGGCGTGGCCAACTCCGCTCTCTTTGCCACGGTGACTACCGCGACTTCCTGCGGGGCGGTCAATGCCATGCATGACAGTTTGACTCCTCTGGGCGGCCTCGCGCCCATGCTGCAAATGATGCTGGGTGAAGTAGTCTTCGGTGGCGTGGGAGCCGGCCTTTACAGCCTGTTGACCTTTGTCATTTTGACGGTATTCATCGTGGGGCTGATGGTGGGACGCACTCCCGAATACCTGGGCAAAAAGATTGAGGGCTTTGAGATGAAGATGGCCGTGCTGGCCGTGCTCATCCCGTCCGCTTGTATCCTCTTGGGGAGTGCTCTGGCCTCGGTCATCCCCGCGGGGACATCCTCTATCGCCAATCCGGGTCCCCACGGCCTGAGTGAACTGCTGTACGCTTTCGCCTCGGGCTCAGCCAACAATGGCAGTGCTTTCGCCGGGCTCAATGCCAACACTTATTTTTGGAACTTGTCTTTGGCTTTGGTGATGTTTATCGGCCGTTTCGGGGTAATCTTGCCGCTCCTCGCTATTGCCGGTAGTATGGCGAAAAAGAAAATAGCGCCGGTGAGCGCCGGAACTTTCCAGACGACGGGGGGGTTATTTTCCGGGCTGCTTTCCGGGGTGGTTTTAATCGTAGGAGCCTTGACTTTTTTCCCGGCCCTGGCTTTGGGACCGATCGTCGAACAGCTGTTAATGTGGGCCGGTAAGGCCTTTTAAGGGGGGAGTTTTGGACGATGAGCAAAAAGTCAGGTCTGGACAGGGCCATGTTCTTAGAGGCCGTCAAGGAATCTTTTGTAAAACTGGATCCCCGGGCCTTATGGAAGAACCCGGTCATGTTTGTGGTGGAAGTATTAGCGGTGGTAACCACCTATTTTACCCTGCGGGACGCCGGCAACGGTGCTATCAAGAGTGTGGGCTTTGACGGGCAGATCGCTTTCTGGCTCTGGATCACCGTCTTGTTCGCCAATTTCGCCGAGGCTCTGGCCGAGGGACGGGGCAAAGCCCAGGCGGATGCCCTGCGCAAGACGCGGAGTGAAACGATTGCCAAAAAACTGGTGGGGGAGAGCAGGGAAGAGATTTCCGCTTCCCTGCTGCGCAAGGGCGACATCGTGCTGGTGGAGGCGGGAGATTTCATTCCCGGTGACGGAGAGGTTGTGGAAGGTGTCGCCTCCGTGGACGAGAGTGCCATTACCGGGGAGTCCGCCCCGGTGATTCGGGAGTCCGGCGGCGACCGCAGCGCGGTGACCGGAGGAACGAGAGTACTCTCAGACTGGATCAAGGTGGAGATTACGGCCAACCCCGGCGAAACTTTCCTGGACCGGATGATTGGCCTGGTGGAAGGAGCCAAGCGCCAGAAGACCCCGAATGAGATCGCGTTAACCATTCTCTTGCTCGGTCTAACCATTATCTTCCTGCTGGCGGTGGCCACCTTGGAACCGTATGCCGTCTATACCGGGATCCCGGTATCCATTCCCGTTCTGGCCGCTTTGTTGGTGTGCTTGATTCCCACGACCATCGGGGGCTTGCTCAGTGCCATCGGCATAGCCGGCATGGATCGGCTGCTGAAGCGCAACGTCTTGGCCATGTCCGGACGCGCGGTGGAAGCGGCGGGGGATGTCAGCGTCCTGCTTCTGGACAAAACCGGAACGATTACTCTGGGTAACAGGATGGCCACGGAATTTGTGCCGGCGCCGGGTGTGACGCCGGAGGAATTTGCCGATGCGGCACAATTATCTTCTCTGGCCGATGAAACGCCTGAGGGGCGCAGCATCGTGATCCTGGCCAAAGAAAAATATAACTTGCGCGAACGGGACCTCAGTAGTTTAGGCGCGCATTTTGTCCCTTTCAGCGCCCACACCCGCATGAGCGGGGTCGATTTGCAGGGCCGGGAAATCCGTAAAGGGGCCATGGATTCCATTCAAAACTATTTGCGGGAAAAGGGCAAGGAAATGTCGCCGGAGGTTTTGAAGGCGGTGGAAGCTATCGCCAAAAAAGGCGGCACCCCTCTGGTCGTGGCCGAGGGTGATCGGGCTCTGGGAGTGGTCTATCTCAAGGATGTGGTCAAGGGCGGTATCAAGGAGAGATTTGCTCAGCTGCGCCGGATGGGAATTAAGACCGTGATGATCACGGGGGATAATCCTCTGACCGCGGCGGCCATCGCCGCGGAGGCCGGGGTGGACGATTTCCTGGCGGAAGCGACTCCCGAAACCAAACTGACTCTAATCCGGGACTACCAGAGCAAGGGAAACCTGGTGGCCATGACCGGGGACGGCACCAACGATGCCCCGGCCCTGGCGCAATCCGACGTGGGAGTGGCGATGAACAGCGGCACTCAAGCCGCTAAAGAAGCGGGCAATATGGTGGACCTCGACAGCAACCCGACCAAACTGTTGGAGATCGTGGAGATCGGAAAACAACTTCTCATGACCCGGGGTTCGCTCACTACTTTCAGCATTGCCAATGACGTCGCCAAGTATTTTGCCATCATCCCGGCCATGTTTATGGTCACCTATCCGGAATTAGGGGTTTTGAATATCATGAGGTTGGCCACGCCGCAGAGCGCCATTCTCTCAGCCGTAATCTTCAACGCTTTGATCATTATCGCCTTGGTGCCCCTGGCCTTGCGCGGGGTTAAATACCGTCCTTTGGGGGCCAATATAATTTTACGGCGCAATCTTTTGATTTACGGCCTAGGAGGGATTATCGCGCCCTTCATCGGGATCAAGCTGATTGACCTGATTCTCTCCGCTTTCCATTTGAGCTAGCGGTTTCGGGTGTCAACCCGGGTGGGACTATGATATCCTGGGCAGGGGAAAGGGTGACAAATTCGATGTTGAAAACAGCGGGCAGAGCCTTTGTGCTCCTCTTAGTTATGACTCTCATCACGGGAATTGCGTATCCATTGGTGGTGACGGGCTTAGATCAGCTAATTTTTCCGCACCAAGCCAACGGTTCGCTGCTTTACAAAGACGGAAAGCCGGTGGGTTCGGCCTTGATCGGGCAGAACTTTACCGCTCCGGGCTATTTTCACGGCCGGCCCTCAGCCGCCGGCAAGACCGGCTATGACGCGACGAGTTCCGGCGGTTCAAACCTGGGGCCGACGAATAAGACCCTCCTGGCGGAGGCCGCCAAACGGGCGGCCGCGGTGCGCAAGGAAAACGGCCTGGCGGCCAACGCCCCGGTTCCCTCCGACCTGATTACCGCCTCGGCCAGCGGCCTGGATCCGGACATTACCCCGGCAGCGGCCCGGATTCAGGTGGCTCGGGTGGCGAAGGCCAGAAACTTAAGCGTGGCCAAGGTTCAGGCTCTAGTCAATCAGTACACGGAACAAAGACAATTCGGATTCCTGGGCGAACCGCGGGTCGACGTCCTCCGCCTGAACATGGCCCTGGATGCCCTGACGGGACGATGAGATGTGGTCACCGCACAAGTATCTTGGTTCATGGAAGGTGACGTTTCCCTGGGGGTGCCCGGGTGTCACGGTGTCTCTTGTTCGATTTGAACTGAAGAGTGTCTGTGTTATAATGAGATTATTGACGACTGCGTAAGACCACAGCCTGGCAAATCGCAGTGTGCCACGACTTACAAGACGACGGGTCAATGAGAGGAGCGGTTGTATGCCGAAGTTCTACCGGATTTTAGGAGGGATTGTAGTTCTCTTCTTGCTTGCGGGCGGAATCGTTTTTTCCTTTACGCTCATTCTTACCGGAATCGTCGCGATATCGCTGTATGGGCTCTACCGGCGTTACTTCAAAAAAACAGGGACAGGCAAATTCGCCGAGCCGGGAATACACATTTCCGGGGAAGTTGTCGACATTCCGAGAGAGACGGATCCGGTTAAGAGGAGCCGGGAATTCAGGTTGAAGCTTCCGAAATGAGGAAGTCAGATTGTGAAATAATCGTGGACGAGGCGACTCATTCGCACCTTGCCATGATGTGAATTGAGCCTCTTGATGTTTAGGGCCAGTGGCGGTAACCACCCTGCCGTTGCCAAATGCCACTGGCGATGATTAACTTATCGCCAAAGAGCGCGAACCGCCACAGAAATGAACCTCTAGGATATCAGTCAAGATGACAACTTACCAGCTAGGAGTATTTCGAGTACGTTTTAATCCGAATGTACCATTAGGTTGCTTGAACTTTGCTTCAGAACATGCTCCGCTCTGATCCAACACGAACTGTATCTCGAAGCCTGGCAACCCTTTTATGCCGAATTCAGCGTCGCTTATAGGAAGCAATTCATACATAGGCTGGCCAGGAACCGTAACGGTAAGTGCGGCTTCTTTACGAAGCGCAACGGTAACTGTCACACCGGCCAGATCGTATTCACCTACATATTTCTCTAATATGCCGCGATTTAGAAGCTGCGCCGCCGTTTTTCGCACAAACTCAATCGGCTCCAGCGAAGGTTCAAATTGAACTGCTAGACTGGATATTTTTCCTCGAAGATCGCTATGAAAATGAACCTTGAAATATTGGGGGAAATCACTTTCCCCGAACGTCGCCTCGCTGAACATAAACGAAAACACATCATAGTGATAGTGCTCAAGTACCAGCGGTTTTGTGAGAGCATGGTAGTAGCCAATATAAAGATGGTCGCCCTCCGATGTTATCGAGATGATACCATAAGCCGGATGCTCGAATTCCCCCACATAGGCTGATAGTTCGTGAGATGTCTTCGTGTCGGGAACGCGATCCGCACCACCTTGGCCCGTACCTTCGCGCATTGAGGTAATGAGCCCACCGATCTTGCCCTTCAGTATTGTGTTCCAATCTATCTTTGGAAGTCCTAGAAACGTATCGAGTATAGTGTATGCTCCAGCCGTTGGGAACACGCTGTGTTCTTGGTTACTCAGTATCACAACCCCTATCTTCTCCTTCGGAACCAGCGCGACCATAGCAGTGAACCCATCGATGTTTCCGCCGTGATACACAACTTGATACCCTCTGTATACTTCGGTGAACCAGCCCAATCCATAACTCGGGAAAAGAATTCGCCCGTCTTGGGAAGGCCCTATTATAATGTGGGGAGAGTGCATTTGTCTAACGTTATTTTCGCTAATCAGCGAAGACGCTTGAAACTTCCCTTTACTGAGATGAAGACTAACCCACTGTGCCATTTCCCTGACGGATGAATTGATAGATCCTGCTGGTCCCATCGCGTCGATGTTGGCAAATGTCGTCTCTTTAATCTTTTGATTGACAACTTTGTATGGTTTGGAAAAATCATTATTATGCCGAGATTCGTTTACGGAGAAATTGGTCCGTTTCATACCTAACGGGTCAAGAATCCGCGTCCGAACAAATCCCTCCCAACTTTGGCCGGATATTTTTTCTACCACATAGCCAAGAGCCAGGTACATCATGTTTTGATATTGAAAAGTAGTTCGAAACGGTTTCGTGAAGGCAAGGTGCGATAGACGAAGTATTATCTCTTCGCGGGAGAGTGGTGCCTTATACCAGACTAAGTCATGTCGGGGAAGGCCAACGCGGTGGGTGGCAAGATCACGCAACGTTGCATGTTCACTTGCGTATTTATCATGTAGCTTGAATTCTGGAATATAAGTTTCTACAGGTGCGTCCCAATCCAGTTTCCCGTCATCAACCAGCATACCGACAGACATAGTTGTGAATGCTTTTGTGCTCGATCCAATAGCGAACAGCGTGTCTGGGGTGACAGGTTTTCTTTGCTCTGCATCCCGTACGCCGAAACCCTCCAGAAAAATCACGTCATTATCCTTGACCACGGCTACAGCTGTGCCCGCAACGCGGAATTCTTTCAAGCTGAGTTTTATGTACTCTCGAATCGCTTCTAGATCTTGATCATGTGATGTATTTTTGTTCTCTGTTAAGGACTCATTGTCCATGACAGTACCTCCTCGCCCATAATTCAGTCCCAGAATAACCTAAAACTAATTATATGGATTTTTGCGCCTTTCTTTGTTCGCTAATCAGAAAGTATAAGTCTGGGGGCGCATAAGTGCAACTTCGGCTTCTGCCTTCGCCAAAAGGCATCGTCGGCCGGCAAGCTATGTTTCAGAGTTTCGGCCTCGGCGATACAGTCCACCGGACTGTATCGTGGCACAAGCCGAGTTTTCTTTATTATTCAGAAGTAGTTTACCTTTCTATTTGATTTTTGGAATAACTACTTTTATGGAAAAAAGTAATGCCACAACAATTCCAACGCTTACCATGTACTTTATTACGAGAAAGGTACTGGTTGGCAATATGAGGGCCATAGTAATGTTTGTAATTGCTCCGATTAAAATTACTCCTCCAATCAATGCAGTCATGATAGTCAATTTTTTATGCGCTAATGGATTGTTGGGATGTTCGCTATTTTGATAACCGACTGTTTTCGATACTATTAATAGCATCAATGGTCTTCCTAATAGAACCGACCCAAGAAAAATCAAGCCAAGCAGTCCAAGCATTGCAGGTTGAATAATCTTAAGTGGCAACGCGCTGTCGCCTGAGAGATAAGTTACTAACAAGGATATTGCTAAAATGGTAAGACTTAAAAGACCGGTCCAATCGAGCTTACGATGCCATACCCAGTGAACAATAGTCTTTATTGTTGGAATGGTAGCGGATATGGCTAGGGGGAAAGTGTCATTAGCAAAATGGGGACGTACGACCACATATAGTAACCAAGGCAGGATCAAGTTAACTATAAGGTTTGGAATTAATTTTTTTCTGGTTTCGTGAATGCGTTGGTTTCTATTCTCTGTTATATCCATCTACTCCACAACCTTTGGCGTTTATAGAGGACGCAGGGATTAGTCTGCACTGAGTCGGGACGAGGACATAGTAATGAGGAGGGGCTCCGGTACGGCGCTCATGAATTTACCAAAGGTAAGGGATCAACTTCCAAGTGTTCCGGCGATAATCTTCGTAGGCCGAACCGAAATGGGAAAGCAACGCCTGTTCTTCAACTTGGATACGGTAACCGTAAATAACGGCGCTGAGCAAAAGCAGGATGCAGGAAGCCAGCCAGGAATTAAAGGCCAATCCTAAGGAACCGAAGGTGAGAATCGCCCCTGTGTAGGCCGGATGTCGGATCCATTTGTAGGGTCCATCTTTGACAATTGTTTGCTTCGCATCAACCGAGACGACCGGCGAGAAATTGCGTCCCAAAATATGAATTGACCATAACCTCAGGGCGACTCCCATTAACATGACAAGGGCGGCCGTATTGGCGACGGGCTGGCTGACCCAGCCCCACCGGAGAGCGTGGAAGTTGAAGCTGATAATGATTCCCAGCGTAAGGCCCAAAACAATAAGCCAGCCGGATCCTTTGTCGGACTTCGTGGCCTTCACGTTTTGCCGCAGCAGTTTGGTTCGCAGGAGGATCCAAACTTCCGACGCGAACCAAGCGTAATACGCGAGAGTGGACAACGTGCCTATCGTCCGAGCCAACATCTGCATAACCCCCTATCCGGTTGGTCAACGTGAGCGCTAAATTGACTATGACTAAATCGATTCCGCTTTGGCGAAGCGGTTATAACGGGTAGCGGCAATCAAGATGGCGACCAGGGCAATCCCGGTGAGGATGCCGATCCCCTGCCAAAGGATCTGAAGATTCCCCGTTTGGAACAGAATCGCCTGATATCCCTGCATGGCCCAATACTGCGGCAAAATGTGGGCCAGCGTCTGCATGCCGGGCGGCAGCATGTCCAGGGGCATCCATAAACCGGCTAGGGCCGCTCCGCCCAAGGATAGGAGCTGAATCAGGGCCATCCCCTGGTTCTCGGATCCCACCAGCATGGTCAGCATCATGCCCAAGGCGGTGGCACAGAGGCTGAGGGCCAGGGACAAAAGGAATAACATGGCGTAATTGTGGAGTTGCAACTGCAAAAGCCAATGTCCGAAAGCAAAGAGGACGGTAATCTGCACCATGGCGGCGATAACCTGGGGAAACCACATGCCCAGCATATACTGGAAGGCCTTCAGTGGCGTGGTGCGCACTCTCTCTAAAATACCTGATTCCTTTTCTTTAAACAGGCTGCGCAGGATTGTGATCATGATGTAGAAGACAAACATGACGGTATAGCCAGGCACGATCTGGGTTGCGATGGAAGGGGAAACCGTGCCGCTTGCCTGCTCCAGCTTCACCTGGACGGGACTGGGGGGACGGGTCGGATCGGCAAGCTTAGCCGCGATTTGCTGCAGCACGCCGGCAAGCACTCCCGCGGAAGCGGAAGCCTGTGGTCCGGATTTGATGGCGATTTGTGCCGGTTGATGGTTAACTACCCGGGCCGCGAAACCCTGGGGAATGATGACGACACTGCTCAGTTTTCCATTGGAGACCTGTTGCCCGGCGCTTTGGACGCTCCCGCTCAGCTCTGTGACCTGAAAACCGGGAGTTTTATCCATGACTTGAATGAGTTGACGGGAAAGCGGCGAGTGATCCGCATCGAGGATGTTGACCTTGACATTGCTTTCCCCCGCGGCAAAGAGAAAGTGAAACAAAACCATAAAGACCATGGGCATGATGAGCAGGTAGACAAAGTTTCCTTTCTCTCTGACCAGTTTCCGGAGTTCCTTGAGCAAGATTGCTCCAATCATGTCGCTTAACCTCCTTGTATCCTTTATCCTTTACCCTTTACCCTTGTCCAGGAAGCTCACTTTAAAAGGGATCCTATTTGAGCCGTTCAAAATCCACGGACTTTCGTAGCGGAGGAGTGCCATCCTGAGCAGTGAGCTTTCACAGGGGATGAGTGCAACTTCGTGCAGCGAACCTTTGCCCCTCGCTTTCCGCCTGCGATCACGATATTTGACGGAGGCACGGAAGTTTACTCGTCCCGCAAAGAGGTGCCGGTCAGTTTCAGGAAAACGGACTCCAAGGATGGTTTGACCAATTCCAAACGGCGAAAATTGACGGTTTCCCGGCGGGCTCCCGCCAAGACGTCGGCCATGAGGTCTGCCCTGTTGCCGGCTTCAGCCAGCCAACCGCTGCCCAGGGGACGAACGGACCGTACCTGGTTCGAGCAGGAGGCTAACCAGGAGGGCATGTCCGGGGGGACCGTCCCGTCCGGGGCGATCTCCAGATAGACTTCCTGCCCGGCGTAGCGGGCCAGCAGTTCGGGCAGGGGATCCTGGTCCACGAGTTTCCCATGGTCAATAATTCCCACTGTGTCGCAGAGCTCTTCCACTTCCTCCATATAGTGACTGGAATAGACGATGGTTGCGCCCTGCGCCTGAAGGTGTTTGAGCATGTCAAACATGCGCTGGCGGGAATGGGGATCCACACCTACCGTCGGCTCGTCCAAGAGGAGCAAGCTGGGCTTGTGCAGGAGGGCGGCGGCGATATTCAGCCGCCTTTTCATGCCGCCGGAATAGGATTTCACTGCTTCCCCGGCTTTTTCCGTCAGGCCGACGAACTCTAAGACTTCGTCAATGCTCTGTTGCAGAGGCTGACCACTCAAGCCGTACATACTGCCGAAAAACTGCAGATTTTGTTTTCCGGTCAGGCTGCCGTAGAGGGCCACGTCCTGAGGCACATAGCCCACCATTCTGCGCACTTCGTCGCCCTTGCCCGCTTTGTGTCCGAAAACCTCTATGCTCCCTCCGGTCGGGGCCAGCACTCCGACCATCAACTTCATCAGGGTACTTTTGCCCGCTCCGTTAGGACCCAGTAGGCCGTAGAAGCTGCCCGGGGCGACGCGGATAGATACTTTGTCCAAGGCCAGAGTGTGCCCGTACGTTTTGCTCAAGTCCCGGCTGACGACGGCAGCGGTTCCGGGCTTGGACCGGAGCGGAAGCGAGTTTGAGAGTTCTGAGACGGTCAACCTGTCTTTCGCTGGTAAGTGGTCGACTGTTAAGGTGAAGGTACATTCTTCAGGCACTTGTGTTAACCTCGCTTTCTCTCGCAAGTTGTCTTCTGTGTCTTGGCAATTGAAGGCTCTACTGCGGATGTTTGAGCCAGCGGACCAGGCCGTAGAAGGCGATTCCCGCCAGAACATAAGCGGCGGCCAGTTCAACCGGCAACCATGGGCTGTGCCAGAGGACCTCAGGTGCAAAGGCTTGACCGGGCAGGGGGCCAAATCTCGGGATTTGGTCCATGCTCGAAATGTTGGAGATGAGGTTGAATTGGATATTAATGAAGAGAATGACCAAGGCCCAAAGCGGTATAAGGAGGAAGGAAGTTTTGCCGTGACGCCGCACGGACCCCATTACAAGTCCCAGAGTGATCAGTGGGGGCCCCAGGAGGAGACCCAGCAGTCCGACCTGGCCGCCGAAGCGCATTTGAGCTTGGAGCAGGTTCCAGGACCACTGCTGGAGAGAGGCGTCCAGCGCAACCATGGAAATTACCGCGAAGATGAGGAGCATCAGCCATAAACGGACCCAGCGCCCCAAGGCTCCGAGAAGTTTGGCGGCCAGGAGTTTTTCCCGCGGGGCCGGCAAGGAGAGCCACCAGTACCACGTATCCGCTTTCCATTCGTGGGCCATACTGCCGGCACCTGCCCCCGGGGCTACATAGAGGAGACCGAGGAGAGGGAACCAGGCCAGATAGGTCTGATGAGACCAGCCTTCGAGGGCGAAAATCAGCATAACAATCAGGGCCAGGGAGAGACCGAGGAAGGGGAACAGCCAATGTCTCCTCTCTCGCCGACCCGAGCGGCGCGCCTGCTCATAGGCGAGCAAATCCCCCCAAGTCATGGCCGCATCACCTCCTTATACATTTGGCGCAGAGAACCATATCTCGCTCGTGAGCTTTCCGCTTCTGCCTTCAGCAACACTTTTCCTTCCTTGAGCAGTATCACCTCATCAAACAGTCCTTCCACCTCATCCAAGTCGTGAGTACTCATGAGTATGGTAGGGGCCCTGTCACTCGCTGTCCCGATCACGGTTTCGACCATGGCCTCCCGGGATAAGATATCGAGGCCGGCTAAGGGTTCATCCAGGATGAGAAGTTCGGGACGACGGGCGACACAGAGGGCCATGTGCAAGCGGGCTTCCTGACCGCGCGAAAGTTCGCTCAGACGGGCTCCCGGCCTAAGATCGGCACCCTTGAGAACCGCCTCGGCCAAGCCGCGGTCAAACCGGCCATAGAGCCGAGCCGCCAGCGCTAAAGCTTCTTCGACCTTCAGGCCCCTGGCAAAATGGCCCCGGTCAGGCAAGAAAGCAATTCGCGCCAAAGATTGCCAGGAAGGAGGCTCGCCGAATACCCTTACGTCCCCGGTGTCGGGAATGAGCAGTCCCACGGCTGTTTTTAGCAAGGTCGACTTCCCGGCTCCGTTGGGGCCGAGGAGTCCGACGATCTTGCCGGGTTCCAGCGCGAAATTCACTTGTCTCAAAACAGGATGTCCGCTAAAGGATTTTTCAATCCCTTTCAGTTCCAGCACTGCACTCATGACCACTTCACCTCCTCAAACAAAGTTAGGGCTTGCTCCCGGGAAAAACCCAAACGGCGCATCTCAGTCACCAATTGGGCTATCGCTCGGCAGGCTAGGTCTTGCTTAAGCCGTTCAACCGGTTCGGGTTTGTCGGTGGTGAACGTACCCTGGCCCCGGTATGTCATCAGTAAACCGCCCCTTTCCAAGTCTTGGTAAGCCCGCATAACGGTGTTGGGATTGACCTTCAAGAGCTGAGCTAATTCCCGCACCGAGGGCAGGCGTTCGTTCAGGTTCACATCACCGCGGGCCAAAGCACCCTGCACTTGATCCACAATTTGTTCGTAGAGCGGTTTACCCGGATCAAGCCGGAAGGTTATACCGGCCACCTGGATAGGTTCCATACAACTTCCCCCGCAATTCAACTGTCTAAAGTGTATTATAGATCTTAATACACGTAAGTCAAGGGGATTTACCTTTTTTTTGACGGGCGATTCGAGCCTGTTTTTGGTAATTATCTTGCCCGCCATTTCTGGGCTGCTCAGGGCACGTGGGCACGTGTCAATTCATTTAAAAACCTTTGTCTGAGGCCATTGACTTTGGGTGAGGCCGGAAGTATACTCTTGATAAATGGTTATTTAGAATGTTGTCGAATAGTCGAATCAGTCGGTTTCGGAGGAGGTGCTGCTGAGTTTCTCGGAACCTGTCCCCGGGACACCCCGCCGCGCGAGGTCACAGGGACATCGCTCCGGAACATTTTCTCGGAAGGAGGAGAGAGGCGTGAAGGCTGGCAGCGTGTCGGTACTTTTCATGCTTATCACCACGTTTATTTGTGTTTTTGCTCCCACTCTGCTTGCGGCCGTCGTGGTGAAGAAATACAAGGCCAATTGGCGGGCTCTCTTTTTGGGTGCGGCTGCTTTTACGGTGGCCCAGCCCCTGTTGCGGCTGCCCCTGCTAAAATGGTTGGGGTACAAGACCTGGTTTGTTTTGTTCAGCCAATCGAATACTCTGCTCTTTTTGGCTTTACTCGGGTTAAGTGCCGGCATTTTTGAGGAACTCAGCAGATTTATCGCGCTAAGGGTTTTCCTGAAAAAGAGGCTGACGTGGGCAAATGGAGTGGTGTTCGGCTTAGGGCATGGAGGGGCAGAGGCTCTTCTATTGGTCGGCTTGAGCTATGTCAGGTTACTCTACGGCCTAATGTCCGGACAATTGGTTGGTTTGTTAAGTCAGACGCCGCCGTACCTGTTTCTGGTTGCCGGCTTGGAAAGGGTCATGGCCATTAGCGCCCATGTAGGTATGACCCTGTTGGTCCTGTACGCCGTCAAATCCAAAAAGATAAGGTACCTTTTGTATGCGATCCTGTTCCACGGTTTGCTCGACAGCCCTGTCGTGACCCTGCTCAGCCAGCGGGGAGAGATCTGGGCCAGTGAGGGTTATGTGGCAGTATTCGCTGTCTTTGCCCTATGGCTGACCGTAAGATTCAAGGCTATTTTGAGCGCGAACAAGAGTCCGGTCTGAGAGCCGCTGTGAGGGCCGCTGTGACGGCTGCTCTGAGGGTTGCTGCGAAAACCCCTGTAATTCCGGCTGCTTTGCTCTTTTATCGATTGAGCAGGGGGGGAACAGCCCGTAGGCTTTTTCGCGGTCAATCACGATATATAAAAAAAAGGAATTATATTAAGAAAATGGGAGGGCTTGAAAATGAAAAGAAACGGTTTAGAAAAAGCGATGATTATGACGGTTGTCATCTTCATGCTGGGGTCCCTGTTGACGGGTTGCGGCAGTCAAAAAATATCCCAGTCAAGTGTAAGCTATGCCGGCCCCATACTGGATAACGTGTTAGCCGGAATTAAGGATAAGGATTATGCCCAATTCAGCCGGGACTTTGGCAGCGCGATGAAAAATGGTTTGCCCCAAGACAAGTTCGATACCCTGGTCTCGTGGCTGAATTCGAAGGTTGGGAATTATGAAAGCAAGACTTTCAGCGGTGCCACGACAAAAGAAAAGGATAACAAGACATTTACTATTGTCGTCTATAAAGCGAAATATTCGAAGGAACCGAAAGGTGTGCTGATCACCCTAAGTCTTGGAGACAGCGGGGGCAAGAAAGTTGTTGAAGGCTTGTACTTTAATTCCCCTAACCTTCAGAAGTAGCAAGCGCCAGTAGGGGACGCCGCAGCGAACGAACGGGCGGAGATGGCGATCCGCGTCAGGCAGCAGCACGCGCGTAGACGCCGTAGCCCCGCAGGCTCGGGGTCAGCGGTTTGCGCTTTTTGAGCAAGTTATTTTCTCCGGCATTTGTGGTACACTATAGCTAAAAGTGAGAGGCGGGTTGTCTATGTCCGTGCAAAGGCCGAATGTGTCAGTGCCCAGTTTTGATTTTCGGGGGCCAAGTTCGGTGTCCATGCTCCTCGCGTTGCTCGTCATCCTGGCCGGTGTTTTACTCTGGTGGTTGACCGGTTGGTACGGCTGGATCGCGATCGGGGTTGTGCTGGCTATTCTCGTCGGCTATGGAGTCAAAGTGGCGAACCAGTGGGAGAAGGCGGTGATTCTCCGCCTGGGCAAATTCAGCCGTCTGGCCGGCCCCGGACTGTTCTTCGTGCTCCCGATCCTGGAATCCGTGGCCAACTGGATTGATCATCGCACCATTACGACAGGTTTTAACGCGGAACAGACCCTGACCAAAGACACGGTTCCGGTGGATGTCGACGCCGTTTTGTTCTGGACCGTGGTGGATGCCAAGAAGGCGGCACTCGAAGTGGCCCAGTACCGGGACGCGGTTTTTTGGGCGGCGCAGACGGCCCTGCGGGATGTGATCGGCCGGACGAACCTGGCGGAGATGCTTTCAGACCGAGAGCGGATTGATCGGGAGCTGAAAGAAGCCATTGATAAACGCACTTCTCCCTGGGGTGTCAATGTCAATGCGGTGGAAATCAGGGATGTCATCCTGCCCTCAGCTCTGCAGGACGCCATGAGCCGGGAGGCTCAGGCGGAACGCGAACGCAGGGCCCGGATCATCCTGGGCACAGCGGAAACGGAAATCGCGACCAAGTTTGCCGAAGCGGCCAAATCCTACCAAGATAATCCCGTGGCCCTTCATTTGCGCGCGATGAACATTCTTTATGAAGGGATCAAAGAAAAAGGGGCGATGGTCATCGTACCTTCCTCGGTGGTCGAGACCATGGGTCTGGGGAGCGTTGCCGGCTTGACAAGTTTGGCTGCTCAGGCCGGGGTGAACAGCAGTGCGGCCAATGCGAGCGCAAACGCGACAGGCAGCGCCGGCGTGAATGCCACGGGTACCCCTAATGTACCCAAGCCATAGAAAAGCAGGCCGAGGGCAATCGGGCTAAGGCAGAAGCCCAAGCCCAAGCCGAAGTCGAAGTTAAAGTTAAAGTTAAAGTTGCTCTAGCACTAGCACCCGTGTACTCCTAGATTTTATGTATTCCGGAAGCCCAAGAAGCTCTCCCGCGCCAATCGGTGGGGGAGCTTTGCTCTTTCTCTATTTATGTTCTTTGGATGCTTTAACGAGGTAGAGTTCCTTGATCTGACGGTCGTGTTTCGATGATTCCATCTGAAGTGCCTCAACTTTCGTGCCTAAAATCTTGAGCTCAGTTTCTATTCTTTCATTAAATTGTTTCTGGGTTTCACGCCAATCATAATAAAGGACATCCAGTTTCTTGCCGAACTCCATCTCCATGCGTACTTGTGATTGTTTAACCTCTCTTAATTCAGTTTTCAGAGTGCTGACGTCGGATTTAAGGGTACCAACGTCGGATTTAAGGGTACCAACGTCGGATTTAAGGGTACCAACGTCAGATTTAAGGGTACCAACGTCAGATTTAAGGGTACCAACGTCGGATTTAAGGGTGCCAACGTCGGATTTAAGGGTACCAACGTCGGATTTAAGGGTACCAACGTCGGATTTAAGGGTACCAACGTCAGATTTAAGGGTACCAACGTCGGATTTAAGGGTGCCAACGTCAGACTTCAGAGTACTAACATCGGACTTCACCTCGGTAAGTTCGGATTCTATTCCGCTTAGCTTGCTGAGAACTTTGCCAAACTGTTCAAGCATTAGGTCTTGAAACTTGTCGTTGTCCATCACGGCCCTCCTCTTATTTAATCTGGTAGGCCAATTATAGCATCATGCATGGGACAACCCAAGGGGAAAATTGGCGGATTCCGGTGTCGATCGATCTTGATTCAGTGATCCTTTTTCAGGCTTGCTTCGTTATCCTATATGAGAGGCGGTGAAAAGGTGCCGACAGATGACGCATTGGTGGAGGAAATATTAAACGGAAGCCAGGCCGCTATGGAAGTCCTGGTCAAAAGACACTACCGGGAAATATTTGCCTATGTCTACAGAAAAACAGGCGACTACCATACTTCCTATGATCTGACGCAGGACATATTGATCAAGATGATGAAAGGCCTGAAGAGTTATCGGCGCAATGGCCGCTTCCGGCACTGGTTATTGAAAATTGCCGTGAATCAGTGCCGGGATTATTACAGGAGCTCAGAGTTTCAACATAGGAACGCGGTGGAACCGGAAGAGAATCTTGTGGATGAGGGCAGCAATGTGTGGGATATTTTCAGGGCAAAGCAGGTGGGAAATTATCTCAAAGAGACAATCTTGACCCTGCCCGCGGAGCAGAGAGAGGTCATTGTTCTGCGCTTCTATCACGACCTGAAGATGAAGGACATTGCTCAGATCACCGAGTGCAAAGAAACTACGGCGAAATCAAGATTGAGACAGGGTCTCGCCAAACTGAGAAAAGCGTTGAAGGACGACGAAACCTTCCATACGTCATCGTCTGGGTGAGGACAGGCGGGAAAGAAGGAGTCCACGGTTCCGTCAGATTATGGATTATTCATGGATCCATGAAGAGGCTCCACTGAGCCGTGAACACGGCTCAGCACAGAGAATGCGAAGAGACTGCGACCATTGATTTTGCCGCTGATAATTTGGAGATACGTGGAGGTGATATCCTTGACAAAAAGCAGAAAGGATTCTAATCGGAATGGGCCCGCAAATCCCGGCTTTCAATTGAAGAGCAGCGAGGAGACGTTAGATCAGGACTTAGGTCAAGACTTAGATAAAGACCTAGATAAAGGCCTAGGTCAAGACTCAGGTCAAGACTTAGATCTTGAGTTAGCCGGACTGCCGGGACTCTTGAGAAAATACTCCGTGCCCGTGCCCAATGAGGCTGCCGTTGACGCGACGATCCAGGAACTGAGGCAATATGTTCCCGCTAAGAGGAACTTTTACAGGATGCAGTGGGAAAACTTCACGGGCATCGTTCGGCTGTCTGCCTTGGACCTGGATTACATGAGTAAAAGCTACTGGCTCATCAGCGCGGCCATTTTTATCCTTGGTTATATAATAATTACAGGTACCGTACACAACCCGTATCTTTGTCTGATCGCACTGGCCCCCATGCCGTTCATCTTAGGCATGATCGAGGTCTTCAAAGGGAGAGAGCAAGGGGTACTGGAGATAGAATTGTCATGCAGGATAACGCCACAGCAGGTCATGCTTTCCAAACTCCTGCTCATCGGACTCTACAATATAGCCCTAAATACAGTCCTCAGTGTTGCTCTTAGTCTGTTCCATCCCGGACTGATTCTTTGGCAAATCACCTTGAGCTGGCTCACTCCTTTAGCCGTCGTGAGCAGCCTCACGCTGTGGTTGGCCCAGCATATAAGAGGCGGTTATGCGGTGACAGCAGTGCTGGGGCTCTGGCTGTCCGCCACGCTCTCTCTCTCAACCCAGCCCATGGTGGCGGATAGACTGATGCATCTTAACCTGATGATCTATGGGCTGGCCATAATGATCAGTGCGCTCTGGCTCGGAATACAGTTAAAGAAAATGATGAGCAGGTACTCTTATGAGAGGAGCGGGATCTATGAATTTGACTATTGAAAAGGTGGCTAAACGCTATAAGGACAAATGGGCTGTGAAAGATTTTTCGACCGAACTGGAAAGTGGCGTCTATGGTCTTTTGGGCCCCAATGGTTCAGGCAAGACCACTCTGATGAGGATCTTGGTGGACATCTTGCGACCCACCTCGGGAAGGATTTTGCTCGACGGTCAGGACATCCATGTCCTGGGTGACAGATACAGGGATCTCCTAGGCTATTTGCCTCAGGACTTAGGCTTCTACAAGAACTTCAACGCCCGCAGATTCCTCATGTATATCGCCGCCTTGAAAGGCATCCCCAAAAAGGAAGCCGTGAAGAAAGTGGATGAGGTTTTGGAGCGGGTGAACCTTAAGGAAGAAAGCCACAGAAAAATTGGCACATTCTCCGGGGGTATGAGACAGCGTTTGGGAATTGCTCAAGCGATTCTCAACGACCCCGAGATCATGATCTTGGATGAACCCACGGCGGGCTTAGATCCCAGAGAACGCATCCGGTTCAGGAATCTCATATCAGAGCTGTCCGGCCGCCGTATCGTCTTTCTATCCACCCACATTGTGGCGGATATCGAGTATATTGCCACTGATACCCTGCTGATGAAGGAGGGCTGCCTCATCAAACGAGGGACTCCGAGTGACATGACAAGGGAAATCCGGGGCAAGGTGTGGCAGATGGAGGTGCCGGCAGAGGTGCTGGAAGAGATCAAGGATCAGTACAAAGTGGGCAGCACTCGGAGAAGGGAGAGCGGAATGATTGAAGCGAGGATCATTTCCGATCACAAGCCCTTGCCGGAGGCCCTTTCCGTTGAACCGGGATTCGAGGATATGTATCTCTACTATTTTGACAGGGAGGCGGAGGAATGAAAGAACTTTTGCGGAACGAGCTTTACAAGATCTTCAGCCGAAAAATCTTATATGTCGCAGCTTTGGCTTTTCTGCTCATTATGGGTTTTGTTTCCTACATGGATTTTTCAGGCGAACAGAGGCTATACGGCAATACCCGGGAGTACTATGACTGGTTTAAACAATATGAGGGACCTTTAACTCAGGCTAAGATCCGGATGGCCCAAAATTGGAACAAGGAAGCAATGAAGGGCGAGAGCTATTGGAGCTCTGACAGTAGCAGGAGATCTTCACAGTTTAGATTGACAGGCCAGCGTATTGCCGGTCTGACGGGTTATATAGAGAGTGCCGACGTGTACGCCAAAGGCCGAAACAACGAGTTGGGCCGGCTGAAACACCAATTGACAACCCTTAAGCAGAGCAACGGCTATATCTACAGAGAAACGCTGCTGCATTATAACATGTTGAAGAATTCCTCTCCAACAGCCGGAATATTTTTTACATTTGTCGGAGATAACATGGGCGCAGGTGATCCTATATTCTTTTTGACGGTATTGGGGACAGTCGTCGTGGCTGCCATGATTCTGTTGGGCATTTCGCCCGCCTTCTCCGATGAATACAGCACAAATATGGACGCTCTGATACTGAGCAGCAAGAACGGCAAAGGCCCGGTCATTACGGCAAAAACTCTTGCCACGGCCATTTATATCGTAGGGACGGCTGTGTTTTTTTCCCTGGCAAACTTTCTGATACAACTAGGCCTATATGGCAAATATCTGCTGATGGGGTGGAACTCTCCGTTGCAGATGTTCACAGGCTATATTCATTCGCCTTACCCCTATACATTTCTGCAATACTTCGTTAGAGAATTAGGTGTGCATCTGTTTGGCAGCATCTCCCTGGGTCTTCTCGTGCTCCTGATCTCCGCGTTGAGCCGCTCAAATCTCATTCCTTTTTTCATCGGCGGCGGTATTTTTGCACTTCCCATCCTTCTTCGGAATGTCTTGGGGATTAAAACCGCCGTGACGGCCCGTATTATGGATTTTAGCCCCACTCAATTGATGATAGTTCAAG
The DNA here is from genome assembly GCA_001029295.1 of Peptococcaceae bacterium CEB3. Lineage (GTDB taxonomy): Bacteria > Bacillota > Desulfitobacteriia > Desulfitobacteriales > Desulfitobacteriaceae > Acididesulfobacillus. Next base: position 21,637 of record LDXJ01000045.1, on the reverse strand, counting down.
GGCTTTTTCATAACTTTAAAGCTTACAACATATTGGGTCATCCGGTGCTCTACCCGGATCTGCTCCTGGCCGTGTATACCTTGGTGGGTATAGCCGCCATAGTTTTGACGTACAAAGTTTTCCGCGACCACCAGGTGCGTTAGGAGAGATATTCTTGCATGGTTCTTCTCCCGCGTTGGACGCGCTAGCGATATCGGGTGAAAACGGTAACAATGTCTATATCTGCGGCAGGAATACGCCGTACGGGGTAGAATATTTATAGTGTAGAACATTTTCCGGGTGTAACGTCGTGCGATGGGGAGCCAACATTGGCGGGTCCCAACTGGAATTGTTGGCGAGGGGATCTCGGGCCATTGACTTATCCCGTGCAAATCTGGTCGAAGATCTTGGCTGCATATCTCTGGATTGAGCCGGCTTAGGGGGGATGTGAGAATACCGTGGACAACACCTTAAAAGTGATCGTCGTGATGGTTATGGTTCTGCTGACGACGAAGTCCTTCATGGTTATAGCGAGAGGGAAACGACAATCTTTGGTTTTAGCGTTGGCCTTTGTTCTAACAGGTTCTCTAATGGTGAGTGGGTGCTCGGCGACCGTTCGACCCACATCTGTCTCAAACGCAGGAAATTCGCTCAGTCTCGCCGGCCGAGAGAGTGGGTCTGTCGACAATGTCAAGGGGGAGGGTGTGGCCGGGATTCATGACATGCAGGCTAACCCTCTTTTCAGAATGACACTGACTTTGCCGAACGGTCAGATTGTTACACGGGACCACCCTGTGACATGGAAAGATATCTTGATATGGTTGCAGATACCAAGCCTTCCTACCCAAAGCCCTAGATATGCGGAAATACTGGGCAACCACTCAACGGTGCTTAGCCACAGTACAGTTTCCACTTCCGCAGGTCCGGCAACCCTTGTTCTCAATAAAAGAACTCCACCGGCAGCAGCCCAGTCTACGACTCCAACCTATGAATACTGGGTTATTGCATACAGGAGTCAATATGCTTATGCGATTGAGGCCACGGTAATTGGGGACCGCTTAAAAGCGAAGAACGAAGTGATGGAACTTGTGCGCAATTGGCAGGTACCACAATGATTGAGGGCAATAACTGAGAACCCCGAAAGGAGCAATAATTATGAGCATTAGCAATTTTAAGGTAAGCGTTTCCCCGAAGGAAGCCTTGGCTTTGGTCAGGGACAATGAAGATGCTGACTTGGTGCACGAAGAGGTTCATGACCTGGGAAAAGACACTTGCATTGGGACACTGGTGTTTGAGAAATACTTCATGAGGGTCAAGAACAGGGTGGCCCTCGTTGTTATCATAGATAACATCTACGGACCAACGGACGTGCGGGCGATCTCTACGGGGAGTTCAGAGGGAATGATCTTTAACTTTGACTGGGGTGCGGCGGATGCCTTTGCAGGCAGCGTTCAAGAGATTCTCGGCAGTTATGTGATTGATGGATAGAAGGAGTGGTGGTTCAGTAGGCTGTGTACAACCATCTTCCATCCAGCTCTTGATCGGTTAAGCAATCTCTCGTTTCAGCAGCCGTAAATTCAAAATGATGCAGGTCAGGGCAAAGACGCTGAGAAGAATGAATCCGGGTGTGTAGGAGCCAAAATGGTCGCGGAAGACGCCCATGAACAAGGGCGGGAAAAAACCACCCAAGCCGCCGGAGGCTCCTACGATGCCGGTGGCCAGGCCGGTATCCCCGGCAAAATAGAAGGGCACCAGTTTGAATACGGCCCCGTTGCCGATGCCGGCGAAGAAGCCCAGGGCATAGATGACAACGGTGAACAGTGTCAGGGGTAACCCTGTCGCCAGGGTTAGACCCGTCAAACCCATGAGGATAAAGACCACGTAGAGAATATTTTTCGCCCCAAGGCGGTCGGACAGCCACCCTCCCAAGGGCCTTCCAATGGTAGCCATGATAACGAACAGGGCGGCGACCGAGCCGGAGGAGGTTTTCGTCAAGTGATAGAGGTCGACCGTTAGTTTCGGAATGTAGTTGGCAAAGGCGACAAAGCCGCCGAAAGTGACAAAGTAGAAGAGGCTTAAAACCCAGACCAAAGGACGTTCCTTTAACAGATGGCGAATGTCCGTCCAGGACTTACTTCGCCCGGTAGATCCGGGGGCATCTTGCGCGAACAGGAATAACACCAAGAGAAACAAGACAGGCAGGGAAAACCATAAGAAGACGTGGTGCCAATCGGCGGTTCGGGCGATCTTAGGAGCCAGGAAGCCGGCCAGGGCGGTACCGCCGTTGCCCATGCCGAAAAGGCCCAAAGCCAAGCCTTGGCTTTCCGGCGGAAACCATTTGGAGACCATGGGAATGCCGATGGCAAAAGAAGTCCCGGTCATGCCCAGGATGAAGGCCCAGAACAACAAACCCGAGTAGGAAGAGGTGGCTGTGCCCAGGGCCAGAGCTGGGAGCAGCGAAAAGACGAGGAGCGCCAGAAAGGTTTTCTTGCCGCCGAAACGGTCGGTCAGCATGCCCATCGGGATGCGCATGAGAGACCCGAGCAGGACGGGGATGGCGATCAAGATGCTGATTTGGGTGTTGCTGAGGTGCAGGTTTTGTTGGAACAAGGGGGCCAAAGGAGAAAGGGCTGACCAAAGGGCAAAGGTTGCGGCCATGCCGAGCGTAGCCAGAATGAGGGCATACCAGCGTTTCCAGGGTGAGGGTTGAAGGGATGATGGTTGGGAAGACGATGGTTGAAGGGAAGATGTCTTGCCCATGCTGTCTCCTCCTCTTTCAATGAAATTACATTGGCACTCCTCCGGATTGAGGCCGGTTTTTAAGCCCGTTGTTCCGCACTGGACAGTTGGGCTTCTCCGAAGTCGCGCGGTTGGGCCTTTCCGAAATCCTGCGGTCTTTCGAAGAAGGGATATTTGATTCCACGTAGAATATCTGGGTACAAGGCCCGAAAGGATTAAGCCTGAGGGGAAGGCCCCGGAGTGTCCTGCCGATCCGTTGTTGGTACGCTTAGAGGACTGAGACAATGTAAGGGGAGGATCGCGGTTTGAGGATCGTTTGCGTCGTAGACTATGACCCCCGCTGGCCGGGGATGTTTGAGGCGGAAGCCAGTCTGATTCGGGAGGTGTTCGGTGAAGAGCTCCTAGCCTTACACCATATCGGAAGTACTTCCGTGCCGGGACTTAGGGCCAAGCCGATTATTGACATGATGCCGGTGGTCCGGGATATTGAGGCCGTCGATCGGTTCAACGACAAAATGGTTGAATTGGGATACGAGCCCATGGGAGAGTTCGGAATTTCGCGGCGCAGGTATTTCCGGAAAGGCGGGGATGCCAGGACTCATCACGTCCACATCTTTCAAGAGGGCAGTGAGGATATTAAAAGACATCTCGCTTTTCGGGATTTTCTCCGTAGTCATGAGGACGCGGCCAGGGAGTATGGGACGTTGAAAACGTTACTGGCAGAACGCTTCCCTGAGGACATTGAGTCCTATATGGACGGTAAAGACAGTTTTATCAAGGATTTGGAAGCGAAGGCCCTGGCGTTCTATCGTAATTTATAGAACGCGCGCTCTCCGGCGTCCCTGGGGAGCCGGCTTTCGTGGCGTTTGATCGCCCCTTGGGTTTGAGTCTATTATAGACGGGTAGAGGGGAGGAGAAAGTGATTATAATCACAGGTGCCCGGGTGTTGGGCTAAAATTGTCAGTATTCTAATGAGAAGAAGAAAGAGGGTCGTTAACCTTGATGGCACTGCCGTTTCGTCCGCCGACCGATTACTATTGTGGAGGGTTAGACCAGCTGGATGAGGAGATTTGCGCTCTGCTTTCCAAGCGCAAGCAGCTTTCCAATGACAATCCCGGATATCCGGGCTTCGACCGGATTGCAGCCTGGAGCCAAAAGTTTGGGCTTAACGAAGATTCGCTGAGGAGGATTTTCGCCGTCTATATACTCAACGAGAAGCGTTTTCAACCGCCTATACAGCCCGAAGGATTCTTGAAATTCATCCCTATCCTGAAATGCTTGGAAACTGACGATGTGAGGTATGCTGTGAGCCACATGAAACAATACAAAAATGCGAGCATAGTATACGTGGAAATCGAGCTGAAGATGGACGACCCGTTTGTTCACCTAACCCATGCAAATATTGAACTCTCCATTTCTCCTGAATATGAGTGCCGCATCAGGACCGGACATGGAGATATGAAGAGCATTCAGCGTTCTTTCGTAGTTGTACCCGCATTACCGGATGATGTCAGGGGAGTAGAGTTCTGTGTCACTTCAAAACCTGCCGAAACCCCAAACTTTCAGGAGATATCTTTGGGGGAAAAGAGCGTACTAATTATGTAATGATGGTAATGATGATAATTAAGTAAGATGATAGACAAAGCGGACTGTTCAACGCGAGCATCGGGGTCCGGGCAAGGCGCACAAGAGCGACGAAGGATGAGGTGCAGATGATGCCAAAGGAAAAGAAGTTCTTGTTATTAACTGCCACTATTTTATTGGCAACGGCGGTCCTCCTCCTCTCGGGATGTTCAAACAGCAGGGCCCCAGTCGCGAGTGCAAATGGGAGGATCATCCCGATAAGACTTTCAGAAGGAGAACAACAAGTGCTGGCCACGGTTGGGGTAGATGGGATGGGGCGTTACTTTGCTTTCCGCATCAGTCTGCCGAAAGTGGGCCTGCCTATGAAGGAAAACCGTTATGCCCATTACTGGGTAGATTACTACCAGAATGGCAAAGACAAAAAAATAGTGGACGGCGAAACATCCTTAGGCAACGAGAGTAATGAAGGCAGGATTAGTTTAGCGCTTTTCAATTCTGACCCAGCCACAAATACACAGGATTGGCTGATTTCCTGCGGAAATGGCTTAACACAGGTAAGAGTTCCGGCGATGAGCGGCGCTCTGGCGTCTGCAAGCACCAATGGGACGGACATTGTCGAGAATAAACCCGTGATATTAACTTTAATGGTCGGCAATGAATCGTTTGCCCGGATGATACCTCAGACTGCCTTTGGGGGAGGAAGTGCATTAGAAGATTTGATCGACCAGAACAAATGGGTGTACGTGTTTCACCTTGAATTGACGAATAAGGCTCCATTCAGCGCGGAAAACGCTCCGCGTGTAAGTAAAACTAAAGAACCATGATACTTTGGGGTCCTTGCCAAGGTATCGGCCAATTCAAAGCATCAAGCAGTGGATTACACCAAAGAATCAACAAGTACAGGGAGCGATTAACCAAGTAGATCTAGAGAGGCCTTTAGGAGTGACAGGATTTGACAGTGGAGTACAAACAGAGCGGAAGTCTCAGCAGCATTGCGGAGGACTTGTTTGTGGAGCTATTTTGTGACACTTTTGGCCCTGATAAGTCACAATACCTTTTTTTACAGTACCCTTTTACAGACATTTATGGGAACAGGCGATTTATAGATTTCGCTCTGGAAAGTGAAGACCTGCGGATTGCTATCGAAATTGACGGCGAAACCTACCACAACCCTTATAAGGTTTCCAGCAATAAATACATTGACGACTTATTGAAACAAAACAGCCTTATTTTCCAGAACTGGAAGGTTTACCGCTGGGTATACAACCAGTTAAAGAACCAAGCCGAGAAAGTCAAGGATGAGTTGCGCACATTTGTTGGGGAGATGCCCGCCTTCAAAATGGTGGAGGATTATCTTCCCACCCAGAAAGGAAAAATTCTTGAACTCAGGGAACACCAACAATCAGCTTTATCAGGCCTGCAAGATATGCGCGATAACGGGGAAAGTATCGCTTTACTTTATCATGCAACAGGAACCGGAAAGACGGTGACGGCGGTCACAGATGCCAAAAGACTGGGTAGAAGAACGTTGTTCCTGGCTCATACGAAAGAACTCGTTAGTCAGGCCCAGCGGACCTTTATGAACTTGTGGGGGGACAGCCATCCGGGTTTGTTTGTCGCCGAGCAAAAAGATAAGGATGCTTACGTGGTATGTGGAAGTATTCAAAGCGTTGCCAAGAACCTTGGCGAGTTTAGGCCGGATGACTTTGGCTATCTGATCATTGATGAGTGTCACCATGGCGCCGCCGATACATACAAAAAGATTTTGGGCTACTTTGAACCGCAATTCACTTTGGGCCTGACCGCCACCCCTGAGCGGGCTGACGGGGAGGATTTGCTGACAGTATTTAAAAATGTGGCCCATAGATTGGATTTGAAAACGGCTGTTGAAATTGGCGAACTTGTTCCGGTTCGGTGTGTTAGGATCAAGACCAATGTCGATCTTTCAGCCGTTAGAATAAATGGAATAAAGTACTATGCGCAGGATCTGGAGAGTAAACTCTTCGTTCCCGAGAGAAATATAATCATTGTGCAGACTTATTTAAAGTATATTAAGGAGAAAAAGACAGTCGTGTTTTGTGCCTCGGTTCGTCATGCCGCTGAGATCTCGGGGCTTTTTCAGCAGCACGGTGTTAGATGCGAAGCCATTTCGGGGACTATGAAGTCTTCTGAAAGGACACGGGTGCTCAACCGGTATGAAAATGGAGATATCAATATTTTATGTGCCTGCGACCTCTTGAACGAAGGTTGGGACAGCCCCAAAACCGAGGTGCTGTTTATGGCCAGGCCCACGCTGTCCAAGACGCTCTACTTGCAGCAACTGGGGCGGGGGATGCGCAAAAGCCAGGGCAAGGAGTACCTCATGGTTTTTGATTTCATCGATAATGCCAACCTTTTTAATATGCCTTATTCCTTGCATAGGATTTTCAACGTTAACCAATACAAGGCTGGGGGATTAGTTGTGGCCGGGCGGTGGCAGTTGGAGCTTGAACGGGATTTGCTCGCCAAAGGGGAGAAACCGGTTGCCTATTTGGACTTCCCGCTTGAAGTTTCGGATTATGAATTGATTGACTTATTCAATTGGCAGGATGAAGTCAAAGACATGGTTTCGCAGCTGGAGTTTGTCAGAATGGTGGATGTGCAAACGGAAACTATTGAAAGGTATATTCGCGAAGGCAAAATAACACCGGACCTCGAGATTCCATTCGGCGACAAGAGAAGTTTCAAATATTTTAAAGAAGATACTGTGCATAAATATGCCAAGGAATACGGTTGGGATATCATCAATGCCGCCAATATGAAAGATAAGTTTATGGAAATGATTAGAACGATGGATATGAGTTTTTCCTATAAACCTGTCCTGCTCAAGGCTATGTTTGAGCACGCTGATAGCGACGGCAGGGTTTTGATTGAGGATATCGTTCATTACTTTATGGACTATTATCAAGCCAGAAAAGACAAAGGGTTGGTTGTTGAGAAAAAGACCAGCGTTTTCTCTAAGGACGGCGTTACGAAGAAAGAAGCGGAAAGAAATATCTTTATGAACCCGTTCAAGCGTTTCGAGGATATGCGGTTTATGAGCAGGTCCAAGGAAATTGAATATGTTAGGATCAACAGACACATATTTACGAAGCTATCGCGGGAAGAGAAAGAGTGGATTGTCAGGCACTGCGATGAAAGGCTGGAAGAGTATTACAAAAAACGGGTCAGATGAAGAAGACATTGATGAGAGTATTGGAACTCCTATGAAGGAGCGGGGAGTATGCGCATTGGCATTTTAGGCAGACATCTCGTCAAAGGGGACCTTGGATTCGGTTAAGGGAGAGTGAAAAACGTGCCACTTTGGAAGTGCGAAATAGGGTGTTGAGAAAGGGAAATCAGTTAATGAGGAGGGGAAAGGGGAATAGTTAATGAGACCTTCTTATATGATAGCAGGGAACCTTGTTCTAGCGGCGGTAAGCTTTGGACTCTATTTCATGTTTAGGAAGTCAAAACGCAGGCTATCCATCGTTTTAGTCGTTCTTGGTTTGGGATGTGTGGTAAATGCGGTGCTTTTTTCCACTCCAATATTTACGCATCCCAAGCCGCCGTGGTTTACCCCACGTGCGGCATTATTGGGAGTGCAGGAGCAGTGGCAAATTCAACAATACCACGTTGATGCTGACTCACCGCAACAATTTACGTTAGATCTTGGGCTGGCTTATAATATTGCGCCGGCGGACTATAGTTTTTGGCTGGAAAAACTCAGCTGGCACAAAATCTCTACGTCAGAGTGTGAGACATTATTTGGGAAAACAACCACGGACAAATTGATTCTGACGCATAATTCCAGCAAAAAGCCAATACTTTATGATTTTGTCATACCGGGCGCTCTTGATGACGCCGATCCCGCAACGAAGGTAGGTTATGGGTTAGGGAACCCTAAGAACGTGGTTGATTCAGTAGTCAGTCTGCCACAAGGGAATACACTACATTTGCTTATTATTGCAAATACTCCGATACAATGGACAGCCACATCGGTCGATCCAAAGGCTCAGACCGTTTCGTTTACATGGGTTCGAACGAAATGATTCGACCTCGGGAGTGTGCCACTTCGGAAGTGTGAAACAGGGTGTTGAGAGACGCAAGATCTGTGTCCTAGTTGCGTCATATAGAGTCAGGAATGAGAGAGAAGGAGGGTTTCTGTCATGCGGAAGATGGCTGCGCTTCTATGTTTAGCGTTAATGTTTCTGTCAACAGCGGGTTGTAATTCGCCCGCAGCAACGGAAAGCCAAAGCAGACCGAATAAGGATCAGCAAAACGATGTAATGAGATACGGACCCGGTTTGGTGATCCATCATGAGACTCCGAATTTGGCACAGTTGGCGCAACGAGTATTTGAGAATTTTCTTCAGTTCGAGGAAAGCAAAGGCTGCCCTGAAACAAGCAGAATAAAGGACTATAGAATTGAATCCATTCAGATGAAAGATAGTAACGCTACCGACCTTGTTTTTAGCGTTTCTTATGCAATTCTGCCAGCAACTGATCAATATTGTCTTGCGGGTAACGGCCAGAGGGAGAAGGATGGCTGGATCTCTCACATATTTAACTTCGTGAAGGTTCATAGGAAGGATAATACGTTTAACATTGTCGAAACGGCAACAAGTCCAATACCAAATTGACACCAGGCAAGCTCAAGGTAAGCTTAAGGGAAGTAGCGGATGCCTGCGTGGGAAGTTCTTTGGGGGTCGAGCTGTTTCTGTAGGTCGGCCGCCAAGCGTTCGGTTTTATGGTGCCGGCCGGGAGCGGGTTCCTCGGCGAAGGCGGGGATGTTGCGGGAGTTGACCAAGGAACGATTGAGACGGGTTATGATGAGGAGAAATGGGGTCAGCAAGGAGTGACTGAAGCGGGTGAAAGGAAAGGTGAGGAAGAGGAGGGAGACCAGAAGCATGTGGAGGAGAAAAACGTCGTGGGCCAAAGGCACATTGAGGCCATACATGGTATATTCGGTGGCAAAGCCCATGAGAGTGGTGAGATAGAGCAAGATGACAAAGGCGAGGTCGGCGCGGTAGGTTTTACCGTTGTTCTCATAAGGGTCGCGCCAAAGCCGCCAGGCCATGATGCTTAAGCCGATGAGGGTGGAGAGGCCGCCAAGGTTGCCTGCAATGCGGGGAGGCCACCAGAAACCGTGCGGAGCATCGGCATAATTGAGAAGAGCAGCCAGGCTGGTTGAGAGGGTCATGAGGAGAAAGCCGTAGAGAACGAGACTGTGGACAAGCCAGCGTTTCTTAGAGCGTTTAAGGACGGAAGCCAGGGCTAGGGAATCGCCCAGAAGGGCTCGGACGATGTCGCGCAGGATTCGGCGCCCGCCCAGAGTTCGCAGGTAGTCGCGTTCAAGCGCTAAACCACTCAAACGAAGCCAGCGCCCGAAAAAGCGCAGGACGAAGGCAAGCGCAATGAGTCCTATGATGGCAGCGCTGAGGTCGACCCTCTCCGGCTTGGCCCATTGTCCCAAGTTAATGGCGGTACCCAAAGTCGGAGCGCCGTGGAGCGGCGTTGCGCTGACCAGAGCTGAAGCGAGGATGAAGAAGAGAACGCCTATTGTCACGATGGTGGCAAGAATAGGCCAGATCATCGAATACTCCTCCTTTGACATATTCTCGAGGTCTTAACGGGCCGCGCGAGTTCCAGAGAGATTACCTGAGGATGCGTCCGTCGTGGCGGTTCCATTCACAGGCCTCAGGTAACGGGTGGACGGATCGGTCGCTAGCTCTTCCAGAAGCCGGAAGGGCTCCCGCCCGGTCCGTTCTTGTTGGGTTCTAAGATATTGCGAAAGTTTGCTTTCCGGGTCTTCGAGATCGCCGAAGATGCGGGCTTCCCCCGGGCAGGCCACCACACAGGCCGGTTCCAGACCCTGATCGAGGCGATGGGCACAGTACGTGCATTTGCGGGCTTTGCCCGGTTCGAGACGGGCTTTAGCGTAGTGTTCGTAGGGGGAGTCAGCGGGAAAGTACCACTCGTCGGAGGGAGTGAGAAAGATGTTGCCGTAAGGGCAGGCCGATACACAAGCACCCGTTCCGTTACAGCGGTCTTGGTCAATAAGGACGATCCCGTCGGAACGCCGGAAAATCGCTTTATTGGGGCAGGCCCTCAGGCAAGGAGCGTCGGCGCAGTGATTGCAGAGAACGGGGAGGTAGGAACGCTTTACTTTGGGAAATGTCCCGGTTTCCATATTCAGGACCCGGGCGAAGAAGACGTCCCGAGGGGTTCCGTTTTCTTGCTTGCAAGCCAAAGTGCAGGTATCACAACCGAGACAGCGCTGTAAATCAACCAGTAGGGCCAAACGCATTCAGTCAACCCTCCTTATCTCGACCCGCGGGTCTTTCCACAATTGGCCGGGCGCATAGACCGCCGGCAGGAAATAGGTTTCCTGGACGGGTTTGACCCGTTCGGGCAGAAGGACGTTGTTATACTCGCCCCGGGCCAGATAGCGTCCCCACCAGCCATGATCGACCGAGAGGGCGCCGGGACGGATGCTCTCTGTGACCCGGGCCCAGAGTTGGAAACGGCCGTAGAGGTTAAATATTTCGACCTTGTCACCGTCCTTGATTTGGCGGCTCGAGGCGTCTGACGGGTTGATCTCGACAACGGGTCTGCGGTTCAGATTTTGCAGCCAGGGATTATTGACATGGGTGGAATGAACGCGCCACTTGGCGTGTGGAGTCATGAAGGCCAGGGAAAATTTCCGCTCTTCCGCTGTCAGGTGGCTATAGGCATTTTTGTAAGTGGGGAGGGATTCACCGGCTTCCCGGAAGCTCTTTTCTTCTTTATAGAATTCCATGCGGCCGGTCTTGAGAAATTCCCGTTGGGCTCCCTCTTGATGCGGGTAAGCCCGCGGCGGCAGAGGAATTTGGTTCGCGATGTTTTCTGCCAAGGGGACATCGGGGTTGGGAAGGTTGAGACGGACCGGACCCTTTTTCAAAGCGGCTAAGGTGATGCCCTTGGAGATGGGGCCGCCGTTGGCCAAGAGGTAGTCGATCACCTCTTCCTCGCTAAGGTTAAAGTAAGATTCCCACTCGGGGTTGAGCCGGCGGGCCAGTTCCTTCATCATCCAAAACTCGCTTTTGGACTCAAAGCGAGGAGGAATAACCGGTTGTTGAATTTGTGCGTAAGGATGGGGTCCGGTGACGACGAGCTCATATTTCTCCCAGAAGGTGGGAGCCGGAAGCACCAGGTCGGCCAATTCGGTGGAAGAGGTTTTCATGAAGTCGACCGCCACGATAAAATCCAGGTTCTCCCGGATTCTCTGCCATTCGTTCACATGGGAGGTGGTAAAAATATTGGCGTGGGAAAAGAAAAGCGCGTGGAAGCCCTGCCGCGGCAGGTGGACCTTGGCATTCATAGTCGGGCTTTTCTCCGGCATGACCACATAATGCATGGAGATGACATTGGGGCGGTGACCGTCCGGGTACCACCAAGGGGAGATATCGAAACGGACATGGTGCTGGCCGGAATAGATGTCCACACTCTGCCCGGGTTTGCCGAAGCCGCCGGTGAGGGCACCGAGCAAAAGAATGGAGCGGATGGCCAAATCGCTGTGAAAGCGGTGGTTGACACCCATGCCAATGATGATTTGAGCCGGACGGTTCTGAGCGTAAAGACGGGCCAACTCCGCAATATCCCCGGCAGGCAGGCCCGTTTCCCGGGCGACATTATCTAAAGCGTAACGTTCCTCTTGAAGGTGTTCTGATAGGAGGGCGAAAGCCGGGCGGACTGTTACGGGTTGGGAACCAATTCGGACTGTGTAGCTCCCCTGTAAAGAAACTTGTGTCCCGTCCTCGAGGCGGAGGGATTGGGGTGAAACGCCAACAAAACGCGGGGGAGTTCCGCCGGCGGTCGCAGGGTTATTCTCATCTGGGTTCGTCGAGTTAGCGAGGTTGGCTGGGTTAGCGGAGTCGGCCGAGTCGGCTGAGTCGGCTGAGTTAGCGGCTAGGTTAGCGGAGTCGGCCGAGTTGACGGGGCCGGCTGACTGAGTGGGGTCGACGACGGCAACGAATTCGTCAGAGGTGCCGAGACCGAGGTCTGAGGCGCGCAGACGTTCGCCCGTGTCCAGACGCACCAGGAGCGGCAGGTCAGTGAAAGTGCGGATAAAATCGAGGTCCAGCCAATGATTCTCGATGATCAGGCGGCAGAGGCCAAGGGCGAGGAGCCCATCAGTTCCGGGAACCAGCGGCAGCCACAGGTCCGCCGCTTTGCTCGTCTGAGCAGCTCGGGGATCGATGACGACCACTCGGCTGCCATTTTCCTGGGCTTTGAGAACGAATTTGGCATCCGGCATGCGAGTTTGCAGTATATTCGCTCCCCAGAGAATAAGGGTTTTGGCTTCAGCCCAAGCAGAAGACTCACTTTCCAGGGAGTCAATGCCCACGGTTTCGGTATATCCCATGCTGATATCCCCGTTGTAATCATATCCCGTGGCATAGGACGCTCCCAGGAGGGTCGCCAGGCGTACCTGGGCTCCTTTCTGCACGTTGCCGGTACCGATGACCTGATTGAAAAAGACGATGGATTCCGGTCCGTATTGGGCGGCAATCTGTTTAAATTTTGCGGCCAATAAATCCAGGGCTTCGTCCCAGCCTGCTTCTCTCCATTTTCCCTCACCGCGTTCTCCCGCGCGGATGAGCGGGGTTTTCAAGCGGTCGGGGTGATAAATCAGAGAGGTGGCGGACATGCCGCGCAAGCAGCAGCGCGGATTGTAAGCTGGGTCGGGGTAGTCCGCGGCAGGTTTCAGATCGATGATGGTGCCGTCTTGAACAGCGGCGAGCCAGCCGCAGGCTCCGGTGCAATTGGGCGAATCCACGGTTCGAATGTAACGGATATCCGGTTCCGGGCCGTCGTCCGCGAAACGGCCGGGAACCCGGCGGGCAGTGACCATAGTCTTCCTCCTCACGGCCTCAGCGGATGGCTTCGGCGAATTATGTCCGCAGTGGTTCTTGAACCCATTATATAGCAAAGGCAATAGGAGCAAAGTGACTATAGTCACAAAGTAAGGAACAACGAGGGAAGGTGGGAAGAATCGCAAAAGCTCTCCTGGCATCGGGGTAGGAAAGCTTTTGTTTGGCACCTGAAGCAGGAAACATTGATCAGGGATGAAAGCCAAAAAGAATTTTGTCCAGTGGAATGCGGCAGGAATACGTCAAAGTGCGTAGAATAGCTTGAAGTGTGAATGTTTTTTCCAGAAGGCGGCAGGCGATGCCGACGTAGGGAACAAGGAGTGGCCGGAAGTGAAGAAATACTTAATCCCTTTGGCAAAAAGCTGTATGGTGACAGTACTTGTTTTGACGGCTTTAATAGGGTGTGGAGCAAGCCGGATGTCTCAACAGGCAGGCACGCATCCCGCTGGAAGTTCTATCCCTGATAAAGAAACAGAATCAAAAAAGGCGATTCTCAGTACGGTTACATCTGACTCAGTTACACCCGATACAATAGAATTTAGATTGACGGGAAATTTACCAGAGGGTTGGAACATATCTTTTCCTCAGAAAAGTTTGGGAGAAATATTTAAAAAAGGGAAACAAATCGGCTGGATTGATGTCCTGGGGTATGATGGGGTATCGGCGAGATCTGGCCTTCCTAATCACAGTGTCGTCATAAAATCGGAAGGCATTAAATCAGGTTTGGGAAATGGGGAACTATTCACCTTGGAAAGAGCCATGCCAGCGGCATCTCAGGATCCAAGGACGTGGATTGAATATTGGGCCATAATCCCTATTAAAGGTGGAAATGTAGCGTATAGTGTTTCCATTAAGCCGGATGATCGAAATAAGGATCTGAGGTCATTGAAAAGTATACTTAAAGTATTGGTAAGCGACAGCCATCATTTAAATTCGAAATAGACGGAACTTTATACCCGGAGACAAGGAATATCCTTATCATCTCGAATGTGTGGAGCCGGGAACGACGAAATGTCTGATGGAGTAGCGATGTTTCTGATTGCATGGGCAGCGAGTCATGTCCAAATCGTGGAGTTCTTTGAGGATTTTTGGAGGAGAATAAAAAGGTCCAAGAAGATTTGAGACGCTAGCTGGGTTCAAATACGGAGTTTATCGCCTGGGGATATCAGGTAAAAAAGCAAGGTGATGCAGATAAGGTATTGCTTAGAAACCACCATCCGAAATTGTTTCCCGAGGACTATTGCTTGTCGCAAGAGGAATTTGCAGGTATTGCTGGATTACACCGGAACATATATTAGTGCAATTGAGCGTGAAAAGCGTAGTATTTCGCTTGACAATATTGAAAAAATCGCAGTAGCGTTGGGTACCGACACATATTTGTTATTCGTTGATAATGACAACCCCCAGGATGGTCCACATGCACGGGAAAAAAAGACGTTTGCGATAACTGTACATGCTCTTTCCTCCCCCACCCCGTTAAAACGGGTCCTGCCTTCAATATATGAGGGCATCGGAGCAGGAGTGACCCCGGGGCGGTCAACGCCGGCCTCACAGTACTCTCTTCAGCAACGGTACCCTCCGCAAGATGAAATGTGCGGCTGCAAAGCATAATGGCACACTTATGACACAGAGCAACAGCCATTTGACTATTGGTAACAAGGGCACAGGGCTAAATAAGAGAGCAAGCGCAACAATGATCGGGGGGTGGAACATATAGACGGTAAACGCACTGTCCGAGAGAGCTTTGACCAGCTTATTTTGATAGTTGAATTTTTCCCTGAAAACTCCGATCAGACCAATACTCATGGCAACCGCCACAAATGACTCCCATACCGAATATCCCGCGCTCTGCCAAGTAAATCCACCTTCAATGGCGGAGACATTGCCGCTCTCAGCACATATTAGTATCCAAGCTAACCACACAAAAAAGCCCAGAACAATGCCTGAAATAAGCCATTTCTTGCCAGCCTGATAGCCGATCCCGGCGAACAGGTTGTTTCTGTAGGCTTTTATGCCTCCGATGAAAAGGACGATATATGATGCGAAATAACAAAGTTGCATGTTCAGGATATTTGTTCCAATAGGCTGAACAATTCTAATCAAGAAAGCACTTGCGGAAATGATCAGAATCAAGCCGGCCGCATTGGCTATTGAGGGCTTAAGGTTCCTCTCCCCCCCGGAAACAGGCGCAGGCCGGCGGGCAATCAGTCGCCCTAAGCCATAAATCAAGGAAAAGATGAAGAGGGCGACCGCAAACCACATCACCCCGGTGCCTGAGAGAAAACCGGAAGGCTGAAACCGGCCCACTTTTTACCGAGCTCCGCGTACTCTATGAACGGGGTTATGACCGCCATATAAATCAGAGAAGGTATGACCAGCCGCTTAAACCTCCCTCCGACGAACCGGCCGAAGCCTTTGCGGTCATAGCTTCCGGCCGCAAAGTACCCGGCAATCATAAACAGGAGACCCATGAAATATGCTTGTTGAAATGATAGGTAAAATACGAACCAAAGCTCGGATATTTTACCCAGATGGCTGCTTTCATGATAGTACCAACTGCCCACCCCACTGTACGTCACCGCCAGGTGGTGCATGACGACAAAGGCGATCATTAAAAGTCTCAGGTTGTCAATATACAATAGCCTTTCTTTGCTTGGCTCCACGACTAGATTTCCCCTTTCTCATGATCGGTTAGCTTATCATAAGGCATTAGCAAAAAAATAGGAAGCCAATTTCAAAAAAGTATAGACGTATCCTTTGAAATATGTTGTTATAGTTAGGCCTTAAGAGCCGTAATAGCGGCGGATAAGCTCGATAAGTTCCGGCAGCGTAAGCCCAAGGCCCTTATAGTATTCAATGTCTTTTTTCAGTTTCTCGGCGACAAGCTCATCCCGCTTGCTTGCGCGCTCGCCTGGCAGCAAGGGCGCAACAAAGCAGCCCTTACCCACCATCGTATAGATAAAGCCTCTGTGTTCGAGCTCCTCCCAGGCCTTTTTCACCGTAATCACACTAATCCTCAACTGTTTCGCGACGGTGCGGATGGGCGGGAGGCAGAAATCCCGCTCCAGCTCTCCCTTGACGATCTGAGCGGAAACCTGCTCAAATATCTGCTGATAGATCGGTTTGTCTGATGTGTTTGAAATGATGATATTCATCGCTCACAGGTCCAACCTTTCAAAACGACGCGCGGATATCCTGTAAGCGAGCAAGGTCAGTAACGCAAACAGCACTACCCCGGCAAGCAATACGGGCAGTTGGCCAGCCATGTGGCTCGCCCCTAAACCATCCAGTTTGACCCTCAGGACCGGAACGCTTACAACCGCCACATCGACAGCCGTGACATAAACCGCGGCCGCACAAATTGCCAAAATTATCGGCATCCCGACCTTATAAGCCGTTTTATAAAAACCCGGCAGAAAGATAAGGTTAAAGATGGCATACATCATCAAGACCAGCCCGAAAAACGCGAAGTTAGTGTTCATCCCGACCATGTTACCCTTGAGGTAGACCGCATTGTTTATGATCGCGAAAGGGACCGCGACGATGATCTGCAACAGCTCAATGATCGCCACCAAGCAGACTTTGGCAAGAACAACGTCCTTTTTGCGGACGGGCAGCAAGGCCGCGAAAAAGACATCCCGGTTGGCCCTGTCGACAAAGAATAGACTGTTAACAGGGATAAAGAAGGTGATAATAAACGGCCAGCCCGGGAACAGCAAAAATGTGCCGAAAAGAAGAAAGAGGAACATATTTGGGTGCCAGCACAGCCTAAATTCCTTGTAGAGTAAATCTTTCATTCCGCACGCCCCTTTTCATAGTAGATCATGATGGATTCGATGTCCGCCGCGGATACTTCAAGGCCGGTACTGCCCCGCAGGTCTGTCGTCTTCACCAGCCCTGAGAACCCAAGAGAATTCTCTTTGCAGCCGATCAGCTTGTGCCTCAGATCGTTCGTAAGCCGTTCGCCTGACCCTTTTAGGATTTTGTAGGAATCAAGAAATTCGTCTTTCTCTGTGCTGGCGATGATCGCACCATCTTTAATGTAGGTAATAAAATCCGCGCATTTTTCGAGATCAGACGTGATCTGGGTGGAGAACAGGATGCTTGTCTCCCCGCCCTCAATGAGTTCTTGAAATAACTCGAGCATATCGTCCCGTGACACAGGGTCGAGACCGCTCGTGGGCTCATCCAGGATGAGCAGCTGCGCGTGATGCGAGAGCGCCAGAGCCAGTGAGTATTTCACTTTCATTCCTGTAGACAGCTTCTCAACTTTTTTCTCGGGGTCCAAATCGAACCTCGCCAGATAGCCCTCATATGCCGCGTCATCCCATTCGTTATAAAAACGTTTTACGACGTTGGTGATGGTTCTAAGCCTCTGCTTCGGATAATAAAAGATATCTCCGAACATAAGGCCGATTTTCTGTTTGCAAGCGAGTTCGTCGGAAAAATAATCTTTTCCCAGAAAAGATACGGTACCCCCATCCGCATGAACAAGGTTCAGCATCGTTTTGAGCGTTGTGGTTTTACCCGCTCCGTTACGGCCGACAAAGCCCATGATGTATCCCTTTTCAAGCGAAAAGGATACATTTTTGAGTGCAAACTTTTCGTATTTCTTATTTAGGTTGTGGACGGACAAGAGCTCCATTGAGTTTCCTCCCTTAGTTGATATTGTGACTATTGAATATGCACAATATAACATCCTGGTTTGCTACTGTCAAGCGCGTGCAACAATTTTTTTTGGCTTCACTGAAACAGGTTGATCCCGATCTCAATCATGTCTACACTGCCGCATGCCCGTTTTTCAGGCGAACCAAAAGAAGCCCTTAATGGACTTCCATGCTTACCAATGGTTGATCGACAGCAGTTGTTGAAGTCCGTTGTGTGGGGGTCAGGCCCCGACACAAAAACCTTAAGAAGAGGGTGCCGTATGGCACCTCTCGAATTTCCACTATTGATTTATGATAAAGATTTATCTGGCATGCGTAAGATTTCGCGCTTTTTTTTACGTCATATAATATAGGAGGGCATAAACAGTAATGTCGGCGACAACTTGGCCATCAGGCAAAAAAGACAGTGGCCATACCTATTGACCTATATAGCTTATCTATATATAATTTACTTTATAGATAAGCTATATAGGAGGTTCCAGACCATGGATAAAAGTCTTCTGAGCGGGAGTACTACCATGCTTATCCTAAAACTGCTGGAGGAAACCGATATGTATGGATACGAAATGATAGAAGAATTGGGTAAAAGGTCGAAAAACGTATTTGAGTTAAAAGCAGGGACTTTGTATCCATTGCTTCACACCTTGGAACAAAATAATATGCTTATTTCTTACGAGAAGGTCACTGAGAAGGCGAGGATACGAAAGTACTACAGTATCACCAAAAGAGGTCGCAAACATTTGCACGAGAAAGCTGAAGAATGGGGAGTTTATACAGCGGCTGTAAATAATGTCTTGGGGGGTGTAGACTTTGCAACTGCCTGATAAGATGGTGGAGTATTTGGAAACCGTCCGCCAACAAATACGCTGGAAAAAGGCACAGGCTCCTGTTTTGGAGGAAATCCGGAACCACCTAAGCGACCAAAAGGATGCCTTGATAAAGGATGGGATTGATGAAGAAACAGCAATTTGCAAGGCTATAGAGGAAATGAGTGATCCCGTCGTGGTCGGAGAGCAGCTTGACCGTACGCACCGGCCCAGGCCGGATTGGCCCCTGCTTGCCATGACTGCGATTTTGCTCCTGTTCGGTCTTTCGATACAGTTTATGATTGGACTGGATATCCACAACGGGATGGAAATGTTCTACAAACAGGTCATATGGTCCGGCCTGGCAATTATCGTTCTGCTAGTCGCGTATTTTGTGGATTTTACAATCATGGGGAAGTATTCTTGGATAATATATTTACTGCTCATTGCCATGACAATAGGCGGTTCTTGGTTTTACGGCAGGGGATATGCCAGGCTGACTGCGATTCCGTTGTTGCTGTTTCCCACAATTTTTGCCGGAATGGTTTATAGGATACGAAATAGAGGATATGGCGGTCTTATTCTTTGCGGAGCGACCGCGATAATCCCGGCCCTTTTATCTCTATTCACACATAACTGGACCGTTCTTGCCCTGATTTGCCTTTCCTGCCTTACCATTCTGACCTATGCTCTTGCTAAAGGATGGTTTAATGTAAGGAAACTTTACTCCTTACTTATTCTGTATCTTTCCTCTGCCATCGTTCTATCTATGATGTTTTTCACATTGATAAGTCAGCCGTATGCCAGGCAAAGACTGCAAGTTGTATTTAATCCATCGCTGGAACCAACAAGCTCTGGATATATTGGGACGGTTATCCAACGGTTCCTGTCTAATTCCCGCTTGATCGGAGAGGGGTTGCCGGTGAACGGTTATGGGCAATATCCGCTATCCCACCTTTTGCCCGGAGCCAATAGCGATTTTATCTTAACCTATCTAACTTACAAATTTGGCTGGATTATATTTATCGGGATAATCCTCATTTTCATGGCCTTTATTACTCGTTCCGTCCTTATGGGCACAAGACAAAGAAGCTTGCTTGGGCAGTTGGTTTCCTTGGCAATTATTCTCACGTTCGCGATCCAATGGTTCACATTTATCGTTTCCAATTCAGGCTTTTTGCTCTTCGGCCCGTTAACGTTGCATTAATCTCTTATGGAGGACGATTCTTACTAACAAATATGTGCTTGATAGGGCTATTGCTTTCAACATTTCGTACAGGTGGGTTGGTGGGGGATAATGATTCTGTAATGGTGGAGGATTCGGGCCGCCTAATTCAATACCACGATGGGAAGATCATAATTGATTTAAAAACGCACTCAATAGACTAATCATGTGCAACACGTTTCGTCCAAATCTTTTTTATTCGCAAAAACGAAACAGGCGCTTTGCACCAATTTCCAGAACTTGCGCAATGAGGCAGTGCTGCGTCTGACATCTGGGGCTTCCGCATCGACGAGGCATTGACCGTTACCTTTGACAGCGTGGGGTCAGAGCAGCGGAGCCGTCACACCCTGAAAACTTGTGTTTTAAATTCGATTTCCGGGTCGATCAAGATAATGACGCCAACACTTGTCGGCATCTAATTAACAGTTTCCTGAATGCTTTCTCTGTAGCTTCCGGGTCAGCCTTATAGTATAATAATGACAGGAAGGCAGGTGATGATCCTGGAAACCCAGATCAGCGGACACAACAACGACATTATCATGAAAGCCACAGCCGAGATGTTTAAGGATAAGACCTTAGAAGTCCTGGGACTTAAGACAGCTAAAATAAAGGATGTCATGCCCACCGTCCTGCCGGTCGTAGAAGCCCAGGAAAAACGCATGGATTTCGTCTTCCTGTTGGAAGACGAGACCCTATTGCATCTAGAGTTTCAAACAACGGTGCCGGAAGACTTGTTGAGACGGGTCGCCTTCTATGGAAGCCGAATCGTCGCTAGACACGATCGGGAAGTTAACACAGCTGTTATTTATTCAGGACGGATTGAGAGTGCCCCCGATCTTCTGCGGAGAGGATCTTTAACCTATCAAGTCACCAATGTCTACATGAAGGGTATGGATGGTGACAAGGAATACCAGCGAATCAAGAGCAAGCTCGAACGAGGCGAAGCTTTGGACGAAGCAGACCTGTTGAAGCTGATCTTCTTGCCTCTCATGAAAAGTAAGCAGAGCGAAGCGGAAATGACACTGCAGGCTGCCGAACTGGCCAAAGCAGTCAATAGCCCCTATGTCAGTTTTATCATAGGAGCTCTGATAGCTATCACCGACAAGTTTCTGCCGGAAGAGTATAAGAAACGATTATTGGAGGTGTTAAGTTTGAAACAAAGAGGTAGTGGCTAGGGAGTAAAAAGCGCACAGCAAACAAACCATTCACATTTTGCGAATGGGAAAAAATAACATTGGGAGTTTTCAGATTAAGCGATTACGGGAGATTCGTCTGTTATTGTGTAACCTCTTTTCCTGAGAAGTTCCAGAGCCTGCGCCTTTGTCAGAACCTTAGATTCATTGACAGGGCGGTGCTCCAGAAAGCCTTCGGGGGTATATGGCTCCTGCTTATGCAAGATATTCCAGATAGCGGTCAAGAGCATCTTGCAGACAGCGATGATAGCCTTTTTGTGACCCCGGCGGGTCTTGATTCTGTGATACTTCTCTTTGAATTCAGGGTGTTTCTTAGACTTGAGAAGTGCATTTGCAACCTGAACAAGAAGAGGTTTCAAATAACAGCCGGCACGAGATATACGGGTGGATTTTACTTTTCCTCCACTCTGATCATTGCGTGGACAGCATCCAGCCCAGGAAACAAGATTCTTAGATGACGGAAACACGGACATGTCCGGACCAATCTCAGAGAGAATGGCAATCGCAGTCA
>LDXJ01000044.1 GCA_001029295.1 Peptococcaceae bacterium CEB3 | reverse complement strand
GGGAGCCAATATGCCAGTTACGCGTATCAAGCATTGCTCCAAGAGACACAGGCTTCGTTTCCAGCATGAGTCGAAAAGGTAACTGCTTTGACAATGCCTGTGCTGAATCCCTTCTTCAGTACCCTGAAAAACGAGCTTGTATATCTGACAAGGTTTAGAACTCGGAACGAAGCACGCCTGGCAATATTCGAATATATCGAAGCCTACTACAACCGTAACAGGGGGCATTCAAGTTTAGGCTACATGTCGCCCTGCGAATACAGGGAACATCTCAAGTCAAGAGTAGCGGCTTAACCGAACTCAGTGGGCGCCTGTCAAGGATCCTTTCCCCTTGACAGGCCAAAGTACCAAAACCCTTTTGTAACCGGTCATGTTCAATCATGACCGTCTGCCTCCCGACGAGGGCGGGGTTTGGGGCAGAGCCCCATAAAGCTATGAAAATCAAAGAACTAACTCAAAAATCGCAGTTCTGCGTGTTTATTTTATCGGGGACAGCCCAGACAGCAACTCCTGATGAACTATGCAAATCAACTGGGATTCTGTACCCCGTACGTCAGGCACCGGAATCTTTCTGCCGTCAAAAAATGGCTAAGATATCTCTATGACCGAGGATTGACTGAGCATGACTGCTCGAGGGCGATCCCTAAGGATAAATACGTAAGACAGCCCAAGCTTCCCTCCACCTATACGAGGGAAGAGGTGGACACGTTGATAGCATCCATCGAACGCACTAGCCCCAAGGGGAAGCGGGACTATGCCATAGTGCTGATCACGGCTCGCCTGGGACTTAGGGCAACGGACGTCTGCTGTCTCACCTTTGAAAACATCCGGTGGGAGCAGAGCCTCATCGCTCTTACCCAGCAGAAAACCGGCGAGAGAATCGAACTTCCCTTACTGTCGGAAATCGGCGAGGCGATCATCGATTACCTGAAATACGGTCGGCCGGAATCTAATCTCCCGTACGTATTTCTGCACGTAAACCACCCATATGACCGTCTTAACCGGTCAACCCTGCACAGCATCATCTGCCTCTACTTCAGAAGGGCCGGCATCCATTATGAAAAAGAACGAAAACACGGCCCGCATGCGCTCCGCCATAGCCTGGCGGGAGTCTTGCTTGCAAAAAAGACACCCGTACCGGTCATCTCCGAAGTGCTGGGGCACCGAAATACGGAAAGCACCAGATATTATCTGCGGATTGACCTTAGCTCCCTGCGCCAGTGCGCTTTGGAAGTGTCCTCGGTCTCTCCCGCTTTTTACGAAGGGAGGGCCGGTCGATGAGCAGATTTCAGGGCATCTACGCCGCACTCCTTGACCAATACGTGGATTTCAAGAAAAGCCTGGGATACAAGTTTAAAGATGCCGAATACACGTATTGCCTTCTTGACCGGTTCACCATTCAAAACGGTGAAACCGAAATCGGGATCACGAAGCAGTTGGCCGATAAATGGGCGGCAAAACGTCCTAACGAATCCGACAGCACCCGCTACAGGAGGGTTATGTATCTGATCCAGTTTACAGCCTTTCTAAACGATTCCGGCTACAACTCCTACATTCCGGTGCTGCCCAGAGCCTATAAGAGCACATTCACGCCGTACATCTTCTCTCCCAAAGAGATAGAAGAAATCTTCGCAGTCAGCGACCGGCTGGAGATGGGCAACTTCATGGACTCGACCGTCAATGTTATACCGGCGATTTTACGCCTTCTGTACGGGACTGGGATTCGCGTGGGCGAGGCGGTATCTTTAAAATTAAGGGACGTCAACCTTGATGAACGGTATTTGATCATCAGGCAGAGTAAAAATGGTAAGGAACGGATGGTTCCGTTCTCAGACTCGCTGGCGGAGGTTTTAAGACAGTACCGGAATTCGCTGCACACGGTTCAAGCTCCGGAAGGCTTTTTCTTTGTCAAGCGCAACGGCTACCCGTGCCGTGCGAAAACGATCTACGAATGGTTTCGCAAGGTGCTCCGGAAAACGGGTATTTCCCACGGAGGCAGGGGGCACGGTCCCCGGCTCCACGATCTTCGCCACGCGTTCAGTGTCCATTCATTTGTGGCGATGGCAGAGTCGGGGTTAGATCTCTACTATTCGCTGCCGATCCTCTCTGAATATCTCGGTCATCAGTCCCTGGAAGCAACAGACAAATACGTCAGGCTGGTCTCCGATAGGTATCCCGGACTTCTTTCCAAGGTCAATAACATCTGCGCCTACGCTTTTCCGGAGGTGAGAGACCATGCAGCCGACTGACTTTTCGAAAAGCCTGACAGACTTCCTCACCCGCTACCTGCCGGGTGAACGAGGCGCCAGCAAACACACCACCGCTTCCTACAGAGATACTTTCATCCTATTGCTAACCTTCTTGAAGGAAAGGAAGGACATATCAGCCGAAAAGCTGACACTACGCCAAATAAGCAAGGAAATCGTTGCCGAGTTCCTGCACTGGCTTGAAGAAGAGAGGCGCTGCTGCGCAGCGACCCGAAACGTGCGCCTTGCCGCCCTGCACTCGTTCTTCAAGTATCTCCAATATCGGAGTCCGGAAAACCTGACGGAATGGCAGCGCATCCTGTCCATTCCAGTCAAGAGAACTGAAAAACCGACCATCGGCTACCTGTCGGTAGAGGGTATCCGGCTGTTGTTGGAACTCCCCGACCAGTCGACCAGGAACGGGCGGAGGGATCTGGCGCTGCTATTGCTCATGTATGACAGTGGTGCACGAGTCCAGGAGATCATAGATCTCACACCTTCCATGGTGCGCCTCGACTCGCCCTGTACCGTGAAACTGATCGGCAAAGGCAACAAGGCTAGGATTGTTCCGCTACTTGAACAGCAGGTAAAGTTTCTGAGAATCTATATGGCTGAGCGGAAACTGCTGGAGCCACATGCAAATATGTATCCGTTATTCAGCAACAGCCGCAGGGAGAAGCTGACCCGTGCTGGCGTCAACTACATCCTTGCAAAATACGCGAATCAGGCCCGAACGAAGGAACCTTCTCTGATCCCTGAAAAGATCAGTTGCCACTGCGTAAGACATTCCAAGGCAATGCATCTTCTCCAGTCGGGCGTCAATCTGGTGTACATCCGCGACATTCTGGGACATTCATCCGTCCAGGTAACAGAGATTTACGCCCGGACAGATTCACATCAGAAACGAGAGGCAATCGAAAAAGCATATTCAGATGTCTCACCAAAAGAGATTCCTTCATGGCTGACCAACGATGATTTGTTGGCTTGGCTCAAGTCTTTTGACAGATAAGTCATGGGTGGTAATGTAAAGTAAATCCGCAATCATTGCCGGTAAAGCCAGCATATTCACAGCCTTGCTTTACATTACCGTCCGCTTTCCATTACCCTTTTCATGCCCAGCCGCGACGTTACAAAAGTCGCATTGAAAGGCATAGTGCGCGGCCAACGCCGAGTATCTATCTTGAGCTTTGGCATGGACCCCAAAACCCTCCTTTACCGCCACTTTGGCATTATCAAATATCATCCGTTTTGGGGCACCTTCGAAATAGTCGAAACCGCTGATTTGAGCCTCAAGAAAACTCTCCTCGTTTTGACGGTAGAACGCTTTAGAGAATATATCCGCACTGTAACACTCCCGCATACAAAACAGGTTCACCTTTGTCTTTTTGCCACGGATGTAGGCCGTTGCCACCCCCCAGTCAATCTGAATCGCTTCTCCTGGATCATAGGATAACGGTACAAATACTTTTGCCTGTTTGTCTTTAAGTTCGGCTACGATTTCTCGTATGGTCGATTCGCCACCTACAAAGCCTCCTTCCTCCACAAGGCGATCATATATCCGCTTTGCGCTGTGTCTCTGCTTCTTGATATTCTCTGCCTCATCACTGGCAAGACAACTCTTGATGAAATCCATCACCTCATCCGTTACCACGTAGCGCTGACGGCCGCTTGTTCCTTGACGTTCCCAGGGGACCTGTGAGCCTTCATAGTACTTTTTGACCGTATTACGGGATATCCCAAGCATTCTGGATATTGCCCTCTGGGATTTGCCTTCATGCTCGTGCAGATAGCGTATTTTTTCATATATTTCCACTTCTATTGACACCCTTTCTCCTCCTGTATGTCAGCGTTCTTACCACTCTGAACTATACAGGTTTTTCATTAGAAGTGGTTCACTTTTTTCCTGGCGTTTCTCTTGTTTTTGGCTCACTTTTATTGTAGCATTCATACCAAGATGTTGATAGGAAAATTGGGACGTCCATTATCACTCGAATAAAGAGGAGAAAACAACCTCTCGTCAATCTGACAAAAAACATGCTTATAAAACAGTCCAGCCCAACTCTCTTCCAGTCTCTTTTTATAGCGAGGGTCCATTCCACTCAAATTATTAAACAATTTCTCTTGTCTATGTAACGTATTCTCTCTAAACACGGCAAACATCACCTCAAATAACCATATGTGCAAGTTATATTCTGATACCTCAGAATATCTCCGTCATACTGTACCAATTCGGCATACCAGGGGCGAATTCCTGCCTTTGGACTAAAAAATCAGGGGGTTTCTGCACTGAAATCATCTACTGTATTTAGCTCGTAAAAATTCACCCTTATCATAGTTCCTATTCCTCCCTCACTCTTTTAACATAGCTTGCGAGAAGCCCCCGTCGTCAATAGGCGGGGAATGAATCGCTTGCCCAACCATAGAGATTCATCACTCGGCCCAGCAAAGGTGGGGATCGCGATATCTGTTGCGCTCATCGATCTGAAAGTTCATAATGCCTTCTTATCCTACCTTATTTTACTTCTCGGCCCTCAAAGCTCCATTTTCCATATTATATACATAATCGCATACCTCATTTATGTCTTCACGGTTATGACTTGCTAACAGAATTGTAACAGATCTAGACTTGAGCTCCAAAAGTAGTGCTCTAACTTGCTTTACACTTTCTGAGTCAAGACCATTCATTGGTTCATCAAGTACTAATAGTTGAGGATCTTCCATAAGCGCTTGTGCAATACCTAATCTTTGTTTCATTCCTAAAGAATATTTCCTTACTGGTTTCTTGTTGTTAGGATCCAATCCAACTAAAGCAATGCTTTCATTTATTTTTTCATCGCTTATCGTATTGTTTATACTAGCTAGTATCTTTAAGTTCTTAAAGCCAGAATACTGAGGTAAGAAACCTGGGTGTTCGATGATTATGCCTATCCTATCAGGGAAGTTGCCATTCTTTATAGGCTTATCAAATACCCTTATCTCACCTTCCGTCGCATTAATTAAGCCACAAACAGCTTTAAAAAGCATACTCTTCCCTGAGCCATTTCTACCGACTATCCCGTATGCCTTACCACTCTCAAGGCTCAAATTAACACGATCAAGTACCTTTGTATCTTTTATAGTTTTTGTTAAGTTAGAGATTTCTACGACTTTTTTATTCTCCATATTTCCTTGCCTCCAAAAATTACATTCTTGTTTGACTCTTAATTGTATGTAAATACATACCAGCAATTAATTAAGATCCTAAGATCCTATTCCCCATAGCTGCAATCTTTCTTCTTCATCAAAACATTTCCTATAAAGTATATTGACACAATTAAGATGGCCCAATAAGCCAGCCTAGATAGCACATAAGTATGGTTGATAACTTCATTTATTTTAGAGTTCATTATATAGATATTATTAGTGAATGAGAATCTCGATAAGTGTCCAGAGTCAAAGGCCATATTTAGTCCATCTAATATAATCACAAAAATAAAAGAGACTGCTCTCTTTTTAAAAACTATATTACATACAGTGAAAAATATAGAGATAAAAAACAAATACAATATAACAAAAAGATCGGTTATTAAGACAAGTAGAACAGGAGTGAATTCTTGCGTGATTAGCTTAACGACTTGATTAGCATAAGACAAATTTACTTTATCACGCATTGTATAAAAAAAATACGGACTCCATGAGTTAGTAAAGCTCATAAAACTTCCCATTATAATCGATATGACATTTATAAAAAGAACAATTCCTATTGAGAAAATAAATGCAGATAACACATTTGCTCTGTAAACTTCTTGTTTTGAGCTAAATCTAATGTTTAAGTAATTATAAAAATTCGTTTTATCGAAAATATTGTATATCATCATCAGGAAAAATAAATTTATGCTATAAAACAATGACAGATATGAAAAGTTGTTAATAATAAAATCGTAAATATTATATTCACGACTACTTGAAATTACATAAATTAACAAGGAAAATTGATAAAGGACTAATATAGTCAAAAATACCAAGAGTTTTGATGTCTCTATTTTTAATTTTACGTAACTATAAATCCTTTTCATTCTTCAAAATCACTCCTCTATAAAACAAAGAAAACCCTAGTAGCACTAACAATATCGGATAAAGAAGAAATTGCCATGTACTTATATAATTCAAACCATAGACTTGTGCTAAGTTCAAATTAAAAATAAAATTTACTCCCAATATCTCTAACAACGTTCCGCAAAGAATGTAATAAAAAAAGGGAATTATTAAGACTAAATATCTGTTTTTTATCCATGCCGATAGCCCCATTGCTAATGTTGCCATTGTCATGTAGCATAAACCGGTAGTTAAAACCACTATAAGACCATACCCTAGTCTGTTTGAAGAAAGTAAATAGCTAAATGGCCCTATTGCTCTTTCTGTTGCAAATCTAATTCCAATTCCATATGTAAAAATCAAAAACACAAGCATTATAAAACTTGCTGCACATCCTACAACCGCACTAGTAAGTGCATTTACTGTGAATTTAATCCAAACATATCTCTTGAGAGACATTCTTGAATATATAAACTTTGTAAATCCAGTCTGTTTTTCTAATAGATACGAATCCGAAAAGATAATAGTTGCCAATAATGGGAATATGACAACAAGATTATCCCTAATGTTTATAAAAACATCTATTGCATCTTTTGATCGTTTGAGCCAAAAGACATTATAATGAGGAAAACCGAGAAATGCTAGAAATGATATTACTAACACCACTAAGGCAATTAAAAAGGAAATCAGAGCACTCTTCCCCAATAGCGCTCTTTTCATCTCGTTCTTAAAATAACGTGTCATCCTACGACCAACCCTTCATAGCTTGCTCAATGTTACTCATGAGTAACCTATGCTCCGCAACTAATTAGTTGCCTCGAATGGTAACACATGCCAATATTCCTGTCAACAATATTTTAGACCCGTCAGCGCGGTATGTCTCTCTCTCTCTCTCTCTCTCCAATTTTCCCCAATTTTCCTTTTTTGTCTCTTCAGCCTCCTTCCCCGTTCTTCCCTTTATGCTGAACGAACAGAGCAGCATTCGTTCCGGAACGAGTTTGGCGAGCCAAAAGGCTTTTTTCTTTGGAATATATTTAAATCATGAAAAGACCTTTCTTATGCGGATAAACCTAATTTTCCGCCCCGAGTTCAGGACCACTGAGATCAGCATGGAGACACGAAAATATTCCCCGAACTGGAGAAAAGTTTACTGTTGCTAAAGCTGGCACGATAGACAGTCCGGATGATGGGCGAAATCTTCCGGAAGTCCAGGCCAATTAATCAAATCAGGCCAAAACCTTGTGCAGGATCCACCAGTATAGGCGTTAATCGCCATGCGTAGGATACCAAAAA
Source organism: Peptococcaceae bacterium CEB3 (assembly GCA_001029295.1). GTDB lineage: Bacteria > Bacillota > Desulfitobacteriia > Desulfitobacteriales > Desulfitobacteriaceae > Acididesulfobacillus. Next base: position 64,168 of record LDXJ01000044.1, on the reverse strand, counting down.
CAAGGCGCATCCCTTAAGAACAGGGATGCGCCCGAAAGCTGTGCAATTCGATAAGCGGGTTCAGCGCGGCGCAAAGGTCTGGCACTCGGTCTGTTCGGCCGTGGACGCCACCGCACTGGTTATATCTACACCTTCGGCCTGACAATAACGGTCATGGTTATACCGGCAGTTTTCGGCGTTGCAGGCGACGACCGGATCCAAACCCGTACCGGCAAGATCGCTCAGATCCGTTTGGCTCAATTGGCTCATTTCTTTCATGCCGCCGGCTTGATCCCGTTCTTCAAACGTTCCGCAGTAGGTAGAACGCCCCCTCAGGGTGTTGCCGCCCTGAACTTCGATTTCGTTGGCACTGCAGAACCGGTCCGTATTATAAGCGCAGCGGACGGCCTCACATTTCAAATTGCTCATTTTCTTCCAACCTTTCTCCTTAATCGTTAATCGTTCAGAATTTGGGAACACAACATCCTGCCTCTAGGTTTCGCCTTTCACGTGGGATTTATGCTTGCGGGCCGCAACCTCTCTTCACAGATAGTAAAAATTCCGCTAAGCGCTTGCAACACTCGCTCATTAACCTTGACGAGACCCTGTTCCCGCCTTGCCGAAAACTTGCATACTCTTCCGCTTGTTATATAATGAATGAGGACAATTTTCAAAAAATGAGGTGAGAACGTTGGAAATTCGCTGGCTTGGACATTCCTGTTTTCTGTTCACAGGCCAAGAAGGCGTGAGGGTGCTCACAGACCCTTTTGACCAAAGCGTGGGTTATCCCACACCCCAGGCGGAGACGGACGTCGTCACAATCAGTCACCATCATTTCGATCACGACGCCGTTCAAGTGCTTCCAGGCAAACCGCAAGTCGTCGAGGGCCCCGGTCGGCATACGGTGGCAGGCTTGACCTTTCAGGGGACAGCCACTTTCCATGACGCTGAACAAGGGGCAAAACGCGGTCAGAACACAATTTTTGCCTTTACCTTGGATGGAGTCCGTGTCGTCCACCTGGGCGACCTCGGTCACCTGCTCACACCGGAACAGCGCCAGGAGATAGGATCGGTGGACATCATCTGTATCCCGGTAGGCGGGTTCTACACAATTGACGCCGGCCAAGCCTATGAGACCGTGCGACAGCTCAATCCCAAAGTCATTTTGCCTATGCACTATAAGCCAAATGAGACTGTCACTCTCCCCATCGCCGGAGTCAATGATTTTCTGCAACATTTTACCCAAGTCAAAAAGGCTAAAATTCTGGAAATCAATAGGGCTGTACTGCCCCAAACTCAAGAAGTCGTCGTCTTAGAGTTTTCCGCGCCGGGAAAATAATCCGGTGCAACCCTGATGCTGCTGAATCAGAAGCAAAAAAGAAACCTCTCCGAAAACGGGAAAGGCTTCGCAATGCAGAACAAACTTCTATTCCCTCTTCTCCCTCTTCATTACGTTCCCAAAGCACCTAACCACACACACACCTAATCACTTGCAAGAGAGCCGTTTCAGCCCCATTGGGCCGAGCGGCTCTCTTTTTTAGTCCATGCGTAGGACTTCTGCTTCCTGAAGCCTCATAACAGATTCCAGACATTCCGCACCGGCTTCTCGAAGCCCCTGATCAGGTTCTAGACCAGGTTCCAGCCCTCTACCACCAGCTTCTCTCTTCGGAAAAAGCGAGTGAGGTCAATGATGAGATCCAGTCTGCTCAAATGGGAAGGGACGTGGAGCTTGATCCCGTGTACTTCGAGGGCAGTGTACGACCCCGGGCTTCTCTTTTTACCCGACGCGGGTTTGGGTTCCCCCAAATAGACCGCGGGCGGTTCCGATATTTGCAGACAGCATCCATCCACGATTAGCGGCTGGTCCACCGTTAAGCTCGCGGACCCGCTCTTCCGGAGATAGGCCAGCGCTTCAGGCGAAATCGTCCACATCCTTTCTCACCTCCCGATACTCTTTGAGCCCCGCCAAGGGGAACAAGGGCTGCCGGGCGGCGGAATGAAACCTCCGGGGTTCGCCCGACCTGGACGGGAGAAACCCGCCTCCCTTACCTCCATGGTTTACCACAGCCAAGCTGGTCTATTTGGCCGCCAGTTCACGCACCATCGCCTGGTGCCGGACTTTCTGCGCCTGCAGAGTTTTACGGTCCCGCAGAAGACCGCTCCACTTGATCACCGCGTCCACCACAATGACCAGGGCCAGAACCGTCATAATCACGGAAAGAACCGTATTAAGGATCATGTGCTGAGGCAGGTAAACTTTCGTAACATTGAAGTAGGAAGCATCCAGCGTCGTGATAAACAGGAAAACGAAGGGAATGAAAGTCGTCAGCGCGTAGGCAATTCTCCCCGTGCTTTTCAGGATAACCGTGGTACCCACAACCATGGCTAACGAGGCCAAGAGTTGATTGGAAACCCCGAAGAGCGGCCAGACCGTGGAAATATTCCCTCCGTAAAGGAGGTAACCCCAGCCAAAGGAAACGAGCGCCGCACTGATAATGGCCCCCGGCCACCAGTTGATCTTCTTAAACGGTTTGATCACGACCCCGATCATATCCTGAACCACGTAGCGGGCCGCCCGCGTGCCGGCATCAACCGCCGTGAGGATGAACACGGCCTCAAACATAATGGCAAACTGGTACCAATAGGCGACGAGGTGGCTGAGTCCCGGAACACTGCTGAAGACGTAAGACATGCCAACAGCGAGAGACACGGCTCCGCCGGGACGGCCGGCCACATTCACCCCGATCAGGTGTGAAAGCATGGGGAGTTTGTCCACATGCATGCCCAAGTGCGCAAAGACCGCCGGCATGGTATTAATGGCAAAATAGTCGCCGACGGGGAGCACGGAAGCGGCAATCAAGGCCATGATCGCCACGAAGGATTCCATCAACATGGCCCCGAAACCGACGATCTTAATGTCTTTTTCACTCTCCAGCATCTTGGGCGTGGTCCCGGCCGCAATCAGGCTATGGAATCCCGACATGGCACCACAGGCAATCGTAATGAAGACGAAAGGCCAAACCTTGCCGGCGATGATCGGGCCGCCGCCGTTGACAAACTTTGTGATGGGCGGCATATTAAGCACCGGATTTACGGCGATAATTCCAATCGCCAAAGCCCCGATGGTCCCAATCTTCAGGTAGGAACTCAAGTAATCGCGGGGGGCCAGGAGCAGCCAGACCGGCAGAGCAGCCGCGATAAAGGCGTAGACCGGCAAGGCGATTTCGATCGCTTTAGAACTGTAATTAAAGAAAAAAGCAAGGCCGGAATTTTTGATCATGGGACCCAAAGCGACAGCGAGGAGAATGAGCACAACCCCGATGAGGGAGGCCTCCCCCAGTTTGCCCGGCCGCAAAAAGCGCATATAGATGCCGATAAAAAGTGCAATCGGAATCGTCATACCGACCGTAAAGGCACCCCACGGGTTGGTGTTCAGGGCGTTAACGATCACGATCGACAAACCTGCCATCGTGATGAGCAAGATAAATAAGACCGCAAAGGAAGCGGCTACCCCGGTGACAGGCCCGATCTCTTTCTTGGCAATCTGCGGCAGGGACGCCCCGTCATGGCGAATGGATGCGAACAGGACCACCATATCATGGACCGCTCCGCCGAGAACGCCGCCAATCAGAATCCACAAGGCCCCGGGCAGGTAACCGAATTGAGCGGCCAGGACCGGTCCCACCAACGGCCCGGCCGCCGCGATGGCCGCGAAATGGTGACCAAAAACCACCCAGCGATTGGTCGGGACATAGTCATGTCCGTCTTCCAAACGCTTGGCGGGTGTCACGATGCGCGGGTCGACAGCCAGCACTTTGGAGGCCATGAAGGTCCCGTAGAGACGATAGCCAATGAGCAAGACACAGGCCGCCGCAATCACGAGATAAAGTGCATGCATTTGTAATCCCCCTTTTCTTGTTTTTGCCCTTACATCATAGCGGCACCCTGTGAAAAAAGGGGAAAATACTGCAAAAGACGTCGAAAAACGTGCCTGACAAGCACGTTTTTCTTGTTAAAATACAAACGTTTTCCACCCTGCCCCCGCCGGGCTACAGTTTCAGCGCCTGGCGCACCGACTTGACATAAGTCCGGCTTACCGGAACCTGGGATTTGGCCTGATCAGCCATGACCAAATTATAAGTGCCGTTAAACCAAGGAATGACTTCCCGGACCTTATCGCGGTTCACCACATAACTCTTGTGGGTTTGCAGAAGGCCTAACCTTTCCTCCAGTTCGCTCAAATTGTATCCCGTTTGGTAAGACGCATCTTTGGTCTTGATAAAAACGTGCCGATCCTCTACCCAGGCATAAATGATCTCATCTACCTCTAACAAAATAATCCGTTCATTTTCCTCCACCGCCAGCTTTGGCTGGGTGGGCTTCTCTAAGAGGCTGAGAATCCGGTCCAGTTTCTCTGCCTCCGGCCCTTGCGCGGGAGAACGCCCCGCCAAAGTGCGGCGCAAGTGATCCACCGCGTTGTTTAGTCGTTCCGCACTGAAAGGTTTGAGAATATAGTCGAGAGCATGGACCTCAAACGCCTCCAGAGCGTGCCGGTCAAAAGCCGTGGCAAAGACGAGCAAAGGAAAATCTTTCTCTTTCATGAGTGCCAGCAGCTCGCGGGCCACCGCCAAGCCCGACAAATCCGGCATTTGTATATCCAGGAAAACAACCTGAGGCTTAGCCGACGGGATCAATTCTAAAGCTTCTCTCCCGTTGCGGGCCATACCGACGACCGAAACATCTCCCATCTGTTCGAGGAGGTATTTCAGTTCGTCCCGCGCCGGAGCTTCGTCATCCACAATAAAAACTCGAATCATTTTGTCCTCTCCCCGCTCACCCTTTAACCCACCTGGTTCACCCGGGAATCCTGATTAGGACTCGCGTACCGTGCCCGGGTTCACTGTCGATGGTAAGACCCGTACCATACAAATACTTCAACCTGTCATTCACATTACTGAGACCTACGCCGGCCCCCTGGGCGGAATCGTTCTTTTTCAGGTACACTTCCTCCAGCTTCTCCCCGCGTATGCCGACCCCGTCGTCCCCGATCATGACGCGCAAAGTACCTTCTTCAATCCAACAGCGGATTTCCACCGTGCCTCCTTCAATCTTGGGATAAATTCCGTGTTTGATGGCATTTTCCACCAAGGGTTGCAAAGTCAACGCCGGCAGCAGCCAATCTTCTGCCTCAGGCTGCACCCGTTCAACCACCTTCAGACTATCGCCAAATCTGGCTTGCTCAATGCTCAAATAAGCCCGGATGTGCTCCAGTTCCTCACGCAGAGTGACAAACTTATCCCCGCGCTGGATATTTTTGCGAAAAAACTCACCCAGCTGTATGAGCAACTTGCGTGCTTTCTCTCCGTCCGTTCGGACGAGGGAGACTATCGTATTCAAAGCGTTGAAAAGAAAATGGGGGTTGATTTGCGCCTGCAGCGCTTTCAACTCCGCTTTGGTCACGAGTTTCGCCTGCTCCTCCAGAGCGGCCAACTCCAACTGGGTGGAAAAAAGGCCCGCTAAGCCTTGGGCCAATTGAATCTCCACGCTCCCGATTCCGTGCTCACGATCTTGATAAAGCTTGAGGGTACCCATTACCTCTCCGCGGCCGAAGAGAGGTACGATGACGGCCGAACGCAAGGTGCACTCCTTGTTCCGGCAGCCAATCTGGCTTTTGTCCTCGGCCAGCTTCATTTCCCCGGCCTGAACGGCCGCCCCGGTCGCCTGCGTCATGATCGGCGCTCCGGCCAAATGATGTGAGCAGCCGTTTCCCACATGGGCCAAAATAATCTCCCGGTTCGTGAGGGCCACCGCCTCCACATCCGCTCGTTCAAAGATGATCCTGGCTACTTCTTGGGCCGTCTTTTCGTTTAATCCTTGTCTCAAAATGGGCAGGGTTATATTGGCAATCTCCAGGGCCTTTTGCGCCTGCAGCGCCCCGGCCCTTTCCTCCTCCTCCAGGGAATTCCGGGCGATCACCAGGAAAATAGCAATGCCGATGGAATTCATGACGATCATGGGCAGTCCAATCGTTTGCACCAAATCCCAGGCCGCGGCGAAGGGTCGGGCGGTAGCCAGGATGATAAGCATTTGCAAGGTCTCAGTCCCTACCCCAATGGCCAAACCGAATTTCCAGGACAGCCTCTTGGGACTTTCTTTGCGGCTGAACCAGGCTGCCGTGGCGGCTTCGGCCACCGTGGCCAAGGCGCAGGAAAAAGCCGTAAACCCGCCAATCAAGTAGCGATGCAGTCCGGCAATAATCCCGGCTCCGATGCCGACAAAGGGCCCGCCGAGCAAAGACCCCACCACCACCCCCACGACCCTTGAGTTGGCCAGAGCCCCCTTTATGGAAACACCCGTATAGGTGCCCATAATTCCAATAGCACTGAATACAGCGACCAACAGTAATTTCTCTGCCCAACTGTTCTTAAGACGCATCGCCTTCTTAAAAATCCTCGTCTTGCTCAGCAAGTAAGAAATGGTAACGATGACGCTGATATTTTGGGCTAACTTGAGAAAGAGACGCCAAAACACACTTACACCCCCGTTGTCAGAGCCGGGTGTATCGCCAATACCCCAGCCGCCTAAGACCGGAGACGGGGGTGACGATATTCGCTTTTGCCAGTCTACCCCAAGTATAGATCCGTCGTTTTCCGCTGTCCACCCGGAACGGAAGCCGGAAATCCGTGAGGATCCACTACAGTTCCGTATCCAGGCTGAGCACGTCACAGTTCTGCCAAAGCCGGGAATCTGTGTAGAACCACTACAGCCTTAGCTTTAGCTCATGTACTTTCCCGTCATCGACCAGCTTGATGGCACCCTCGGCGAGAGGTTTGCCGTCGAGAAACCGTTCTTTAACCCCACGCATATTGCCATCGGGATTTTCCACGACTATCCGGTAAAGTGTCTGCCGGTGGCGATACTCCAGGGTAAAGCCGTCCCAGCGCCGGGGCAGACACGGGTCCACGCTAAGTTCGTCACCGGCCAGGCGGAAGCCGAGAATTCCTTCCAAGCCGGCCTGGTACATCCAGCCGGCCGAACCGGTATACCAACTCCAGCCGCCACGCCCGGCATGCGGATGAATCGCATAAACATCCGCCGTCATCACATAGGGTTCTGTCTTATAGTGGTTCGCCTCACTCTCCGTCCGGGAGTGATTAATCGGATTGAGCATCTGGAACAATTCATAGGCCTTGTCCCCGTCCCCCATTCCGCAGTAAGCGAGGACTGCCCAAATGGCACCATGGGTATACTGTCCGCCGTTTTCACGTACTCCCGGGACATACCCTTTAATGTAACCGGGATCTTTGTCACCGTGATCAAAAGGCGGGGTGAGGAGCAGAAGGATTCCTTCCTCCCGCCGCCAGAGATAGTGCTCCAGCGCCAACATGGCGTCCGCCTGCCGGCTGGCTCTCGCCGCTCCGGAAATGATCGCCCAGGATTGAGCCAGTGCGTCAATTTGACACTCCTCGCCGGCTGCCGAACCTAAGGGCGTTCCGTCATCAAAATACGCTCTTCGGTACCAGCCCCCGTCCCAACCTTCACGCTCCAAGTGTTCGCGCAGTTTCTCCGCGACCCGAAGGTAACGTTTTTCCCGCTCCTCATCCGACTTCCTGGCACAAACCGCGCCAAAGCGCCGCAAAGTGAGGTAAAGGAACCACCCCAGCCAAACGCTCTCCCCTTTTCCCCATCGGCCAATCCGGTTGAGACCGTCATTCCAGTCTCCGGAGCCGATGAGAGGCAGGCCGTGCGCCCCGAAACGCAAGCCGTGGTCCAGGGCACGCAGGCAATGCTCATAGACACTGCCCTCTTCCTCGGAAACCCGGGGAACGGAATAGCGTTCATCTTCTTCCTCCGCCAGGGGCTCATCCTCCAGAAAAGCCACGCCTTCTTCCAGAAGCCCGTAGTCCTCGCTATGTTCCAAATAATCGGCTGTCACGAACGGGAGCCATAGAAAATCATCGGAGCAACGGGTGCGTATGCCCTTGCCGCGTTCCGCGTGCCACCAGTGCTGGACATCCCCCTCTTTGAATTGGTGGGCACAATGCTCGAGGATTTGAGCGCGGGTGTGTTCCGGAGCCACGACGGCCAAAGCCATAACATCCTGCAACTGGTCCCGAAAGCCATAGGCTCCACCCGACTGATAAAATGCCGACCGGGCCCAAAGGCGACAAGCCACCGTTTGATAAAGGAGCCAGCTGTTAAGGAGCAGATCCAGGGATTGATCCGGGGTGTGCACCTGGATTCTGCCGCTGAGCGTCCCCCAGAAGTCTTTGACCGCGGCCAGGGCCTCCTCGACCCGCTGAGGATCCCGATACTTTCGCAAAACTGACCGCACCTGTTCCCTACTCTCCCCTTCCCCGAGAAAAAAGAAAACCGTTTGCTCCGCTTGGGGCGGCAGGAGCACTTCCAACTGAAGAGCCGCGCAAGGATCAAGCCCCGCTCCCACGCCACCGGATAAGCGGGAGACGCTGAGCCCTCGAGGGCTCGTAAGGCTGCCGTTTCTGCCGATAAATTTGGTCCGGTCACCGCTGTAGGAGAGAACCTTGCCGCCAAATCCCGCCAGAAAAGCTTCACGCCCGCTGAATTCTTCCTGGTAAGTGTTGCGGACCAAAAGAGCCTCCTCTTCCTCTCCGTATTCTGTCACCAAGTACGGAGCCGTTAACTCCCGCGCCACCCCCAAAACCATCTCGGCATAATAGGTAGCTTTAAGACGGCGCTCGGTGGCGGCCAGATTACGTAAAGTCAAACGGATTATTTTGACCGGATCATCCGCTGGTACAAAGAGCAGCAATTCTTGTTCCAAATCCTCACTGACATGGTGAAAAACCGTGTACCCTTGACCATGCCGGACCAGGTAGCGGCCGCCGTCCCGAATCGGGCCCGGAGTCGGGGACCACAGCTTTCCGCTGAGTTCGTCCTTTAAGTACAACACTTCGCCCGGGGGGTCCTGGACGGGATCGTTAGACCAAGGGGTCAGTTTATTTTCCCGGCTGTTTTCGGCCCAAGTATATCCGGCTCCGGACTCAGAAACCTGAAAACCAAATTTAGGATTGGCAATGACGTTGAGCCAGGGTAAAGGGGTTTGCAGGCCGGGTCTGAGTTCAATCAGGTATTCGCGCGTCTCGGCCCGGAATCCGCCATACCCGTTACCGTATTGAAGATCCGCAGGCAGCATTCCCGCCGGATGGGCGGCACGGGAGCCGGCGGCCTTTGAGTCGGAAACGGGCACTCTAAAGGCGGGGGCGGGTATCTCCCGGTTCGAGGAGAGCACATCCCGGTTGGAATCGGAGCGTTCCCGGTTGGAGTCGGAGCGTTCCCGGTTGACAGCGGTATCTTCTTCCGGAGCCCCCTTATCCCTATTTCCGGCCCGAACGGCGCCAGGACCTTGCTCTGACCACTGACCGGCCAGATAGCCGGTGCTCAGATCGAGGCCGGGAGCCCAACCCGACCGCCCCGGCCCAGGCTTTTCCAACCTGTTTCCGCCCTGACGTTCGTGCTCCCCGGCGGCCGCGGCCTTACTTTTCCTGCGCAGCTGCAAAGAGCAGGAGCCCGCCTCCCCGGAAAGGACGATGCGCGCCGCCGTCAACAACAAGGTGAGGTCTCCCTCCGGAAGGTGTTTCTTCTGCAAGAGAAAAGCCCCACCGGGCCGGTTCACCAACTCCCTCCCATGTCCCACGGCGATCAGATCCCGTAAGGTATCCTGGAAACTCTGGACATACCCGCTGTCATCCTCATTGAGAATCACCAAATCAACGATCAAACCCTTTAGACGCCAGTATTCATGCATCCGCAGGCAATCCCGGACGAGGTCTGTCTGACAAAATTCCTGAACCCGCACGAGCACGATGGGAAGGTCCCCCGAAATGGCGTAAGGCCAGAGAGCAGACTGTCCTTTGACGTTCCGGGCCAACGCCTCTTGTTGCTCCTGCCGCACCGGGCTGTTATAGACCAAATGAGCCGCAAGACTCAAGGCCTCATTGGCTTGACTCGCAGTGAGATTAAGATGCCCCAGTTCCATCTGGCTGTACGTCCAGGCCAATTCGTGCGCCCGGCTGACTGCGGCGGGGCTGCGGTATTTCTCCGCCAAACGGACGGCTTCCTCCCTGCTCTCGGCGGCCCCGACCGCAAAGGAGACCTTGACGGTTTGACCGGGGCGGACCAAGACTCTTTGCCGTAAGCTCATAATCGGGTCGAGCACCTGACCAACCGTGGCGGAAAGGGGTTGATTTGGTTCCAGGGCCTGAGGTCGAGCCAGAGTCCTACCCCTGCCGATAAAACGGGCCCGGTCGGTTTCATACTCCAAGCCGCCGACAGCCTCCCCTTCCAGAGCCAGCGTATGCATGAGCCAGAGGCGTTTTTGGGCCTCACGCCGCGGCCTCCGGGTAGCGAGTAAGGCCTGGTGCGAATACTCCGTCTGAATGAAAAGGTTACCGAAAGCCGGGTGAGCCAGATCCTCGCTCGTCTGGGCCAAGACACATTCAAAGTAACTCGTGATTTCCAAGGTGCGGCTATGCCGGCTATCGTTGGTCAGACTGAGGCGCCGGATCTCCACCGGGTCTTCCGGTGAGACCACAATTTCCGTGCGCGTGGTAATGTTTCCGTCCCGTCGGCTGAACTCTACTTTGTCCGGCGCATAAGCGGCTTTGTAATCTTCTCCGCTGTCCCCCCAGGGCTGATAGGTGGCGGACCAGACATTGCCGGAATTGAGGTTCTGAATGTAGAAATACATCCCCCAATGGTCTCTGGTTACATCTTCACGCCAGCGTGACACCGCAATATCTCCCCAGCGGCTGAAACCCGAACCCGCATTCGTCAGCATCACAGAGTATTGCCCGTTCGCAATGAAGTGAACCACCGGAATACCCGTCTGGGCCGTCGTCACTGTAAGGACCCGTTTGTCCTCCGCCGGCAAAGAGTGTTTGGTTTCATAGGTGAGAGCCTGTTCCTCCGGCTGCGGGGTGAGATCCGTCTTGCCCGGAATCCGCTCCTGAAGCAAGAGCTCGGAAGACTGGATCAAGGCGTCAGCATGGAGGCGTTTAGGCAGGACGTTGTCCAGTAAAACATTGGTCAGAGCCAAAAAGCTCATACCTTGGTGATGAGCCATGTAGCTTTGCACAACCCGGTGGGTTTCACCGGTCGCCAGGCGTTCGGGGGTATAGTCGATGGCTTCGTAAAGGCCGTAACGCCCGGAGTAACCTTCCCTCTCCATCCGAACCAGGTTAGCCATACTTTCTTTTGGCTGAACCATTAAGCTCAGGAAAGTTGCGTAGGGGGCGATCACTAAGTCCTGGATCAACCCGCGCTTCAAACCGAGGCCCGGGACCCCGCAGGCCTTGTATTGATAATTGAGCTGAGCATCGAAAGCATAAAAGCCCGATTCGGAGATGCCCCAGGGAATTTTGTGCTCCTCTCCATAAGCTTTTTGCACGCTGACCACTGTCCGGTACGTCTGGTCCAATAGGGTTCCCTCATAGTTTCGCATGACCAAGAGGGGCATGAGAAACTCAAACATCGTGCCGCTCCAAGAGACGAGTCCCCGTTGCCTTCTGACTTTGGTGAGATTTCTTCCCAAGCGAAACCAATGACTTTGCGGCACGTCTCCTTTGGCGATGGCGATAAAGCTGGCTTGACGCGCCTCCGAGGCCAGGAGATCGTAGTAAGATTTGTCCAGGGCCCCGTCCTGGGTACGAAAACCGATGGAAAAAAGCTGCCTTTGCTCATCATAAAGCGGCTTAAAATCTATGGCATCCGCCATCGACTGCAGGCGTTCCCGCTGCTTAGCGGCTTGGTCAGACATCCGGTCGAGCGCGGCCCACCCTTGCCGAACAAACCCGCGTAAGGCCCCTGAGCCCTTAGAGATCAAGCGAGCATAGGCATCCCTCAGTTCCCGGACAGTCAAAGCCGACCGCACGTTTTGCAACATCTCCCGATCTTCCTCGGTCAGTTCATTTTCTCGGCCCAGCCAGGGGTAAAAGGCGGAGATTTCACCGCGCAATCCCTCCACCATGCCGGAAAGACGTCCTGCCCAATAAAGGCTTTCACCGGCTGAGTCTCTGCCTTCCTCTTCACCCTCCGCGGAGCCGCTGAGGTCCGGAGCCGTTTCGGAACAGGCGACTTCCCCGGCACCCGCCGCTTTTTCTCCGGCACCCGTCGCTTTTTCTCCGGTACTCGCCGGTTTTTCTCCGCCCGCCGCGGTACCGGACGGCCACTTGGCCAACAAGTCAGACCACTCTGTCAGAGTCGCCTCCGCTTCCGGCCGTTTGAGCAGGCTCTCCAGCGCCACAGAAAATTCTTCTTCCCCAGCTTCTGCGGCTGCCTTGCCTTCCCTGTCCGCCTCGCGCCTATATAGCGTGTAGGTATCCGCCAAGCCGATCAGCAAACTGTGCGGTAGTACCGGAAGAGTTAGGATCTCCTCGATCCCTTGCTTCAAGGTCAAGAGATAGAGTGCCAGGTTGCCGCTGTCCACAGTAGACACATAGCGCGGAAGGAGCGGGGTCTTTTGCACCGTGTTATACCAGTTATAGAGATGACCGTGCCACCGTTCCAAACTCTCCATACTCCCGAGGGTCCGCTCCACCCGATCGAAAAAAGTTTGCAGGGAAACATAGCCCAAGTCGCGGGCCGCCAGATTAGCCAAAAACGCCAGCCCCACATTGGTCGGAGACGTCCGGTGGGCCACCCCGTTGGGTGGATCAATCTGCACATTGTCAGGAGGGAGCCAGTTATCCTCCGGACCGACGAACTCTTCAAAAAAGCCCCAGATTCTGCGGGCCCACAGGCGCAGCTCCGCCTGTTCAGCCAAATTCAGCCCCTCCTCTTCCCGAGGCAGGGGAAGACTGAGACGATGAGCGACCCAAGGGGAAAGGAACCAGAGGAGGAAAAGAGGCCCAAACGCAGCCAGTCGGTATAGACTTAGCGCTGAGACGAGGCCCCCGGCAACGATAACCGTTAGAACGGACGGCCACATTTGCGACCAGGAAGTGGCCAAGTTGGCTCCCAAGCGTTTTTCCGTTTCCGCCGCCGTCTCCCATTCCAAAAGATGGCGGTGGCTCACCAATTGCCGGTAGAGGCTGCGCACCAGCGCGTCTGCCATCGTGTAAGCCGTATAGGGCAGCAGCACAACATGAACCAAGAACTGGGCCGACCCGCTTTTCAGCCCTTCAGCGATACCCGTGTGCTGAGCTTTGGGTTTGACTAACATGTTGCCAAGGCAAAGAACCGTGGGCAAAAAGAGTTCCAATAAGACGATCCCGGCCCATAACCAAGGCTGCCCTGGCAAGACGGCAAAAGCCAGAACGATGAGCAAGAATTCCAAAGGTGCCACCAAGCTGCGCCGCAGATTATCAAAGACCTTCCATTTCGCAACAAAAGGCAGAGGCTGAAAAAGCCGGGACGCAACCTGCCAGTCTCCTCTCACCCAGCGGTGAAGCCGGCGCATGTGAGCATGAACCTTGGCCGGATAGCCGTCAAAAAGTTCAATATCCGTCACCAGCCCGGTGCGGGCATAGATACCCTCGATTAGATCGTGGCTGAGGATGGTATTTTCTGGGAAGGCATCTCCGGTCATGCGGGCAAAGACATCCACATCATAAATCCCTTTGCCGGTAAAAATGCCCTCACCGAATAAATCCTGGTAGACGTCGGAAATCGCCGCCGTATACGGATCGATTCCCACATTTCCCGAAAACAAGCGGGAGAAGAAGGAAGCGTTGGCACTGCTGACAGAGACCCCTATGCGGGGCTGCAGAACCCCATAGCCGCTAAGCACGCGTGATCCGTCCTCATTCAGACGCGCGGCTTGCAAAGGGTGGGCCAAAGCGCCGATCAGTTTTTTGGCCGTCCCGCGCAAAAGCTGGGTATCCGCGTCCAACGTGATCACATACTTGATTGTGGGCAAAAGAGCCGGATCCCCGACTTGCGTAGAATAGCTGGTCGGTCCGCTGCGGCGCAGAAGCCGGTTAAATTCAATCAGTTTACCCCTTTTTCGTTCCCACCCCAGCCACACACCCTCCTGCGCATTCCATAACCGATGCCGGTGAAAGAAGAAAAACCTTCCCTCCCCGTACTTGGCATTCAAATCTTCCACTCCCCGAACCGCCGCTGCCAAAATTGCCTTATCCCCGGGCACAGTTTCCGCCGGAGCATCCGTATAATCGCCCAAAAGGGCGAAGTGCAAATTGGCGTCCTGATTCGCCAGATAGTAGACCTCCATTTGTTCCAGGAGTTCCCGTACCCGTCCTACGCTGGGCAAAAGGGTGGGCACGACCACCATCGTTCTGAGATGGGCTGGGATCCCCCCGCCGAGGTCCAGTTTCGGCAAATAACTGGGGGGCAGAAGCTGAGTGACTAACCCGTTGACCAATACAATCGCGATACTGCTCACCGGTCCCAGAGCCAGAAGGAGGGCGGCAAACTCCAGACCCGGGTTGAGAATACCGGCAAAGCGCGCATACATATGGAGCAAATAAAGGAAACAGGCTGCAAGAAGAAGGATCCCGCCAAAATAGGCGGCCGCCGGGCGACGCTTGAGCAGATGGCGCACTCGACACAAGACATTGTGCACAGGACCCCATTCCCGTTCAAACTCTTTTTCCACCCCTGCTCTGCCTTGACCCAACAGATAATAACCCACGTGATTTGCCGGCACGGCGGCCGACTTTGCTTGCTCCAGAACCCTAAGGGCCACCGTCGTCTCGGAAACCGCGAAACGCCGGGAAAGCCGTTCCACTTCATGACGGTAAGCATCACGGGACTCGAAGTCCATCTCAGAATAGACCCCTGCCGGGTCGGACTGAAGCACCCGTTCGACCAAGCTGACTTCTTCAAAAAAGCGGGGCCAATCCTCCGCCCCCAGAAAGCGCAGGCTCCCGATCGCGTGGGCCGTGGACACCTGCCAAGTCGCCTGCTGCTGGTGAGCCAACTTCGACAGGCTTTCAATGTTCGTATCTTGTTTCGCCATGAAGCGGTCGAGCAGACGCAGAAGAGGAAGCCCGTCCAGGCCCATTTCCCGGATGCGCTTTAACAGGCGCTCCCCGTAAGCGGGAGAATAGCTGTCCGGCTGATCGGCCCGCTCCAGGGTTTTCTCCCACTCTTGGGGCACCTGCTCGGTATTGCGAAAGGGTTCCAGCCATTTCTCCGCCGCATCCCGCTCATTCTGAATCTCCAGAATCTGTTCCACCAGGCGACGGACGTTTTCCAAGAGAGCTACCCGCAGCATGGTAGGGATGGCCCAGAGTTCACCACTGGAAAGAGGAACCTGTTCCTGGTACGTATTGATGAAATCCTTCAAACTGTCTTCCTGTAAGAGGCTGTCCGTGTGTTCAATCAGCTCGACCATCAGGGCATAGACCCGCGGATAGCCAGAAAACACCCCGCCGGCCAGGCAGGGAAGTTGGCGCTCGTAATGCCTGGAGAGGTTGAACCGGATGTCCCGGGGAAGATCTTTCAATAGATAGTAATTATCCAAAAACCACTCCGCGGCAGGAACCATGTCTTGGGTCCTTTGGACATAAGCGCTCACCTCCCGGTGAGCCTTCAGCAAGAAACGCGCGTTGTCCGAAACCCGCGGCATCAGAAAGACCCTTTTCTTGCCCGGGCCTGTTAAAGCGTGAAAATGAGAGATTTCAAAAGCGTGCCTGAGCAGTTCGTCGTGGTTGAGGACAATATCTTTTAACGGTTGTTCATCCATGAGTTTGTAGGCTGTGTTAAGTTTCATTGAATCGACCCCGTGATCCATGGTTTTTTTGCATGTTTTTTTGCAATCCCTATAATTATCCCCAATTCTATCCATATCATGTATCCGTATCATGTGTCCGTAGGTATGGTGACTATTCAGGGGTTAAAAGGTTCCCGAAATAGCGGGTTGCCTTGCCACTGCCCAGCACGTCTTGAGAACTACTCCCAATTGTAGAAGCGACATTCTCACGATAGGATGAAACTTGGCTATTGTCCGACAGGATCGGCAAAAGACCCGGTCCGGGCCAAGCCTCCGCTCAAACGCCAAACCGGGTCTTACCGACATTCTTTGGATTCCCTTTGTTCCTTGGATCCCTTTTACACCTATCTATCTTTCTCGAAAATACAAAAGGCCGGTTGGCCGAGGTTTTGAATCTGCTGGCCGAACTCAGCGTCAATGTGCGAGCTCTGTTGTTAGCGAATACTAAGGATTATGGCGTCCTGCGCCCCCGCTCATGACCCTAGCTAGTTGTTCAACAATGTTGGATGTATCTCGCCGGTAAAGTTAGGTAGGAAGCTAGGCCCCGGTGGTTTTCGCACCGCACTATCCCTCATCCACTCCTCAGTCTTGGGATGGGGCAATCAGTTTTCACACCTCCATACTTATAGTATGAGCAAGAGTAAGCGGTACCCAGATGACCAGTGCATTAGGTCGTTTGCGTGCCATGATGCAGGTGCCGGAATCAGGATCGTCAAGCACACCCGGTACAAAGCCTTGCACGAAGGAATCGTGGTCAACCGGGTCAGTCCGAAAATGCATTCAGAGAATGCCCATACCGCTCTTCAAACTCCGCCGAGTCGACGAGAACCTGTCTCGGTTTGCTCCCTTCATAGGGCCCGACGATTCCCCCTTCCTCAAGCTTGTCCATGATTTCGGCAGCCCGAGCGTAGTCGAGTTGCAGGCGCCGTTGCAAAAAAGTCACCGAAGCCATACCACTTTTCAGGAACAATCTTCCCGCTGCCAGGAAAAGCTGGGCATCCGGATCAGGCATTCCCTCGGCCGTTGCCGACGCCACGAGTGACAACTCGTCAGCCGCCGGCTGGTCGCAGGCACCTTCGTCGTCCGGCTGTTCCCGCACCGACATGCCGGCCCCAGCGCTGACCATTCCGGCACCATCCCCGCTAAGCACCGTCATTCTTACCGGATCCGAAACCCGGGGCAGAGGATCCGGATGTTTTTCCGGTGGTATCTCCTCCTTGTTTGTCGTTAGGATTTTACTGGCTGTCCCGAACTGAGAATCCCGAAGTGTCTCCGCCTGTATCGTCGCAGATATCGTCGGAGGTGTCGTCGGAAGTGTCCCCCGATGTGTCGCCGCCGATGTCTCCCGATGTGTCTCCACCGGTGTCTCCCGACGCAGCGCCGGCCGTGTCTCTCGGTGTATCGCCACCGGTGTTTCCCTATAAGTCCCCGCCGCGGTCTCCGGATGTATCCCGGGATCCGCCTGCATCTCTGCCGCGGTTTCGTTCTGCACTTCCCGAAAGTAAGCTCTGAGACCATGCAAGCTCTTGATGACAGGGGTGGACTTTCCCGCGGCCTCACCTTCGCCGAAATATGTAGAAAAGTTTCGGCCCAACTCCGGGTAATTTTCGGGCCCCGGCGGAGCAAATTCCTGCCAGTCTTCCCGGAAGTACCGGTTGAATCCTTTAAGGGTAGTCAGTTTCGTCGGCGGAAGGGGCAAGCCGACAGAATTTCCTCTTTCATCCCCCGCCGTTTTTCCCTGTCGTTCCCGGCCCGGCTGCAATTTACCTTTCCGTCGTGCCCAAAAGCCTTCTCGTAGCCGCGGGCGACCCTCCGTCTCATTGTAATCTCTTGCCTGCGGGTTACTGTCCGTCCCAGTGTAGTCTCTTGCCCGCGGCTGACCATCCGTCCCGTTGTGAGTGGCTTGTTCCTGCTTGGCACGCTTCTTTGCGCCGCGATTGCCGCCGGTTCCCCTGGCTTTGGCGGCGCGCTTATCACTCGCCGGGCTCCCGGAAAACAAAGTCCCCCCGTGCGCCAGAAGCGGTCCGTCCCCCTCTGATAAACCCCGGGTTTCGCGTTCCCGCCTTTGCCCGGATTTTTTCATCCTAGGGTCCCGGTCGGACGACCTGACCCGTCGGTTTCCGCGGCGCGGCTTTCCCGGGCTGAACCACAGGTAAAGCGCTATAGCGAATAATAAGTACGGTCCAATCCAGGCCAAGTGCCCAAATAGCCCGGTAAAATAGGCCGCTACCGCTCTGCCCTGCCTTGTAACCCCAAATGTGCCCAAAAAACCAAGGAGGGAAAGCAAAAGTGCCACGGTCCCCAGAACCCTCTTGCCGATACTCCCGCTGTTTCTTCTCCGCTTCGTCAAAATTCCTACCTCCCGCCTGACCAGCTTGATGATCGGTGAAAGCGCCCGGGTCTCCTGGCTATACTACCGGCCCGGGTCTTAAAGCTATGCGGAAAGTTTATTCTTGATCCACTCGTGAGACTCTCACTTCTACAAGAGGAAATGCTCCCCCCGAAAAGAAGTTTCTCCGGAAGGGAGTGGTTCCCCGTACTCTCTCAGCTCTGCCAGGGTCCGGCCCAGACTTCCCGAAAAGCGATCTCTCCCAGGAGTTTTCGCGGACGCTGGTTGCGCTCCTGGTTTGGATAGCCCAAAGGAGTCAGAGCGGGAACGCGAATTTCGGGAGGAATGCCCAATGCCTCCTTGATCTTGTCTTCATGGAACAGTCCCTGCCAGCAAGTGGCAAGCCCCAGGTCGGTTGCGGCCAGGATAAGGTGTTCCATAGCCAAACCGGCATCGAGCATATAAAAATCTTTTCCTTCCCAAACCTCAGATTCGGAGGGATTGGCACACAAGACGACAATATGCGGTGCCTCCAACAAGGCCTTAACGCCGGGATTTGTCGGAGAGAAAGCCTGAGCGACAGCCTCTCGCCTCTCGCGCTCAGTCACTACGATAAAACGCCAACACTGTAAATTCTTCCAGGAAGGGGCCTGGCGCGCCGCCTCCAGAACCTGCTCAATCATTTCTTTGGCGACGGGATCGGACTTGTAGGCGCGAATGCTGCGGCGCCGGCGGATGACCTCCGTGAAATCCATGTCCATGCTCCTTTCGATGCGGAAATGCGGGCTCATTGTCCTTTCACTGCGGGGATGCGGACTCATTGTCCTTAACATGATTATCTTAGCATCCCTGGAAGGTTTTGACCATGGTTCCGGCGAAATTACTGTCGGACAAATTCGTCTTTTTTCCTTGTGACCGCAAAGTTTAGCCGCATGTCCCCAGCTTCAACCGGGCTGCGGTCACGGGGTAAGACATCGGAAATACTCATGCGTCCGTGCCGGCAAACATTACTTTTTTTCAGAGTCTCATGGGTCTGATACGAAAAAAAGGCCTAACGGCCTTCTCTAAAACCCACCGGAAACCGGAAACTCATTAGAAACTCACAACTCACCGGAACTATCAGACACTTACCGGAAACTCATCAGACACTCACCGGCTTAGCAGAAGCTTAGTAGCTTAACAGGATCCTGTTCCGGTTCGTCATATAAAACTTTTCTTCGGCAATTTCGCAGTCCGCGTTTACGAGAACCTTGCCTGTGTAGAGAAAGTCTTCCTTCGTCCAGTAGCGCAGGTCCACGAATTCCACCTTGCACTCCTCGTCTCCGGCAAGGGCTAGAATGTGATAATAGGGGGTGAACTGGTCAAAAATCTCCGCCAGATTTCCTTCCAAAGCCGCCGTAACGTACGGATCTGCATCATTCCAGCGCGGCAGAACGCGTTCGATGCGCGGAACTTTGTGATGGATCGTACCAAAGCGGACGAGATCTTCCTGCTGCAGAAGAAAGTTCCAGGCAAAAGGCCGATACATGGCGGGCAGGATCTTGACTTCGTCTTTATTAGCAATGTGATAAGCCGACATAACCATATCCCGGACTTTGAGTTTGCTTAACTCGCGATGGCCCAAGTACAAAGCGCTGCCCGCGAAAGCAAGTTCAATGAAACGCGGCCCTGAACCGGGATCCAGCGAAGAAAAGCCCAAAGCCATCAGTAGTAAGGCGAAAATAACCGGGTCGGTCAGCATGATCATGTCGACCGTGAGTTTCTTCTTGAAAAAGGGCCAGAGGAGTTCGGCGCCATACGAATTTAAGACATCCATCAAACCATGTGACAAAGTGCCGACCAGCGTCCAGAAAAAAAGGGTAAACCAGGAAGTGTGCGGGTAAAAGCTGTAAATAACCGTAGTCAGCCCCAAGGCCATACCGCCCAGAGCCAACAAGGAATGACTGGCTCCCCTGTGTTTAAGCAGATAGTTAAGCCTTCCTTTAAGATGTGTTACAATGTCCAAATCGGGCAGCATCGCTCCCAGCGTACAGCTCAAAAATACCGGATCGTTCAAACTGACAGGGTGCCCCGACAAAACGGCCAAACTTGCCCCGATGAGCCCATGTGTGATCGGATCCGTTTTCATTCCCTCCTCGACTCATTCTCACCCTTCATCTGTCTAAGCCGTTCTTATTATAGCACATTTCTTGGGGTTTCATGTGAGAGATTTCATCCGAGTTCATGGCAAAAATGCCCACATTCTCCACTAGAGGCTTCCGTCACTGAGGTCATCCTCACCGCACAAGTATTCTTGGAAAGCTTGCGGTTCGGCAATAGTGTCCACAGGACACTATCGTGATGTTCAGCTTCTGCTGAGCGAGTTCACTGAGAAACGAGAGTATCGGGCCCGGTGCCTCCAGGCAGATACTTGGTCTCCCCAGGCCGATGCCGGCTGTCTCCCGGAGGAGGGAGCACTGCCTCCGCAATCAAGGACACCCCCTGACCTCTCCTCTGCAAAACCCCCGAGACCAGGCGAGGCCCACTCCGTGAACCAAAAAGCCACTGACCGCATTTTTGATAATCCCGTTCGAAAAGCGTCACATCCAAAAAACCGAACTCATCTTCCAAGGTAAAGAAAACCACCACTTGCCCGCTGCGGGTCGGCGGGCGATGGGGACGCAAAACATGCCCTATGAGGCTCACCCGCGCGCCCGCGGGCAGCCCGCCGACGGTTTTTGTCGTAGCAAACCCCTGCCAGGCGTAGACCTGACGCCAAATCTCCATCAAACGGTGGGTTGTGTTGAGCTTTAAAAGCCTGTACTCCCACTCAGTTTTTTCCAGAAGGGTAAAATCCGGGTACTCAGGCCCAAGGAAATTTTCTTCCGCAAAGAGCCCCCGACCCCGGCCTTGACGGATCTCCCAGAGCAGGGCCTTGCGATTGGGGAAGAGCGTTTCAAAAGCACCTGCCAAAACGAGGTTCTCCAAAATCGGGTCGGAAAGCCCGCACCTGGCGACCGCATCCTGCCAAGTGCGGAACTCCTGTTTGTCGCGCTCCTGTTCAATGCGGGAAGCCACCTCCCGGCTCATATTTTTCAACTGCCTGAACCCTGTCCTGATCCCTCCGTTTTCCACTCGGAAATTCCAAACGCTCTTTTGCAGATCCAGGGGCCAAAGCCGCACTCCCCGCCGTTTCGCCTCCAACGCCAAGGTATGCGCCGGATAAAAACCCATCGGCTGGTGATTGAGCAGAGCCGCGAAAAATTCCGCCGGATGGTGCTCAACCAAATAAGCGGTCTTCAAGGCGGTCGTGGCAAAAGCCGCCGCGTGGGCTTCGCAAAAACCGTAGCCCGCGTAACCAACGAGATAAGAGAAGATCGTCTCCGCCACTTTCTTTTCGACCCCTCTTTCGATAGCCCGTTTTTCAAACATCCGCCCGATTTCCCGCATTTCCTCCTGAGAACGGACATGGCTCATCACGCGGCGCAAGCGATCCGCCTCTCCCAAAGAAAAGCCCGCCACTTTCTGCACGATTTCAATAGCCTGCTCCTGAAATAAAACGACACCATACGTTTTGCGCAAAATCGCCTCCAAGGCCGGGTGCAGGTAAGCCACGGGAGCCAAACCCTGGCGCCTGGCAACATAGGGCTCAACCATATCCCCCTTCACCGGACCGGGGCGAATCAAAGCCACGCTGGCCACAACATCTTCAAAGCGTTCGGCTCCCAAACGGCTTTGTAAGGCTCTTTGGGCCGGGCTCTCCAGCTGGAAAATCCCCATGGTCTCACCCGTACGCAGGCGGGCATAAACCTCCTCGTGATCCCCGACCGTCGTCTCCTCCCGGAACGTGTGGTCTGAAGCCTGAATATCGCGGATACTGTCGTCCACCACCGATAAGGTGCGCAAAGAGAGGAGATCAATTTTAAACAGTCCCAGCTCTTCAATATCCCGTTTATCCGCTTGAATCACCCTGGTCCCTTTCCCCGACCATTGCACAGGAACAATGTCTGCCACCGGTTCCCGGCTTACCACGATCCCGCCCAGATGCATGCCCAAAAACTTCGGAAACTCGGAAATCCGGGCGCAATACGCCAAGAGGGTTTGCAGGTTTTTCTGTCTCTCCGGCGGCAGAACTTTCAATTCGGGGAAAAAAGACATCGCCGCCTGAATTTCATCCGCATTTATCCAGGGCATACGTTTGGCCAAATCGTCTAATTCCGCCTCCGGCAGGCCAAAAGCTTTCCCCACTTCCCGAATCGCCGAGCGCGCCCGGAAAGTTTGGAATGTCCCGACAGCCGCCACCTGATCGCGCCCATAGCGCTCGCTGAAATAAGCCGCCACCTGATCGCGGTAACGGGCATCGAAATCCACATCGATGTCCGGTTTCTCGGCGCGTTCCAAACTGAGAAAGCGTTCGAACAACAGCCCCCTGCCGATGGCATCCACCTCCGTAATCTTCAGGCAGTAAGCCACCGCACTGTCGGCTGCCGAACCCCGCCCGGCAAAACGGATTCCCTTGCGGCGGGCGAACTGCAAAGCGTCCCAGACCACCAGAAAATAGTCGGCGAATTCCAGTTGATTGATAACCCCAAGTTCATATTCGAGGCGCCGCTGAATCTCCGGCGTGATCCGTCCGTAGCGCTGCCGTGCCCCCTGCCAGGTTAACTCCCTTAAGAATCCCGCCCGGGCTTCGACCCCGGGCAAAGGGTACTGAGGGAAAAAAGATTCCTCTCCTAAACGGACATTGCAGTCCGCGGCAATTCTTGCACTCTCCTCCAGTATTTCCGGCCTTTCCCCACAGGCCGTCAGCATTTCCGCGGGGGTTTTGAGATAATTTTCGGCGTTCAGATACCGCCCTGCCACCGCTTCGTCCAACCTGACCTTCTTGCGCAGGCAGGTCAGCAGATCAAAGACCTGGAAATCCTCTTTTGCGGCATAATGGACATTATTCGTCGCCACCAAAGAAATCCCCAACTCTTGGTGAAGTCTTTGCATCCCCATCCAAAGGGATTTCCAACCGGGAAGGCGGTCCCCCTGGACCTCCAGGTAAAAATAGCCGTCAAAAAGTTCTCGGTAAGCTTCCGCTGACGCCCTGGCCTGCTCGTATTTCCCCTGCAAAAGCCAAAAAGGGACTTCCCCTTGCCGGCAACCCGAAAGGGCGTATAATCCCGAGCTGAACTTTTTTAGACTTTCCCATTCGACCAAGGGCTCACCCCGCGGGTGATCCAGGTGACTCTCTGTAAGCAACCGGCTTAAGTTCCGGTAACCTTCCGCATTTCGCGCCAAAAGGACCAGGTGGTAACTTTCCTGACCCTCCTGACCCTTCGAACTCCGCCTTGGCCCGAACAGAGAGGAACAACACGGGCCATTTGCGCCGACAGCGAACCTGTCGTCCGGAGTAAAGCCCCGCTGACCGCCTGCTCCCGGGTCATACGGGTCATACGGGTCATACGCGGCACGCGAACCGAACCCGCCTTCTCCGTCTGCGCGGAAACTATACTGAGTACCCGCAACAGGTACCTGTCGGCTTTCCCGGACCAACTCTCGTGAACGGACTGCCACCTCCGCCCCGAAAATAGGTTTGAGTCCGGCTCCCAGCATCAATTCCTGAAAGCGGGCTACCCCGGCCAGGCTGTGCCAATCTGTCAGAGCTAACGCCCCGAACCCCAACTCCTTAGCTTTTCGCACTAAATTGTGGAGATGGCTCCCCCCAGCCAAAAAAGAATATGGGGAGTGTACATGCAGATGGACAAAATCCAAGCCGGACACCCCCTTAGTTTTCCTCCCCCTTAGCTTTCTCATGTGTTTATAAGAGATATCCTGCGCTATTCGCTTCCCAGTCAAATTCTTGATATTGAAATACCGAGAATCCCGTACCGCTACCCGACCTACCCATGTACCGGCATATTTGCCTTTGGGTATTTCTGCAGGTTCCGCCTGAGCCGCTTGAACATCAACCCCGAAAACCTTGCCTGCTGAAACGCCAAGGATCGTAATGGGTGAGCATTTTTTCCCGGCGGGAAAATTCCGTTCCCCGTTGCAGTACACCCGAAAAGCGCGAGACCAACGCTGTCAAATGCGGATCCTGCGCCAAACGGGCCTGTTCCGCAAACAAAGCATACTGAGGATAACTTACGGCTTGCAGCCCTTCCGCTTCCAGGTAAACTTCGCTATAGCTGGGAAAGGGCAAAGTGCGCAAGAGTATGGTTATGTTCTCCCTCAGTGCCTCCGGGGTATATTGGGGGGGAGAAAAGCTCCTCTCTCCATTCAGCCTCTCTCCCGCATGGGAAACGGTCAACCTCAGACGCAGACATCCCTGCTGCCTTTGTGCTAATTGAGCGGCCAGGTGGGAGGAAAGCAATTCCACGGAAGCTTGCAGACGGATACTGTCCGCCTCATCTTGACTGTCCGGATCTCGCAAGTCCGCGGCAAGGCGCAAACTCCGCTCGGGATAATTGTTCTCAAGCCCGGGAAGATTCTCTCCTCCTTTTAAATAGGCTGGCAAGTGCGGATTACCCGTCATTCGCCCAAGGAAATCATCCCCCAAGCTCAATAGCTGCCCGAGGTTGTTAAAACCCAGTCTTTCCAGTTCGTCAACGGCTTTGGGGGTTAAAAACCAAAGCCCCCGAACGGGCAAAGCATGCCAGATGGTGCTCTCGGCCCAAGCCTGCCAGGCTTGACGGGCTGAAGCCGGATCCGGATAAAAATCTTCCTTGTGGCGGTTAGGGGAAAAACATACCAGCGCGAGTTCCCGGCCCTGGGAAAAGACCTTTCTCCCCCGCCAGAGATACCATGAAGAGCCGATTTCCACCTGTGCGGGGTAATTTAAAAGATTGAGGTTGAGAGCCAATTGTTTTGCCAACCACTTATTCGGTGCAAGTGCCATTACCCGCGGCCCTTTTTTTAATTCCCGCATAACCTTAAAAACTGTATCCGGACCTCGTAATTCCAGCCAGTATTCATTCAGACCCTTTTCTATCCCCGGGGAAAATTCCTGTGCCTTAATTAAAGAGGAACCGGCAAGTTCTCTCCTTAACCCCGGCGGACAAGAACACCGTTCGGAATCCTCACCGGAACAGACATCCTTAAACTCCCCCTGTTCCGGACTTTTAAAAGCCAAATAGAGCAGCCAATGCACCTAGGTCCCCCCACTATCCGGGTTTTTGTCCCCAAAGTTCATGATTTTTATCAAACTTAGGTTCTCATACATCAAACTTATGTTCCCATCAATCCTATTATACGTTCTCTTTGATCTCAGCGCAAGTGTCACGGGTTATCTTTTTACTTGCTCCAATGAGCGGCTACCCGGATACTGTTGTCGACATTGTCGATACCGGAAATTCCTTGGCAAAGAATCTCGGCACGTTCCCGGTCCTCCGGAGAGTACACTTCTCCCGAAAGAAAAGCAATCCCGCCCTGCACATAAGCGTGTACTTGGGCCGAATTAAGACGATTAAGCCCCAAAGCGTTGACAAGCTGCTCGGTCAAACGCAAATCTTCCCCCTGGGAATGATGACGGGACAGAACCTCACTGACGACCGCTTTCACTCCCGCAACCTGGTAAGCTGTTTCCACCGCCCACTCCACCTCGTCCGGAGTGTTCACCAGACCCGTTAAAGTAACCAAACCGTTACTGGCCGCTGTTTTAATTTCCTGAGCATTTACCCAAGGGGAAGCCGCCAACGCGTTTTCCACCCGGTTGACCAACTCCGCGTCTTCGACGCTTTTTCCTTTGAGCTGAATTTCACTGCGAACCTCTTTGACCCCGCGAATCTGCGAAGCGATTTTCCTGGCCAAACGTTCATTACTCCGGGTCTCCACGTGGCCCAAAAGGGTGACGATTCCGTGGCTCACTCGGCAGCCTAAGCCGGAGACCTCCTTATGTCCTGACCCGGCTAACCGTTGCCGGATCCATTCCTCAATTTCTTTATCACTGATCTTGCCGTCATCAGCCACCGTCAGGGAGTTATCCAATTCCTTCACACCCTCGATCCGGCTGATACGCTGAGCGATAAAATCCTTCTCCGCCAAAGTGTCCACAGTACCCCAAAGGGAAACCTTATCCCCTTTTACTTCAACATGAATCCCTTGACCACTCTCGCCGAAATGCGTGAGGATTAGGTCCTTTATGTCTTTGAGCAGTTCCCCTTGCGATTGGATATGGCCCATCATTTTACCTCCCATGCGAAAAGCTTAAAACAGAGTTAGTTTTTCACGCGGGAAATATTTTTATCCCCAACACCGTCAGAAGGCCTGCCAGACCTCACGAATTTCCGTTAGTTTTAGTGGATCTCAGTTCCTTTTACAGATCTACTGAATCTCAGCGAGTCCCGGCTGGTTTCAGCGAATTTCCAGGTAATCCTCCAGAATCCGAACTCCCTCCATCGGAACATCTATCTGACCAATTTTGACCGTGCTGAACGGTCCATGAAAATCGCTTCCTCCGGTCGCCAGGAGCGCTTTTTCCCTGGCCACCCCAGCGTAGTAATCAATTAAAGCCTGGCGCTCTTTCCAGTAGCCATAGTAGACCTCCAGACCAATTCTCCGGTAGCTGAGAAGTTTCGGCACAATTCCCGGGTCCCGCAAAATTCCGGGGTGGGCCAAGACCGGCATTCCTCCGGTGGCAAGAATAAGATCGACCGCTTCCTCGAAACGATGTTCAAGAAAAGGCAGATAAGCCATCCCTCCCGGTTGGAAGAAAGCCCCCACATCACCCCAATCAAACTTGCCCGTGAATCTTTCCTTTTGATAGAGTACACGCATGATGTGCCCTTTGCTGACGGCACCGTCACCTCCGGCCGCTTTTTCCACATCCGGCCACTTCACCCCAATCCCGCTTTGCTGAAGCAATTTCACCATATCATAAGCCAGGGCCGTACGATGCTCGCGCAGTTCTTTCAACCGACTTTGCAGGAGTGGATGATCCACGTCCTTAAAGTACCCGAGCAGGTGAACCTCCTGACCCTGATAAGATGTCAGAAGCTCAACCCCCGGAATAACCGTCACTGAGCTTTTTCGGGCCAATTCCTGTGCTGTCGCAATCCCCTGCGTACTCTCGTGATCCGTTAGCGAAAAAATTCCTACCCCGTGCCGGCGAACCGCTTCGAAGACTTCCGCCACGGAACAAACCCCGTCTGATTCTATTGTGTGAACGTGCAAATCAATGCGCATAGCTCCCCCTCCCATCTCCAAGAAGCATTGTTGAGCCCAGGATGAATCAGACCTCTCAACTCATCGATTCCACAAGGGGCATTTAGCGGCAATGCCTTATCCCCTGTTCGCCTTAATCTATCTTGGCTCTATCCTTTAATATTTTCGGATCAAAACCTAAAAATCCTTCTTTATTGACCCTCGCTTTTGGCCCTCGCTGATGAGAAGGAACAGGCCCAATCTGATGATCTGATGAATGGCGCAGACCGCACAGACCGCATGTTCTTCTTGACAGCCTGCTAATTCTTGAATATAATACATCTTGTCGCCGATGGCTTTAATATGTAGGGGATTAGTTTAATGGTAGAACAGCGGTCTCCAAAACCGCGAGTGTGGGTTCAACTCCTGCATCCCCTGCCAGAATGAAAACCGCTTCCCGCAAGGATTTGCGGGATTTTTTATTTTATGCGGGAGTGCATAAAACCGGGTGTTGGGGACTATTTGGGGACTAAGGAGACAGGCAGTTACCTCAAGATACCGCGTCCTCGGATACTCTCGACCCTCCTCTGTTGCCGGAAGCAACCCCAGCACCCACAAACTTCGGTTGAGTTCACCCTTTGCCAAAAAATAAGAGACCAGATGGTAATACCAGGTGCCCAGGAGAAAGCAAGAAAAAGACCGGGTCGATAAACCCGGTCGGGATAGGACGCTATTTTCCTCTGTGTTTTGCCTTGGCCTTTGAAGTGACGATTGCACGTTTTTTCCTAGCGAGTTCGTCGCGCTCCAGTCTGGCCTGGACATGCCTTTCTTTCTTAAGGCTCTTCAGGTTTTCCTTGATTGCTTGTTGGGACAAGGTCGAGACACCTTGTACCCGCATCTCCTTGGAAACCTGTCTGGCAAGCCTCTTGGGATTCACGGGTCTTACCTTGGGTCTGGCATCATAAGTTAGAGGTTTTGAGCCGGTAAGCAGATCCAGCATGACATGGTTGACAAACCAGAGAACATCGGAATCATGCGGTTCTGATCCGAAAACGTGCCTGGCTACGGTCAGGCCGGTTTGAACTCGTTCCTCAACAACACCTACCCAAAATTGGTCATCATAATAGACTGTCAGTTTCATCTTTGTACCCCTCTCGACAACAGATTGCGAACAAGGGACATCCCGAGAGGGAAGGATACGACACCGATGACTCGGAGCATCAGTGCATCCGGACTACCAACCGGACCGTGTTTTTATGTTCACATTATGATTATATAAGATTTCGTGCCCTCCCTGCAAGAGTAAGAGGCGGATGCCCTAGCTCAGACTCGTGTTGGCCAAGTCGGATAAAGTCCTTATTAATCCCGACCGTACTCCCTAGCTGTATCCTTTCCATGAACTTTCGTCGGCAGTGCGAATATTCCGCAAATGGTGGCTGCCAGTTTGAACGTGAAGTGGGCGTTTACCGGATTCGACATCTCAGGCTCTTCGTACGTCCGCAGCTTCATCAAACTTGGCTTCCAGTATCCTCAGGGCTACTTCATGCTCGCCCAAGATTCCCTGGATATGCTTCGACTCGTTCCTTAACCGGCTGAGCTCAGATGAATGGGTCCTAATGACGGTCGACAGCAGATCCGCCTTCTCCTCAAGAGCTTCATGGATTCCGGCGAATTCCCTCTCTACCTGCTCACGAATGTTCAGAAGGCCCTCACCGAAAAGGCCGACGTGCTCTTCATTATGTTCGAGGAGCACTCTGTTTTTTTCTACTCCGCGGCTCAAATCATTCGCTTTCTCTTCCAACCCCCCGACTCTGTCATCCAGCCGGGTCACTTTCTCTTCTAAACCCCCAACCCTGTCGTCCAGCCGGGTCACTTTCTCTTCCAAACCTCCGACCCTGTCGTCCAGCCGGGTCACTTTCTCTTCCAAACCTCCGACCCTGTCGTCCAGCCGGGTCACTTTCTCTTCCAAACCTCCGACCCTGTCGTCCAGCCGGGTCACTTTTTCGCCCAAACCCGAAATTTGAACGGACATTTCGGTCTGCTTTTCCAATATCTTGCCCAACATGCCCATAATCTCTTCGTTCACGAACCCTTCCCCTTTCTCTCTCGGCCTTCCTCGTTTACCCTTCCCGGCCCGGTACGTTCCCGGTCCGGTACAAACGGAAACTAATCTATACGCCTCCGTAGTTTGAAACCCTTAGCTTATGGCGCTTATCCCGGAGAACATACATACTTTTTCCGGGACTTGGGCATAATCAGGGCAAATCTCAAAGAGGAGTGAACCAATTTGACAAGTTATCCCCCTTACCTTGTTTATCCTGCTTATACAGGTGTTCTGCTCATCGCAACTTTTGCCCTTGTACCGAGGCAGGATATCAGGCGTCTGCTCCGTTATGCCGTCCTTTTCGGCGCGGTTGGCGATCTGATCTCCATTCTTCTGGCGCAGCTTATCGGCATGGGCGGCTATACACATTACGGCCCTTTCGCTTTTCTGGGAATCCCCTTCTTTCCCCTGATCGCCTGGTCAAGCTATTTCGTCATCTATCTCTATCTCTTACCGCCCGGAAAGACCTGGTCCTACATCTTTCCGGTCATCTCGGCACTTTACAGCGTCCTTTTCTCCAATGTTCTTCACAACCTCGGCATCTTCCAGTGGAACTTAGGTACCCTTCTCGCTCCTTTCATCCTCTACCTCGTTTGGCATGGTGCGGTAACCTGGATTTACCGAATAGTCAATGACGTGAAGGTCTGAACTTGATCTTTTCGCTCACTTAGCACGATTCTAGCACAGATGACCAAAACCCACAAGCTGGAAAAAGGGACACCGCATCCCGAGCGAAAGACAAACTCCTCTGCGAACCGCAGAGTTCACTGCGAAACAAGCGAATTAACCCCCTATCTTTTTCCGTCGATTCATAATACAATGTACATATTTCCTTGTGAAGAAAGGCTCATTCGAACGACATTGTAAGCCGCGGCTAAGTCGGTCAACCGGCGCAGAAAGAGGGGGGATTCGCTTGAACTTAACCGGTCTCTGGAATCGCTATGACCAAACCATCTGGATCCGGGCTTTTGGCACCATTATCACCACAGTTACGAGCTTCGCCATTCGCCCCTTTCTCGCCCTGTACCTATATGGCAAGACCGGCAACATCTACCTTTTGGGCGTCATTCTCGGCTTGTCTCCCCTGATGGGCTTGGTGACCAATATCGTGGCCGGGGGGCTGGCGGATAAATACGGGCGCAAGCCGCTGTTGGTCTACAGCCTCATTTTTCAGGGCATTTCCACCTTCGGCTACATATTCGCGTCCACCGCGCTGCACTTCTGTATCATTTCTATCATCAACGGGATGGCCTCTGCCCTTTACTACCCGGCAGCCAACGCCCAGATTGTGGATATTGTGCCGGGGGCACAACGTTTGGAAGTTTTTGCCCTAATGCACACCGCGCTGAATGTCGGGGCAGCCGCGGGCCCCATGCTGGGGCTGCTCATGGTCAAGATCAGCCACAACTTTGTTTTCGTGGCCTCGGCCGTGAGTCTCTTGCTCTACGCCGCCCTGGTGTACGCCCTCATACCGGAGACCCTTGAGAAGGCAAACCGCCAGAAGGAGAAAAACGCCGCGAAGAGCAACCGAACAGGAAGCGATCATGTGCCGGCACTATCACCCTCTCGCCGGATGCGGTTCGCGGAACACAAGCTCTTGTTTGCTCTGCTCGTCCTGTCGCTGCCCATCTCTTTGCTCTACGCCCAAGTGGAGTCCAATTTTCCGCTCTACTTACAACAAAGTTTCACCAATTACTTAATGATTTTCTCTTCTTTAATGACCTTGAATGGTACGATTGTCGTTTTCTCAGCCGTTTGGCTGGCCAAGAAATCCGAAAAATACTATCTTCCTCACGTTCTCTGGGCCGGATTCATTCTGTTTGCCCTTGTTGGCGTCGGCTACGGCTTCGGGCCGTATTTGCATACCGTGGCTTTCCTATTACCCGCCGAGATCATTTTTACGGTTGGAGAATGCATCACCTTCCCTAATCAGAACAAACTCATTTCCTACATTGCGCCGGAAGATATGCGGGGAAGGTACTTTGCCATCTTCAATATGAGAAACAACATTTCCCGAGCCATCGGCCCCTTGCTGGGCGGACTGATGTTCTCGCACTTTGGCGGCTTGCCGCTGTTCCTGTCCATTTCCGGCCTGTTACTCGTCGGGGGCTTTTTCACTCACCGTCTGACCCGCTCCATTATTCCGGCCGGTGAGAGCGCTGCCCTCACGACCTCGAGATGAAAAACGGGCGAAACTCAGACTTGCGAGTTCGCCCCCGGATGCTCATTCCCCTAAAGCGTCGGCCCGCCGCTTCAGACCCAGAATCTCTCTCGCTTCCTCCGGTTTGGCGAGCGGCCGGCCCAATTCGCGGGCTAACCGGGCAATCCGTTCCACCAAAGGAGCATTTCCCTCGGCCAACACACCCTTGGCCAAATAGATATTGTCCTCCAGGCCTGTGCGCACATGCCCGCCCAATAGGATCCCCAGGGTGTTCAGGGGAAGCTGGTGACGGCCGACGGCGGAAACGGTCCAAGTCGAGGTCGGTGGGATTAGGTCCAAGAGAAAGAGAAGATTTTTGGCCGCCGCGGCCATCCCACCGGGAACTCCCAACACGAAATTGAAATGCAGCGGTTCCCGTAACAAACCTTCGCGCACAAGGGCGAGGGCACTGCTGACCATACCGCTGTCAAAGACTTCGATCTCCGGCTTTACCCCATAAGTATGGCAGGCACGGGCAAACGTACGGACCATGGGCAGGGGATTGGAGAAGACCTCCTCCCCAAAGTTTACCGTCCCGGTGCTCAACGAGGCCATTTCTGGACTCAAGCTGACCGGTTGAACGCGCGTTTCAGCCGTCATGCCCACCGCTCCTCCGGTGGAGACTTGGACGATGAGATCCGTCTCGGCATGGATATAGGAAATCGCTTCGGCAAAAAGATTCTTGTCTTGCGAAGACTCTCCCGCGGCATCGCGCATATGCAGATGGACTATCGAAGCCCCGGCTTCATAGGCCCTTCTGGCCTCATCCGCTATCTCGCGCGGAGAAAGTGGAAGATACGGTGTCTGCTCCCTGGTGACTTCCGCCCCGACCAAAGCCGCGGTAATGATCAATTTTGGCATCGCCATGGTTTTTCCTCCTATCTCCTGGGCGGGTTATAACGTTGCTTTTCTTTGGGAACCATACATGTTCCGGTGGCTCGGCAGACCGTAACAGGCTGTTCCAGTATCTGGGCAGCCGAATCACTGCCGGGGAGTGCGACAATGACCCTTTCGGCTTTAAATGCCATTTTTCGAGAAGTGTTCCCATAACCCGTAATCACCCCGGAAGCTTCAATATAATCCCCAGCCCGGACGGGTGAGAGGAACTCCACATTATCATAAGCGACAAACAACCCTTCATCCCCATCTGTATAGATCAAAAGTTCCGTAGCCACATCGCCGAATAATTTGAGCATATGGGCCCCGTCTACAAGCCCGCCCCCGTAATGCGCGTCTCCCGCCGCGATCCTCAGACGTATTCTCGCTTCATACATCGCCATTTCCGCCTTTCTTGACTTCCTCCCCGCGTTACCAGAAAGGGAGAACAATGTAATGTTCACTTAGAACAGCCGCCCCCGGTCTCGAGACAAAGCAGCCATATCTGAGGTTGTAGTACCCGAGTCCCAAGTCGGCTTTAGCCTTTCTTACGACAGACCCGTCTGTCCTCGCAGCATCCGGTCCAGGATGAAGCTCGCCACATCTTCGGCATAGCTCCCCGGCCCAAACCCGGCATCATAACCCAATTCCTTAGCCAATTCATAATTTAGCCTGGGGCCTCCGCAAATGAGCAGAAAACGCTGGCGCAACCCCTCCAGCTCCAAGATTTCCACCATACGCGTCAGATTGCGCACGTGGATGTCTTTTTGGGTGACCACCTGCGAGATGAGGATGGCGTCTGCCCCCACCGCATCCGCCTGAGCCAGGAGATCCTCGCAGGAAACTTGCGCCCCCAGGTTATGGGCTTCAATCCCGTGGTAACTCTCTAACCCTTTATGGCCGTTGTACCCTTTCATATTCATGATGGCATCAATGCCCACTGTGTGGGCGTCACTCTCGATACAGGCGCCCACGACGACCAATTTCCGCCCGATTTTTTCCCGGATCAGCGCGTCAATCTCGGCCTTTTCCCAACGCTGATGGCTGAGCTTCGGCACTTCGATCCGGGAGAAATCAACGCTCACATCAGAGCGGGCGTAGAGAACGAAGAAAGTAAAACCCTCGCCCAAAGTCTCAGCGTGCACCACCTGCGGGTCCCTGAAGCCGCTTTGCGAAGCCCAGCGCCGAGCCGCCTCCCGAGCCTCATCACCCACAGGAACCGGCAGTGTGAGAGAAAGTTGGACCATGCCGTCATCTAAAGTATCCCCGTAAGGCCTAACAGAACTCAGATCGACTTTCCGGCTTAAGCCGGGCACGCCACCGGGGTTCTCTGAGTCCCACGCTTCCGTCGAACTTTGGACCTCTGCAGAACCTTGCGCTTCCGTTGAGTCTCGCAGGCCGGCAGGACCTTCTGCTTCCGCCAGTATCTGCGCCCCAGCCAAACCCGCCGTCTCCGCCAGGTCCTCCGCTCTGGCCTCCGCCGAACCCCTCGGCTGGGCCTCTACTGAACCAGGGAGCTGCGCCCGGTCAAGGACCTGTGCGGAATTTGGCATACTCGTCGGGTCCTGTTCCTCCGCGGGACTTTCAGCCCCGACCGAGCCCGAAACCTTCACAGCCTCGTCAACCCCCGGCCGTTTGTGCCGGATCGCCTCCGGCTGCAGCAGTTCCAGGAAGGGATTAAGATACTGCGGACTTTTGCCAATGACCCCATCCAAGCCCCGCCCTCCCTGCCTGCTGCGGGAGATTTCGGCAAACATCCCTTTTTCCAAAGCGGTGAATAGACCCATGCCGTTGATTTCCTCGAGCATGCTTACGGCTTTGCGCAAGGTCGCCGAGGCTCTCTGCCGGATGATCCCGTCCGCTTTAAATTCAATCTCCCCGCCCAGATGGCGCATGGTCTGAAAGACGAGGCGCGCCGATTCTAGGCTAAGAGCCCGGTCTTGCAACAGGGGAGTATGGATGGCCTCGGTCAGCATCCCCAAAAGGTGGATACTCTGCCCGGTCATCACCGAAGCCGCGTTGAAGAGGGCGTCCTGAACCTGCCCGCGGAAAATGTTTCCCGTCATATATTTGGTTGGCGGCATGTATTTAAGGGGAGAACGCGGAAAGACTTCCCGGATCAATTCCGCTTGGGCGATTTCATAAAGAAACGAGTCTTCCCCTTGCGGGTTGATTTCCATGGCATGCCCTAAACCCTGTTGTTCCTCCGGCAAACCCGCCAGGAAAGCGAATTGCTCGTTGATGAAATTGGAAGCGAGGACAGTGTGGGCTGCCTCCATCGCGTCGGCCGTCGTCAGGTAATTGTCTTCCCCAGTGTTGATGACAATCCCGGCAAAACCGTGAATCAGTCGGGAAAAATACTGGTCGATAAAGGTACGCTGCATATTGATGTCCCGGAAAATAACTCCGTACATAGAGTCGTTGAGCATGACATCCAGCCGTTCCAAAGCGCCCATGGCTGCGATCTCCGGCATGCAGAGCCCTGAGGCATAATTCGTCAGGCGGATGTAACGTCCCAATTCCTCTCCCACCTCATCCAAGGCCTGGCGCATGATCCGGAAATTGGCCTGGGTAGCAAAGGTACCGCCGAACCCCTCTGTCGTAGGACCGTAGGGGACATAATCCAAAAGGCTTTGCCCGGTGGAACGGATTACGGCGACGATGTCAGCTCCTTGCCTGGCCGCGGCCCTGGCCTGAACGACATCTTCATAGATGTTTCCCGTAGCCACGATCACATACAGATAGGGTTCCTTTCCCGCTCCCCGGGCCATGCGGGTTTCCCGTTCCCGGCGTTGAGCCGTGATTGTTTCCACCGCCGGGAGTGCCAGGCGTCTGGCTGCCTCTGCCACCTCCGCTTCCGGCAAATCCGGCAGTTGCCTCAGGGAAATTTCTCCTCTTTCCAAGCTAAACGCGGCTTCCTGCGGCGACTTCCCATAGTGGAGAAAGATACGTGCCAGAGCCCGGGCGGCACCGTCTGCCCCCACACCCGCGTCTTGTAAGGCGTCAACCACCACATTCGCCAAGGGAATCCCTTCCCGGCTGACGCCGTCAATTCCGAACAAGCGCAGGACCGCCCGTTCCACACTGACGGTAGTATGAGCGAGAATAAACGGCGTCACCTGGCCCACGATCTGCTCAGCCAATTCACGGCCTTGCGCAATCAGTTCGGGATCTAAAGCCAATTTCCGTTCTTCATAAGGGCGAACCATTATTTATTCCACCTCCCAAAAACAAGCTGTCACTCGCCAGAGCAAGCTGCTCCAGCTGGCTGCTTTCGCATCCTCCAAGCCTTAGTTTTGAAACACCATGGACCTATCAACGGCTCTGCCGGCTGCTTCGTATTCTCCGAACCCTTAGTCCTTGACGCACCATGAACTATCGGCGGCTCCAGCCGCCTGCTTCGTATTCTCCGAACTCTCCGATTATAGAACGCGCGCATCCCTCGCAAGGTTACGTGCACCGAGGAAAGTCCTGTTCACTGGGGTTCAAACCCCGGCGGCCAAATCAGTTCCTTTGCCACATCCACGAGAGGCACGTGGCTGTGGCTCCTGAGGGCAGCCGCCAGTTCCGTCGTGGGAATAGGAGTCCGCGGGTGCCAGGAACTCAGAGTCAAGCAGACGAGGTTTGGCCACCGGCTCAGGCTGACGGAAATGCCCCGCGCTTTTAGGCCTTGCCAGACCTGAGCGGAAAGGAGAATCTGACCCGGATGGTCGAGAAGGATTGTTCCGGGCAGACGTTCGGCCTTGCGAAGTTCGTGATAGAGCCGGTCCGTCAACGCCCCCGCCACATACAACTGGTCATAGCCTTGCGGCAGGAGTGCCCGCAAATCTTTTGCCCAGAGGAAGCCGGGCAAATCATGCCACCGTTCACCCTCTCGATAGGCACTCCCGCCCCGCGGGGTCCCCGCCGAAAGAGCAGATTCCGCAGCATCTTGCCCATTGCCCGGGCTTAGGCCGGGAAATACCCCGGATCCGAGCTCTCTCGCCCCCGCCACAGGCAGCCTGAAGTACTCCAAAACCCGACGCGTACGTTCCACCACTTCCTGGAGAGAATTCCCCAGAGCGGCCCCTGTGCTAAGAATCACGCCGGCCGAGGGCAAGGACAGGTGTGTAAGCCGGCCCAACGCTCCGTCCAGGTGAATCCGGCCCGCGCCCAACGCCTCCAATCTCTTCATTCCCCGGGCCAGTTCCGGCAGACTGGACGGACCGGCTAAATGCAGGGAAACATCCCGCAAGCAACGGACGATTAGCCAAGGACCATATTGAGGATGGTCTCCCCAACTTTCAAGAATTTCAAATGCTTTTCCGGCCTCTCCGGATAGGACCCCCGCTTCCTGCCTTTGCCCCAGAAAACTTGCCGCGGTAAGCAGGAGTTGCCCAGAATAAGCCTGCACCGGGGGTTTCGGCACATCGTAAAGGGCATCACGTTCTTCCCCGTCATAACCGAAAGAAGTAATACCCGGCGCTTCCCGCACTTCCCGCGCAAAGTAGCGGTTCACGGCATTAAAAGCCGTGGTCTTGCCCGCATTTTTAACCAATCCGGCAAAAACGAGCAGCCGGAACTTACGGAGACTCCCCGGCCACGCGGAAAAGGTGCCTGACGCATCTATATCTTCTGTCGTCTCCTCTCTATTAACAGGCGGCACGGCAGCCCGGACGTCCGATGGGCCGGCCAGAGACGTGCCTCTAAAGCTGGCACTATCTCTATTCCTTTGGGACTGGCCGGACTGAGTCGAATAGGTGTCAGCCATAGATATGCTCGTAAAGCTCACGCAAGCGGGGATTTTCGCGCATGATCTGGAGAGCTATTTGGGCGTGCCCATGGGTGTAACCATTGCCCACCAGCATCGTGACATCCTTGCCCACTCCTTCCGCGCCGAGGGCGGCTGCCGTAAACGAAGTAGCCATGCTGAAAAAGTAAACCGTTCCTCCGTCCTTCGTCGCCAGGATACTGCCCATTTCCGTCTGCGCAATGTTGACCATGTTGAGGGTGATGTCAGCCATCGCTCCTCCCGTTAAACGCTCAACCTCCCGCATGAGCCAGAGAGCATCGCGCGCGTCTCCCTGCAGGGGGAGCACAGGCAAGCCGGACGCTTTCATCCTCTCCACACCGGCCGCAGAGTGGCTGACTCCGATAACTTTCCCCGTTACACCCGCGCGTTTGCAGGCTTCGTGCAGGGAAAGAAGGCCCGACTTGCCCCCCCCGCCGATAACGACGACCGTATCACCCGGTTTGACGATCTTGGCCGTTTGAGCGGGCGCTCCGGCAACATCGAGAACAGCCAACGCCAGTTTTTGCGGTATGTCCTCCGGAATCTTGGCATAGATCCCACTGGCAAAGAGAACCGCTTCCCCTTGAACTTCAACCTGGTCCACTTCGGTGTGGACCGCAAGAATTTTGTCAATCCGCAGTGGGGTAAGGGAAAGGGAAACCAAAGTGGCAATTCGATCCCCAACCTTGAGGTCGATTGCGGGAGAAAGCGGGCCATCCCCCCGTAAAGCCGAGCCTATCGCCTTGACCTTGCCGGTCAGCATCCCTCCCGAACCGGTCACGGGGTTGTGCTGTTTTCCCCGATCGGCCACCGTTTGCAAAATGATCTGTTTGATCCCATCCGCGTCTCCGCCGGCCTGTTCTTTCATCTGCGTAAAAGAGGCGGAATCAATGTTGAGAACTTCGACTTCCAGCAAAATCTCATTATCGAAAAGCTTTGAAAAATCGTTGTCCAGCC
The DNA here is from genome assembly GCA_001029295.1 of Peptococcaceae bacterium CEB3. Classification (GTDB taxonomy): domain Bacteria; phylum Bacillota; class Desulfitobacteriia; order Desulfitobacteriales; family Desulfitobacteriaceae; genus Acididesulfobacillus. The sequence goes on along the minus strand of LDXJ01000044.1, from coordinate 26,129 downwards.
GCCAAGCGGGCTGGGGCAACACTCCTTTCGGTTCGACTACTCTGTGACTTCCATAAGGGCATCCCAAGCTCATGATTTGATCTCCTTTCGTCTTGCTCCAGCTAAACGCTGAATGCTTCTACGGAAACACGTTTTTACAGGAACACGCTTCTACAGGAACATTCTTCTGCGGGAACATGTTTCTGAGGGAACATCTTCTGCGGGAACATGCTTTCGCGGTCTGGGGACTCTTGGGCCGTTCTATGACATCGACGTTCAACTTTACTCGAACGAGTTCACTTTTCAGTCTACCCGGGCCCTGGCTCTTGAGCAATGCCCACCGTGGCCATTTTGTTCCCTCGTATTTTAGCCATTATGGACACTTATGTGGCGGTGCATGCGCCTATCTTGTCCAATCCGGGGAAAACCTTTAGAATATAGTCAGAGCCGTAAGCCGTAAGAACGGAGGAAACAGATGATTCTGACAGTGAGAGAAGCTTTGGCCATGGAAATCCTGCGCCATGCTCGGGTCATTGCCGGCGAGGCCGGCTTGAGCAGGGAAATTACCTGGGTGAGTGTTCTGGAAGTGCTGGACGAGATTCAACTGCTCCAGTCAGGAGAACTGCTAGTCACCACAGCTTTCGGTCTGGAAGAGGACCCGGGATTACAGGAACACCTCATTCCGGCGCTGGCCGCCAAGGGCCTGGCCGCTTTGGCCATCCAGACCGGGTTCTATATCCAGGATATCCCGTCGGTCCTGCGGACACAGGCCGATACTTGCGCCCTGCCACTCATCCTCTTGCCCCAAGACTTAGCTTTTTCCACCCTTACTCAAGCTATACTCCGACGGATCATCGGACGGCAGATGGAACACCTGCAGTATTCGGAACGCATAAATCAGGAGTTTACTCAGGTAATCCTAGAAAACCGAGGCCTGGTGGCGGTTGCCCAAACCTTGAGCCAATTGATCAAGCGGCCCGTCCGTATCCAAAGCGACACTGGCACCATCCTGGCGGAACATCCGCAGCCTTGTCCCCGGGCAGTACCGCTGAAAACCGTGCCCGTCGCCGTCGGCAGTAACGTTTACGGTTACATCTCCATATTCACCCGTCCGCACGAATCGCCGCCCAATAGACCTGCGATGGATGCCATGGACGAAATGGCTCTTCGCCAGGCGGCCACTGTGACCGCCCTGGAAATTCTCAAGGAACAAGCCGTGCTGGAAGCAGAGAACCGCACCCGCGGTGATTTTCTTGAGGATATGCTCAACGGCACCTTTCCCTCGGGAGAAGCCCTGGAAAGGCGGGCTCGGCGCCTAGGCTATGAACCGGGACGCACCTTTGCCCTGATCGTTCTCCATATAGATTCCCCTGCTGATGAAGCAGCTGCTCCCGCTTACCGGGAAATTCTGCTCGCCTCAGTCCGGCCCTTTTTCTATCACCGCGGCTGCCGCCCCACAGCAAAGGTGAGGGGAGAAACGGTCGTCGTCTTTTGGCAACTATCCCCCCGCGAGGACACAGGCCGATTTAAAGCCATCCTGTTCGCCCTCAAGGAAACCGCCAAGAAAGCCCTGGCCGGTCCAACCCTATCCATCGCCAGCGGCGACTTATATCGCGACCTTTCCAAGGTCCCGCAGGCGTACCGGGAAGCCGCGTCCGCCCTGGCTGTCAGCCGGGCCCTGGGTCGGCGGGATACACTTGCTCTTTATCACGAATTGGGTGTTTACCGACTTCTACTCAGCGCCGGCAGGGAAACCCAAACTGAGTTTTATCAGGAAACCCTGGCTCCCCTGGCCGCCGCGGGCGAACATGGACAAAAGGCGCTCCTGCTCACCCTGGAGACCTTCCTCAACTTTCAGGGCAACATTAAGCAGGCGGCAGAACAGCTCGGCATACATCGCCAAACTCTGCGCCACCGCCTGCGCAAAATCGAAGAACTGACCGGCTTAAAAGCGTCCGACCCCGAGGACCGACTCAAACTGCAGTTGGGTCTTAAGCTAAGACACATCCTCGGCTCCGGCTCCAGCGAAGACTAATATTTTCCTCCCGGCTTAGTCCTTAAGTGGTTGACCGGTGCGTGGCCGCTTGGGCGGGCACCTCGCCCAAATGCTCCCGGCCCAGATGCTCCCGAGCCACCGCCAGCATCAATTTGATCCGGTTGAGTTGATTGACCTCACTGGCTCCCGGATCATAGTCGATAGGCGCAATATTGGAATCCGGATAGGCTCTCCTCAGTTCCCGAACCATCCCTTTACCTGTGATATGATTGGGCAAACAGGCGAAAGGCTGCAGACAGACTACATTATTGACCCCGCTATGCATGAGCTCGACCATTTCCCCGGTCAGGAACCAGCCCTCCCCGGTCTGGTTAGCGAGGGAAAGATGACGCTCGGCCAGATGGGCGGTCTGTTCGATAGGATGGGGCGGTTCAAAACGCCTGCTCTCCGTCAAAGCTTTTCTCATCTCCTTGCGGAAAGCCTCAATACGGTTAATGGTGAGAAAACCGCCCAACATGCCGGAAAAACTGCCGGAAAGGAGCTCATACTTGACCTTCGCGTCATAGGCACCATACAAAAGAAAATCGATCAAGTCCGGTACGACCGCCTCGGCACCCTCCGCTTCCAGGAGCCCCACAATATTGTTGTTGGCCGTGGGGTGGAATTTCACCAGAATTTCTCCCACGACTCCCACTCTCGGTTTGACCAGATCCTCATAAATCTCCAGCCGATCAAAATCCCGGACTATCCCGTAAATGTTCTCCTTAAACCCTTTTTTCCCGCCGGAACGCAGCTGAGCCTGGCATTTCTCCACCCAATACTGATAAAGTTGTTCTGCCGAACCGGGCACTTTTTCATAAGGCCGCACCCGGTAAAGAACACGCATAAATAGATCACCGTAGACCAAAGCCCTGAGCATTTGGTTAAACAATTTGAGCGTCAGTTTAAAGCCGGGATTGTTCTCCAGACCCGCCGCACCCGTGCTGAGGGAAATCACCGGGACCTGAGCCATACCCGCATCCCGTAAAGCCTTACGAATAAACGCAATATAATTGGTGGCCCGGCAGCCGCCCCCTGTCTGAGAGATAATAGCAGAGGTATTGTTTAAGTCATATTTTCCTGAACGCAGGGCCTTCATCAGCTGACCGACGACGATGATCGCCGGATAACAGGCGTCATTATGCACAAACCGTAAGCCCTCGTCGATCGCCGTTTTATCCACAGAAGGCAGAATCTCGATGCGGTACCCTGCCTGTTCAAAAGTCGTCTTCAGAAACTGAAAATGAATAGGGGACATCTGGGGGGCCAGGATCGTGTGTTTGGCTTTCATCTCAACGGTAAAAGGCACCCTGGCCTGCGGCTCAGTCAAGCGCCGAGGGACAAAATTTCTCTTGTCCCGTTCCTTGATCGCCGCGATTAGAGATCGAATCCGAATCCGGGCCGCACCCAAATTATTAATTTCATCGATCTTCAAAACCGTATAAATCCGTCCGTAGCGCTCCAAGATCTCTTTTACTTGGTCGGAAGTCACCGCGTCCAAACCGCAACCAAAAGAATTGAGCTGGACCAATTCGATGTCCTTGTGTTTGGCCACATAGGTGGCAGCCGCGTAGAGCCTGGAATGATAAACCCATTGGTCCACAACCCGCAGAGGACGTTCCACCTGGTCGAGATGGCGAATGGCATCTTCGGACAGCACCGCAAAACCGTAGGCCTGAATCATCTCTGGTATCCCGTGATTAATTTCGGGGTCGATGTGGTAAGGCCTGCCCGCGAGGAGAATTCCCTTACTTCCGTGCTCTTCGATGTAGCGCAGGATCTCCTCACCTTTATGCCGGACATCCTCTTTAAACCTGGCCAGTTCCTCATAAGACCGCCGCACAGCCGACACGATCTCACGTTTAGGAATTCCTTCGGGGCTCAATTCCGCCGCCAAACGCCGGATCAAGCGCGTGGGCATATCCAGCGGCAAAAACGGATGGTAAAAGGTAACCTCCCGCAGGATATCCATGTTGGCCCGAATTGTTTCCGGGTAAGAGGTGACGATCGGGCAATTGTACTTATTGTTCGCTCCCGGATCTTCGGGAATATTGTTGGGAATACTGGGATAAAAGATTTTTCGGACTCCCTTGCGCACAAGGTCCGCAATATGTCCATGCACCAGCTTGGCCGGATAGCAGGCGGATTCCGAAGGAATAGTCTCCATTCCGAGTTCATAGACCCGCTTGGAAGAACGGCCGGAGAGAAGCACCCGATAACCCAACTCCGTAAAAAACGTGAACCAAAAGGGATAGTCTTCATACATGTTGAGCACGCGGGGCAAACCGATCACGCCCCGGGGTGCCTCTTTTTCCGCCAGAGGCCGGTAGTTGAAGACCCGATGATATTTGTATTCGTAAATATTCGGTACATCCGTCTTCTTTTTCTCCTGACCGGCTCCGCGTTCACAGCGATTGCCGGAATAAAAATCGCTGCCGTCCGGGAAATGGTTCACGGTCACGACACAGTTGTTTCCGCACAGACCGCAGCGCTTCATTTCGGTCTCGGCCCTGAATCCGTCCAGCTTCGCCGCCGGCAGCAGAGTCGTCTTCTGCCCCGCCGCGAAGCTCTCTTTGGCCAGGAGAGCCGCTCCGAAGGCCCCCATAAGCCCGGCAATATCCGGGCGCACCACCTCGCGGCCGATCAGCTTCTCCAAAGAACGCAGGACGACATCGTTGTAAAAAGTCCCCCCCTGAACGACAATTTTCTCTCCCAACTCCTCCGTACTGCGCAGCCGAATGACCTTGAAAAGTGCGTTTTTGATGACGGAGAGTGATATTCCCGCTGAAATATCGCTCACGTCCGCCCCTTCTTTTTGGGCTTGTTTCACTTTGGAATTCATGAAGACAGTGCAGCGCGTTCCCAAATCCACCGGTTTCTTGGCTGCCAAACCGATCTTGGCGAAATCCTTCACATCGTAGTTCAGGGAATTGGCGAATGTCTCGATAAACGATCCGCAGCCGGACGAGCAGGCTTCATTGAGCATGATGGAATCGATAACCCCATTTTTCACAATAAGGCATTTCATATCCTGGCCGCCGATGTCTAAAACGAAATCGACCCCCGGCAGAAAGAAATCCGCCGCTTTATAATGGGCCACCGTCTCGATCTCGCCCGTATCCACCTTCAGAGCCGCCTTAAGCAAATGCTCCCCATAGCCGGTTACGGCCGAATAAGCAATCCGGGTCCGAGCATTGAGTTTGCGGTACAAGGTTTTTAAGGCCTCAACCGTCGACTGAAGGGGATTTCCCTTATTACTATCGTAGAAAGAATACAGCAGACGCCCCCTCTCATCCACCAGCACGATTTTTGTGGTGGTAGATCCGGCGTCGATCCCAAGAAAAGCCTCTCCCTCATATTTTTCCAGGTCCGCTCTGGGCACGGCGTGTTGCGCGTGCCGCCGCTTAAAGGCCCGGTACTCTGCCTCATCGGCAAAAAGCGCCTCCAGAGGATTGCTGTCCGTCCCGGCCAAATTATAGATGGCCGGGATTCTTTCGTAGAGACACTCAAAGGAGACCGGTTCTTCCGCACGTGAAGAAAGTGCGGCCCCCCAGGCCACAAAGTACTGGGAATCCTCAGGGAAAATGATGTCCTCTCCCGCGAGTTTCAAAGTCTCAATAAAACGCTGGCGCAGTTCCGGCATAAAGTGCAAGGGACCGCCCAAAAAGGCCACCCGCCCGTTAATGGGCCTGCCCTGAGCCAAGCCGCTGATCGTCTGGTTGACCACCGCTTGCAGAACGGAAGCCGCGATATCCGCCCTGTCCGCCCCCTCGTTCAGGAGAGGTTGCACATCTGTCTTGGCAAACACGCCGCAGCGTGAAGCGATGGGGTAAATGTGTTTATGATGCTCCGCCAACTCGTTGAGTCCGGCCGCATCCGTCTGGAGAAGTGCCGCCATCTGATCTATGAAAGCCCCCGTGCCTCCCGCACAAGTGCCGTTCATTCGCTGCTCCATCGCTTCCCCAAAATAGGTAATCTTAGCGTCCTCTCCCCCTAACTCGATGGCGGCGTCAGTCGCGGGGATGAGGCTCTTCACAGCCTTGGTACTGGCGATCACCTCTTGAATGAAAGGCACGTCCAGATTCTCCGAGATATTGAGGCCACCCGAACCTGTAATCATAATGGTCAGGGTGTTCCTCTGCAAGACATTTTTGGCGTCTTCCAGCAGGGCGGCCACGGTCTGTTTAATGTTGGAAAAGTGCCGCATGTACTGCTTGAAGATGATCTTTCCTTCTTCCAGAATCACCATTTTCACGGTGGTGGAACCAACATCGAGCCCGACATTTAGAACTCCCATGTCCTTCCTCCGCTCAGTTACAACTCACTCTTACGTTCTCTGATAGTACGTTTATTAATATTATACCTTATTATACCTTAAACAGTACGTTCTGTCTGCGACTAAGATCACAGGGCTCAGGATCATACGACTTAAGATCTCATAACTCAAAAGGAGCGCCCACCGCAAGAGTGAGCGCTCACCTACACTACCTTAGTTCCTGGGAAATCGCCATCATATGCCAATAAACTCGCGCTGTTTTGCCGCCATCCGCGGCCTGGGCCTACGGTAAGGTCTTGTGGTCAGCCTTGCTGGGCCGCTTTGAGCTTATTCACCAAACTGTCGCTGATTTTGGCCGGAACCTCGTCGTACTGAAGGAAAGACAGGCCGAATTTTCCTCTCCCTTGGGTCAGTGACTTGAGGTCAATGGCATAGCGCATCATCTCTGCCTGAGGAACATGGGCCTTGATGACCTGGTATTTGCCGTCGGCTTCCATCCCCAGCACCCGGCCCCGTTTGGAATTTAAGTCGCCGATAACGTCGCCCATGAAGACCTCGGGCACCCGCACCTCGACATCGGCAATGGGTTCCAGCAAGACCGGCTTCGCCAACTCCGAACCTTTCTTAAAAGCCAGAATCGCAGCCAGTTTAAAGGCCATTTCGGAAGAGTCGACGCTGTGGTAGGAGCCGTCGTAAAGACAGACTTTAAACCCGGTCACGGGATAGCCGGCCAAAATCCCCTCAGACATCGCTTCACGAATGCCCTTTTCCACGGCGGGAAAATATTGTCTGGGCACAGCCCCCCCAAAGACTTCTTCCGTAAATTCAAAGTCCGCGTTCTCGTTCGGTTCCAAGCGGATCCAGACGTGACCGTACTGCCCGTGCCCCCCGCTCTGCTTTTTGTGCTTGCCCTCTACTTGTACCGCCTTCTTGAATGTCTCCCGATACGGAACGCGCGGAACCCGCATAGTTACGCCCACGCCGAATTTACGCGAGAGCTTTTCCAAGACGATCTCCAGGTGCATTTCTCCCAGACCGGTCAGAATCTGCTCTTTTGTCTCCGTGTTTTTGCTCACCCGAATCGTCGGATCCTCTTCCGCCAGCCGGGTCAGCGCAGTGGATAGCTTGTCTTCATCCCCTTTGCTCTTCGGCTCAATAGTCACGGAGAGAGTCGGTTCGGGGAATTCTATCCCTTCCAATTCAACCGGTTTATCTTTCGCACATAAGGTCTCACCGGTACCGACCTCCTGCATCTTGGCCACCACAGCGATGTCTCCGGCCCCGACAATCTGTACGTTCTCCTGGGCCTTTCCCCTCAAATAGAAAGGCTGCCCCATCTTTTCTTCTGAACCTCTCTTGGCATTGAAAACAAGGGTATCAGCCGTAAATTTCCCCCCATACACCCTAAGAAAGCTCATTTTCCCCACATAGGGGTCGGCCAGAGTCTTGAAGATGAGGGCAGCCTTTTCGTTAGTCGTCGTCGGTGCGGGTGCATAAGCTGTCAAGAAGTCCAAAAGATGAGCAATCCCGATATTCTTAAAGGCCGAACCGCAGAGCACGGGCACGACTAGGTTTTGGGCCAGCGCCGGTTTCAGGGCCCTGATCAAGTCTTCGTTATTCAGAGGTTCCCCTTCCAGGTATTTCTCAAGGACTTCATCATCCCCCTCGGCCACTGCCTCCGCCAGGGTTTCCTTGAGGATCTGCGCATCATCCGCCAATTCGGCGGGAATTTCTTTGGCCGTATATTTTCCGCTGCCGTTCTCCTCATAGTAACAGGCTTTGTCCGTGAGAAGATCCACGACACCCCGGAAACCGGCTTCCTGACCGATCGGTATCTGCAAAGGCGCAAAGCGGGCCTGCGGATAAGCCGTCCGCAACTGTTCCAACACTTTGTCCAAGTTAGCGTTTTCCCGGTCGAGCTTGTTGACGAAAACCATTCTTGGGAGTTTCTTTTCCTCCATGATATCCCAGATAATCTCCGCCTGGACTTCCAAGCCTGAAACGCCGCAAATCGTCAAGACTCCGCATTCCGCCACCCTTAGGGCACTCATCACTTCCCCCATGAAATCGGAATAGCCCGGTGTATCGAGCACATTGACCTTAACCCCCTGCCATTCGACCGGGATAAGGCTGGTACTGATGGAAATCTTGTGTTTAACCTCCTCCGGAAGGTAGTCGGAGACAGTGTTGCCGTCGCTCACTTTTCCCAGGCGATTGGTCGCTCCGGAAGCAAAGAGAAAAGCTTCTGCCAGAGAAGTCTTTCCCGCTCCACCATGCCCAATTAAACAGACATTGCGCAAATTTGCCAACTCATAGGTCTTCAAGACAATCTCCTCCTTGTGCCTTATTAAGAAAAGGGCTCAATACCTTTTGCTTACCCATAGAAGTTGTTGCCTAACTCAATGAAGTAACCCTATATCCGTTGTCCAAAACAGAGGCCGGGAATCAGATGCCAGAGGCCGAAGTGACTGTGCGCCTAGCCGGCTCTGACGGGCTCCGGTCGTTTGCACCTGACAACACTACCCGGTGACAGCACTACCCGGCGGCATGGGGGGCTGCTCGTAAGTTCCCCGAACGAGGGCTTCTTTGGCGCGAACCATAAGTTTACCTTTGGCCCAGACATGATGGACCTGATAATCCTCATCCAAAACCGCCAAATTCGCCTCATACCCCTTACGGATCATCCCTGTCCTCTGTAAGCTTAAAACTCTGGCCACATTCGCCGTAATGGTCCTTAAACCCACTTCCAAGGGCAAGCCGTAGGAAATAATAGATTCACGCACATCCCGCCAGAGAACGCTGACGTCACCAACGCCCATTCCCACCAATTGCCCCGCTTCATTGTATTGGGGCATGCTGCCGTTGCCATCCGAGGTCACCGTAACCCGATCATTCAGTACTTGGCGGTCATAAAGCAGCTTCAGTACAGCCGGTACTTGCAGGTCCCGGGGGAAATCATCACACCCCGCCGTGAGGTCAATGTGCCCGCCCGCTGTAAGAAATTCGACGCCCTCTTCCAGTAAGGGATAGGTCCGGTTGATATGGGTGGGCATGAATTGAGTGATGGGGATTTCGGTCTGGTTGAGAATCGTCCGGACCGGCTCTAAACCATGCTTTCCCTCTCCCAAATGAAGATGGACAATTCCGGCTTTTCCCCCCAGCATTCCCCCTACCCGGGCTTCGGCACACAAATGCTCCAGTTCGGCAATTTGGGGTTGGGCGGAACGGTGATCTGAAATGGCGATCTCCCCGGCCCCTATGACTTTGTCAATCAAGGCCAAATCCTGGCGCAGAGTCGGGAAGAGGGTTTTCGGCGGAACTTGATACCCTCCGCTGTAAATGTAGGTCGTTAAACCCTCAGTCTCCAAAGCACGGGCTTTGATTAAGAGCTCCGCCATACTGCGGGACACGGAATCCGTACCCAGGCAACCGACAACCGTCGTCGTGCCCGCCCGGGTCAAGTGAGACAGTTGAATTTCCGACGTCCGGGAAGCCGGCCCGGCTTCTCCCCCTCCACCGCAAATGTGCACATGGGCATCCATAAAGCTGGGAGTCAAAACCGCTCCCTGCACATCCACGACCGACCCTTCGGCATAACTCGGTAGACTCAACCCTTTCCCCAAGGCCGCAATCTTCCCGCCGACTATGAGGACATCGGTATCATCGACCGGTTCAGGCGTGTAAATCTTCGCATTTTTTACTAACTGCCACATCCGGGGTCCCTCCTGTTCGGAGGTATATTACCCCTTGTTTTGCAAATTATTCAACCCGCAGCCGAACATTACTTTTCCGTATGCTGAGAATTTTGTTCAGCCCTCGTCCCCCTTTAACAAACCTTAACTGAACCCTAACCTAGGGTTTACTAAAAAATTCGTCACTCTCAAGCAAAAATCCTTTTTTCGAATTTGTAAAGCAGAGAAATTTTTCACGCATGGGCTTTTCCCTACGCGCATAAGGTTACTAGAAGCCAATCTGATTTCGGCGCGAGCTAATCTATTCGGCGAGGACCTCATGGTCTGATTATTCCCGTCCGGATTCCTTCCTTCTCACTCGTTCCTTTTTTTCGGCAAGTCTCGTTGGATCCTTTGACGTTTTCAGATAGGAGCGGCCTATGGTTAAACGCACCTTCGTTTACGGCGCCACCATTTTGCTGGCGGCTAACTTAATCAACCGGATCCTCGGCTTTGTCTATCAATACCTGATCATGACCCATATCGGCGGCGAAGCCTATGGCCTCTTCACCATGGTCTTTCCGGTCTACATGACAGCCTTGGTGCTCACCACGGCCGGGATTCCTTTGGCTATTTCCAAAATGATCTCTGAAGAGATTTCGTTGGGCCAAGAGCAACAGGCCGCGCGCATCTTTCACCTGGCCTTGGGGATCCTGACCGTGAGCGGGGTCGTCGTTACTCTCGCTCTCTACAAAATCGCCCCTGTCATGTCTCACCGGCTCTTTCCTGACCCCAGAGTCCTTAAGGTGTTTCTCATCTGCACCCCGGCCATCTTCGTCGTTTCCGTGGCCTCCGCTTTCCGGGGATACTTCCAAGGCAAACAGAACATGGTGCCCACCGCGCTGAGCCAGATCTGCGAGCAGATCGTGCGCATCAGCGTCGGCTTCACTCTCGCCCTGCGCTTTCTTCCCCGCGGGGTGGAATGGGGGGCGGCCGGACTCGCCTTTGGCATGCTCGCGGGGGAATTTGCCGGCCTGCTGATCATTGTCCTTCAGTACCTGTTCGGACCCCATGCCCCCCTCCGCAGCGAAGGCACCGCCGACACCACCCGCGCCGGCACCCGGGGAACTTTGCGCCGGCTTTTTCAACTCTCTTCTCCGATAACCGTGGGGCGGCTTTTGTCCACCGGGCTCTCGGCCGCGGACGCCATGATCATTCCCCAGCGCCTGCAGGTCGCCGGCTACAGCGCCCGAGAGGCAACCACTCTCTTCGGGCAACTGGGCGGCTCGGCTTTCACCCTGCTCACATTTCCCAGCGTTTTCACCCTGGCCCTGGCCACCTCTCTGGTACCGGCCATTTCGGAAGCGGCTGCGCAAAAACAGTTCCACATTGTTCGGGCGCGCAGCGGCGAAGCCATCCGGCTCACCGTAATCGTCGGCCTGCCGGCTCTTATGGTCCTCTTCATGTACGCCACCCCCTTGACCTCTTTCTTTAAAAGTCCGGCTATCGCGCCCATCTTGCGCGTTCTGGTCTTTGGGGGGATTTTCTCCTATATCCAACAAGCTACCAGTGGCATCCTACAAGGTCTGGGCAAAGTTCAACTCCCGTTCTTACACTCGATCGCCGGTGCGGCCGTCCGTATTCCTTTAATTATTATCCTCACCGCTATGCCCCAGTGGGGCCTCCTCGGCAGTGCTTTGGCTTATGCTCTCGGCTTTATGGTTATGGCCCTGCTCAACCTGCACGCCATCGCCCGCCACACCGGCCTGCCCTTAGACTTACAGCACTTTCTCTTGCAACCCCTCAGCGCCGGCATCGGCATGCTGGTCACCCTTCGCCTCTTATATCTGGCCACAGGCGAAAGCCCGCTCAGCTACTTTTTACAGGTAGCTGCCGGGCTCGTCGTCTACGGCCTTATACTCTCGCTCAATGGAGCCATCAGGTATACCGACCTCAGGCGCCTGCCCTGGATCGGGAAATATATCTAAAGCTCATTCACCCCCATCGGGGTAAAAATCCGGCGCAGAACCAAAGTCAAGGCGCCCACGGCATCGGCATCCTCCCCCATCTCGGAGGTGACGATCGATACCGCTCGAGCCGGTGTCTCCAAAGCCCGCTTGGCCACAGTCTCTTTCAGAGACCCCAAGACGAAATCGCCCGCCTGAGCGACTCCGCCGGTAAGAATGATCCGTGAAGGGTTCAGGGTATTGAGGAGATTGGCGATGCCAATACCCAAATAGCGCCCCGTGTCGGCCAGAACCCCGATAGACAACGCGTCTCCCTCTTTCGCGGCATCATGCACCATTTTCGCCGTGATCTCTTCCAAGCGGCCGTCTGTCCAGGCTTTCAGGAGAGAGGAGTCGCCCTGCAGGATCCGCCCGCGGGCGCGTTCGGCAATGGCCGGACCGGCCGCCAGGGCTTCCAGACAGCCGTGGTTCCCACAGGTGCACTGGGGACCGTTAATATCGATCGTGGTGTGCCCGATTTCCCCCGCTGTAAAGGAACTGCCCTCATAGAGCTTGTGGTCCAGGACAATTCCGGCCCCGAGGCCGGTGGCCACGTTAATACAGATAAAGTTGGCCAACCCCTGCCCTTGACCGAACCAACTCTCCCCCAGGGCCAAGGCGCGAACATCATTTTCGACTTCCACCGTCAGGTTGAATTCGGCCTCCAATTCCGCTTTCAGCGGAATGTTGCGCAACTTGAGATTCGGGGCAAAGATGGACAGCCCCCGCTCGGTATCGACTAAACCATGCATGCCAACCCCAATGCCCAGGTACTTCTCGTTGCTCCCCTCCATGACCTCGTACAGGACTTCTTTAACCAGGTTCAAAAAGTGCTCCCGCGACGGTTCTTTGGGCAGGGAGCGAACCGCGCGCTGCCGGATGCTGCCGTCCAGGCCGGCGCTGACAGCCTTGACTTTGCTGATCCCGGCATAGACCCCGAGTACATAAAAGCCATCCGCGTTTAGCCGCAACATGATCGGTTTGCGCCCCCCGGTAGATTCCCCCAGCTCACTCTCGATGACCAAATCCGCTTCCAGTAATTCGGCGACGATATTCGTAACGGTCGGCGGCGTCAACCCGGTGAGACCGGCGATTTCCGCTCGAGACACCGGTCCCTGCAGGCGTATCGTGTTCAAGATGTTCGATTTATTCTGCAGTTTCATCCATTGAAAACTGCCCACGGGCGTTCCCAGTGCCATAAGAATACCCTCCCAAATCAGAAGTCAGAGGTCGGAAGTCGGAAGTCAGAAGAACGGGGACCACTCCCACTTGTAGTCGTGCAAGTCTCACGCTTGGATGAAGGTATAAATTCACTCACGCTTTCGCCCATTCTCTCCATAGCCAGCGGGATGTTTACGGTGCCAATTCCAGGCACTGGCAATCATTTCATCCAAACTCGAGTGCCGCGGCCGCCAACCCAGCTCCCGCTTCGCCTTCTCCGCCGAGGCCACGAGAACCGCCGGATCCCCGGCCCGCCGCGCGTCGATCCGGCTGGGAATCGGGTGCCCGGTGATGAGCCTGGCTCGGGCAATTACTTCTTTAACGGAGAAACCCCGCCCGTTACCAAGGTTGTAAGTCCCGCCGGTCTCTCTTTCCCGCAGAAGCTTCAGCGCCAGCCAATGCGCTTGGGCCAGGTCCATGACCTGGATGTAATCCCGGATGCACGTGCCGTCTTCGGTCTCATAGTCATCCCCGTAGATATTGATCATCTCCCTTTGCCCCAAGGCCACCTGGAGGATCAGCGGGATCAGATGGCTTTCCGGTTGATGGTCCTCACCGATTTCCCCATCCTCATGAGCACCCGCCGCGTTAAAATAGCGCAGGGAGACCGCTTTCATCCCGTAAGCCATGTCACACCAGTGCAACATTTTTTCAATGGCCAGCTTTGTCTCGCCATACGGGTTGGTGGGAAGCGTCGGATCGCTTTCCTCAATCGGGATGCTCTGAGGATCCCCGTAGGTTGCCGCCGTGGAAGAGAGGACGAACCTCTTAACGCCGCACTCCCGCATCACCGTCAAGAGCTTTTGGGCAGCGACGACGTTGTTTTCGTAGTATTTCAGAGGTTCCTGCACACTCTCTCCGACCAGGGAAAAAGCGGCAAAATGGATGACTGCCTCGATCTCGTGCCGCCTGAAGAGCCGGCGCAGGAGTTCTTGGTCCTGCACATCCCCGCGGACCAGAAGCCCCTCTGGCACCGCCGCGGCATGCCCTTTGCAGAGGTTGTCTAGGACAACCACTTTCTCCCCCTGTTCCAGCAATTCCCTGACTGTGTGGCTGCCGATATAGCCGGCGCCGCCTGTGACCAAAATAGCCATAAGCCCTCCTCGACAATGTCCGCTAATTCCTGAACTGACTCCACGCTTGCCCTATGCGAGCTGACCTTCTGCCTTTGATCCACCGGTCCCCGTCTAGCCAAGCTATTCTGTGGCTAGCATCCGCTAGTCCCTGTCTGCCTAAGCTTGTTTTCCCGTTTTCCCCCATCCTCTCCGGAGAACAGCGCGCCTCCTTCTCCGGAATCCTCCGGGTTGGGATCACTCTGGTCGCCTTCGCCGGCCGGACTTATCTCGCGGGCTCCGCCGCCCACGCTTACCGGGTAAAAAATGGGTCTCAAGCCCGTTCGCGCTTCATAGTCCCGAGCTACGTACTTTTGAAAATCCGTCAGGCTCTTTTCTTCAACCAAACTCACCGTACACCCGCCGAAGCCGGCTCCGGTCATCCGGGTTCCGACACATCCCGGGGCCTTGCGGGCCGCCTCGTAAAGAGCGTCCAGCTCCGGCCCGGTCACTTCGTAAAGGTCCCGCAGAGAGCGGTGTGACTCAAGCATCAGCCGCCCGAAGGTCAGCACATCTCCGTCCTCCAGGGCAGCCGCCGAGGAGAGCACCCTGTGGTTCTCCCTCACCACGTGCTCCACCCGGTCCGCCGTCGGCGCGGGCAAATATTTTTTCACTTCCTCCCACTCCCGAAGCCCCAGTTCGCCCAAATTAGCCAGCTCAGGCCGATACCTCTTTATAATTCGGAATCCGTCCTCACATTCCCTGCGTCTCTCGTTATATTTTGATTCTCCGAGGTCCCGTTGTTTGCAGCTGTCGGCAATCACCAAGCGATATTTTCCCAAGGCCAGCGGGATGTGCCTATAGGCTAAGGTGGCGCAGTTGAGGAGCAATGCCGCTCCCTCGCGTCCCAAGCCGACAGAGAATTGATCCATAATGCCGCAATTCACTCCGACGAAACCGTTTTCCGCTTCTTGAGCTAGCCTGACCAAACTTAGCCTATCCCATCCGGCCCGGGTCACGGTATTCAGGGCCACAGCCGTCACCAATTCAAGCGAAGCCGAAGAGGAAAGCCCGGCTCCTTTGGGTATATCTCCATAAAAGTAAATGTCCAGCCCGGGAATCGCCGCTCCCATAGCCAGAAAAGCCTTGATAATTCCTTTCGGGTAGTTGGCCCAGCCGTCTTCCGGAGTGTTGACGATTTCCTCCGTCAGGTCACAGATCACCTTCGGAGTAAACCCCTCTGAAACCAGATGGACAACCTTGTCGTTTCTCTCACACACGACGGCCCAAGTGCCGTTGGACAGTGCCGCCGGCAGGACCAGCCCCCCTGTGTAGTCCGTATGTTCCCCGATCAGGTTCACCCGGCCCGGTGCGAAAAAGAAGCGCAGAGGCCCTTTTTCTTCATGCCCGTAGGCCTGCCGAAATCCATCCCGTAATTTTTCCACCCGGAACCCACTGTCAGGCCTCATCCCCGCTCCGTCGGCCGGAGTCAAAACTTTTGATCCGCCGGGAACACCTTGCGCAGCTTCCGCGCTCCCCGCTCTGTCAGCCGGGGTCAAAACCTGCGACCCCGGCTCAAGAGCCTCTGACCCGGACCCGTCATTTGCAACTGTTTCCTGAGATCCGTCTCTCAATCTTGCCGCGATGTTCATAATAACGAATACGTCCTTCTTCTTTTGCATTTTTTATGAAAGCTTTACGAAAGTTCTATGAAAGTTTTTTACAACGCCAGTTCCAAGGCGGCCCCTTTAATGCGATTCCTCTACGAACATTGTTTATGGCTGCTTCTTCAGATAGTTTTGATGCGCTTGTCTCAGCGCCGCCGCCGTCTGCTCCACCGCTTGCGTGTTACAAGCAGCCCAAGCCCCCATCTCAGATGAGGCGTAATACTTTATTTTGTTCTTTTCCCGTAAAGGGGGATAGAATTCAATATGAAAATGATAATAATCCCGCGTCTCTTCCCCCCGGGCCGGGCGTTGATGCAGAACCATCATATAGGGAAAAGGCCGCTCGAAGAGGGTATCCATCGCTCCGATCATTTCTTTCAGGCTGCGCGCCAAACTCTCTTTCTCTGCGCTTGTGAATTCATCTAAACCCGTCTTGTGGGCTTTGCTGACAATAAACAAACCAAACGGGTAATCCGTAAAAAAAGGCAAATAAGCCAGGAAGTGCTCGTTTTCATAGATGATCCGTTTTCCGAACTCCTCCTCTGTCCGGTTCATGTCGCAGAGAAGGCACTGGCCGGTCTTGTCGTAATGATCCCAGCAGTTAGCGAGTTCCGTTTTTATCTTCAAAGGCATTTGTGAATAAGCGTAGATTTGCCCGTGCGGGTGGGGCATGGTCACCCCTACTTCCTCCCCGCGGTTTTCAAAGATCATGACGTATTGGTGGCGCGGGTCCCGGTTCAGTTCAATGTAGCGCTCCGTCCACAAATCCACCAGCTTGACAATGTGAGCGACGGAAAGTTCCAGCAGGGTCGCCCGGTGGTCCGGGGAGTAGAGAATTACCTCGCACTTGCCGTAGGACTTCTCCACCCGGTAGGGCCCCGTCCCGGCCACACTCGGCTCCGGGGGATCCGGCAGCAAAGCCGGAAAATCATTGTCATATTTCAGGACTTCATAGTGCTCCGGCACCCTGCCCGACCCCGGACAGAAAGGACAAAAATCCTGTGGCATGTTGGGCCGGAACTGCCGTTTGTCCGCCACCATGGTCCAATCCCCCAAGAGAGGGTTATAACGTAATTCGGTCATAGACGGCACTCCCTTCTGTCGAGGATGATATGCTTTCCCAGCATTTCGCGCGAACCAGGCGCTTCCTATTCAGTATGCGCCATACTCTTTGACTGTTTCGAGCATAGCTATGATGTTTTCGGCCGGAACATCCGCCTGGATATTATGCACGGTGTTAAATACAAACCCGCCGCCGGGAGCCAGTACTTCAATTTGCCTCTTTACTTCATCCCGCACCTGTTCCGGCGTACCGCGCGACAAGGTGTACTGGGTGTCAACTCCACCGCCCCAGAAGGTGAGGTCCTTGCCAAATTCCTTCTTAAGACCTGCGGCATCCATTTTCGGAGTGGTAAATTGGACAGGATTCAGAATATCAACCCCCGCATCAATGAGGTCGGGAATAATTTCATAATAACTGCCGCAGGAGTGAAGGAAGACGTATACGCCCGGCGCTTTCTTTTTAATGAAGGAATATAGCTCCTTTTGCCGCGGTTTAACAAACTTGCGGTAGAGTTGAGGCGAAATCAGGGGACCCGTTTGGGAACCCAGGTCTTCCGTTTCTACGACTACTAAAATGGAATCTTTTAGTTCGTCCAAGGCCTTACCCAGGAACTTCATTCTAATTTCCAACGTTTTGTCCAAAAGCTTTTCAGCCAGCAGAGGGTTGATGAGCATGTCCATATACCAATTCTCATATCCCCTCAGCCAGCCGCCCAACTCAAAGAATCCGGCCGATGGACCGTTCAGCATCAAACAGGCCTGGGTACTGTGTTGCAAATCCTTGGCCTTTGCTCCAAGTCCCCGCAATCGAGCAGGATCCAATGGATTGGGCCAAGCAAAGTCAGTCAATTGTTCAGCACTCTCCACTTCAGCCAGGGGGTGCTTGCGCATGTCGTAGTAGAACCCGTCTTCCTTGGGCATTTTCCAAACAATTTCCCATTCGTCCGTAAAGCTCCAATACTGGCCATCGTCTTTGCGTTCAAAATTCCAGGTGGAAGGGGGTTGAGGCCACACCGCCCGCGTATCAACCCCGAACCTGTCTAAGATGAACTCATCTACCCTTACCAGCTGCTGCACTTGATCCTGAACAGAGATCCCGGTATCTTTATATCCAAGATAATCAAGCAAATGACGATAAGCTTTGCCTGTAATTCCCGTCACACACCCTCCACCCAGATCGAGAGGAACACGATCCGGCTCTTTGTGCTGAAGAGCGCTGAGGACTCTCTCATAAGAATTCATTTTTAGCCCTCCCACGTTTGTTCTTTGGCATCTTAAGGCATGAACTTGGTTCCTCTGATCTCATTTCGTGATCATTGTTCGGACATGAAACAAGGTTACATCAAGCCGTGCACATTACTAGACCTGACACAGTTCTCCTGAAATAAGGGTTAGGGCATAGTGCACTGTACTTTGTTATTTGCACTGTCTAACGCTGTTTCACGTCCATGCCTATCTGCCATTCGTAAGTGTCCATTGCAGGAATGGTCGATACCGCACCCCACTGTGCGGCTATATCTACCCTGTCAAAAGCACCGGTACACGGTTCTGGTGCCACATTATATTGTGCATGATAAGCGCCTTCATTGATCCACATACCAAGGAACGGGACTTTCTCTGGCGAAAACGTGAGGCCGATTTCCATGCCGCTTCGTTCATTGTACAAAGCGCACCGTCCCTCAGGAACCGAACCCTGGACATAATACTTGTCGTAATTTCCCTTTCCAGGCGGCAAAATTCTGCTCATATCATAAATTTCACCAGAACTATGTTTGGTGATTGGCCAGGAATGCGTGCTCCCGTAGGCCCCCAGCCTCAGAGGTGAGTTGCCAACGTTAATGACCCTCTTCACAGATTCCGGTAAGACAATGCGAGTAAACTCATCTACCTTGAAAAGAGGATGAAGGGCCCAAATAAATTTAAAGTCAAATGGACTCAAGTTTTTCAAGCTATAGCGCAGGTCCAGTTTCCCCTCCGACAAGCTTACGATCTTGCTTAGTCTGTACGGAATCCTTACCCCAAAAACGGAAAGCGTCACTGCGGTGCCGTGAATGTGAGAAGCCCAGGGCAAGGCCCAGACTTCCCCATGGTCCGGCAGCCTTGTTCCCTTCCAAGGCCCGTCCGGATAAAAGCACTCATCAATGGTAGGAAACATATCATCCATGCCGCTCATGTCACCGTCAGAAAAAGGCGAATCATACTCACTTTCTACAAATTTTTCTAACGAGTTCTGCCAAAGTAATTCTGAGTCAAGCGGTTTATAGATGATCGAGGCAATTTTCCCTCCCATACCGGGGACTAAGGTGACTTTAAGCAACGCATTTTCCAAGACGACTGCCCGCGCCCCACGGTAAATTCCCTGATCAATTTTACTTCTCATACATCTTCCCCCGGGATTCCTTAATGCTATTTCAAGCACCACGTGGCAACGACTATGCCAGTACGACTTCCGCTGAAGCCATGAGTTCTCTACGAACATTTGTTTTGTTCGAGAAACCCCTCAAACACTTCCTCTTTCCCGTCTTTTCCTTAGGAAGCCATCAGCTGGTCAGCCTTCTCCACGGCGCTGGCCGCATCGGACGCATAAGCGTCTGCTCCGATCTCGTCCGCGAACTTCTGCGTCACCGGAGCTCCCCCAATCATCACCTTGACTGGATAGCCTTTGAGCCGCTCAATGGTGCTCCTCATACTGCTCATGGTGGTCGTAAGCAGGGCCGACAGCCCGACAACTTGCGGTTTATGCTCCTCAACCGCTTGAGCAAACTTATCGGGGGCAATGTCAACTCCCAGGTCGATAACTTTGTAGCCGGCCCCCTCCAGCATCATGCGCACCAAATTTTTGCCGATATCATGGAGGTCCCCTTTAACGGTGCCCACCAATATCGTGCCTTTGTCTTGCACGTCCGCGTCCGACAAGAGCGGTTTGACCACATCCATCCCGGCATGCATCGCCCGGGCGGAAATCAGAACCTCAGGCACGTAAACTTCATTATTTTTGAATTTGACCCCGACCACGTTCATCCCGGCAATCAATCCCTCATTGACAATGGCCTGCGGAGCGGCCCCCTCAGCCAGTGCTTGTTCGGCAGACTCTTTGACTTTCTTGGCATTCCCGCTGATCACTGCGGCAGCAATTTCTTCAAATGTTGACATGTTTAAAACCTCCTCTTATTCCTTGACATTCTGCGACATGTGCCCACTGAATTGCGAAACCCCGTCTTGCAGGCTCCCGGCTTCCATACTTCCCGCCATTGGCTAACCTTTAACGGCTCCGGCCGTAAGCCCCTGTATAAAATATCGTTGCAAAAAGATGAACATGACAGTTACGGGAATCGAGACAACGATCGACGCTGCCATCATGCTGTTCCAGTTACTTTGAAATTGGCCCATGTAGGTAAGGACCAGTCCCGGACCCAACGTTCTCTTCGAGTTAGATGTAATCAAGGTTAACGAGTACAGCAGATCGTTCCAACTCCAGACGAACCCGTATATGGCTGTGGATGCAAGACCCGGCACTGCCAGCGGAAAAATTATTCGGTGGATAATTTTCATCTGGCCTGCTCCGTCCAGCTTGGCAGACTCGATCAATGAATTGGGAATCTGATCAAAGTAGGCTTTCAAGGTCCATGTCCCCACCGGCAACGTAAACGATACGTATGAAATTACCAACGCCAGGTACGTATTCAACAGGCCAAAGGCCTTCATCATCAAATACAAGGTGAGCAATAAAGCAACTTGCGGAAACATCTGTGAAGTCATAATCAATAGCATGAGAGATTTCCTGCCTGCGTAGCGGAACTTGGAGAAACTGTACCCCGCGTAAGCAGCCACGACCGTTGCCACAAAGCTTGTAGCAATCGAGACCATCAAGCTGTTGGCAAGGTAACGCATGATTGAACCGTTCTCCAACACTCCGATGAAGTTATTCAAAGTCGCATGCAAGGGTAGAAATTGTATGCTGAACACGTTCGGAGACGGATTTAAGGCCGTGTTTATCATCCAATATAGTGGAAATAGTACAAAGAAGCCCACCAATATAAGCGACGTATAGTAAAATACTCTAAAGCCAAATGTCCTTTCAAACACGTTTTACACCGCCCTAAATATCATTGGAAATCGTCTTTTAGTCTCCTAACATAGAGAAAAACGAATAGCAAGTCAATAATAACCCAAACCGTCGCGATTGCTGACGCCGTTCCCAGGTCATAGTTATTGAACGCAGCCGTGTATACGTCAATCGAAAAAGTAGTGGTCGCTGAAGCGGGGCCACCCTGAGTCATAACCCAAATTAAATCAAACTGCTGCAGGCTGCCCATAAAGCCTAAGATTAAAACAACCGAAACGATTGACTTAATCTGGGGCATGATTACAGACAGGAATGTTCTAATGTTTCCCGCCCCGTCGAGATGGGCAGCCTCTATCTGCTCATGGGACACAGCCTTCAGCCCGCCAAGCAGAAATGCCATGAACCAGGGAAGAGTTTGCCAGGTCTTGGCAACAATAACCGCTATCATGGCGGTGCCCGGCCGGCCCAGCCAATCGATGTTAGAATGGATCATGCCAAGTTTCGTCAGTACGGCATTCAGAAGGCCATAATTTCCTTGAAAGATCCAACTCCACAAGAACCCGATTGCCGTACTTGGTATAATCCAGTCCACTAGTGTCAGACCTCTGAGAAACTCCGACGTTTTGCGTCCTTCATTCAGAACGATGGCCCAGATTAGGCCAAGGGTGAAAGGTACTAGGGTAGCGACAATCACGAAGATCAACGTGTTCACGAGCACCTGCAAGGCGGTGGGATCGGACAAGATGCTCTTGAAATTAGCAAGACCAACAAAGGCGCGATATTTGCTGAGCAAGTTTGCATTTGTAAAGCTCATTAATACGGTGTTCACAAGGGGATAGAGCGTAATCACACAGAATATGATCAACGCAGGCGCAACCAATAGTACGCCAACCTGTTTATCAGACAAGGCTCGTTTATTAGCAGTCGGCAGATCCAATCCGCAACCCCCCTCTACTGTGTCCGGTAGTACCCAAAGCGGGGTTTTCTTGCACGGAACCCCGCTTTAGGAAACCTACCAAACTCAGACTATTTCTTAACAGCAGACTTGATTTGATTTTCGGCATTATTAAGGGCCTGTTGCGGAGAGGTCTGACCCAACAGGGCAGATTGGACTGCACTGCCAATAATGGTCTGCAGTTTGCTTTGATTTGTATATGCTGACGTTTGGTCCCTCTTGGCAAATTGGGCACCTGACAACCAATCTTTGGTCCACGCATTTCCCTGAATTGTGCTGTCGCTAACAACAGATTTTTCGACCGGAGGCATCTGAGTATTTTTGAAATACATTAATTCCTCAGAAGGTGACAGAACGTGCTTTATAAATGCAGCGTCCGTCTTCAGATCCTTGGATTTATTGAACACTACTAACAAGTGTCCCCAGGCGAGAGATTGGGGATGATCGCCAGGGTTTAGGACCGGCATGGGCATCGGCTGGATTGTCTTGGCTATATCCTTCGCGGGTACTCCATTCGTTTGGGCGAATGCGTTCGCAGGAAACGCGTCAAGGTAAAATCCGATATCACCTTTGGCAAAGAACTGCCGTGCATCAAAGCGGCCGACATCCATTTTGATAAGCCCCTTATCCTTCAGGTCTTTGAGGAATGTCAGTGCCTGGACAGCGCCTTGTGAATTGATCACCGGATTTCCCTGTGCGTCAAAAACGTTGGCATGGAAGGTCCATAGCCAGATTTGGAAATCCGAAGCCAGTTCACTGGTGCCCTTCGTTGATAAAGCATATGGTATGCTGTTAGGGTACTTGGCTTTCAACAGTTCCAAGTCCTTTTCAAACTCCTGCGTGGTCTGAGGGGGTGCTGAAACACTGACACTCTTGAGCAGAGTCGGATTATAAACCATACCGATCGAGGCCATGGACCACGGAACTCCGTACTGTTTACCACCAACTTGTCCGAGGTTCAATTGATTTTGAGTGAAGTTGCTTTGTAACCACTGCTTTCCGAGTAACGACTCCAGATTCACCAAATCTCCCGTGCTAGCGAGAGTAGGCAGCCAGTTCATATCGATTTGAGCCAGATCTAATTTCTGTCCGCCTTGACTCCTGATGATAAGTTGTTGCTCAGTCTGATCGTATGGCCAACCTTGCCAAGTTACAGTTTGGTCGGGATGTGCTTTATTCCACGAGCTCGTCATTTGGTCGATCGATGGCTTCGTCGACTTTTCGTTAGCGGCCCAGCCTGACCAAACCAAGGATTCCTTTGCAGTAGTGGAGCCTGTCGAAGAATTGCCCGTTTGGTTTCCGCACGCGGTAAGAAGGGCCGAAACTGCGACCACCACAATTACTATGGACAGTTTACCAAATCTTTTCATTCTGTCTGTATCCCCCTTTACTTCTTTCCATAGCACCTCGTAATACCATTGGTTCAGTGGACAAATTTACCACTCCATTCTCGCGGGCACAGCACTCTCCTCAAATACCTGTGTAAACTGAGCCTTGCCACAGCCCCCAAGATTCTTGGTACGGATATCACCTCCCATCCTGATTGTCCCTCTCTTATGTTACCAAAAAGGTCTTTATTAATTAAATTAAGTTTAGTGGATTGAGTCCAATTTGTCAACTGCTTTCATTATTGTATGACAAATTTTATTGCTTTACAAATTTCACCATATTTGAATGGGCCCACTGATTGGCATTACCGCTGAAAGTGTTTGTGACGTATCCCGCTGACCCATCATTGAAATTGAAGGTCCCCAGCAGTACCCATCCGCTGGAACCGCTCGAGTAGTCCAGATATTGAGTATCCGTGCCATTGGCACTTACCACACTGATCTTGGCCCGATTGTCACCATAAGAGGAAACCACTTTGTAAATGTAAACTTGGTAGCTTCCGGCAGATAAATCCGGATCCCAAGTGGCTGTAGCTCCGGTTGTATTGGACCCTCTTACGACTGAGCCATTATATCCTGTTAATGGCGATTGACTCCATTGGTTACTGGAAGACGCTGATTCCGTATAGGCGACATCTCCTAAATCAACGTCAACCTCATGGGGTACGAACATGACGGCATCTGCTATCGTGTAACCGGGTGAGCTGCCGATTGTAACGGAATTCGTCGTACCGGCTGCAAGACTATAGGTCCCAATATAGTTCCACCTCCCTCCATTTTGCTGTTGATTAATAGTTTTCGAGCTATCGGTTCCACCGTTGTACTTAATCGTTAAAGGCACCGCCGTCGACCGATTACCATAAGATGTCCACATCATATAAATGTCGTAATTTCCTGCCATTGCAATACTGGGGGTGAACGTTGCACTTTTGCCCGGGTCATTTTCCCCATCATATAGATAATCGTTCCCGTAATAGCCGCTGACACCTGTCGAGCTTATCCATGTCCCTGTCGTAGTAAAGCTGGAAGAAGGATCTTGGTTGTCTACAATTATCGAACCTGTATAGATCGGTGAGGTGGCAGGCGGAGCATAATATTTAACGTAATCCACGTACATCGTCGTGGACACGCCTTGTCCGATCATACTCAGCCATATATTCATGTTATCTTGAGGATAATCGTTGGGTGAGTAATTAATAATTCTCTCAAGCACGCCGTCAATATAGAACTTTACGTTCCTATCTGTGTACAGCATTCCGTATGTGTGGTAAGCGGCAGAAGGATCAAAGGATATATTTAATTGCCCCGATCCCGGCATTGTGGCGACCAAATTCCCGTTATTCCATTGGTAAACATTTTGATAGATGTAATTGTTCCATTCCGCTTGCCGTTCAAATACGTCGATCTCAGTTTCGGCACTTGGATCATAGGTCGTGGTTCCGTCACCCGCATGCACCCAAAACGAGGAATGCCAACTCGGTTCATTTTGCATCTTAACGCGGGCTTCATAGTATCCATATTTAAATGCTTCTTTGGAAACTATACCTCCCCCGTAATAACTGGTCGTGCCGTTATTTGTCTCGGAAGTGCCTCGAATTATCAAGCCGTTGTTTACCGAAACGTTTGCCGGAGTCTGCTGACTACCGTATTTGTTGTCCGTACGGTAGTTCCACTTAGTCGTGTCGAGAGATGTTCCCAAAAAATAGTCGCTGAACTTCAGGATATATCCGGGCGGAGCATATTCGTCGGTACCGGTTGAATTTGCCTGCGCTATCTTAGCAGTGCTATTCAGAATGCTTGGGAACATAACGACTGAATTGTACCCGGTTTAAAAGACACTCCGAACTGAGATAATATTAAACAGTCGGAGGTGCCTAAAATGACCAATAATGGTAGGAAGTATAACAAAGAGTTTAAGACGGATACTGCAAAGCTCGTTGTTGAGAAGGGCCGCAGTGTGCCCAGCCTCTCAAAAGATCTCGGCGTTAGCGAGAAGACCCTCTATGCCTGGGTAGCGGCATTCCGGAAGGACTCAAACAACGCCTTCCCTGGTAGCGGCAAATTAAAACCCATAGATGAAGAGATGCGCCGAATGAAGCGTAGGCTGGCTGATCTTGAGGAGGAAAATGCTATCCTAAAAAAAGCAGCGGCCATCTTCATAAACCCCCGGAAGTAAGGTTTCAATTTATTGACGCACACCGCTTCGAATTCCGGGTGGTGAAGATGTGCCAAGTGCTTGAAGTGTCGCGAAGCGGTTATTACGGCTGGCTTAAGCGCCCAAAGAGCAACCGGCAAAGGGCCAATGAGGAGTTGCTTGATCTGATCAAGACGATTCACGAGCGCAAGCGAAGGTTATATGGGGTTCGACCGATGACCCATGAATTAAACAAGAAGGTAAAATGCGGTCACAATCGGGTGTACCGGCTCATGAAAGAAAACGGCATTCATTCACAAAGGCCGCGGAAGTTTAAAGCAACGACCAACTCGAAGCACAATTACCCGGTTGCCGAGAACCTTGTCAAGCAAAATTTTAAGGTTAAAGGGCTCAACCAGCTGTGGGCAAGCGATATAACGTATATTCCGACAGATGAAGGATGGCTCTACTTGGCGGCCGTTATCGATTTGTGCGACAAGCAGGTCGTCGGCTGGTCCTTGGATAGTACGATGACCAAAGAACTGGCCATGAACGCTTTGGAGCGCGCCATCCTCCGAACAAATCAACCCAGAGGGGTCATCCATCACTCGGATCGT
>LDXJ01000043.1 GCA_001029295.1 Peptococcaceae bacterium CEB3 | reverse complement strand
TTCTTTGTTCGACCAATGCGATCACTGTTCACGACGGCTATTTTCAGATCCCCATGTCCAATCGATTCATGAAGGAGCATCCAGGCTTAGCCATCAAAATTCGTGTGCCGGATCGTATAGCTAACCAACCTCTCCGTGAGGTACGCCTAAACCCCATTCACCATGCCCGCTTCTTGGAAGCGGAGTTTGTGTATAAAACAGCGGATAAGGCCCAACCTGTATGGGAGCCGGAAACTTTAGCTCTGGATCTAGGGGTAAATACCCTGGCAGCCGGTGTTAGTACCGCCGGAACCGCGTTTTTGATCGACGGAAAGCGGCTGAAATCAGCCAATCAATGGTATAACAAGGAACGTTCCAGACTCCAATCAATGAAAGACCTGCAAGGGATCAAGGGCGAAACCAATAAACTGGCGTTGATCGCCTACAACCGGGAAAACTTCATGCGCGACTACCTGAGCAAAGCCGGTCACTTGATTTTGCAGCATTGCCTTGACAACAAAATCGGGCGGGTAGTTGTGGGTGTGAATCCCGGCTGGAAGCAGGAAATAAACATCGGTCATGTGAACAATCAAAACTTTGTGCAGATCCCATTCTGGAAGTTTCGGCGGTTTCTGGCGTACCTGTGTGAAAAGAATGGCATTGAGTACGTAGAAATAACGGAGAGCTATACTTCCAAGGCCAGCTTTCTAGACCGAGATCTATTGCCGGAATTCGACCCTGAGCATACAGAAAAGTACGTGTTCAGCGGTAAACGGGTAAAGCGGGGACTCTATCGCAGTGCAAATGGGCAAGCCGTAAACGCTGACTTAAACGGGGCGGCTAATATTCTGCGCAAAGCCTGTCCGGGGATTGACTTGTCGCGGGTAAGCCATGCACTATGTCTAAATTCCATGAGACTCTACCCGCTGGCAACGGTCAAGAAGCGTGCACTCAAAAGTAAAGCGGCGGCCTAACGGCGACCGTATAGAGGTTACTTGTACAGCCTGCCAAGCTCTTTCGGGAGACTTGGGAATCCTCGCGTTTCAACGCGGGGAGGAAGTCAAATCCGCACTGATTATCCAAACGGCCGTTCACATCTACTTCTAAAAGTTCTTGATTCTCCCGACCCCGAGCTAAATCATTTTCTTTTGGTTCTCAGCCGAAAGGGCATGCTTTGGGTCGACGTTTTTTGGGCCTACGATGCCGAGGCGGAACACTACTCACACACTATACCGGAACAAGAATTCTGGCACACCTTCCGGGAATGGAGGCTCGGGGGAATCAGCTTGGGCAACAATGAAACCGTGGCCCGGTTTCTCTCCCACAAGCGTCTCTTTGCCCGTCAGGCGGGGGCGGCGTGTCCCTTTCAGAATCGGAATCCCGGTCACTTAGGCGAAATCTGAGTTCTGCGTTTGCCTGACTTCTCAAACCCTCATTTAGCGAACCTCAAGATCGATGATGGTTTGAGCCCGAAACAAAGCAGCCACGTGCGCACCAAAGAACGGCTCCCCACTGCAGCAACGAGGAGCCGTTCTTCGAACTCAGACCCTTACCCGCGTGGAACTTCCATCCGGGTTAAAATACTTTCTTCCCCAAGACAAGGCAAAGTTCACCAGTCCGATCATCACCGGCACTTCAATCAACGGTCCGATGACCGCCGCAAAGGCCTCACCGGAATTGATCCCAAACACGGCCACCGCGACGGCAATGGCCAGCTCAAAGTTGTTGCTGGCCGCCGTGAAGGCGAGTGTCACCGTCTGAGAGTAAGGAACACCCTGCCGCCAACCCATAAAGAAGGAGAGCGTAAACATCGCGGCAAAATAGATCACCAGGGGAATGGCGATGCGCACGACATCCATGGGCAGGGATACAATGTATTTGCCTTTAAGTGAGAACATGAGAATGATGGTAAAAAGCAGGGCGATTAAAGCCAAAGGACTGATTTTCGGAACGAATTTTGTTTCATACCATTCCTTCCCTTTGACCGGTACGAGGATAAGCCTGGTGAGCAGGCCGCCTAGGAAAGGAATGCCCAGATAAATCAGCACACTTTGAGCAATCTCCCATATGCTAAGGTTCAGCTTGACCGTGTCCGCCGTCAACCCCAGCCAATGCGGCAAAACGGAGATAAAGACATAAGCATAGAATGAGTAGAAGATCACCTGGAAGATGGAATTGAGCGCGACCAAAGCGGCCGCGTACTCGGGATCCCCTTTCGCCAGACTGTTCCAGACGATGACCATGGCGATGCAGCGGGCCAGACCGATCATGATCAAACCGGCCATGTACTCCGGGTACCCATGCAAAAATATCACCGCTAAAACAAACATGAGCAGCGGACCGATGATCCAATTTTGGATCAAAGATATGGCCATGACTCTTCCGTTTCTAAAGACCTTGCCTATTTCCTCATATTTTACCTTAGCCAGGGGTGGATACATCATGATAATCAGTCCAATGGCCAAGGGAATATTGGTCGTGCCGCTTTGAAAACTATTGAGCCAACTGGCCATCCCCGGAATCATAAAGCCGGCTCCGATCCCGACCGCCATAGCCAAGAAAATCCACAAGGTCAAAAAACGGTCCAACATCGACAATTTCCGGCTTGCTGGTAATTCAGTATTCATTTCTCTTTCCCCCCTCAATAAATTATGATTTCCTTAAAACCGAACACATCTAAACTTCAGTTTTCCAATTAAGGGACAAACTCTCCTTGTTCCATCGATGCGGAACCACACTGAATTCTGCCGTCCCAGGATATGAGAGCAGGGCCTTGTCCAGATAAACCTCTACACCCTCTTCTTTCATCAGAACATAATGATCCGGAGTCTGCCTCGGTCTGCCCACTTCCATCATCGGGGCCGGGATATTCCCGGCAATGCACCCGGTGAGCCGGCCTTCGAATAGGATCACCTGCCCTCCCTGGCGGCGGATGACAGCCGCCGCCTGCGGGGTGATGTGGATGTTCATCCAGTTCTCACCTCCTCCGCTTCTTCCGCATGCCGGCGTAAACACCCTGGTGAACCGCACATCCCAAAACTTGCTCGCCCAGATCCCGCATCCCCCCCAAAGAACGGGGTCTCTGACCATCCTTTTCCGCCAATGGTACTCATAATCATATCCTTATCTATTTATTATACTGATTGTTGTATTTGTGTCAAGGACCTTTGAACACTGAGGAAATGTTTTCTCGACCATTATCCCAAAACTTGCCGGGCCATTTCCCATAAAAAATGCCGTCCCTGGACATCCTTCACGGCCAATGGCATTTCCAGCAGATAGGCTTGGGGAAAACGCTCCCTGATCTCTTCCAGATACCCTAATTGCATCTCCCGCCGGCTGCGGAAAAAGGGTGTGGTCGCTGCTTCAGCCGGGATCAGCTGATTGGCTACGGCCAGATTCGTCTTGATCCCAATCCCGGCCAGTTCCTGACCGGCCCGGTATGCTTCAATGATCGGAGTTTTCTCCGGATACATGACAAAAGCAAAAGTGGTAAGCTCAGGATCCCGCAAACGCTCAATCGCCGCCTGAAATCGCGCTTGTTGGGCCCGTTCCCCTGCACTCACACCCGTCCCGGCTCCCGCCTTGAATTCTATCTGGCTGCTCCAATCCATGGGCAGTTCCAACAGGCGCAAGGTGTGTCCGGTCGGGGCGGTATCAAAGACCGTAATGTCAAACTCTGAGTTCAGAGTATGGTCGATGAACTTCTGAAAGGCGGCCATTTCCTCCGTGCAGGGGGAATCCAGTTCTTCCGCCATGGCCGCCACCGTATCTTGTTCATATTTGGTCCGTGCTTCGCTCAGAATAGCTTCTTTGTATTCCTCGGTGACTGTTTTCTGATCGATTTTAACTGCATAGAGATTGGTTAGCCCTTCCACCTGGCTGATCGTATCCGTGACCGGAACATCCAAGATCTGTCCGGTATGAGCCGCTGGATCGGTGGTCAACAACAGAGTCTTATACCCCATCACAGCCGTATATACCGCCGTCAGACAAGCCAGCGTGGTCTTGCCCACCCCACCTTTGCCGGCAAAAAAAATCATTTTCTGCTTGCCCAGGGCCGGGAACAACAGATCCGGCAGGAAGGCTTGACTTGTGCTGCCGAACAAACGGCGGCCGCTGGCCCGAAAACGCGCCAGCCCTTTCAGTTCAGCAGGAAACAGTTCCATCGTTTTTAATTCGACATTTGGAAATGCCTGGTGTGCCAGCTCCAGATAGTGCTGCTGGGCCTCATAGCGGGCATGAAAATATTGATTGACCGCCTCAGTTTCCGGGATCAGGCCGTTAACAATCACTGTAGTGGTTTTGATCCCCATCTCCGCTAATTCGGCCACGGAACGCTCAGTTTCGGTCAAGGAGACTTGGGCCGGCTGCATCACAAAGAGAAACTCAGTCTGACCGGAATCGCGCAGCTTGGCAATCGCCTCGTCATATTTCAGTTTGCTCTCCTGA
This sequence comes from Peptococcaceae bacterium CEB3, assembly GCA_001029295.1. Lineage (GTDB taxonomy): Bacteria > Bacillota > Desulfitobacteriia > Desulfitobacteriales > Desulfitobacteriaceae > Acididesulfobacillus. Next base: position 58,465 of record LDXJ01000043.1, on the reverse strand, counting down.
ATCAAGGATACCGGCCCCATGCAGGTTTGACCGCTGCCCTGAGCACTTGCTTCAATATGCCGGCTCCAGTCCACCGGCAGTTCCAAAAGCCTGAGGGTGTGCCCGGTCGGTGCCGTATCAAAAATGATCACTTCGTAATCATCTGTACCCAGAAGATCAATGAACTTGTCGAAGGATGCCATCTCCACCGTACAGGGGCCGCTTAATTGTTCGTCAGCCACTTTGAGGATGTCTGCGTCAAACAAGTCCCTCAGGGGAGCAAGCGAGCGTTCCTTGTACTCTTCTGTGGCCCGGTCCGGGTCGATCTCCATGGCAAACAAGTTACTCATGCCGGTAATGGGAGTGATCTTGTGCCCAATTTCCTGCTCAAACACATCCGCTAAATTCGATGCCGGATCCGTGGTCACGATCAAAGTCTTTTTCCCCTGATCCGCATAGTAAACCGCCGTGGTACAGGCCATGGAGGTCTTGCCCACTCCCCCTTTGCCGGAAAAGAAAAGATATTTGGGCATCAGTTGGACCCCCCTTGGCAAATCTGCTCTAATTCCCCTAACTCCGGATATTGCCCTTCTTTAACAACCTTGCCGTTCCAGGCGGTCAGCGGTAAGATTCTCTGTCCCTGCTCCTTGACCTTGACAAACACTTCTTCATTATCCTTGAACTTCAGGGGCTGCCGGCTGATCTGATAACGTTCAACCTGGATGGCCGGATATTTCTTCTGTAGGACCTGAATATTCTCGTTGAGGCGGACCAAACGTTCATCGACACTGGGGCCGCATATCCCGGTCGAGCAGCACATGGGAGCTTCAAAAAATTCCAACCTCATCTGTGACATATCTTTCACTCCATTCCTTATTTCATTTCAAACACGAAGGCATCGGCTGATTTCTTGGCCTGTTCATACACTAAAGCCGGTGCCACCGGGCCGTAGAAGCGCATCTTGCCGTTGATCGCCGTCAGCGGCATCACACAGCCTCGTTCCAGCCTTTGGCGGGCATACTGATAATCTGCCAAATCATCCTGCAGAATATCCAGAAATCTCAGCTCCACCTAACCTTGCAGATCGCTTTTGCCGGCGGGCTTAAGTGCTTCGATCGTCGCAGATACAACAAAATCCTCAATCTGCCTGTCCGGGGCCCACTCCCGGATAAACTCCCGCGATTCACTTTTCGGCCGAATGCGGATGTTTCTAAACCCTGATTTTTGCAGCATCTGCTCTAAGTCATCCACAAGGCTGGCGCCCGCCACGCAGCCGGCATAGAGCTCCAGGTCTTTCCGGATTTCCTCCGGCAGGGGCGCTGAAGCCACCACATCAGAAATAGCCAAGCGCCCGCCCGGCTTGAGCACACGATAGGCCTCATCAAATACCCTTTGTTTATCCGGAGACAAGTTGATCACACAGTTAGAAATGATCACATCAACTGAATTATCCGCCACCGGCAAGTTCTCAATTTCACTCAAACGAAAATCAACATTATGATAATCGGTGGCAGCGGCATTTTTTCTGGCCTTACTCACCATCTCCGGAGTCATATCCACCCCAATCACGCGCCCCGCCGTTCCCACTTGTTTAGCGGCCAGAAAACAATCGAACCCGCCTCCGCTACCCAAATCCAGAACAACCTCACCCAGTTTCAGGTTTGCTATCGCCTGAGGATTACCACACCCTAAACCCATATTGGCTCCATCCGGCACTTCCCCAAGTTCTGAGGAGGAATAACCCAGCTGTTGGGAAATTTGCGTCATGAGACCGGAGTCTTCACTACCACAGCAGTTGGTGCCTGGTGAACAACAACTGCCCTTTCCTTGAAGCGCGATGGAAGCATAGTTTTTCCGTACCGATTGACGTATGTGATCATTTTCGACATTTGACATTATTTTATTACCTCCCCTTATTTCAGCCCTATCTGCCACTATGATCTGCTATGATCTGCCGATTGTCCTACCTTCATCCATTCTTTTCTTACATCAAATGTTCTTGATGTAAGACCCCCAAAAAACCGGGGCCTTAGAATTTAAAATCGGCCCCAATTTGCCGCGTATATTCTTTCAGGGTATCCATGTTTAAAGAATAGAATTTCCATTTGCCTCTAGGCTCTTCGGTTACGAGTCCTGCTCCGGTAAGCTCCTTCATATGGTACGAAACCCTGGACTGAATCATCCCAAACTCCGCCATAATCTCACAATTGCAGGCGCCCTCAAGGGCCGGTGAGCAACATAACAGTTCGTTGCTCTGATGATCTACAAGCATCAACAGTATTTTGTAGCGAATTGGGTCGCTCAAAGCTTTGGAAATCTTCACAACGTCAATCATAGTATCTCTATTATATCAAGAAATGTTGATAAGTCAAGAGATTGATGACCCGCACCACCTTTGTCGTCCATGGCAACATAAACTATTGAAACAGTAGCAAGGCCGCAGCCTTATAGAATTAAATTAATAAGATTTTGCTTGCTAAAACCCAACCACTCGATTATAATCATAACATGAACGCATGAACATACGTATTGTATATCGTCGGGAGGGAAAGAGATGTCCAAAGAACATCCTGTAGAGAAACGCGTCAAGTATCGTATTGAAGGAGAATTCTGTGCCAATTGTTCCGCGAAGATGGAAAGAGTGCTGAGTGCAACGGAAGGAATGGGAGAGACAACGATCAATTATGCGGCCAAGACTGTTTTCTTGCTTCCTTCTCTAGTCATGCAGGCTCAGGATATTATGGGAAGAATTGAACCTGGAGTTGAGCTCGTTCCGATCCGAGCACAGCCAAACGCGGACACTGCAGATCGTACCGCAACGTTGGAAAAGGCGAAGCACCGGAGACTCTTCAGAATCATGACTGCTTGTGCGTTATTTGCGGTCGGTTTGGCTTTTGCACCGTATTGGAAAAACAGTTCTGGGCAAGTTCTTGAGTATTTACTGAACTTAACGGCTTATTTTATGGTAGGCTACAAAGTCTTGTGGCAGGCCGTCCGCAACATAGCCAGAGGACAGATGTTCGATGAGAACTTTCTCATGTCTCTAGCCACTGTCGGAGCAATTGCTATTCATGAATTGCCCGAGGCCGTCGCAGTCATGTTATTCTATTCCGTAGGTGAATATTTAGAGGAGCGGGCAGTCAACCGTTCACGTCGATCCATTCAGACTTTAGTAAGTATTCGTCCGGATTTTGCCAATCTGATTCATCAACTGAATGTGACAAAAGTTGACCCCGAGGAAGTGCGAGTCGGTCAGCAGATTCTGGTCCGCCCGGGTGAAAGGGTTCCTCTAGACGGTGAAGTTATGTCTGGAAGTTCATTTGTCGATACATCCGCTCTCACAGGGGAGTCAGTGCCGAGGAAAGTCCAGGCGGGGGATACCGTTTTAGCCGGAATGATCAATTCCTCCGGTCTCTTAACGCTTCGTGTTGTGCGAGAGTTTGCTCAGTCGTCCGTGCAGAAGATTTTGGACTTGGTGGAGAACGCGGGTACCCACAAAGCAACCACGGAAAAATTCATTACAACATTTGCCCGCTACTATACACCTGCCGTTGTCATCGCGGCTTTGGGACTTGCCTTATTGCCGCCGCTCCTGATAGGTGGAGACTTTCAGGATTGGCTCTATCGGGCACTGACAGTCTTAGTCATTTCCTGTCCTTGCGCCCTAGTGATTTCCATCCCCTTGGGCTATTTCGCCGGGATCGGGGGAGCTTCAAAGCAGGGAATCCTGGTCAAAGGAGCGAACTATTTAGAGGCGTTGACAGATGTTCGTACCGTGGTCTTTGACAAGACGGGTACCCTGACTGAAGGCATTTTCCAAGTTGTAGAAATCAACCCGGCCGTTGGCTATACTAAAAAACAGCTTTTGGAAATCGCGGCCAATGCCGAAGCCCATTCCCCTCACCCTATTGCTAAATCAATCCGAGAGAAATATGGTCAAGACCGTGATTTGACAGAAGTTCAAAACTACGAGGAAATAAGTGGCAGGGGAATTCGCGCTCTTGTCAACGGAAAGACCGTGTTGGTTGGTAAAGCTGAATTATTGGAGCAAGCCGGGATTCAAATCCCGAGTCTTGCTGTTGACCAAGGACTGGGGACGGTTGTTTACATTTCTGTCGACCAAGAGTACGCGGGACAATTGCTGATCTCTGACCGGGTAAAAGCAGATTCCCGAGAAACGGTCGCGCGCTTGAACCACATGGGAATGAAGACGGTCGTGCTGACCGGGGATCACCAAAGCGTCGCTGCAGCTGTAGCTGAAGAACTGACAGTGAGCGAATATCACGCCGATTTATTGCCGGAAGATAAGGTTTCTTGGCTGGAAACACTTCGTCAGTCCAAACGACAGGGTAAAGTCGCGTTCGTAGGCGATGGGCTCAATGATGCTCCGGTTTTAGCGCAAGCAGATGTGGGTATAGCTATGGGGGGGTTAGGTTCGGATGCAGCGATTGAGGCGGCGGATGTCGTGATCATGGACGATCAACCCGGCAAACTCGTGGACGCCATCCACATCGCCCGGTACACAAAAATGATTATTTGGCAAAATATCGCTTTTGCTTTGGCCGTAAAGCTTGTGGTTATTTTCCTGGGGATTTTCGGACTTGCCAACATGTGGATGGCCGTGTTTGCCGACGAGGGAGTCGCTTTGCTGGCTATTCTTAATGCCCTTCGGGTCAGGCGGTATCATAACCCGGAAAAATTTCCTCAGACAAGCTCATCGTCGTCGGCACTACAAGAGCCGACTCTCTAAACCCTCCTGAATACACATGGGTCTGGTCCAAAGGTTCAGTTGGCTATCAGGCGGCAAGAATCCCGTTAGTCCACAGTGTGCTTCGCGCGATACGTCGCACTGAGAGAACTATTATGTTAAAATGGATATGCTTAAGTGGGCAAATCTATCTTAAAGTTGGGGTGAAAAATTAGGATGATTTTGGACAAACCCGACGCTGACACTGCCAAAGTTGAACAAAGAATAAATCCGGTGCCGCAAAACTCAGAGATGGAAAAAACTGCAGAGAATCCTATCTGTGAGTGCATCTGTGTACACCACGAATTGATCGATAAATATTCTGACCAACTGATTACTCTCGACAGAGCAAATAACTTATCGGAATTATTTAAGACACTGGGCGATCCGACCAGAATCAGAATCATGGATGCTTTGGCAAAATCGGAGTTCTGCGTTTGCGATCTGACGGAATTATTAGGCTTGAGCCAATCGGCCACATCGCACCAGCTGCGGGTACTTCGCAACCATGCTCTTGTCAAATACCGGCGGGAGGGGAAAATGGTCTACTACTCAGTGCATGATCCCCATGTCTTAGAGCTTTATCGTCAGGGACTTAACCATAATGACGAGCGTTGATCTAAATGTTCTTGATGTAAGACCTCCAAAAAACTGGGGCCTTAGAATTTAAAATCCGCCCCAATTTGCCGCGTATATTCTTTCAGGGAGCCAAATGCGACTGCAAGGAGCATTCTTTTTACAAGGTCTTTGTCCAAAAAGAGCGACTCCTTACCGCAACAGTAGGGAGTCGTTCTCCTCATCTATGCTATTCCCCAAATTCCAGCAAGTTTTTCTCGTCCCATACCGCGACACTAACGCTTTTCCATCCGTGGTCGAATTTATAGAGCTTTAGTATTTTGCTCTTCTTTGCTTTCCGGTTTTTCTAATATCCCATCATTATTGGCTGCCGACTTAAATTCACTGATCCCCCGGCCCAATGACTTTCCTACTTCCGGTAACTTTCCCGGGCCAAAAATAATCAGGGCAAGGACAAGAATTACCCCCATTTCCAGTGGAGATAGGAACCCAAACGTTGTAAGCACAGTTATCACCCCTGTCTTTCGCAACCGTTAGACCTTTGTTATCAGTTTGGCAAGGCTAAACGTAGCTTGGCATCCTTTTGACGCCCCACCCCGTCTATCAGCGCTCAGCCCGGAAAGCTTGCACTCCCCGCGTCTTCTGCTCCATCCCCTGAAGCACGGACAAAAGGAGATCGCCCAGTGTAAGAAAAAACGGAATCGTTGTCGACTCACGCAACACCCGCACCATCTTTGTCATCCATGGCAACATAAACCGGTACAAAAACTCCGACCGGGCCGCGAGGGACTCCTCCCGTCCGGTCGCGTCCGCCGCCACGTCGGCCGACGCCGTCAAAAAACCCAGGAAGCCCAGTTCATACGCCAAATGATCGGCGGGAATGTTGGCGACAGGTTCCATCCCATGCTGACGGTAATACTGCCGTACCGCCAAGGTCGACGCCTCCATTAGTTTCCCCCCATCCAAATAGTAGCTGCCAAAAAGGACCACAGGGAAACGGCCGGGACCTTCAAATAAGCGCATCCATTCAGCCGCCAATATTCCCCCTGTCTCCTCACGGGCCCTCTGCGCCAACGGCTGAAATGTTTGGTCATGTTCGGCCCGCTGAGCCAACCGCCTGAGCTGTTCTTCATCCGGCGCTGCCGCAAATAGATCTCTTAACATCTGCAGCCGCTCCAGCTCTTCACCTCCTGCTGTGATATCCGTAGAGACCGTTTCCAGAGCCATATCTCTAATCCCCCTTTCGTTTTTCCTGATTGTATCTTACCTAACGCACCATCGGGGCACAGAAGCGAACAGCCCTCAGCGAAAAAGTTATTCTCTGATTCTGACCTCTAACCTCTGATCCACTCGGCCATGAGTTAAATCTTCAGTGATGGCCTCGTAGCGTGAGTGGATCCTTCGGCGGTTAGCGTCCTCTGAAGTAGCGCCTCAGGCGTGAGTGTCCACCGGACACTCACGTACCGGACACTCACGCCTCTGATTTCTGACCTCTGACCTCTGACCTCTGATTTCTGATTCTGACCTCTGGCCTCTGATTTCTGACCTCTGATTTCAGACCTTGATGACTTTCACCACCATATCGTTATAGGTGGACATCCCGGTAATGGGTGAGGACAGATCTGGATCCAGGAGCCGGTTGGAACTGGGCGTGGTCTGCCGGTATTCATAAGTTTGCCCCAACCCCGGCGAAGTACGGTTCCCTGCGCCCGGCGGGACACGGAGAACGCCTGGGCGGATAAATTCACTGGCCATGATCCTCCCCTGAGTTTCCTCGCCTTGAGGATTGCGCAATTTCACCAGGTCCCCTGTTTTCAAGCTTAACTGCCTGGCATCGCCGGCATTCATTTGAATCACAGCCACTGACCAGGAACCGGCCCGGATCCGCTTTGTTCCGGCTAGGACCTCTACCCCTTTTTCATTAAGCACGGTGGGATGAACCGTCTTCTCCTCATTGAGCGGCATCCATAGGTGTTCTCCCGAAATACGTCCCAGCCAGTCCACATATTGAGTCGCGCTCATGGATTGGTGAATCCGTCCGGAAATCAGTTGGAAAGGATATTCCTGTTTATATTTCGCATAGTTGGGATTCGTATACGGATTCCACACGGTTTCATACCAGAAAAATGTGGTTGGAAACTGGGACAGACCGATTTTTTGCAACATATAGGGAACCGTTCCCCCGGATTGCTGAATGAGTTTATTGACGGCTTCCAGATACCCGAAATGGAACTCCATCTTCTTGCTTTTGGTGGAGATAATCCCCCCGGACTTCGCCTGATGGCGGTACCAGGCCATCGGCCAGACGGCCACTCCGTTATGGGCGCGCAGCCATTCCGCCGTGAGCGGCTGCCCTTGGACCACCTTTTTCGCAGAGTCGATTTTAACCTTGCCTGCTTCCAGAGAATCCGGCGTACCCAGGATTTTATACCCTTCCGGATACTGCGGGTACGGCAGAGGAGTCCCCACGTTGTTGCGCCCGGGAGACTTGAGCAACATCTCGTTCCAGAAGTCTTCTTCTTTCTTATATTTGTCCCAGAAATCTTTCCCCTGGATATCGGCATCTCCGGCATCATGCAAGGCCTTAGCCAAGAGATTCATGATCTCGACCTGGTTCTTTGCCTCGTACAGCGGCGGCACCACCACATCACGCAGGTACATCACCGGTTCTGAAGGGTAGATATCGGAAAGCCCCATCCGCTCCAGGTAACTGGCCTCCGGTAAAATGACATCCGCATACATTCCGGTCTCCAGATAGGCGGTATCCACATAGGCGACAAGTTCTGTCTGATAATTGCCGTTGCCATCCTTAGCCGTGAGCACGTCATGCCAGCGCTGAATCGTAGAACCACTGGATGCGGGATTCCCTCCCCGCACAAAGAATCCTTTGATCGGGTAGCTATAACCGGCAAACGGCCCGTAGGCTATTTTAACACCCTCTTTAAACTGCTTGGGATAAGCCCCGAGGGCGCCCCAGAAAGCCGCCGGCCAGTCCCCGTTATTATCCATCTCCAAATCCCAAGCTTTGCCTGTCACCGTTTTCCCGTTAACCGTGCGTTCGATCACCTTACCCTTGATATAGTCAGTCCCGTCATTGCCACCTTTGTCCGAACGCACTAAAGCCGTGTCAATCACCCCACCGGGCACGTCAAAGTTACCAGTGATCACGTTCAGAGCCGTACCCAGGGTACTGGTCACCTCACCGTTAAAGTGATGACCCGTACCGTTCATGCCCCAAACTAAAGCCGCAGGTTTGGTAATTCCAAACATGTGGGCCAATTCCGCGATATCCTCGCCGGCCAGGCCCGTGCGCTGAGCACCCCACTCCAGAGAGAAGTAGGGCAAATTATTGACGGGATCTTTTTTGTCCCACCAGCTGCGAAACTCCGTTTCGAACTCCGGCCAGCCTGTACTGTAAGCCAAGTACCCAGGATCGACATAACGGCGTTCCGGATTAACCGGGTTGTTGTTGGCCAGGATGTAGCGAAGCATCGCGGCAAAGAGGTCCGCATCCGCTCCAGGCCGGATGGGCAGCCACTTATCGGCATGGACCGCTGTGTTGCTGAAGGCGGGATCCACAACCACCACCTTAGCCCCGTTTTGCTTGGCAGCCACCGTCCCTCGGGACTCATAGTTGATCCGAGTCGCGGTAAAGGGGTTCCAACCGACATAAATGATCAACTTATTTTGATAAGAATAATCGTTTTTCAGCGTGCCATCCGGCTGGCGCACGAGCACAGGCCGCATAAGATCCGGCTCAATGCGCATCCCGCCTTCGACCAAATAGGGTCCGACCCTGCGCGGGGTATCACAGATCGCTCCATGTTGGGCACAGTTAGGTGTACCATAATAGTAGAAGAGCCGCCAGTAAGGGGTTTGGTCAGTCATATCTCCCCCGTCCATAATCACACTTTCCGGGCCATACTTTTTCTTGATGTTTCCCAGCCGCTGGGCAATATATTGGATCGCTTCCTCCCAACTGGCCCGGCGGAACTTTCCTTCTCCCCTGTTTCCTGTGCGGATCAGCGGATATTTGAGACGATACGGGTTATAAACCACCTGTTTGCCGCTGGCCCCCTTGCTGCACACTGTCCCGGCATTGTAAGGAACGTGGACATTTCCGTAAATAGTGGTGATCACCCCATCCACCGTCGTAACTTTCAGTCCGCATTCCGAAGCACAAAAGGCATCCGAAGTATAGACTGCTTTTTCCTCGCCCAGCACCGCTTGCTCCGGGTCGGAGTCCGTGAATTTCTTGGTACCGGCTGCCAAGGCAAACGACCCCGAAGCCCAAAAGCCCATGGCTGCCATCGCTGCGGCACTTCCTCCCACAAATTGGCGACGCGATAAACTCTTCATGCAACATCCCTCCCAGTCAAGGTTGGTAACATTTTAACGGCAAAGACAAACAGAGCGATCCCTACGGAAATAACAAAGGCCAAAAGCTGCCATTCCGGCCAAGACGGCAGATAATTATAGATGAGGCGTCCATCATGGTAGCTGAATTGCAAGCCGGCCAGTTCCGGGGTAACTAAACCGGGCAGCACCAAGTTCAAACGCGTACTGAGAAAAGTGACCGCTATCAGGATTCCAGCCCAGCCGGTGGCCCGGGGCGACTTACCGCCGCTCACCAGCAAAATTAAAGGCACCAGCGTGCACAGGCCCAGTTGAACCACCCAGAATACCCAACCGTAGGGCCCAAAGAGCATATACTTAAGTTCTTCATATTCCGGGCCCACACCGTACCACATAGGGACGGAAAGTTCTGCCCAGGTCAAGAGTGCTTCCAGCAGGAGCAGCCCCAACGTGACCCGGCCTAAGAGACGCACGGTCGCCCGCCAGTAGTCATCACGTTTAGGCCAGAAGAAGGCAATCAAGCCGGTAAACAGTGCCCCTCCTGACAAAAACGCCCCTACCAGGAAGATGATCGGATAAATGGCGGTATGCCAAACATCCCGCGCCACCACAGTCGCGAACAAGGCCCCCACCCCGCCATGGAAAGCGATGGCCAAAGGAATGCCCACTGTGGCTAAAATTGTAACTTTTCGGCGGTCGCGGCGAACTTCCTCTTCGCTCAAAGCCTGTTGGCGTCCTCCAGTCAGGAGGCGGGAAATTCCTCCGGCCAAGCCCGGCAGGGAGCGTCCACGGACCAATGAAGCCCGCAAAGCAAAATAAGTTTCAAAAATCAGAAGGACAAAGTAGGCCGTATAAAGCCAGACCATCCAGGCCATGGCCGAACGAAAATTCGGATGCAGGTAAACCCGGTAGAAGCGGCCCATGTGGCCCAAATCGAACCAAATAGACAAGAGAGCCATAATCAGGGTGATCAAGGCCACCACCAGAGCCAGCGGAGCTACTTTCTCCAGTTGTTTGAGCTTAAAGACATAAACCAGGGTGGAGAGGAGAAAAGAGCCGGCAGATAATCCAATAAACCAAATGTAGCTTGATACCCAAAGCCCCCAGGGAATATAGCTATCCATCGCTGTTTTTAGGCTGCCGAAGGCCAGCCGATCATACAGTCCATGCAGGCCAAAAACGAACAAAGCCAGCCAGATCACCGCACCGGCGACCATTAAGGCACGGGATCCTGGGGAAATCGACACTTGGGAACCCCGTTGATCCGCCAAATTCATCTGTTCCATTACAACCGTCCTTTCCGTTGAGACTAATTCCCCCAAAATTTTTTAGAGCAGATAATAAACACTGGGATGAGTGCCCAGTTCAGATTTTAACTGATTCACCTGCCGGTTCTGGCGCACCCGGTTGACTAAAGCTTCCGGATCATTCAGATCGCCAAAATAGGTAGCCCGCCCAAAGCAAGTGTCCGTGCACGCCGGCAGCAGCCCGCGCTCCACCCGCTCCAGGCAGAAAGTGCATTTACGCGTATTCTCTATCGGTGATTTTCCCGCTTCGCGCACCCATACCTTTCCATATTCCAAGGACGGAACTTCCTCATAGGGCAGCGGTCCACTGAGGACGATGTCTCCGTAGAATTCCCCCCAGTCAAAAGTCCGGGCACTGTAGGGGCAGGCTGTAATGCAGTAGCGACAGCCGATACAGGCATTGTAGTCAATCGCCACGATCCCGTCCGGACGTTTGTACGTCGCTCCCACAGGGCAAACCGGCACACAGGGAGGATTATCACACTGCATGCAGGGCCGGGGCAAAAAATGTTTGCTCACGTTCGGAAAGGTCCCGCTCGTTTCCTCCAGCACCGGACGGTAAACCACCCCGGGCGGTAACTTGTTTTCGTTAATACAGCTGATCGTGCAACCTTGGCAGCCAATACAGCGTTGAAGATCTATAACCATCCCCCAATGCCTCTTGTCCACGGGCTTGCTCAGCGCGCGCTTCAAATCTTGTCGCATGACTAAGGTCACATCTTCCTGCCACGGATCAACCGGCGGAGGCAGCGTGGGAATTTCTGAGTCTTTCGACACTTGCCCGCCTCCGGAAGCCGCCTGCGCTGCTTTGCCGGTCCACGCATCCAGCGTCAGCAGACCTAATCCCAGCGCCAAACCCTTGGCCAGGGTACCCCTCCGGGATTCCGTCTTTTCTCCGTTTTCCTTTAAAAGATCGTTTTTCGACACTGAAGAACCCCCTTTACTTGAAATATCGTCGTCTCGTTGGTCCGGGTTTTTCGGCTTCTTTGTGATAAGCCCATCAAGAACAAAGCCTCCTTCTGAAAAGCCCTTTGAAAAAGATACAGGTTCAAGTAAAGTGTAACAAAACGAAGAAGAGTAAGTAACTGGCAAACTGAACGGATTTTCTATCCGATTGCCTTGATCACGACCTGGGAAAAATACTAGCTTATTCGATCAACCCATGCCGCAAAGCATATTGCGCCAAAGCCACCCTTCCTTTAACGCCCAGCTTCTTCATGATCCGGGTACGGTGAAAATCCACCGTTTTTGGGCTGATCTGAAGAAGTTCCCCGATTTGCCGATTGCTGTAACCGTGCGCCAACATCACCAGAATCTCACGCTCCCGCTCCGACAGCTTCTCATAATCCGTCTCCGTGCCGCTCCTTGCCTCTTGGCGGTAATCCGCCAAAATCGTCGAAGTTACGTTGGAATCAAGAAATGATTTGCCCTGGTGAACCGTGCGAATGGCCATAACCAGTTCGTCTGCAGCCGCGCGTTTTAAGACATATCCCGCCGCTCCGATTTTCAAAGCCGGCTGAATATACTCTTTGTTCTCATGCTGGGTGAGCAGAATGATTTTCGCAGCGGGCTGAGTCTCTTTAATCTGCCTGGCGGCGCTTAACCCATCCACTCCAGGCATGGCAATATCCATGAGCACAATGTCCGGATGTAGTTCACGGACGAGTGTTATAGCCTCTACCCCATCTTCGGCCTCTCCAATCACTTTGAAATCCGGCTGCATCTCTAAAAGCACCCGGACGCCGGCCCGAAAAATCGTATGATCATCCACCAGCAAGATGCGAATCGTTGCCAAACGGGTTTCCCTCCTTTTCAGATTCGGTCTCAGATAATTCTAATTTAACCGCCACCACCGTTCCCTCACCCACCCGCGAATCGATGTCAATGGTTCCGCCCAACAAGCCCGCCCTTTCACGCATACCCAAAAGCCCGAGACGTACCCGTTCATCCGTTGTCCGCCCTATCTCTTGGCTGGCAAAACCCCGCCCGTCATCTTGAATCCGCATGATCAAACTTTTGCCTTGGAACGCCAAAAGCAACACAACTTTACGGGCTTGTGCGTGTTTAAAAACGTTACTTATCGCCTCCTGGCCAATCCGGAAGAGGGTCGTCTCCACTTCAGCCGGAAAACGCCGGTTGACCCCCTTCACCTGCAGCTCGAATTTCACTCCTTTGGCCCCCAGACGAGTTTCCGCATACCAGCGCAGAGCCGGAACCAAACCGAGGTCATCCAGGATCGTCGGCCTCAGATCATAGACCAAATTATGCAATTCTTTGACCACTTGGCCGGCCATATTGCGAAGTTGCTCCAGAAAACGCAGGCCTTTCCGCTGGTCGCTGTGGATAATTTCTTCTGCCGTTTTTAAACCAACCGTAATCGCTGCCAGCGACTGGGTTGTTTCGTCATGCAGTTCCCGGGCAATCCGTTTCCTTTCCTCCTCTTGGGCGGAAATAACCTGGTGCCAGAGCTTACCCAAGAGCTCCTCCCTCTCACCCAGCTTCTGCGAGAGCATCGACAGTTCCTGGTTGCGCCGCTGTAGAGCCTGAATCGTCTCTTTTAACTGGGCCGCCATCCGGTTAAAGCTGCGGGCCAGGTTCCCCACCTCATCCCGGCTGTCAAACTGGATTTCACTCTCCAGATTCCCCTCTCCAATGCGCACCGCCTGCCTGGTCAACGTCTCTAAGGGACCGGTGATGAAGCGGCTGAGCAAAAGAGCCGCCACACTTCCGATAATAATGCCGATAAGCGTCATGATAGCAATCAACCAGGAAATCCCAGCTAAGGGCGCGAGCAAAGCACTCTCACTCATACCCATATGTAATTCGATACTGTCCAATCCGCTGACCAATGATACCCCAGTATCCCTAACCAGATTTCCGTTCAAATTCAACATTTTGCTGACTGAGGTACTACCGTCCGGGAGCGGATCCGCCTGGATCATCCCTTCCGGAAAGCCTTGCGGGAACGTGTCCACCACACTACCGTTATCTCGATTCAGAATATAGGCATACACCAGATAGTGGTTGCTGTCTAACTGATTGGCCAAAATACTTTTGACAGTGAGAAGTTTGCCATCCAAATATTGATCCGCAACATTGGCGGCGGTGGTTTCCGCTAAGACAACCCCGTTTTGTTCAATGCCGTTACGCACAACACTTTTGACAACACCATTAATTGCTACTATTGTAATCAAACCCATGACTGCCACGATACCCGATGTCACGAGTATTATTTTATGACTTAACCGCATCCCCAATTTCACCTCCCAGCCTCGTCCACCTTAATCATCCATTAAGAAGACCAAAACGCTGAGCCCAGGGACGGAGCACCGCATAAGGATCTCCCTCAACCTTGGCAAACCCTTTAGGCATTTCCGAATTATTCCATTGATAAAGACCTTTGCGGTCTTTTCCCTGCGGTTCAAAATCCAGGAGAGCTTGGCGGACGGCCGCTGCGACCGCCGGATCGACTCCGGGAGTCACAGATACTCCACTGCAAGGATAATAAGCAGAGGTCGCCACGATCTTCACCAAACCCTCAGCGGCTAGTTTTTCGGCCAGAGTATCCTGCAGGGCCGCCGCTGCAAAACGTCCGCTGAGCACCGCATTGGCCGCGTCGGCATGAGACTGGAAAGATTCAAATGAAGCCAAATCGCCCAAATCAAGCCCCGCTTGCGCCAGCATGATGCGCGGAATCAGGTACCCCTGAGTTGAAGTCCTGGAGCCAAAGGCCAGGGTCCGTCCGCGTAAATCCCTGATTGTTTTAATCGAACTTCCCGGTTGAGTGACGATCATGGCCCGGTAGCGGGAGATCCCCTTGGCCGTGATACCCATAACCAGGCTTTTAACCCCGTATTTTTCGGCCCGGAGCAAACTTACCGGCCCAATGATGGCAAACTGAATCTGCTTTTGCTCCATTTCCCGGGCGATATCCGCATCTTGGGGAAAAACCCTCAGCCGGAACTTATAGCCCGTCTTCCGCTCCAGATAATGCAACAACGGCACATACATCTTGACATCTTCGCTGGGCTCCAATCTCCGATCGAAACCGACATAATAGTATTTACTCTTGGTTTTAACCATGGCTCGCAGTTGCGCCGCTGTCACAGTCTTCTGCAAATCGATATTTTCCGGAGCGTTCGTTTGGCAACCGGTGACAGAGAATAGAATGATGAGTGTTAATCCAAAGGTGAGCCACGCTTTCCGCCTCACTCTTCCTTCCTCCCTTCGGCCTTTCAAGTATAGCATGTCCTGCGAATCGAGAAAAATCAGATGGTGGTTCAGACAGATCTTTTCTTTGTCCAAGTCGTTATATTTATAGCCCTATTGTAATATGGTAATTCTGTCATAGATCCAATATTGGCAAATTGATGAAGGGGGAATTACGCGTGAAATTTAGATCAATGATCCTGGTTGGATTGACAATTGGAATTGTGGTTTTGATCGCCCTGAAAACTTTAGGCACTCTTGACACCAAAGGGAAACCTGCACCCGCTCCTTCTCAGGTATCGGCCATTGAACGAGCGAAAGAACAGGGGCAACCCGTCTGGCTCTTATTTCATTCAACGACTTGTGCCTCATGTATCGAGATGGAGAAAATTTGCCAGGCTTTGAAACCGGAATTTAAAGGTAAAGTGGCGTTCATAAACATCAACGTCAATAATCCTAACGAAAAACAACTGCTGGAGCAATTCAAAATAACAAGCATTCCCACCACATATTTTCTGAACGTCCGAGGAAAGATCATCTTCCAAAGTGTGGGCGTGATCCCTATGGCAGACATGCGTCTTAAATTGAACCAATTGGCAGAGGGTCAGTAGAATGGAACAAGTCATTACCCACTATCTGTCCGCCACAGTCCAAGGCTATTCGATCCTGGCCATCCTCTTAGTCTTTATGGGAGGGATTATTACAAGCATCGGCCCCTGCAACCTATCCATGATTCCGCTGTTAATGGCCTATGTTGGTGGAACAGCGCAAAAGGGACGTCTCCACAGTTTTAGGTTGTCTTTGTTCTTTACCTTAGGAACTTCCACAACCTTCGCTTTATTAGGGGTCATAGTCTCCCTCATCGGCGGAATTTTTGGCGCGTCCAAGCAGGTACTCATCTATATTGCCGCTGCCGTGAGTCTGGCCGTAGGATTGAAAATGTTGGGTATTCTAAACTTCTCCTTACCGAATTTCGGTACCCGGATTGTGCGCAGGCCCACCCGGCAGGGCTTGGGGGCAGCTTATGTCATGGGACTCCTGATAGGCCTGGCCGGTTCTCAATGCGGAACCCCGGTTCTCTTTGCCATCCTTTCCCTGGTTATGAGCAAAGGCCGGATCGCTTACGGTGCTATCCTTCTCTTTATTTACGGTCTGGGCCGGGGCATACCGGTCATGATAGCAGGAACCTTCACCGGTTACGCTAAAGGATTACCGGGAATGGCTCGCTGGTCCCGGGCCTTTGGAAAAATAGCGGGTTTTATCTTGATCCTCATTTCCATTTACTTAATTTGGGGGGCTTAGGGACTACGCTCCACGTGACCTGACACCAAATTAAAGAGAGAGGGTCCATCATGCCTTATCACTGGGAATCCATGAGGATAACTACGTATTTGTGTGGTTACCTCACGAATGGAAACGGGTAAAGGCACACTCGAACGAGTGTGCCTTTACTGTTACTTCATCAGGAAGTGCCGCCATTAATAAGGGAAACAAGGGAGTGCCCTCATTGTCTCCGCCCGCACTGACACTTCTTCCAGTCACTTCGGCAGAGCTTCTTTCAAAATTTCCACCATACGGACCCGGTTTGGCACCTTGCCCACCAGTTTGACCTGTTCGTCGATGACCAGGGCCGGAGTGCTCATCACACCATAGGAAACAATACCGGCCACATCCTGCACTTTCTCAACTTCCACCACAATCCCCAAATCATCAATGGCCTGACGCACTACTTTTTCCAGTTTGGCACAGTTGGAACAACCGGATCCCAGGATTTTGACGTTCATGTCGCATCGCTCCTCTAATTTCGTTAAGTCTAATATTATCATACCACATTCGTTCCTCTTCTGTTAAGACCTATCCGGATACCTTCGCCTCCAGCGGTGTAACCCGTCTATTACATGATCCAATTGAACAGGTACCCCACGAAAAGGATAGTGACCGTCAGGATCCCCACGAAAATACCAATGAGTTTCGGTTTGAGGACCTTGCGCAAGATGATCATCTCCGGCAGACTCAAGGCGGTCACGGACATCATAAAGGCCAACACGGTTCCCAGAGCCATCCCTTTCTCAAACAGCACATTGACAATCGGTATAATCCCGGCGGCATTGGAATAAAGAGGCACCCCGACGGCTACGACCAGTGGCACCGCATACCAGCTGTGGGGGCCGGCATATTTGACCAGGAAATCCGCGGGAGCATAGCCATGCATAAAACCTCCGATGGCGATCCCGATGATAACGTACAACCAAACCCTCTTCAGTATATCGACGACATACCCCCAAGCATAATCCACGCGTTCCCGCCAAGTCAGAGTCGCCAACTCGGACTCACCCATCTTAATGTCATACACATACTCCTCGACCAAGTGCTCCAATTTCAGCCGGCCGATGATCAATCCCCCGACGATGGCCACAATGACGCCGGTGGCGATGTAAATGGCCGCGATTCTCCACCCGAACATGCCCCAAAGCATAACCAAAGCCACTTCGTTGACCATCGGCGAGGAAATCAGGAAGGAAAAGGTCACCCCAAGAGGCACCCCGGCTTCCACAAAACCGATGAACACCGGGACCGCCGAGCAAGAACAAAACGGAGTCACGATTCCCAGAAGAGCCGCGAGAACGTTGCCGACGAACTCTTTTTTCTGACTGAGAATTTTCCGCGTCCTCTCCGGTGAGAAAAAGCTCCGGAGTAAAGAGACAAGGAAAATGATCACAGCCAACATGATAAATATCTTAAGGGTATCATTGATAAAAAAGTCCAGAGCCGCCCCCAAGCGGCTGGTGGGCAGAAGCTTGAACAGCTTGAAGGTGACAAAATCCGCAAAAGCCTGCAACATATAAATTTCTCCTCTCTCTATTGAGAATAAGTTTGAGCCATCTCTGTGACTGAACCCCCACGAGTGCTATGTTCGCCCTGATCAGTTACGAACCGTCAACCACGTGATAGTAGACAAATTTCCCCACCCTCTGTCCTTGGACCAGGCCGGCATTTTCCAAGATCTTGACATGATGGGAAACGAGCGATTGATTCAGCCGAAAAATCTCCATCAACTCGCACACGCAATGCTCACCGGTTTCCAAAACCCGAAACATTTTGAGACGCGTCTCATCTCCCAGAGCTTTGTAGCGTTTGACTTCCCGCCGGATTTCAGCTTCATTAAATTCGGGCAAGCGCCCGACCATGGGTAGTTCTTCCGTCACTGTTCCTTTCTCCCTTCTCATAAATCCTTTCAGATCGGCCAATCGAAAGTAACTCTCAAACATTATTATAATCACATCCGTATATATGTCAATATGTTGTTCCTAAATATTTTATCAAGCCCGGCGTCCCCCATTGATACTGATTCCGGGCTGCCCGCTCGCAAGGACTTCTTCTCTTCTTTCTTTCGGTCCTTGTCCCTGACTTCTTAAACCCGAGATCCCAAAATAGGGACACTGACGGTGCCAGCGCACCGAAAGTGTCCCATTCGCTCGACAGTCAAGCCTACCCGCTCATCAGACTTTTGCCAGGTTGGCCATACCCTAGCTAGGTTGTTTCCGTCACGGTTCGGTACTTAACTTACGAATATCCGCCATGATCTTCTGCGTGATCTCTTTCATCTTGCCCTCGTCAAAATCCGGTCCCGGTGTTTTCTCCAGATTAAAATCCTCGTCAAGGGCATAACTGAGATCAATTTTTACCCCCGCCTTGGTTAGTGCTTTAGCTAAACAGCGCGCTTCACAGCCATCGATCACCACTTGATAATCATCATAGAGCAAGACCTGACTTGGACCTTCGATTTCTGGATACAGGGCCAGCGGACAGCGCATGAACGCACTGGGAATTGTCCGCACGATCTCACGCGGCATGAAACCAGTCATCTGTCCGACATTTGAACTTCCAAAACAACCGTTAACACCTATTGTTTTAGCGTACTTGTCATGCTGAGCCACGATTGTCTTCCGGGCCGTCTCCATTTTAATAGCATCGACGGGCATCTTCTCCATAAATAAACTCCCCTCTTCCAGCGACTTAACTCGCATCTATTACATATTAATCATATACTAATATGTAAAACTGGTCAAGAGGCAGCTTTAAATATTTCCTACTTCCGCATCATCCTCGCCTAGCTCTCGCCCTGGCCTGAGTCAATAGACCGTCCCGCCGTTTTAAGGCTCACATGGGGTATTTCTCGGCTCTGGTCGAATCTTTTCTCGAATCGAATCTTTTCTCGGATAGGATTTTCTTGATTTTGGCCCTTGCCAAAATCGAAGGTTCCCTATATAATACCCTCAACTACATTATCATATTCTAATTCGGGTATATACTTTCCCTATTTTGAGCATGTCCTATCCACAGCAAGGAGGTGTTTAGTGTGCGACCGGTCAAGCTCATTCAAAATCATTCAAGATTAAGAAGCATCACCTGAAATCTAAGGAATGTCCAAACACTTTCAACAAGCGTAAGGAGGTCGTCTATTCATGTCCAGTCAAGTTCTGCAACAGACTCCCCCAAGGAAAAAGTATATTTTAACCAGTGTCGCTGTCGGAGCTTTTCTTTCGACCTTTGACGGTGGCGTGGTCAATGTCGGCCTGCCTAAAATGGCGGCTGAGTTTAGGGTAAGCATCTCCATGATCCAGTGGGTACCCTCGGTCTATCTCCTCACCATGTCCGCTCTCCTGATCATCTTTGGCACCCTGGCCGATATGTATGGGCGCAAGCATATCTACAATGGCGGCTATGCCGTGGTTGCTGTTTTTTCCATCCTTTGCGCCCTGACCAACAATATTTCTTTACTTATTTTGACCCGCCTGCTACAGGGGGTCGGGGGCGCTATGATCATGGCCAACGGCCTCGCCATTGCGACGGAAAATTATCCCCCTGAACAACGCGGCAAAAATATCGGTACCTTAGCCTCTGTCGCCGCCATCGGCAGTTTGGCCGGTCCTTCCCTCGGCGGAATCGTGATCGGGCTATGGGGTTGGCGCTGGATTTTCATTCTGAACTGCCTGGTCGCTGCCTTAGGCTTTACCGTTTCCCACTTTATCATTCCCGCCGATCGGGGGAAAGGGAAAGCGAAGGAGTTTGATGCCTGGGGTTCCCTTTATGTGATTGTCGGGATGGTCAGCTTCATCTATGCCATCTCCAATTTGAACGACTTCGGTTGGAGTTCTCCGGCAATTCTCATCTCCCTTGCTCTCTTCCTTCTCAGCATCTTGGCTGTTGCCATTCAGGAACGCCGGGCGGAGAACCCCGTTCTCGATTTTGAACTGTTCAAAGTACGTATTTTCTGGACCTCCATCATCGCGGCCCTCATTTCCTTCATCACGATGTACTCCAGCACCATCCTCATCCCCTTCTATTACCAAAAGGTCCTGGGCTACTCGCCGCAGGCCGCAGGCCTGTTCATGATAGCCTTTCCCTTAGGGATGGCCGTGATGGCCGTTTTTGCGGGACGGCTTTCCGACAAGATAGGGTATGCTCTGCTGACCACCGGGGGAATGGTCCTCAATGCCCTCGCCTTGATCCTCCTGGCCAATGTCGGCTTGCGCACCCCTCTCGTTCAAGTGCTCCTCGCGGTGTTCGGAATGGGTGCTTCTCTCGGTCTTTTTCAAGCTCCTAATAACTCCTGCATTATGGGTAACGTTCCTAAGAACAAACTGGGCATCGCCACCGGCATCAGTCAATTAGTTAAAAATCTGGGCATGGTCTTGGGGATCACGTTATCCGTGGCTGTCTTCCAATACGGCATGCGCGCGCGGACCGGACTCGCCTATCCTGATGCCTTCGCCCCCAGCGCCGCCACCGTCTACTATTTGGCCGCAGGCTTGAGCATCATCGGAGCACTCTTTTCACTCAATCGCGGTCACAGCAAGCCTCTACCGATCGTCAACGGCAAGAAAGCCTGACCAAAAATGAACCTGGCCTATACAACTGCCCCTCTGTGATGTATACTAAAGTGGCGTAAGATAAGGCAATGACGCCTACAACTGGATTTGGTTGTAGGCTTTTTGTCTTGGTGAGCAAAGACTCAAGGAGGGTGTTTGGCATGAAACTATTCACCTGGATTTCCGACCACTTATTGCTTTTCGTCCTCGTCGTAGGCGCTTTTTCGCTCCTTTTTCCCGGACCCGGCTCTTCCCTGAGTTGGACCGTGACACCCGTCCTGGCCATCATGGTTCTCAACGTAAGCCTGACCATCAAAGCGGAAGATTTGAAACAGGTCAAGCGATATCCCTTTATGATTTTCTGGAGCGTGTTTCTGCAATTTATCCCCATGTCCCTCTTCGCTTTATTGCTGGGCAAATTATTTACCCAGCAGACCGGTATTAGTACCGGGCAATTGCTTTTAGGCAGCCTCCCGGCTGATGTTTCGGCCCCACTGATGGTTTATCTAGCCGGAGGCAGCACGGCCCTGGCAACGGCAATGCTGGTCGTGGCCATGGCTCTCACCCCTTTTGTTTTGCCCAATGTGCTTGCTTGGTTCGGCGGAGTTACTTTCAAAGTGCCTGTATCCTATTTGGTTGGGGAATTGACCGGGATCATTATCATACCGGTCGTCATAGGCATCTTCTTAAACTACCGCTCGGCCAAGGTCCGTGAAAAAGAACAACTTTGGTCGGGTATCGCCTCCCTGTGTTACATAGCACTTCTGTTTGTTGTGGTTTCGTCCAATGCCAAAGCAATCATAGCCTTAAAAACGTTTGCCTTATTCATCGTGTTGGCAGAAATCGCTCTGAATCTCTTTGGCTTTATGCTAGCCTATTTGTCCAGACTTGTCTTTAAGCAGAAAGACACGTTTCTTCCCCTTCTGTTCCTGGTTAGCAGCAAAGAATTTGGCATCGCTTCCGCGGCAGTGGAAACGATGAAACTAAATACCGCTCTGGTCATCCCTTCCGCCTTTTATGCCGTTGTGCAGATGATTTCGTCACCCGCCATGGTTAAAATAACTAAAGAGCTTTGCCAATCAAAAAACTCGTGATCAGAATGGCCAGAACAAACAAAGTGATAAACGTGTACAGATGGTCTTTTTCAACAAGAAACAATAGGACAGAAGCCGCCACCCGGAAAACCGGCGTGGCAATCAGAAGGACCAGTCCCAAAGTGATGACTGCGGCGGGTCTAAACAGGATAATTCCCGACCAAAGGAGAGGAATTGAAGTGGGAAAAACATCGGCCGGATAGCCCGAAACCCCCCTGGCAAATAAAAGCACTAAGCCCAAGGCCATGACAACGGCGGACAAATAAACGCCAAAACGCAAGCTGGAACTGATAAACAATTCCGCATCAAATAAATGGGTCTGACCGGCGGGTTCCTTGCCCATTACATCCACCAACCTTTCCAGAGCATTTGCAGGGCGACATAGAGCAAGATGGGAATGAAGATGAGACGCAAAGTCTTGTTATTTAAGCGTTCCATGACTTTGGTTCCCGCCTGCGCCCCCAGGAGCACTCCCAGAGCCACAGGGCCGGCCACCAGGGGATTGATATCCCCACGCGAAAAATAGACCCCCGCGCTGGCGGCGGCTGTCACCCCTATCATAAAATTGCTGGTAGCTGTGGACACTTTCATCGGCAGCTTCATGAAAACATCCATGCCGAGGACTTTAAAAACCCCGCTCCCGATTCCCAACAAACCTGAAATGACGCCCGCTCCGTACATCACCGCATAGCCAGGATAAACCCCGGTGACTTTGTAAGCCACGGTTTCGTCGAGCGCTTTATCGTAATACTCACTGCTCAATTTCAGACGGGTGGCTATCGGATGTTCCACGACATCCATAGGCAGCTCCGAGTGCCTTTTCTGAAACATGGCGGCGGCGGAATACATCATCAATAAGGCAAAAATGATGTACAGCACCTTGGGTTCAACGAGACCGGCGATGAAAGCCCCGCTGATCGCGCCCAGGGTGGTCGCGGTCTCCAAAAACATCCCGATCCGGATATTGGTGATCTTGTCCCGGACATAGGCGATCGCGGCCCCACTGGACGTGGCAATGACCGAGACGATACTCGCGCCAATCGCCTCATGAATAGGAACATTCAAAAACAATGTTAAGGCAGGAATGATGATAATCCCGCCACCCAGACCCAACAACGACCCGATAAACCCTGCAAGAATAGAAAAAGCAAAGATGATGAGACTTGATCCAATCAACAACTGACTCTCCTCCTGTCAATCCTAAATTCTGCGGTTACTAAACAATCTCTTTTTTCTTTACCCCTCATCGTTTTCTCACATCGCTTCTTCTCTTACAGTAAATGTAATTGCGCTTTTATTTTCCCCAGACTTTGAGCCGGAACAGCTTGTTCATCTCCTTATTGCAATACTATCTTTTACTCATATATTATATACCCTCCCATGGTATCATGCAAGTCGTGATTCCGGATAGATTTGACTTTTCCTACACCTAATGGGCATAAAAGTGAGCCTGCTTATAGGTCTCCTATAGGACCTATAAGCAGGCTCCAGTAGTTCTCACAGTGAATTTTTTACCCTTGTAGGAGCGGGTCCTTGGCAATTGGTCAAACCAGCTGCCGTCCCCTGTCCCTTTAGTCTTGTTGCTTGCGATGAATCAAAAGCATCTCCTTCAAAATTAGCTTAAGTGTAAATTTACTGCATCTGTGTCGATTCTTGAACCTGTTCCGGATGAAAGACTTGGTAAGCCTTCTTCGACCGGGCGACCGGCATCGCCTTTTGTGACAGGCTGACCAAATTTCTGAGTATATCTTCCAAAAACCGATAAGGAAACCCAGTCAGACCTTCCGTGTCGTTGATATTGGTGGCATCACGGCAACCATAACAGCCGAGCGTAGAATTCACAATACCCTTCACAAATGGAATCACGGTCGCATCGACACAAGTCGCCTGGAAAACCGCCGTAGAGTAGTGCAACCTCTCGCCAGTTGTATATATAGACGCGAGGGATGTCCACATAAGATGTTCCGGTTTTGATTCCAATACGACGACATCGGGTTCAACTTCTATATCCTTCAACGGACTGAGAAGAACCGCCTGATAGGCTCCCTGCTCAAGTCTGGTCATACCCTCCATGGCTTTTTTGCCTGCGTCCAAACTGGCAAATAACCCCATGTTCAGAAGCATTTGTCCCGAGCGAAGCACTTCCGGCAGGGGCTTGAGACCAAACGCTGCCGCAGAGGCGGGACAACTGATGTTTCCGGCCGTGATAATAATTTTGGCACCCTGACCGGCACGCATAAGCGCCTGGCAGTATCTGGTTTTGGTGGTACTATCATACGAATCTTGAAGCTTTCCATACTCCTCTGTGGTCAAAAACTTAACGCCGACCGGTTCCCGGTTTAGTTGCAGAATACTTTTCAGGATCGCGGCTTGTTCGGATCGTTGCATCATCTTAAACACCTCTTTCATGTCATTGAAAAACTTTTGTCACACACTCTTTGTGCTTCTCCGTATATGCGTTATTGCGTATATGTCTATAATACGTTATTCTTATAGATTCGTCAAGCGCTAGTTCTTGTCTTTTTATCCGCCAAAGGCTCCGCTCTGAAAAATTCTCGTTCAGCTTGAGCTGAACATCGATAAAACGACCTTCTTCTGTTCCTCGTCAAGGTCAAACAAGCTTCAGCTCCTCTCTTGAGCTGGCCCTGCTACACATTTTCCCCTCTCGCCTTCTTAACTCCAGACCCTTGACATCTGCCAGAAGGACGGGATATTTCTCACGTTGTTGGACAATCATCGCTAGAATATCCTCCTCCAACGGTTCATTAGCGCTCAGACCGTAAAAGACCCACTGCCCTCTCCTCATATCCTTGACTAAACCCACATCGCGCAACTTCCCCAAATGTCGTGACACTTTCGGCTGGGACACATCCAGGATTTCGGCCAATTCACAGACACAAAGCTCTTGCCCCGCTAAAATGGTCAAGATGCGTAACCGGGTCTCATCCGACAGGATGTTGAAAAATTGCATTAAATTATCCATACGTAATTTAGCCCTCCTGAGAAGAATCGTCCTGATTTCCAATCACGTCATATACCTGTATCCATATATGTGGATATCATTGTAGTTTATGGTACATCATGAAAGCGCGTCCGTCAAGGTCTCAACCCGACAACCTTCCGTCGGACCGACAAACCCAGGGATCTATAAAATAAATATAAATATATCCCGTCACCCCTCACGACGAATAACTTTGGGAATCATTTTTTATCCTCGTGGGATCCGGTCACCATGGCTACGGCTGCCACGGGGAACACTATGGCAGTGCGGGGGGTACGCTCACGGCGCCCACTTTGGCGGACATGGCTGGGCTTATCTAACCCATGAGGAACGCGTTTCGCGTCTTGTACAGGCGAAAGAAGCTCTGGGGGCACAGCTGGCGGAAATCCAAAAAACGCTTACCCTTTTGCAACCCACGGCTAAAACCGGGGACACGCCCGCCAGCGGCCAAAAAAAAGGGCCGGCTAGGGTTCCCTTTCAGCCGGGATTCTGACTGATCTGACCCTGGGAGAGCTGCGATAAGCACGGCGCTCCGGCTCTCCGGCTTTCCTCCTTCCTACATACCTCTAATATCCGCATTTGCTATGGCAAAATACCAACTTCGAAAGGAGCCTGAGCTGAAATGGATCAACCCTCAACGACAAGCAAACCTGCCACAAGGGAAATAAGTCTCGCGGAAATCTTTCTCACCTTTTTCAAAATGGGCCTGACGGCCTTTGGCCCCGCCATGATGGTTCCAGTGACATTTTCATTCTACTTTGTGGACGCAGTTCATGACCGTTTCTTTTGCCTCCAACGGCATTAATGACACTGCTAACAACAATAAGTCAGCCGCCTATTTTGCCCAAACCTTGACCAAATCGACAATGATCTTGATAGCTATCAAATATTGGAACACACCGATAACCTGCTTAACCTGCTTGCCGGTCAACTTGAAACGGGTCAGCCAGGAACCGATGAAGCCGGCCATAACGGATGCGACACCTGTAACCACCATAAACCAGTAATTCAGGTGGCTGTATTGAAGTCCGATGTGACCCAGAAAACCAACGAGTGAGGAGAACATAACCACAAAAGCGCTCGTTGCGGCCACATTTTTGCCATCCATGCCTATCCAAACCAAAAACGGTCCCAGAAAAGCTCCCCCTCCGACACCCAGCATACCGCTGAGAAAGCCAACGAAGCTGCCTATGAGAATGCTGGCCAGTGGCCTGGTTTTCACATCTTTCTCGGCCCCACCCTTATTCGGGTGATAGAACAGCATCATGGTACCCGCGACGAGTAAAAAGGCGGCGAAAATGGCCAGCAAGATGTTTTTGTCAACCACGTTGGATGTGTAGACTCCCAACGGCGAGAAAACAAAGATGGAGATGACCAGAGGTATAGCGACTTTGAAATTAACCAGTTTATCCTTGGCAAAATTAAGTGAGGCGACTCCGGTGTTCAAGATCCCCAGCATCAAACCCACCGCTGCGGCCTGCGGAAGCGGGACCCCCAACCAATAAAAGATCGGAACCAGGATAAACGCTCCCCCTACCCCACCCATAGACATGAAAGAATTTAAGATTAAGGTCGCCATAAATCCCCAGATGTACAGATACATTCTAAACCACCATCTTTCCCAGCATTTTCCGAACTAAAAGACCCCGAGACTCTTGACAAGATCATCCCCCTTAAAAGGATATGGGGTGGAGCCGCGAAAATGGCGAATCGATCAATATACACGTAACCTTCCCATCTCCTCATTGCAATATTATGTTTCTCTTATATATTATATACCCTACCGTGGTATCGATCAAGTCGTGGCTTTGAACAAATTCAGCCGCAATTTTCACTAAGAAGGCACGAATCTTCTTGCTTGAGCACGAACGAATCTTCTTTTATCCCACAAAGTATAAAAGTAAGCCTGTTTATAGGTCCTATAGGCCCTATAGGCAGGCTCCAGTGGTTCCCACAGTGAACTTTTTGAACTTTTTCTACCCTTGTGGGAGAGGGTCCTTGGCCCATTGTCCAAACCGGCTGCTGCCCATGGCCCGCTAATCTTGTTGCTTGCGATGAGTCAAGGCATCAAAGCAGGTTTGGCAGTACCAGTCTTCGCCGAGCTTTTGAGCGTAATTTGTCACCACCATTTCTTTGCACTCATGACACTGCTCAGCCTCGAAAGTTTCCCCGGCTTTGACCACGGGATAATTCTCAAAAAGTGTCACATCGAACATCTCATGCCAATCGCGCGTCCGGGTATCTTCGATCAGCGGCAGGACCACACTGGGGTCTAAATCATAGGGAGGGATCCCCTTCTTGCGTTCTTCAAAAAAGGGCATAGTCAGACAAGTTTTCATGCGATCATGTTTCGCGGAGACACGGACCGCTCGCTTGGTCTTCGGGTCAATCAGGGTAAAGGCAAACTTCCCCAGGGGTTTCTTGACAATATTGCTCTTGCCAAAGGTGCAACCTGTGGCGTATTGCAGCCCGTCCGCCAGGCATCCGGAAAAGTGATTGTCGCCGATTTCCACGATCATCATAAGTTCACCCCCGGTGCGGGCCCGCTTGACACCTAAAATATCCATGGCCAAATGACCGGCCCTTAATCCCTGTGGCATGGCCGGACAGATGTGGCCATGAAAAAACTGAGCTCCTTTGAGTTCTTCATCTGTGATTGGAGTTTCATTTTTTACTTCCAACATGTCAAAAGCATCTCCTTCAAAATTAGCTTGAACTTATCCGCGTAAACCGTAGCATAAACCATAGCGTAAACCACGCATGGCGTCGATCAAATTTAATCCCCGACGGCCCGACAGCCATCCATTTTGCTTCTTGCCGTTATTGGGTGGTATTCACACCAGGGGCCCCATCCCAGCTTTTTCTTTGGTCGCGTTGTACGACTTTGCAGCCCTGCTAGAGAATGGGTTTACGGCCCAGGGTCCGTTCATAACCCGAGCAGGGAATACAAAGCACCTTGCCACCGACTGTCCTGGCATACCTCTCAAATACCGTTTCCCCACATTCGCTGCAAACGACCTTATTGAAAGAACCCGGAGTGGGGGCATATTTGAAGTCAGGCAATTGACGCACCTGGGCCATGGTTTCAATGGGTTGGGTCATCACGTAGTGTACGACTTCATCAACAACCTCATCGGGTATGGCAGACGGCTCTATACCTTTCTTCCGGTAAACGAAGAACTCAAACTTGCCAATCTCTTCTTGGAACTTGGTCGGAACACTAATCCTCACTGCACCTTTTTGCGGATGATAGAAAACCGCAGCGACCTTGCCATAGTTCAGCCGGGTCAGAAGGTTCTTGCCATAGGTACAGCCGGTTGCGATTTGCAGACCGTCCATCATGCAAGTTTGCGGATGCCCTTCCCCCATCTCGGAAAAGACAAACATGCCGTGATCCTTTTCTTTTTCCACGCCTAACAATTCCATGGCGTATCGGCCCATCCGGTAGCCCAACGGCATAAACGGGCACTTGTGTCCGTGAAATTCAAAGGCCCAATCCGGCAATTCGTGTTTCGACAGACCCGGAAGCGGGGAATCCTTAACATTGGACATAACCGCCGACATCTCCTTTTATCTCATTCTTGCTTTTCCCCCAAGGCTGTTTTCCTTCTAGCTTGTGCTGTTTTGCCTCAGGGTTTCTTTGGTCCACTCTCACTTTTCCTAGATAGGAAATCTGAAACAGTCGCGAATCAAAACCTCCTTGTCTAATCCCCGAGCTCCGCGCCCCAGGATCCTACTTTTCCCGCTTGACCCGCACTCTTCTTCTTCTTTTTCGAAGATATTCTACCCAGCCAGGCAAAAATAATGTGCGCCCACGAATATCTCCATCTATTAGTCAATTACGATATTATTATATACCAGATACGGGTAAATGCAAGAGTACCCTGAGTATATTCGTCTCAATTCTGCTAACTTGACATCGCTTCCGCCGCGGCGGAACCATGGCACCATGAAATAGCCAAGAGCAAATTTGGTGATCCGAGAAGATGCGAAGATACCGTGGCGAAGAAAAATTGCTGCTTCTCTCGTTTTGCCACAGTTTTGCCATTATTTCTGGGTATATTAGCAGTGTCCCGGTTAGAAATTTCGAGGTGCTAATGAGACAATCAAGGAAATCAAGGAGGTGTACATTGACAATGCAGAAGAAATGGGTTGTTGCTCTGCTCAGCGGGGTTCTCCTGGTTGGTGGCGCCGGAGCGGCTCTCGGAGCGACAGACACATCCGGCTTGGCCCAAATCAAAAGCCTTACGCAGCAAATGTTCGGCCTTCAACAGCAGATCGTCGATAAGGAGGTCGGTGCCGGGCTGCTGACCAAAGAGCAGGGTCAGGATGCGAAAAACTTCATCAGCCAGCGGGAGCAGTTGCGTGAACAAGCACTGGCCAACGGCCAGGCCCCCGTGCCCGGAATGGGCTCGGGTCCCCAGTTCAACAACGGCCAACCCCTCACCGCGGCCCAAAAACAAGCTATATCCGACAGGACGCAGACCCGCCTCAAGGCGATTCAGGACGGCACTTTTGTTCCCGGTTCTTGTGCAGGACCTTGGGGTGGCACAGGACCTCGAGGCGGAGCAGGACCCCGGGGTGGTGCCGGACCCTGGGCAGGTACTGCTCCGAAAGCGAGTTCCGTCCCGAGCCCGAGTGGCGCAGTTGCTAATTGATGGGAACCAGTTCCTTTCGGAGAAGGCAGATCCCATCGAACCGGGACGTGAACCTTTTGACACCGTAAGCTTCAGCTGGCCCGCAGGCCCCTCCTCAAGTCTGCGGGTTTTTGTGTCAGCCAACCGGCCGGACAAAAAGTTTTTCTGAATATCTCGTAAAGAAATAGCCGGCTTGTGCCGGCTATTTCCGTGAACCCTATTCCGTGAACCCTATGCCTATTCATCCAACGAATCCTGCACGTGCGGCGCGACCATAAAGGCCCGGCAAAGCTTAAGTCCTACTTCAATTCCCCTGATTTTCGCCATCGTTCGATAGTAATCCTCATAGGGGACGCTCAATATACCTCCCCTGAAGAGTTCATAGTTTCTTAAAGCCGCAAACCACTCTTCGAAAGTGTCTTCAATGTCGATATAGACTTGAGGAATAAATCCGTTCAGGTCCTCGCAATTCTCGCCAAAGTACAGATGAGGCACCTTATAGGCCTTGCTCCCCGTCTCAATCTTCCCGTCGGCGGCTAGGCGAATCCCTTCAACGACCGCATCATGGGTGAGCACATGTCTTGGGTGGAGGCTCCCGCGCCAGTGTGTGATCACGACGGTGGGCTTCTTCTCCCGGATGAGTTTGCAGATGTCGAGAGCAATTTGCTCAAGGGGAGGCAGAGAGCCGGCCGGGTAACCCATCCACACGGCTTGTGCTCCGAGGCCTTGCGCCACTCTCACCATCTCTTCTTCAATTTGCTTCCCGTAAACCTCCGGAGGTTTTTTCGGGTTCCCCCGTTCCCCCCGGGTGAGATGAACAATTGTGCCTTGGTAACCTCGCTTACAGAATTTCGCCAAGACCGGCCCGCCCATCAGTTCAGCATCAAGGGCGTGGGCACCGAACACCATAATATGCTTCTCCATCTTACTGCCCCCTACTTCAAAGACTTTTTCATGACAGCGTGTCTCTTGTTTACTTTCATGCCCGCTCTCTCATAAAACTTCTGCGCTTCCCCGTCCGTCCAAGCCAGCCAGACATGGTAGATACCCCGAGAATACATGTCAAATAGCATTTTGTAAAAGAGCACCGTTCCTATCTTTTGCCCCCGCAAGCGTTCGTCCACCCCGAAGGGACCAAAATGCCCTGCCAGATCGTCCATCGCCCTCTGGCAATAGCCGACGATTTTTCCTTCCTTGTCAAAGGCGAGCATGAGCCTCTCTTCCCCTCGCCCCTTGAGGAGAGTATCCCGGACATTCCTGACCCAGCCCCCCGGAAAATGCTCATGAAGAAACCTAAGCAAGGGCAGGGTGTAGGTTCCATCGAAGATTTCAAACCGATACCCGGCAGCCTCCAATGCCCGTTCCATTTCCGCTACGCGCTGCGGAATACTAAAATCATAGAGGACGGCATCCATGCCCACAGCTTCGCCCAATACCTCATAGCCCATCTTCTGAAAGAACTCGATGGAATCGCCATAGACGTCTTTGTCCGGACCCGGAAAAAAGTAATTCGGACTGTAGGACGCGAGGGTTACGTTTTTGCGGCCGAGTCTCCTCAATTCATCTTCCACCTTTTCCACTAAAGCCCGGGCAATGCCCTCCCTGCGTAGGGCCGGGTGAACAAAGACGACAGAAATCCACCCTCTCTCCGGCTCGAGTCCTCTCTCTTCATAGGGATACTTGCGCACCATCCCGAGAATAAAGCCCACTATCTGTCTGTCGGCCTCCGCCACGAGACAGAGCTTTTCCTCAAAGTTCGGATCGAGCAAGACTTTCTTATGAAAAACGTCACGGTTAATGGGGTCACGGGTGAGGCAGATATTCCACAGCTTAAGGACTTCTTTCTCATCTTTGTAGGAGTAACTCCGGATCTTGTACATTAAAACTCACCTCTGCTTCAGCCCAAATTCATACCAGAGTCAGACTCTTCATTTCCTTCCTCCCTCAACGTCCTCTTCTCAAGGGCCTTGAAGAACGGGTACCAGATGAAGCCCATGATGACATAACTTGCAGTCGAAAGGATCGCCGCGGCTACACTGCCCCCGGTCCCCAGAAAAGCGGCAATCGGTCCGGGCATAGTCCAAGGAACCATAATATAAGGAACCGGTACCAGATGAATGGCAACCATAACGAAGTCGAAGACAAAGACAAACATATAACCGACGATCCAGGGAATAAAGAGGAGCGGGTTCAGCACCAGGGGAAGTCCGTACATGATCGGCTCCGCGATATTGAATACCGCGGCAGGAAGCGCCAGTTTCCCCAAGGTCCGGTATCTTTTTACTTTTGACCGCAGCATAAGCACGATCAGCGGGAGAAAACTCACCCGGACAAAAACGTTGAGGAAGGGTTCTGTGACAATTTCGGGTGCCGGCAGCGCGGCCTTGACGGCGGCCACGTTTTGGGCCAACATCTGAGTCCAGATCGGCTCCATGACGGATGTTACGACATTTGTACCGTGGATCCCAACGAACCAGAGCAGCCGGTCAATCAGGAAAGCCGCCCCTTGGGCATAGACACTGGAGCCTGCCGCCACCAGCGGTTTGAAAGCATTCATGATCAGGACCGGAATGTCGATGTTCATGACCTGTCTCACCAACCACCACAGGGTTATGGCCACGAAGCCGGGTATGAGCGCGGTAAAGGCACCCGCCACCATGGGAGGAACACCCTCCGGCATCTTGATAGTTATTCTTTTGTTGATGAGAATTCTGTAAATTTCCACGGTAATGATCCCGACGATGATGGCGGCGAAAATACCCGTACTGCCCAGATTATCGGCAGTAATGAAAGTTGACCCGTTGGCGTTCGCACCGACCGGATAGAGGCTCAAAAAGCAGAACAAGGTTATGAGCGCACCGGAGAAAGGATCCACTTCGCTGTCTTTCTTGTGATAATAAGAAGAAAGGTAGTAACCCACACCCAAAGCTATACCGATGGACATCAGGCCGAAGGTGCTGTTTACGGCTCCCCAAAGCTTACCGCTCAGCGGAGCCACGATCTTATCCCAGCCGGGAATCGGCAAGGCCGCAATCAGAATAAAGACAGACCCGATAATAAGAAGCGGCATAAACGACACGAAGGTCTTCTGAATGGCGTCGATATATTTATTCTCAGAAACTTTAATGAGCGGGGGGGCAATCTTGTCCTCGATGATCTTGCTTGTTTTGTCGATAAATGACATTCGGTCCACCTCCCGAAATATTAGTCATGTTTGGCCGTCTCTTTGTACATGAGGATGAGTTCCGTGATCAGGTCCTTGGCCAAGGAGGCATTCATCAGATGGTCCTGGGCGTGCGCCATCAAGAGATTCATCTCATGTTTTGCGCCGGACGCCTCCTCCTGAATCAGCTCCGTCTGAACATGGTGTGCTGCCAAGAGCTCCTCTTTCGCTTTCTCCATAAGTGCGTCAGACTCATCCGGATGTCCCTTTCTGGCCGCGTCCAAGGCCTGAAAGCACAGCCCTTTGGCATTGCCGGAGCGGGCGATTAAAGTAAATACCACTTCCTCAAAATCCATTATTCTCATCTCCTAAGTCCATTAGCCTTTCTCCTAGTCCATTAACCTCAAAGCCAGGTCCAATGCCCCTTTTCCGTCCACCATTCCGTACATGGTGAAGGGGATGACGGCATACTTTTTCCCTTGGCGCTCCGCGATTTCTTTAACATATTTCTCTTTGTACTTGATCTGCGGTCCTACCAGAACGACATCAAAGCCGTCAATAACATTTTCCAGGTCATCAATGGGCTTGGCCATAATCCTGGCCTGCAAATTTCTGGCTGCAGCCTCTTTTTCCATCTTCTTAACGAGCAGACTCGTGGACATCCCGGCCACGCAAACGAGCAAGATATTCATCTTTCGTTCTCCTTTCCTGAACCGTTTTTTCTGAACTTTTGTCTGGACTTGTTAGAAGTCACATCTAGGTTGCAGATTATTGCAATTCTCATGCCAAAAAATTAAACAGCCCGCGAAGCTCGCTGGGAAAAGCTTCTGTGGGCCATCTCATTTACCGAATTGATCCGTATTGTCCCGAGGCTGCCATGATACACATATCTGTATCACGGGGTATCAAGGGTTATCACAGGGTGTCACAGGGTATCATGGGGTATCACAGGGTGTCACAGGGTGTCACAGGCGGCCAACATCTGGTTCACAAGGCAAATAAGATCCGCATAATACTCACACATTCCGCATCTGACAGCTGAACCGCAAACTCGTGTTCGAAAAGCCCCGTCGTCTCCCGCACAAGCCGGAATCTCTCGGGATTATCCCTGATTAAGCCGCGGTAATTTTTCAGACGATGTAATTCCTTTCCACTCTGAACTCGTTCAATCACACACGCTATGTGTAACATCAGCCCGGTCAGTGTATTGTGGTCGGCCCGGACACCTCTGTGCCGGAGGTCGGCATGGAAGCGTTGAAAAACCCGGCCGAACTTGTCGGCATCTATCCTTACATTTTCTCTTATGACGTCCGTCATATTGGCGATGAGTTTCGTGCTGCTCAGGGCCTCAATTTTCTCCTTTACTTTTTCGATTTTCCTTTCGTCCAAAAGATCCGTCGTTGAAAGATAGGGGAGCGAATCTTCATCCGGTTTGATGGCGCTGACGACCGCCAGCACGTTCTTTTCCCGCGCGATTCTTTTAATCCTGCGCCTGTATTCAGCCTGACTGGCAATATCGATTGGAATGACCTCGATATTTTTTTCGCCCAGGTTAAATTTGTTTTCCAAAATGGACTTTAACTTCAGAGCCGTCCCTTCGCCCGTAAGGCAAGCCGTGATGACCACATCCTCTTTCTCACCTGAATCAGGCCTGATCTCGCTCTCCGGAAGCGGATCCCAGCCAGGCTGAAGCGGGGATACAGATCGATACACTTCCTCCAAAGGGGCACTCAACATGGCTTTTCTCCCCGCTTCAATGACTGTCAGGGTCGAGACCATGCGGACCGTCTTCACGGGTATGCCGAGGCGTTCGCGAATCATGTCCCCGAAGAACACGAGGGAGCCCATGTCCACCATGAGGAGCACCCCCTTACCTCGGTCCAGTTTTTTCACAAGAGCGGTTATTTCCTCCAGCGCTGTCTCCGGCTTTTGCTCAAGCGGCATATTATAGCCCACGGCATAGTCCACACCCAAAAGGCGGTTGCAGACATTGACCATGGAGGTAGCGGTCGACTCGCCGTGCATAGCCACCAGAACCCCCACGCCTTCCTCACTCTTGTCCTTCTCTTCATCGAGGGACAACAACATGGCGATGAAGCCCACCTCATCTTCAGGGAAGTCGACTTTAAATTCATTCTGCAGCTTTTTTTTCAATCCTTGCGCCAATTCGTATTCCGCTTTATGAGACCTCTTGATTTCTTCCAGCTGATGGTTTTGAATCGCTTTACCCTTGGACAACCTCTCAATGGAACTGGCAATGTGCATGGAAAGGCCATGCAAAATTCGGGGGCTAAATTCCCGCTTGAGCTTTTTCGAAGCATAGACCAGAAAATCGTCCACGATATTCACGATTCTCTTGTCAACGAGCTTATAGAGATCCTCCAAGTTCTTCTTCTCGGCGTTCAGAAGGTACTTTTTCAGGTAAGTTTCAATATCCAGGCCCATGATGAGTTTAATTTCCTTGTCGTCAAGCCCGTTCAGTTCGAGTACGTTGAGTTTCTCTTCCAGAGCTTCATAGAAATTGTAGCCCCCCTCCTCCACCATGTTTCTCTCATTCTTGCCGAAGGCAAAAGTAACGTTTCCGTCTCCCACATACCGGTCGATCTTGTCCTTGTTCTCTTTATACTTGAATAAACCCCTGCGGATATAGTCCGGTAAATCCTCACTGTGGACCCATACCTGCCCCTCCCGCTTCATGATAAAACTGAGGAAAGCCTTGGCACAGCAGAGCTTGACGTCACTTTTCAGCTGTCCGATATTGGCCTGGCAGTCATAAAGGAGAAAGGCTTTCATCACATTGGGAGTGACCACGATCTCGGTAGCGATCCGCGAAGCTTCGGTATTGAAGAAGTATTCGACTAATTCATACCGCTCCTTGAAGGTCCTATCCTTTAGCGGCGGCAGATTGATAGCCATCGGTATCCTGCGGGTAAAGGTCTTCAAAAGGGTCGACTCCACATTTTCCGTCGTGGCGCAAATGATAAGAATCTCCGCCCGGTGCTGGGCTTCGGTTTCCCCCAGCTTCATATATAAACCCTTATCAATGAGGAAAAAAAGCATTTCCTGCCCCTCTGGGGGGAGCCTGTGCACTTCATCAAGAAAGAGAATGCCGCCGTCCGCTTTCTCAACAATCCCGCTCCGCTCCCTGTCCGCACCCGTGTAGGCCCCTTTTCGGACACCAAACAACTGTGACATCAGAAGTTGGGGATTGTGAGCATAGTCGGCGCAATTAAAAGCGACAAAAGGCGCATTGCGCTTAATCCTCCCTTCGTCTTTGGCAAACTCGAACATGATCTCGGCAAACATTGACTTCCCCGTACCTGTTTCACCCAACAGCAAAGTGTGTAAACCTTTCGGCGGATAGATAATCGCCGCCTTCGCCTGCCGGACCGCGTTCTTGAGACTGAGCTCCGCCCCGATGACGCTGCCAAAGGCGTCCGTGAAGTTACCAGCGCTCCTGCCGGCTAAGATATCGCTCTCCTTCAGCCTGTATAAAACCGGTTTGCCCGCCGTTTTTGCGATCTTTTCCTCAAGACAGAGCTTGTTTAAATCACTTGAGACATTGGTTCGCTGCAGGTTTAAACGTGCCGCGATCTCCCGGGCGGAGACCCCGTGAACGCGCCCGAGATTCCGGTCCTGTTCGAGACAAAGTTTCTTCAGCATCTCATAAACGTTATCGATTCTCATAGTAAACCGCTCAGATGTTTTAACGCCTGGGAAACAATCCCATCTGTCGCGTTCAAAGCTGCCTCGGCCCGCTCGGCGGAGACCCCGGCCAGGAGCAGGGTCACGGCTGTCTTAACAGAACCGCCCGCCAGTTCAATCGCCTTCTCGGCCTCTGCCCTGCTGACACCGGTGGCCAGACAGACAATTCTTTGGGAACGTTCAACCAGTTTTGCGTTCGTGGCTTGGACATCCACCATCAAATTGCCGTAGACTTTGCCCAGGCGGATCATGGCTGTGGTCGTCAGCATGTTCAGAACGAGCTTCTGGGCAGTACCCGCTTTCATCCGGGTTGAACCCATGATAACTTCCGGGCCAACCAAAACCGCGATCGTAAGTTCAGCCTCCTTTTGCATTTCCGAATCCGGCGTGCAGACCACGGCGACAGTGTGGCAGCCGCAACCGCGCGCGTACCGCAGTCCCCCGAGAACGTACGGCGTCCGCCCGCTGGCCGCAAGACCGACCACCACGTCTTTTCCCCGTAAGCCGCGGGCCCTCAAATCTTCCACCCCCATTGCTGGTGAATCCTCCGCGTTTTCAATCGCGCGAAAGGCAGCCTTTTCCCCGCCCGCGATGAGCCCCTGGACCTGTTCCGGGGAAATCCCGTAGGTTGGCGGCAATTCTGAGGCGTCAAGAATACCGAGGCGGCCGCTAGTGCCCGCCCCCAGGTAGAAAAGTCTCCCTTCTGCCCGCAGGCTTTCCACGATCCACTCTACTGCTTGGGCAATTTGGGGAAGGACCCGCCCCACGGCGGGGGCGACTTTTAGATCCTCTTCATTGATGAGGCGCAGGATCCCTTCTGTAGGCAGTTGATCGATCTTTTCCGTATTCGGGTTGCGCGCTTCCGTCAAGATCTCGTCTAGGTTCATCCCTTGTCCACCCGCTTTTCCGTTTTCTCCTTGAAGCAAAAAGCCCGTCCCGGCTTCAGCGCATCGAGCAGAAACATTTCTTCCGGGATGACCTTGGCCACCACATTGACCCTGGGATCGGCAGGCAGATCCTTCATAACCACTTGCAGTTCTCCCATGTAGCGCCGATATCCGGAATTATCCAGCGTAACACTTCCCCGCGGCCGTGATCCTTGCAGGTGAGCCGGAATCTCTTCCCGGCACAACCCCCTGGCCTCTTGCGAGCGGGCGACGCGTTCGCCGGGGTCCGGCCGGTTTGTATGCCGGGGGGCAAAGAGAATTTTCCGTTCATTTTCCGTGAGTCCAGGCTTGGTCTTCACTTGAATCTCTATAAGAGACGAGTCCACCCTGCCGACTTCGGTCAATTCTTCGGCTGTCGCCAATGGATCCCCGAAGAGAATCCCCTCCAAACCCTCGGCCGCCAACTGCTTAGCCGCTTGGAGCGGCTCCCAATGCCGGTGTGCCTCCAGCGTCGGCAGCCCCGCATAAATCGGACCGCGCGGGTTGGCGCGAGAAGGGATAAAGGCTGAAACGCGAATTCCATGGGTGTGACAGATCTGAGTGCGCTCGGCAAAGAACTCGTATGAAAGGCCGGTTTCCGGCCGCGGGTAATAATTATGGCAGGCCCGCAGCCGGGTGGAATCGGCCCCCGCTCCCATGATCGCTTCCAGGACATCTTCACTGATCGTACTGGCATTGAGGTCGAGCTCGAGCCCACTCTCCTTAGACAAGCGGGCTATCTCCGCTGGCGAAAAGCCAAAATCCAGCCGCAGCGCCTGCAAGCCGAGGGTGTGAAGCTGTTCCGGCCGGGACAAGTCCACTTCCAGAAGATTGAACGTTGCGGGCGAAATATCCGCGGTGGTCTGAAACCCAAGCCTTGCCGCCTCCGCGACTAAAAGCCGGAATTCCTCCTCAAGGTTCCCCACCTTGGCCTCCGGAATCTGCAGGGAGGTAAAGAGTCTTGTAAACCCGCACTCTCTCGCCAGACGCAGGTAGCGGCTGTTCTGCTCCGGGGAATAGCCCAGACCGGCAAAAGCACAAATTCCTTTTTCCAACATCTCACTCAACCCCCCTTATAGAAGGTGCGCCAGAGAACCTCGGAATTTCGATTCCGGGGATGAAAGCGCTTCCCTGACGAGAACGCTTCCCTCAAACCATGACATGCATATTGGCTTGGTTTGTGGTAAAATATACTCGGTTCTTTGAAAACTGAAACTATGGGGTTCTCGGCAGAAAGGCTTGCCGGGGTAAAAGTTTCGAGCATAAGGAACAAGTAAAGCGGCGGCCTAACGGCGACCGCATAGAGGCCACTTGTACGACCTGCCAAGCTCCGCAAGGAGACTTGGGAATCCTCGCGTTTCAACGCGGGGAGGAAGTCAATATTATGATGAGGACAAGATTTGAATTGGCAGAGCGGAAACGTCAGCAGGAACACCACCTTCGCATATTTAACCTCATTGCCCCAGTTTACAATTTGTTCTTTCAAGGTCAGCTTACGAACTACTGTCAGGTCCTGGAAGGGCAGCAGGAATTCCTCAAACTTCCGGCATCCTCCCACCTTTCGGCATCCTCGTACCAAAAAGGTGCTATGCCGCCACCGGACTTACCCCAAACCTCCGCGCCTACAGTGCTGGACATCGGCTGCGGCACCGGAGCATTTGCCACCTGTTTTGCCAAATTGGGATATAAGGCGACCGGCGTCGATTTCTCGAAAAACATGCTGGGAGCCGCGGCCAAGTCGAGCGGCGGCCTGGTTGAGCTGGTAGAAGTCGATGCCACGACCGGCCTGCCTTTTCCGGACAAAAGCTTTGACCTCGTCGTCTCCGCTTATGTTCTGCATGGCTTGATAGCCGAACTGCGCCTGAAGGTTATGCTGGAGGCACGGCGTCTGGCCAGACAACAGATCCTCTTTTATGATTACAATTCACAGCGGGGGCTATTCACGGATCTGGCCGAGTGGGCGGAAGGCGGGGATTATTTCAATTTCATTCACAGAGGGGAAACAGAAATGCGCGGTGTCTTTTCCGCCGTAGAGCGGCTTGATGTCGGTAAGCGGGCAGCCATCTATGTCTGCACCCCCTGAGGTGCGACGCCTGCCCGGATGTCAGGATTCCCCGTGCTTCTCCTCCGGCGCAACTTTTAGCGGCCGGTTTTCGGCGTCGACAAAGACGACCTTGGGCCTGTATTGGCCGGCGGCTTCG
The DNA here is from genome assembly GCA_001029295.1 of Peptococcaceae bacterium CEB3. Lineage (GTDB taxonomy): Bacteria > Bacillota > Desulfitobacteriia > Desulfitobacteriales > Desulfitobacteriaceae > Acididesulfobacillus. The sequence goes on along the minus strand of LDXJ01000043.1, from coordinate 18,691 downwards.
TCCGTGAAGATAGCGTACGAAATAATGATCACCTCATCGCCCACCTGCACTAAGCGCGCCGCGGCTCCGTTCAAGCAAATGATGCCGGAATTTTCCCCCCCGGGAATGACATAGGTCTCCAAACGCGCTCCATTGTTATTGTTGACGATCTGCACTTTTTCATTAGGCAGTATATCGGCCGCCCGCATGAGAGCCTCGTCGATGGTAATACTGCCCACATACTTCAGATTGGCTTCCGTGACCACCGCACGGTGAATCTTAGACTTCATCATCGTTCTGAACACTGGCCTCAACCTCCCCAGGATTATTGTAAGCAAAGAGCTCGCTTTTAAACATACAACGCAGCTAGCAATTAACTCCCTAGCCACCAAGGTGGCACCGTCAGAGCATGAAAATGGCCCAGGCACCTCCAATTGGCGTGAAGGTGCCTGGGCTTTTCCTGCACACCGTCTCGGTCCCACTGATCCAAGCGGTCAATTTCGTTTCAGTTCTTATCCAGGTAACCATTCTGGGTTCATGACCTCACTCGTCCCTCCGAACGGGTAAGTGAGTGAACCGGCACACCGGAAAAGCTCCCCCACAAACCGTGCGACTCGTTTCACGATATCGCCGGCAACGTGAGTTCAACATTTTCTTCATAATAACTCAAAAGCACTTTGGGTGCAAGTGACATCAATTTTCATCGACAATGCAGCCATCCAGAGAAGGCAATTCCTCTTCCTGATAGTGTGGCTCTCCCAGGTCATTGATCCGGATATCGCCCGCCTCACCGTACTGGTAAAGCTGGTCCAGCACTTCTACAGCGGCGCGAATGCGGGTTCTCAGCAAGTAGCCCCGGTTGGCCGAAGCTTTTAAGACCTCACGCACATCCAGATGAGGCTGCCAGTCGTAAGCCCGACCATGAAAAATCTGGACCTGTTCCAGAACCTTCAGGATTTCATCCTGGTTAAGCGGCTGCAACTGGGGTGCGCTCACGATGAGGTTCAGCACCTTCTCAATGGGCTCACGTTGAACCCGATCCACATAGACCGTCGTGAGGTTGTCAAAGTCATGCTTAGATTCTATGACATCTTCCCGGTAAGAGGCTCCCAGGGCAAACATCGTAAAAGTGGACTCCAACCTCGAATATTTGTCGGGAAACAAGAAAGAGGCCATATTTTTGTAAGCGTTGAGGCGTGACTTTTTACCGAGACGGCCCAGCAACTCGGTTTCGTCGAACAGTATGACCCACCCGTTGAAACCCAGCAATTTAAACAGATGACTCAGCATCGTGAAGTAGTCCATACTATGACGGGTTTTGCTGAAGGGAACAGTGAAACGGACCGGTTGGGAAAAGATCCTCTTGTAGATTTGACGCAAGTAAGTATTGTTGATGAAGTCACCCTCCAGATCGGCCATCAGTAAATATTTGTCATCCGGATCATCCACATTTAGGTAAGAACGTAAAACGAAAAACAGCTTATCAGTTTCCAAATGCTTGCCGGTGAAGGAAAGCAGATCGACGGCCGTAGGGTTGTTCGGGGTCATTTCCTGCAACACATGCTGAAATCCCGGCTGCAGGCGCTGAGGCAGATACGTGTTGCTGATCAGTTTCTGATAAACCAGATAGAGTTTGTCAAAGGGGGTCTCTTTACTCAGGGAAAGCAGGCTGACAGCCATATTGTTGCTATGGGCCATATTAAACACGGTATTCAGAAGGTGGGTCTTACCTTCTCCGTATTTCCCGGAGACGACCATACCACTCGCTTCACCGCCATCTTTCACTCGATCTAACTGGTGAGAGATCTGTTCCATGAGTTCGGGACGGGCAGAGGAGAAATAGTGTCCCACCGCCCGGGAAGAAACTCCCGAGCGCAGAGCCTCAATAACCCGCTGAGCCTCGAAATCCATTATTGCTCTGCTCCTTCCCGCAAAGTACTCAGGACGACCCGCCTGGGCAAAGATACTTTGCCAAACTTCGACCTGGCATAGAGTTCCTCCGCTGTGCTCATGTCGATGGGGCTGGCCTCTTCATCAAGGCGGTTGATCACCTGGGCCAGGCGGGTAGACATCTCCACAATCCTCTCAGGCGTATAGACCTCATCAATCAGGCGATCAAGATCCACAATGTCGGCGAACCGGTTGAAACGGGTGCTTTCAATCTCATTCTGAATCCGCATCCACAGGGCCTGATAGGACTTTAACCCTTTGCTGTCATCATCCATCAAGGCTCGATCGAAAGAGAAAACGAACATGGTATGTTTTAGGGTATCGATTTCATCGATCAGCTCGCGGATACTCTCGTAAGCATCTTCCCGTTTCCCCCGGGTATAACGCATGCTTTCCGGCTCCCCACCCAACAGGACCTCCATATTATCAATGGATATAATCAACCCCTTGTACCCGGCCAGGCAACAGACTTCGACCAAGGAACGCAGCATATGTCTGGCATTGTACTTGGTAATCCTGCTGGGCGAAAGGCCCAGACGGCGGATGGAGGGCAGTTTGGCTTCCCGGCTCCCCTCCAGCCACAGAAGCAAGAGTTTGCGGCTGGCTTCTTCCAGAAGTGGGTGTCCTAAAATACCACCGGTTAAGTGAGCACAGGCCAAAGCGAAATTGTTGTCCATCAGGGGGTTGGTAAGAAATACTTTCTCCAGCTGCTGTCTTATCTCCCGCTTAGTCAGCGGATCCAACAGGCCCTGGCCGGACAAATAGTCGGCCAAACTAAGATCCGCCGGGACCTTGGCAGGCTCATAGCCAAGCTGCCGGATGACCTCGTGGCTGCACAGCCGCAGTCGTTCCGGCAAATTGACCTGGCGCAAGATCGCCGTATAGATTTCCTTAAAATCATGAATGCCTATTTCCAGCGCCGAAAGGTTAACCGGGATATAACCCAGGTTTTCCGCGGTCAAAGCCAGCATCTCTAAAAAGTGAGTTTTTCCGCTGCCGGTCCGGCCTGTCAAAAACTTTATCTTGCTGCCACCCGCAACCAGATAACTCGCGAGATATTTTTCCCGCCAAAAATCGAGCATGAAATCGCTGCCCACCGATATTTCCTCTAAGATTTGCCGATTACCGGGAGCCTGTCCCTTCTTAAGGCGTGACAAGGCGGATTGGGTGCTCTCCAATACTGTTACCCCCTAAAATTAGAAGTCAGAAGTCGGATGTCGGAAGCTGGATCAGGCTAATTCTTGTTCAGACGCCACTGGTTCGAAAAAGCGAATGGTAGCCAGATACTGTTCCCGGCCGTCTTGATCCAAGATGCGAATCGCCTTGTTGATGTTGCGGCTGGGGCCAAACTGGAACTGTCGCCCATCCTCCGTAGAACGCAGGTCTGAACCATACAGACGGGCCAGATCAAAAGCGAAGCTCTGTTGGTCATAATCCCTGCGAAAACGCCTCATGGGGGTTAAAAGAGTGTAGAGATTCTTCAAATATATGTCTCCTACTGCTACGGTGGTCAATTTACCCTGATTCTGTTTCAGTAGCATTAAGTCATAAGCGGCCGCCAGTTCCTTAACAAAGCCCTTGGGATCAAAAGCGGCCTTGAGAAGTTTATCCCGGCTGGCTTTGACATCCTGCACAAACGCCAGAGGGCGCAAACATTGGACTCGTTTGCGGTCCAGGTATAAGTCCAGATTCTCGGTATCCACCCGGACCCGAAAAGGAAACATCTCATACATAGGGAATTCACCTTTGACATCTACTTCCAAACGATCGCAGCATAAAAGCATCTGCTCGGCAAACTCACCATTTTCCACATAAGCGCGAATGCCAAAGTCGTCAACCTGAGCCTGCATGGCTTCCATCATGATTTCTTGTTCCTTCAGGCTGGCACGCATAGCCCCCAGATCCCTGTTCCAACTCTTGAGATCGCCTTTTTCCATACTTTTACTTAAACTCTTATACAGCTTTTGCAGTCCACTGATCTTATCCTTAAGCTCTTTTTCCGCCACCGCCATCTTTTTGAGTAAGTCCTCATAATCAGCCATTCTCATGCTCCTTTGTCCCACTTTTTGTTCCCTTCGTCCCCTTCCTGGCTTGAACGAACCGGGGTATAATAAATTATGATCTTCTTAAACTAGAATTCGACACAAAACAGAGATATCCTTCCTTTCTCGCTGTCGCAGTCCCAGATCGCGGACTGGCAGCGGCATCCATTTAAAAGTGGGAAACGGGTGATAAAAAGAATGCCCCTTGAACAAAGGCAGAATGCCGCGGGAACAACCAAATCCGGTTCCGACTTCTATGCCCGGTTGACAAAACGGTTATTTCTTTGGCAAGAAGAATGCCTGGATCTCTGGTTTCAGCAACAAGGTAAAGGGATCATCAACGTGGTGACCGGAGCCGGTAAAACTATCCTGGCCCTGGGAGCCATAGCCAGGTTAGAACAGACATTAGCCGCAAAAAATGCGCCTGCTCTAAAAATCAAGATTGTCGTACCCAAGGTCTTTTTGGCCAAGCAATGGGCTCACAGCCTGGAGGAAGATCTGGCTGTGCCTAAGGCTGAGATCGGCGTTTACTCCGGTATCCACAAAGACCCTCCCACCCGCAAGTATATGATCTATGTCGTAAACTCGGCGCGCGATACTTTGGCCAAACACTTCCTGGCCGACTATCAGCGAGGCAGTTCTCTCTTGTTGATCGCTGATGAGTGCCATCACTACGGCAGCCCGGAAAATTCGCGCATCTTCGATTATATGTCCCAAATACCTTCCCGGCATCCGGCTTCCCCCTACTACACCCTAGGCTTGTCCGCGACCCCGGAGACAGCCGCCTTTCAAGAAAAACTGGTTCCCGCCCTGGGACCTGTCATCTATAAATACGGTTTTACTGACGCTTTGAATGCCAAAATCATTAGTTCATTTGCTATCTTTAACCTCAAATTGGCCTTCACTCCCTATGAGGAAGGGAAATATCTGGAGTTAAGCGATCGACTCGTTCGTGCCCTAAAATTCCTGATGGGCGTCTGCCCTTTTCTCAAGGGCTTAACCAAACCCCACTTTTTCGCCCGTCTCGAGCAATTGGCTCAACAATCCGACGATCATCAACTGGCTAACGCGGCGCGTTTATTTCTCAACCAAGCTCTCCAGCGTAAAGATTTGGTCTATCGGGCGGAATCCAGGCTAAGCTGTGTCAAGGATCTTCTCACCCGGCTTCCGCTCACATCCAAGGTATTGATTTTTAGCGAAAGGATTGAGTTGGCGGACACACTTTATGAAACTTTGCGGCTGGTCTTTCCCGGGCAGGTGGGGCGCTATCATTCCGAGATGGATGAGCGCAGCCGCCGGGATATTCTGCGTAACTATCAAGATGCCCAAATTCGCATTCTCGTCAGCTGCCGGGCTTTGGATGAAGGCTTGAATGTACCGGCAACCGACATCGGGATTATTGCTTCCTCCACAGCCAGCGATCGTCAGCGCATCCAGAGATTAGGCAGGATTCTGCGCTCTTCCGGTAAAAAGCAGATGGCCAGGCTCTACTACCTGTATATTGGTTCATCCAACGAGGAGCAGGACTTGCTGGCTGACATTTCCCGCGATCTGGCCGGGGTCGTTCCCATTCTCGATTTGGAATATGATCAAGAGAGTCAGGACTTCATTCACCCGGTTTATAAAAACCTGTCTGAACAAGTCCTGACCTATACCCGAAGCAGAGGTTGGAGCCCCAAGATCGGCGCTGAGATCAAGAGAAACCTAGATCTGGGCAAGCTGAGCTGCGATTGGTGGTTCTCCGAGGAGAACTGCCGCCTGAGGGCGCAAAACGCCTGCACCCGCGCGGAACGGAATTACTGGGTAAGCATGCGCCTCATGGTTCAGGCCAGTCGCGGCCGCCTGACCCCATAGCCGCGCCATTAATCTTAACCCTGTCCTTCAATGTGACAGAACTCTTCGGCTAAGACCCACTCCTGTCGGCTCACACTTCCGCGCCAATGGATTTCGACCTTCACCCGCTCTTGGGGCTGCCAATTACCTTCCTGCTCCGCTTTGAGTCTCAAGGTCCGCCCGTCGAAACTTCCCTTGACTGTTAAGCGCCGGTATTCGCCCGCTCGGAAAGCATAGCCCTCTCCCTCGTCAGCGTAAAAACTCGTCTCCTGCTCAAAGGGTGCCTGGGCGTAGACCTCCAGGGTCTCCACCGCCAATAGCTCGGGCCGGGTGAATTGTCCGCCGCAGCCGAGAGCCAGCATAGCCCCTTGCCGCAGAAGAATCGGAATCTGGGACAAGCCCGCAGCCACCACCACATGAGCCGGTCCCACGAAAATCTTCCCGGTTGCCCGCTCCTGCCAGGTCCCTGCGGGAAGGTAAACCAAGCGCTCACGCGCTCCCTTCTGCACGACCGGAGCGACCAGACAATCCCTTCCCAGCAGAAACTCGTCGTTAGTCCGCCAAGCTACCTCATCGTTCGGAAATTCCAGCAACAACGCCCGCATCATGGGGTCGCCGGTCCGAGACGCTTCTTCAAACAGGGTGTAGAGCGTGGGCAACAGTCGGTAGCGCAGTTCCAGCGCCTGCCGGTAGATATTCTCCGTCTCCGCGTCAAAAGCCCAGGGTTCCTGGGCCCGGCTATGGATATTGGAATGATTGCGGCAGAAAGGGGTAAAAATCCCCAGCTGAATCCAGCGCAGAAGCAGTTCTTTTTCGCCGTCTTCCATGAAGCCGCCGATATCCGTCCCCACAAAGGGTACTCCGGAGAGCCCCATGTTGAGACACATTGGCACCGCCTCAGCCAGGTGATACCACCAACTGGAGTTATCTCCCAGCCAGACAGCCGCGTGGCGCTGCACGCCGGCAAAACCGGCGCGCGTCAAAACGAAAGGGCGTTTCTCCGGCGCAAACCTTTGCAGTCCCTCGCAGGCCGCCTGAGACATGAGACTGCCATAGCGGTTATGGATTTCCGCGTGCGTGAGTTCAGCTTCTTCTCCGTGACGCACATCGGGCGGAAAGGTCTTCCCCGGAACGTTGAAGACCGAGGGCTCGTTCATGTCGTTCCAGATCCCGTCCAGACCGTGAGCAAGGTGTTTAGCCTGCTGTTTTGCCCACCAATCGCGCACCCGCAGACAGGCAAAGTCGGGGAAGAGAGCCGGGCCGGGCCAGACATCTCCGACAAAAACCTCCCCGGTCTCTTTGGCGCAGAAGACGTCCTCGGCTAAACCGGCGGCGCAAACATCATAGGTGTCGTCTTTTTTGACCCCGGGATCTACAATGCCCACCACATGATAACCCAGAGCGTGCAGTTCGCGGTTCATGGCGTCTGGGTCGGGGAATTCCCGCGGATCCCAGGTGAAGTCGCGATAGCCGTCCATGTGGTCAATGTCCAGATGAATTACGTCGCAGGGAATGTGCCTCTCCCGCAGCGTCTGGGCCACTTCTATGACCCGGCTCTGGGGGTAGTAAGAATAACGGCTTTGGTGGTGCCCAAGGGCCCACAAGGGAGGCAGGGACATCTTGCCCACCCACTCCGACCACTGAGTTAGTATAGCCTGCGGACCTTCGCCCAGGAAAATCCACTGATCGAGGGGGCCGCCGTCAGCCCTAAGCACGAGTTCCTCCGGCTGCGTCTGCCCAAGATCCCATTCCGTCCGGTGACTGTTCTGCACAAAGAGACCCCAGTGAGGACTGAGCAGCCAGGGAATAGACTGGTAGAGCGGGTCTGTGTTCGGCAAGTGCGGCACATTATCCGTGTTCCACAAGACCCAGCGCCTGCCGCGCTTATCCAACGGGCCCATTTTTTCCCCAAGGCCAACGACCGTTTTTCCATCCCAGCGCCAGGTTGAGGACACGCGCGATCCTTGCTGATGGTAGGCGCCCGTTCCGGATTGAGACAACAAGATATTCCCTTCACCATCCGCAATCGTCAAAACGAACGGATCTCTCTCGACTGTGATCTTTACTTTCAGTCCGTTCCCCTGTAACTTCCAGCCCCGCGGGGTTTCCAGCCATTGTACGGCTAAAGGCACCGCTTCTTTGACCAGAAGCGGCGGCAAACCTGTAGCCGCCGCGGCCGGGGAATCAAACCGCCCCAGTCCGTGGTAGCGCAGCCGGATAACGGACTCCCCACAGAGAGATATCTGCAAAACCTGGGTTCCGGAGTGTAATTCCAAGATTCCATTCCTATCTGCTTTCGATTCGATTCGATCAAATTGGCACTGTTTCATCTATTTCCACCGCCTATCCCTTGACGCTGCCCAATGTCAAACCACTCACAAGGTATCTTGAAAGAATGACAAATATGACCATAACCGGAATGACCGTAATGAGTGCCGCCGCCGAATAGACTCCCCATTGTGTGTTGTACTGTCCCTGAAGCGTCACAAGGCCAAGTGGCAATGTGTAAAGACTTTCGTTATGGATCAACACCCGGACGACAATATATTCCGACCAAGCCCCCATGAAGGCGAAGATGGAAGCCACGGCCAAAGCGGGTTTGGACAAAGGCAGAACGATGGTGTAGAAGGTCCTGAACGTGCTGCACCCGTCCACATAAGCACTCTCTTCGATTGACACCGGAATGGTGTCAAAATAACCTTTGAGAAGCCAGATGCTGAAGGGAACCACCGTTGAGACGTAGGGGATGACCAACGCCCAGAGCTTGTCGCTTAGATCCAGATTTGTGAGCAGAATGTTGAGCGGGAGGAGAATCATAGTGGCCGGAAACATCTGGGTTACAAGCAGAACGATCATACCGCCACTCCGTCCCAAAAAACGATATCGCGAAAATGCATACCCAGCCGTGGTTGCAAAAAATAGAGTGACCACGGTAGTTAGGAGAGAGATAAAGGCGCTGTTGTATACCCAACGCATAAGCTGAATTTGCGTAAAAGCTGCTTTAAAATTGGCCCAAGACGCATCTTTAGGTATTATCGCCAAAGATGTAGAAAACATCTGATTATCGGGTCTTAAGGCAGCCGCCAGGATATTCAATATCGGATATATTGCGATCAACGTCATAACGATTAAAGCCAAATAAATCAATATTATTTTAGGCGTTGAGTCGTTTCTTTCAAAATAGTTATCCCGTAAGAACCCCCTCATAGTTCAGCCTCCTCCGACGTTCTGTTTACCCTGAGGTAGACAAGGCTAAAGACAATAAGAATGACGAATATCACCACAGACAAAGCCGCCGCATAACCATAGCGATAGAGGTCAAATCCGTCCCTGTACATCTTGAGTACGAGAATGTTCACCGCATCACTGGGCTGACCGTCTTTGAGAATATAGAGGATGCTCAGTTTGTTGAAGGTCCAAACTACACCCAGGATAATGGCGGGAACCATCACAGGTTTTAACAAAGGCGCGGTGATATGCCGGAATTTCTGCCACCCCGTTGCCCCGTCAATATCCGCCGCTTCGTACAAGTCGTGCGGGATGCCCTGGAGTCCCCCCAAGGCAATCATCATCATAAAGGGCACACCTAGCCAGATATTGGTTAGTGTCGCCCCGATCAGCGTATTTGTCGGGTTTCCCAGCCAGTTAATGGCCGGTATGCCCAATTTACCCAGTAGAACATTGATCGCCCCGAATTGATAGTTAAGCATTCCTTTCCAGGTTACAGCCGCGACGTATTCCGGGATAGCCCAAGGGAGAACCAAAAGAACTCTAAAAACAGACTTCCCAGGCAATTTGCGATTCAGCAAGACGGCCAGCCAGACTCCAATCACCACGTGAAAAAAGACATTGCTAGCGGTCCAGACAACCGTCCTCAAAAACACACTGGCAAAGACCTTGCTGCTAATGATCTCCCTGTAGTTCCCCAGTCCGACAAACTGATTCTTGAAAATCCCAGGGAACTTGAAAATGTTAATCCCCACTTCTTTTAGGCTCATCATGTTCTGCAATCTGATGTCGAAGGTCGACATGATGAACTCAAAGAGAAGGGGAAGGAGGATAATGAAGAGCACAATCAGAAAAGACGGGCTCACAAAAAGGTATGGAGTCCACCACTTCTGTTGCAGGGATCTTGTCCTTCTGCGTCTGGGATTTTTGCGAACAATGCTGGGTTTCTTCCTGGTTCTTCTTTCCATCCCCTGCTCCTCCTTTTTAGACCAACCGACCCCAGCGTGACGAAGCAATGGATGGTTACCACGCCCATCCGCGACTTCCCTGCTGTTCATCCAAGGGCGAGGCTCCCGCTTCCACCGGGTTCCACACGCTTCATAAGCGGGAGTGGTACTCCGCTAGAACCTGAATCTAGCGAAGTGTCTCTCTTTCTTCAAGCTTCATAAGCGGAGTGATACCCCCATACTTTGCTTTGGCGGGGGCAGACTCCGCTTTTGACCGTCATTACCGGACAACGTGCACTTTCATAACGTGCTTCGAGTTACTTTTTCGTCAAATCCTTGGCGAGTTGTTCCGCTTTAGTCTGCATGTCTTTGGCCGCCTGCGCGGGTGTCTTTTGATTGGCCATAACAGCTTCAAGCTCCGGTCTCATGGCATCCCAAACCGCCCGCATTTCCGCCTGAATCGGCATGGGCGTGCCGTGTTTCATTTGTTCAATGGACATTTTGATAAACGAATCGCTGGTTATCGAAGGATCTTTCAGTGCCTCTGTCGTGGAGGGCATTTGCCCCATTTGCTGCGCAAAGTTTACTTGGAAACCCTTGGAGGTCACAAACTCGAAGAACTTTTTGATCGCGTCTTTCACTTTGGGGTCCTTGACGTTGGCTGATACGGAGAAACCTGTAGAGCCGTAATAAGGCGACCCATAGTTACCTGTATCACCAACCTTCGGAAATAACGTTATGCCCAAATCTTTGCCCAAAGTCTTGTGCATATCACTGAAACACCAGGCTCCGTCGATCAATGTCGCTGCCTTTCCCTCTTTAAACAGGCCTTCCGCCACTTGTTGGCTCTCCTGTTTAGGCATCACCTTGTAGACATATTTCAAATCACGCAAATACTTAAACGCGTTTATCATCGCGGGGGTATCGACGGTTATCTTACCATTGCTATCAAACACTTTCCCGCCGTAGGCTCCTAAGAAAGGCACGAACCAGTAGGGTTCATTTTCATTGGTCACCATCGCATAAGTTTTTCCGTCATTATACTTCTTGGCCAAAGCGATGATATCATTAAAGCTCTGCGGAGCTTTGGGGACCAATTTCTTATTGTACAGTAAACTTAAATTGTTGCCATTCACGATCGGCACGGCCCATATGTCATTGCCAATCTTGACAGTGTCCAAAATACCGGGGTCAAATTTGTTCCAGTAATCCTGCCCCATAAACTGATTGAGAGGGATGATGAGTTTGCCCAGCGAGAGAGGCCCCATATTATCGTTGGGCCCATAGATCAGCTCAGGTCCTTTTCCCGAGAGCACAGCCGTCTGGAACTGACTCCTCAAATCCTCTGTCTGATAATGCACCCGGTTGATCTTAATCCCAGGGTTCTCTTGTTCGAAAATCTTCATTTGTGCATCGAAAGCCTTCCCGACAGGCTGTTCCATCTGTTCCCAAAGATTAAGCGTAACCTGAGCCTTACCCGGCGCTGTGGTGGGCGTCTTAACCGAACCACAACCACCGAGGAAGGTCGTGAGGACTAAAATCAAGGCAACGATACCCGATAAGGCCTTACTCTTACTCTTTGACATTCTGGTTCCTCCCCTTTTTTTGATAGAAATGAACAATCCGGCTTCCCCTTCACCTCCTCTCAATCCCTCCACTGAGTCCACCTCCATATGATTTTGTCACCCGCCGAGGGTTTGTTCCTGCAACCGGTTGCACAAGACCCTAAAAAACCATTTGATGCAAACGGTTGCGCTAAGATATATATTCGCTCTTTTTGCGCAATTCCCTTCCGGAAAATTCACTTGACTCACAAAAATTTAACCGGAGCGATTGAATTCCGCCGCACCAGTGAAACCTGGACAAAACAATGCTCAGGAGTTGCCCCTTGCTGTTGCAACTGCCGGAGAAGCAAGCGAGTCGCGGTGGCCCCCAATTCATGGGCCTGAATCTCAACCGAGGAAAGCGGTGGGGTCATATGTTGGGCCAGCGGTGAGTTGTTAAAACTTACTACAGATAGATCCTGCGGCAACCGCAAACCGCGCTCACGAGCGGCGCGCATCACCCCGAAAGCCATAATGTCGTCCATCGTCACCACCGCGCTTAAGTTTGGACGCACATCCAACAGCTGTCCCGCCGCCCGATACCCTTCCTCTTCCACAAAATCTGCGGCACAAACGCACGCCGGATCCCATTTTATACCGCTGTCGGCCAGCGCCCGCCTATATCCTTCCAGTCGGTCTTGGGAAACGACAAAATGCGGTGGACCAGACATGAAACCCACGACTCGATGACCCAACCGGATTAACTCCGCGGTCACCAGCCGACTGGCCTCAATGTTGTCATTGTCCACCCAGGCCACAGACAAATTGTCAAGAGGACGCCCGATCACAACCTGAGGAAATCCCATCTCCGCCAGTTCTGCCAGGACCTTTTGGTCCGAACGGGAATAGAGAAAAATTATGCCGTCCACCCTGCGTTCCTTGGCGACACGCAGGGTTTCCTGATACTCATCTTCGGCCGTGACCGGAGTGAGCAGGAGCAGGTCATAGCGTTGTTCGCTGGTCACACTCCCGATGCCGCGAATAGCCTCCGGAAAAAAAGGATTTTGAAAAGCCAATTCCGCTGAACTAGGCATGACGACGGCGATGGTGCGGGTTTCGGCATTCGCCAGGCTGCGTGCCACGGCATTCGGAAAATAGCCCAAATCTTTCATCGCCTGCCGTACCACTTCCTGTGTCTCCTCACTGATCAGGGGACTCTTGGCAATGACCCGGGAAACGGTCGAAGCCGATACGCCTACCTTTTTGGCAACGTCCCGGATGGTAACTGTATGCTTCATCTTCGACCTCTTCGACCTCTTTTCATCCGTACCCTAGCGCTTTTTATCCAATCACGAGACTTCCGCTTCCACATATGAGAGCACTGCAGGGAGCCCGCCGAGAGGGTACCCTTGTTTAGCCTGCTTCCACTTCCACATGTGGGCGCTCGGCCCCCTCTCGTCGGGGCGAAGTCCCCGCTTCCTAACGAAGCGTTAGCCGGAGTAGTTCACCCTTCTCCATTCCTTATTCATGCCCGAGCCTCTCCGGCACAGGTAAAGAACGGACCCCCGCGAGCCTGAACTTTCGCCATGTCACTTGCACAAGTAGTTGACCCTATTTCTTTGATACTTCTTGCAGCAGTGCTTTGAAACCCGGCAACGCTCTTTCGATCGTCTGGTAAGCCACACAATAGGCAATCCGGACATAACCCGGGCAGGCAAAGGACTTACCTGGTACAATGAGAATGTTCTTCTTTTTGGCCAGGTTACAGAATTCCACATCATCCTCTATAGGACTCTTAACAAAAAGATAAAAGGCGCCTTGCGGCTTAATACATTGATAACCGTAGGATAAGAGCGCATTATACAGGGTCTCACGGTTTCTGTTGTAGGCCCCGAGATCCACTTGGGCGTCTAAGCATTTTGCCACAACCAGCTGGAACAGCGAAGGAGCATTGACGAAACCTAAGATGCGTGTAGCAATGTTCGCGGCGGAAACGACATTCGCAAAATCCGCCACCTCGTCAGGGATCACCAAATAACCAATCCTCTCGCCGGGTAAAGAAAGGGATTTACTGAAAGAGTAGCCGACGATGGTACTGGCGTAATATTTGGTCAGATAAGGCACTTTAACCTGATCATAGGCCAGTTCCCGGTACGGTTCATCGGAAATGAGGTAAATGTCGCTATTAAATTCTTTCTGCTTCGTATTCAGTATTTCAGCCAGTTTTTGGACAGTTTCTGCCGAATACACGACACCGGTCGGGTTATTGGGAGAATTGATGAGCACCGCTTTGGTTCGGGGAGTGATTTTTTCTTTGAATTCTTCCAGATTGGGCTGGAAATCTACGGTGTTAGGAGAGACCACCACCAGTTCACCCGCATAGTTTCTGACATAGTTTCTGTATTCCCCAAAAAACGGGGCAAAGACAATGACCTCATCCTTTGGGTTAAGTAAGGTCTTAAACAGGACGTTGAGTCCACCCGCCGCCCCAACCGTCATGACAATATTGTTCTGCGTCAAAGCCGTATTAAATTTCTCGTTGATGGAACTTGCAATGGCCGCTCGCACTTCTTCATAACCCGAGTTATTCGTGTATCCGTGTATGCTCTTAGGATCTTCACCCTTTGTGATTGCCAGAATTGCCTCTTTGACCGCGACCGGCGGTTCCACACTGGGGTTTCCGAGGCTGAAGTCGAAGACATTCTCCGCTCCGTGGATTTCCGCCAGGCGTCTTCCCTCCTCAAACATAGCCCGAATGAGGGAACTGTTTTCCACTTGTTCGCGCATCTCACTTGATATCATGGCCATCAACCTTTCTTAAATCACTCTCGCCTCTCAAATCACTCTCGTCCGCCTGTTTTCGCAATTTCGGTTGTCTCGCGCAACTCCCGCTTGCGGACGTAACTCCCACTTTTCTTACGCGACTCCTGCCTTCTGGTGTACACCGCACTGACCCTAGTGAAAGGATACGGCTCCGTAATTCTCGCATTCTTTTGACTCGTTCCCTTTTTTCCTCAAGCCAAATCATAGCTCAAAAGTGCATCCGGCGCAATACAAATCATCCCTGAATCATCCCTGTTTCCAGGGGGGACCCAGCTTAGAGAAGTGTAAAACCCTCTTCAGTCTTTTGGATTTTCCTAGTTCTTAATAGTCCCCCGATGGCTCTTTTGAAAGCCGCTTTGCTCATGTGAAACCTGGCTTCAATCTCTGCGGGATTCGCTTTTTCGTTCAAAGGAAGGATTCCGTCATGTTCTTGCATTGATCGGATGAGGGTTTGAGCATCCACATTCATTTGTTCATAGGAAAGTTTTCTGGGAGACAAATCGAGCTTTCCGTCTTCACGCACCCGGATCACCCGTGCTTGAATCCGGTCACCTATCTGAATATCAGAAAAGTACTCCGTTGGCGGAATGAGCCCCATGTACTGATTATCCACAGCGACGAAAACCCCGATTTCCGGCTTAATCTGATAGACGACTCCAGTCACCTGATCATTTTTCTGATACTGCCCTTTGGCTGTTAAATGCTCGACAATGTCCGTCGTACAACTGAGCCTTCCACTCTTGTCCACATAGACGTAGACCAAATAACTCTGACCCACCACGATCGGGAATTTTTGCTCGCTAAACGGTAAAAAAAGACCCCTCTCAAGACCAAAATCCATAAATGCACCGAACTGCGTTCTTGCGCTCACTTTAAGATAAGCCAGATTTCCAACCTGAGCCAAAGGGGTTCGAGTGGTTGCAATCAATCGGTCTTCGGAATCGCGGTAAATAAACACTTCTAAGTAATCCCCAACTTGGGCCTTTAACGGCTTTTGTTTCTCCGGTAACAGAACATTATCTTTTCTATCTCCTGTTTCGGCATCCAGATAGACCCCGAACGATGTCGCGTTCGCTATTTTGAGTCTGTTGAGCTTTCCAACCTCAATAATAGAAGTTCCCTCCCTCAACGAAGCATCCTCGCCGCTATGAATTGCGACCCTATACGCTGTCTGCGTTCGATTGCTCACTCTTCCCGCTCTTGTTTGGCTAACGCTTCCTTGAGCAGATCGCCCAGGTTGTTGCCGATCGAGCCGCTGTCACTGTATTGAGATATGAGCTTCTGGTTCATCTGGCTCGCCCGCTTGGAGCTGGTAAACCCGAGACTCTCTTTTTCCGGCTGCCGATGACCGCAACTCCGGTCTTGACAGACGAACATTTTGCCCCGCTTGCCTTGCACGAGCAACATATATTTGCCACAGACGGGACACTTCGTCTTGGAAATATTGTCCGCTTTGTAGACGCTGTTGTCCGCAGCGACACTCCGTACCAGAGCCGCGGTATTCTCACGGATGCCCCGGATGAAGATCTGCCTGCTGCCCTTCCCCCGGGCAATGTCAGTCAAGCTCTGCTCCCACTGGGCCGTGAGTTCCGGGCTTCTCAGTTCGGGAGCGACGAGGCCAATGAGTTGGCTGCCTTTGGCCGTGGGCACTAACTCCTTGCCATTGCGTTCAACATAGAAAGTGGAAATGAGTTTTTCGATGATCTCGGCCCGGGTCGCCGGGGTTCCCAAGCCGCCACCCTTAATGCTTTCCCGCAGTTCCTCGTCTTCAATAAATTTGCCCGGACTTTCCATGGCTGAGAGCAGGGTCGCCTCGGTGTAGCGGGCTGGGGGTTTTGTTTTCCCCTTCTGGGCTTTCAGACTTTTGACCGTTCTCGCTTCACCCCGGCTCACATTGGCCAGCGTCTGCTCAGGCAAATTCTCTTCTTTGCCCTCTTCCCGTTCAGCGAGATGAAAAGCCACTACCCGCCAGCCTAAATCTTTGACCACCTTACCCCGGGCATAAAAACTTTCCTCCTTGATCCGGGTGACCAGGGTGAGTTGTTCAAAGCGGTAGGGTGGAGACAGCACGGCCAGGAAACGACAGGCAATCAAATCGTAGAGGTTTCTTTCATCTCCCGTCAGATCTGTCAGGCGCAGGGGCTGCTCCGTGGGGAGCAAGGCATGATGGTCAGAGACTTTGCTGTCGTCGACAAATCGTTTGGACGTAGTCAAAGGTTTTTGCAAAATCTGTTTCACCAAATCCGCGTAAGGCCCGACAGCCATCCCTTTGAGCCTGGCAGGCAGCGTGGGAACAATGTCTCTGGTGATATAGCGGGAATCCGTGCGGGGATAGGTCACGAGTTTATGCCGCTCATACAAATTCTGAAGAACATTGAGAGTCCTCTGCGCGGAGAAGGCGTACCGCCGGTTGGCGTCCCGCTGAAGTTCCGTCAGATCATAGGCAAGAGGAGGGAGTTCACTCTTGCTCTCTCGCCGCAGTTCCGCGATTTGACCGGCCTGCCCTTTCAGTTTAGCCAGAAGTTCCTCCACTTGGGCATAGTTAAACAACCGATTGCCGTCCCGGCCGCGCCAATCACCGAAGTAATCACCGAAATCCGCCCGGATGGTCCAATAGTCCACAGGGACGAATTTCTTGATTTCTTCCTCTCTCTGCACCATCATAGCCAGCGTTGGCGTTTGCACCCGGCCCGCGTTGAGCTGCGCATTGAATTTACAAGTGAGGGCTCTGGTCACATTAAGCCCGATCAACCAATCCGCCTCAGCCCGGCACACAGCCGCGTCATAGAGATTGTTGTACTCCACACCCGGTTTTAAGGTCGCAAAACCTTCCCGGATGGCCGCGTCCGTTTGGGAAGAAATCCAAAGCCTTTTAAAGGGTTTTTTCCAGTTGCTCAGTTTCATAATCCAGCGGGCCACAAGCTCCCCTTCCCGCCCGGCATCCGTGGCAATCACCAGCTGCCCGATATCCTGGCGTTTCATCAAGTGAGAGACGACCTGATACTGTTGCGACGTCTGGCGGATGACCTTCAGCTTCATATTTTCCGGCAACATGGGTAAATCTTCTAAACGCCATTGTTTGTATTTCTGATCATAGTCCTCCGGCTCGGCCAGAGTGACCAAATGCCCCAAAGCCCAGGTCACGACATAGTTAGGCCCTTCCAGGTACCCTTTGTTTTTGGCCTGACAGTTAAGAACCCGGGCGATCTCCCGGGCAACGCTGGGCTTTTCTGCTAATACCAGTTGTTTCATGACGAACTCCCTACCTCATCGCGGTTTCTATTTGTCGAACAAGCCGCCTTTTTTGTATTTCTTGACCCCGCTTTGAGGGTTGCCCAGGCGGCCCTGACCACGCTGCCATCCTTTCTGACTCGCACTCTTCCGTTTTTTGTCCTCAATGATCTTGAGCATTGCTTCCCGTGTTCGGTCGTCCATCGTTCATCCTCCAATGTACCTTTATATTATAACACAGTGTCCCCTGCCACAACCATCTCTTGCATGTTTCAGCAGAACTGAAGCATGCAAGCATGACTGGCTCTCATAAGCAACAATGACACGCTGTCTTTGGTTAAACCTTTACATATCCCGGTTGCATACCCGCCCCCCGAATAACTTTTTACAGAAACCTCCCCTAGACCAGACGGGACACCCTGCGGCATCCCGTCTGCGATTGGTTCTCTTCTAGACTGCCCTGCTTCTAGAAATGCCTTCTCTCTCATTTCCTCCAACTGTCGCTATTGCGAGGATGAAACACATTCACGGACTTCCTCAAAAATACTTCGCGGCGAAGGCGACATTGTCCGGTGGACAATGTCGGCCAAAGACTGAGCCTACCCCGACCGAAGCACGGTACGTGGCCTGACTTTTACAGTTGGCATAGCAAATTAGCCCGGAACAGCTAAACAAATCCTTTTGTAACGCGGAGGTCCGCGTTTTTTTGTGATTATACTTGATGTTATGCTAATGATGTGCTAACATGGGTGTAGGTGATGTGACATGGTCAAAATAGACAAAAGAACGAATGCGAATGGAACACCCAGGACGCAGGTGCGCGTGGTCGAGGGCTATCGCCCCGGCCCGGGAATGGCCACCAAACAACGAACGATTCGAGACTTCGGGTATCTCGAAGATCAAGGAGACCCCGATGCTTTCATGGCGAAGGTCAAAGAATTTAACGCCAATTACAGAGCAGAAAACGTTCCGCTCCGAATAGAGGCTCCCGGAACCGCAAGGANGTACTGCGAGGAAAACCGGCGATTGAACTACGGATACAAATTCCTGGAGGCCGTCTATGACCTGCTCGAAAATCGATTCATTCATCAAGAGCTATGAGAAATCGCACAGA
>LDXJ01000042.1 GCA_001029295.1 Peptococcaceae bacterium CEB3 | reverse complement strand
ACTTGCAGGAAGCGAGCTTGAAGCGGTAACGGGTATACTCCCGCAGAATTCGGATCGCTTTGCAGGGAATAAAGCTTCCCGGAACAAGTCCGAGGCGAAACAGGTCACCAATCCACTTTGAATCCTTGGTATCGTCTTTGTTGCCCTTGACAGCCCTGACCCACTTGGGGTTAGCAATGGTTACGTTGATGGAATCCTCAAGCAGGTTGAACACGGGAACCCAATATTTCCCAGTAGACTCCATACAAACGTCTCGACAATGGTTGTCAAGAAGCCATTTCTTGAATTGTAAGATTGAGTTGTTGAATGTGGAAAAGCGTTTTTTCTGGTACTGAGGCGTGAACTGATCAGAAGTAACGATTGTGGCGACGAGAAATTTCTTATGCACATCGACACCACAACAAGTGGGATAAACGACCTCCAAGTTACTACCTCCCTCAATTAAAAATAGGTGGGGAGAAGGCAGTGACTGAACTGCCACACATTCAACAAGAGTTGAAACAATGATTAGCGTACGGTCTCGGAGGACCACTTATTTGTGCTTAACAGCAGTTCTTACACTGGTTTACATACTGTTTATGCGCCAAAGGGCATCTACAACTCACCTTACCGTGCTCTGTAGTGTGCCTACTCCCCGGATCGATTCTATCACAGTCCGGGGGTACAGATCCCGTTTTCATTACTATTTGTGTCGCCGCGACAGCGGCGAGATGGAGGTTTACATGGAAAGTCTCAGGCAGGGCGTGATAGAAGCCGTTCACAACGGCGTATTGGCGATCGACGCGGAGGGTAAGGTCGTTCTGTGCAATAAGGCGGCGGAGAGGGTTTTTAATATATCCGCCGCTGAGGTCTTGGGCGGGCCCATACTCGATTTTTTTCCTGAGTCACGAACCTATCG
Source organism: Peptococcaceae bacterium CEB3 (assembly GCA_001029295.1). Lineage (GTDB taxonomy): Bacteria > Bacillota > Desulfitobacteriia > Desulfitobacteriales > Desulfitobacteriaceae > Acididesulfobacillus. Next base: position 59,026 of record LDXJ01000042.1, on the reverse strand, counting down.
CGTCTTGCAGACGGGTCAACCGGAGTTTGACTGTCCCTATGCTTGTAACGGTTTGAACCTCCAGGTTGATTTCCTTCCGATAACCAGTCATGAGAATATTCTGGGGGCGGCGGCTATTGTCAAAGACGTTACCGAACTGGAGGCGGTGGCGGGACGGCTCGGCAGTGTCCAGGAATTGGCGGCCACTCTGGAGGCTGTCGTGGAGAATTCCTATGAAGGGATCGTCGTCATCGATGACCAAGAACGGGTAGTCTTGATTAACCAGTTTTTTCTTGAACTGATGGGTTATACGTCGGAAGACGTGGTGGGCAGGCATATCCATGAGGTGAGCCCCGAATCCCAACTGCCTCAAACCCTGAAGACGGGCGTTGCCCAGTTTGGCGAGCCCTGGCATGTGGGCGGCAGGGATTTCCTGATCATGCGGGTCCCGATTAAGCGGGATGGCAAGATTATAGGGGCTTTGGGCAAGACTCTCTTCAAGAATATGGAGATTGCCAAGATGTTCGCCCGCAAAGTGGTTCGCCTGGAAGAGGACCTCGCCTTTTATAAAGAGGAATTGAGCAAGATCCACAGCTCCCAATTCAGCTTTGCCGACATCAGCGGCGAAAACGAACACATGCTGGCCGCCAAGGCCTTGGCTCTGCGCGCGGCGCGTACGACCTCGACGATCCTCCTCTTGGGCGAAAGTGGGACAGGAAAAGAGGTCTTCGCCCATGCCATTCATCAGGCCAGCCTGCGCCGCCGAGGACCGTTTGTCAGAATCAATTGCGCCTCTCTGCCGGAGAGCCTGCTCGAATCGGAACTTTTCGGTTATGCGGAGGGCGCGTTTACCGGAGCGCGTAAAGGCGGAAAACCGGGAAAATTTGAACTCGCCGACAAAGGAACTATTTTCCTCGACGAGATTGGAGATATGAGTCTCGGCATGCAGGCCAAACTTCTGCGGGTCATTCAGGAAAGGGAAGTGGACCGGATCGGGGGAACCCATCCGATTAAAGTGGACGTGCGGGTGATTTCCGCTACGAATCGCGACCTGCACCGGATGGTTATGGAACACAAGTTCAGGCTCGATCTGTACTACCGCCTTAATGTGGTGACTCTGGAGCTTCCTCCTCTGCGGGAGCGGGTTGAAGATCTGGAGGGGATTATTAGCACGCTGTTGGAACGTTTGAACCGGAGACTGGGAACTTTTATCGAAGGGGTAACTCAGGAGACACTGGACATTTTTCGCGGCTACGCCTGGCCCGGCAACATTCGGGAACTGGAAAATGTCCTCGAACGGGCGATGATCATATCGGACGAACCCCATATATCTCCTGAGCACCTTGCTCCGCCTCTACGCTCCGGAGGCGGGGAGGAGTCTGGTGGGAGGGGAGGGGAAGAGACATCTCTCCCGGAAAGCTTTTCTTTATCTTCTTTAGAGGAAGCTCTGAAGGCGGCTGAAAAAGAAATTCTCAGCCAGGCCTTGCGGCGCAGCCGGGGCAACAAGCTGCAGGCGGCCAAAGCTTTGGGTATCCATCGCTCAGCCCTTTACAAAAAGTTGGCCCGGCATAATCTGCTCCCCCCGCATGAAAACCTAAATCCCGCTGTTGCCGTGTTAAAACGGCCGGAAGCGGGTGAGACGAATCGAGACGAGACAGAACATGACGGAAGGGGGTAAAGAGAGAGGGGATGAATCGAGACGGATTAAGCGGAACGAAATTAGTTAGAGAGGGACGGATAATAAAGAGGGACGGATTAAAAAAAGTGTCTATTTAAGAAGACATATGTCTCCAAAAATGGACACGTGTGCAGAGGGGGCCGCGGAAAGGGCCTTTACGGTATTTCAAGCAGGGCAAGTGTCTTCCATAGTGGACACTTGCCCTGCTTTGTCAGGCAATGTGACAAGGGGCAGGGCCGGAATTCCAGGGTAGAAAGCCAACAGGCGACCGGCTGGAAAAGGAAGAAAAAAGGCGAGACAGGGCGAGTTCTGAAGACTCCTGTCATAGGCAGGAGAAGCGCAACCGAAATGCGGGTAATTGTGGCACAGTTCTTGCAGTTTGGGTAATTGATGCTATTGGCAAGAGTTGCTATTGTGGAGATAAGCAAGCCGGGCTAAGTTTGAAAGATGGGAGGAAAGAGAATGGCAAGGGCCGTGATAGTCAGTGCAGCCCGCACGCCGTTTGGCACTTTGGGTGGCAGTCTCAAAGAGGTCCCGGCGGTCGATTTGGGCGCCCATGTCATCAGGGAAGCTATCCGCCGAGCTGGGATCAGCGGCGAGATGGTGGATAATCTTCTTATGGGTATGGTGATTCAAGGGGGCGCGGGTCAGATTCCCTCACGTCAGGCGGGAATCAAAGCCGGATTGCCCACTACGGTGACTTCGGAAACGATTAATAAGGTCTGCGCGTCTGGCCTGAGAGCGGTGACCTTGGGAGAAACCATCATACGGGCCGGGGATGCTGAAATAATCGTGGCCGGGGGAATGGAAAGCATGTCAGGTGCTCCTTTTGCTCTCAAGAGGGCCCGGTTCGGTTATCGCATGGGGAACGACAGTGTGATTGACCTCATGGTTCACGACGGGCTCTGGTGTGCTTTTCATAATGTTCATATGGCCGTGCACGGCTCAACGGTGGCTAAGGAATACGGAATCACCCGGGAGGAGCAGGACCAATTTGCTTTCCGTTCTCATCGTTTGGCCCTGAAGGCCATTGATGAAGGGCGCTTCAGTGAGGAGATAGCTCCGTTAGCCGTACCCCAGAAAAAGGGAGAAACTAAGATCTTTGCCGTGGACGAGGCTCCGCGGCGAGATACGAATCCGGAGAAATTAGCGGCATTGCCCCCCATCTTTGTTCAGGATGGGACTGTGACGGCCGGGAATGCGCCAGGGGTGAACGACGGGGCTGGGGCAATGGTCTTGATGAGTGAAGAGAAAGCGACGGCACTGGGCAAGAAGCCTTTGGCCTATATTCTCGGTCATGCCACGGTGGCGCAGGAGCCGGCCTACATCGCGACAACTCCCGGCTTGGCCATTAACAAACTGTTAAAGCAGAAAGGCATGAATATCAAAGACATCGACTTGATCGAAGCCAACGAGGCTTTTGCGGCGGTGGCCTTGACCAGTCAGAAAATTGCCCGGTGGGATCCGGAGAAGGTCAATGTCAACGGCGGCGCCATTGCTCTCGGCCACCCGATCGGGGCCAGCGGGGCCCGGATCATTATGACTTTGATTTACGAACTGCGGCGTCGGGGCGGGGGTTTGGGCCTTGCGGCCATCTGCAGCGGGGCGGCGCAAGGGGATGCCATTCTCCTGGAAGTTCCGGGTGCCAGGTAGAAACGCCTGCGGGAGATTGTGCGGGATGCCTTAAGGAAATTGTATGCGAGGGGAGGATTAAACAGCGGGTCGGGCAGAGGGGCCGAGTTGGTCTGGGGTAACCGGGCTTTCTGGATCCCGGACGACGGCATGCTTCGTGGGGTCGGGGAGAGAGAAAAGGAGATGGACGGCGTGGATTTCAGTCTAAACAGTGACCAGTTGATGATGCGCAAAATGGTACGGGACTTCGTGGAAGAGGAAATCGTGCCTCTGGCTTCCGTCACAGACGAGACACATGAATTTCCTCTGGCCTCCATTCAGAAGATGGGCGAACTCGGTTTGATGGGTATCCCCATTCCGGAAGACTACGGCGGAGCGGGGGCTGACTTTCTTTCATACATCATAGCGATTGAGGAAATCGCCCGGGGATGTGCTTCCACGGCCGTGATTTTGGCAGTCCACACTTCGGTGGGGACCTTCCCCATCCTCTATTTTGGAACAGAGGAGCAGAAGCGTCGTTACCTGCCCAAGTTGGCGCGCGGAGAGATGATTGGCGCCTTTGCCCTGACGGAGGCCAATTCCGGATCCGACGCCTCCAGTCTGGTCACGACGGCGGAAAGGCGCGGCGATTACTATGTCTTGAACGGGAGCAAGCGCTTTATCACGAATTCCGGCTACGCCGGCGTCTACACCGTAATGGCCTCGACGGATCGAAGCAAAGGTCCGCATGGGGTCACGGCTTTCTTGGTGGACCAAGACACACCCGGGTTCAGCGTCGGCAAAGCTGAGAAAAAAATGGGGCTCAACGGTTCGGCTACTTGTGAATTGATCTTTGAGGACGCGCTTGTTCCCTTGGAAAATCGGCTGGGTGCCGAAGGGCAGGGCTTTAAGGTGGCCATGTCCCTCTTAGACGGCGGCCGGATAGGCATCGGAGCCCAAGCTCTGGGCATCGGCCAGGCGGCTTTTGAAGCGGCTTTGGCCTACGCGCAGGAGCGGGTCCAGTTTAAGCGGGCGATCATCAACTTTCAGGGTATTCAGTTTATGTTGTCCGACATGGCCACCCAGCTGGAGGCCGCCCGGCTCCTCATCTATCAGGCGGCGGCACTCCGCATAGCCGGCCTCCCCTACAGTAAAGAAGCCTCGATGGCCAAGCTGTTCGCCAGCGACACAGCGGTCAAAGTGACCGCGGATGCCGTGCAAATCTTCGGGGGGTATGGATACACAAGGGAGTATAAAGTCGAACGCTATATGAGGGACGCCAAAATCACCCAAATCTACGAAGGGACGAACCAGATTCAGAGGATGGTCATCGCTAAACATTTACGCAAGTAACGCCGCCCCGTGCCGAAGTGAGGATGGGGTACCCATAAACAGCGGCGGCACCTTTGAGCGACAAAGAAACAAAAGGCGCCGGTCGGCATGTTTATCCTGGAGATATGAAATTCGTTCAGGTGAGAGGAGAGAAAAAGAAATGGAAACGATTATGGTGGTCGGAGCCGGTCAGATGGGTTCCGGCATTGCTCAAGTGGCTGCCCAGGCCGGATATTCGGTGATCTTGAACGATATTAAAGATGAGTTTGTTCAGCGGGGATTGCAGACGATTGCCAAAAATCTGAGCCGCAGCGTGGAAAAGGGCAAGATGGAGCCCGCGGAAAAAGAGGCGGTTTTGAGCCGCTTGAAGCCCTCTGTGGCGCTGGAAGACGCGGCCGTTGCGGACCTGGTCATTGAAGCGGCGGTGGAAAACATGGCGATCAAGGGCGAGATCTTTAAGAAGCTGGACGCCATTTGCCCTGAAGCCACGATTCTCGCGACGAACACTTCTTCTCTACCGATTACGGAAGTGGCGGCCGCGACCAAGCGGCCGGAAAAAGTGATCGGCATGCACTTCATGAATCCGGTGCCGGTGATGAAGCTGGTCGAGGTCATCCGGGGGCTGGCGACCGGCGACGAGGTATATCGGGAAATTGAGGCTTTGAGCCGCAAGATGGGCAAGACCCCGGTCGAGGTCAATGATGCGCCTGGCTTTGTCGCCAACCGGATTCTCATTCCCATGATTAACGAAGCCGTTTGGACGCTCTACGAAGGGATTGCCGGTATCGAAGAGATCGACCAGGTGATGAAGCTGGGCATGAACCATCCGATGGGTCCGTTGACCCTGGCGGACCTCATCGGCCTGGATACGGTGCTGGCCATTTGCGAGGTGCTGCACGAGGGTTTGGGCGACAAATACCGTCCCTGTCCTTTGCTGCGCAAGTATGTCAAAGCGGGTTGGCTGGGTCGGAAGACCGGCCGCGGCTTCTACCAATACTGATACTTTGAAGATGAATCGCAGCAAGGATCGCAGAAAGGAGTACGGGAATGGCCGATGTCAAAGAACTTTATCAGCGGAAAAGGATGAGCGCGGAAGAGGTAATCAAGCTTATTCAGGACGGGGATTACATTTCTATTCCTGTGGGTGTGGGGGAGCCTCCGGCTCTTCTGACGGCCCTCTCGGATCATCGCCGGGAGTACCGGGATGTTAAGGTGATGCAGATTCTTCCTATCCGCAAATACGGCTACTATGATCCGGAGACTGTGGAAAACGTACGCCATTTGGGTTTTTTCCTGGGTGGACCTTCCCGTTTGGGTATCGGTGAAGGTTGGGTAGACGTCATCCCCAACTATTTCTACGAGCTCCCCCAACTCATCCGAGAAGGCGCAATTCCGGTAGACGTCGTCATGGCTATGGCTTCGCCGATGAATAAGCATGGGTACTTTTCCATCAGCTTGGGAACGGATTACACCATGGCCGGGATCGAGAAGGCCCGGGCCATACTTCTGGAAGTAAACCCTAATGTTCCTTCCACCTGCGGTAACTGCTGGGTGCACATTTCCCAGGTAGCCGGACTGGTGGAAACGGAGGAGGAACTGCTGGAAGTGGGTTTGCCTAAAATCGGCGCGGTGGAGGAGGCTATCGGCAGGCAGGTTGCGGAACTCATTGAGGACGGTTCGACCTTGCAGATTGGCTATGGGGCGATTCCGGATGCGGTGGTCATGCAGTTGAAGGATAAGCATGACTTAGGTATTCATACGGAGATGGTCGGGGACGGAATCCTGACCCTGGTGGAGAGCGGGGTGGTGACGAACCGCAAGAAGAATTATCATCCCGGCAAGATGCTGGCCACTTTTGCTCTCGGTTCACGACGGCTCTACCGCTTCATGGACATGAATCCCGCGCTGGAAATGCATCCGGTGGATTTTACCAATGATCCTGTGTTGGCCGGCCAAAATGATAAGCTGGTCTCCATCAATGGTTCGATCGAAGTGGATTTTATGGGCCAGTGCAACTCTGAATCCATTGGTCCGCTGCCGTACAGCGGCACGGGCGGCCAGGCGGACTTTGTCCGGGCAGCGAACCGGTCTCGGGGGGGAAAGTCGTTCATCGTTCTGCCTTCGACCGCGAAAAAAGGCAGCATCAGCCGCATTGTGCCTTTCTTGACACCCGGTGCCGTGGTGACGACCGGAAAAAATGACGTTAACTATGTGGTGACCGAACACGGAGTGGCCAAGCTGAGGGGAAAGAGTTTGAAACAAAGGGCGGAAGCTTTAATTGGGATTGCCCATCCGGATTTCAGGGAGGATTTGAGACAATCGGCCCGTAAGCTGCACTTGCTCTAGAACAGACCGCAAGGTATAAGCATAGAAAGACCGTACGGACGCCGTACGGATGGCTAATGGCTGCACGTACCAGGTTGGCGGGTGCCGAAATGGAAATGAAGGAGTGTTGACTGTGATTTTTGATTTAACGGAAGACCATATCATGATGCGGAAGATGGTACGTGATTTTGCCGAGAAGGAATGCGGGCCGGGTGCCGGCGAGAGGGATGAGAAGGAAGAATTTCCCCGCGAGATTTGGGTCAAGCTGGCGGAGTTGGGCCTGGCCGGCATCACTTTTCCGGAAGAATACGGGGGGGTCGGAGCTGACTACATCTCCTATGCCATTGCGGTGGAAGAGCTTTCCCGGGTGGACGCCTCCGTGGGGGTGACGGTTTCGGCCCACTCCAGTCTGGGTGCCAACCCCATCAATCTTTTCGGAACGGAAGAACAGAAACAGAAATATCTCGTTCCCCTGGCCAAAGGAGAGAAGATGGGAGCTTTGGGCTTGACGGAGCCGATGGCAGGCTCGGACGCTTCCGGAACCCGGACCACGGCGGTGCGTGACGGCGGGGATTATATCATTAACGGTTCCAAGATTTTTATCACCAACGGCCACGAGGCAGACATCTATATCATTATTGCCCAAATGGACAAGAGCAAAGGAAACAAAGGAATTGCCGCTTTCATTCTGGAAAAGGGCATGCCCGGTTTTACTTTCGGTAAGAAAGAACAAAAGATGGGGATTCGCTCCTCTGCCACCTACGAACTGGTTTTTGACAATGTCCGTGTTCCGGCTGAAAACCTGTTGGGGCAGGAAGGTCAGGGCTTTAAGATCGCCATGATCACTTTGGATTACGGGCGCATCGGGATCGCGTCCCAAGCTTTGGGAATTGCCCAGGGGGCTTACGAGCAGGCTCTAAAGTACGCCAAAGAACGGGTTCAGTTTGGTAAGACACTTGCTCAATTCCAGATCAATCAGTTTAAGCTGGCGGACATGGCTACTCAGATCGAAGCGGCCCGCCTTCTCGTCTATCAGGCGGCTTACCTGGCTTCCCAGCACAAGCCGGTTTCCAAGGCTTCGGCCATGGCCAAGCTTCATGCCTCTGAAACCGCCATGTGGGTGACTACGCAGGCGGTGCAAATCCACGGTGGCTATGGCTATATCCGGGAGTATCCGGTAGAACGCATGATGCGGGATGCCAAAATTACCGAGATTTATGAGGGGACGAGCGAAGTGCAGCGCATCGTGATCAGCAGCCACATTTTGCGCGAGTAGGGCGTGGACGACAAAGTGGCGTTCTCAGGCGATGAAAAGTGCGCGCAGTTTTCAGAGCAGACCCCCATGTCCCGTAAATAAGAAGATTAAGCGGAGGAAAACAGAGATGAACGAAGTTGTTATAGTCAGTGCGGTTCGCACTCCTGTAGGTTCCTTTGGCGGTGCCTTGAGCCAGGTACCGGCGGTGGACCTGGGGGCGCTGACTATCCAGGAGAGTATCAAGAGGGCGGGCATCACCCCCGAAGAGGTGGATGAAGTGATCATGGGCAATGTGCTGAGCGCGGGTCTCGGGCAAAACCCGGCCCGTCAGGCCGCTATGAAAGCTGGCCTTCCACAAGAGGTCCCTTCTTGGACAGTGAGTAAGGTGTGCGGTTCAGGTCTGAAAGCCGTCGTCTGCGCCGCTCAGGCCATAGTGTCCGGAGATGCCGAAGTCATTGTCGCCGGGGGAATGGAAAGCATGTCACTGGCGGCCTATGCTTTGCCTAAGGCCCGTACCGGTTACCGCATGGGGAATGCCGCCGTCGTGGATACGATGATCACAGACGGCCTCAGCGATGCTTTCCACAACATTCATATGGGCCTGACCGCCGAAAACATCGCGGAGAAATTCGGCATATCACGCCAGGAGCAGGATGAATTTTCAGTGCGCAGCCAGAACAGGGCCGAGAAGGCGATTAAAGAGGGCAAGTTTACGGAAGAGGTTGTTCCGGTGGTCATCCCGCAAAAGAAAGGGGATCCCGTCGTCTTCAGCCAGGATGAATTTCCCCGCTTCGGCACGAGCGCGGAGACCCTGGCCAAGCTGCGCCCGGCCTTTAAGAAGGACGGTACGGTGACCGCCGGAAATGCTTCGGGGATCAACGACGGTGCCGCGGCGGTCGTGGTCATGAGTGCGGCCAAAGCGGAGGCCTTGGGGATCAGACCCCTGGCCAAAATCACGTCGTGGGCTTCCGCGGGGGTGGATCCCCTGATTATGGGTACCGGCCCGATCCCGGCGACCCGCAAAGCCTTAGCCAAGGCGGGGTTGAAAATCGAAGATATAGACGTGGTGGAGGCCAACGAGGCTTTCGCGTCTCAGGCTCTGGAGGTGGCGAAAGAGCTTAACCTGGACATGGAGAAGACCAATCTCAATGGCGGAGCCGTGGCCCTCGGGCATCCGATCGGCGCCTCCGGGGCGCGCATTCTGGTGACTTTGCTCTACGAAATGGGCCGCCGGGAGGCCCACAGGGGTCTGGCCACCCTTTGTATCGGCGGCGGCCAAGGTATCAGTATGATTGTGGAACGCTAAGACGGTTATTCCTCTTACTCGGGAAGCAGCGGACCCGGGAAGCGGATGCGGCGGCCTGGGGAACCGGTTTACGCATCCGTGGCGACAAGTGAAGGTCCTGGTCGGGAAGCACGCGGTGCTTTCCGGCCAGGACCATTTTTTTCCTATCAGACAATATAAGTTTCCCGCAGGGTAAGAAAACTCGTGTCAGCGTGATTTAACCGATAGCCCAGCGGGTGCTCATAACGCCAGCCGAGTTTCTTACGAAAATCTGTCGCGGGTTCCAGTGGCATTTTCATTCTGCTTTGCAAACGGATAGTTCATGATTGTTTCTTCAGCATCGGAAGGGTGGGTTCAGCGTTTGATGTGACTTGTCGAACGCAAAACTTGACCGGGTTCGGGGCTGGCCTCCAAGCCGGCGCCGCGGCCGAGCGTGAGGCCGGGTTCTTGAGCGGGTGCGGGGTCACCGGCAAGGGCCTGCCGGTAGAATTGCAGCAACTGTTCGGCGGGTCTCTCCCAGCCAAACTCAGCCGCGGTGGTCCGGGCCCGGGTGCCCATGTCCCGGCGTATCCGTTGATCCCGCAAGCCTTCGGCCGCTTGCTCCAGGCTTTTGGGTTCGGCGGGGTTGTAGAGAAAGCCGTTCAGTTCAGGAGCGATCTGTTCCCGGGCGGGACCGCTGTCGGCGGCGATGACCGGCAGACCGGAAGCCATAGCCTCTAAAATGACTAGGCCCAAAGTGTCGGTCAAGGAAGGGAAGATGAACATGTCGGAGGAGGCATAAGCTTTCGCCAGGTCTTCGCCATGGAGAAAACCTGTGAAAACAGTCTGAGTGCCCTGAAAATATTTTTCCAAAGCCTGGCGGTGGGGCCCGTCACCGACAAGAGCTAAGCACAAGTCCGGGGATTTGGTTAAAAGCGGACGGATTCCTTCAATACCCTTTTCCGGCGCCAGGCGGCCGACGTAGAGGAGCAGAAGTTTTTCCGGATGGCCGCCGCTGAGACATTCCCGCCAGGAGTTCTCGCGGTGACTCGGGTGAAAACGATCCAAGGCTACACCGCGCGACCAAACATGTACATTGCGGAATCCCCGCCCGGTCAAAGCGTTTTGGGCGGCTTGGGAGGTGCAGAGGTTGAGCCGGGCCTGATTGTGCAAGAGCTGCAGGTATTTCCAAGTCAACGGCTGAAGAAACGACAAGTGGTAGTATTTCATATATTGGGCGATATTTGTGTGATAAGAGGCCACAAGCGGCAGTCTCAACCGCCGGCTGTAGTAGACGCCTGCCAATCCCAAAAAAGCCGGGTTCACCGCGTGAACTATGTCCGGCTGAAATTCTCGCAGGTATTTTTTTACTTTCGAAGTGGGCAGAGAAAACTTTCGATCCGGATAGAAGAAAAAAGTCCGGGCAGGAACCCCCGCCACCTTGGCGCCCATGTATTCTTGCTCCCCCAAGTCGGGTGCGATCACCAGGACTTCATGCCCGTTGCGCCGCAGCCAGCGTATGGAGGCACAAAGACGGGTAACGACGCCGTCTGTGGAAGGAAGAAAGGTTTCGGTAATAATTGCTATTTTCATATTTGCTGGGGGCTCGGACAAGGCAAACTTTGACTCGCGGCGGCCGGGCCCGTCTCTCCTTTTTCTCAAGCGCAAGGTTTACAAGTCGTACTACTTCCAGGTGACCTTGGGCAGGACATTGGCCTCGATCAGCCGATGCTTGTGCTGAAGAACGGCCAGGAAAATGCCTCTCAGCACCTGTTCCGTCAGCAAATGCGGTACCAGGCCCAAATCGGAGAGCTTGCTGTGGGTGGCCCGGTAATAATGAGTCTCCTTTTCCACCCGCGGATTTTCCACATGAACGATGTGGGTATCAAAGCCTTCGTTGCCGGCGACGGCCTGCACTTTATGAGCCAGGTCGAGAACGGAGAACTCCTCCGTGAACTGGTTGAAGACACGGAATTCGCCGCGTTCGGCCGGATTTGCGGCGGCGATTTCGATGCAGCGGACGGTATCCATGATGTTGAGGAAGCCCCGTGTCTGTCCTCCGCTGCCATAAACCGTTAAGTCATGGCCGACTGCCGCCTGGATCAGGAAACGGTTTAAGACCGTCCCAAAGACCGCATCATAATCCAAGCGGTTAAGCAAGACGGGATCCATTAATGTTTCTTCGGTGTGGAGTCCGTAGACCACACCTTGGTTCAGATCCGTGGCTCGCAACCCCCAGGTTTTACAGGCGAACATGATATTGTGACTGTCGTGGACTTTGGAGAGGTGATAAAACGACCCGGGTTGTTTGGGATAAGGCAGGATATCTTCGCGCCCCTTGTGGTTGATTTTCAGGTAGCCTTCTTCGATGTCGATATTGGGTGTACCGTATTCGCCCATCGTTCCCAGTTTAATCAGGTGACAGTCGGGAACGATTTCCTTAAGGGCAAAGAGGACATTCAAGGTTCCCACGACATTGTTGACCTGGGTGAAAACCGCGTGTTCGCGGTCGATCATGGAATAAGGAGCCGAACGCTGCTCGGCAAAATGGACAAAAGCTTCAGGACGAGTCTGGATCAGGACTTCTCGTAAGAAATCATAATGATTCAGATCCCCTATGTAGGTTTTGATTATGTGGCTTGTAAGTTGCTGCCAGCAAGTGGTCCTCTCCGCCAGCGAGGCAATGGGCACTAGGGAATTGGAGTGCAATTCCTCATCCCATTTGCGCCTGATCAAACTGTCGATGATGGTAACTTCATGACCCTGATTGGACAGGTAGAGGGCAGTGGGCCAGCCGCAAAAGCCATCCCCGCCGGCGACAATGATACGCATGCCTTATTCCCCTTCTTGCTCTTGATTTACGATATTCCCCGAACCCCTAAGTAATATTCCTATGCCGGGAGTTTCGCCGCTTTCACGTGATGACTCTGTGGGCCTCGCGGAAGCACGGGCCGAATGAAGAGGGTATGGGTGAGAGAAATATCCGCTCATACCCAAGATATAAGGTTAGCAAACGGACGTTAACGTTTAACGTGTTTTTTGTTAGGATTTGGTTAAGGTTACGGCCAGACGATTTGCAGGAATTCGGTTAAGGTTACAGCTAAGCGATTTGTTGGGATCCGGTTGACGTTATGGCCAAGCGCTTGGAAGCGAAAGATATGCTCAGCGCCGAACACCGGCGTATTCACCAAAATGGAACAACCTTAAGACCCAGCGGCTGATCGGTTGAAGAAGAGAACTGAAACGCCACATGATGAAGGAACCGAGTGCGCCGACAACGGCCCCGCCCAAGACATCGGTCGGCCAGTGCACGCCGGTGTAAACCCGGGCGATGCCGACCAAAACCGCGAGCAAGGTGAAACTCACCTGAATCCAGCGCGCCGTTTTCCCGAAGGAACCGACGGCAAAACCGAAGCTGCCTGAGACGTGATCACTGGGGAAAGAAGCATCTGCGGGGTGAGGAATAAGTTTGGTAAAAGTGCCGCGGGCGAGTGTTGCGAAAGGTCGCGGCCGGAACCAAAAGTGGGCGATGACTACATTGAAGAGGAGTGCCAAAATGCCTGACAACCCCATAATAAACAAGGCGTGACGCTGTTTGCCTTCCTGCCGCGGTAAAAAGAACCAAGCTGCCAGGAAGAGCACCACATAGAGTTCCAGAGCGTACTGGGCGACAAAGGCCATTACCCCGTCCAAGAGGGGAATATGCCCCGCCCACTGATTGAGAAAGTGAAAACCCGCAACATCAAAAGAATTCAAACCCAAAAACCCCCTATAATTTTTTTACCTTATCGAATTTGTTTTTCGGATTCCGATGCCCTTCAAACGCCACCGGCAAACGATGAACGTGCACGCAAACGATCTTCAAAGATAAAGACGGTGGGAAAGAGCGAAAAGTTCGCGTCTTCTGGGCTGAGTGTCACATGAGACGGTTTTGAACTTTAGATGGATATGTGTCGTCTTAAGATATGTATCATCATTAATGTGTGGTAACAATTTACGGGTCTGTTCGCACGGTGCAAGCCATGACATAGGTATGGCTATTTAGGTCAGGTTCTGGCAATATAATAAGAGATAATCCGTGTGAGGGGACGGAAGTTTGTGACCGACAAAGATTTGGAGATTGTGCTGAGATGCCGCTCTGGTAATCAAGAGGCATTTACCGATTTCGTGCTGCACTACACCCCTTATGTCTACCGGACAGCCGTAGCTTTTTTGCACGACCGCGTTGAAGCGGAGGACCTGACTCAGGAAATATTTTTGAAAGTTCATCGCTCTTTGTCGCAACTCCATGATATCCGGGCCTTTCCGGCCTGGTTCAAACGTTTGATTACGAATGCCTGCCTGGATCAATTGAAAAAAAAGCCGCCTCTGCCAACTGCTGAACTCAATTTGGATCGGGCCGCGCCCACGGGTGCGGAGCAATGGGAAACCAGGCTGATCCTGCGGGAAGCTCTGGCCGAGCTGAGTCTCGAGCAACGCCAGGTGTTGCTTCTCCGGGAATGGCAGGGCTACGAGTACCGGGAAATCGCCGAACTGATGGGAATTCCGCTGGGGACCGTGAAGTCGAGGCTGTTCAGTGCGCGGGCGCACTTAAAGAACGTGCTGGAAGAAGAAACCGATGTTCGGAGCTCGTCCCCGGGACATGACTGTTAAGGCGCTCGTCCGCACGGTGGCCAGAACCCGCGCCTGAAAGGGACCCAACGCCTTTTGCATCCCGGGGTTCCGGCTGCCTTTACGTTCAAGGAAGGAGAGACTGAAAGTGGAATGCCGGGAGTGTTTGGGCTTAATTTCAGAATATGTGGATGATGAGTTGCCTGAGGAGTGGGTATCGGATCTGGAAAACCACCTGGAAGGTTGTCCGGCCTGCCGGGCTTCGGAACGGGAACTCCGTGACCTTCGGCGGGAAATCAGGGGGGCTGTGGAAAGCTTGGTGCCGCCGCGCGGTTTGGAAGAAAGGATTATCAGTTCTCTGTGGGTGAGTGAGAGGAAAGTCAGGCAGGTTCGGACTGTTTGGACCGCTTTACTGTTAACCTCACTTTTTTGCCCATTCTTCCTTTTACTTTCCCCGATATTCGCCATGTTTCTCAACTTGGCGTACGTTTCGACAGAAGCGTTGTGGCGCACAGGGTTCACATTATTGGAGTCCGCTCCGGCGCCCCTGAGCCTGAGCCTGGGAGTGGCAGGCTTGTTGGTCATGGGGTTAGGGGGCTATTTGGTGCGCAGGCTTTTGCGCGATATTCCCGCGAACGAGGTGTTCTCGTAATGAAGAAGGCCGGAATCACTGGAACTTTCCTGGCGTTGATGCTCTTGTTCCTTGTCTCTTGGCCTGCTCAGGCGCAAGCTTCCGACATGTTGACCCAATTGGGTGGGAACCCTGCCGAGGTAGGAGCGGGCCAGCGGGTAGACACAGTGGTGGCGGTCGGCACAGATGCCCGGATTGCGGGTTGGGTTAAGGACATCGTCTTGGTTATTAACGGTAATGTCATCCTCGCTCCCTCGGCCCGGGTGGATTTGGTCATTGATCTGGGGGGACATGTCGCCAACTTTGCTTCGGAAAAGGTCAAGACCGGAGTTTTTGAGATGAATCCTACGTCGGGAGTGACGCAAGATTTTTTGGTCGGCGCTCTATTGCTGATCGGGACTTGGCTGGTGCGCCTGCTGGCCAGTTTGGTAGGCATTCTTTTGCTGACCGGTTTGGGCTATGCCCTGCACCGGCATTTTGAGCGTGCCGCGGCTTTTCTTGAGCATGCACCCGGACGCCTTTTTGCCATCGGGGTGGCGGGTGCTCTGGTGAGCTGGGCTCTGACGGTGCTTTTGTCTCTGACGATTGTCGGTATTCCCGTCGCTGTGTTCGTTTTTTTCCTTAGTTTCTTGGCGGCTTTTCTGGGTGTTCTGCCGCTTATAGATTATTTGGGCCGGGAATTTCTCAACGCGAGGGTGCAGACCTATCCGCCTATCACCCGTTGGCTGCTTTTGGCGAGTCTTTTTACCGCTTTGATCAATATCCCCCTGCTCGGCTTCTTGTTTCTTCTGATTTTTGGGGCTGTCGGTTTCGGGCTGACGACGGTCTTGTTATGGAGTTTTTTCAAGGAGAGGAAACGGAGGCGGCTTACTTAGGACACGCGCGAGTCTAACCCGGATCCGTCTGTCTGTTGGGAACTTCAAGCCGAAGGCGCTTTCCCCTGCCAAGAGAATGATTCGGATCCGTCTCTCCGCTGGGAACCTGTTCGTTTGGTCTGCCGGGGACCAATTGTTTGGTCCGTCGGCCGGGCCGGTAGGAGGCTTTGGTGGTAGTTTAGTTTGAGGAAAAAAGGAGTCCGGTGCAAATGTCATCCCAAGTGATCCTGTTTATCACTCACTATAGCTATTATGGACTGTATTTGGTCCTGGGCGTGTCGATTTTGGGTATTCCGCTGCCGGATGAATTCATCATGACCTACGTGGGCTTTCTCACATACGTGGGGAAACTCAATCCTGTCTTGGCTATAGCTTCCGCGGCGGTCGGGAGCATGAGCGGGATCACGCTGGCGTACTGGCTTGGAC
Organism: Peptococcaceae bacterium CEB3; assembly: GCA_001029295.1. Lineage (GTDB taxonomy): Bacteria > Bacillota > Desulfitobacteriia > Desulfitobacteriales > Desulfitobacteriaceae > Acididesulfobacillus. Next base: position 43,039 of record LDXJ01000042.1, on the reverse strand, counting down.
GCCTATTTCACGATAGGGTGCAGGCTTACCTGGAGCGACATGCCGGGGGGGAGCGCCTGGAAAAGGTCCTGCACTGGTACCATCGGCAGGGGGGAAAACTTCTGACAGCCGGATATTTTATCCCGGGTGTCCGTCATTTGTCGGGTTATGTCGCGGGCTTGAGCGGCTTGCCTTATCCCAGCTTTGCTTTTTTTGCCTATCTCGGGGCTGCGCTCTGGACCACAGTCTTTATTTTTCTGGGACGTCTCTTGGGCAGCCGCTGGCAGACGATCTTGCCCATCATTCACCACTACGCGCTGCTTATGGGGATAGGAGCGATTCTTCTGTCCTTAGCTTTTTATCTCTTTTACAAGAACAGGGTTTCTTGGAGTGCCGGACTCTATCGAGTCTTGAAACATTGGACAAAAAAGTACATGTCCCTTGGCAAACGACGTTTTGTGGTAGCAGTGGGCAGCCTTAGTTTTGTGACACTTTTTATCATCCTTGCCGGTTTGATTCAGGATTTTGTGGCTCAGGAGGTGGGGCAGTTTGATCACATTGTGGCGGAGTGGCTGGAGGTCGGTTCTCCCCTGTTGGTGATTAGGTTTATGCAAGGTGTGAACGCTTTAGGAACACACGTTGTCATTGGCCTGGTGTTCGTGGCCGCCATTTTGGTTTTCTATCATTTCCGACGGAACTGGAGTCTTGTGCTGCCCCTTATTTTGGCTTGGGGCGGGGGTACCCTGATCGATCGTCTCTTCCAACTGATCTTTCGCGGCGTGGAGTTCAGTGTCTGGGAAGACCTTACTCCTTTCCAAGCGCCGAGTTCCGGTTTTTTGTTGGGAGCGATCAGCTTTTACGCGGTACTTGGTTATGTTTTTGGCAGGGAACGGGGCAGGCCTAAGCAGGTCCTTATCCTGACGGGTGAAGTCATTCTCCTCACCCTTCTGGGGATCAGTCCGGTTTATCTGCGCCTGCACCCTCCAAGCGCCACGGTCACAGGTTGGGTGGTGAGCCTGCTCTGGACTTTGGTGTGCGTTTTCATCTACGAGTTTTGGCTTTACCGGCGGGAGGACGGGGCTTCGGTCTCCTAATCAGACACTATCGCACCGAACCAATCGTCATGATCTGCTACGGCTTGTCGGGCATTGCCATGTCGGGCATTGCCACCGCAAGCCCCGTGGTTTTAACCATCGGGAAAAGGCGGCTTTGTTCGTGGGCTTGAGCCCAAACGCTTGAGGAAACACTTCCCAAAAGATGGTTCGTAGTTTATAATAAGAACAGGAGTTCCGTTGATAGGGGTTGCGGGCTATGGCAACGGCCAGGAAAACTATCATTGAGCGGCTGGGTTCAAGGAAACCAGAACGGTTTCAGGAAAGTGGAAAGTAAAGAACGTAAAAAAGGAAGGCCTCTTAGCAAAGTGGTTTGAGCCGTTCAAACAGCCGCAGCGAGTGCACTTGGTGCATCCGGCTAGACCTTAAGAAACTTGTTAACAAAGTTAGGATTTAGGGGGGTATGGCAGTGGCAATGAACAAGGAGAATACCGCGATCGGTTTTATCGGCACCGGAGTTATGGGAAAGAGCATGGCAAGCCACCTGGTCAAAGCGGGGTATAGGGTCAAAGTCTTCAACCGGACGAAGGCTAGGGCGGCCGAACTCGTCAGTCTGGGAGCCGAATGGAAAGACAGCGTCGGCGAACTGGCTGCCGAATGCGGGGTGATCATCACCATGGTCGGGTACCCGCAGGATGTGGAGGATATCTATCTGGGAGATAACGGGATCATCCGGGAAGCCAAGCCCGGCAGTTACTTGATCGATATGACGACTTCCACACCCTCTCTGGCTCGGCGGATTTTCGCCGAGGCCCGGGCTAAAGGCCTGTGTGCGCTCGACGCGCCGGTTTCCGGGGGGGATGTAGGCGCGAAGGAAGCCCGTTTGGCCATTATGGTGGGCGGAGAGGAAGAAGACTTTAAGGCTGTTTTGCCCATTTTCGGTCTTATGGGTGTGAACATCGTTCTTCAGGGGCCAGCGGGTGCGGGTCAACATACGAAAATGTGCAACCAGATAGCCATCGCTTCGGGTATGGTCGGGGTATGTGAGGCCATGGCCTATGCGGTGAAAGCGGGTTTAGCCCCTGATGTGGTCTTGAAAAGCATTGCCAGCGGTGCCGCCGGCAGTTGGTCTTTGAGCAACCTTGCTCCCCGGATGATCGCGGGTGATTTTGAACCGGGCTTTTATGTCAAACACATGATTAAGGATATGAGAATTGCGCTCGAGTCCGCCCGCGAAATGGGCCTGATGACTCCCGGCCTGGAACTGGCCAAGTCGTTATATGATAAGCTGGCGGCCAAGGGGGAAAACGAGCGGGGAACCCAGGTTTTGTTTAAGCTCTACCTGGAAGAACGTCCCTTGGACTGAAGTAGGTCGACAAGTCAACTGAGCCGAAATAGACGAATCTCGACCCGGGCGGTTGTGACCCGGGTCATTTTTTGGCAAGTGCAACTGCGGTCTTGGCCCGAGCGCCCCCTAAACTGTAACCTTTATTAACCAATTGTTAACCAATTTGTAAAGGTTGTTGAGAGAGCCTAGTGTATGCTTGTTGTAGGCCTGACTTCAGTCAGGGGAGGGTCAAGGTCCGGTACTTATTGTCGGTTTATCAGAAAAGAGGAAGTTTTGGGGCGAAGAGAAGAGAAAACTTTTGGCGGGGATTGTTTACTTAGGGCGCCACTTTTTTTGCTTGACAAACGTCTATATGATGTAAGGGAAGATCTGCGTTTCTGGGGGAAGAAGAGCCCCAGGTCCGACCCCCGGGAATCCCGCGGGGTTACGGCGCGGAATTAAGATACTTCCGGCTTAAGGCTCAGAGGGGGGGATGTTAGAAAAGACAGAAAAACGGTGACGGGGCCGGGAGCGGGCTGACCCGCTGGGGGTCCAAGTATCCGGCGTGACTCTCCGCGGGCCGGCGGGCGGCAAACATATCCGGGCCGGACGTCTCGGGTTGGCAAAGCAGAGACGGAGAAGAACAGGGAGAGGAAAAAGCAGCCGGGGAAAAAGGGAAAGAAGATTCGAAACGATCAGGCAAATGAGAGAGGATGATGACGGTGTTTTTCAGTAAGGGGAGGTATGCCAAGGGGAGACGTGCCGCAAAGCGCTATTTCGCCCTGCCGGCAGTTGCTATTCTCCTGTGTCAATTGGTCTTCCCGGGCTTCGCCTTGGCGGGAGGAATGGGTTCAATAGTCGCGGCGCCGCCCGCGGGCGGGGCGCCAAGTAGTCAAGGGGCCCCAAGCCCGGCCGGAGGGAATCAGGCTCAGTCAAACACGGCCGTTTCCTTGAGCAAAGCGATCAGTATTGTGAAGGACAACTTCAGCGTTCCGCAAGAATACACTCAGTTTTCGTCCGGGTTGAGCATGTACAATCAAAGCCAAACCTGGTCACTGAACTGGAGTTCTCCTGACCAACCGGGGGGACAATTCTCCGCTCAGGTGGACGCCAACACCGGAGAAATTTTGAACATGAACAACTGGAAGGCCAACAATAAGCCGGGACCGTCCCTGCAGATTCCCAAAATCCAGGCGGATGCCGCGCAAGCGATTGCGCAAAAACTCGTGCAGCGTTTGGCCGGAAGCAAACTGGCGGAACTCCGGCTTATGCCGATGAATGACAATGTGATTCCTCTCAATAGGTATGGTCCGGTCAGCTACACTGTGGGGTGGCAGCGCCTTGTTAACGGTATTCCATTTCCCGGAAACGGAGTCTATGTCCAGGTGAATGCTTTAAACGGGGACATCCAAAGCTACTCGCTCAATTGGGCTCCTCTGAGTGGGATTCCGGCCGCGACAGGGGTTATTTCGCAGAGTAAGGCCGAAGCGCGTTTTCTCAAGAACCCGATGTTCGAACTCCAGTACTTTACACCTCCTCCATTCCGGCCCCTAGCCGCCGGGCAGAAAACTGTGGTGCAATTGGTGTACCAATTAAACAACGCTTACCAAGGCGGAGCGATCGACGCCCTTACAGGCGAACCGCTCAAAGCACAGTACCCGGGTGTTTATCCTTACGGTAAAGGCGGGTTTGGCGGGATGCAGAGGGCGGGATTTGCCGGTTCATTTCCAGTACCCCTCACCCCGTCGGAACAGAGTGCGGTCGACAAGAACGCCAAGCTGATCAGCCAGGACGAGGCGGTAGCCGCGGTCAAACGCTGGGTCAGTATCCCGGATTCCCTGGTTCTCCGCGGTTCCAACCTAAGCACGGATAATATGTTCGGGGGTAATCCGGTCTGGAATTTGAGCTGGATGGGGGATAAAACACAGATCCCACCGCAGTATATGTCTGCCCGGGTCGACGCGGTTACGGGCGAACTTCTCGGTTTTAATCTGCCTTACCCGGGACCGGGAGCCGGCAAGCCGGTGCTTGACCGGACAGGAGCGCTAGCCGTGGCGGAAAATTTCATTAAGAAAATTGAACCGGGCCATTTTGCCGAGTTAAAACTCGCGGGCGCTGCTTTCCCCGGCGGTCCGGGCGGACCCGAGATCGCCAGCGGAGTGCAAGTATTCAATTATGATCGACTTGTCAATGGCATTCCTTATCGAGCCAACGGCATTAATATCACAGTGGACACAGTAAGCAAACAAATCATCAACTACAATTTCAACTGGGCTAAACTTAATTTCCCTGCAGTCACCGGCATCTTGACGTCTCAACAGGTGAGCGAGGATTTCCTCAAAGCCGAGCCGCTCAAGCTTGTGTACACCCAGGTTTTCCAGCCGGGTTCCGCCAACAATAAGCCCGAAATTCGTCTGGTTTACCAACCGATGCCCGCAAGCGGAACCCTCGCCAGTGCGATGATGGATGCCAAAACCGGGGAATTTCTGGATTGGAACGGCCAACCTGTCTCAGAGATGCCGGGAGCCCATCACTTCACGGACATTGCCAATAGTTTTGCCAGTAAAGAGATCGCCCTTCTGGGGCAGGCCGGGGTCTTTGGCGAGTACGGGAACCTGTTCCACCCGAATGAGCCGATCACGGCGGGTTCTCTGTTTAAAGCCATGTTGTTTTTAAAGAATGGGTATGGCGGACCGATGCCGTACAATGCGGCGACGGACCAAGACGTTATCAAAACCGCTCAGCAACAGGGCTGGCTGAAGCAGGATTTGCAACCAGGCGCGACTGTCACCCGGGAAGAGTTTACCAAGTGGATGATCCGCTATTTGAACTTGGAACCGGTTGCCCAGCTGCAGGGCATCTATAAGGCCCCTTATTCCGATGTGAGCAAGGATTTCACCGGCTATGCCGCTTTAGCCAAGGGAATGGGCATGTTTAATATTAGCGGCGATACCTTTGACCCCAGCCATGGCATGACCAGAGCGGAGGCTGCCTACGGTTTGGTCAAGGCCCTGGTCTTGGGCCAAAGTGGCTCATGATTTGTTAGCCAGCTAAGTGACACGTTCAGCGAAGCTGCCGGGAGTCAAAATCCCGGCAGCTTCTGCTTTCACCAAGCGGCTACCTGACCGTCCGTGCGGGGTTCGGTGGCACCGGCCAGGACGCCGTCTTCATCCCGCCAGATGATCTGTCCGCGGCCGAAACTTCCCGACCCCACAGGGCGGTCAATCCGGTGACCGCGTCGGGCCAAGCTTTCGGCGATGTGTTCAGGGACGGAGTGTTCGAGCTCGACTCTTGTGCCTTCCAGCCATTGCCAGCGGGGTGCGTCCAAGGCGGCCTGGGGGTTGAGATGGAAGTCCAGGGTGTTCGCCATAACCTGGAGATGGCCCTGGGGCTGCATAAACCCCCCCATGACGCCAAAAGGACCGACGGCAGAGCCGCCTCGGGTCAGAAAACCCGGTATGATGGTGTGATAGGGGCGCTTGCCAGGTGCCAGGATGTTGGCATGGTCCGGCTCTAAAGTGAAGTTACAGCCGCGGTTGTGGAGGCTGATGCCGGTTCCGGGCACCACCAGGCCGGAGCCGAAGCCCATGTAATTACTCTGAATGTAAGAGACCATGTTCCCTTCCTTGTCCGCTGTGGCCAGGTAGACAGTTCCTCCCTGAGGCAGCCGGCCGGGTTGCGGTTCGGAGGCTTCCCGGCTGATGAGCTTTCTTCTGTCTTCGGCATAGGCGGGGGAGAGGAGGTCTTCCACCCGGACCCGCATGCTTGGGGGTTCAGCTATGAACTTGCGGCCGTCCGCGTAGGCCAGCTTCATAGCTTCGATGCATAGGTGGTAGCGCTCGGCACTGTCCCTCTCGGGCAAGTCGAGTCCGTTCAGGATGTTGAGGGCCATCAAGGCCACCAGGCCGTGTCCGTTCGGAGGGATTTCCCAAACCTGGAAGCCCCTGTAGTCAACTTGAATCGGTTCTACCCATTCCGGCCTGAACGCGGCCAAGTCTTCTAACCGTAGGTACCCATCTGTTTGCCGGGAGAAATGATCGATTTGTTCGGCGAGAGTTCCCCGGTAAAAAGACTCCGCCCCGGTTTCGGCAATTTGCCGCAGAGTCTGAGCATGGGCCGGCGAACGCCAGATCTCGCCGATTCTGGGGGCCCGGCCCCGGGGTGCGAAAGTCTCAAACCAGGGTTTGAATTCATTCCCGCTGAGTTCCCGGCGATAGCTGCTAAAGGCTAAGTTCCAGTTATAACCGAGCGTAGGGGAAATGGGGTAGCCTTCTTGGGCGTAGGCAACGGCTGATTGCATAACGTCCGGCAAGGGCAGTCGCCCGAAACGCTGGGAGAGTGCCGCCCAGGCCGCCGGAGCGCCGGGAACGGTGACCGGAATCCAGCCGTGTTTGGGGATCTCGCGCCACCCTTTGGCCGTCAGGGTTTGAGGCGAGAGATTTTGCGGAGCGGGGCCGCTGGCATTCAAGCCGTGCAGTTTCCCATGGGCCCAAATGAGAGCGAAGGCGTCGCCGCCGATACCGTTGGATGTCGGTTCGACCACGGTCAGGGCTGTTGCGGTGGCAATGGCCGCATCGATGGCATTTCCGCCCCGGCGGAGAACATCGAGGCCGGCTTGGGCGGCCAGAGGCTGCGAAGTGGCCACCATCCCGTAACGGGCGTAGACCGTGGTTCTGCGTGAAGCATAGGGGTAGAACAGGGGGTCGTAGTTCATGGCTTCCGTTTTGCCTCCTTTATCTTTTTTGGTTGCGGCAAATACACCAATGTTCAAACGAGAGAAGATTTCGGCACACCCGAGGGAAACCCTCTTTTTCCGGCGCGATTTGAGCGCCGGCGCGGGGTAAAGTGGTTTTGGCCCGACTAATTTTGCGCGGAAGGCCGCATCCTATAGGTGGAGAAATCTGAGGAACGAAGGGTGAGACGATTGACTCAGCAACAGCCTATCCGGGCGGTCTTGGTTATTTTCGGAGGCACGGGGGATTTGACATCCCGCAAGTTGATTCCGGCCCTTCACAACCTGAAGGCGAAGGGAGCGTTGCCGGAACATTTCGCTGTTGTGGGCGTAGGGCGGCGGGACCTGTCGGATGAGGGTTTTAGGGAAAGCCTCTATCCGACTTTAAGTCGGGCTGTGGGGGAGAACCTGCGGGATGACGCGTGGGCACGGTTAAAGGAGAGGATTGTTTACCGCCGCTTTGATTTTCAGGATGAGCAGGGATACAAGGGGTTAAGAGAATTGCTGGAGCAAATGGATGAGGCTTATCAGACAGGGGGTAACCGGATTTATTACCTGGCCGTGGCGCCGGAACATTTTGAAGTGATTGTGGACAAACTTCAAGCCAACGGACTGGTGCGCAACCGCGACGGATGGGGTTGGCAGAGGGTCGTCATTGAAAAACCCTTTGGCCGGGATCTGACTTCGGCCCGCAGGCTTAACCAAAAAATCACCGCGATTTTCACGGAGGCGAACACGTTCCGGATCGATCACTACCTTGGCAAAGAGATGATTCAAAATATCATGGTCTTGCGTTTTGCCAACCCACTCTTTGAAGCGGTTTGGAACAACAAACACATTGACAATATTCAGATCTCGGCCACGGAGACGGTCGGAGTGGAGACCAGGGCCGGATATTATGAACAAGCCGGAGCCTTGAGAGACATGTTGCAAAACCACTTACTTCAGCTCCTTACCCTGACCGGCATGGAACCGCCGGTGAGCTTGGCTACGGAAGCGGTGCGGGACGAAAAGGTCAAAGTTCTGCGGGCCCTCAGAGCATTGACTCCGGAGAGAATGGCCGCGGATGTCGTGCGGGCACAGTACGACCGGGGTCGGATTGAGGACAGGAGGGTGGCCGCTTACCGTGAGGAAAAGGGGATATCACCCACCTCGACCACCGATACTTTCCTCGCGCTCAAGCTGGGGATCGACAATTTTCGCTGGGCTGGGGTCCCGTTCTACATAAGGACGGGCAAACGCTTGCGTGCCAAGTCCACGGATATTATTATTCAATTTAAGAATCTGCCCCAGATCCTCTATGCTAAAGAACACGGGGCCCTGCAGCCTGATATTTTAATCATTCGCATTCAGCCCAAAGAAGGGGTCTATTTTCAGTTCAACGCTAAAAAGCCGGGGATGGATCCGGGTATCTCCCCGGTCAAAATGGACTTTTGTCAAAACTGTGATTTTGAAAGCAATTCCCCGGAAGCCTACGAAAAATTACTTTTGGATGTAATGCGCGGGGATTCCACCCTCTTTACCCGCTGGGATGAAGTCGAATACTCCTGGAAATTCGTCGACCAAATAGCCCAAGCCTGGGGGGAGGAGGAAAAAGCCTCATCCCTGACCACATATGCGGCCGGGACTTGGGGACCGGCCGCGGCCAACGAACTTCTTGCCCGGGACGAGAGGGACTGGTGGTCGGTCGAAGGGTGAGAGAAGGAGAAGTATGAGCGGAAGTTGGCAGGGAGCAAAGCCCGGCGGGAAGGATGGGAGTGAGAGGAGTGGGAAGAAGTGAAAGGGAGGAATACAGGAGTGAGGAAGTGGGAGCAATAAGAGGGGAAATGAGAGGAACGGGGAAGTGTAGGCTGCAACGAAACGAGCCCGGAAGCGGAGAAATTACAGGAGTGAGGGAAGCCGACCGGAAGCGAGGGGACGGGTAGACCGTGGCCGAAGTCTGCGACGGGGCAGAGGGGAAAGGAGGAGGAAGGGATAGCCGTGGAAATTTATGATATCTCGATGGTGATCGCCCCGGATATGACGGTTTACAAGAATAAGGCGGAAAAGAGACCGCTCTTTCGGGTTAATCAGGAGTTCAGCGGGGGCGGGAAAGCCTATGAGTCTTCCCTCTGCTTGGATATGCACACAGGAACTCATCTTGACGCGCCACTGCATATGATCGAGGGAGGAGGGACGATTGAAACCGTTGATCTCAGCCGGCTCTGGGTGAACTGCCGGGTACTCGATATGACGGGGATCAAGGACAAGATCTCCCGGGAAGACTGTGCGAATCAAGGGATCAAAGCCGGGGATTTTCTGCTCTTGAAGACCCGGAACTCTGCGCAGGACGCGTTTGACCCCGGCTTTGTTTATTTGGACTGGCGGGGAGCGCAATACCTGAAGGAAAAGGAAGTGGCAGGGGTCGGAATTGACGCTCTGGGCATCGAAAGATCCCAGCCCGGGCACGAAACCCATAAAATTCTCCTGGGAGCGGGTATTATTATCCTGGAAGGCCTCAGATTAAAAGATGTGGAGGCAGGTGAATATGTGCTTTGCGCTTTTCCCTTGAGGATCAAAGGACTTGAGGCGGCACCGGTCAGGGCGGTTCTTCTTAGAGGTCTTGAGAAAGGTCCTTAATAAGAAGAGTTTCCTGCAGAAGAGTTTTCGAGAAAGGTTTTTGAGAAAAGTTCTTGACAGACTTTCTTCGGTCCCTCTAAGATAAGGACACAAGGCTGTGGAAACCTACGAACTTTGTTCTTTGTTCCAAATGGTCGGGTGCGGGCGGAACCCAGTTTCCCCGTATCTCCGTCGGCGCCAGTGAGAGGGGAGTGATGGCTATCGTCCGGTCGGAAGTGCTTTCAGTGGTAATTCTTTGGTTTGGTGTGATTTCGGCCGTGATCCTTTTCAATTTGCCTTTTGGCTATTGGCGGGCGAGTGTCCGCAAGTTTTCTCGGCCCTGGTTCTTGGCGGTACACTTACCGGTTCCTTTCGTTATCTTTATGCGTATCTATTTTCGTTTGGGCTGGTACTGGACAACCTATCCGGTTCTGGTCGGCGCCTTTTTCGCCGGACAGTGGCTGGGAGGACGTGTCTACCGGCGCCTGGGTCGATCCATAAAGGCTACGTCCTGCTTGATCGTTGACCTTTTCACACTCTGGAGCGAGGGACGTGAAGACAGAGCTTAATTAAGGAGAAACATTACAGAACGCCCAAGAATAACCTATAAAGAGGAGGTGTTCAATGATGTTTCTTGGCCGGAGCAGATTCCAGGGGACCGCGGGGGCGGAGGCGGCAGAAGGCAATGTTATGGAAGGTGCGCCTGTCGGCGCGGGTGCCGCTATGCCGCTCGGTTTGCAGAGGTTTTTGAACAAAAAGGGAATCACATCTCAAGAAGATCTCATGAATCGGATCAACACGGGGAGTCCCAGATTGTCATGGCGCAGACCCAGCTAAGATTGGTTTGGCGCGGTGCGTCCGGCGACAGGAAAGCGTGAGTCGGGCAAAGTCGGACAGGGAAAGAGCGAGGCTTGGCCTCGCTCTTCCGGAGCCGGACGCCAGGGGCCAGGGGCTACAAGGAGCCGGACGCCAGGCGGGAGGCGGCACAAGGCATGTTTGCTGCGCCAGATCGCGAGTTTTCCATAGCACGAAAAAGCGGTACATAGTGAATCAAACTTGTTGCTGCTTAGCGGCGAACAGCCGGCTACCTTGACCTAATTTTAGAGACTTGCAGCAGAGTCAATGACGAGGGAGGAATAAAGTATGCCTTACGGTGAGGACGCCTTGAAGACGCGGAAAGTTGTGACAATTACGGGGCTAAAGGGAAAAAAAGCCGCGGGTGAGCCCATCACTATGCTGACTGCCTATGATTTTCCGACAGCGCAAATAGAAGACGAATTGGGGATCGACATGATCCTCTGCGGGGACTCTATGGGGAATACGGTTTACGGCTACAAAGGGACGATCTCCGTGACCATGGAACAGATGCTGCTTCATGCGGAGGCCGTAAAACGCGGTGCTCCTCATAGTTTTGTCGTCGGGGACATGCCTTTCCTGTCTTACCAGGTGTCGGTCGAGCAGGCCATTCAGAATGCCGGTCGCCTTATGAAAGAAGCGGGCGTGGACGGGATTAAACTGGAAGGCGGCCGGGAAATGGCCGATCGAGTCCGGGCCATCGCCACAGCGGGTATCCCGGTCATGGGACATATCGGCTTGACACCCCAGTCCGTGTCGGCTTTGGGGGGATTCAGGGCCCAGGGACGGGATCTCAGCGGAGCCGTGCGCCTGATAGAAGACGCGAAGATCCTGGAGGACGCGGGGGCCTTTGCCCTTGTGCTGGAGGCGATTCCGGCGCAACTGGGGGAATTGATCACAGAGCGGGTTGACATACCCACCATCGGGATAGGGGCGGGCCCGCACACCGATGGTCAAGTCCTGGTGGTTCATGATGCCTTGGGTTTCTTCGGCGGACATGTGGCGAAATTCGTCAAACAATACGCCAACCTGAATCAGGTTATGAAAGACGGTCTGCGGGCTTACATGGATGACGTAGCCGGGCGCACGTTCCCGGCGGCCGAGCATTGCTACGGCATGGGCGATGAGGTGCTGGCGCAAATCAAGGAAAAGTTCGAGCGCGATCGATAGGCCTCAACGCGGGACTGAAAGTGTGGGCGGGGGAGATTTTTGACAGACCCGGCCCGGCATGGTAAAATAATTACAGGCTGTTGCCTGACCATTCGTGGCCGGAAACCCTAAAGACAGCAAAAACTGCATAAGGTGATGATTTTTCAAGCGCTGAGTTCTCTGTCAGAGAAACGGGGGAACCAAATTTCCGGGGTGAATCCACACGGGTGTTTTACTTCGTGCGGTAGGGTTATCTTTCGACCCGAACCCGTCAGCTAACTTCGTAAGCGTTGAAAGGAGATGTAGTGGCTGGGTATAGCTTTCATACGTCTATGTACCTTTGGACCCCGCGCTTGCTGAAGCCGGGGTTTGTGTTTGTGCTTTTCCCGTTTTGGCTGCACGCGTCGGAGTTTCTTTGCAACGCAAGCTCAGTTCAAGGCTCAGTCCAGTGAGAGAGGAGACGGCAATTTGAAGGAGTTTAAGTTCAAGGTCTGGGACAAAGTCAAAAGAACGATGTTGAAGCCGCAGGCTATTACGTTTGATATCCAGAGTCTGGCCCCTTTCGCCGTCAGTGTCCCCGGCCGCTCGTGGGAACCTGTCGGGAAATTCGAGTTGCTCCAGTGGACGGGTTTATCTGACACTAAGGGCAAAGAGGTGTACGAAGGTGACTTTGTTAAGATTTCGGGGACAATCTACCGAGTGACTTGGAGCCAAGAGGCAGCAAGCTTTGAACTTGTCGAGGTGGGAGATTCCGGCAATCGCAGTATTATCGACGTTGGCAAGGGCATACTGGTGGGTAACCAGTTCGAAAACAGCGATCTCGTGCGATAGTTTGCGGTTCAGAGAAAAACCAGTCGTAAGAACCAAGTCGTAAGAACTAGGTAGTAAGAACCGGATAGTAAAAAGCAGGTGGTATTTGACAGAACCGTAATCCGCCGCAAGTCCCATGGTTTCACCATACCGCAGTACCGAAATGTCGGTGCCGCGGTTTTTTTCTTAGTGACGTGACGTTTTTTCTGTGGACCCGTCTTAACGTACGAGGGGGTGAATAAAAGCGATGGGAGCGGACGGAAACCGGTCCATGGAAGATGAAACCGAAACATGGTACAACCAAAGCGTGACGCGGCTTTATCGATTCGTTTACGGGCAATTGCAAAACAGAGCCGAGGCGGAAGACATCACGCAAGAGGCATATGTTCGTTGTTTGAAAATGTATAAAGGCAGAAACGGCCTTCCTCCTTATGCGTATCTGCGGCAGACAGCCCAAAATCTTATTTATGATCGCTACAGGCGTTTATCGGCCCACCCCATTTCGAACGTGGACGAAAACAGACCGGATGAACGGATGGAGGCAGACGAAGTCGTGAACAAACTTTTCCTGCGGGACCTCTTAAACAAATTGCCACTTGAGGCCCGCAAGGTCTTGGATCTGCGCATTGTTCAGGGCTACTCCCGCAGGGAGACAGCCGAACGCATGGGTAAGAGTGAGGATGCTATCAGGGGTCTGCAATACCGGGCTTTGCAGATGCTGCGTGGTTTTATGCAGCAGGTTGAAGTGAAGGAGGACTGAAGAAATGTCAAAAGCGCCCGAACAAGAACTTGACGAGTTTATCGACAGCCTTAATATGGAACACCGACCTGTGGCAAGCCGAGATCCCGACACGGCGGAACTGCAGTCTCTCGTCCGCATGGTCAAAGGGCTGCGAGGCGACGCCGAACCCAGCCGCGAATTCGTCAGAAACCTGGCTCGGAAGTTGCCCGAGCCATACTCGACTGGTCGAAAGCACAGACGGGTTATACTGCCCTGGGCCGCCCTGGTGGCGGGCTTGTTGGCAGTGGTGATACTGCTTGCGCCCTGGTCCTTCGGCGGGAACGACCCGGTTCAAGCTATGGAGCAGACGGTGAGCAAACTGCAAAGCTATCATGGCGTGCTGGAGAAGATCACCACCAATGCGACCGGCCGGAGTCAAGTATTCCAGCGCCTGGAAATCTGGTCACAAGGAAATCATTATGCGGTGCGTGCCCAGGATGGGAGTATGACCGTAAACAACGGAAAAGAGCACTGGCAGGTAGATCCGAAAGACAAAGAAGTGATTCTCTTGCCGCTCTATCCGGATCAGCGGGCTTTTGATTTGCGCGAGGAAGCGGCCAAAGCAGTCCGGTATCCACATAAAACGGTGGGCCGGGACCCAGTGGCCGGGCGCAGTGCCGAACGCATTGAAATTTCACCCCCGGGGGGACTCCCTTACTTTCTCTGGGTTGACAGTGAAACTCACTTGCCCGTTCGCTTGCAGACCGCGATGCAAAACGCGGTGCAAACGACTTATACTTTTATAAGTTTTGAGCCGAATGTTAGCGTTCCGGCGTCTGTCTTCGCTTACAAACCGCCCCAGGGGTATAAGATTGTGGACCGGAATTATGGGCAAACGGTGGCAAATCCGGCGGAGGCGGAGAAAATCAGCGGCATTACACCGTTGGAGCCAAAGAAAAAGCCGCAAGAGATCTATGCCCGGGCGAAAAGGGTCGTTTTCGCTTACGGAGACACCGTCGTTTCGGAAACGGTACCCGATGCCCCCTTCGTTCTGTCCCCGGGAGCCAGCCTTGGGCAGGCGGACGGCGGCCAACTGGAAGTGTTGAAGGATAGTCTGCGCTGGCGCCAAAGTGGTTTGGAAATTAAAGCGGAAGGGCCTCAGGCGCTTGAATTGGCCGGGCAGCTGACGAAGATCACCTTGCCGCAAGCGAAACCGGGGGCGGGCAAGGCAGCGGAGGTTCAAGTTCCCGTAGATTTGGCAGTGGTTAAGAATAACCAGAAGCAGGTGGATGCGGGCAGCAGCCCTTGGCAACTCGATCCTCTTCAGGTAGCTCAGACTTTTGTGGCTCTCAAGATGTCACCGGGAGGAATCAAAGGAAACCCGCCGATCGCTTATTCCTCCCTCAAGCTGGTAGTGAACACAGGGGTAGAAGCCGTTGTCCGGGTGGACAAGGGACCGATCAGAACCGTCTATCTGAAGCGGCTGGTGCGCCAGGACGCGACCGGAATTTGGACTGTGGTCGGTTACGATCCGGCGTGAAATGAGGTGGGAGTGGGCTATAGTGTCTCTCCCGTTGGAAGTCCTCCCGCGGGTGTGGCGTATTTGACAGCGTTAAGGACTGCTTTCTCGACGGCTTCTACTGTTGCGGCGGCCAAAGCCAGGATTTCTCCCTGTCCTGTACCTTTGACCTTACCGGTCGCCAGGGCGAAGAGAGTGTCCCCGTCGAAAAGGGTATGGACGGGTCGAATGGTCCGGGCCAGGCCGTCATGAGCCAATTTGGCCAGGTGATTGGCCTGCTCCACGCTCAGGTCAGCGTCTGTCGCTACCACGCCGATGGTAGTGTTTGTGGCACCCCGGGGCGGCTGTCCGAGACCTTTTTGCACTTCTCGGGCCGTATCCACATAACCTCCGGTCAGCGGGTGGCGCGTCCCCGCCAGGATGGTGCCGTCTTCCGGGCGGATTACGTCGCCAAAGGCGTTGACGACGATCAAGGCTCCGACGGTGGCCCTCCCCACCCTGACACTGGCTGTACCCACTCCGGATTTAGTTGCCTGCCCGGGTCCGAACAACTTACCGACAGAAGCGCCGGTTCCGGCCCCCACACATCCTTGGGTAACCTCCCCCGTCCGGGCTTTCTGACAGGCTTGGTAGCCCATGCTTTCATCCGGCCAGGCAACTTGGCCGAGGGGCAGATCGAAAATAACCGCTCCCGGTACGATGGGCACTTTGGCCACGCCGACATCATAACCGATTCCCTGTTCCCACAAATAACGCATCACCCCGGCGGCGGCATTTAAGCCGAAGGCGCTCCCTCCCGCCAAGAGAATGGCCTGCGCTTTCTCCACCAGGGTAGCCGGGCGGCAGAGATCCGTCTCCCGTGTACCGGGGGCCGAGCCACGGACATCGACTCCGACCACAGCTCCCTCGCGGCAGAGGACAACCGTACAGCCTGTCAAGGCGGTGCGGTTGTCCGCCTGCCCGACTTCGATCCCGGAAACATCCGTAATAGCGTTGAACAAAGTTAATCACTCCTCTACTACACTGTGCGGACGGTCTGTTTGTGAAGATTATGATAGTTGCTTGGTTTTGACCCGGCTCCTCGTTCCGGACCCATTGTACCACGATTCCTAATCGTTCGTTCCGGCGCCTATGACCAAAAAGCTTCGCCCCATGCCACAGACTTTAGCCACATGGTGGGCAAGCTGGGAACGGGATTGGGACGCGCGCACTGGACGCGGAAGTGGTCGAGGGATATAATGGAAACAAGGGCTTTCCCGGGAAAGGAGGGGTTAGTATGCTTCCTGAAAGGACCAAGGTTAGTTACGAAGAATTCCTGCGCCTGAACCAGGCAGATGAGAGATTGGAATATTGGCTCGTCCATCCAAAGTCTAAAACAGTTGAGGTGAATGTTCTAAATGAGGATGGGCTATATGAGCAGTCAGGTATTTACAAAGGACTGGATGTCGTGTTCTCAGAGAGTTTCCTCGATTTGGTGGTTGATTTAAGAGACGTATTTGCTTAAGCGATTCCCACTTCTGGCAAGGGGACAACGATCAAGATGAAAGGATGATGCACGATGGGAGTACCGATGCGCAGACAGGACCGGAAAACAGAGGACGATCAGGCCCGGGAGTTACTGCGGGAGGGTACTTACGGCATCCTGTCCACGGCAGATGCTGACGGGAATCCTTATGGGGTTCCTCTGAGCTATGTATACAGGGGTGGGAATATCTACTTCCACGGTGCTTATGAGGGGCGGAAAGTGATCCATGTCCGGCAAAATAAGCGGGTTTCGTTTTGTGTCGTGGACGGGGCAGAGCCGTTGCCGGAAAGGTTCAGCATGCGTTACCGCAGCGTTATCGTTTCCGGGGAAATCACAGAAGCGGAGGGCCCGGAAAAAAGGGACGCCCTACAGGGCTTTTTAGACAAGTATTCGGCTGACTACCTGGAGGCTGGGCAACTCTATCTGGAGAAGACGGAAGGGCAAACTATGGTCCTCAAGCTGGAGATTAAAGAGGTCTCGGGCAAGATCAGAAGCTGATTCAGGGGTGTTCTGCCCAGCGTTGATGCCCCGCGACCGCAAAAGGAGAAATTTTAATGACGATCGATTATACTGTTTTGGCACAGGTGCTTTCGTTACTTTTAATTGCCTTGCCTATTCTCGTAGTAGTGCTCTTGATTAGGATCTTTTTAAGGATGAAGAATGTACAGGTAGAGATTTTAGAAAAGTTAGAAAGAATTGACAGAGTACTGGAAAAGATTGATGAAAAATCGCCAAGAAAAGATTGAGAAGGCTTGTTTATATGCAAAGAATCCTATGCTATGACAAACGCGCTATTGACTGGTTCTTTCCGTTTCATCATCTTT
This sequence comes from Peptococcaceae bacterium CEB3, assembly GCA_001029295.1. GTDB lineage: Bacteria > Bacillota > Desulfitobacteriia > Desulfitobacteriales > Desulfitobacteriaceae > Acididesulfobacillus. Next base: position 25,948 of record LDXJ01000042.1, on the reverse strand, counting down.
GCGATGCAGCCAGGCATGGGCCCGCAGAGCTAATTCCAGACTGAGACGGTTTTCAGGTGTAAGGCAATGGTTGCCGAGGAGTTTTTCTATCTTGTCCAGACGCTGGTACAAGGTCTGGCGACGGATGAACAGCTTCCCGGCAGCTTCTTGTTTGGAAAGATTCCCCTCAAGGAAGACGCGGAGGGTCAAGAGAAGCTGGCTGCCCGACTTGGCATCATAATTCAGAAGGGGACCGAGGTAGTCCTCAATGAAAGACTCCAAAGTTTTACGGTCAGATTGTAAAAGGAGTCTGTAGACCCCCAGGTCTTCGAAAAAAGGACTGGTGAATTTCGCTGCAAAGGCGAGAACTTGTTCCGCTTCCGCAAAGGCTTGACCGGCGTGGGTGTAGTCTGATGAGGCATTGCTCACTCCGAGGCGCAAACGGACATCCGGTGGGAGAGCCCTGCGGGCAGTTTCCACCATACCGTTGAGAGCCTTTTCCAGAGAAAGCCGCCCGTTTTCGTGGGGTGACGGCCGCTTGCCGGGTGCGGAGCCCGCTTCCACGAGTAGAAAGTAAAGACGATGGCTTCTGCTGCTGAAAAGGCAGCGAAAAGATTGCCGGGTTAGGAGGAAACGGAAGATCGGGAGCTGATCGTGAAACGGGGAATCCGTCTCGTTTGTCGTGGGAAGTCGGTCTTCGTCCGAACGGGCTTCCAGAATAGCGGCCCTATAGCGCGGACGACGGGAAGATCTGGACTGCAAGCCCAGGATGGCCCGGAGTTGGTCTTCGGTTCCGGGACGGTTTTGCAGGATGTCTTCCAGAAGACGGTTTTCGTTATCCAAAGAGCGTTCTTGGGCAAACATCCGGCGTAACAGGATCTGGGCCATGGCGATCCCGGTATAGTCCAGAATCAGGTTCAAGACCCCATCCGGCTGATTTTCGCGGAAAACGAGTCCCAAATAGGCGAGGACTTGGCCCATGGCCATGACGGGTTGGTAAAGCAGGTACTCAAGCCCGTCTAAGGGAAGGCAGCCGCCGCTTTCCGGCAAAGGATTGAGACTCAGAAGGGAAGTGTGAAGCAATGCGGTAAGTTCCGCCTGAACACTCTGAGATATGTTCGGGGAGAAAAGGGGTGGACCTTGCAGGCTTAAGAAGAATGTCTGAGCTTGTACCATGGTTTGGAAATGGCCTAAAATCCGAGGAAAGCTTTGGGTTTGCAGAGTGAGTCTCTGCAAGTCACGAGCGTAGCGTTCCAAACTCTTCAAGGCTTGGGTTTGACAGTTGACCAGATTTTCGTGCAGGTCGAGGGTAATGTCAACAAAGCGTACGCTTTGATGAAAGACGATTAAGGGGAATTCATGGCGGTCGGCCAGCTCACGCATATCCTGAGGGATCTCCCCGATGTAGGGACCGAGCTCAAGACAGAGACCCACCGCCTGCCTCTGAATCACTTCATTGAGATAAGCGAGACGTGCGGCTGTGCTCCCTCCGAACCCCACCCCGGTTGAGAGCAGGAGTTCGCCGCCATTGAGAAAGGAAGCGTTTTCCGCACTCTCCAGCACATGAACCCAGCGAATCGGGCGGGTCAGACCACGGCTGCCGGCGATCACCTCGGCATGTTCAAATAAGGGCCGCTTTAAGGCGTCGGCAATGGTGAGCAACGGTTCTTTGTTCATAGAACGTCCAGGCCTCCCGTCTTACCGGCTTTCTTTGGGCGCTTTACCCAAGGGTGGGACTCACGTTCTCGTGGCTGAGAAATTCTCAGATTCTATTAAGATAAACCTAACAGAATTTGCGCAAGAAATAAAGGGGGAGTCACCTTGCGGGAAGTGAGGTAGAAATAGAAAATATTCCGGCCGCTACTGCCTTGGCGCAAGCGGAGAAAACCGCTCAGGCCGTTTTGGATGACGTGGTCATAAGTGATGGAGAACAATAAGTGATGGAGAACAAAGAGCCGCCTTCCCTTCGGGATTACGGCTCTTTGCTGCTCCTTCGATTTTAGCCTTTCCGGCGGTTCGCTTAAGCGGCGTATTTGGAATAGACAAAGGCATCGCGACCGTGGTAGAGAATCTTGTACCAACTACCTTCAACACCTACGACTTGGATCGTCGTTCCATAAGGAAGGGCCCCGACGACGCCGGCAGATAAACTGGCTCTGTTCCTGACGTTTAGCCCTATCCCGGCGATGACCTTAACGGTTCTAATGACACTGCCGCTCACCGGCTGGACATACTTTGCGTAGACATAATAGGTTTTGCCTTGGTAGTTAATCCGATCCCATGCACCTGTGGCTGTCAGCAGGGTTACGACACTGCCCCGGGGAAGGGAGCTGGCGACAGAGTAGTTTAATCCCGGTCCGGTCCGCAAGTTGAGAGATGAGACAGTGACTTGAACATGTGTACCGGTTGTCTCCCCTGCACCGGAGCCGGAATTTTGAGCGGGACTTGTGGCGGTGACGGGAGTAGTGGAAATGGTCCAATCGTGCGCCACAGTGGGGGTAATCGTCTTTTTGTCTTGAATATATTTGATCATCAAGTTGCGCACCTGTCCGTCATCACCGTACTGTTTTGCTGAATCAAACGTTACTGCGGGATTTGTGATGCCGGCTGCTTTCATAAAACCGCCGCCCCCGTTGAAGCGGTAGTTGTTGATGGCCACCGTGAACACATCAGTGTCTTTTACGGGTTTCCCGTTGACTTCGAGGTTCTTGATCCGCTGGCCGGCTGGTTGGGTTAAGTCAATAGTATACGTGGCTCCGTACAACTGGTCGAGGTTGTAGTCCGGAACATTCAGAGTCTTGTCCTTCGTAATCGGTGCCTTCGCGGAGGAAACCTGCTGGTAGTAGCGGGCTGACCATTCCATCCAATCCTTCAGCTGTTTGCCTGTCATCTTAATGCCATAGAGATAGTTTTCAAATACGTAGACGCCCATTAAGTCCTGAATCGTCACATCCCCTTTGGCAATTTTAGCTGTATTGCTAAGCGGAGCGGCTATGGACAGCTCGGTCTTGGCATAGTGCTTTTGGACCTTATTAATCAGATCCATCAAGGCTGTCTCTTGGGTTAGCTGTTTGGCGCCGAGAAAATCACCGGTAGCAGTTCCGATCTTGGTAGCAATATAGGCCAAAGTCGCATCCTGATAGGGCTGTGCCAGTTTGAGGATGGCCGGGTCTGCTGGGACACTGTCATCCATCGGCACAACCTTGCTTGCCGCATTGACGAGAACGGGCTGGCCCTTTGCGTTTTGGGAAACGGTGAGATCAATCTGAGACACATCCTGGGCCCACTTGCCGGGTTCCGTGACAATGACCTTTTTGCCGGCAGGGTCGGTGTAGGTATGCTGTCCGAATAAAGCGTGCGTGTGTCCGGCAACAATGGCATCAATCCCATTCACACCGGTGGCGACTGCTTTAACTTCGTTTTCCGGAATCGTGTCCGAAGGAGATTCTTCGCCGGAGTGCATAGCCACTACGACGATATTGGCCCCGGCTGCTCTCATTTTGGGTACCCATTTATTGGCTTCGTCAACGAGGTCTTTGAAGGTTAGTCCCGCATAATGGGACTTATCTTCCCAGTCGGGGATGCATTTGGTCGTCAGACCTAAAATCCCTACTTTAACATCACCTTGGGAGGTGGAAAGCGTCTTCAGATAATAGGGGTCGACAAAATTGGACCCGTCTGCTTTATAAGTATTGGCTGATAGTACATGAATGTGTTCTTTTCTCATGTCACTGATGACGCGGTTTAATACGCCCAGACCGTAATTGAATTCGTGATTTCCCAGAGTCCAGGTATCGTAGTGCATTGCCCCCATGACCTTGGCGAAAGGATATTCCGACTTGGTATCGATTTTATCATAGTAATAGGAAAGCGGGGTGCCTTGAATACTGTCTCCGTTATCAACCAACACGACATTGGGATTGCTCGCCCTCACTTCATTGACATAGGTGGATACCTTGGCCAGGCCCTGGTTGGCGGGCTTGGCGGCGCTGTAACTCCAGGGAAAGATGTGGCCGTGCACATCGGAAGTCGCCAAGACGGTGATTATGGCCGTATCGGGTTGGATTCTGTGATCAATTGCGGAAGTAATTGTCTTTTGCTGTTTTATGGCGTTGCTCAAGGCGTCCCTGACCAATTGAAAGGTGTCTGTTGCCTTAATGGACGGATCAACAAATCCTTTGAATCCGTCGCCGCCTGTTCCCATGAAATCGTTGGTTGCCACGGAATAGGTCTTGCCTGGGTCAATCGGCGTTCCATCAGACTTTTTCATGTCAGTGACCCGTTGCATGGTAGGTTTACCTGGATTGTATCTGAACGTGAGGCCCGCTACTTGAATTCCTTTTCCACCGTCCTGGACAGCTTCCTCCAGCACCGTTTTAATTTGAGTCCCTGTCATATTCATGGTATAGATCGTGTCATCAAACGGCCAAAGCTGGTAGATTTCTCCCAGGGTGATATTCCCTTTAGGAATATCGCAGCGCAGCCCGCCGTTATTGGTAAAACCAAAGTCGGTTTTACCTGCGTCTTTCGTTACTTCGGCTACCCAGTTGCCCAGACTCGAGTCCCCGTAGGGAGCGGCGCTCTGTGTCCGCGTCAAGTCCACAGCCGCCGTGCCGATGACTTGGTTGAATTTCGGGCCGATCGCTTTTACCGCTTTGTCGACAATAGCCTGCACAGCCGGATCGACGTTCGGATTCTTGACATTGTATAGGGGCTGGTCGTTTTTATAGACCATGTTCCCGCTGCTAACCGTGCCATCCGGATTCAGAGTGATCTTCAAGTCAATATAGCCCTGACCGGCGTGGTTGGCTACTCCAACCGGGATTCCGTTTACTTTTGTCGTAACGATCGTATGTGTATGCCCGCCAAAGATCGCGTCGACCCCAGAAACTTGTTTGGCGAAATCGATTAGGTTGCCTGTGGTCACGCCGCTTTTGTTGGTGAACGCTCCCATGTGAGCGACCACGACCACAATTTGGGCACCTTGGTTTCTTAACTGTTTGGCCAAGTCGTTCACGATAGGAGCTGGGTTTTTGAAATCAATATTGGCAATGTATTTAGGGGTGATGGAGGTCTCAAATTCCTTGTTGTCAACTACACCGATAACCCCTATTTTGACGCCATCTTTGCTTAACATGACGTCAGGCTTGGTGTAGTCAACTGGGCGGCCGGTAGTCTTATCGTAAACATTGCAGGCGAGAACCGGAATCGACGAATTCATTAAGGTGGCTTTTTTGGTGTTGATGACGGAGTCAATTCCCCAGTCATACTCATGATTGCCCAAAGTCATGGCATCAAAACCAATACTGTTCATCATGTCTATGACTGGCTGGCCTTTGAGCACATTGGAGACTGGTGTGCCCTGAAACATGTCCCCGCCCGACAAAACAACTGTGTCGGGATTAGCTGCCTTGATCGCTTTGATCTGTTGAGCCAGGACCCCGGCGATTTGCTGAGTGATCGGTGTCCCGTCGCTTAATTTACCGCTGCCTTGAAGTGCCCCGTGAAAGTCTGTTACCTCGATAAAGTCAAAGGTTTTCCCCGTTCCGCTTGTGGTGGCCGAAGCCGTCTGGGGAATACCAGCAACCATGGTTATGATCATGCCGAACACCAGGACCAGACTCAGTACTTTTTGGCCCTTGAGCCGAGAAAATATGCTCTTTTTTCTCTGCATGTCTTGTTTTCTCCTCCTAATTGGCTTTTTCATTAATTAGAGAACCTTTATATCGCGTTCGGTTGTTAGGATCGGTAAATCCACATTGATCGATCAATGCGTTAGGCACTTGAAGAAAAGTCTCGCAACTGTCTAAGAAGGTGACGGCTTTAATAGAAAACACTGAGCCTGCCCAGCCAGTCTTAATATTAAGAAATATCTGCACATATCGCCCCCTTTCTCATCGAGGCAAAGGGTCTCATACCGGGTGGCCTCACAGCTGGCTCTAACAAGTTTGGTTGACATTGGCGTTGAGGCAGATGATAAAAGGTTTTACCATGGAAAAGCATAGCATTGATCGCGGTAGAAGTAAATAGAAATTTGGCAAATAATGCAGAGTTCGTACGACAGCGAATTATGAAAAGGAAGGATTGCGAGATGCCTCTTGGCGTGGAAGAAGCCGAGGGGCGAGATCGGCAGACGTGCCTGGCCAGAGGAAAGCATCCGACGGGTCGCTGCCCAGTAAAGGCAGCGTTGCTAGTATTTTGTTGACATTCTGACAGCCAAATGGTATTATCTGCTCGGTAAAACGTTTGACCTAAATCAACAACCTAAATTTAATAGCCTAAATCTTAACAACCAAAATCTCAAAAAAGGGGTCCATATGACGGCGACGATAAAGGACATTGCGGCTAGAACAGGATTGTCGATCACCACAGTTTCTCTTGTTTTAAATAACAAGCAATCGCGGATTTCCCCCAAGACCAGGCAACTCATTTTTGATACGGCGCGGGAACTGAACTATATTCCCAATCAAATGGCGGTCAGTCTCGTGACAAAGGAGACGAAAACACTCGGCCTCGTCATAATGGATATCGCGAATCCCTTTTTCGCGGAACTGTCGAAAGGAATAAGTGCCAAAGCGTCCGCGTACGCGTTTGATATTATACTTTGTGACACCGGAGACAGCTACGAACAGACGATGCGTTCTCTCAAACTTTTGGCCAGTAAGAATGTGGATGGCGTCGTCATGACCTTGTCTGATGAAATTCGAGACGAAAAGATGAAAGTCCTTTCCGACTTTTTACAAAATCACACTCTCCCAGTGGTCTTAATTGAAAGGGTGGACCGGCTGGTTATGGCTGACTGTTTGAATGTCAACCACGAAAAGGGCAGTCGCCTGGCAGCGGATCACTTATTGAAACTGGGGCATCGCAAGGTGGGGTGCATTACGGGACCTTCCCACCTGGAGGCTACCGGCCGCCGGCTTAAGGGGCTTAAGGACGTATTCGCGGAAAACGGAGTAGAGTTCAGGCCAGAGCTTGTGGTCGAAGGGGATTATCACATTGAGTCCGGGTATGCAGGGACGGAGAGAATTCTGACAGCGGATCCGTCGGTCACAGCTATCTACGCCTTTAACGACTTGATGGCTTATGGCGTTTACCAGTGTTTGAAAGATAGAGGGATCGGGATTCCCGACCAAATGTCGGTGGTAGGTTTTGATGATATTTTCTTTTCCAAGATGCTTTACGCGCCCTTGACTTCGGTGGCGCTTCCCATCCGCCAGATGGGTGAAAGAGCGGTGCAACTGCTGATTGAGAGAGTTGCGAACAGGGAGTTGCCGCGTAGGTGCGACGTGCTTGAGCCCAGCCTGATCGTACGGGAGAGTACGGCGGCTCCACGCGGGACCGGCCCGCTGGATTGATTCACTAGTCCGCAGCGTGGCGGAGCCGCTTGGGCCGCGGATAAGTCTGGGTTTCAGTCCCGGAAGGCCTGTATCAGACAGGTAGAAGAGGAGGATTGTGTTATGAGTATACCGACACCGCACATCAGCGCCGAGGCGGGGGATTTTGCCGGGACGGTGTTGATGCCCGGGGACCCGCTAAGGGCCCAATTTGTTGCTGAGACATATTTGGAAAAGGCCGTTTTAGTCAACAACGTCAGGGGGATAAAGGGCTATACTGGATCTTACCATGGCAAGCAAGTTTCGGTTATGGCCAGCGGTATGGGCATGCCGTCTATGGGTATATATTCTTACGAGTTATTTAATTTCTATGGAGTTGACAATATTATCCGGATCGGCTCGGCCGGGGCTATTGATCCTACGCTAGATCTGAAAGACATCGTGATTGCCATGGGTGCCTGCACAAATTCGAACTACTGTGCCCAGTTCGGACTTCCAGGGGTTTATGCACCGATCGCCTCTTATGCGCTCCTGAGCAAAGCGGTCAAACGGGCGGACGAGATGAGGCTGAATTACAAGATTGGCAACATTTTCTCTTCGGATACGTTCTATGATGACGCCGCGAGCTTGGCTCAGTGGCAGAAGATGGGGGTTCTGGCGGTGGAAATGGAGGCCGCGGCCTTGTACATGAATGCGGCCAGGAGCGGAAAGAATACTCTCTGTATCTGTACCATTTCCGACTGCCCGTTCACTGGGAAGGAATGCACTTCAGAAGAGCGACAGACTTCATTTCGGCAAATGATGGAACTCGCGCTGGAGATTGCTTGAAAGAGTACTCTCTTCATAATCCGTTAAATCGGCCGATAACTGTGACTGGGCCAGTCAGTTAAAGGCCGGTAATAAAAAAAGGGGGATTACACATGAAAGGGAAAAAAGCGCTCAGTATTGTCACTTCTCTGGCCATTGTTGCGGTTTTGCTCTCGGGCTGTTCCTCAGGTTCAACGCCCGGGGCACCTTCTGGGGCGGCCAAAACGACATTCAAGGATGGTATGGTGACGGACGTTGGGGGGATCAATGACCAATCCTTCAACGAGGGGGCTTGGAACGGCCTGCAGAAGTTCGGCCAAGAAAATCCCGGCGTTCAGGTCAAATACTTGGAATCAAGCCAAAGCTCCGATTATTCTCCCAACTTGAACCAGTTTGCAAGCAACAACTACAATCTCGTGTGGGCTATCGGGTATCTGATGGCCGATGCCGTCAAAGCCTCGGCTAAAGCGTATCCTAAAGTTAATTTTGCGATTGTGGACGACTCGATCACTCCCACGCCGAGTAATCTCACTTGTGTACTCTTCCGGGCTCAAGAATCTTCCTTCCTGGTCGGTTACATTGCCGCACTGAAGACCAAGACTGACAAAGTCGGATTTATCGGTGGGGTTCCGGGGACTGTCATTGATGAATTTGAGTACGGTTTCAGAGCGGGTGTCGCTTATGGGGCCAAAGAGCTCGGCAAGAACATTGCAGTGAATGTCCAGTATGCAAACTCCTTCAGTGATGCATCCTTGGGCAAGGCCATTGCCCAGCACATGTATGCACAGGGCGCAGATATCGTTTTTGCGGCCGCGGGTAATGTCGGGCAAGGCATGATTGCGGAAGCAAAGGCCGAAAACAAGCTCTGCGAGGGTGTAGATATGGACCAATCCAAGCTCGCTCCCAACAATGTTCTGACCTCCGCCTTGAAAAATGTCAATGACGCGGTCGAACTCATCTCCAAAGATGTCATGAAAGGGCAAAAAGTCGGCGGGCAGACGATTAGCTATGGCCTGAAAGACGGCGGCGTAGGAATTCCATACACCGCTCAAGCGATCAAGATGTGCGGTCAGGATGTCATCAACAAAACGAAAAAGGTACAACAGGACATTATTGACGGGAAAATTGTGCCTCCTTACAACAAGGCGACTTATAAGGGATACCTTAGCTCCTTAAGATAACTCGGGTTCGTAATGTGGGACAAGACGAGGTGAACTTTTCGAGTGCAGAGGTTTTTCGGGTACTGAGGTTTTCCGCGTAACACTTGTTAAGGATTTCCTGCTCAAGTTTCCCTGTAAGGTAAGAATTTTTCTTACCTTACAGGGTGTTCACCCCGGTTCCGCGGTCAGATGTCCGGAGAAGGAAGGAGGTTAAATCTTGCAAAGTCAACAAGCATACGCGGTTGAAATGCAGTCCATCTACAAATACTTTGACGACTTTTGTGCGTTGAACGCGGTGAACCTTAAGGTCAAGAAAGGGAGCATTCATGCGCTCTTGGGCGAAAACGGGGCGGGAAAGACGACGCTGATGAATGTCCTTTACGGGCTTTACAAAGCGGACAGCGGCAGGATCTTGATTAACGGCGAGCAAGTGGAAATGAAGAACCCGAACGTAGCTATTGAGCACAAAATCGGTATGGTTCATCAGCATTTCAAGCTGGTTGAAAATTTTACGGTTGTGCAAAATATTATGTTGGGCAAAGAGGTCAGCAAAGCCGGCTTCGTCTTAGACATAAGCAGGGCCCGGAAACAAGTCGTGGAACTCTCCAAAACTTACGGACTTACCGTCGATCCCGATGCCAAAATAGAGGATATCTCTGTCGGGATGCAGCAAAGAGTCGAAATTTTAAAAGCGCTGTATCGGGGTGTGGAAATTCTCATTTTAGATGAACCTACGGCAGTTTTGACTCCCCAGGAAATCAACGAACTCGTAAATATCATGCGTAACCTTACCGAGGGCGGTAAAACGATTATCATTATCACCCACAAGCTGAAAGAAATTAAGAAATCCTCAGAGTACTGCACGATTATTCGCCGGGGCAAATATATCGATACGGTTGACGTCAAGAATGTCACCGAACAGCAATTGGCTTCCATGATGGTCGGGAGGGAAGTCAATTTAGTTGTGGCCAAGACCAAAACTAACCCGGGAGATGTTGTCTTTCGCATAGATAATCTGACAGTCGAAGACAGCCGAAAAATAGAAAGAGTGAAAGAGTTGTCTTTATCCGTGAGAAAGGGAGAGATCGTCGGCATTGCGGGTATTGACGGGAACGGTCAGAAAGAACTTGTTGAGGCGATAACTTGCCTGACGAAGGTGAAAGCCGGGAGGATCTCCATCAACGGCGTCGACTTGCAGAATACCTCGCCGCACAATGTCATCAAAAACGGTATTACCACGATTCATGAAGATAGACACAAGCGGGGACTCGTTCTCGATTTTCCGGTGAAATACAACCTGATCCTTGAAAATTACAATAGGCCTCGATTTGCCGGGCATGCCATCCTGCATGAACAGGCCATCCATAAGTTTGCCCAAGATTCCATCAGCAGGTATGACATTCGTCCGGAAAACTGTGCGTCCGAACTGGCCCGGGCCTTATCTGGCGGTAATCAACAGAAGGTCATTATCGCGAGGGAGCTTTCCGACAACCCGGAACTCCTGCTCGCCTTTCAGCCGACCCGGGGGCTTGACGTAGGAGCCATTGAATTCATCCACAGTGCGCTGATTAAGCACCGCGACAGCGGGCATTCAATCCTGCTGATTTCTTTTGAGCTGGATGAAATCATGAATGTTTCCGACCGGATCTGCGTTCTCTACGATGGCCGGATCGTTGCGGAGTTTCAACAGGGCGAGGTTGACGAAAACGGGATCGGGTTGTTGATGGCGGGAGGAGAGAGAAAGAATGGGATCTAAAATCGCCGAGTTGCTGAATAAGACGGCCACGAAAATCATCCTTGCTATTGTTCTCGGCTTTATAGCGGGGGCTCTTGCTTTGGCTGTGGCCGGCTACGATCCGGGGACATCTTATTCCATGATGTTTACAAGCATTTTCTCGAGTCCGCAGAACATGATTCAGGTTCTTATCCTGACGATGCCCAATATCCTCACTGGGCTCAGTGTCGCGTTCGCTTTCAAGACGGGACTTTTTAATATCGGCGGCGAGGGGCAGTATATCGTAGGAGCCATTGCGGCGGTTATGGTCGGCGGGGTGCTCAATCTGCCACCGGTCATCAATGTGATTGTCATTGTATTGGTCGCTTTTGTCGCCGCGGGACTGTACGGCGCTTTGGCCGGCTTTCTCAAGGCCAAGTTCGGTATTCATGAAGTCATCACCACCATCATGTTGAACTGGATAGCGCTGTACCTAAATAACTATCTAGTGTCCCTGCCGGGTATTGGGGTGAAGAATACGGAGTATTCCTTTCCCATCAAACAGAGCGCTTGGACAAACGTGCTCAACGGCTGGAAAACGTCGCCTCACGGGCAGGCCTATCTGTCCACCCATCCGGCACTGTCGACCATTCTTCTGGGCACGGATATCAATTACGGAATCATCATTGCTATTGTCGTTGCTATTGCCGTTTCGTTTTTACTGTATAGGACAACCTTCGGCTATCAGATCCGAGCGGTGGGCTTGAACAAAGATGCGGCAGAGGCGGCCGGAATCCGGGTTAAGAAAAGCATCGTCATGACAATGTTTATAGCCGGAGGGCTCTCCGGCCTAGCTGGTGCTCTGCAAATGACTGGTACACTTCCGCACGCTTTGGTGACCCTGGCGAACCAGCCGGGATACGGCTTCAACGGGATAACTGTGGCCTTGATGGCTAACAGTTCACCCATCGGATGTATCTTTACGGCTCTGTTGCTGTCCGCACTCCAGTTTGGCGGCAGCACTATCCAGATGAACCTCGGTGCGCCTTCAGAAGTTGTCAATATTATGATTGGAGTCATCGTCTTCTTCGTTGCGGTAGCCTCCATGTTCACCATGATATCTGAAAGGATCAAGAGGAGGAGGGTTAAGATTGCTGGTTAGCATACTACTCGCAGTAAGCATCACCCTGATGTATTCTGCTCCCCTCATGTTTGCCGGTTTGGGCGGAGTCATATCGGAAAACGCCGGCGTAGTGAACATTGGTATCGAAGGTATGATGACCATAGGAGCATTTTTCGGGGCCGCCGTAGGTTATTTCTCAGGCAATCCGTGGTTAGGTTTTCTGGCGGGAGGACTTTCGGGCGGGTTGCTGGCCCTGGCGCATGCCGTTGCCAGTATCTCTTTTCGAGCGGATCAAACAATATCAGGTGTCGCGCTTAACTTTATCGGGCCGGGCTTGGCACTTTTTCTCTCACGGAAGTTGTTCGCCGGAAGCGCCATGACCAAACCTGTTGAGCATCCAATCCCTACGATATTTGGCAGTTATGCAGCCAAGTCATCTAACGTGCTGATAAAGGCTGCGAATATCGAGATGACTGTGCCCATTGTGTTTATTTGCGCTTTCGTCCTGTGGTTTGTCCTGTATAAGACGAGCTGGGGTTTGAGAATTCGCTCGGTCGGGGAGAATCCTGCCGCTGCCGATACGCTTGGCATTAACGTCTACAGGATCAAGTATCTGGCAGTTTTTGTTTCCGGCGTGCTCTCCGGATTTGGCGGTGCAACTATGACTTTGGCAGTGATGAACTATTTTACCCAGTCAACAATTTCGGGTCAGGGCTTTATTGCGCTTGCTGCGGTCATTTTTGGTAAATGGAAGCCTCACGGCACAATGGCTGCCTGCCTCCTCTTCGGGTTTGCTCAGGCTCTGGTCGTACTTCTCGGGGGGAGCAATTCGAAAATTCAGATCCCGTCGTCGCTCCTTTCAATGCTGCCTTATGTATTGACATTAATCAGTCTGGTCTTGTTTGTCAGGCATTCGAGCGCGCCTAAGGCAGACGGCATACCTTATGTAAAGGGTCATTAGGAAACGGAATAATCCTTAAATATTGTGGAAGTTTATCAACAAGGGGGAATTCCTATGAACGATTTGTTACCACGTGAACGTGTTTTACTGTCTTTACGACATCAACAACCTGATAGGGTGCCACTGGACTTTTGGGCTGTACCAGAGACATGGGGAAAAATTACAGAAAGTATGCGTGTCTCGGATAAAGAAGTGATATTACAGAGATTAGGTGTAGATGTACGGGAAGTAGCACCGGATTACATAGGACCGGTTATGCCGGTCTTTGCGGATGGTTCGTTTCTCGAACCTAAAGGAACTCACCGAAAAATCGTTCACAATCAGTTTGGCGCCTACGAGGAATATGCAAGTTTTCCGCTGAGCAAGGCACAATCAGAGGCGGATTTGATTAACTTTAACTGGCCGCAAGTTGAGTGGTGGGATATTGAGCATTTATCAGAAAAGATCGGCGATCTTCATACACGTTATTACATCAAGATTGAGACCGGTGGGCTGTTTGAACTGGCTTGGGCTTTACGTGGTTACGAACGGTTTCTGATGGACTTGATTATGTCTCCCGAGATAGTCCATGGCATCATGGGCAGGATAACAGACTTCTATTGTGCCTACATAGATGAGGTTTTACAATTGACCGGGGAGAAAATTGATATGGTTTATACTTACGATGACATAGCCGGTCAATCGAACCTGTTAATTTCGCCATCTATGTGGGAAGAGTTTATAAAACCGTATCATGTCAAATTGAACAAAGTGATCAAAAACCATGGTAAAACGATTATGTACCATTCTTGTGGGGCGGTGTTCCCTATGATTGAGCGGTTAATGGAACTTTCCATAGATGTCCTTAATCCTTTGCAGCCACTGGCTAAAGACATGGGGGACATTGAACTCATTAAAGAGAAATTTGGAAGGCGAATAAGCTTTCACGGGGGTATAGATATCCAGCACCTTTTGCCGCACGGTACACGCGAAGAATTGCTGAAGGAGGCGGAACGACGGATTCGGATTTTGGGTGACAACGGAGGTTATATTTTGGCGTCCGCTCACTATATTCAGGCCGACACGCCCGTGGAACAAATCTTGGCCCTATATGATTTTGCCCGAAACTTCCGGACTTAGATTGGAAGTACAGGTGTTCACTAGTTTTAGGAGCTTACGGTATGACAAACAGAGAAAACGAAATCATTGATCTAATCAGAAAGAACCCGATGATCACCCAGAACGAGCTGGCCGAGAAGTTGGAAATCGCGCGTTCGTCTGTAGCCGTTCATATTGCCAACCTGATGAAGAAAGGATTGATAAAGGGAAAACGCTATATTTTGGATGAGACACCTTACATATGTGTGATCGGGGGTTCAAATGTCGACATTCAGGGCTTCCCCAACGAGAGGTTGGTGCTGGCTGACTCCAACCCGGGGCAGATCAAAATATCTTTCGGGGGCGTAGGCAGAAACATCGCCGAAAACACGAGCAGGATGAGCATTCCGACCAAGCTCATAACAGCGGTGGGAAACGATGACTATGGTCAAAGCATCTTGAACCAGCTCAAGATCAGTGAGATTGACTGCCAATATTCTATGGTATCCGATGAATTCCCGACTTCTACGTATTTGCCGATTCTTGATGCGGACGGAGATATGAAGGCGGCCATATCTCAAATGGACGTCCTGAAAAAGCTCGACATAGACTTCATCGAGAGAAGGAGGCAGATCGTCAAGAATGCCAGGCTCTGTGTCATCGATGCAAACTTACCGGAGGAGAGCATTGAATATCTGACGGCGAGTTTCCCGGGCAAGGAGTTTTTTTTTGATACGGTTTCCACGGCCAAAGCGATAAAAGCAAAAAACATTTTGGATAAGCTTTATTTCATCAAGCCAAATAAGCTCGAAGCCGAAAAACTGGCAGGCATAGCCATCGGGAATTCTGATGACTTAAGAAGATGCGGATCACATTTCCTTGAAAAGGGGGTCAAACATGTCGTCATTTCTCTTGGCAATGGCGGAAATTACTACAACGACGGAAACAGTGAATTTGTCCTTGAAGCGGATAAGTTAGATGTCGTAAATGCGACGGGGGCGGGAGACGCATTTATGGCAGGGCTTGTTTATAGCAGGCTTGAGGAGTTTTCGGCAGAACTCACGGTGAAATTCGCCACGGCTGCCTCAGCCATGGCGTTGTCGCATGCCAATACGGTCAACCCGAACATCTCAGTGGAGAACATAAATAAAGTAATGGAGAGAATGAATTATGTTAAAAGACTTTCTTGAAATCAAAGAGAGCGTTCAGAATGCTTTAGCCGAAGGCAAACCAGTGGTTGCCTTGGAATCGACCATCATTTCACATGGCATGCCCTATCCGCAAAATGTGGAGACTGCCCGCAACGTGGAACGAATCATCAGAGAACAGGGAGCGGAACCGGCTACCATTGCCATCATAGGTGGAAAGATAAAAACAGGCTTGAATGATGACGAGCTTGAGTATCTTGGCAGGAATGGCAATGTCATCAAAACGAGCAGAAGAGACATCCCCTTTGTCATTGCCAGAGGAGCAGATGGCGCGACAACCGTAGCTGCTACGATGATCATAGCGGCGCTCTCCGGAATCAGGGTGTTTGTTACCGGCGGCATAGGAGGGGTGCACAGAGGGGCGCAGCAGACTTTTGATATCTCCGCCGATCTGGAAGAGCTGGCCCGCACCAATGTTGCCGTCGTCTGTGCGGGAGTCAAGTCTATCCTTGACTTGCCCTTGACGCTGGAATATCTCGAAACGCGCGGAGTTCCGGTTGTTGGTTACCGGACTGATGAGCTTCCGGCTTTTTACACGCGCGAGAGCGGTTTAAATGTGGATTACAGGGTCGACACGCCGCAGGAACTGGCCGCTGCCGTGAAAACGAAATGGGAACTCGGTCTGGACGGCGGGTTGGTGATCGCAAACCCCATTCCGGAAGAGTTCCAGATGGACGGGGCTGTCATAAACCAAGCAATCGAAGCAGCTTTGGCAGACGCGAGCAAGGAAAACGTCTGCGGCAAAGATACGACACCATATCTGCTGGCTAAGATCAAGGATATAACCGGGGGTGACAGCCTCCGTTCTAATGTGCAGCTCATCTACAGCAATGCCGCGCTAGGGGCCAATTTGGCGGTTGAATTGGCAAAGAAATCTTAACAAGACCGCCTGCGGGAGAAGGAGAGGCAGAACCGGTCAAAGGTGCAAGGGAGAACCTAGACCTCCATGCACGCCACTCGGCTTTAGCGAATGAGCTTGGCGGAAGGCCGGCAAAGTAAATCCCGGCGCGGTGGGGGTAGTTTACGCACTGTCTAAAATACCTGGGGTAACAGCTGACACTTTGCCCCCTGAGAAATTCTCAAATTCTGTTAAGATAAAGCTAACAGAATTTGCGCAAGTAAGAAAACTCGGCTGGCGCCGAGCCTTTTGGCGAAGGCGGCTGACGCTAGTTTTCTTATCCTGCGGGAGACTTATACTTTCTGATAGGAAAATAAAGGGGGCGTCACCTTGCGGGAAGAGAAAGTCAAAAGATTGCAAAATTATATCGCGGGTCAATGGGTGGATCCTTCCCAGGCTCGCTATGAGGAAGTGTACAATCCGGCTACAGAAGAGGTGTTGGCCGAGGTCCCGTTTTCAGGTCGGGCGGAGGTGGATGCCGCGGTGCAGGCAGCTGCGGAGGCTTTTCCCGCCTGGAGTGCCACTCCGGTTGTGGAGCGGGCCCGTGTCATGTTTCGCTTTCAACATCTTCTCTGGGAGCACCGGGATGAGTTAGCCCGCTCCATAACCACCGAGAATGGCAAGAACATGAACGAAGCCGGTGCCGAAGTCCTGCGTGGCATAGAAATGGTCGAATTTGCCGCCGGAATGCCCACCTTGATGATGGGGGATGCTTTGCCCAATATCGCCCGGGGAATCGACAGTGAGACCATCCGCCTGCCTTTGGGAGTCGTGGGGGGAATTGTCCCTTTCAATTTTCCGCTCATGGTGCCGATGTGGATGTATCCGCTTGCACTCACGGCGGGAAATACTTTTGTTTTGAAACCTTCCGAAAGGGCGCCTCTTTCTTCCATGCGGGCTATGGATTTATTGCGGGAGGCGGGGTTGCCGGCTGGGGTGATCAATCTCGTCCACGGTGCGCACGAGGTGGTCAATGGCCTTTTGGAACACCCGGAGGTCAAGGCAATTTCTTTTGTCGGTTCGGAGCCGGTGGCCGAGTATATCTACAGGACGGCGGCGGCCAACGGGAAACGGGTTCAAGCTTTGGCGGGAGCCAAAAACCATCACCTCGTCCTGGCTGATGCCGATTTGCGCCGGGCTGCCAAAACGATCATCAGTTCCGCTTTCGGCTCCGCCGGAGAACGCTGCATGGCTGCCAGTGCTGTAGTCGTGGCGGCTGAAGTCGCCGACCGGTTCATGAGTCTGTTGCTGGAAGAAGCGGATGCTTTGAAGATGGGCAATGGTCTGGAAAAAGGGGTCGATTTGGGACCGCTGATCCGAGCGAAGCACCTTGCTAAGGTGCATGGTTGGATTGAGAAAGGATTGGCGGCCGGGGCTGCTCTGGTCCGGGACGGGCGTGAGGATGCCGAAGCCCTCGAACAAGGATATTTCTTGGGTCCGACGATTTTCGATGATTGCCATCCGGATATGGAAATCGTGCGCGAGGAAATTTTCGCTCCGGTCCTCAGTGTCATGCGGATCAAGGATTTTGAGGAAGGGCTGGACACTATCCGGAAGTCCCGCTTTGGCAACGGGGCGACGATCTACACCCAGAGCGGTCATTACGCCCGGGAGTTTGTTCTCAGGGTCGAAGCCGGGATGATCGGGGTTAATGTGGGAGTTCCTGCCCCCATGGGCTTTTTCCCGTTCTCAGGCTCCAAGCGTTCTTTCTTCGGGGACCTCCATGTCAACGGCAAGGATGGGGTAGAGTTCTATACCCGGAAGAAAACGGTTACGGCCCGCTGGTTTGGGGATGGGGATACGGAAATCGGATCGCAGAAAGTGTTTGTCAAGTAAGAGTCCGCAGCTTGCCGCAGCTGGGGCTCAGAAACAATGGGGAGAATGAGATATGGAGTATGAAGCACGGAGTACAAAGTATGAAGCATGCAGTATGAAACATGGATGAGAGGGGTGTGCCTGGTGGCGGAAGCTGAGGACTTGAAGACCTGGAACAAAGAAGACTTACTGGAAAAAGACCGTACTTATATGTGGCACCATATATCCCAGTACAATCCCAATCCCATGATCGTGACGGAGGGCAAAGGCTCCTGGATTTCGGATGTAGAGGGAAACCGGTATTTGGACGGGATGGCGGGAATTTGGTGCACCAACATCGGCTACGGACGGCCGGAATTGGCGGAGGCGGCTTACGAACAACTCAAGACGTTGGCCTTTTTCCCCTTGACCCAAAGCCATATCCCTGCCATCGAACTCTCTCAGAAAATCAGCGATTGGCTGGGGGACGAATACCGCATCTTCTTTTCCAACAGCGGTTCGGAAGCCAACGAGGTGGCTTTTAAAATCGCCCGCCAGTACCATCATCACCGCGGTCAGTCTAACCGCTACAAGATTATTTCCCGCTACCGGGCTTATCACGGGAACTCCCTGGGGTCGTTGGCGGCTACCGGGCAGTCTATCAGGAAAATGGACTACGAACCTTTGGCCCCCGGATTTTTGCACGTGCCGCCTCCCTACTGTTACCGTTGTTCTTTTGGCAAAACCTATGGCAGCTGCAATCTGGAGTGTGCGCAGGTTTTTGACGAAGTGATCCATTGGGAAGGGGAAGAAAGCGTAGCCGAAGTGATCATGGAACCGGCCATCACCGGAGGCGGAGTGATTGTCCCTCCGCCGGAGTACTTGGCCAAAGTGCGGGAAATCTGTAACAAGCATGGTGTCCTTTTGCATATTGATGAGGTGATCTGCGGCTTTGGCCGTTCCGGGCGGAAGTTTGGGCATCAAAATTTCGGAATCAAGCCCGATATTGTGACGATGGCCAAGGGGATTACGAGCGGTTACCTCCCCTTATCCGCAACAGCCGTGCGGGCCGACATAGCCGCCACTTTCATGGGGACCGCTCCCAACCAGCATTTCCGTCATGTCAATACTTTTGGCGGAAACCCAGTATCCTGCAAGTTGGCCCTGAAAAACATGGAGATCATGGAAGAAGAGAAACTCGTCGAACGCTCCGGCCAGCTGGGCTTGGAACTGCGCCGGAAGCTCTCCGCTCTGGAGGACCATCCGTACGTGGGCGACATCCGCAGCTTCGGTTTTATTGCCGGGATTGAACTGGTGGAAGATCAGCAAACGAAAGAGCCCGCTGCTCCTGACAAAGTGGTTACAGTCATCAATGAATGCAAAAAGCGGGGGCTCATCATCGGCAAAAACGGTGACACCATTCCGGGCTTTAACAACATCCTCACCCTTTCCCCTCCGTTTTCCACGACGAGTGAGGATATTGACTTTATCGCAGGCGTCTTGAAGGAAGCGTTAGCGACGATTGGGTGAGGAGGCATTCACTCCGGACTCTTGGGATATAGAGTAGACGGCTGATCGCGAGGTAGGCGAGCGGCGGGCTGAAGGAAAAAGAGAGCAGAGGGAGCAAGACCGGGAGCAGGGGAGAGACGAACGAAAGAAGGGGAGAAGAGAAAGTATTCTTTCGCGTCTTGGTCGACATCAATCGCGAAGGAACGACAGTCCTTTTGGTTGAGCAAAATGCCCATATGGCCTTGAAGATTACCCATCGGGCTTATGTATTGGAAACGGGAAGCGTGGTTATGTGCGAAGTTCATAAGAGCAACAGAAGTCTGGGAACAAGGAGGAAATAATGAGATTGAGTTTGTACCAGGTTGATGCCTTTACGGATCAACCGTTTGCGGGCAATCCGGCCGCTGTTTGTATTCTGGCTGAAAGAGTTGCCGACGAATGGCTGCAAAAGGTTGCCCAAGAGATGAATTTGTCGGAAACGGCCTTTCTTCTTAAACAAGAAAGAGGGTATAGCCTGCGCTGGTTCACACCAACGACGGAAGTCGATCTTTGCGGTCATGCTACTCTGGCGAGTGCCCATGTCCTCTGGACAGAAAACTATTTACCGGAAGACCAAGTGGCGAGATTTTACACCCGGAGCGGACTTTTAATCGCTAAAAGAGAAGCAAACGGCCTCATTGTCTTGAATCTTCCAGTTGAAGAAGCTGCCGAAACTCGCCCGCCCAAGGGTTTATTGGCAGGGTTGGGTGTAGAAGCGGGCTACGTCGGGAAGAATCGTTTCGATTACATCGTCGAGGTTGACGGCGAAGAGACGGTCAGGAATCTGGAACCGGACTTCGATGCATTGCGGCGGATGCCGTGTGAAGGAGTGATCGTCACGAGCGTATCAGCCTCGAAAGAGTATGATTTCGTTTCAAGGTTTTTTGCTCCCAGTTTGGGAATAAACGGAGATCCGGTGACAGGTTCGGCCCACTGTTGCCTGGCTCCGTATTGGAAAAAGAGGCTTGGCAAAGAGCATTTTGTCGCCCGCCAGCTTTCACGGCGGGGCGGCAAGCTAACGGTTCGACTGGAGAATGAACGGGTACACATTGGGGGGCAGGCGGTGACAGTTCTGAAAGGGGAGCTGTTTTAAAAGTGGCCCTTCTAGGGGCAGCCCTTCTGAGGGCGGCCATTCTTGGGGGAAACGGATTGCCCATCCAAAAGTTAAGCGCAAGAGCTAGGGCTTCTCAGGTACCGAAAATACTTGTAGTGCGTTGTTGCTAGCCGTATAATTAGTTTGCGTGCTAAAGAGATTAAGCCCCAAGCACTCTCAGCACATTCAGCATTGTTGTTGGAACCCCTTCGCCTTGGTTTGGTTTAGGGGCGAGACGGTCTACTGACACAGGAAATGGGGGAAACACGTGAGCTTTGAAGAACGGTTTGGTATCAAGGGCTTGACGATGATCAGCGTCGTCTTAGGGGTTTTCATGGTGATCTTGGATACGAGTGTCGTCAATGTGGCTATTCCCAAGATGATGTCTGTATTTGCCACGGATCAAAACACGATCGAGTGGGTAATCACTGGTTACACCCTGACGGTAGGAATGCTGACCCCGGCCAGTGGTTACTTAGCGGACCTTTTCGGGATGAAACGCATGTATATACTGGCTCTCTTCATTTTCGTTGTCGGTTCGGCCCTGTCCGGAGCGGCTTGGAGTTCCTCATCTATTATTGCCTTTCGTGTTCTTCAAGCCGTCGGCGGGGCGCTCCTTTTGCCTATCAGTATGACTATCTTGTTCAGTCTCTCCAAACCGGAAAAGCGGGGGCTAATGATGGGCATCTGGGGGATTGCCAGCATGTTTGCTCCAGCCTTTGGCCCAACGCTGAGCGGGTACATTGTCCAGAACCTGAATTTCCGCCTTATTTTCTACATCAATGTGCCGGTTGGACTATTCAACATCCTGATAGCCCGCAGCGCAATTCCCAAATTTGAAGCCAGAGAAACCGGGAAATTTGATTGGCCTGGCATGGTCACTTCGCTCATTGGCTTTTTTTGCCTCCTCTATGGATTCTCCGATGTGCCGGCGAGTGGTTGGGGCTCTGCCGAAATCATTTCTCTCTTCCTGGCGGCGGGAATCTTTCTCTCGCTCTTTGTGGTGCTGGAACTGACCACGGACAATCCCATGGTCGAACTCCGGCTCTTAAAGATCCGGCCCTTTCTGGTCGCGAATATTGCCGCCGGCATCCTGAGAATTGCGATGATGGGAACGCTGTTTCTCCTGCCCGTGTTTCTGCAAAATGGATTAGGATTAACGCCGCTTCAGACAGGGCTTTTGACGATGCCGGGAGCGCTTCTTACGGCGGTTCTGCTGCCGATCAGCGGGGCCTTGTTTGACAAGGTGGGAGCCAGGCCCTTAGCCGTTCTGGGATTGAGTATCATGATGGTCTCTTCTTTTTTCTTAATCAACCTGAACTACAATTGGACTTTTACGTCAATTATGATGATCTATATGTTCCGGCAGTCGGGCATGGGGCTGAGCAATATGCCTCTAAGTACGGCCGGGATGAACTCTGTTCCGCGCCGCTATTACAACAAGGCGTCCTCGCTGCAAAATACCCTGCGCAATGTTGCCGGTTCCTTCGGCACGGCCATTTTAAGTACAATCATGCAGAATCACGAAAATTACAGTTTGATCAGCTACCTACAGAACACCAGCGCGCAGTCCCTGCAAGGAGTGAACACCTACGGGATCAAGCCTTCGATCTTCGCTCCCAAGGCCCCTTCGGCGCTCTTGCGCTTCATGTTGGTGTTGAAAGAGATTGCCTTCCAAAATGGAATTAGGGAAGCCTTGACGGTGGCCGCGATGTTTACGGTGGTCGGTTTGCTCTCAGCCTTTTTTGTCGGGAAGAAACAGGTCCCGGTTGCATAGCTAGTCTCGTGAGCGTTATCGGGGAAGACTGAAATTACAGAATTGGCTGTCAACAAAATCATATTTCTGCAGTCGGTAAGCACAGGGGAGGAAAAGAATTAAGATAATATTCTCACATGACCCAAATGAGATAAAACGAGCAGAAATGCATCAATCACCCCACTTCTACTCAATGGTATGATTAAGCATAATACGAGATATTGTTTCGTTACATCCCGAATTCCTTACGCCAAACTTGGGCAGAATTACAGGCAGACTAGTCAGAAGCGCGAAGCTATAGAAGAGAAGGTTGGGGGGCGGGGAGGATGTCAGAGAACCTAGAAGTTAAGTTGGAAGTTAAAGAGTTGGTCAAAGTATTCGGGTCGCAGCCTGGGAAGGCTATCGCCATGCTGGAACAGGGAGTAAGCCAGGAACGGATCTTAGGGGCGACGGGGCAAACCGTGGCAGTAAATGACGTCAGTTTCTCAGTCCGAAACGGGGAGATTTTTGTGCTGATGGGTTTGTCCGGAAGCGGAAAATCCACGATCCTGCGTTGCATCAACCGGTTAATCGAACCAACATCTGGAAGAATTGTTGTTGATGGCAAAGATATCACGTTTCTGCCGCGGCGAGAACTGCGCTCAGTTAGGCAGAAGCAATTGGGTATGGTTTTCCAGCAGTTTGCTCTCTTGCCGCAGCGTACGGTTTTGCAAAACACTGTTTACGGATTGGAGGTCCGGGGCGTAGGCAAGGACGACAGGGAAAAGAAGGCAAGAAAAACCTTAAATTTGGTGGGGCTGTCTGGCTGGGAGAATTCCTACCCGGATAATCTTAGTGGTGGCATGAAGCAGAGGGTGGGGTTGGCGCGTGCTTTAACTAACGATCCTGCGATTCTTCTAATGGATGAGGCGTTTAGCGCGCTGGATCCGCTCATTCGCCAAGAGATGCAGGACGAGTTGCTTGCGCTACAAAGACACCTGAACAAGACAATCGTTTTTATAACGCATGATTTGCAAGAAGCCCTGAAATTGGGTGACCGGATCGCTTTCGTCCGGGAAGGAACCTTGGTCCAGGTCGGTACACCTCGGGAAGTTATTGAAAACCCGGCTGACGATTATGTGAAACGCTTTATCCACGCTATTGTCGGGGAAAAAGGGGGTGCCACGCATGTATCGCTTGCCGTTAGGCCAGTGGGTTAGCCAAGGGGTGGACTGGCTTTTGAACCATTACGGTCCGGGTTTCGATGCTTTTTCCGGTACCGCCGGTATGGTCATCCAGGGTTTGAGGAGCGTATTGACCGCATCCCCGTGGTGGTTAATCGTTTTGGTCATCGCGATCCTAGCCTGGCGAAGCGGAGGGAGAAAGCTAACATTCGGCTCGATCTTGGGGTTGTTATTGATCTATGATTTGCGGTTGTGGTCAGCATTCATCGACACGCTGGTTTTGGTCTTAATATCTGCCTTTGTCTCCATCATCATAGGAATCCCGCTGGGTATCTTGGCGGCTCATGGGAAGTACCTGCGGAGAGTTATCCTACCGGTTCTCGACATTATGCAGACGATGCCGTCCTTTGTGTACTTGATTCCGGCCCTGATGTTCTTCGGGCTGGGGACTGTACCGGCTGTTTTTGCTACGGTTGTGTTCGCCATGCCACCGGTTATTCGGCTGACAGATTTAGGAATCAGGCAGGTTCCGGTAGACTTAGTCGAGGTGGGTGAGGCATTTGGCTCAACTCCGGGACAAATGTTGTGGAAGATCGAATTACCTTTGGCTCTGCCGACCATCATGGCGGGGGTCAACCAGACGATGATGTTGTCGCTCTCCATGGTCGTCATAGCGGCCATGATTGGTGCAGGCGGTTTTGGTCAAGGGGTATTGTCCGGTATCTCACAGATGGACATTGGGAAGGGGTTTGAGAATGGCTTGGCGGTTGTTATCCTAGCCATGATTTTGGATCGTGTGACGCAAGGACTGACCCGCACAGAGCGCCGCTGAGAGAGAACGGCACGTTTCGGTAGCATCTGCGGAGGGGCACCGAAGGTGGCGTGGCGGGCATCTTAGGGACTAAGGCGGTGTGTCTGGGGGTTGCATGAAGTCTGGCCGGGGTCTTTGCGAGGCTTGCCTATGGTTAGCTAGAGCCGAGTCCTTGTGCCGGGTCGTCGTTTATTTGTTTAAAGCTAGGGAGTCTTGAAACACGAGGGGGGATTTTTATGCAAGAAAAAGGACTGAGAGTTAAGGGGAAAATGGGGAATTTTCTGCTGATAGGATTGTTGATTTTTGTCCTGCTGTTGTCCGGATGTAGTCCCCAGGCCGGAAGCCAAGCTGGAGTAGGCAAGCCGACCGTTAAGATCGGCTACGTCAACTGGCAGGAAGATATTGCGGTGACGTATCTTTGGCAGGTGCTTCTTCAAGAAAAGGGGTACGATGTTCAATTGCGCAATCTGGATGTGGCTCCTCTCTATGTCGGTCTCAGCCGGGGGGACCTGGACCTCTTTTTGGATGCTTGGCTGCCTGTTACCCAAAGGACTTACTGGCAAAGGTATCGAGGAAAGCTAGAGGATTTAGGGGTTTGGTATGAAGGGGAAGCGAAGGTGGGCTTGGTTGTACCACAATACGTAACCATTAATTCGATTGCGGACTTGAATAAGTCTCAGGCTAGATTTGGCGGTAAGATAATTGGGATTGACCCGGGCGCCGGCGAAATGAAAACAGTCGAGCAGGCAGTTAAGGGCTATGGGCTTAATTATCAACTTATTCCGGGCAGCGAAGCGGCCATGCTGGCGGCTTTGGGCAAGGCGTACCGGGAGAAACAATGGATCGTTGTGACGGGCTGGAGCCCCCACTGGATGTTCGCTAAGTACCGACTGAAATACTTGGCTGATCCGAAGATCTCCTTTGGTCAAGCTGAAAATCTGCACGTTTTGGCCAATAAATCGTTCGCCAGGAAGCAACCGGCTGTGGTCAACCTTCTTAAAAATTTCAAGCTGAGTGACCGGCAAGTCGGAAGTCTTGAGAGTCTGCTGAATACAGGAATGCCGCCCCGGGATGCGGCCAAGAAATGGCTCACCGATAACCAGGCGACTGTGAAGGAATGGCTAAAGTAGATTTGTCTGATTACTGGAGAATTTGAACGGAATTAAGACGGGAGAACCGGGAACACCTCACGTTTATTTACAATTCCTTTGTGTTAAGATAAAAGCATGGAGAATCGCAAAAAACTCTTAACAAGAAGTGCCCATATTCGTATAATGCATAATTATGATAGATTAAAGTTTCATAAAAATACTGCCTCTTTTGGGAGGTGATAAGACTCATGGAGGAAGTTTTATGGAAAAGAAGAGGATTGAAAGTTTGTAAATGTTCAGTAAACCCTTCGGTCAAAAAGTAAAGTTAAAAAAAGATCGGACTCAATCNGATCCAGTGAGGATTTCACAAAAGTTTTTACGAAGTGGATAGAGCTGTCTCTTATACACATCTCCGAGCCCACGAGACC
>LDXJ01000041.1 GCA_001029295.1 Peptococcaceae bacterium CEB3 | reverse complement strand
TACTATTCAAATGTCACCCTTAACTCTTGAAAATATGCTTGTGTTGGGTGGTGAAATCTATTTGATTACCACTCATGGCAATATGGCTACTGAATACTCCGATCCCCATATTACCCAGACCAATCCCCAACAATTTGTTGTTATCCTTAAAAACATTAAACCTGGCAAGTACCCGATTAATCAAAAGATTTATTTTGATCCCGGCCTTCTTGAATCAGATTTAGTGATTTTTCCCGATAATGATGCGTAGTCCGGTCAATTCCGGCAGGGTATCCGCCGGAAAACCGACATACTAA
Source organism: Peptococcaceae bacterium CEB3 (assembly GCA_001029295.1). Taxonomy (GTDB): domain Bacteria; phylum Bacillota; class Desulfitobacteriia; order Desulfitobacteriales; family Desulfitobacteriaceae; genus Acididesulfobacillus. The sequence goes on along the minus strand of LDXJ01000041.1, from coordinate 57,943 downwards.
TCCGGAGTAATTCAGTCACCTCAGGATTGACATAAATATAACAGAATTATTTGCTCGTGTCATCACCTTCTTTCGGGTGTTTCTTGCAGAAGTTCCTGAAGTGTTCAACAACAAGAGCCGTTCCTCTAGTCGTCGAGGTTGTGGAGAGTGTGGACAAGCTCTTTTAAGGAATACCTCAAATGGCTTGTCCAAGCTTTGTGGATAACCCGGCAGGATTATTTGACTTCAGAAAAAGGGTTACCCACAAAGCGGCACTATCCACAACCTTTGACTTGAATAAGAAATGGACGGTTTAAATCAGTTGCGTAGTCAAACAAGGATGTTTTTGTTTTTGTGTAGGCACTACATTTGAATCTCGCTATTTAACAAAGTTTCTCGACATCTACTTATTAGACCTTCAAGCAGGATATCTTCCCAATCCGGGGGATCATTTTTAATAATGTAGCTAATGTCGGCGATCTCCTTTACAGTAATTTGACCCAGACGCAGCATCGCTTCGAGTTTAGAAGATGGATGTTTTCCAAGATAGACAACCAATTTTGTTGATACTTTCCCTTTATCCCTAACCCGTTTTTCCAGATAGGCATAATCGGACCAACCTTTTACTTTCCATCTTATGAACAAATTTATACCTCCTATTCCAACTGGTTGGTGGGCACTACATTAGCGGGGCTTCTGATTACCAGATTCATCCTTTTAGATACAGAATTGGACTGCCTGAGGACAGGTCTATCCAGATTATTTTTAGGAGAGAGATTCCAGGTTGTTATCCTTCCGTTTGGAATCGCCTTTGAGTTCAAAACGATGGGAATTATGGATCACCCGGTCAAGGATGGCATCGGCAATCGTACTGTCCTCGAAAAGGTCGTGCCATTTGGTGACCGGTAACTGGGTGGCAATAATTGTGCTTTTGGCTCCGAACCTGTCTTCAATGACTTCCAGGAGATCCCGGCTGGATACAGGGTCAAGAATTGCCATGCCAAAGTCATCCGAGAATGATTAGGTCAATCTTCTTAAGGTCACGCATCAGTTTGTTGTATGAGCCATCTCCATGACCAATGGTTAAGTCAGTCAGCAGGCGGTTGACCCGGTAATACTTGACTTTGAAACCCTGGCGGCAGACAGCGTTGCCAAAGGCAGAGGCCAGATAGGTCTTTCCCGTCCCAGTGGCTCCACTTATGATTAGATTTCGCCCCTTATTGACCCAGGCGCAGTCGACAAGCCGAGAAACCATGTTTTTATCCAGATTATGTTGGGGAGCATAATCGAGGTCCTCCAGACAAGCGTTTCGGATTCGGAGGCCGGCTATTTTTAAAAGCTTTTGCAGCTGGTTGTTTTTTCGAGTCGTCCATTCAGAATCAACCAGCATACCAAACCGGTCCTCAAAGCTTAAAGAATTTGTGGGTGTAGATTCCAGCTGCCGGCGGTACTCCCTGGCCATGGCGGAGAGCCGCATACCGGAGAGCTTATCTAGGGTCTGGTTGTTAAGCATTGTTTATTCCCTCTCCTCTCAATGGTAATACTTATTGCCCCGGACGTTTTCGTGTGCAGGCAGGGCCTTACGGGCTGGCGGTACCGGAGGAATCAGATCTTGCCCGTTTTTTAAGATATTACTGATGGTGGTGAAGGAGAAGGAATTGATGCTCCGTGCTTTGGCACAGGCGCTTTCCAAGCGCTCCTCACTATACTTTTTAGATAATTGCAGTACTCCCATACAGGATTTGTAGGCCTGTTCCTCAACGCTTTGGGCGGTTAGCATCTTGTCAATGACATAGGCAGCGTTTTCGCCAATTTTGGCAGCCCAGTCCCGATAGCGGATACCGTTGAATTGTTTGAACTCCCAGTATTTACGGTGGTGTTCGGGCATGTGCTCCGGTATGGTAACATATCGGCTCCCAGTGTAACGACGACAATGTGCCGTAATCCTCTCCCGGTTATTATTAAAAATTTCGATTGTCGTTAAGGTAGCTCGAATGGTAACTTGTTGACGGTAATAGGTGTAAAAAACCGAATAATAGAAGCCGTCATATTCGACATGGTAGTTATCCGGGACAATGCGAACCTTAATATCTGCCAGCTCGAAGGGAGCTGCGGGCAAGGGGCGCAATGCCGGCCGGTCGACTTCAAGAAAGATGCTGAGACGTGAACCGGTGCGTTTCCGGTATGGTTGCTGGCAGAGGGTCTGGAGCCGTTCTAAAATGGCCTTATTCAGTTCCTCAAAGCTGAAGAATAGCTGATTACGCAGCCAGCCTAACAGCCAAGTTTCCAGCCATCCGACGCTTTCTTCGACAACAGGTTTGTCCTGGGGCTCCCTCACTCTCGCTGGAATAACGGCTATTTCGTAATGTTTAGCCCATTCCCAATAAGTTGGATTTAAGACCGGATCATAGTATTGTGGCTTAGTAATGGCTGCTTTGCAATTGTCAGGAGTGACGATCCGGGGAATGCCTTGATAGTATTGAAGGGCGTGAGTGTGGGCGAGCAGCCATTTATCCAGTTTTTCATCAGGAAAGGCTTCTGCATAGGGATAGCCGCTGTTTCCTAAAGCGGCAACAAAGAAATGAGCCTCATGCACTTCCCCGGTCTCCGGGTTGACGACAGCAGGCAGTTTATCGCCCATCCAATCGACATACATGTCTTTGCCCGGTTCCCGTTCCTGGTGCATCGTGACATGTTTACCGGTTTTATTCTGCCAGCGGTTAAACCGCTCGCAGAATTGGCTGTATTCCAAGCCACCTGGGGCTTCCTCCTTGTATTCTGTCCAAAGGAATCGCAGGTTTAAATTAGGGTGTTTCTTGATTTGGTTATAGATATATTCGTAGTTCGGCTCCTGTTTGGCATACTTTTTTGCTGCAGCCGGGTACAGCAATGCCGTAATTTCCTCAGTAGTCATGTTTTGCGCCTTTTCGAAAGTGAGGTTAGCCTCCCTGCATCGTTTTAGTACCTCACCGACGGTTGAACGGGCACAGTTGGCACTCTCCTTAATCTTGGTCTGAGGATACCCCATTTCGGACAATCTGAGGATTTCAAGGATTTTCATTGGACTTTCGCACCTCACTTACTCGACCTCCTTACAAAAGTTACAAACCAATTGTAAGGGGATTTGTACCTGAGGTGACTGAATTGGTCCGGATTTATCTGACTGAATCAGTCCGGACTAACCTGACTGAATTGCTCCGGAACCACATGACTGAATTGCTCCAGAACAGTCTGTCGGGATTGACCGGATTAACCTGACTGAATCAGTCCGGAATAAGCAATAATGAAGGCCTCAAATTGGTTTTTACTTTAAAATATAAAGTCTCTAATTTCCGTATTGACATATCTCACGGTGATACTATCCTATTTAAACTCTCAGATATTCCCAAATAGTATTTAGAAATACAATCAGACGACAAGGTTAACTTTGCCGTCTGATTGTAATATTCATTCTAATCATGGAGCACAGTCCACATAGCAACCCTCGACTACCCCAACAACCACCGCCCATATTAACCCTTATGTTGAGTCAACCAGTATCTCTTCACTCGAACCCTCCTACCAACCCCTTTCGAAAGGAACCTTCTTTTGGAAATCTGGTACTTGACTGCTGGCTAGGCTTTATCAGAACTCCAATTTCCTTGAACTTAGCAAGGGGCAACGGCAGGTAATTTGCTATCGTGGTGTGGTCAGAATGAGCCAGCTTGAGGTTTATCCTGTTCTTCCGTCTTTACTCTGAAGCCTTTTTTCAAACTGTGCTATCCTTGTGCCGTCTGGCATAACCTTGACTTCTACCAAGTTAAACCCGCAACTTTTATAGAGTTGCAACAGATATTTTCGATCTTCATAGCAATCTAACCTTACTGCTTCCTTCCCATTCGTCTTGGCATATTCTTCTATCCAGCCTAACATTTTTTCAGCATTACCTTGCCCAGTGTAATCATGCGTAACAACAAGCTTATGGATATAATACACAGCTAAATGGTCGTCTGTTCCCCAAAACAATTTATCGCTTTCTAATAAAATAAATCCACCTATTGGGATATCATTGATATATGCGACGAAGCAATCGGGGTAATCATACTTCGTAATAAAGTTTTGCTTTTCTAGATACTCCATACTCCACATAGGCTGCCCGATTCTGTTTAACCATTCTGCCTTCTCCCGATACATACTCAAAAGTATCTCAAGCTCATCATAACCAATTTGCTTAATTTTAAGTATTTTACTCACTCTCCCTATTGCTGTCTTCTTCCTCTAATGCACTGTCACTTTAGAGATGACGATTACCCGCCACCCATGAGCACCTATCCCAATGCCCCATCTTATCTTCCCATCGCGACCCACCCGCACCCTCAACGCTCCTGGCTGGTGATTACTTTCGATGACGTGACCGGAATAAGCCAGCTTAAGGTTGTTTTTTTGCAGGGTTCGATGTGCCTTCTTCTGGCACAGAAAGGAATTCATTCCTTAATGGGACGCTGGAGGCGTGGGGCGGGAGTATGGTTTCTTCCATCTTGATTTGTGTATAGGAACGTCGTAAACTCATCCATTTAGTACCGGTTTTGTTAAAAATGACAAAATAACAGAAGGTACTATCAGGAAAACCGTCATAAGTTTATCATAACACATCTCGCAGACAAATAATTGAGACCGGCTTCTTTCCTTCTCGGGCATTCGTTTGAGCGCCGCCCTTCCCCCCAGCCAGGTCATGTCGCGGGAGATGCAAAACTGCCACAAGCCGCCCTTTCTTTGAGCCACCACATTGCCTATGCCGCCATCGTCCCTGAGTTGGGAGACCCGCCACAACCTCAGTATATACCTTACGTGCCGGGTTGGGTAGATTGGGGCACGGCTGGGTTCGCCATGGATGAATGCATCCACCATTGCATCGGGGTACTGGAGGTGCGGACCCCAAATGCCCACCATCGACAGCGCGCTTGTTGGGGTTGGCATCACATAGTTCTCCCGTATCATTCCACACGTTGCGGTGTATTCCTGCCGGTGTAGGGAATGTTGTAAGCCAGGGCGCCCCCAGTCACATATTTCACCAACGGTGTTTACTGAGGAGAGTGTTGCTCAGAGTGAATTGCTTCGTTAATCCAAGAACGCAGAAGGGTTTGATAGGGAATATCCTTTTTTGCGGCGATATCCTTGACTGCGCGAATTTGATCTTCGCGGAGCCTGAGACTAACCATTTTTAGACGGTTTTGCGCACGACTCTTTATAGCTTCTTTTAGTTCGGGAGTAGGTTCTAAAACTACGTTTTCCAGTTCATCCAAGACGTCGGCGGCACTGTGGGTATCCCAATAAGCGGCTTCATCCTTCTCATTTTTGAACTCAGGTATTTTCATGTTTATCCCTCCCTGTACTTAAACAGATGTCTTTCTTTATAATCCATGTCGCGCGCTGTGATAACCCGGACTTTATTTCCTTTGAGAATAAGAATAATAGTAAGGTAACGTCCTTCTGCACTTTGACCATAAATCACCTATCCCTCACGTCCATGATATACGCTCGTATTGCTATTGTCAATACAACTTATCTCTAAATATTGCCCTAAGATATCTTGCTTACTCCATATCTTCCACAAATTCCCGACGTTGCTCAGCCACACGGATGGTTGCACACCGGAACATGTTTTTCCGCGTATATCACCTAATTTTATCCATAAACATATTCCCCTGTGCGAGGAACATGTTCCGGCGGACGAGGTTATGCGATAAAAGCCGCGAAATCGTCCCATATCGTTCCTTAAAACCACATCCTGTAGTCGTCACTGGAACATCTTGAAACAGCGAGGTATCCGCAAACCTCGGGGTATCTGCGGACGACGTCGTGATATTAGCTGAGTAGCAGAAAACCCGCCTTGAACACTCAACCTTTATACTAGACAGGTAGCTGGTTCTCCCGACAAGGTTGAGGCAGAAAAAGATAAATTATACCACTTGACAACGAATGACTCACTGGTGTAGTCTTTGCTTAAGCAACACTTGTAGGAAGGAGGTATGGCCCCATGGACGATGTTGCATGTAAAATTTCCACTGCAGAGTGGCTAGTCATGAAAGTCCTTTGGCAGGAATCCCCGCTGACGGCTTCCAACGTGGTCGCGCGTCTGAGAGCGGACAGTTCCTGGAGCCCTAAGACCGTTCAGACCTTGATGGGGCGGTTGGTGAAAAAAGGGGCTCTTGGGGTTGACAAGGATTCCGCGACTTTGCACCAGTTTTATCCTTTAGTGTCGCAGGTAGACTGCATGCGCGAAGAAACGAAATCTTTTCTGCACAAGGTTTATGGAGACTCGCTTCGCCTTATGCTGACAAACTTTGTCAAGAGTGAATACTTGTCTCTCCAAGAAGTCAAGGACCTGAGAAACCTGCTGGATGCGCGGCTGACGTAGGGAAAGGGAAGTGGCGGGAAATGAGTTTAGCGGACCTCTTTCGCAGTGTTGTTTCTTTATCCCTCCTGGGCAGCCTTTTGGCCCTGGGCATTCTGTTCATCCAGCGGCTGTTCCGGCCCAAGCTCAGTGCTCATTGGCATTACGCCCTTTGGTTTGTGCTCATTCTGAGATTGCTCATCCCCTTGACCCTGCCCAGTTCATTCAGTGTCTTGAATCCCTGGCCTTCCCTCCGCCAGACCTTTCCTTTATCCCAGACGCTTTCCACTCAACCCTTCTCATCTTCCCCTCAGAAAGCCCTGACGTCCACCCCACCGACCACCCACATGGCCCGACCTGAAGCGGGAAATCTGCCCTCAGCCGGGAAAACTCCCGTTCCTTCCCCCACCCGTGCCACGTTGGGACTCAATTGGCTCATGGCCGCCTTTGTCTGGCTGGGCGGAGTTTTCCTCCTTTTCGCTTATATTCTGGTCGTGAACGGATGGCTGCTCCTAAAGTCCAAGAAACAAAGCCTCTGCGAAGCTCCGGAGGTCCGCGAAATCCTGCGGGAATGTCAATTAACCCTCCAAGTCCGTTCTAAGATTTCTGTCATCTATGATGACTCCCTGAAGTCCCCGGCTCTCTTCGGTTTAATCCGGCCCAAAATCGTCATCTCGCCCAAACTCCTTGCTGAGTTGGCACCGGAGGAACTGCGCTACATTTTCTTACACGAGCTGAGCCATTTAAAAAGACGGGACCACTGGGTGAATGCGTGGGTCACGTCGGTGCAAGTCGTCTATTGGTTCAATCCGCTCATCGGGTACGCGCTCCGGCATATGAAGCAGGACTGTGAAATGGCCTGTGACGCCACGGCTCTGGCTGTGGTCAGACCGGAAGAGCATAGGCAATACGGCCAGACGATTATCCGCCTTTTGCAACTCCTCTCTGAACCTCATTGGGCTCCTGGAACCATTGGTTTTGCCAACAAATTTAACAAGAGGAGAATTATTATGATCGCTTCTTTCAAAAAAGCAACCGTAAAGTGGACGGTCGCGGCCCTAGCCTTGACCCTGGTCGTGGGGTGTTCGAGCTTGAGCAATCCTATTGCCTCCACGGTCAACGCCCCAGGCCAAACCGCTAACACCACGACCCATCAGAACCAGAGCGCCAGTAATCCCAGCCGACAAAAGAGCAGCACATCCACAACCCCTGCTACTGTAAGTTCGGGTTCGGGCAGCAATTCCGCTAATCCGTCCTCAACCGGGACCCAACCACAGCATTCTACCGGCAGTCCTAACCTAGCAGAAGCGAATATTGCGCAAAATGCATCCACTCAATTAACCACCTTTGAACATTTTAATCTAACCCCTGAATATCTTACAATGATCAATAATGCTTTAAAGAACCTTAAGATATTTGCTAATATGGCAAGTTACCAATTCGATAACGGGGTGAACGTACTTGTCCCAACTCAGGTTCCCCAGGGTAGTCGGTTAATCAAAGCTGATTCCGGAGCATACCAAGGTACTGCAATTGAAGTTTTTTCACTTTATTTCAATGATTTTACAATAAATCTATCTAATCATGACGAAATCTATAACACAAATGATCCTGAAGAGATCGGCACTACCAATATAAACGGTGTAACAGCCAACTGGTATAAGAGTACTACAGATAACGGAACTTACTTTCTGCAGTACCGAACAGACCAAGGCAAAACACATGTAATGATGTCATTTGATATAAATAAAGTATCCGAATTGGATATTGAGCACATAGCTAAATCGATGGTCCCCTTAAGCTCTATCATGGGGCAAAGCAAATAAAGACTATTTTCGGCAGCTCTCGAATTGTCGTCATTCCGTCATCAACCCTTAAAAAGCGTGGCTGAGGTTACTCAGCCACGCTTCTAAAAATAAACTGTTAAATCTTCCACATGCCGTACACGTTTTGAGCACTATCAATGTCAATACCAATATTACGCAGAGATGCTAGTCCTGCATATTGCCACCCTTGAGCAAAACTCAATTCTGAGGAAGGGCACGGCGCCGGGGTTTGTACACTTGAGTATATCCAGTCTGCATTCCAATATAGAATTGAATTTCCAGCCCAAGATTGGCTCTGGATCGTGTTTAGCTGGCTTGGCGACGAATATACCCCTGGGACATACCCGCCTGTGCTGACGGCACTGACCCACCCTTGAACATAACCGAGATAATTGCTTTGATTCAACTGGTTGGCCTCAAGGTCAAGGTAAATGGCCGAGTGGAGTGGTTGTCCAACCCCCTGTGCCATTGAAACTGCTTGTTGACCGTCCGATTGACCTTGCGAATAAGACTGTGTCCCGCAATTATCTTTGCTCGTGTAGTTTGCTCCAGAATATATGCTCATAAGCCAAAATCCAGTATTGCTAAGTGTCGACGCCTCCGACTCTGACAGAGGAGTGCCGGGGTAGCACGGGCCGCCCAGATAACGACCAAGAAACCAATATGGTGTATTCGTCCACATGCATGACGCCTCGGAAGACAAATCAGAATCGGAGTCGAGCCCGTTGAGACAAGATGTGGCCTGGCAAGGACAGTTTATACTGATACTTCCACCACAGGTATCGACGGCAGATGCTGGTGTAGGGGAATTGGTCCAATTGGTGGGTAGTGATCCATTTACCGCGTAATAGGCGAATACAGTCGCGAGATACAAACTGGCTGTTCTGTCGCTACCTGCTGCATTTTCATAATAGTTGGCTCCCGGTAAAGTGTCCACCGGATAGGAAGCCGTTGGGTTAAACGGCACAACGGAAAGATTATCCCAATCACAAGGATTATAAAACAAGGCGTTTGTTGCAGGACCACCTACTGCAATCACCAAATAACTTCCGCTTGCAACAAGGTTCCAAACCGTTGGGAAATCGCCAATTACATTTGTAGCAACAATTCCAGCAGAAGCTGCGGCTGCCAATGCGACTTCATAGTCGACTGAATCCGCAGCGTATAGAATAACCTGAGAAGGTGATAATGGCATGGTTGTACACACTCCTTTCAAATGAATAAACCTCGTCAGCTTACGGACACGGACAACCTACACTGTTACTTCCGGCACAGGTATCCACCGGGGCCTCTGGTGAAGGCAGGTTATCGTAATTTGGCGGAGGGGCACCGTTGACTGCGTAATAGGCGAATACGATCGCAAGGTACAGAGTTGCCGTTCTATCACTTCCGGCAGCATTCTCATAATAATAGGCACCTGGTAGAGTATCCACGGGATAGGCAGCTGTTGGGTTAAGTTGCGTAGAACCGGCACCACCCCAACCACAGGGATTATAATACAAGGCATTGGTTGCCGGACCTCCAACGGCAATAACCAGATAGTTTCCGCTTGCTACATCATTCCAAGCTGTTGCAAAATCCCCGATAACATTGGAAATTGGGATATACGCCGAAGCCGCTGCGCCTAATGCAAGTTCATAATCCACTGTATCCGCAGCATATAGGATAACTTGAGACGTCGATAATGGCATAACTCATTCTCTCCTTTCAAATCTTAAACGTTTAGCCTACGGTCCCATTCTTGATGGTAAACTCCCCATTTCCGTGTAATTTTTCTCGCGGCCCAACTTGATACATATTCTCTTCCTTCCGTTTGTGTTATCAGGAACCTGTCCTAAGACTATTGTATTGTACTAAGGCTTGTTTTGTTACACCGAAAGGGAAGCGAAAAACTTTTCTTACACAATATCCTAACAGTCAGGCTTTCTCCGCCGATTCAATCCGTCCAAAATACAATTCTGAGGGCCGCTGGTACCCAATGTCCAATGCCAGGATGGGGCCGCACGTAGTAGTTGTTCGTCAATGTAGCTCCTTACGGCCTGATAAACCTCCCAGAGCCTTTGGCACTTTTCGCAGCATTATAATGAAGGATTAATTATTCCACGCTCTCTCGCTATTCCCTTCTATCCGTGAAAAAAACCAAGCGATCTTCCACAAATTACCTCACCCGACGTTACTCAGTCACACGGATGGTTGCACACCGGAACATGTTTTTCTGTGTATTCACCTGATTTTACCCATAAACATGTTCCCCTGTGCGAGGAACATGTTCCTGCGGACGAGGTTATACGAAAAAAGCATAATATCGTCCCACATCTTTCCTTAAAGCCACATCTCGCAGTCGTCATTGGAACATCTTGTAATGTAATGTAATGTAATGTGTACCCCTTAAAAACCTGAAACCCGCTCTGCGAGCGGGTTTCATCTGTTCTTCTTTACGATACATGTTACCGTCTCAACGTGCCTGGTCCAAGGAAACATGTCAACCGGCTGGACCAAGCTCACTTGGTATCCGCCCCGGACGATTCGGGATAGATCGCGGGCCAAGGTTGCGGGATCACAGGAAACGTAAATGATTTTCCCGGGGCGGGAGCGTAGGATGTGATCAATGACGGCCGCCGTGACTCCGGCACGGGGTGGATCCATGATGACCACGTCCGGCCTTAGAGGCAGCCTCGGTAGGTTGTCTTCTACTTTGCCCTGCAGAAACTGCACATGTCTGAAGCCGTTCAAGTCCGCATTTCTCCGCGCATCCTCGACCGCGAGAGGATTCTCCTCAATCCCATAGACATCGTGGGCGCAGCCGGCAACTAGCAGGGACAATGTACCGACCCCTGAGTCCGTCCTGAGTTCCGTCATCGACTTCCGCGCCGGTCGCATCGCGAGGGACTTCTTGGACTTTTCCGTGGGTTCCTTCTCCGGTCACTCCGTGGGTTTGCTCTGGTTTCTTTCATATGTTTAGGGCTGTTAAATAACCTAGCCTTCCCTCCTCATCACCGCACACGTCACATTAACCTTTGAACCTCTCCACGACTGAAGTCACGGGATTCAGGCGAACCCCGAAGCACCAGGCGCTTCATGGATTCCTGTCTCATCGTCTTCTGCCCCCATGGCTGAATAGGTCTTACAAAGACTCAATCAGGCTATCCCCGCAGTCCCTGCGGTTCATCTTCATCTATGTTCAGCCTGCCAATATTCGCAGGCCCTCATCTAGTATATTTATGGCCGCATTTTCATCCCGTTCATGCTCCGTCCGGCAAATGGGACATTGTCATGAGCGTTCGATGTAGCATAATACCCTTTTGATGTTTTCACGCCGCCATTGACCCATTTTCCCCACTCACCGGGGGTCGCGATGAGGTTTTCCGGGCGCTCGTCGTCGACGGTCCGGGCGGCTTCCTGCAATGCGGAAAGGTCTAGGGCGTCGGCATCGTAATAGATTCCAATGTCAATATCTGATTCAGGGTAATGTGTTCCCCTTGCACGCGAGCCGCCAAGTACAACAGCTTCAATACCCGATATCGACATCAAAGCTGTTACAACTTTATTTAATACTGTTCTGATTTCATTCATTCGAACTCACCTCATGAATAACTCGCTCGATTTTCTTCTCTTTACTGTTGAGCGCATCCACGCAGATGGGATATTCCACCCGTATCGTTTACTACTTTGTCTGCGGTCGCAATAAACTTTGGCTATCTTAATCCCAAGTTTGGCGTAAGAAATTTCCAGCGCCAGGCGTAGTAAGGGTTTGAGCCCTATGTCAAAAGTATTTTTGTCACTACAACGCATTTTCCAAGGATTTTGTTAACTGTTTCAAGGCCTTAGATTTCAACAAATTTTCACAGTTGAAGATTCTTGTCCATTCGAGTTGTTGTTCTGTCATTTCTGTTACAGTAAAAGAAGAACCGGTTGAACCTTTGAGACCTACTTGATTTAACTGACAACTTTGGGCTTCTTTCAAAACGTCTATAGGGGATGTTGAATGTCCGGATTCTTTTAGTATCATTTCCATGGTGTTGACGAGAAGGTAGGCCAAAATGCAAACCGTGACATGGGCCTTGACGCGTTCGGGACGCGTTAAGTGAATGGGGCGCAAGGCCAATTGAGACTTCATTTCCCGAAAGGCCTCTTCTATTTTGTTCTTCTCTCGATATCTTTGAATGATTTCAACTTGGGGAATCGTTGCGTCGTTCGTCATGAAACAAGTGATCCCGTCCAATCGTCTAACTTCCGCCTCCCCTGTCTTATCAATCGTTGCGGATAACTGGAAAGAATGGACGATTCGTGTTGAACCATCCTTTTTAGTTGCTTTTACCTCAAACGGAGTGACCGTGACTCTCATCAATGACTTCAGTTTTCGTTTGGAGATGACTTTTTGCACATTTCGCTCAACAAGTTCCTTCTGGCGGGACTTCTTAGCGACAGCCAATTTTGCATTTTCTTCAGCAATCCAAGCCATGGTTTTTGCGATTCGTCTCTCGCGGGTCGTAATATCTTCAAAAAACCGGGTCACATCAAAGGAGAAGATGAACCGCCTTTGTCCCACTTGGCCTTCCCTCGTGTAGAAGCATTGATGATCGTCGGTGGGTACGAATTCGTGAAGAGCTAGGATTTGCTCATAATCCTCTTTTGAGGCAGGCTCCGGAACAAATTCCCGAAAGAGCGGATGGCAGGCCATTTCATCCTTGTCCATGGCTGACAGATAGGTTAGTCCCTTTGTTTCCAGTAAATCGAGATGATCGGCAGAGACCATGCCCCGATCGAACACCAGGTGACACGTTTTTAAGCCAAATCGCTGTTTCAGATCGTTCACCACAGCCGGTAAGGTGGTGACGTCCTGAGTATTTCCCTCAAGTACCTTCCAATAAAAAGGGGAACCCTGTGGGGTAACCATGAGGGCGATAACAATTTGCTCCAGGTCGGGTCGGTGGTCGCGGGAATATCCCAGTTTGGCAATCACGCATTGACTGCCTTCCATATAGGTAGACGTAATGTCATAGAAAAATCCTTGCCCCACCGTAGAGTCAATCTGCTGAAGCTGAGTATAGAGATGAGTTTGCAAAGTGACTTCCTGTTGATTAAGGAAATCCAACTCCCGGTATACTGCGAAATCATCCGGCAACTGGGAAGACCCACACAGAGCGGGTAGCACAGTACTCTGCACCCAATCCACCACGTGGATTTTACTCAGAGGTTCGATGCAGCGATTCAGTACCATTGCCTCGATTAATAAACCACCTGGGAAAAATCGCTCTAACTGAAAGGTTTCCCACAGGGAATGCAGCAAAATGATGGGCAAAAACAACCAATGCTTTATGACTACGATATCGGAACTTTTAGCTAAAACCAGTTCTGAATCCTGCTCAGCTTTAAGGATTAACCGCATTCGTTCGGCATCACTTTCAGATAGGACACCAAGGTTCTGGATGAGGCGGTGTTTGGGTTTTCCGTCTTGATCCCTGTAGGAAACGACAATTTTGTAGTAATTGTAGGTTTTATTTTCTTGCTTAATGGTAACTTTTTTAAGAAACATTGTAGCCCTCCAAGCCCAGATGGTTAGGACTACACTCATTATACCACACACTGCCTTAATTGCAAGGGCAAGTCGATGCTATTTACTCAATAATTGAGGACTACACTATCCGGGCCAGTGCCTCAGAAGCCTTGGTATATAAGCTATTCCAGTCAAGATGTTCATAAAGATTATATAGATCTTTTTTTAGGTAATTCTGTTGTAAATGTAACTTCCATTAAACTATCTCCTTTACTTCCTAACTTTTAACATATGCTTTCCCTTATGTGTCTTCTTAATTCGAAGATGTTCATGTACAGTTTCGGTTTGGGCAACGGATGCCTTTTCACGGCTCAGCCTAACCATCGGAGCGGTCCGATGCTCGCCAACGCTCTATCGCTCCACACACAACGCTCTCCAGGTAGAAGTTCCACCATCCAGCGGCCCGTGCAAATTTCTCGCACCGGGCTCTGTCGCGAAAGCCTTCTTCGGTTTGTTCGTGGGTTTCTCTGGTGAGTCTGTTCTTGAGTTCTTTGGTGAGTTTCTTCCTGAGTTCTTTCCTGAGTATCTTCGTGAGTTTCTTCCTGACTTTCTTCTCCGGTTTCTCTCATATATACTTGTGGATAGGTATTCAAACTCACTATCCCCTTCTCAATCAAAATGACGTACTGCTGGTAGACAGAGCAACGCGACCGCCCCCAGGATAATAACCAGGGCACTCACCACGATGGTCATGATGCCGCCGATTTTTATGGCCAACCAGCCTGTCAACAGGCTTCCCACAGGCAGCAACGCAAAGGAGCCGAACATATCCAGGCTGGCAACACGTCCAAACGCCTCCGGAGCCACCAGTTCCTGAAGACTTCCTTGCCACGTTAATGACATGATCATGAGACATGCACCATATGCCGCCGAGGTAGCCACGAGTACCAGTGGTGTCCGTGCGAGAACAAGGACGAGTCTTGCTACCCCTAAGCCGATCATACTTCCATAGTTTATCAATCCCCTTTTATGCCAACGCTGCCGGTGTCCGTAGACTAGTGCGCATACAATTCCTCCAAACCCTGATGCACTGGCAACCAGCCCATAGATGGTGGCAGACATGCCAAGATGAACCTTGATTAACCAAGGCAGCAGAATGGTTGCGATTCCGCTACTGGCAATATTAATGAAAGCAGCGGTAATAATACCTATCCACAGCCACTGGTGTTTACGCAGTTCCCGATACCCATCCGTGAGTTCATGCGCGAAATGGCGTAGGCCACCCGCTTCTAGATCAGAAATCCGTTCAGGCGAGTCGAGTCGAAGAAATGCCAGGCTGACGACTGAAACCAGAAATGTTGCGGCATCAACCCAAAATCCAACAGCCACGGTGCCCAAGCCAATAATCAGCCCACCAGCGGCCGGACCGAGCAACTTTGCAACCTGCTGACTCACCTGGGTTAACCCGTTCGCCGCATTTCGGATATCGAGCGTGAAAATCTGAGAGCGGGCTGCCGAATAGGCCGGTTGGAACAGGGAATCCATAACACCGTAAAGTAGCACGAACGCATAGAGAAGCGGCATCGCCAAGCGATGCGTCCCCGCCAATACGGCTATGGCGGCCAGGAGCAGTCCACGAAAAATGTCTGTCGTCATCATCAGCAGGGAGCGCGAAGCGCGGTCAACTAGAAGACCCGTAAATGGTAAGAGCACAACTTGCGGCAATATGAGCAGTGCCATGACAAGGCCCATTTGTAGCGTGGAGCGGCCCATGGAATACACCGTAAGCGGTAATGCCACCCAGAGGATGGCATCTCCGAATTGCGAGAAAGTCTGCCCCATCCACAGCATTGTGAATCGTCGGGATCTTAAAGGACGTAGCAACGATCCGCGAACAGTTTCAGCAGAATCGATCGAGAGCATCGACTTGTTAGTAGAATTGTTCATTTGTCGGGAGCCTCCAATCGTCGTTCGAGTTCATTTCTCTCAGTATCATACAGAGTTGCTATCTTGCCTACGTTGGCCGCTTTCTGCTCAATGGGTATCACTAACAAATATTAAAGAACATGCATACTCAAGTAACTCTAGCGTATTTCTTTCGGTTTATAAAAGACTAAACGTCAAAAGCACTTCTTCTGTCCCTTCGACATTATGACCTGTCACATATCATAGCCATTATTAGCTCGGCTTCGACAGTTTTTCGTGGATTTAGGCATCCGTAAAAAAACGGATGTCTTTATTCATGTGGGTCTCCTGGTTTATCCACAGGCAAAAACGGCGAGAATGTGTAGGCACACGCATTCTGTGGATAATTTGTAGATAGTCGTTATAGTCACGGCACGAAACGTGTGGAAACGGGTGGTATAATGTAGGCATGTATATACGTGTGACGTCTCGCAAGAGCGAAGAGAATACTGTGGTTAAATACGTTCAGCTGGCTCACAACGTTCGCAACCCGAAAACCGGCTCTCCGCAAGCGGATGTCCTTTTCAATTTCGGACGTTTGGATCGATTGGACATGGACGCCCTTCGTCGGCTTGAGCGCAGTATTCGGCGCTTTCTCGGGGAACCGCTCGATCCGGCCCAGGCCCCAAAACCGGAGTTCCTTTCCAGTCGCCCGCTGGGCGGGGCGTGGTTTCCGGATCAACTTTGGCGCAGGCTCAGAATCGATACCATTTTGGAGCGCTGGTTGAAAGAACGTCAGTATCGCACAGAGGTGGAGCGGACTCTGTTCGCGATGGTGGCCCACCGAGCCTTGGCGCCTTCGAGTAAGCTGAAACTGGAGAAGTGGGTGCCCGAGAAGGTTGTCATTCCCAGCCTTCCGAGCGTGGATGTTCAGCATTGCTACCGGGCTGATGGGTTTCCTCTTGGAATCCCAGGAAGACGTTGAGCGGGAGCTATTTCACGCCGTAGCAGAGTTGTTTCATCTGGAAGTCGATCTGTTGTTCTTCGACACCACGTCCACTTACGTTGAAATGGACGAGTGAGACGAAGAAGAGGAAGACCTGAAGGCTCCGGGCCATTCGAAGGACAGTCGGCCCGATCTGCCCCAAATCGTGATAGGCTTGGCGGTTACTCGGGACGGGATTCCGATTCGCTCTTGGGTCTGGCCCGGCAACACCTCCGATATGTCGGTTATTCCCGAAGTCAAGCGGGATCTGACGGGTTGGAAGTTGGGACGGGTCGTGAGCGTGATTGACAGGGGTTTTTCCTCCGAGGAGAACTTGCGGATTTTGCAAAGGACTGGAGGTCACTACATCGCAGGGGAACGCCTCACAGCCGGTAAACCCGAGGTTGAGGATTACCTTCAGTAGAGTCCAAGAGTTCAAGAAGCCTGACAATAGGGCAAAAACTTAGTTAGCATGAGCTCTTGTACCTTTTCTATCCACCGAGTTATTTGGCGGTTACATTACAACCTGCCCTGGGGACCAGTCTGCTTTTTTTAAGAAAGGGGGCATAATGGGGCGGCTGCAGGACCAAAAATGACTTCAAAACGACCGTTCAATCATATTCAAAGGTTTTTCCTGACTGATATTCGCAACGGGTCAGGTATAGAGATTCACAGGACTTAACTATCAGCAAAGGAATCATAAATTACTACATTTATTGCACTATCCAAATATATCTTTCTAACCTGTAATTCTCCTCGCTATAACCTTTCGACCATCCCTCACAAATTCAACGGTAGTGAGGTCATATTCTGCAACTTGTTTGTTTTGATTTTTTATACATATGTCTATTACATCGAACATATACTTTTTTACTACTGGCTCATTATCTTCTAAGTAGTAATACTTCATTCTATCGGATTCGTAATTAAGTATCTCCCTAATCAGCTCAGTCTTTTCAGCAAAATCAGACTGCATAATGTATGCTTTGAATTTAGGGATACAAATATCTCGTCCTAGCCTAAGATAAGCTTTTTCCATTACAACTTTATTGCTTAAGAAATAATTATCGAGATCGTTGAATATCTCACTATCAAATCTTAATAATTCTAAATAAAATCGCAGTAGGTCTTCATTGAAATATTCTAATAAGGTGTCATAGGTACTTTTAAAATATTTCCTGATTTCAAAGGAAAATAAACAAATAAACTTATCCAGTGATTCTAGATACTCCGGGTAGCCGTCTACTGCATGAAAGTGGGGGAATAGTTCGGGATTATTTTTAACAAAGAGTTCATCCGGAAGCTGATTGAACATTCCGGTTATTGATTTTTTAGTTTGCCTTAAATTTCAATTTATCTCTATATTTATAATAATATTCTGTTCCGCTTAATACTGTAAAGCGGTGTATTTGAATTACTTTTACATTAAGTTTTTGTAGTTGCCTTATTGTTGATAGGGTAGCTCTAACATCCTCGATAGTTTCTTCTGGGAATCCATATATAAAAGATAATACTAGTTTTATTTTATGCTTTTGAAGCATTTTAACTTTGGGTAGCAATTCAGTTAAATCCAAATCTTTACTTATTATCTTTTGCATTCTAGGAGAACCTGTTTCAATACCAAAGAAAACCAGATAACAGCCAGCTTCCTTTAGCCTTATCATTATTTCTTCATCTATCGTGTCTAGTCTAGAATTACAAGTCCAAATTATGTTTAGATTGTTTTCTACAAGCATATCACAAAATTCTAGGATTTTTGCTTTATTAGCTGTAAAAAGATCATGGATAAAATTATAGTGCTTTATTCCGTAATTTTTCTTTAATTCCTTGATTTCATCAATAATAAGATTAAGATCCTTTAATCTAAATCTACGCTTCCAAAAGGTTTTTGTTGAGCAAAATTTACAGCTAAAAGGGCACCCCCGTCCTCCTTCAATGTCTACTTCTTCTAACTTATCCATGTAAGGTAATAGGTAATAGTTGAGCTTTGGCAAGTCTTCGAAGTCAAGAATCAAAGCGCCTTCAGCATTACGGACTACTTGTCCATTTTTTCTGTAGGCTATCCCGGGAATATTGTTCGGTTCTATTTTCCCACTCAAGTAATTGACTATACTGCAAATATTACGCTCGCATTCGCCTATTCCAATGAGCTCTACAAAAGGACAGGCCTTCAGGGTTTCTTCTGCAGTGATGGATGCCTGAGGACCACCCAGGAATAGCTTAACATGAGGTCTTTTTAACTTGATTCTTCTTCCTAGGTCAAGGAAAATATGGTAATTGCTACAGATGCAGTTTAGTCCAATTAAATCAGCTCCGTAAGACAAGGCTAAATCTGTCATGGCATCTAAATTTTCATCAATATTATTTTCCTTAACTACTAAATTCCCAGATTGTGAAGCATAATTATAGTCCAGGATACTTACATCATAATTTTCTTTTTGGAGGGCAGCGGCTAAACTAAGTACATTAATTGGAACTACTAGTCTTCCAAATTGAAAACTATTTATTAATAATATTTTCATAAATTCTGCTCCTTTATGATTCTTTTATGACTTTTTTCTAACACATTTTTTAACCTGACCAATTAGCTTAGTTAAGTGCGCTCTTTTTTGGGGATTCCCGATAGTTTCGGTAATCAAGCCATTTTTTGAGGTTTTCCTCAGCCACGTAAATTATAAAAAGCCAGGCTTCCGGATGACGTAGTTGCTTAATCTTTCGCCGGATCCCGCCCCATGTAAAGCAGGGCTGTGTGAGCTGATGACAAAATTTTCTTCAAAAAGATGTCTAAGCAGG
This sequence comes from Peptococcaceae bacterium CEB3, assembly GCA_001029295.1. Classification (GTDB taxonomy): domain Bacteria; phylum Bacillota; class Desulfitobacteriia; order Desulfitobacteriales; family Desulfitobacteriaceae; genus Acididesulfobacillus. The sequence goes on along the minus strand of LDXJ01000041.1, from coordinate 38,585 downwards.
AATGCATTAGCAAGGCGCGATTTTCCTATAAAAACAGCTTTTTAGGAAGGTACGCCTCGTCCAAAAAAGAGAAGGCCTTAACTCCGCCTCACCCGACCGGAGGTGATCTTTAGGTAAAACGTGAAGACACCAGGCCGTCTACGACAAGGGAGTCGATGCTGTGATCTCTCTGGTCGTTTCTTTTAAGCAGCTCTTATCAGTAGAAGGCCCTGCAAACGCCCGTCCTCGAGCAAGAGTCAAACAACTTGAAAACACAAATAGTAGGAACAGCAGCAAGCCTCCTTCCAGTGTCAGTTTTGTAAGAACTAAGAGCCTGCGTAAGAAGAGCGGCAAAAAAACGGAGATAATCATATTTTATCTAAAGACTAAAAAATTGTTTAACTGTTATCTTTTCTGCCTTAGATATATTCCGTGAAGGCTATTATTATATAAGAATTTCGCTCCTATAGTTGATAGGGTGCAAACTTGCTTTTCCCATAAATCATTATGCCTTATAAATAAACTTATTAAATTCCATATCAGAGTAAGTCCTATCCTTTATCTCATGGGCCTTAGTAAAACTAAAATCGGTTTCTGCTTCACTTATTTCTATTCCATAATCCTCTGGATTCTCATAAATTCTTGTATTCTTAAATAATGTAAATCTATTTAAAGTAAAGGTATATAAATAGGAAGTATTTAATAATTCTCCAACATATTCGATAGTTTTATTCATATCAGCGATGGATTCTCCCGGGTAACCCAATATTAAATTGAGATGAATCATAATATTATTTTTAACTAACATATCTAATAATCTTCCAATCTCACTTAAAGAGGGAATATCTTTGTATTTATTCATGGACTTTAAGGTTAGGCAATTGATTGTTTCAAATCCGAAACCAACACTTATGCAACCCGAGGCGGCTATGGTTTCAACTAATTCCTGGTCAAAACCGCAATCTAAGCGAGTCCTGAATAGCCAAGTTATTTCAAGGCCTTGCTCCTTGACCCATTTCCCAAAATCCACTATAGTTGACCTGTCTAGTGCCTCGTCTATAAATACAAAGTAGCGATATCCGCTTTCATACATGAGTTTTATGTGGGCATATTTTTCATCTTCTCGTATATTAGCTTCTAATAGACCGACCTTAGTATTTTGGATGCAGAAAGAGCATTTCTTCCAGTAACAGGGCCTCATGCTTAGCCTAGTTGAAACAGAATAGTCAGGAACAAAGGATTTAAGCGTTGGGACAAACTCTGTTTTTTTATACTGCTTCTTTTGGTACTGACCGGAAGGTCCTTCAATTTCATGCAGAGTTTTTTCTTCGATAATATATGGAATTGACTGATTTGCCTTTAAGGCTTCTATTAGTATAAGAAGGTTACGCTCCGTGGGCTTTAGAACTATCGAATCAAAGGCATTTTTAAACAGAGTATTATCTAAGCCAACATTATTTAATATAAAACTTTCGTATTCACGGTCAACTAAACAAATTTTTATGCCCCTTTTTAAATTTCGAATTACCTTGCACAATACTATTGTAAATACCAATTCATATTGGGTTCTAACCTTTAGCAGTAAACCATCAGCTTTCATACTGTTTTTATTAAAATAGCTATAAAGTATTTTCTCTAGGAGAGGAGCATCATCTAAATACCTCTCAACGCTTTTGGTATGGTTATAGTCAATTTGATTAACTCTTAACCCAAGTAAAATACTAAAGGACAATTCGGCTTGACAGCTATTTAAAAATCTTAAATAGTTTTCTATTCTCTCAATGCATCTAGAGTAATTATTTTTTGAGAAGTAAGTATTGTAGGATCTTAAATCAGCAAACGACTTCTCAGCTTCTAATCTTTGCAGAGTCGTGTTGCTCATACTTATTTCATTGACTTTATCGCCAACAAGTAATCTCATGCATTCCTGGCTAACGATATGTAACCAAAACTCGTAATTTAAATTGATAACATCGATTTCTTCAGTGCGTCTTGCTTTATGGTACCATTCTCCAAGGTCGGGTGATGAAATAGGAAGTCCCCCAAATGGTATCATTAATATAAATTTCATTTTGTTTCTCCATGCTAAAAAACACTTCAACATTGCCAAAAACAGTTTTCTAGCTTTAATTAAGGCCAGTAAGATAAGATTTCCTCCACTTTGCTAAATTTTATAATTTATAATTCTAGAAAGTGGGGGAAATCTACAAGAAATAAAAGCTATCTTCTATTGTGCACCGATTGAACCGACGATCTCACACGATAAATATTCCTTTTCTGTAGTTTCGTCTACTTCAAAAACATCACACTGAGTGAGAGAGTTGTCATTTTCTTGTTCATTCATGCCTTTAACCTCCTTTCTGCCAAATCTGAATATAAAATGGAACCTCCCAAACACCCAGGTAGCGTCGAGCGCTTGGTAACCGGGTTGCCAAATACCAAGACTCTCCAGCACCTTCTGCTCCCCATGAGATTGTTATGAACCTTTTCAAGTACTGTTTTGTGCTATCTTCGGCCCGTTTCGGTCTCTTAGGAGATCCCTCGAACTTTTCTCTTGCCGGTGACGGAACCACCGTCAGGAGTGGTTCAAGCAGGATCGGTCACAAAACCTGTTCTTGTCATGAACAAGGTATTCAGCACTGCGACTGTCTAAGATCCCTTTCCGATCCAGACGCCTCCTGGGGTTGGGACAACTATTGAGGAGAGTATTATTGGGGGCGCTCTCTCTACGAGTTTGTCGCTTTAGACTGTCCTTATGATTTACCCATTTACTTTATGCTCGCCTCTGCCAAGAGCCATGACAGTACTCTGTGTGTCTGCCTTTCATAAAACCCGCAAGCTTTACCGCGAATTCTCCTTCTCTGAGCTGAGCCTGGACTCTGCTCATGATGCCTATCCGATATACTGTTTACTTGATTCGTGGAACATCACCCCCATCATTGCTGCCAATCCTCGTAAATGTTCTAACCCCGTACACGAAAAGTTTAATGTTACCCCTACGGGTGTACCTATCTGCAAATGCGGAGCGCCAATGGTTTACAATACCCGTGACTTCAAAAGGAGGAGAACCGAATGGCGTTGTCCGGTAATCATCGGCCAGCTCGCCGATGCCTAAGCTCTGAGCCCTGCTCTGCCTCCCCCTATGGCCGGATTGTTTACACGACCTTCCAGGAAAACCTCAGACTCTTTCGCTCGCCACCGAGGAATTCAGCCATCTGGAGAAAGCAGTACAAAAAGCGTTCCGCCTATCAAACAAGCGTAAGAAATGCGACTATAACCTGTAACAGGTCAGGGTTCGCCGTACGAAACATTGGTAACTTCCGAACTTTTATTGCAGCGGCTCCAATATATTGACGCATGGTACTGACATTTTGAGAAAGCGATTTTGAAGGACATCTTCCAAACCATGAGCGCCATGGAATCCTAAGCGTCGAGTCGATACCTGTTGAAAGGCTCGTTGCCAAAGACTTTGCTTTGCTATGTACTTCTAGCGCCGAATTTCCATCTGAACTCATTTTCTTAGCCTACCTAAACGTTTAATTCTGGTCTACAGCTTTTAACCGACAGTGCTAGCAGTTTACAAAGATCAATTGCTACTTTGCCGGTCTGAACGATCTTGGAGCGTCTCTATTGATTATCCCCCTTCAATCGGGTCGATATTAGGGTGGAAAGTGGAGCTTTGGGTTGGATGCGTAGAAATATGAGCTGAATGAGCGAGGTGTAGAATCGGACTAAATTGGAATGAAACTAAAAGAAGACTACCTGCTAATAATACACTCAGAATGGTCTTTCTCATAGTCTCACCTCCCTCTTGCAATCATCTTAGCACATTGGCGGGACGATTTGGTGCTGACTTTCCCGTCGATATTTGTCGAACTTGACTGGCCTGATCAGCCTCCCTCTCCTATCTGGGCTCGAACCTCTTTAATCTTCTTTGTTCATGAATATACAGATTCGCCGCATTTCTGTCTTTTAAGCCCGAGTACGCCTCAGCCAGCAATTGAATAGACTCCTCAAAGTCTACCCAAGAAGGCGTGGAAAGCGAAACCAGAAGCGCGTATCCTTGTCCGGCAAGACGAATCGCTTGACTGTATCGCCTCTCTGCCAGGGACTGCCTACCTAACACATTTAAGCGTTTAGCTACGAGCAGAACATCCTCGCCGCCTGACAATTCTGATTCCAGTGCTTGCATCGTGGCTTCAAATTCTTTGTGTAAACCTCGCCCTAACAGGAGCGCACCCAATTCAACGCAGGCCCAATGTTTTGTCCGGGGTGTTCCGGAACGATCAGCAAACAAAATAGCTTTCCGGAAAAAGAATTCAGAGCGACGCAAGTCTCCGCTGGCGAAATAGTACTCGGCAATATTGCAATACAGATCACCCTTACCTCTTGGGGAATCAAGGGTCTTTGCGTGGGCGTATCCTTTGAGAACGTATTTTCTCGCGGCGCTAAAATCCTTCCTATCAAGAGAGACTTGAATCAGCCCGACAAATGCCTGAAGTTTCGTGACCGCTGTCCCGTACTTGTCGGCGTATTCATAGGCACCGATCGAAAGCTCGTATCTGGTAAGTCTCCGATAAAGTGTACCCAGATTCATATTCACCCAAGCCGCCTGGAAACCCTCCGACCACAAAAACAAACTCTGGCGAAATGCCTTCATACCTTGGGTGTACTTTCCTCTCGCCGTGTAGGCGGCGCCTAATCCTCCCAGTATTTTTCCTTTGAAACGCTTCTCAATGTCATATCTGGGGCTAAACTGTGACGCTTCAAAAAAAACAGGAATGGCGGTTTCGAATTTGCCTTGCAACGTCGAATTGAAGGCCTCAAACCAAGATAAGTAGTTGAATTTCAAGCAGACTGAGTCTGGAACTTTCCTACAAATCACATCATTTAAGCCGCAAACTGTTGCTAAATCACTCTGATCCAAAGCATCCAAGGTCTCCTTCAATAAGCCAAAGAACTGTTCGGTAGCGTTTTGTGACAAAGTTCTTGCAGAGATAAATGAGTTATACGGAGTGTCAAGGAGTTTCTGAACTCTATCTACCGGCAAATCGAGTTCTGCCCCCAGACGCTCAAGCACACCGATGCAGGGATTAAGACGTTGGCCATTGAGGATCCTGCTCATATAGCTCTCGCTGAGACGGCATGACTTGGCTAACGTTGATGGGCGAACATTTTCCTCTTGAAGGTAAGCCTTTAGAGCCGTGCCTTTCATTGCGTTCCTCTCCCCTCCCGCGCAAACTGCACTCCCCAAGCATTCGACGCTGTCATTGCAAGTTCCTGCTAAAACCGAAACAACCGGTGATTTTCCCTGCAAAAAAGCCGGAGCTCAAAATACCCTGGCCCCCAGGCACCTCTCACTCACTCATCCGATGCCACAAATTACCGCTAAACTTCCCGCAAATTACCTCACCCGACGTTGCTCAGCCACACGCAGGGTTGCACACCGGAACATGTTTTTCCGCGTATATCACCTAATTTTACCCATAGACATGTTCCCCTGTGCGAGGAACATGTTCCTGCGGACGAGGTCATACGAAAAAGGCACAAAATCGTCCCATATGTTTCCTTAAAACCACATCTCGCAGTCGTCACTGGAACATCTTGAGACAGCGAGGTATCCGCAAACCTCGGGGTATCTTGCGGACGACGTCGTGATATTAGCTGAGTAGTAGGAAACCGCCTTGAACACTCAGCCTTTATGGAAGACAGGTGGCTGGCTCCCTCGATAATGCCAAAGCAGAACAAGATAAACTATACCACTTGACAACGAATGACCTACCGGTGTAATCTTTGCTTAAGCAACGATTGTAGGGGGGAGGTATGGCCCCATGGACGATGTTGCATGTAAAATTTCCACTGCAGAGTGGCTAGTCATGAAAGTCCTTTGGCAGGAATCCCCGCTGACGGCTTCCAACGTGGTCGCGCGTCTGAGGGCGGACAGTTCCTGGAGCCCTAAGACCGTTCAGACCTTGATGGGGCGGTTGGTGAAAAAAGGGGCTCTTGGGGTTGACAAGGATTCCGCAACTTTGCGCCAGTTTTATCCTCTAGTGTCGCAGGAAGACTGCATGCGCGAAGAAACGAAATCTTTTCTGCACAAGGTTTATGGAGACTCGCTTCACCTTATGCTGACGAACTTTGTCAAGAGTGAATACTTGTCTCTCCAAGAAGTCAAGGACCTGAGAAACCTGCTGGATGCGCGGCTGACGTAGGGACGTAGGGAAAGGGATTCGGCCAGACGATCATCCGCCTTTTGCAACTCCTCTCTGAACCTCATTGGGCTCCGGGAACCATCGGTTTTGCCAACAAATTTAACAAAAGGAGAATTATTATGATCGCTTCTTTCAAAAAAGCAACCGTGAAGTGGACGGTCGCGGCCCTAGCTTTGACCCTGGTCGTGGGGTGTTCAAGCCTGAGCAATCCTATTGCCTCCACGGTCAACGCCCCAGGCCAAACCGCTAATGCCGCGACCCATCAGACCCAAAGCGCCAGTAATCCCAGCCAACAAAAGAGCAGCACATCCTCAACCCCTACTACTGTGGGTTCGGGTTCGGGCAGCAATTCCGCTAATCCGTCCTCAACCGGGACCCAACCACAGCATTCTACCGGCAGTCCTAATTTTGCCTCAACGGATTTGGCGTCTCAAAGCGCCAATGCTGCTACGGCTCTGCTATTAAATATGATGCAACTAGCTAAACAGGGTAAAATTTATGATTTCGACTTTCCAAGTAGATTTTCCGCAAAGACGACGAATATCAGAACTGTTGAAGCGTACTGGGGAAAGCCCGATCAAGTTGACTATGTGGCTGCTGCCAATGGTACCTATGCTACCTATTTAAGTCATCACATCGTATTTGGCTTCAATAAAGGGGGACAAATATTTGAGATCAGGTCTTTGGCAAGTAGCCACTTCGTGGGCATCACTATTAATAAAGTCAAAGAGGTTTTGGGAACCCCAGCCTATGATACAATATCCAACACTCAGGAAATTATTGGCTATACTGCAGGAACCCAATTTAAAATTGAATTCATATTCCCGCGAGCCACAACCAGTACCCCCAACCCGTCGATGGAGCATTATAATGTCCTTTATCCTCAAGGCACAGGTAACCAAATGGCAGGGATTTCGGGCAGGCAATGGTAAGCACTTAATCCGTGAACATCGGGACCGTATTACACCCTCATTGTTTCAACAAATGAGGGTGTAACGTATTACCCTTTGGAATCACTATACCTATTCTCCAGGCTATGGGATGACCCTTACACCTTTTTATTGAGAGCTTCATCGTGGATGTATTCTGCAAGTCCTCAGTCGTTTTCAAAGAGATGATTCTCCTGGGCGATGGCGGCAAGGATAGCATCCTCATAAAACACAGCCTCCGCAGGGGTGATTTCCAAGAGTAATATGCATTAAACTCAGCCAAACATCATGCTCATAATTTAAATAGCCAATATTTTATTACCGATTAACAATAACACCCCAAAGACCAATCAAATCTGCTGCTTGAAACATATTAATAATAGCTCCTTTCAGCTCGACAGGAGGGGATGATACCGTTGGCATGGCAAATTCATTATTAGTAAAATCTACTGTAGCTAACATTGTTTTGAAGAAGTTGTTTTTAACAAATCTGGAATCGCTTGCTTCAAACTTTTTTAGTTTTGCTTCAGCCATGGACGATTCGGTAAAGTCGATATGGTCAAATAAAACATCGGTCATTTTTGTTTCGTCAAAATTTGAATACGAAAAATTTGATTGTTCAAAAGTAGTTTGCTTTACAACCGTATCACACATATCTACACCAACGCATTTACAATTAATAAATTGGCATCGTTTATAATAGGCACCTGTAAATTTACTATTTGCGAAATCGCAAGATTGAAATATAACATCCATAAAGCTTGCATTTTCAAAGCTGCAATTGTGAAAGGTACAATTCTCGAATACGCTTGTTCGTATATCAATTTTAAAAAATCCCATGCCTTCGATCTGTTCGGCATAGCTCTCTATCGCGTAAATTGGTGTCTCATTCAATAGAAAATCCTGTACAAATGAAGAAAAATTATTTATTTGAGACAGTTCTTTTGATATTTGTGGGCTGGTTACACCCATAACTTTATTCCTCCTCATGTTAAAGTTCACTTGTTATCCGCCCCGGACGATTCGGGATAGATCGCGGGCCAAGGTTGCGGGATCACAGGAAACGTAAATAATTTTCCCGGGGCGGGAGCGTAGGACGTGATCAATGACGGCCGCCGTGACGCCGGCACGGGGTGGATCCATGATGACCACGTCCGGCCTTAGAGGCAGCCTCGGCAGGTTGTCTTCTACTTTGCCCTGCAGAAACTGCACATGTCTGAAGCCGTTCAAATCCGCATTTCTCCGCGCATCTTCGACCGCGAAAGGGTTCTCCTCAAGCCCATAGACATCGTGGGCGCAGCCGGCAACTATCAGGGATAATGTACCGACCCCTGAGTACAGGTCCCAAACGTGCTCTTTCCCTGTTAAGCCCGCGAACTGCCGAACCAGAGAATAGAGTTTTTCTGACATGATGTAATTGACCTGGAGAAAAGCCAAAGGAGAAACTCTAAAGTGAACTCCCAGGAAAGAAGCCTCCAGCGTTTCCTGTCCCCAAAGGCGCAGAGGTGTGTCCTCCGCCCGCGTCGCCCAGGCACTTCCGACTTCGGGAAAGAAAGCCCGCTTTACTGCGAAAGTCGAACCCTTCCCTGAACTGGAATCCTTGATCAACAAAAGCCCTTCTCCTGCATCTGACTCCCTAAAAATGACGTCTTCTATCTCCGGGAAATCATCGATAACCCGGGATACGGCGCGAATCCAAGAATTCATGCGCTCACTTAGCAGGAGGCAGTCGTGGAAGGCCACCGTAGTGTGACTCCGGTTTTGATAATACCCCAAAACCGCTTGTGTCCCTGTCCCTTCCGCCGCGTTTCCACGAGTCGGCTTCCCTCCATCGGAAGCATTGGCCTTGTCGCGATGTAAAGTGACTTTATTACGATAGCGCCAGGGAAAATCCATACCCAGAACGGGTTCCACCCGTACATGGACTTTGCCCACCCTTGCCAAGGCATCTTGGACCCAACGGTTTTTCCACAACAAAGTTTCTTCATAGTTCATGTGCTGCAATTGGCAGCTGCCGCACACATGAAACACCGGGCAAGGCGGGTCTTGTCGGACGGCCGCGGCTTGCATCACCTTCACGAGCTCACCCCGCAGGAAATGCTTTTTGCGTTCTTCGATGCGGACGAGGCCGGTTTCGCCTTGCAGGAGTCCGGGAACAAAAGTGACCAGACCGTCAATATAGCCTACACCGGTACCATCTGAAGCCAAGCGAACGTCATGCTTGTTTTCGGTAAAAGAGAATGCAGCTTCCCCTTACCCCAAAATCTAACTTCTTTGACCGTAAGCCTTGTAAAGATCCTTGTCGTCTTAAAACTTGGATCGGTCTGAGTTTGAGAATCCACGAAATCCTTTATGTCTTGCCTCAAATTAGGGAGTCGTTCGCAGCTTTTAAACTGAGCTGTTAAAAACCTTTCGTCGGAAAATGTCACCTACTGATTCCAACTGTTCATCATGAATATTCATTTTTAATTCCGGCTTCTTTTTTGCTCTGACAAGTAGTTTAGATGAGAACCCTATCCTTTTCATTACATTAGAAGGATTCTTCCATTCATAACTATAGATTTCATTCCAACCAAGAATTGTACCGTCATAAACAATTCCGTCTTCCATTATGAACCTTCCTGCGAATATACCTAGATATAGCACATCAATAATTCCTGCACCACTCCATGATAGTAATTCCAACCTCCGTACAGAATTTATAAAATGCTCTGTTGATACATACTCTGCCAGAAAAAAAGCTACCCAGAGACACACATACCCTATCTTTATTGCGGTCGGTATACCCCTTAATTCTAGAACGCTTCCACCTAATGACTTTTTTAATCTTTCAGTAATTAAAATCCTTGCTATTCCGCTCACGATCAAGGCACCCAAAACAATGTACCAGATTACAACAACTATATCTGGTATTAGCCCAAGCACACTTAGAATCATTAAGATAAAGCTAATCGGCATATATATTGCCAGAGCAATTAGTATTAACTTCATAAATATTCCATCCTTAATCCTTGTTTCCTAAGTCTATTCCAAGGCAGTATTGAATTTGCTCCGAAATGCGAAGTCGGAAAAATGTGGACTCTGTGGTATTCTTGTCCTGCATTTTTGACTCCTTACACTTGGACTTGGACAAGAGCCACCCATCTCTAGTTGTAAGGCTTCTTTGTGCCAAAATACAGGATTCATAGCAGATTTTTATCTTATTTCTTTTAGTATCCTGGCAAGACGCAGCTTGCCAAACTTACCTTAACTTCATGCAACGCTAGTACTAAGCCACAATAAAGAAGTCAGAAGTCAATCAAATTGATTGACTTCTTCAACCTTTCTTAGTGGAAAAGTACCGATAATATTTTAGGAAAGAATAATGCTATAATTAGTAAAGCCATAATTAACAATATAACTATGCATGACACAAAAATTACGGGTTTTATCCATGGGTATCGGGCCTTCTTTTTAAATATCTCGAACATCACAATTATTACACATAAAACTATACCTGCAATCAATGCAACTCCTATAATGGGGCCAAAATTGCGAAGCATTAAGTCTTATCGCCGCCTTTCATAGTAGAATTGCATATCTATCAATACGCTGCACTTAGTTCATCAAGAACCTTATCTGCTGCCTGTGCGTTTGACCATGCTCCATACAAATATCCAACACTTCCTAACCCAAGACCCATACCCGTTAAAATACCAACAATTGTCCCCACACCGAGTGTTTCTCCTCCAGTTATTGCCGCCGCTAACGCTGAGCAGTAAGCACCACCCAGCATGCCGTATACTGTAACCCAATCAGTATTTATATTAGATACGTCTGAATAGAATGAACTGCATAAATTGTATTCATTTGAACCAATTCCCACAATACCGGAAAAGCTCCCATTGTTTCTGTCTGGAGTGTAAAGATAATAATATTCATTCCCACTGCCGTAAGCGGCCGCGTCAATATCGTAATAGGCATCAAATCCTCCCTTAATCTGATTATAAATGGATTATATCAGAACGTCAGACTACTTTGTAATATATAATAATGTCGTATTTTGTCGAAGTTGCCTAGTCGACAAAATTACCGTTTTGTTCCTTAAATGTTATCCTTTGTACTTTTGATTTCGTTTAAGTAGAGTGTCGCCAATTTGGGTTCATGCAAGGCCTTATATGCTTTATACAGCTTTATACAGCATTTTACAGCACTCTTTAGATTCTGTTGGAAAACCGGAATTCAAAAGCGCATAGGCTTTTTGAATTATGCAAACCGCAGTTGAATACTCACGTCGTTCAAGACACTGCCTCCCCTTAGCATTCAAATGCTTTGCAATAAGTAGGACATCCTCGTGGCCTGATAATTCGGACTCCAGCTTCTGGACCATGCCCTGGAACTCCTTTACCAGGCCTTTTCTTAAGAAGAGTGTGGCGAACTCCACCTCAGCCCATTGTTTTGTTCGGATGCTTCCTGAGGTGTCTGCAAAAAGAATTGCCTTTCGGAAAAAAAAGTCTGCCTGATGCAATTTTGCGATTGCCAAGTAATACTCAGCAATATTGCAGTAGATGTCGCCCTTGCCTCGTGGGAGGTCCGTTGTTTTCGCTTGGATATATCCTCTAATAACCCATTTTCTTGCAACCCTATAATCTTTTTTATCAAGGGCGACCTGAATTAAACCGGAAATAGCATATAGCTTAATGACCGAGGTTCCAAATTCATAGGCTCTCTCATATGCGTCGGCAGAACGCTCGTACCTGCCAAGCCTCCTATAAAGTGTGCCCAGATTCATATTCACCCGACCTACTTGAAACCCCTCATCCCACAAGAGCAAGCTCCGCCGAAAAGCCTGGGCACTTTGGCTGTACTTCCCTCTGGCCATATAAGCTGTACCTAAACCTAAAAGCACCTTCGCTTTAAAACGCTTCTCAATATCATATTTTGGACTGAATCCCGCACCCGCTGCCTCAATAAATAGCGGAATTGCAGTTTCGAATTGGTCTTGAAAGGTCAAAGTATAGGCCTCGTACCAGCATAGATAATATATCTTCATGGGAAAGTTGTCGGGAACCACCTTACGAATAATCTCGGTGAGATCCGCCACCTTGGAAATTTCACTGTCATCCGAAGCATCCATAACTTGTTGCAAGTAGTTGAAAAACCGTTCTTGAGAAGCCCGTTCCGCAAGCATCTCTGGGAAGTTTTCCAACACGTAAGACTCATAGGTAGTTTCAAGGAGCTTCTGCACCGCGACCTCGGATAAGCCCAGTTTAGCCGCAAGACACAGCAAAACCTGAAAGCGGGGATTAGAACGTTGACCATTAAGAAGTCTGCTTAAGTAGCTCTTGTCAATTTGGCACTCTTTCGCCAACGTTGACGGGCGAATATTCTTCTTTTCCAGGTAAGCCTTTAGAGCCGTGCCTTTCATTGTGTTCCTCTCCCCACCCGCGAAAATCGCACTCCACAAGCATTCGACGCTGTTATTGCAAGTTCCTGCTAAAGCCGAAACAATCAGTGATTTCTCTAGAACAAAAAAGCCAGAGCTCAAAATACCCTGGCCTCCAAGCCCCTCTCACCCATCAGATGCAACAACTTACCATCCTTCTTCCCACAAATTACCTCACCCGACGTTTCCCGTCCACACGGATGGTTGCACACCGGAACATGTTTTTCTGCGTATTCACCTAATTTTACCCATAAACATGTTCCCCTGTGCGAGGAACATGTTCCGACGGACGGGGTTATACGAAAAAGGCACAAAACCGTCCCGCATCTTTCCTTAAAACCACATCTCGCAGTCGTCATTGAAACATCCTGTGATGTAATGTTATGTGTACCCCATTAAAACTAATGTTATGTGTACCCCATTAAAACCCTGAAACCCGCTCTACGAGCGGGTTTCATCTGTTCTTATTTACGATACATGTTACCGTCTCAACATGCCTCGTCCAAGGAAACATGTCAACCGGCTGGACCAAGCTCACTTGGTATTCGCCCCGGACGATTCGGGATAGATCACGAGCCAAGGTTGCTGGATCACAGGAAACGTAGATAATTTTCCCGGGGCGGGAGCGTAGGATGTGATCAATGACGGCCGCCGTGACTCCGGCACGGGGTGGATCCATAATGACCACGTCCGGCCTTAGAGGCAGCCTCGGCAGGTTGTCTTCTACTTTGCCCTGCAGAAACTGCACGTGTTTGAAGCCGTTTAAGTCCGCATTCCTCCGCGCATCTTCGACCGCGAAAGGATTCTCCTCAATCCCATAGACATCGTGGGCGCAGCCGGCAACTATCAGGGATAATGTACCGACCCCTGAGTACAGGTCCCAAACGTGCTCTTTCCCTGTTAAGCCCGCGAACTGCCGAACCAGAGAATAGAGTTTTTCTGCCATGATGTAATTGACCTGGAGAAAAGCCAAAGGAGAAACTCTAAAGTGAACTCCCAGGAAAGAAACCTCCAGCGTTTCCTGTCCCCAAAGGCGCAGAGGTGTGTCCCCCGCCCGCGTCGCCAAGGCACTTCCGACTTCGGGAAAGAAAGCCCGCTTCACGGCGAAAGTCGAACCCTTCCCTGAACGGGAATCCTTGATCAAAAAAAGCCCTTCTCCTGCATCTGACTCCCTTAAAGTGACGTCTTCTATCCCCGGGAAATCATCGATAACCCGGGATACGGCGCGAATCCAAGAATTCATGCGCTCGCTTAGCAGGAGGCAGTCGTGGAAGGCCACCGTAGTGTGACTCCGGTTTTGATAATACCCCAAAACCGCTTGCGTCCCTGTCCCTTCCGCCGCGTTTCCACGAGTCGGCTTCCCTCCACTGGAAGCATTGGCCTTGTCGCGGTGTAAAGTGACTTTATTGCGATAGCGCCAGGGAAAATCCATACCCAGAACGGGTTCCACCCGCACATGGACTTTGCCCACCCTTGCCAAGGCATCTTGGACCCAACGGTTTTTCCACAACAAAGTTTCTTCATAGTTCATATGCTGCAATTGGCAGCCGCCGCACGCATGAAACACCGGGCAAGGCGGGTCTTGCCGGACGGCCGCGGCTTTCATCACCTTCACGAGCTCACCCCGCAGAAAATGCTTTTTGCGCTCTTCGATGCGGACGAGGCCGGTTTCGCCTTGCAGGAGTCCGGGAACAAAAGTGACCAGACCGTCAATATAGCCTACACCGGTACCATCTGAAGCTAAGCGAACGCATTCCAGTAAATACGGCTCTCGAGTTTGTGCCTGAGTTTTAAGTTGAGCTTCTGCTAGAGTTTTAGCCCGAGCTTCTGCCTGAGGTTTAGCTCGATCTTCTGCCTGATGTTTAGCTCGATCTTCTGCCTGATGTTTAGCTCGATCTTCTGCCTGAGGTTTAACTCGAATTCCGACTTGACTTTTCAAACCAACTTCTTCTCGTGTGTGTTCTCTAGAGCTCTCGTAAGTTCCGTCCTGAGTTCCGTCATCGACTCCCGTGCCGGTCGCATCGCAAGGGACTTCTTGGACTTCTCCGTGGGTTTCTTCTCCGATCACTCCGTGGGTTCCTTCTCCGGTCACTCCGTGAGTTCCTTCTCCGCTTACTCCGTGGGTTCCCTCTCCGGCTTCTCCGTGGGTTTTTTCTCTGGTTTCTTTCATACGTTTATGGCTGTATATAACCTAGCCTTCCCTCCTAATCAACCGCACACGTCTTGTCAACCTATCAAACGCCGATCCCATCAGGGGAGCTGATACGCTGAGTACCTCATATGTCACAGCCATACCGAGCCCGCGAGAGATACGAGATAAGATACTCGTCCACGCCAATTACCTCCTTTGTCCCAGCCATACTACACCTGCACACGACCGGCAAAGCTCTCTTTCCTTGCAAACGTACTTTATTAAAGCCCCGTCCAAAAAGCTCAGAAGCTCAGTAGATAGCTGAGGCTATGCCGCGCCGCCTAGCGCTGCAGCCAAAGTGCCAGCGCCATGAGGATATTCCACGTGCCGTGGGCCAAGATCGACGGCCACAGACTTTCCGTCGTTTCGAAAAGCCATACTAAAACGAGACCGCCGAGAAAAAGGGGCAGAAAACGCACCAGGTCCAAATGCACTACGGCAAACAGAGCCGCGGTGAATACCATCCCTTTGCCCCGGCCATAATCTTGGCGCAGCGGAGGGTAAAACAAACCGCGGAATATAGTTTCCTCTTTCAGAGGAGCGATGATACCCCCCAATAAGAGAAGCAGATAAAACTCCCAAGGATACTTGGCACTTTGCACGGCAACGGCAAAGCTCTGCGGCATCGGAGTTCCGGCCCAGCGTGTGATAACAGTCCCTATCAGGCCGATCATGAGGAAGAGGAACACTCCCACCGTTAAACCCAAAAGAATCTGGGCGGCCTTTGGCCGGACAAACCCCAGATCGCGCAGGGGCCGGTGCAAACGCCAGAAAAGAAAAACCAGGGCCCCGGCGTAGAGAACCCCGTCCATAATATCAACGGAAGCAAAGTGCACGATCCCTGCCACCGCCGTTAGATTCTGGGGAATCTTTAACCAGCCGAGGGGAAATTCAATCAAACCGACTACGGCAATGAGCATTAGGGCCTGCCAGAGGTTCCATGAGGGACGGCGCCAAGGCAGGGGCTTTGTCTCCATCGCCGTCTCAGAGTCCTTTTCTTTCACAATAATCGCGGCCCGGCCGCCTCTAACCCCGGCGGGAAAGGTAAAGGCCGTTCCCTCCCTTCAGCATTCCAGCCAGCAAACACTCGTGACATTCCACAACGGCAAGATAACTTCGTTCGCTTACCGTTTTTGGCTGTTGCGCCAGATTCCCATTTTCTCGGCCTCTTGAATCAGCTCTTCCCGGAAATCGGGATGGGCGATTCCAATCAAGGCTTCGGCGCGTTGCCAACTGGCCAATCCCTTTAGATTAACCTTACCATACTCTGTCACAATATACTGTACACTGGCCCGTGTATCCGTGATGACTGATCCGTAGGTCATGAAGGGCTTGATCCTCGACCGCGCCTGACCTTCTTTATCGCGATAGGCAGCCGGCAAGCAAATAAAACTCTTGCCTTTCTGCGACAGGTAAGCGGCCTCCACAAAATCCAGCTGCCCTCCCGAGCCTGATACCATGTTCGGTCCAACAGTCTCCGAACAGACCTGACCGGCCAAGTCCACTTCCAGTGCGCTGTTAATGGAAACAAGCCGCTCGTTACGTGAAGCTATACAGGGATGATTCACGTAATCCACCGGGTAGGCCGCCAGAACAGGGTTGTCCCGCATAAAATCATACAGCTTTTGGGAGCCTGCCGCAAACGAAAAAGCCACGCGCCCCCTGTCAATCTGTTTGCGCGTTCCGTTGACCCGGCCCGCCTCCACCATATCGGCGAACGCGTCCACAAGCATCTCGCTATGTACACCGAGGTCACGCAGGTCAGACTGGGCAATCATCTTGCCCAGAGCATTGGGCATTCCCCCGATGCCCAGCTGTATACAGGCCCCATCCTCAATATCCGGCATTATTTGTCCGGCAATCTGCCGGTCAATCTCGCTTACCGGGGGAGTCGGCAGCAGCGGTAAACCCAAATGGCCCCCTTCGACAATATAGTCCACCTGGGAAATGTGAACGACATGGTCGTACCCACCCTGAACCCGAGGCATATCTTCGTTAACTTCTACAATCACAGTCTGTGCTTTTTCAACCGCGGCCGCAAAATGCGAAATCGTCACCCCGAAATTAAAATAGCCATATCGATCCATGGGTGTCACTTGAATCATGGCTGCGTCCGTGCGTAGGTTTTCCCGTATGTAGCGCGGAACCTGGGAATACTTGATGGGAATGTAGTAAGCCTGGCCTTTCTGCCCGTATTTCCGCTCAAGACCGCTGTAATGCCAGCTATTCCATAAGAAGTGGCGAGCTTCGGGGTCACAGGTCAAAATGGCGAGGGGAGCGGTCAAAACCGCGCCTCTCAGCTTCACCTCTGTCAGTTCGTCCCGACGCCTGGCCAAGGCCTCATCCAGAAGTTTGGGCATACTGGCCGCCCAGCCAAATTCGATCCAGTCGCCACTCTTCACCGCCTTGACTGCGGTATCTGCCGACACGCATTTCCTCCGGTATTCGCCAGAGAACATAACACATCCCCTTTCCTTCCGACGCGTTTCACGAGGCTGCCATAAGATCCTCTAACCGTGAACGCAACTCCAGGTGCCGTAGCACCATGACACCCTGCGACCATGACACCCTGCGGCCGTACTTCCATAACGCTAACTTACCGCCGCCAGTGTCGCTGTGGACAGTTTCCAGGTAACACTCTCCGACCGAAAAAGCATAACGCCAACTGCCCATTGAACCGTCTCGTTCAGTAACCCCAGAATCGCGGAGCCGCGGCGCTCGCTGACCCGCGCTCCTCGAGCCCGGTACCTGGGATACCTGCCATACTCTTACTCCCCTCGCCGGCACAACCGTAACTTCCTGGCCGATGCCGCTTCCGAAATGGCAGGCTCCCCTCCTCACGATGATGTTGGCGACGGACTAGCGTTGAGCCATCATATCCTCGAAGATGTAAACCAGTTCCTTGTCGAACAAGGAGCGTTTCATATCCACCGCCATGGCCCTCACCCTTTTCAGGAGTTCTTCCGCCTCCTCATTGCTGATCTCTTTGCCATATTCACTGAATTTCGCTTTGATGGCCGCGGTGCCGGAATGTTTGCCGATTACGATTTGCCGTTCCAGACCTACATCTTCGGGCTTGAACACCTCATAGGTCAACGGGTTTTTCAAGGCGCCGTCCGCGTGAATTCCCGACTCGTGCGCAAACATATTGGTACCTACAATCGCTTTCCAGGCAGGGAGCTGTCGTCCGGAAGCACGGGCAACGTATTCCGACACTTCTCTGAAGCGGGTCGTCGCGAAATTCAAGTCAGCCTCCCAAAGAACCTTAAGAGCCATCACTACTTCCTCCAGGGCGGCGTTTCCGGCGCGTTCCCCCAAGCCGTTCACGGTCACTCCCACATGGGTGGCTCCCGCCTTGATCCCGGCCAGAGCATTGGCGGTGGCCATGCCGAAATCATTATGGGTATGCATTTCCACATCAATCCCGACCCGCTCGGTCAAAGTCTTAATCCTCTCATAGGTCGTGAACGGATCATTAATCCCTACCGTGTCACAGTAACGGAGGCGGTCTGCCCCGGCTTTCTTGGCTTCGCGAGCAAATTCAATCAGGAAATCCATCTCTGTCCGGGATGCGTCTTCCGCATTCACCGAAATGTAGACTCCCTGACCTTTGGCAAATTCCGTCGCCTTGACCATACGCTCCAAGACGGCTGCGCGTGTGGTCATAAGCTTATGCTCAATATGAATATCCGAAGTGGAAATGGAGATAGCGACCGCATCCACGCCGCAGGCCAAAGAGCTCTCAATATCACTGATAACCGCCCGGTTCCACCCCATGATGCTGGCCTTCAAACCCATATTGACGATGTCCCGGATGGCTCGCTGTTCATCTCCACCCATGACCGGTATGCCCGCCTCAATCTGATCTACCCCAAGTTCATCCAAAAGGCGGGCGATGCGTAATTTTTCCTGGTTAGAAAACACAACACCGGCCGTCTGCTCTCCATCCCGCAAAGTCGTATCCACGATCTTCAGATCTTTGCTCATTTCAACCTTCCCTTTCCTCACCGACGTCATCTACGGCCAGCAGAACCCTTTAAGGCTTTTTCGTACTTTGGGATATGACTTACAGGGCAACCCAATACAGAGGACTCCCTTGATACTTAATATTTGTTTCGGTCGAATCCTTGAACTTTGCCTTGTCCGGCTTCTTCCTACAGACTTTAATATTAACACAAAGCCCTGTCGGTTTGAACAGGGCCTGAACGCTTATACAGTATACTTGAGCCAAACTTCCCCTGTATATTAGTACAGCCGCGTCAAGTCATTTTCTCCCTGAGCAAGCGGTTCACCAAGCCGGGATTGCCCTGCCCTTTGGTGGCCTTCATGACCTGGCCGACCAGAAACCCTATAGCCTTCTCTTTGCCCGCCCGGAAATCCTCCACTGAACGCGGATTGGCTGCCAGCACCTCTTCCACAATCCCAAGCAAGGTCCCCTCATCGCTGATCTGGGCCAGGTTCTTTTCCTTAACGATGAGCGACGGATCTTTACCCGTCAGATACATCTCCTCGAGAACATTCTTGCCAATCTTGCCGCTGATTACCCCTTGGTCGATCAAGCCCATGAGTTCGGCAAACTGCTCAGGCGAGATGCGGGAGTCAGCTATACTGTGCTGATTCGCATTGAGCAAACGCAGGAAATCACCCGTAACCCAATTGACCAAAACCTTGGCCTGGGGAAAGTGAGCGAGCGCCCGGTCAAAGAAATCGGCCAGGGGTTTAGCGGCAACCAAGACACCGGCGTCATAATCGGAAAGGCCCAGTTCCCGGTATCGCGAGAGCCGCTGCGCGGGAAGCTCGGGCAGGGTGCTCCTGATCTTGTCCACCCAAGCCCGCTCAATAACGAGAGGAACCAAATCCGGCTCCGGGAAATACCGGTAGTCATGGGCTTCTTCCTTGGTACGCAAGGCCAGGGTAATCCCTTTGCCCTCATCCCAAGTCCGGGTTTCTTGCCTAACCTGTCCGCCGTCGTCCAGGACCTGGGCCTGACGTTCTGTCTCATATTCAAGACAACGGCGCACCGAACTGAAAGAGTTCAGGTTCTTAGTCTCCGTTCGGATGCCAAACCCGGCGGCACCCTGCCGCCTGAGTGAGAGGTTGACGTCGAAACGCACAGAGCCCTGCTCCAGCCGGCAATCGGAAACCTCTGTGTACTGGAGGATTTGCACCAATTGCTCCAAATAGGCTAGGACCTCCGGAATGGACCGCATATCCGGTTCCGAAACGATTTCCAGCAAGGGAACCCCGGTCCGGTTATAATCAACATAGGATTCGTCCGAGCTCATAATCGTTTCCCCGCTGTGAACCAGTTTGCCCGCGTCTTCTTCCATATGAGCCCGCGTGATTCCGATCTCTTTGGTTCCCCCCTCCGTTTCGATCGTCACCCAGCCTTTGCCGCAGATGGGCAAATCATATTGCGAAGTCTGGTAGTTCTTCGGCAAGTCAGGATAATAATAATTCTTCCTATCGAACTTAGAAAAGGCCGCGATTTCGCAATTCAGGGCCAACCCCGCCTTAATAGCCAGATGGACGACCTCCCGGTTCAGAACCGGCAGAACTCCGGGCATGCCCAGGCAAACCGGACAGACATGGGTATTCTGTTCCCCGCCAAATTCCGTGCTGCAACCACAGAAGATCTTGGTCTTCGTCGCCAGCTCCACGTGCGTCTCAACGCCGCAGACCATCTCATATCTATCTTCCCAAGCCATCGACGTTCACCTCCACCCCAAATCTGGTTTTGCTTTGTGGAACTCCGTGTTTTGTTCGAAGGTGTAGGCCACCCGGTAAAGCGTCCCCTCGTCAAAGGCTTTGCCCATAAAATGCAGGCCGACCGGCAGCACTCCGGCAAAACCGGCCGGAATCGTGATGGCGGGAATACCGGCCAGATTGACGGGAACCGTACACACGTCCGATAAATACATGGCCAGGGGGTCGGAAGATTTTTCTCCGAATTTAAAAGCCGGAGTAGGAGCGGCGGGAGAAAGGAGAACATCGTATTCCCCAAAAGCCCGGTCGAAGTCCCCCTTAATCAAAGTCCGCACTTTTTGGGCTTTGAGGTAATAAGCGTCATAATAACCCGAAGTGAGGGCATAGGTACCCAGCATGATCCGGCGCTTGACTTCCGGCCCGAATCCTTCGGCCCTGGTTTTGGAAACCATGTCGACGATGTCTTCGCCCCCCTCCGCCCTATAACCAAACCCGACTCCGTCATAGCGCGCCAGATTTGAACTGCATTCCGCGGGAGCGATGAGATAATAGGCGGGGATCGCGTACTTCGTGTGCGGCAGGGAACATTCGTCCACCTGCGCTC
Organism: Peptococcaceae bacterium CEB3; assembly: GCA_001029295.1. Taxonomy (GTDB): domain Bacteria; phylum Bacillota; class Desulfitobacteriia; order Desulfitobacteriales; family Desulfitobacteriaceae; genus Acididesulfobacillus. Next base: position 17,539 of record LDXJ01000041.1, on the reverse strand, counting down.
CCAGGTCCCGAAGAATCCCCACCGCTTTGCGGATGACCTCCTCCACCCCGGGGTCCGTGCCCTCGCCCAGGTATTCGCGCGGGATGCCGACCCGTAAGCCCTTGATATCATCGACCAGAAACTGCGTATAGTCGGGCCTGGTATAATTCACAGAAGTGGAATCCTTGGCGTCATACCCGGCGATACAGTTCATGATCAGTGCATTATCCCGGACATCCTTGCTGATCGGTCCGATCTGATCGAGGGAAGACGCGTAGGCAATCAACCCGTAGCGCGATACCGCCCCATAAGTGGGTTTCAAACCAACGACCCCGCAGAAGGCAGCCGGCTGGCGAATGGAACCTCCGGTGTCGGAACCGAGAGAATAGACCGTTTCGTCCGCAGCCACCGCCGCGGCGGGCCCTCCTGATGAGCCACCGGGGACTCGGTCAAGATCCCAGGGATTCCTGGTGGGCTGCAAGTGAGAATTCTCAGTGGAAGAACCCATGGCAAACTCATCCATATTCAGTTTGCCCAGGCAGACTGCCCCTGCTTTTTTTAACCGCTCCGTGACAGTCGCGTCGAAGGGGGGAACAAAGTTTTGCAGCATCTTGGAAGCACAGGTCGTTTTAATGCCTTCGGTGCAAAGGTTATCTTTCAACCCCATCGGGATTCCCTCCAGGGGGCCCAGGTTCTCCCCCCCGGCGATTCTTTCATCCACCCGCGCCGCCTGTTTTAAAGCCAGGTCTTCACTTACAAAGACATAAGCCGAGACTTTCTCTTCCACCACTCGGATCCGTTCCATGAAAGCCCGGGTCAGTTCCACCGCGCTCACTTCTTTATTTACCAAGAGATCATGCAATTCGACCGCCGTCTTGGCCGTGATATCCATCGCCCGCACTCCTTCCGCCTTACCAGACATTTTAACATAGCTTGCGAGAAGTCCCCCGTCCTCAGACGATCCTCGGAACGCGGAAGAAGCCGTTTTCGGCATCGGGCGCGTTCATCAAGGCTCTCTCCTGTTCCAAGGAGGGTTGAGTCACATCCTCCCGCAGCACGTTGTGCAGAGGAAGGACATGGGCCGTAGGACTGACCCCATCGGTATTGAGCTGTTCAAGAAGTGCCGCATATTCCAAAATGGAGTTGAGTTGTTCCGTGAACATCTCAATCTCCGGTTCAGTTAGCTCAAGGCGGGCCAGCATCGCCACATGTTCAACATCCGGACGTGAAATTTTCACCCTTTCGCCACCCCTTTTGTCTTTACACCTGCATTCGCGCCCCTGTGGTCTTTAGACCTGCATTCGCGCCCCTGTGCGCTGTTCTGCCGAATTACTTCTTTAATATATCAAATCGGGTGGGGTACGGCAAGTTCGAGTCCGCCTCCGCAGAGCGAAACTCAAAGTCCGGGCTTTGTACTTTCCCGCACTCTTGGGTCAACGAGCGGCTCCGCTGTGTACGCTCACCTTAGCGCCGGAGACCCTGCGCCACCGAAGTCTCGATATTCAGCTTAAGCTGAACGGGTTGACTCACTCACTTTCCCTTGTCTCCCCCTTGTCCGCGGGCTCCGTTGTCTCGGCCCTTCCGGTCAGCCAGCGGGCAAATTCGTCTTCATCCATGACGGGGATGCCCAGCGCCCTCGCTTGCGTCAGTTTCGACCCGGCTTTCTCGCCGGCCACGACCAGGCTCGTTTTCTTGCTGACACTTGCCGCCGCCTTACCGCCCATCTCTTCGATCAAGATCTCTATCCCGCGGCGATCCCAGCGTTTGAGGCTGCCCGTAACCACTATCGTCTGACCCGTGAGGAGAGCCTGTTGCCTGCTCGAGCCGGAATCTGTCTTTAGGCCGGACCGCCGAAGTTTAGTCAAAAACTCGCGGGTACTCTCCAGATCAAAAAACTGGCGGATACTCCCCGCCATCACGGGGCCGATATCCGGAATCTCTTGCAATTCTTCGAGAGTGGCTTCTTCCAGCCGCTCGAGCGACGTAAAGGTCTGTGCCAGAACTCTGCCGGCCTTCGCGCCCACATGACGAATTCCCAAGGCGAACAGAAGCGGTGCCAAGCCGCGCTCTTTACTGTTTTCGATAGCCTGCAGCAAATTCTCGGCCGACTTGCGGCCCATGCGTTCCAACTCCAAAAGTTGTTCAAACTTCAATGTGTAGAGGTCGGCGGCGTCTTTGATCAAACCTGTCTCCAGCAACTGCGCGACTAAAGCCGGCCCCAGGCCGTCGACATTCATGGCGTCCCGGGAAACAAAATGGATCACCGCCTCCCTCTGTCTCGCGGGGCAGCTAATACTGGTGCAACGGTAAGCCACCTCCCCCTCCTCCCGGCTGACCGGACCGCCGCAGGCCGGGCAGGCTCCGGGCATCACGAACTTGCGTTCCGCACCTGATCTCTTCTCAGCTAGAACGGTCACCACTTCCGGAATGACATCCCCCGCCTTCTGAAGCAGAACATGATCCCCGATCCGGATGTCTTTTTCCTCTATATAGTCCGCATTGTGCAAAGTCGCTTTGCCCACGGTGGATCCCGCCACCGCCACGGGAGTCAGGCAAGCCGTGGGCGTCAGGACCCCCGTCCGTCCGACCCTGACCACGATGTCTTCCACCACGGTTTCCACTTGCTCGGCCGGAAACTTAAAAGCAATGGCCCAACGGGGGCTCTTGGAAGTAAAGCCAAGGTCTCTCTGCTGTTTCAGACTGTTGACTTTAATCACCAGCCCGTCAATGTCGTAGGCGAGCTGATGTCTCCGCTCCGCCATTTCGTCGCAATATAGGATAACTCCCTCAATATCTCGGAAAATACGGAACTCCGGATTAACAGAAAAGCCCAGCCTCTGCAAATAAGTCAAGACCCCGCTTTGAGTCTCAACCTCTCCGACCCCTTCCCCCAGCATCTGGTAAGCGAAAAAGCTCAGTTTGCGTTGAGCGGTCACGGCCGAATTCAATTGTCTCAGGGAACCCGCCGCCGCGTTCCGGGGATTGGCAAAGGTGCTTTGCCCTTCCTCCTCACGTTCCTGATTCAATCTGAGAAAAGAGGCTTTGGGCATGTAGCCTTCCCCACGCACATCCAGACGCGGCATCTTTTCCGGCAGGCGCAAAGGAAGAGAGGAAATCGTTTTGACGTTAGCCGTGATATCCTCGCCGACTTCTCCGTCCCCGCGCGTCGCTCCCCTGACCAAAAGCCCGTTTTCATAAGACATGGCTACGGTCAACCCGTCAATTTTCAGTTCCACAATATATTCCGCATCCGGGGCCACAGAACGCACCCGGCGGTCGAACTCGCGCAAGTCCCCCGCGTCAAAGGCATTGTCCAGGCTAAGCAGAGGTTCAACATGCCGTACCTTGCTAAACTCCTTTGCCACATACCCTCCCACGCGCTGGCTGGGAGAATCCGGCGTCACGAGCTCCGGGTATTTGCGCTCCCACTCGAGCAACTCACGCATCAAAGAGTCATATTCGGCGTCAGTCAGAGTCGGTCGATCCAGCCCGTAGTAATTCCTGTCAGCCGCCTCTATCCTCCGGCGCAGGAAGGAAATCCGTTCGCCGCCGCCTTGGCGTCCCCCGTCCTCGTCAGGCTTGCTCCCTTGGCTATCGTTCTTACGGCCGTTCTTGCTGTCGCTCTTGCTGTCGTTCTTGCTGTCGTTCGTACTGTCGTTCTTGCTGTCGTTGTTTCTGTCGCTCTTGCTATCGTTCGTACTGTCGTTGTCTTGTCGTGCCTTCCACCCCGGCACTTCTTTCTCTTTTCTCCCCTCCTTGGTTGGTCCTTCACCCATACGAATCCCTCCTTGTGAGGATAATGTGGTCATCCCTGCGACTACTTAACTAAAACCGGGTCAGTTTGGCATATTCGGAGATGAGCTGTTTGAGCTGTCCGTCAAAGACCACTGTGAGGATGGCGGAGGCCCCCTCTCCTTTGACGCTCACGATAATCCCCCTGCCGAATTTCTCATGTTCCACTTTGTCCCCGACATGATACGTTTCACTCTTCCCGGTGGTCAGGGGAGTTCCCTCGGAAGCAAGTGAGCCATAATCCCGGTATTTCTTGCGCCCCCCTCCGGTCGAGCCGCCGAAACCTCCTCCCCGCGGGGCGCCGCTCGTGCGTCCCTGCCGCTGGGGCGGGGGATCGATTGGATCCCGATCCAGCATTAAGTCGGGAGGAACTTCACTGAAAAATCTCGACGGCAGATTGTTTTGAATGCGCCCGTAGAGCAACCGCTGGCCGGCGTAACAGAGGTATATTTTCTCCTTGGCCCTGGTCAAAGCCACGTAGCACAGCCTGCGTTCCTCTTCCAGTGCCGTTTCCGCCAGAAGGGAATGTGAGCTGGGGAAAATGCCTTCCTCCATGCCCACCAGAAAAACCACCGGAAACTCGAGCCCTTTGGCCGAATGCATGGTCATTAAGACGACACCGTCGTCACCTTCGTTCAATTGGTCAATGTCGGCTACCAAAGCCACCTGCTCCAGAAAACCGCCAACCCCTGCCGAGAAAGTATCCTCAACCTCGGGCGCGGGCAAACCTTGGCCACCCGAGGGGGCCATATTTCCCTCGCTCGACGAGAGCCTGTCCTCACTCCCGTCGGAGGAAGTACCTTCAACCCCAGGCGCCGGCCTGCCTTCGCTCCCGGCCATGGTAGTGTCCCCGACCTCAGGCACAGGCAAACCCCGACCTCCCAAGGTGGGCGTGTCCCCCGTCTCCGACGAGAGCCCATTCTCTGCCCCGGAAGATGAAATCCCCGCCGAGGTCGGCGCGGGCGGGTTTCCTTCTCCGGCCGCCCGTTCGTCTATTTCTCCTGCCGCCCGTTCGTCTATTTCTCCGGTCGTCCGTTCGTCTCTTTCCTCGGCTATTTTGGCATCATATTCGGCTGTGACCGAGAGAAATTCCTGCAGGTTTTCCACCCTGGCCTGAGCTTCCGGGGTGTTATCAGCTTTGAGCATGGCCCAATAACCGGTCTTGTCCAGGATCTCCTCGACCAGATCCGTGATCTCCCCCTCCGGGCTCTGTTCCCGCAGCTCTTCCAAGAGCCTGCTAAGACTCAGGAGTGCCCTGCGGGCCTGAGGCCGCACACCCGGGATGTACTCGGCTTCCCTCAGTGCGGCCAGCATATCCAAGCCCTGCTCTTCCGCATAGAGCAGCACCTTGGCCAACACGCTCTCCCCTAAACCCCGTTTTGGCACATTGAGAATCCTGCTGAAGCTCACCCGATCCGCCGGATTGTGCAAAACTCTCAGATAGGCGAGAATGTCTTTAATCTCCATCCGTTCGTAGAATTTCATACCGGAAAAGACCCGGTAAGGAATTCCCTCCCGCAACAGATACTCCTCTAAAATACGGGATTGGGCATTGGAGCGGTAAAGTACGGCGAAATCTTTATTTGGACGGCCTTCCCGGTCTTTCAGACGCTGGATCCTCTCCGCCACATAGCGTGCCTCGTCTCGTTCATCTTCCGCCACATAATGAATTAGCAGATCCCCGGACTGATTCTCCGTCCAGAGAGATTTGGCTTTGCGATCCTGGTTATGCCCAACCACAGCGTTCGCCGCCTGCAAAATATGTTTCGTGGAGCGGTAGTTCTGCTCCAACTTGAGGACCATGGTTTCCGGGTAATCCCGCTCGAAAGCGAGGATATTCTGGACATCGGCCCCCCTCCAACCATACACGGCCTGATCGTCGTCTCCCACCACACAAAGATTGCGATAGCGGGCGGCCAGCAAGTTGACCAAAGTATACTGGGCATGATTGGTGTCCTGGTATTCATCCACCAAAATATAGCGAAACCTGTCGCGGTAATAGTCCAGAACGGTTGGATTTTGGCGGAAGAGCTCAACGGCCAGCATGATGATGTCGTCAAAATCCAAGGCATTGTTGGCCATAAGTTTCTTTTGATAAAGTCTGTAGGCTTTGGCCGCCATTTTCTCAAAATACTCGGCCGCCTTACCCTCCGCATCCTCCACTGGGCAGAGCCTGTTTTTCCAATCGCTGATCTGCGCCAAAATGCCGCGCGCCGGAAATTTCTTCTCATCCAGGTCCAGTTCCTTGAGGCAGGACTTCAATACGGACAGCTGATCTCCTGCGTCGTAGATGACAAAACTGCGCGCGTATCCTGGCAAATGATCGATTTCCCGCCGCAAAATGCGGACACAGGCGGAGTGAAAAGTGGATACCCAAAGGCCCGCTCCCGCGCTTCCCAACAATGTCTCGACCCTTTGCCTCATTTCCTTGGCCGCCTTGTTGGTGAATGTAATAGCCAGAATATTCCAAGGAGCCACGCCCCGGGCAATAAGATGGGCGATGCGATAGGTCAGGACTCGGGTCTTCCCCGATCCGGCCCCCGCCAAAATCAGCAGAGGTCCGGCCCGGTGCTCGACCGCCTCCCGTTGAACCGGATTCAAATCCGCCAAACTATACATTCTAAACCGTTTGCCTGGTTTCCAAAACATATCAAAAACGCATGAAGTCATATGACCTTTTTGTCTGTTTTGCCGATCTTGCCTGTTTTACCTGTCTCAGCTGTTTTACCTGTCTCAGCTGTCTTACCCGTCCTAGCTGTCTTACCCGTCTTAGCTTTTTTAGCTGCTCTATGATCTTTTTTAGGCGTTTTTTGCGTTTTTTGATCTGTTTTCCCCCGCCGACTCACGGGGGACAGCATCACAAGGTTCGGCGACCAGGCTCAAGGCCTTAACGCGCATTCTTCCTCTGCTCCGTCTTTTTTCCGGGGGAAGTCAACGACCCTGCTAAGGCCATGCCCCGTATTTCGAGCGGCTGGTCACTAGCCTCCTTGGATGCTGTCGAGAAACCGGGCTTTTCACTCCTTCTTTCAAGAAATTTAAGAATGGCTTTTTGATGGTACCTAATCACAGTAGCCTTTTTGCCGCAGCTTCTCCGTATGCTCCTCCAGAACCCCCGCCAAATCAATTCCGTACTGTTCCTCCAAGACAAACATCATGGTCACGGCCGTTTGAGCCACATCCATCAGTTCGCGGGCCACCAACTGCATGGCTTCTTTCTCCCCGATTTTCTGCCTTTCGCCGTTCAGCCCTCGGAACTTGCCAATCGCTTGAGCCAGCTCACCTGACTCCTCCATAATCTTTAGGGCCGTACTCTCCAGGGAGGGATTTAAGCGGTTCAGGCGGGGAAGTGTAACTGTTTTCGATACCCGTGCCCACTTGACGCTTTCCATGCCAAATCCTCCTTGTTCTTAGGCGTTTAATATCTCAATCCTCCGTTAACCGAAGCCGGGTGTGAGGGGCTAAAAAACCATTGTTGACGGCGTCAATCGGAGGCGCAGTCTGCCCGGTTTGCACAGGAAGCGCCCACGCTGAGCTCTATGTGGACTCCGCCATTTTACGCATCCGTTAAGCACCCCACACGTGAAACGGCACCATAGCACAGTATCCCCGACCCCTTGAACCCCACCACTGCCTAAAACTCCACACTTGAAGCACCCCTCACCGAAACCCCGCACGAAAAGCGGCATCTCAGGCAAAGACCCCGATCACGTAGTCGTCAAGCACGACCGCGACCAGCAAAGCGCCTTTACGTGAACGGGCTTCAACCTTGAGGCTCGCGACCGAGATCCGGGTTTGCGCCCCACTCCTCTGCAGGGCGGTCAAAGCGGAGCCTTGGTCGGCGAGCAGCGCAGTCGCCAACAACCCGGTCTTTTCCAGGTCCAGCCGGGCCGCCGTAACCCCTTTGCCACCCGGCTTCTGCCGTTTGAACTCCTCGATCGGAGTACGTTTGAGCCAGCCTCGCTCACTCACGGTTATGAGATCCGCCGCGGAATCCGTCACAGGCAGGGCTGCCGCCACGTAGTCCGCCGCCGCCAGACTGATCCCGCGCACTCCCTTGGATTTGCGGCCCATAGCCCTAACGTCAGCCTCCGCCAAACGCAGGGCCTGCCCTTGAGCCGTGAGCAAGACAAGATCCTGCCCCTCCGGACTCAACCAGGCTGTAACCAGGGTATCGTCCGGTTTCAGCGTCATACCTTCCGCATTCCTGAGATTGACAAAGTCTGCGGCCGGGCTCCTCATGACTTGTCCCAGCCGGGTGACAAAGACGACATGGTCCCCCGCCCCTGTCCGCAAAGGCCGGCAAGCCACGATTTCTTCACCTTCCGGGAGGGGAACAAGTGCTGAGAGCGCCTTCCCTTTTGCCCTGCCGGCCGCTTCGGGAACCAGCTTCGCGGCTAAACTGTACACTCTCCCGCTGGCACTGAAAAATAAGAGCTGATCTTGATCTGTGCAACACACTTTGTGTCGAAGAATATCCTCATCCTTGTACTGAAATATATCCGCGTCTTTGACTGCCGAGTCTCTCCTCTTGCCGTGTCCATTTTTTCCCGGAATCCGGGCTTTGATGAATCCCTTGCCGGTTAGCAAAACCTCCAACGGCTCGGCCGGCTCTGCGAGAACGGTCTGAGTTTCTCCTTCCCCGTCACCGTCCAAAATGGCGGTCCTTCGCTCGTCTCCGTATTTATCCGCTATCTCCTTGAGTTCTCTCTTAATAATACCATAAACTTTCCTCTCATCGGCTAAAATCCCTTCTAATGAAATAATAGTCTTGAGAATTTTGTCATACTCATGCTCTATCCCTTGCAACTCGAGATGCGTCAAGTGCTGAAGTTTCATATCCAGGACCGCCTGGGCCTGCACTTCGGAAAACTCGAAGCGGAGAATCAGAGCCGCCTTGGCTAAGGCCGGAGTCTTGGCCGCCCGGATCTCCGCGATCACCTCGTCAAGGTTTTGAATCGCCTTGACCAGCCCCTCCAGGATATGCGCTCTCTCTTTCGCCTTCTTCAGGTCATAAGTGACTCGGTTCACGACAACTTCCCGGCGATGCTCAATATAGGCGGCATTAATCTCTTTTAAGTTCATGACTTTCGGGGTACCGTCGGCCGCAATCACCAGGTTAATGATGCCGAAGGATTCCTGCAGTTGCGTGTACTTGTAAAGCCGGTTAAGAATTTCCCCCGGCTCTGCGTCTTTGCGGCATTCCACCACCAGGCGCATCCCTTCGCGATCTGACTCATCACGGACATCCGCGATCCCCTCGATCTTATCAGAAGACAGAGTTTCAATCTTAGCGGCCAAACTGGCCTTGTTGACCTGGTAGGGAATTTCCGTAATAACGATAAGGCTTTTGCCGTTTTTTCCCGGTTCAATCGCTGCCTTGCCACGCAGGATGATTTTACCCCGCCCTGTTTCGTAGGCTTCCCTGATGCCCGCCCTTCCCAGGATGAATCCCCCTGTAGGAAAATCAGGCCCGGGCACCCAGTTCATCAACTCGGCCGGCGTAACCTCCGGCCGGTCGATCTGATGAATGATGCCGTTCACCACCTCACCCAGATTATGAGGCGGCATATTGGTGGAAAGTCCCACGGCGATTCCGCCCGCACCGTTGACCAAGACATTGGGCAAAGGACTGGACAAGACCACGGGTTCCTCGAGACGGTTGTCATAATTTGGCCGGAAAGCGACAGTGTCCTTCTCCAAATCCTGGCACATCAACCTGGCCAAAGGAGTCAGGCGCATCTCCGTATAACGCATGGCGGCGGCCGGATCCCCGTCCACCGAACCGAAATTTCCGTGCCCGTCGACAAAAGGGCAGCGGGAAGCCCAGGGTTGAGCCATCCTCACCGCCGCTTCGTAGATAGCGCTGTCGCCGTGAGGATGATAGGCTCCCATACAGTGCCCGACCAAACGGGCAGATTTTGAATACGGCTTGTCCGGATACATACCCAGCTCGTTCATGGAGTAAATAATGCGCCTGTGCACCGGTTTGAGGCCATCTCTCACGTCGGGAATGGCTCGGTGCAGAATGACAAATTTAGAATAGCCCATATAAGCCTCAGGCAGCACCTCTTCCAAAGGTCTTTGACTGATGTTTTCTTCCGGGACGCTCATGCTTTTCCTCCGTTTGCGCGGAATGGTTCACTCAGCCCGACTTGGGGCTCCGGCCATCCCGCTCTGTCCGCTTAGATATCCGCTTAGACATCCGCTTAGATGTCCGCTCAGTTGTCCGTTTAGTTGCCCGCTTAGATGTCCGCTTAGATGTCCGCTTAGATGTCCGCTTGGATGTCCGCTTAGATGTCCGCTTAGACATCCGCTTAGACGTCCGCTTAGATGTCCGCTTCCGTAAAGACGATATTTTCCATGAGAAATTCCCGCCGGGGTTCAACCGCCGGTCCCATGCAGATGTTGAGCTTTCTCTCGGCAGCCACGGCATCGTCGATCGTCACTTGAATCATTTTGCGGTTAGCCGGGTTCAGGGTGGTTTCCCATAGCTGCTCGGGATTCATCTCCCCTAAGCCTTTGTACCTCTGCACCTGGGCGTTGCGGCCCAGGTCTCGTAAAGCTTGTTTTAGCTCCGAATCATCGTAGGCATAGCGAATCCCCTTTCCCTTTTGCACCTTGTATAAGGGAGACTGGGCAATATAGACCCGGTTGTCCAAAAGGAGCGGGCGCATATAGCGGTAGAAAAAGGTCAGGAGGAGGGTGCGGATGTGGGCCCCGTCTAAATCCGAGTCCGTCATGATACAGACCCGAGCGTAATTACACTTCTCCACATCAAATTCCTTGCCCAAGCCAGCGCCGATGGCTGTGATCATCGAACGTATCTCTTGATTTTCCAGCACCTTATCCAACTTCGCTCGGAAAGTGTTGATGACCTTGCCCCGGAGGGGGAGGATCGCCTGAAAACGGCGGTCGCGGCCGGATTTAGCCGAACCCCCGGCGGAATCTCCCTCGACCAGAAAGAGTTCATTTTTAAATTTATCTTTTTCGGAGCAGGCGGCGAGTTTTCCGCCCAGGGCTTTGGCCTCCGCGTCCTTTTTCATGCGCTTGAGCTCTTTGGCCCTTTTGGAGGCTATACGCACCTGGGCTGTGCGCCAGGACTTGTTGATGACTTCTTTGGCCACATTGGGGTACTGCTCAAAGAAGCCGTTCAAGCCCTCGTTGGCCAAGGATTGGACAATGCCTTCCACCTCCGCGTTCGAAAGTCTCGTCTTGGTTTGCCCTTCAAACTGCGGTTCCCGCACTTTGACCGAAAGCACGCACACCAATCCGTCCCGCAAATCGTCTCCGATTAAACTCTCGTCCTTTTTCAGGAGGCCCGCTTTTTTGCCGTAATTATTGAAAACCCGAGTCAGCGCGGTGCGCAATCCACTTTCATGCGTTCCCCCCTCCACGGTGGCGATGTTGTTACAGAAGGAATAAAATGTTTCCATGTCCGCGTCATTATACTGAATGGCACATTCAGCCTGAACCCCGTCCTTTTCCCCTCGGAAATAGAGCGGGCGCTTATGCAGGGGCTCGTTTCCCCCCTCCGCATTGATCTGATCCACAAAACCCACCAACCCGCTCCGGGCGCAATAAGTCTCAGAACGTTCTCCCCCGCGCCTGTCCAAGAAATCGATCACCAAGCCGGCATTGAGATATGCCAACTCCTGCAGGCGGCTTTGCAAAATTTCCGCTTTGAAAACCTGCTCTTTAAAAATTGCCCTGTCCGGCCGGAAAGTTACCTTTGTCCCCGTCCCTTTAACCTTGTGGCCGACGACTTTGAGTTCGGAGACGAGTTTCCCGCCGTCCGCGTACTCCAACCGAAAACGCTTCCCCTCCCGTTTTACCTCGAGCAGTAAGAACTCCGCTAAGGCATTGACGACACTGGCGCCTACCCCATGCAGCCCCCCGGAGACCTTATAAGATTCCCCGCCGAACTTGCCCCCGGCATGCAGGACCTCGAAAGCCACCCGGGCGGCGGGAATCCCCATTTTGGGATGGATATCCACGGGAATGCCGCGGCCGTCGTCCTCCACTGTCAGTGAGTTATCCGGGTCAAGCGTAACCCGAATCCGGGTACAGTACCCTGCCTCCACTTCATCGATCGCGTTATCAATAATTTCCCAGGCCAGATGGTGCAGTCCCCGGGAATTTGTGGCTCCTATGTACATGCCCGGGCGTTTTCTCACCGCTTCCAACCCGTCCAGGACCTGAATGTCCTCCGCATTATATCCTGTATTATATCCTGCCAAGACTCTTGGCCCCCTTCCTTGACTTCCAGACTGCCGGTCTCGTGCTGACTTTCGGATTACCCGCCTCCATGGAGTTTGGCCGAATCCAACCGGTTCTTTATTTTACCACATTGTGGGCGTTTTTGGAACATATGTTTCAGAGCTGAAATTCCATGTGCCTGCCGTCCCGAAAATGGGCAAACGATAAGGAAGCTACCATTTCAGCAGCTTCCTTTCGTTTCCGAGTCTTTTACATAGGTTTCGAGGCGCTTTCTTGCCATAGTAATTCACTTAACTAAGTTTCATGACAATTCCATTAATCATAACAAAAAACGAGAAGGCTGATACTCCAATCAGCAAATACCCTAAGGTTTTTTGCTTTTTCCGTAAAACAGTGTCCATGCCCATAAACAGCGTCAGTAAAATCATGCTTCCTTGCAAAAGAGTACGAAACAGCCAGTTGTCTAAATTAAGTAATGCAAGGAAAGAAAAAATAATCGTTGTTGCTAAAAAAAGTCTATATGCTTTTTTTAGTGACCTTTTTTCCCACACAAGTTTTTTTAACATACAACCGTCTCTATTCAATATAAATTTGCTACGCATTATCCTATATATAAAGTTATTCGCCGTCACGCGTATTAGACCGACGCATGCGGCTAAGTAGTCCCTCCCTTTGTCATGTGATGGCGCTGTCTCTGGCCCGGCCTTTGCCGTTCATACTGATGAGGCGGTGAAGGGATGTGTGTGAAACTTATATGTTTAAACACACTATTTTGGCATAACGACAAATGCTGTGGGAATATAACGTTCGGGGAAGATATCCCAGAGATGATTAACGATTTTACCTTGGTAAACCATTTCCGAGGAGGAACCGCCATCCAGATTCACGGCATTGACCGCATGATACTGCAGGAAGACATTCATAAGTTGACGAGCGGTGGCGCCCCAACTCCAGGTCGGTTGGCGCCCGTCTATCACGACAAAAATAATCGTCCCGTCCGCTGTCTGACCGATTCCCGTCCGGGGCGCAATACCAATCCCGCCATCTCCGGCGACAACCGGCTTACCGTCGGCAACCAAGGTTGGACCGCAAAACGTTACCGCTTCTTGAATATGGTGAGCAGCCAACTCGTCCGCCGACATGGGATCGATGACCAGTTTTCCTTGATCGTTGATCCCGATGAGTTCTTCCGCCTTCTTATTCCCAATGTCATTGCAAACAATCTTCCCGGCGTGCACTGTCAAGCCTTCCGGAGAACCCCCACTTCCTCCCCAGCTCGGTCCATTGAACCCTCCCGCATTAATCCCGGCCACGGCCCCGCTCTGTTGGACCAGATGCGTCAATAATTCCCCCGCTGTGCCAACTTGATTGGTCACCGCGACTTTGATCCGTTTTGGATTTTTAATTAACATGACTTTTCCTCTAAACGATTGTCCCTGGATGTTCTGGATCTTGATACCGTTATCCGAGCCGTTTGTCACCTGTTGACTGACAATCTTCGCTTGAGTGTTCACTCCTAAGGCATCATACTCATGAGTAATCTTGTCAATTTCAGCTTGGGAAAGAAAGGCCCTCACTACCTGTGGATGGCGCGAAAGAGCGATAGAGCCCACAGCCATGACTTTCAGTGCTTGAAAGGGTCCGTAAAAAACGATGAAAGGAGCCAGCAAAGCAGCAAAGACGATATTAAAGCCCACAAAACCCATGAACTTCTTCCAGCTAAATCTCTTCCTACGCTTCATTTTGATCACTTCACTATCCTCCGGTGCAGAAAATAGGCTCGCCATTCGCTGGGGCCAAATTCCCCCTGTGCGCCTCAACATTTTCTGACCGCCTCCCGGCGCGTCAGATAACCTAACTCCGGACTGGACGGTTCGAGGGTTCGACCTTCCAGTGAGCTCCCAAAGTATCCTCGAATCCAGACCTCAGTCCAACGCCGCATATCCATTTCTTACGTCGTATCACTATACTTCCCTTCCCGCCATGTTCCTACCTTGGACAGCTCCCAACGTCATTATGTAACATTTTTATTCTACGCGCTCTTGGCATTTTCCTGCCTAAGCTGCCTTAGCGTCAACGATCAATTGTGAAGGGTTGCCATGCCCGCCCCCCAACGCCCTGGTACCCGAGATAGTGCGCTAACCCTGCTTGCAATGGGTTGGACCCTCTGGGCAGTATATTGTCGCCGCGTCAGAAATTCCAGTCATTTGCAATGGCAACAGTCCCATTTACTTCTTTAGCAGAACATGGGGAGGGACAATTTAATCAGCCGGGTGAATCCCGACAGCACCGAGGATATCTACACGTACAATGATGCCAACCAAATCACCGGCGTCCAGACGGTGAAGGTGGACAATTCCAATGGTACTTCCCTAATTCCCAAGTGGTCCAGTGAGTATTCTTTTGACGCTGACGGGCGAATCAATGGTGTGACGGGGACCCGGCCCTCCGGTTCGAGCCTCAGTGAGAGTTACACCTATAATAACGGTACGGAGCAATTAAACCGGCTGACCCAAGCCGTGATTGACGGGACAACGTTTAATTACCAGTACGATCCAGCCGGGAACCTTACCAGCATGACAGTGCCGGTCTTTGGAACAAAAACCTTCACTTATGATGCGGACAATCGGATTACCAACTCCGGGTTTAGCTATGATGCCAATGGTAATCTAACCGCTGTCGCAATGTACGGCACAAATTATAACTACGTTTATGATGCGAAAAACCGCTTGACAACCGTGAAGGACAGCAGCAATAATGTAATCGCCAGCTACACCTATGACGGCGAGGGCAACCGCATCACGAAAACCGCCAATGGGACAACGACCACTTATCACTATTTCAAAGGGCAGTTAATGTATGAGACGGTGGGATCCACCATTACCGCTCTCTATCTCAGGTCACCGGATGGAAAATTGCTTGGGGTCCGCCTGTCCCAAAACGGTGCAAATAATTATTACTACTATCACTACGATGCCCAAGGCAACGTCGTAGCGGTGACTGATACAAATGGTAACCTTTACCGGCAGTATGTTTATGACCCGTATGGCAATATTATAAGTGTTAAGGATGGCAGCGGAAATTCGATCAATATCGCCAATGATACAGGATTTAATAATGCTTACACTTATCGGGGATACCGTTTTGATCCAGAATCAGGGCTGTATTTTCTCCAGTCCCGCTACTATGCTGCAGGAATTGGCAGGTTTTTAACGAAAGACTCGAACGACTTTGTAAATTATAAGGATCCACAAACGTTGAATCTTTATAGCTACGCTGGCGATAATCCCGTTAATAATATTGATCCTAACGGTAAAATGTATGGTATTGATGATCTTCTTGAATCTCCCGAAGGGCAAGAATTACTTGATAAAGTAGGTGATGAGGTATCAAATATTGAGCAGGAAATAGCACAAGAAGCATCTGTCATTGGAGGAGATATAACCAATTTAGCCGAGGTTGTAGATCCAAATAAAATAAATCATATCTTCGGCAATGAAGCTCATAATCTCGGTGGATTCTTGGAACAATATGGTGGCGATCGGATACAGGCATTTAATGCTATTAAAAATACAACGCAGCAATGATTTCACTGCAAAAAGTCTAAAAGATAGCAGTCTCATTCCCATTTGACTGCCCATCCAAACGACTTTTGCCAGCTTGTAGATCCTGCGCTCCTCAAGATCAGGGAATACTCTTAGAAAATAGCGCTATTTTCGTTATGCGAGGAGGTATTTCTTCTCTCCAACCCGTCATTTTCTCTAAATGGTCGCAAGTGTCCCTTGGTGTAAGTCTACATTTTTTCTGCCCTGTTGCCGAGTATCACCTTGGAGGAAACGAACGATCTGGTGGAAGTTATGAGCGATTGTTTTCAAGCCCATGACCAAACTACAGCGTACTAAACCTCTAACTTTAAGTTTCCCAGCTCCATGCGCCCGTTTAAAAGCGGAATTGGTTCCTTCGATAGCGGCACGTTTACTACCGTTTTCGCTTCGGTCCTTTTTATCCATCAGGATTAAACGAGTATTTTCGGCCATGAGGCTTTTCTGGCTGACGCGCAATACGGTATCCCTTTTTTGAAACTTGACCGGACATTGATCCTTTAAGGGACATGGAGTGCAGACGTTTAGGTCAAAGTGAGCACTCAAGATGCCGCTCTTGGAATCAAAGTTACTCCGCAAGGGTTCCTGCAATTTCGGACAGCTCAAGATCCTTTCGAAGTGTTCAATATTAAAAACGTTATAAGGCAGTTTGTTCGAGGTGACGTTCCGCCCCGTCATATCCGTGTAATGGAGTTGAACTCCCTGTCCTTCCGCTTTTTTCACGAGATCGCTGCTATAATACCCACCGTCCACGTAAAGATCGTTCATTGGAGTTGTTCCTTGGAGTTTTTCGAGACTCTCACCGGCCATTTTAACATCACTTGTGCTATTGGGCTCCACTTGGTAATCTGTCACAATTTGAACAGGATTATTATCAGCGCAGGTCTCGGTGAGATTGACCACAAAGCCAACGTGACTCTTGCCCGCCTTTTTCCGATATGTTGCCTCTGCGTCGAAAGCGGATTGAAGGGAACTTGCGGTGATATCTTTATTTTCTTTCGCGAGCCACACGTTACGTTCGTCATCATGAACCGTTTGTTCCTTTATAAAGCGAACGAGTACTTGAATTTCTAGACGCCTTGTAATTCCAAGTTGTCTTTTACGATGTTGGCTTAATTCACCGCCTAAATTCAAGAGTTTTTCCAGGCGTGACGAGGCTTCGGTATCTTTCAATTTATAGAGAAGGTTCGTCTTGTAATGTGGATCTAAGACCTCTTTAAACTCAGAACCAAGGATTTCTAAGGGACATGCCTTGATTCCTTGAAGCAAAACATCATAAGCCAAGGCGAGTCGCCCAGCCCGCTTGATGTTCGACATAATCTGAGTTGAATCCATTCTCTGTTCCTCGGTATCCAGTTGAGCGACTTCAATGAAGTGCTGAACGAGTGTTTCAAACTGTTGAAAGATCACACTTCCTTCCTTGGGGTGTTCCAAGGTGTATTGATACAGTCTGGCCCGAAAATCATAGAAGGTTCTGCGTGCAAAATAACGTTCGCCGATATTACGTAGGCCCAAGGCGTAGGAAATTTGAAAGTCGTAGGCAAACGCATCAAAAAGCACTTCATCCGTAAAGTTCTTCAAATGCTTGATGATTTCGAGCGCAACCAAGATGTTGATAGGAAAATTGGGACGTCCATTATCACTCGAATAAAGAGGAGAAAACAACCTCTCGTCAATCTGACAAAAAACATGCTTATAAAACAGTCCAGCCCAACTTTCTTCCAGTCTCTTTTTATAGCGGGGGTCCATTCCACTCAAATTATTAAACAATTTCTCTTGTCTATGTAACGTATTCTCTCTAAACATGGCAACAATCACCTCAAATAACCATATATACAGAATATATCCAGATACCTCATAATATCTCCGTCATACTGTACAATTCGGCATACCAGGGGCCAATTCCTGCCTTTGGACCAAAAAATCAGGGGGTTTCTGCACTGGAATCA
>LDXJ01000040.1 GCA_001029295.1 Peptococcaceae bacterium CEB3 | reverse complement strand
AAGATCCTTCATTGGAATTGTTCCTTGGAGTTTTTCGAGACTCTCACCGGCCATTTTAACATCACTTGTGCTATTGGGCTCCACTTGGTAATCTGTCACAATTTGAACAGGATTATTATCAGCGCAGGTCTCGGTGAGATTAACCACAAAGCCAACGTGACTCTTGCCCGCCTTTTTCCGATACGTTGCCTCTGCGTCGAAAGCGGATTGAAGGGAACTTGCGGTGATATCTTTTATTTTCTTTAGTGAGCCACACGTTACGTTCGTCATCATGAACCGTTTGTTCCTTTATAAAGCGAACGAGTACTTGAATTTCTAGACGCCCTTGTAATTCCAAGTTGTCTTTTACAAGTTGGCTCAATTCACCGCCTAAATTCAAGAGTTTTTCCAGGCGTGACGAGGCTTCGGTATCTTTCAATTTATAGAGAAGATTCGTCTTGTAATGTGGATCTAAGACCTCTTTAAACTCAGAACTAAGGATTTCCAAGGGACATGCCTTGATTCCTTGAAGCAAAACATCATAAGCCAAGGCGAGTCGCCCAGCCCGCTTGATGTTCGACATAATCTGAGTTGAATCCATTCTCTGTTCCTCGGTATCCAGTTGAGCGACTTCAATGAAGTGTTGAACGAGTGTTTCAAACTGTTGAAAGATCACACTTCCTTCCTTGGGGTGTTCCAAGGTGTATTGATACAGTCTGGCCCGAAAATCATAGAAGGTTCTACGTGCAAAATAACGTTCGCCGATATTACGTAGGCCCAAGGCGTAGGAAATTTGAAAGTCGTAGGCAAACGCTTCAAAAAGCACTTCATCCGTAAAGTTCTTCAAATGCTTGATGATTTCGAGCGCAACCAAGATGTTGATAGGAAAATTGGGACGTCCATTATCACTCGAATAAAGAGGAGAAAACAACCTCTCGTCAATCTGACAAAAAACATGCTTATAAAACAGTCCGGCCCAACTCTCTTCCAGTCTCTTTTTATAGCGAGGGTCCATTCCACTTAAATTATTAAACAATTTCTCTTGTCTATGTAACGTATTCTCTCTAAACACGGCAAACATCACCTCAAATAACCATATGTGCAAGTTATATTCTGATACCTCAGAATATCTCCGTCATACTGTACCAATTCGGCATACCAGGGGCGAATTCCTGCCTTTGGACTAAAAAATCAGGGGGTTTCTGCACTGAAATCATTAATAGTTTTATCAGAGGGTGACGGAGATTCTCTTCGGAATATTGTGTCCAGTCAATGGGAATGCCGTACGACTCTACGGACTTATTGATTTCCTTTCCTTTCGCTTTTACGGAGTTAATAACTTCGTTTCTAATCGACCCAATTACCCGCACGTTTCCGTGGGAGCTCTTGCTAAGAGCATTAAAGCGTTCAATAGCTATTACCAAATCCCTAATCATAATGACATCTCTTTCAAACTCCTCGGTGTTCTTCGATGAGAGGTTCATTTCGTCAACGACCATGTAAAGTTGACTGTCTCCCGCCCCAAGATTTGTGAAGAGCCGATTCAATTCATTAACGTGTGTCGAGAAACGCACTTTCTGTTTATCTTCTGGGTTTCTTTCGAAATTTACTTTTCCGTTCAACTTAATCTCTATACCTCTTATTTGGACACATACTGCCGCTTCAATATAACCGTCCTTAGTAATTACAGGCATCCTCCTGTTATCACCTCTGGGATTTGAAGTAACCGCTTTTACCGATGCAAGGTAGGTGTCTAGAGATTCGTTTGGTAGGAATATCTCCTTTTCCGAATTTAGTACGGTCTCGACTATGGCATTATGGAAAACCCACCACCAAACAAATTCGTAATCCACATAAGGATCCATTTCCTCTTGATTATAACGGGTCACGTGTGCTAGCCCGGTATAATCTAGGCGTTCTTCTTGCGAAAATTCCTTGAAAATTATAAAGCAACGCTCCGCGTCAAAAAGCTCCTCAGCTTTAAGAGCGGTATAAATAAGCATCGCGGTTTTTCCGGCACCTTTCTCACCCGTTAAATAGTACCGCTCACCATCGAGCAGACTATCGATATTTACACCATCTGGAATCATTATTAACCTTTTGAATCGATCTATTTCCTCCGCATCATTCATATTATCTAACTCTTGTTTTGCGTCAATCTTCATCACGTACAAATCTTTTAGCATATTATGTCTCTCCTCAGTCGAAGTTTGAAAGGACCAAGAAACAAATACAATAAATCGAGCCTAGATAAGATGGAATAATCTTTAGGGAAGACTACACGGGTAGTTAATGCAGGGGAGCTCTCCAGATGGAGAGAGCAATCTCCCAGTTGTGAGTAAGGAGCGGCCCACAGTTTCCAGTTAGGTTTAAGTTGTCTTGCCCTCAACTCTTACAGTCAAGATCGGGGTGATGTTATTCGCCCACGCCTTTTCGACCATAGCCTCAATATCGTTCCGGTAGTCTGTCTCACTCACCCTCTTAATTGCGTCCCCGTCTCCGGCAAAGATGATGACCCGGTTGTAAGCCAAGATATCCCCGTCGAAATGAGTGAGGACATCCCGCGAGGTGCGGCTGACTCTGGCGTTGTTGACGACGTCAATCTCAAGCCGATTGGCGACCCATTTGGGCCAGGACTCTTGTGGGCCGAAAGGGTTACCATAGGTGAAGGAGTCTCCGGCGGTAACGATTTTGGTATTGTGCCAAACCTTGAAGGGGACAGTCCCCAACCCACGGTTGACCGGGAGGGAAACCTCGGGGCTGAGCACCGATTTGTTGCTGATCAGATTTCGAGCATTGAATTGTCAGAATCGTTCTCCGTTGTGTTGAGGTCAGACCCCGGCACAATTCCGACGGGACGGAGGAATTGTGGTCGAGCACCAGGATTATCCTATTTAGGGTACACGATTACCTTTTCACTAATTTTAGACATTCGTTTTTTAAATGCTTTTTCAATATAAATTTCAGGGTTAGCACAAAAATCGTCCCACCCTACAATGACGCAATATCTATCTTCTTCTCCATAATAGCATTTGTCGTTTCCAGGCAGATAGTAATTAATACTAAACTCTTTAATGGTTGTAGAATCATTGACATTTACCCAGTTGTGGGTTTCTCCGCACTTCTTACAGGTATAAGATCCCCTAAAAACCGAAGTAATCATACCTGGCAAAACTACACCTAAGATTCCATTGCGAGTATTCCCCTTACCGTTGTAAAGAGAGGCTTGCAGTTCCCTCTTTACAAATATCTGTTCTTCTAAACCAAGATCTTCCGAACCTCTTGTCCCTATTAAATGTATGGTCACTGTGGAATCGCATAAATAATCTTCTCTTATTTTTCGCATAATATAGTCTTCAT
Organism: Peptococcaceae bacterium CEB3; assembly: GCA_001029295.1. Classification (GTDB taxonomy): domain Bacteria; phylum Bacillota; class Desulfitobacteriia; order Desulfitobacteriales; family Desulfitobacteriaceae; genus Acididesulfobacillus. The sequence goes on along the minus strand of LDXJ01000040.1, from coordinate 54,919 downwards.
CTTCTGATTCGATAGCTTCATTAAGAGATTTGTCAATCATATTAATGTTTAAATTATCCTGGATACATTTCTTGTAGGATTCGTCTTCCGTTTTAAATGATATAAAGCATTTTCTTCCCACAAAATTTCCTCCCCGTAAGCTTTAGCTGTCTCTTAGAGATAATATCTTTCCTTTGCTATCATTAAAAGTTTCCTCTTCCCATGGAGATGTGAATTCATTTTTAAACTTATCTTCGTAATAATGTCCTTTGACATCGTCATTTAACGCGTAATAGCAAGTTGAAATTGATGCAAAAACCCACTCTTTGTCTTCCCGTTTTTCAAAATCAGAATCTCTAGTCACTATTTCAAGAAAGCCTATTATTTTCTGCCTTGCCTTTTTAGCCCTGAGTTTTAAATATATCTTTTCCTCGCTATCTTCAACTGAATTCCGTCTAAGATCTAAGCAAAATGCATAGTTTTCCCCAGTATAATAATCATTATTTAGGTTATATCCCCTACCATAGTGCTCAATAGCCCTATCCAGGTAAACCGCATCTTCCGATTCTTCAAACAACCTTCTGCAAATCGCTCCCGCTATTCCTAACGTTTCGGTGTCATGGCTGTCCCTCGGATTTAGTCTATCTATTATTACCAATGCATCACACAAGGCCGAATGAATAGATGGTTGCTTAGATTTGTAAGTACATAGTGCCCTTTGTTGTGTAAAGTATTTTTCTGTTGGAACCAACTGCTCGACTTTGGACCACATTGCAGCTGCTTCCTCAAATAAGTTCTTTTCCAAACTACTATTCTTCATAAATTCTTTTGCCTTTTCAACAAAAGCAAAAACAGTGTTTTCCTTCTCTGCCAACTCATCCAAAACTTGAGTATATTCGTCCTCATTTAGTGAGGGGGGAGTTGTTTTCTTTAAGTATTCGTATAGCGGACTATCGACGTTTTGTGCCAATATAATTTCATTAATTAATAGTCTTAATTCAGTTTGACACCTATTCGCCTCATCTGCACCGATATCTTCTCCGAGATGTGTATAGGTAAAGATTCTATTGTGGTTTAAATCAAACGGAAAATCACATCCTTTTTCTTTCAGTATGATAGTTGAGAATGGCCTTACGGCATGACGTACTCCAAGTTCATATAATACGTTTGGATTATATGTAGAAATATCTGCGATTACAAGATCTGCCTTCATTATTAGCGCATACATACTTTTGTCAATTATTCCAGAATCCATAATTTCATCTGCCCTAATACATCTTAAACTTGACTGCTCTACCGCGGGCTTGATTATATTTTTATATGTCTGATCTAAATCTAACGTCCTATTTGAACCGTAGTCTTGCTTCTTCCCAAAGCCCATTATGACAAAGCAAACCTTGGCAGCAGCATTCATTTAGGTCCCTCATTTCCATCAAGTGAGTTGTCAGATGTTTCCCTCTCATAAGGTTCTACATTTTCCCAAAATACCTTCTACGGGTTGGAAGGCGAGATAGATCCGGTGAATCCAAGTGGTTGTAGACCCACACAGGCTTTAGGCTTCGCCCCTGCTCCCGACCGCTCACCCCGGTTCCTTGGCCGGCCACGCCTCCTGAATCGCTGGGATTCTTCCCCCTCCGCTATCCGCCAATGAAGCATCTTCCGCCGAAGAGTACCGCTGGAAAAGCCTTGCTCATTGGGGAGCGGTCGAATATCCACTCCTACCCTCTACAGCATTTTCAGAGTTTGCAAAATTCTGTTCGTCAAACCCCTTGCCGTTGCACACCGTGTCAGGAAGCGAGAAAAAGTTGCTCTTGCCCATCATTGCTCCAATCGTTCGGCTCCTTCCTGTCGATGTTGTCGATGTTTGATCTTGTCCTCAAGCACCGACTGCAGGTATAGCCTTATCGAGCTCATAATGATTGCTGATGTGCTCCTCCGTCGCGTCGCCGTCACAATAACGCTTTTACTTCCTCCGTCAAGCGTTTGAGGTGCATACAGGCTTCCACCATATCCGCTCCCGCGGCGGTGAAGATCAAATCGACCTTGCTTTTGTAATCCGCTGGACTACAAAACTGTCAATCATATTAACCGCCTTTTTCTCGTTCAAGCAATATTTGTCATTAGCAGCAAACGACACCTGGTTGAGCGGATACCGAACGTACGATATGAGCGACCACATAATAGACATCGTCTTTACCCGCGTTCTTTCTGGCTAACATAAGCGAAAAGCCGGCTTCAAAGGAGAAAAAGGAGATCATGGAGGTTTTGAGCTTCGGCGGATAGTGTTCGGCAACCCGCTTCAGGTCCGATACGCTTCCGTCTTCGTCCAAAAGCACTTTGCATATCGCAAGCTCCTCCATGTACATCGCATTGTATAAGCGTGCAGATGGCCCGTCTGGTAATGCGGAGTCACAACCCCGGCCCGGCATTCCGCTACCGCCTTTTCCACCTTCGCAATATCGCGCAGCAGGAAATCCACGGGACTCCCGTTTACCGTCAGCCATCCACCGCCGTTAACCCAGCGTCCCCGCTACCCGACCACCGCGATCAGGTCTTCCCGGTACCCGTCGTCGACAGTCCGGGCGGCCTTTTGTAATGCGGCAAAGTCAAGGGCGGTGGCATCGTAATAGATCCCGATGTCGACGTCCGAGTCGGGCGAATGCGTCCCTCGCTCACGGGAGCCGCCGAGCACAATCGCCTTGACTCCCCGAACATCTGACAATACCTTGGCCGCCTTATCGATAATGATTCTAGTGTTACTCCTTTTAAATCGCCACCCCTTTCCGGCACCGCAGCCTCCAGTTTCGCTTCTCCCAGCGCTCGTGTAATGAATGACTTGCGATCTCCTCGTCTTCTTACTTTCTGTTTCGATTAATTTCGTAAGCGCTGATAGGAGATGCTCTCCAGTCACTTAACACCTTTCTTCCTTTTTAGGACTTTATTCCCCCTGAATAGGGCTATTCGTCACTCATGGGGAAAATCCTTCCTCCAAGTCAGAAACATTTTCCTTATTGTGTCGAATATGTCGAATAGGCGGCCGTGAAGAGCATCTAGGTGCGTTTGTCCTTATATTACCAGACAGGGGGACATGAAACTGGGTACTCCATTGGGGCAACTACCATCCTCCGGGCAATCTACCTCCTCAACGCCTTCCCCAAAATCGCCGAGCGCCTGGCCGCTTTGGCCGCTTCATACTGGCTCTTAATCACCCCCACTTCATCCGTCGGCAGACCATCGGAGACCAGTTCGGACTGCAGGGAACCCATGATGCTGTAGAACCGGCTATCCACGTTAGACTCCAAAAGGTTTCCCGCCTGGATATATTTCTGGGCCAAGGCCGCGCGGTTGACCCGCCCTGTTGCCTTGTCCTGGCGGTACTCTTGAACAGCCGCCGCGTACAACGTATCCAGGCGGCTGAGGGCCACGCTTTGCAAGGAGCGGATTTCCGGCAGATACTGCCCGACGACCTCGGCCTCCGTGAGCGACGAGGCTCCACTTCCCGCTGATGAAGCGGGACTTCCCGGCACACTCCCCCCGGACGTACCTCCCGGTACGCCACCGCTGGGGTCATTGCTCCCCGAACCGGCGCTCGCTGATAAGCCCCCGCCTGAGCCCCGAGACTGGTCGAAAGGCACGGTGGACCCAGCTGCTCCGGAACCCGCGCCGGCTCCGGATCCTGCCACGCCGCCCGGCTTCACCCCTGCTCCCTGGCCGGCCACCCCAGTTCCCTGCCGGGTCATGCCGCCAGCAGCAGTCGCATTCTTCCCAACGCCGCTATCCGGAAACGTGTTGAAGAAGTTCGCTCCGAACTGGTGATAGAGCTGTTGCTTCACTTTGGGATTAACCCGAAAAAACGTGCTGTATCCCCAGAGGCCCACAACGGCTAGCGCCACAACGATGACACTTGTCACTGCCAGAAGTTTCTTTTTCGTTGTCGTTTTCATTGTCTTTTGCACCCATTCTCCGTGGTCCTTAGGAACGCAGCACAGAGAAAACAATAACCAGAGCGGCAACCCGCACGACGACCTGCATAATCATGACTTCCTGACGACTGGGCTTTTGTACAAACGCTCCCTTTCAGGCTTTCCACGGCATAATCCTCACCTCCGTCCAAACCGATGCTGCTTCCTAATCCGCGTCAACACAAGAATCACAATCAACGCAGCAGCTGAATCCAGCATGACATCCTGCACCGCAGGAGTTCGACCCGGCACAAAGATTTGATGGAACTCGTCGGAAGCCGCATACACCGTTGTCAGTCCATAAGAAAGGACGGCATGGTGCCCCATAGCGTAGAACAAGAGTAACGCTAACACCGCATAAACGACTACGTGGGCCGTCTTACGGACCAGGAAATTCAGAGGCTTTAAGTCTTTCAGCGGCACATGGGTAAGATGCTCTAGCACGATGCCTGTATTCTTCCCTGTGAAAATGGGGAGCGCCGTGAATGCAAAGATCACAGCACACCAGAATACCGCGACGAGCAACCAGGTCCTTTGTGTGAATATGTTAAGCACCTCCTCAGGTGTCCGAATCAGATCACCGTGGACAATTGGCGAAGCTGCCAGGAAAATAGAGGGTGAAGGAACGTACGCAGAACGGCGACTATCGGAAACCGTTCCGCCGAGTAGGAAGAAACATACCTACCGAGCAGTCGGAGTCGTTTCCCTTTGTGACGCGGTCAGACCCATGCACAATTCTGGCGAGACGGAGGAATTGGGGTCGAGCAATGAAAAGGTCAATCCGACGATACGGGCATCTAGGCGATTTTTGCGCATAAGTTCCCTCCATCCCGCGCTGTTGATGCCTTTCTTTCGACTACTCGTTGGAAGGATTTCCATCTGAATTGAGTGTAACCTTCCATTGTGCACTTTCCGATGCTGCGTCCGGCGAAGCCAAATCCGCTAATTGTCACAATTGTTCCCCATTGTGTGAGGGTACGACCCCGGCACAATTTCGACTGGCTAGGAGAAATTGTGGCCGAGCACACCGCTATTGTTTGCGACCCAGTCAATTTTAAAGACTTGTTGATACCAAGTCTCATGAAGATAGCCGTGGAATAACATGGTTTCTCAGGTTCGTCCGGTTCTTTAGATTCAGCGAAGGAGCCCTCCCTTGATAGTTGACCCTTCTCCCCAGTTTTGGGGGGCACGTGGCGCGTGTCATCTCTGGATCCCATAGAAACCCCACCTTTCGACCCACTTATCCATTTCCGTTTCGTTTAAACACATGAACCCCGCTTGTTCCATAGCCGCCAGGACCGTTTTCTCCCTCTTGTCTGGGTGGTAGCCATCTTTCTTCAGCAACTTCTTAATAATCACCCGCCTTTTCGCTTGGACACGTTGGTCTATCCGGGCCATATCTACTGTCCCGTCTTCCCCTCTATCCGGAGTGAAGAAATTCTTCCTACATCATTTTTCCCGTTCTAAAGAATACCGAAAACCCATGCCGCCGGTAAAGTCTGACGACAAAGTAAACTGTGATGAGAAACCCCATGATTTCGGAGACGTAAATATAGGGATCCGTCATGAGACCCTGAAATTCAGAATACACCCAGGCCATCCTCGCCGCGGGAACAGCTCCGTTTGCCGCTCGGCCGAGCTGTGGGCTTATGAGCGGCCAAAACCAGATCTTCGGAAACATCCACATGCGGTCGAACACCTCATGCAAGGCACTCCCTCCCGCCAAGATCAGAGCGCCAATTTTGTCATACCTCCAGAGTCTGTATAGCCCGATCCCGGTGAGAAGTAGCACAAAAAGTAACGTATGGGCATACACCCTGCCGCTATCAAATTTGCTCTCAAACAACACCCTCCCGATGGGTTTGTCAATTAGATCGGGCAGAATGGAACCGACGACCACCAGCCTGTAATCCATCCTCTTTTCCCCTGTTACCTTTTCCACACCTCTCGCGGCTAAGGTCGTAAAACCCACGTGACCAAAAATGAACATCTTTTATCCTTTCGGTGCAAGGGAGGGGGGCTTTCTTTGACTGCTTCGCCTCCCGAGCCGAGTTTCAGGCGTCCCACAATTCCGGGGGAATTCTAGTCGAGCATTATGCTGTCCATACCTCTAAGTAGGGTATATTTTTTATTTCTAACAAAACCTCATCAACGCTAATTCCAGGGTTGTCGACCAAAACGTATTTCACCTTTTCTAGCATCTCAACCTGATGCTGAAGTGTTACAAACCCATTCCTAAATCTGGCTCTTGCTAATCCGTCAACTTCCTTCTGAACTTCTAGCTCCTGAATCTGTAATTGTAAACCCGCTCGCAACTGCTGTAGGCGGTTAAATATAACCTTAAATTCTGTTGCAATCGCTGGAAAGCTAAGGGCTTCAAATGGCCCAATTACAGCTATTGTTCCTTCTAAGGGATTTTGAAAAGCCCTCATATGGGTATCCTTGCATTGAAATACCAGGTCCCTAAAATCCCGATCACCAAACCTATCTATCTCAATATAGCCATTTAAACCAGCTAGCCACGACGGATTCATTCCCTTTCTATCAGAAATCTCCCTTTCCTCCGTATTCAGAATTGTTTTCATAATAGCGTTATCAATCTCTTCCGTCAGAGTATTCGGCTTATAAATTATTGACTCGAAACTTTGAATATTAAATGCAAGTTTTTGTCCTTCTTTTTGAATTGGTATTATCTTTTTGTGTAGCCCTGTCATTAGACCATATTCATAATAGACATTTGAATTTGGAACTAAAGTTCCATTTTCGTTCTTAACGTGGTTTAGTATCACCACACAGAATTTGGCCTCGATAATCTTCCCACATATCTTCTCGCAAAAAATGTCCTTTCCTAATTCCCGTTCTTCGACAGCAACGTACGGTTCAATTTTATACTTTCTAAGTTTCTCTTTAATAACGCTTAATTCAAGACTTATTTCTTCCGATGCCGGGCATGCGATGAAGCAAAGTTTAGATCCCGAAAATACCCGCCCGCATTCTTGATTCCGTACAAAGCAGCGTTCATTTGTGGTAAATTTGCTCATTCCTGACCCCCCACCCTGCAGACTTTATCTTGCTCCTCGACTCCCCCGCCTTTGGCAAAGCCTTGCCAACGCTCCAACTGGGCCATACTTCCTACTCCGAACCGGACTTTGCGTACCTAGGCAAAACCCTAGCCCCCAAATCACGCAGTCTGGGATAGACCTTGTCCTTCTCAGATAATAACGGCTCAGCCACCGGCCAGTCAATGCCGAGATCCGGGTCATTCCAGAGGAGCCCGTGCTCGGCTTTCGGAGTGTAAACCTCCGTGCACTTATAGGCGAAGAGAGCCGTATCACTGGTTACGCAAAAGCCATGGGCAAACCCTTCCGGTATGTAGAATTGCCTCTTGTTCTCACCCGAGAGGGTCACTCCCTGCCAGCAGCCGAAGGTCGGGGAACCGAGCCGGATGTCCACCGCCACGTCAAAGACTTCCCCTTGCAGGACGTAGACCAGTTTTCCTTGCGGATTTGGGTACTGGAAGTGAAGGCCCCGGAGCACTCCTTTTTGGGAAAAAGAAAGGTTGTCCTGGACGAAGTTGACCGTGAGACCCTTGTCCCCATAGCGCACCCTATTCCAAGTCTCCATAAAAAAGCCCCGCTTATCCCCGAAGATGTCCGGCTCAATAATGAGGACCCCGGGCAAGTGCGTTTTTATCACGTTCATTGACAAACACCTCCCTTCACCAAGTTGCGATTGACAAACACCTTCCCTTATCGGGATGCGATTGACAAACACCTTCCCTTATCAGGATGCCATTGACTAGCACCTTTCCTTACCCAGGGTCAGGGTCTGGTCAAAGCGAAATTTCTCAACTATATCTAGGCTAAAAACAATGCGCTGGACACGACATGTTGGTTCATGGCATCACTTTTAAACTTCCCTGTCCCCTCCGAAGTCGCGATTGACACGGACCCTCCCTTACCAGATTACGATTGACAAGCATGCTTCCTCACCAGTTTACAACTGACTAACACCCTCCCTCACCAGGTTACGCAGGTAGAGCCCGTAGCCGTTCTTGCTGAGCGGATCCGCCAGGCGGAGCACCTCTCCGGCGTCGATATAGCCCATGCGGTAAGCGATTTCCTCCGGACAGGCCACCATTAACCCCTGCCGCTCCTCCACCGTCTGGATGAAATTCGCGGCTTGGAGGAGGGACTCATGGGTACCGGTGTCGAGCCAGGCATAACCGCGGCCCAATTTCTCCACTCTCAATTGGCGACGCTCCAGATAGACTTTGTTCACGTCGGTAATCTCCAGTTCCCCGCGAGCGGAGGGACGGAGGCTCGAGGCGATGTCCACGACTTGGTTGTCGTAGAAATAGAGGCCGGTTACTGCGTAGTTGGACTTCGGCCGGCTGGGCTTTTCCTCCATGCTCACGGCCTGTCCGCGTTGGTCAAACTCCACCACGCCGTAGCGCTCGGGATCTTTGACCCAGTACGCAAAGACGATCGCTCCGCTATCCTCCTTGGCGGCCCGGGCGAGGCTCCCGGTGAGGTCGTGGCCATAGAAGATATTATCCCCCAAAACGAGGGCACAGCCGTCGGCGGCGATGAAATCCCGGCCGATGAGAAAAGCTTGGGCCAGCCCTCCCGGAGTGGGCTGAACGGCATATTCCAGGCGGAGTCCCCATTGGCTCCCGTCTCCCAGCACCCCTTGAAAGAGGGGTCGGTCCTGGGGCGTGGTGATGATGAGTATTTCTTTAATCCCGGCGAGCATTAAAGTGCTGAGCGGGTAATAGATCATCGGCTTGTTGTAGACCGGCATCAGCTGCTTACTAACCGCGGTCGTGAGCGGGTAGAGCCGGGTGCCGGATCCTCCGGCGAGAATGATTCCTTTTTTAATCATGGTTTTATCATACCCCTATCTCCTCCCTGGTTGACGGACAGGCTCCCGAAGTCCCGACCGTTCCGCCCGCTTAGACGCGGTCGGGTCCGGCGTCGACATAAACACTGACGCACAAGCTCCTGAAGTCCCAACCGTTCCAGCCCATTCAGACTCGGTCAGCTCCGGCATCGACACAACGCTAACGCACAGGCTCCGGAAGTCCCAACCGTTCCGCTGGTTCAGACCCGGTACGGTGCGACGTCGACATAACCCCAACGCACAAGCTCCAGAAATCCCAACCGTTTCCGCCAATTCAGGCCCGCTCGGCCCCTGCGTCGATGTAACTCTAACGCACAAGCTCCGGAGGTCCCAACCGTTCCCGCCAACTCAAGCACGCTTAGCTCAAGCTTCGACATAAATACTAACGCACAAGCTCCAGAAATCCCAACCGTTCCCGCCCGTTCAAGCTCAGTCAGCTCCAGCGTCGACATAACGCTAACGCAGATGCTCCGGAAGTCCCAGCCGTTCCCTCCAAATTCAGGCCCGCTCGGCTCCGGCGTCAACATAACCCTACCGCGCAAGCTCCAGAAGTCCCAGCCGCTCCCTCCAAATTCAGGCCCGCTCGGCTCCAGCGTCAACATAACCCTACCGCGCAAGCTCCAGAAGTCCCAGCCGCTCCCGCCGATAACTGCCGTCGGCCACCCTTTGGCACCACTCCCGGTTGGCCAAGTACCACTGAACTGTTTTTTTAAGTCCGGTACTAAAGGTCTCCCGGGGTTTCCAGGCCAAAGCCGTTTGCAGTTTCGCGGAATCGATCGCATAGCGCCGGTCATGGCCGGGCCGGTCTTTGACAAAGGCGATTTGCCCCCGGTAGCTCGCTCCATCAGCCCTGGGTGCCAACTCGTCCAACAAATCACACAGGGTGTTGACTACTGCCAAGTTACTCTTTTCATTATTCCCGCCGACATTATAAGTCTCACCCGGTACTCCCCGCTCGACGACGGTCTGAATGGCCCGGCAGTGATCGAGGACATAGAGCCAGTCGCGGATATTTTGACCATCACCATAGACCGGTAAGGGCTTATGATCAAGCGCGTTGAGAATCATGAGCGGGATGAGCTTTTCCGGAAACTGATAGGGCCCGTAGTTGTTGGAGCAGTTGGTGGTGAGGGTCGGCACTCCATAAGTGTGATAATAAGCGCGGACCAAGTGATCGGAGGCTGCCTTGGAAGCCGAATAGGGTGAGTTGGGGGCATAAGCGCTCTCCTCCCTGAAATACCCCTCGCTTCTCAAGGATCCGTAGACTTCATCAGTGGAGACGTGGAGAAAGCGGAAACGACCCTCAAGCTCTTCTTTGTTCTCACTCCAGTAAGCCCGCACCGCCTCCAAGAGCTCAAAAGTCCCGACGATATTGGTCTGGATGAAGTCCGCCGGTCCGTCGATCGAACGGTCGACATGGGATTCGGCCGCGAAGTTGACGACCACCTCCACTTGGTATTTCCTGAGAAGACTCGTCACCAAGGCCCTATCTCCTATATCCCCTTGGCAGAAAGTGTAGTTCGGATGCCCGGAAATGTCCGCCAGAGAGTCGAGGTTGCCGGCATAGGTGAGCTTGTCCAGATTGACCAGGCCCACATCCCCTTGGGAAATCACGTGCCGGATGAAGTTGCTCCCGATGAAACCCGCTCCTCCGGTTACGAGATGCGTTTTCAAATTCTTGCCCCCTCCCCTGTTTTCAGTGAGCCAACCCGAGGTCGTTCGTGAGATAGTCCCGCAAGGCCTCTTCCCAGGGCCGCTTCAGGTCAAGCCCCCTTAACTTGAGGATTTTGTTTTCCATGACCGAGTACCTGGGGCGCCGGGCCTTCGTCGGGTATTCATCACTATTTACAGGCTCGACGATCACCTCTTGACCCGCGAGTTCGAAGATCTTTAAGGCAAACTCATACCAGCTGCAGCTCCCGTTATTGGACGCGTGATAGACACCATAGAACTCCGTGTGCATCAGTTTTTCGATGACCCAGACCAAATCCTTGGTATAAGTCGGCGTGCCGTACTGGTCGGCCACGACGCTGAGCTTATCCCGCTCACCGGCAAGTTTCAGCATCGTCTTGACAAAATTCGGACCGTCCCCGTAGAGCCAGGAGGTGCGCAGGATAAAATAGTCCCCGCCCGCTTCCTCCACCAGCTTCTCACCCCAGAGCTTACTTTGACCGTAGACCGAAAGCGGGTGAGGGAAATCGAACTCGGCGTAGGGAGTGTTTTTGGTGCCGTCGAAGATGTAATCCGTGCTGATCTGGACGAATTTGGCCCCGGTTCGTTTGCAGGCGATGGCTAAGTTTTGCGCCCCCATGGCATTCACCTGAAAAGCCGCCGGCTCGTCTTCCTCCGCCTTCTCCACATTCGTGTAAGCGGCCGCGTTGATCACCACCGCCGGGTTAATCTCCGTGATCCGGCTTTCGACCGACGGGTAGTCGGTAATATCCAGGCCGGGCAGGTCGTGCAGGAAGAGTCCATACCTTCCCTGAAACTGTCTTGCGATTTCCCTGCCCAACTGGCCGTTCGCACCCGTGACCATGACTTTCACGTCTCTTTTCACCCCTTCTCTAAGACTTGGACCGCATAGTCCCCCATCGCTCTGTAGCCTTGAAGCGAGGGGTATTTCCCGTCGTTCGACATGCCAGGAAGGTAGTTACCTTGGCTGTCAAATAAAACAGAAGCAAAATCCAGAGTCCGGATCTTCTGCTCTTTAGCGTAGGCCGTGAGCCAGCTGCGCATGGCCCCTATGGGCTGAGAGAGCCCCCTATAAGGAACGGGCAGGGCCAAGATCGGGGTAATATTACTCGCCCACGCCTTCTCGACCATGGCCTTAATATCGTTTTGGTAGTCCGCCTCACTCACCCTCTTGATTGCGTCCCCGTCTCCGACGAAGATGACGACTCGGCCGGGGTTGTAAGCTAAGACATCCCGGTCGAAATGAGTGAGGACATCCCGCGAAGTCTGGCCGATTCTTGCATTATTGACGACATCAACCCCAAGCAGGTTAGCGACCCATTTGGGCCAGGACTCCTGAGGGCCGAATGGGTTGCCATAGGTGAAGGAATCTCCGACGGTGACGATCTTGGTATTAGCGGTGTTAGAGCGCAGGTCACGAGCCTCTGTCCCGTGTTTCCTCTGGGGAGCTTCGGTTACAGTCGGTTGATTGGGTTGCGTTTCTTTGACCACAACGGGATTACCCGGGCGCGCGTTGACCCAGTGATTCGTCCGCAAATACATCGCGACAACCACCACCAAAGCCAGGAAGAGGGTCACCCCGACGATCCGCAGGTCGACGCGGACTCGCCCTCCAGAGAGTCTCAGGGGCCTCCGCAGACGCCTCATTATACCAACACCTTTCAGGTTCTCCCTGACCCATTCCTTCATTTCGCTATAGTAGAACAACAGATTCAACCCCACTATTGAAAGGGGGTACGCTATAAGCCCTTGCCACCAACTGAGGAGGATAGCGCTGATAAAAAATAGGGTCAGGTATGACAACAGATAAATGAGTTCCTTCGCGCGAATCTTCAGTGCGTCGAAATGCCTGCTGGAGAATACATACCACACATAGAAGGAGAGGGTTGTGGCTAAGGCGATGCTTTGTGGCCGCTTGTAGAGCAGGACAGAAACAGCGTTCAATACCAGTGTAACTGCGAGCATCCTAAATACTGTGAAAAAATACTGCCGCTCCCTTTTTCGAGCTTTATAGAGATTTACGTATAAAGCGTTAATTACGATAACAGCCGGACATTCCGCGAACAGGATGGATATGATGTCTAGCGACGGGATATACTTCTTCATGAACACCCTTACAATAAAAGCGAAGACAAAGTAGGCTCCGCTGGCAACCGTCCCTATGACTAGTAAACCAGTCTTTATTTTCTTAAGCAGATCCTCTTCCTGATTGCGAACGAGATAGGGGTAAAATGTCATTGTGATGGAACTTATTAAGACATTTACAATCGACATCATCGAAATAGCAAATGAGTAATATGCGAAGCTACTTATGGAAAACAGCAGTTTTACAAACCAGCGATCCATGGAGTAAAAAAGAAGTGCGGATAAGTTCCCAGTCATCACAAAAATGCCCACTCTGAAATTGTTGATTAGTTCTTTATTATCGTTAAGAGGTTTACACCCCCTTACCCTGCGCAGAAACATAATCTCTAAACCGATAAAGACTATATAGTATACGCCCAAGGATCCAAAGACAAAGGGCCAGAAATTATTAATCCTTAAGACGTATATCAGGAATAGGTTCGTCAGAAGAAGCAAGTTGGGCGTAAGAAGCGCTATCTTCGAATATAGCCCAAACTGTCCTAAAGCCTGAAATAGAAATTGAAAAAGGGTTCTCATGTTTGTGGGGATAATCGCCAGCGAGAAAGCAATTAAAATGCCATCTTTGAAAGCTATTCCTAAAGCTAAAAATACCATGGTCACAGCCAACTGAAGAAAAAGCAGAAACCTATGTTCTCCCTTGAGGATGCTCTTATCTAGTTCTTCTTCCCTTTTACCGCCGTATTTGATATACAGGCCATCAATAAAGCCAAAATGCAGAATCCCAACGTAGCCAATGTATAGTGTAAAAGTCTTCAGGTACGCATACTGGTCCAGAGGTAGAAAGGCGGGAACGAGGAAACCCGTGATGATTCCTACCAACAAAGCAATGACATTGGAACTGAATACCCTTGCTATGTCCCTTTTTAGACTCATTGATTTCTCCTAAGATTAAATCTGCGCATCACTGACGACCTCAGCCGTTCTGGGACCTAGGGGGCCGGGACTTGTTCGTTTTCGTTAAAGGGAACGGAAACGGAAGTAACTTCATTTGGTCTCTCATATTCACAAGCGTTACTTTCAGTCTTTGACTGGGCGCGTATAAATAACCTGGATTTATAGAAGATAATTCCCCAAAGAGCATACTGTAACCACGTGGATGTTAAGGAAAAGTATTGGTCTTGAAAAAACTGCATGAGAAGCGGGAACATTGATAGGGAAAAGAAGTACACTGCTAGAGGCGATTTCGTAGCAGCTTTCTTATATAGATAGCCATGTAGGATGCCAATAAAATATTGCACAATGATACCATAAACCAAACCAAAATCTCGGACGTAGTAGTAATAAATAGTATACACATTTGAGGTTCTTTCACCAGATATTTGCGTAAAAGGATTAACTAAGGGTCGTGCCACTACGTCATATCCTAAAGCTTTGCTCAATACAGCGAATATAAACCTAAAAGTATTTTGCCCATACAGTAACTGTCGTCCGCCATTGTCCGTGATCCAACTCTGGAATGCAACTAATCCGCCCGACAGGTAAACCCTGAGCGTACTAGTAGATATTTGGTATAAAGAAGCATTCTGTTCCACATAGGCATACTTTTCCACAGAATATGCTGAAAAGATAATTACACCGAGTATCGCAAAGAACAAGCCGTACAGCATTATTTTCCTGTTTCTAACATTGCGGTATATAATGTATTCCGTAACCAGGGCTACCGTTAATAGTAAAACGGCAGTTCTGCCTAATGTTAGAACCGCGCTGGCGTATCCAAGCACTATTTGTATGATCAATAGACCTTTAGGCATCGGTTTTTCTTTACTCGATTCTAAGTAAGTGAGCATTATAAGTAACGTAAAAGAAATGACGAAGGGCGTTAAATATACATAAAAAAGGCCTGTATGAAGTACTCCGTTTACTTGGCCGATCTTAAGAGTGAGAAAATAGTTCTTGAAGAAATTACCTTTTATATACGCCAATACTTGCTTTATATCCAACGACAATGCCAAGGCCTCGAAAACTATAACTGCCTTAATCCTTCCTTTATTAATTTTTGGCAGTCTCCGGTGACTGAATTCACACCTTTTGGGTGAGACCTTACCGCCTCCAAATCTGAAGCCAATTTGAAAGATAATAATGCCAAGCACAAAATATAGATATACCCAACTATTCATGTCGAGAAAATAATTACTGTTGAGTAAAGGTAGCATAGATGCGGCCCATGGAATACACATTATGACGCTAGGTGAGATTACGTCTTTCGACACTATAAATGACAGAATCATTATTCCTAAAATCAAGCAAATTGCAAACGTAATCATTTTGCCTCAAGCCCATCCTTTATTCCCATAAATATTGCTCTTAATTTCCCTCGTTTGTCGGCCTCGAAAATTACGACCTTGCCTATAGTCTTTAAAATTCCCAAGCAAACTTCCATCCAACCAACATTCCCATTATGCCTTCTACGGTAGTAAAGGTAGTTCTTAACGTAGTAATATTTCCTGATCGGCGAATGGTTAGAGACTCTGATTTTTTTGCCCAGGAAATTATATACTTTTAGATTGCCAAGGCGATGAAAGATAACAACATCATTGGCCAGCAAAATTTGATAACCCGCTTCTTGTAACCTTGCACAGTACTCGAAATCAACCAAATCAATAAACATTTTCTCGTCGAAACCCCCGATTTGGCGGCACAACTGTATATTGATTAGGGAACCGGAGGTAATACATCTTTGTACGTACTCGCAGGCACGCTTTGCTGTAGCTTGGAGATCTTCTAAGTAATTCTGATCGATAATCCTTGGCGTTATAATGCCGATTTTATTGTCATCCCAGTACTTACTGTAAGTCTCTATTAGATCTGGAGAACACACCGAGTCTTGGTCCAATGTTAGCACCCATCTATAGCCTCGTGCTCTGCAGAACTCAACGATTTGGTTTAGCGCGGCGGCTATTCCCATATTTTGGGGGTTCCGTTTCAAGTATACATTGTTAAGTCCAGTATAATCAGGTAGAATCTCTTCATAATTATGCGAGTTATTGTCGACCAATAGTAAAAGGTCTACTTGTGGAAGAATCGCATTAATATTTTCTCTTAATTGGTTCCTGTCTGGGTTATACAGAACAATTCCGGCAGCAACATTATTCATTTATGACATTGCACCCCGCCTATTTAGCATTTCTCATCACTATAAGTTCGTACCCCTGGGGTCCGTGCTATTCCGAGTGCCCGCACCGCCGAGTACTTTGCCAGTATCGGCGGCGCGGACTTCACACCGTCATCCTGCTCTCATCACTACCTGCTTAACCAACTCAGTTATTTTTGGCGCCATGACATGCAACGAGTAACTTTGGTCGACCTTTGCCCTTCCGGCCCTGCCCATTCTCGATCTCAGCTCGGAATCGGCCAACAGCCGAGATAAATATCGATACCACTCCTCCTTATTTGTAGCTAAGTACCCATTGACGCCATGTTCCACAATTTCGCTATTTACCCCAACGGGTGATGCTACTACTGGTAAAGAACACCCCATATATTGAATAATCTTTAGGCCGCACTTTCCTCTTTCCCAGTCCAGATCCGGTAAGGGCATAACTCCGATGTCCAACCCCTGCAGCGATTGCACTTCTGTCTCATAACTCCATGGTATGTACTCCACGGGAAAGTTGATCGAATCTATCTCCCTAGCTCCAATGAGTGCCACTGTCGCGCCATAATCCCTGCATACCGCCGTAAGGGCTGAGTCAATCAGGTGTAAATACTTAGTCGTAGAAGGAGAGCCAATCCATCCTATTTTCAGGATGTGATTCTTCTTCCTCTCGTAGGGAGGATATCTCTTGATGTCAATAACCGTTGGAATAACCTCTATTCGTTTGGCCCCGGCACCGCGCGCGTGTTGCGCCAGGTACGCATTCCCTGCAATTACTAAAGCAGAATGCTTCATGACCTTGTCGATGTTCTTTCCATACAGTGCTCGAATCAACAGGGAAGGATTTCGGTCATATTGGTGAAACAAAGCATCATCGTAATCGACAACGTAAGGCACTTTACCTCGCAACGCCAGCGACGCGACCGAAAATGGCAGCCATGGGAAAAATTCCTTTTCAAGCCAAATGAAGTCATATTGCTTAGATGCTAGTAATCGGCCAAACCGCCTGAGATAACTGCCTAAAACGCTGGAGTATGTGATTCTTTTCCCCAAATATGTCCGTTGGAGATAGTCGTCATCTAACAGAGGAGCGACATCAAATTCAAATCCGTGCTCAATCAAGCTTGGAATGTACTGTAATGAGCGATATCGACTACTTGCTCCCAAAACGCCGTAGCGAGTAAGTACCAGGCCCCTCACGTCATTACCCCCATCGATAGCTCACTGTGCATAGTATGAGCGGTACCACTGGACGAAGTTTTTAATTCCCTCTTCTACGGGTGTATTAGGCTTGAAACCAACATCCCGCACCAGGTCCTCCACATCCGCAAAAGTTGCGGGAACATCTCCCGCTTGGAGGGGTAGCATATTCTTCCTCGCTTTCTTGCCCAAGCAATCCTCAAGAACCTCAACATAGTGCATGAGCTCGACCGGCTGATTGTTGCCTATGTTGTAAATTTTGTACGGTGCATAGCTGGTCCCTGGATCTGGGGTGTCCCCCGACCACTCCGGATTAGGCTCCGGCCGTTTGTCTATAACCCGAACCAGCCCCTCCACTATATCGTCAATGTAGGTGAAGTCTCTCTTCATTTTACCATAGTTAAACACATCTATGGGTCTGTCTTCAAGAATTGCCTTGGTAAACAGAAACAGTGCCATATCCGGTCTTCCCCACGGGCCATAGACAGTAAAAAAGCGCAGACCTGTTACAGGCAGTCCATATAGATGGCTATACGTGTGAGCTATGAGTTCGCTGGCCTTTTTAGATGCCGCGTACAGACTTACTGGATGATCTACATTGTGATGGACAGAAAAAGGCATGTTCGTGTTGGCACCGTAAACAGAACTCGATGAAGCGAAAACCAGGTGCTTCACATTATTGTTGCGACAGCCTTCAAGAATGTTAACAAACCCGACCAAATTGGTATCCACGTATGCATGCGGGTTTATTAACGAGTACCTCACACCCGCTTGGGCAGCCAGGTTAACGACAATTTCCGGTGTGAGTTCTCTGAACAGCATCGCCACTTCTTCCCTACGAGCGATATCCTGCTTCAGAAAAGTAAAGTTGGAATTCCCGATTAACTGGCCTAACCGATTTTCCTTCAACCTCACATCATAATAGTCGTTTAAGTTGTCCACTCCAAGGACCTGGTCCCCACGTTCGAGCAGTCTCTTACTCAAATGGTAGCCTATGAATCCTGCTGCCCCTGTAACGAGTATTTTCATAACTTCCTCCCTGCTTCAAGCTCGCTTGCCTGTTATCTAAGGACACTGAGCTGCTTTCGTATAACGTTTTCTTCCTTAAACAGTCGCTCGGCTAAGACCCTGCTGTGCTCCCCAAACTCTTTCCTCTTGTCTGCATTATGCAAGAGATATTCCATTTTTGCACAAAGGTCCTCGCTATCTTCCTTATTAACCAAGAACCCGTTCTTACCGTCAAAAACCTCTTCCCGACAGCCGCGAATGTTTGTTGCTATAATGGGTATAGCCATAGCCATAGCCTCAATGATTGAGCGGGGTAACCCTTCGCGATATGAGGGCAGAATAAACACGTCAGTCATTGCTAACAGCTCCGGAATATCCCTTCTAAACCCGGTAATTACAATGTTTGGATCATTATTTGCCTCTTGAATCTGCATGTAGGCCTCTGTGCCCCTATCAGAATCTAATAAGTCACCTATTAATAACAACTTAATTTTAGTTTCTTTCCTTGCCAACGTTTGAAACGCCCCCAAGAGTTCGAAAATCCCTTTTTCCCTCACTAACCTTCCTATAAACGTAAATACAACGTCCTCTGCGGATATCCCTAGAGTATTCCGCAGTCTGGCACTCGCTACTGGGCTTAGCCGTATGGGGTTAAACTTCCCGTCTACGTCCACACCGTTTCCAATGTGAACAACTCTACCTGGATTTTTAAACCTATCCCTTATACACAGATCGCAATCTTCCTTACTCTGCAGGAAAATCCAGTCTGTAAAATATACCGCCAGGAATTTTTCTAGCCCGTAGAAAAAAGCATACTCCCATTTTGGCATTTCCTCGTGAAAGTAGAAGCCATGAGCCGTATAAACTATTGTCTTAACCCCCGCTAGTCTCGCGGCGATTCTTCCCAGTACTGCCGCTACAGGTGTGTGGACGTGGACAACGTCATATTTCTCAGTTTTCATGAGTTTGAAGAGTGCGACCAAGGATTTTTGATTCGATAGGGGGCTTATTTTTCTTTCGATCGGGATGTCAATCATACATAGTCCTTGTTCCATTAAGCTATCAAATCTGCCGGTGTTACTGCAGGCACAATGGACCACGTGACCCTGCCCCATAAGGGCCTGAACCAAAGGTTTAAGCAGTACATCAACCGACAAATCGATAGCACATACCTGCAAGATTTTGCTCATCTTCGTCTCCAGCGCTAGTATAAGATTGGGAAGTTGACACTCTATCATCAGGTCTCTGAACACGGAAGCTAATCCGGCATTTCGAACTTGGCCAAGGTCTTGATTGCCTTCGCGGGGACCCCCACGCTGACGGTATTTGCATCAACATCCCTGTGTACCACGGCTCCCGCCCCTACGGTAACGCCGCTGCCGATCCTTAGGCCCTGGATAATGGCACAGTTGGTTCCAAGATCACATCCGGGTCCTATGAGCACATTGCCGCTGATATTGACCCCCGGAGCAATGGTCGAGTAATCCCCAATAACGACGTCATGCCCTATCGTACTATTGAGGTTGATGTGGACGTGCTTTCCCACTTTAACCTGAGTGGTAAGAATCGCCCCGGCACATACCACCGATCCTTCGCCTATCTCCACGTAGCGCGAAACTCTCGCCGAAGGGTGTATCACACTCGCAAATCTCACCCCGACGTCCGACAAGTGCCGTACGACGGAAAACCTTGTCCTAGGGTTTCCTACGGCGCACAACGCATAGGTATCTCTGTGTGCAGAAAACCAGTCATAGGAGCCAAGGACAGGTTCGTCGCAGAGCAGATGGCCTTTATCTCCGGCCTCATTTGTTATGAATCCGACCACCGTATACAGCGGCTTCCCAGTTTTCTCAGTGGCATAGTCATTGCATTCCCTAATCAGCCAGAGAACTTCTCTGCCAAAACCACCGGCCCCGACTATAGCTATTTTTTTTGTATTCACTTAAGCCACCTCTGGGATTCAAAATAACCGGTCGCATCAGCCGCAGACGGATCCTAAACCCTAAACGTTTCTTTCTTCGGCCACCGCAAACTCTTCCATCGTCACACCCTCCGCCTGATTAACCCCCCGCCGCATAAGCACAATCGCCAGAGTTCTTAGGAAAACCATCAAATCCACTCTGAACGAAACATGCTCCACGTACCAAAGGTCATACTCGAACCGCGTCTCCCAATCCACCCCGTTGCGCCCGTTGACCTGAGCCCATCCCGATATCCCCGGGGTCACCTCGTGCCGGCGCATCTGCTGTGGTGTGTAATGCGCCAGGTATTGCACGAGCAAAGGGCGCGGTCCGATGAAGCTCATTTCCCCTTTAAGGATGTTGAAAAGCTGTGGCAGTTCATCGACACTGAGCTTGCGCACAATACCGCCGACCCGGGTCATCCGTTCCATGTCCGAGAGGGGCTCTCCGTCTTTCTCTGTCTCAACCCGCATCGTGCGAAATTTGTAGATCGTGAAGATGACTCCGTTTCTTCCGGGCCGCCGCTGCTTAAAGAGCACCGGCCCCTCAGATTCTAATTTGATGGCGACGGCCGCGGCCAGCATAATAAGAGATGTTACGGTCAAAAGGACAAGTGCGAAGAAGATATCCAAAACCCGCTTGATCTTGAGATATGGTACCATGCTCTATTCCCACCCTTAACACTTCTAAGGTTCTTTAATACCGGCCGGAAATCATGAGCTTTTCAACCTGTCAGCAGATTGACCACCTCCGCCTTCCGCTCTGTCATGGACGGTATGACCGCCCCCAGGAGGGTCGTCACCTCACCGCGCGTCAGATAGCTCCCCCGGGTCTCAATCGTCGTCAAGAGTTTCTTAAGCTGCCAGCTGTCAATGGCGACAGGCTTTGCGACAAAAATGCGCTCATGGGTTGTGGATCTCGTCCCCTCCGCCTGGGTCAGAAGCTCTTCCGCCAGCTTTTCTCCGGGCCGGATTCCCGTCACGGCTATGGGGATGTCCACTTCAGGCTCAAACCCCGACAAGCGAATCAGCTCTTTGGCCAAATCGAGGATTTTCACAGGACTCCCCATGTCCAGGATGAATATCTCTCCGCCTTCGGCCATGGCGCCGGCTTGGAGCACGAGCTGCGCCGCCTCCGGTATGGTCATAAAATACCGTGTCATGTCAGGATGGGTGATGGTCACAGGCCCGCCCTTCTCAATTTGCTTTTTGAAGGTGGGGATGACGCTGCCCCGGCTGCCCAGAACATTGCCAAAGCGAACCGCGACAAAGCGGGTGGAGGAAATCCTATCCATGTCTTGAATGATCATCTCAGCCACCCGTTTGGAGGCACCCATGACACTCTTAGGGTTCACCGCCTTGTCCGTCGAGATGAGAACGAAGGTCTTGACCCCCGCCACGTCCGCGGCCTCGGCCAAAATACTCGTGCCCAGAACATTGTTCTTCAGTGCTTCTTCCGGATTGTGCTCCATCAGAGGGACGTGCTTGTGGGCGGCCGCGTGAAACACCACCCCCGGTTTGTAACGCTGAAAGACCAATCTCACCTTTTCGGCATCTTTGATGTCCAAGATCTCCGTGAAGACATGGAGCCCGGGAAAATCACCTTTTAGTTGCTGCTCAATCTCAAATACGCTATTTTCGCCGCGTCCCACGACGATCAAACTTTCAGGGTTCAGCTTGGCAACCTGACGGCAGATCTCGGAACCGATCGAACCCCCGCCGCCGGTAACCATGACGGCTTCTCCCGCCAGGTAACCGGCCAGCTTTTCCAAATCGAGCTTTACCGGAGCCCTTCCCAGCAAGTCTTCCACCTGGACCGGCCTGATCGCTCGGATGTCCGCGGGACCGTTCAGGATGTCGTACATTCCGGGAATGATCTTCACTTGCGCCTGGGTGTTCCTGCAGCGCTCGACGACCCCCCGGATGACGCCGCTCGCAGCCGAGGGCATGGCGATGATGATCTCATCGATGTTATGGTGTTTGACGAGCCGAGGAATGTCGCTGAGAGTTCCCAGCACCTTCACCCCGATAATGTGCATACGCTGTTTCTGCGGAGCGTCGTCGACGAAACCAACGGGGCGGCCTTCTCTGTAGTTTCTGTTCTTGAGCTCCCGCACGATCGTTACCCCGGCGTCCCCCGCGCCCGCTATCAGTATTCTTTTTTGATTCTCCGGTGTCCCCGCCAAGAGACCCGCTTCCTGAACGACCCGTCCCAGCATGCGGGAACCGCCCACTAAACCCAGGACCATGAACCAGAGCAAGGCGGCGACCGTGTTGGCAAACCGCATGGGGGCCGTAAAGTAAATGACCGCGACTGTACCTGCCGTGCCGACCGTAACCGCAAAGACCACGGATAGCAGCTCCCCTGTGCCGGCGTACTTCCAAAGCCTGTTATAAAGACCAAACACTGCGAAAGAGACAAGATAAATAAGAGTGCTGACGAAGGTCGTAATGAGATATGTGGTTCTGTATTCAGGTGGAACCGCTCCCTCAAAGCGCAGGAAATAGCTGGCGAAATGCGCGAGGTTGATGAGCAAAGCGTCCACAAGCAGCATCATAACCGTTCTGCCCGTAATTCTCATCTGGCAAGGCTCCCTTATCAAATGTATGAGGCGCGACTAACCCACGTCTTCCCACAACTTCTTAAACCGGGCCTCGGGATCGGCGATTGCGGCATAGCGGACGGCCCGTTTAATCTCGGTCACCACCGTATCGACCTGCTCCTCGGTAATCTTATTAAAGAAGGGAATCGCCAAAGTCCCGCTTGCCACGCGTTCAGTCACCGGAAAATCTCCTTCCTTGTAACCGAACATTTCTGTATACAAGGGTTGCAGATGAATGGCCGTGAAATAGGGCCGGCAGGCGACTCCCCTATCCAAAAGCATTTCGAGCACAAGGCCCCTGTCGATCCAGGGCTCAAAACGAACCACGAAAACAAACCAGCTCATTTTCACGTTTTCGTCGAGAGTGGGGAGAATAATTCCTTCCACATCTTTCAGCTTGTCGATGTACAGCTCCGCGACCTGCTGCCGCCGGGCAATGATCTCTTCAATGCGCTCAAGCTGGGCTATTCCCAAAGCTGCACTGATGTCACTCATCCGGTAGTTGTAGCCCAAGCGAATGTGGTGGAGCCACTCGGTATCTATGCCGCGCCCTTGATTGCGAAGGCTGTAACACAGTTTAGCAATGTCTTCACTGTTCGTAACAACGATTCCACCCTCACCGGTCGTTATTTGTTTATTGGGGTAGAAGGCGAGAACCCCCGCGTCCGACATGGAACCGGCCTTTCTACCCTTCCACTCTGAGCCGATGGCTTCACAAGAGTCTTCGATGACGGCCAGACCGTACTTAAGAGCGATTCGTCTCACTTCATCCATGTTCACCGGTTGGCCGAAGACGTGAACGGGAAGAAGGGCTTTCGTTCGGTCCGTGATTTTCGCTTCAATTTGAGAGATATCCATGTTATATGTCTTCTCATCAATATCGACAAAGACAGGCTTGGCGCCTTCATAGAGCATGCAGTTGCTTGAGGCCACAAAACTAAAAGGTGTGGTAATGACTTCGTCGCCTTCCTTAATGCCCAAAGCCCGGATCAGCATGTGTAAAGCGCTCGTTCCGCTATTGCAGGCCACGGCATACCTCGTTCCCACATAGGCCGCAATGTTCTGCTCGAACGCTTTGAGTTTCGGTCCCAGCGCCAGGAGACCGGAATCCAGCACCTCCGCAACAGCTTGCTTCTCTCTTTCCGTTATATCAGGCCTTGCTAACGGAATCATACCAAAACCCCCTTCCCCAAATCGTTGCTATTTCCCAAGGATTAGTGCTTGCCATCACCCTATCATTCGGAATAAGTCCGGTAGATCCCTGAGAGAGTGACCCGCCATCTGCGCTTACCGCGACCCACTTATCGTCCATAAACCGGGCGTCCGAGCTCTGCAGCAGAACAGCCAGAACGTCGGGGACGATCAGCATTTCCTTGCGTTCCCGGATACAGTAGTCCACAAGCCTTCCCTGCGCCGCGATGCCCGAGCTGACGGCCACTATGTCTACATCCCCGCCCAGTTGCCCGATCTCGGCTTCGATGTCCTCGATTTCCTTGTCCCCCAAACCATGAGCCAGGCCGACCAGGGAAAAACGGCCGTTTGCATAGCTCAGAAACTTCTTGGCGACCGCCTTGGATTCCTCCGCGTCCTCGCCCACGACCAACACTCTCCGGGTGAAGAAGTGTCTTCGGTACAGAGACCAAATGCTCAACCGAGTGAGAGTGAGAACCAGCATCTCTACGAGTGGTGTCAGCAGGGAGACAGACCGGGGAACAGCAAAGCTCTGCGTGAGATAAATAAGGCCCATAGCCAATAGATTCAAAAGAATAAGAGAAAAGGCGATTGCGTAAATAATCTGCGCGGGGTTCCTATCAATCCAGTCACTGTACAGTCCGAATAAATAAAATACCAGTGCGGCCATGACGGAGAGCCAAGGCGCCACCCGCACGAAATCATGGAGGTTGCTCCAGGGAATGTCCCTCCCCAGCCTGAGCGTGAAAGTGAACAGATATGATAGATTGATCAGCGCCAAGTCCGACACCATCAGGCCCAGATGCCTAAAAGATGCTCTGTACCCACCCAACTATCATTCCTCCAGTGCCCTACTCTTCCTATAATCACTATCTTGTTATAAGCACTACTCTTCTTATAAACCCTGCCCCGGACCATCAGACGCCCCGTGCAGCCAACGGCACCTCTTGGCTTTATCCTTAAAACGCCTCTGACCCAGCACCCTCCATTCCTCCTTTCCCGGTATACAGATTCAAGTAATACTTGAGGGTCAGCTCCAGCCCCTCGTAGAGGCTGAACTTCGGCCCCCACCCCAACTCGAGGCGGGCCTTCTCACCGCACATATAGCTGTGCCGGATATCCCCCGGCCGCGCCGGCTTGTGCACCGGCCTGGCATGGGAGCCATTGATTTCATTGATGGCCTCCAACAGGGAGTTGACCGAGGTGCGCACCGAGGTGCCTATGTTGTAAATCCCGTAGTCTCCACGCTCCAGGGCCATTAAGTTGGCTTCGGCCAGATCCTCCACGTAGACGAAATCCCGGGTCTGCTCCCCGTCGCCGTAGATGACGACAGGGTTCTCCTGGAGCAAGCGGTCGATGAAGATCGAGACCACCCCGCCTTCCCCCAGGGCATCCTGCCGGGGACCGTAAGCGTTGGCATACCTTAGGACCGTGTAATTCAGCCCGTAAGCGCCGGCATACATCTGGATGTAATGCTCAGGCGTGTGCTTGGAGACGCCATAAGGGGAAAGCGGGTTTAGGCTATGCTTCTCATCCAGGGGCAGATACTCTGGATTACCATACACCGCGGCTGAGGAGGCGTAGATAATTTTTCGAACGCCGAAGTCCCGGCAGCAGTTTAAGAGGTTCAAAGTCCCCATGATATTGACACGCGCGTCTTGCAAGGGATCGCTCAGCGAGTTTTGCACACTGATTTGAGCGGCGTGATGAATAACATAATCCGGCCGCTCAGCGGCGAAAATTCTCTCCAGCCGCTCCGTGTCACCGATATCGCAGCGATAAAAAACCGCTTTACCGTTGATATGTTCTTTCAGCCCGCTTGATAAGTTGTCGATCACCGCCACGTGGTGGTCTGCCGCGACCAGCCTGTCCACGACGTGAGAGCCGATAAACCCCGCTCCCCCGGTTACCAGGATCCTCACTCTTACCTCACACCTCCCGACGCTCTTCTGTCTATCTACCTGTCCTAACAACCTGTGCAAACGTGAGCTTTCTGTATGGATGTCTCTAAGGGATAATGGACGGGTTGGCAGGCCATCACCCCCCAATCCCCGGCACTTCCCTCTCGCCATTTCTATCTTAGCAGGGAGTTCGGACAAAAAACTGAATCGGCTACACTCCCTCTTTTCCCTTCAGGGATCTATTAAGCGTCTGTTAAGCGTCCGGCCCGTGATTCCCGGAGGATCCGTCCAGCGATTCCCGCAACGTCTGTCCGGCGGTTCCCGCAGGGTCTGTCTGGCGATTCCTAGAGATCCTCACCTTTAACCCCCTCAAAGGGAGTGAACTCCGCGTATTTTTTAAGTAGTGGGTTGTTTTTCATCGACACGGTTGGCATAAGGCCGAGCAAATTTTGCGCCTAAAACTCTGTGCCCCGGGCCGGGTGAAACGAGGCTTTCCTCATCACCAAGTCCCACAACAAAAATGGGCGATGTCTCCAAGGAAAAAAGCAGTCTCCTTCACCGCAGGATACTGCTTTCTCTGAGTTACCCCTGACGCCCCTTTCAGGCCGCCATTAGGCAAAACCGTCTTGAGAAACATCTACTACTATCCTGCTTCATCTACGTCTACCTAGATTTCTGCATCTGCTTAGGCTTCTGCGCCTGCTTAGACCTCCGCGTCTGCTTAGACTTCTACGCCTCCTTGGATTTCACGTCTACTTAAATTTCGCCATCTTTCGATATTTCGCCTCACCGTTCTGCAGGGAACTTCACGCCCTGTCAGTCCCAGGGACTTTTCCGGGACTTTGTTCCTACTGAGTAGTACTATTCGCCACCTCTGGGGAAAATCCTTCCTCCAAGTTATAAAATTTACCTATTTTTTTAGAGAATCTTAATCTTTTTTTGGCGGAAAAGATCCCCCCGGGTTTCACCCGGGGGGCCGCTCCGGCGGCATCCGTCTCGACGGGGTTCGCGCCTGCGCTCTTCTGCTCCTCAGGGCTCACCCAGGCTCTCCCTCAATCCGTCGAACAGGAGATCCGCGGGGAAATAGCGTCCCGGGCACTCCGTGACCGCTCCGGGCACCTCCCTGTGCAGTTCCACGGCATCGAGGGTCAGGTGATAGGCTTGCAGGAGAGTCTCAGCCTTCTCCAGGAGGCCCCGCAGCTGGGCATCCGGCACCTCCTCCTTGCTGAAGTCTCCCACCAGGCAGACTCCTATGCCCAAGAGGTTGCGCTGAGAGGCACGGCAGTGCGCGCCCGGCCTGTTCAGGGGCCTGCCTTTCTCGCAGGTTCCGTCGGGCAGAATGACAAAGTGGTAGCCGATATCACTCCAGCCTTTCGCCAGATGCCACTCCCGAATCACGGCGGCGTTGACGGGAACGGCGCGGCCTTGGCGCCTGACGACGGTCGGGCTGGCGGAATGATGAATGACGATTTTTTGCCAATCCATTGCTTCTCCTCCTTTATCTCATGCTCTAACGGGATAACAGAGGAGACCGAACGTTTTGTCCGCGTTCGGCCAAGAGTGGGTTTAGCGGGGCGTGGGCTCAGACCTTCTCCCTACCCCTCACTTCCAGGACGGCGATCGCTTTGGCCAGTTCCGTGATACTTGTGGAAAGCTCCGTCAGCCTGCGCTCGATGCGCACCAGAAGGTAGGCGCTGAGCGCAATCGGAAAACCGAAATTCCCCACCAGGTTCAGCAGATCCACCATGTTTCTTCCTCCCGTCTTGCGCTGGCCAAAAGGTTGGACGGTCGGGCGCGAGCCCCTCCCGAATATTCTATGCTCGTTGTCCCAGGTTTGGCAGTGGACCGAGACAAAGGGGCGGCCGGCCGGAGCTTTCCGCTCCCGACCGCCGCCCGCGTCCTATCCGGCTCTCATCTGTTCTTGCTCGGCGAAGTCCTTGGCGACCGCTATCCGGGCCCTCCGCCTTAGACTTTAGGCGGCCGGCGGGTCGTACAAATCATTGGTGGAGGTGTCGACGATTTTTATATCCTGTTTGGAAAGATAGTCCCCTCCCGTGCCGGTAAACAGGTTTTTGCTGATGATCTGGTCCATGACCGTTTCAATCTGGGCGGCGGTCAGGTCAGCTTTCGGATCGGGGAGGGTCAAAGTCACGGCTTTTCCCGCCGCGGTATTAAAAGTCATGCGCAGAATTTTACGCGTGGTGATGGGCATCGCTCATTCCTCCTCGCTCGTCTCCGGGCTGGCCGGGTTCCCCCGACCTCGCTTAGGCTTGGGACAATTCGATCCGGTTGTCACGCCGGACGCTGATGACTGAGTGCTCTTGCAGGCCGTAGATGGCTTGGATCACGTCGTAGACGTCTTGATCCGTGGCCGTGCTTTTGACGTTGGGAATGCTCCGCTGGCGCAGGATCGGGCCGCCGCTGCTGTTGACCCCGATCTGATAGGTGACCACCACGACCGTTCCTTTGGCATTGGCTGTCACTGGCATGCTGGGAACCTCCTTTCCATCCTCCCCGGGTCTTTGAACGGGATGTCTCCCGCCATAGGGAGAGGGGCCCGTCCCTGGGCTTGTTCATCGGGAACTCCCGTTCTGATTATAGTATACTCATTCGTCCACATTGTGTTCCCAGGCTTGACCGGGTTCGGCAATTTATCCCGCGAATTTTTTAGGAATTTCAACGGAGGTTCTAGTGCAGCCGCCGGAACCAAGACTTTCTCCGGGTCCTGGGCGAATCCTCCCTTAAGATGTCCTCCGCCGGCGAAGGCAAGTCCTCCCCCAGCAGGATTCGGCGGGGATTATCCTCTGTCATGGCCCGGAAACGCGCGTCCCCCGCCAGGCTTTGCAGCTTGTCCAATTCATCCCGGTACGGGTTCTGCCGATGTGAGGGGCTGTGGGCGTCGCTGCCGATAGCATGCACGAAGCCGCTGCGCGCGAGTTCCTGCGCCCATTCTTTGGCCAGGCGGCCGTAGTGGCCGCTGAGGCTACGCAGGTCGATTTGCAGGAGGACCCCGAGCTTTAACCATTGCCCCAAGCGCCCCGGAGCCTCCCAGAGCGCCGGATAGCGTTCCGGATGAGCCAGGACCGGGGTGACTCCCGCCAGTTTCAGTTCGAAGAAGACCTGCTCCGTATAGGGCGGTATCTCCCAGGCCGGGAGCTCCAGCAGGAGATACTTGCCCTTCCCGCCGGCGCTGAGGAGCCTGCCCTCTTGCAGATAGCCGGCCATGGCCGGAAAGATGTGGTTCTCCGCTCCCGGGTGAACGTTGAGAGCGATCCCTGCGTCCTTCAGGGCCCGGTTGAGCTCCCCCACCCTCTGTTCGATGTCCGCAGGAGTCAGCATGACCCGTCCCTCCAGGACGTGCGGGGTGGCCACGACCGTCGTAAAACCCGCTTCATAGAGCTGCCTGGCGATGGCCAGACCCTCTGCCAGGCTTTCCGCTCCGTCATCGACACCGGGCAGAAGATGACAGTGAAAATCAATCATCGGAATACTTCCCTTCACTCCCCGGCCTGCTCTCGCTCCGTGTTGGGATTACCGTTGCAGGCACAACGGTCTCCCTTCGTCTTAATCTCTTAAATCTTAAGTACTAGTGCCGTAAGAAAGGATTTAGAAAGTCATAATAAGTAGTCGGTCGAATAATTTCTATATTTTCAAGCCTCTTAGGAAAATCATCAGTGTTCCTGGTTAGATCAGGCCATTCATACCTTTGCGGCAATTCTCAATAAATTCACATACCACGACCTCTGTAATAATAGGTTCAAATAATTCCGAACTCCTGGCCAATTGAATTAGCTTGTAATTTACCCCCCGTGTGATCATGGCGGCGCACAAAACAGTGGTATCAAGAAGCACTCTGTCCATGTCTATAGGTCTCCGAGATCGTCTTGACTTATAGCAGGCATTCCTTGGCGTTTAGCCCATAACCGTTCAAAGATAGCCTCTGTCATAGAATCTTCCTCTTCAGTCGTTCTAAATTGGCCTGCCGGTATCCTGTAATGACCGCCCGGAGACCGAAACGCCTTCATTTTCCCGTTTTCTATCCAGTTTATGACTGCTTGATTGGAAACTCCCAGCTTCTTGGCAACGTCCCCGGTGCTTAGAAGCGTCTTAGTCCCTTCCTTATCGTGTTCAAATTCTATTGAGTTGAGAGCACGTTTTAGATCCGTAAGTTGGGTTTCCGATATTCCGGCTTCTTTTGAAATGATGGTCACGACCGCCTCCAAATCTCTCTTGAACATCTCATGGTTTCCGGTCCTAATAGACTTTTTCATTTCCCTAAGGAGTTTGGCCTTGGCAACATCACTTGCCCCAGCAAGCCTTACCGCTCTTCTCGCGCTGCCGCCGCCCCCTTTTCTGCCGCGAGGAGATTTCGTCCTGCCTTCAGATTGTGGAGCAGAAAATCGCGTTGACATTTTTGACACCTCCTGGAATTATTATAACCCAAAATCGCAAAAACGACAACGACTCCAATCAGGCTAAGTAATACCCTCCAGGACGTGCGGGGTGGCCACGACCGTCGTAAAACCCGCTTCATAGAGCTGCCTGGCGATGGCCAGACCCTCTGCCAGGCTTTCCGCCCCGTCATCCACACCGGGCAGGAGATGACAGTGAAAATCAATCATCGGAATACTTCCCTTCACTCCCCGGCCTGTTCGGGTATTGAATCGGCCTTCAGCTTGACCTTTCTGCTTTGAGTTTCTGCACAGTTGCCGGAGGCAGCCCGGAAATCTCAGCAATGTCTTCCACTGACAGCCCCTTTTTCAGAGCATTTCGGGCTGCTTCCATTCTTCCTTTTAGTTCGCCTTCTTCTCTGCCTTCCTCTTTTGCCGTCTCTATGATTCCCAACTCCTGTCCCAGGTAGGCCAGATAGTCGTCATATCCCCGTCGTTCTTCCTCGCTCATCATGAGATAATCCAGCTTCTTGGCCGCCAGCAGGATTCCCGGTGATTTGAAATCCTCACGTATAGCCCCATGCTTGAAGAAATACACCCATTCATCTATGTCCTCCCGGATCATATCTTCAAACTTTTCTACATATATCAGGTAATACTCCGGGAAGACGTTCTTGCTGGTAACAACCGCCGTCCTTTCCTGTTTGGCCTTAGATTCGTGAAGGATGAGCGGTTTTTTTGTATGCAATCCGATCAGCTCGGTTGTGCCATTTAATGGGGACATTCCCCCGGACCGCTCATGGTTCTTCTCATTGAGGAGGTGTGTCCCCTGGCCATAATAGATGAAGTCTGTATTTTCTTTTTCATCCACTCGCATCGTGTGATACAGGATACTGATGGAAATGACCTTCACAACTTCGCTGTAGCCTTTCCCCAGCTCTAGGCCCTCGACGACGGCTCTCGACGTACCCCAAAGCAAACGTTGCAGGTAGTCCGCCTCACGTTGATTTTGTATTTCAATGATGATTTGTCTGCCTTGGGAATCCCGGCATTTCAAGTCAACCCGGTTAAATTTGCGATTTTCGGCTTCCCGGTTGCTTTCGCTTTCTAAAATATTGTCGACAGTGATTGTTTCTTTGAGCAAGTTGGAGATAAACGCTTCCAGCACATCAAAATTGGCCTTATTACGCAGGATGTACTTCATGGCCCAGTCAAAGCGCACCAGCTTTTTTTCTGCCATCATACCTCATTCCTTTCGATATGATCCAACCGGAGGACAGTTTCATCCCTCCACCCCATCTCTTCTCTCATCGACATCCTTATTGTACCATTTTACGGCAATTGCGTCACGTTGTTGCCGGTGCTCTTGTGCCGATCCTAAAAACTCTCTCGCCGCGTTGTGCGGCGAGAGAGTGAGTTTTGGTCTGGAATACATAGCCACTTGCTGTAGCGCCGCGGTTTTCCTTATCCATGGGCCACTGGGCATTACGCAATGGGCTCCGCACCCTAATGCCTGCTTGCCATCTAGTTGATGATGGTCAGAGTGTATACCGTGGTGGCATCGCCAATCTTTTTAAAGTAAATTGATTTCCCAGCCAGCTGACTGAGGGTCGCAGTACTCCAAGTGGTACCGGGGGCACTGGGGGTAATCAAGTTTACGATGGCGTTTTCGATCGCTTGTCTGCCCGTTGATCCCGAGGGGGCTCCCCCGTGAGTGCTGCTGGTCCAATCACTGCTATCTGTCGTCACCCAGCTTGGGACCTGTCCGGCCATGTAGAGAAGACTGTATAAGCCCATGCTGCTCAAGCGCGTGGTGCCCATACCAGGTTTGATTGTGGCTGTGATGGTGTTGCCGCTCACGGACATCGTGGCATAGTTGTTGTTGATAATGCCTGAGGTTGATCCTAACTCCATGGTCAGAGTCACCGAGGAAGAAGTGTAACCCGAACAGGCGAGGGTACCGGTAAAGCTCACTTGCGAGCCGAACACTCCTCTCATACTGCCCAGACTGACATCGCCGCCGCTGATCAGACCGCCCAGAAGCTCGGAAACCGTAATAGAACTAACGGAGGAGAGGGATTTGGACAGAGTGACCGTCCCGGTCTTCGGCGAGTTAATCTGAGTAATCGTCAGAGTGCATCCCGCGGGAGCGTTGAGTGCCAGACCCGTAACCATGGTGGTATTTGGATAACTGCTAAGATCGACCGTACCGGAAGTCCCGCCGGTAACGGTCCCCGTGCCCACGGAACCTGTTCCGGAGGTAACGCTGAACGA
The DNA here is from genome assembly GCA_001029295.1 of Peptococcaceae bacterium CEB3. GTDB lineage: Bacteria > Bacillota > Desulfitobacteriia > Desulfitobacteriales > Desulfitobacteriaceae > Acididesulfobacillus. The sequence continues at coordinate 22,617 of LDXJ01000040.1, read as the reverse complement.
AGAAATGGTAACGGAAGGGGGGGTTACTCCACCGCCACCCCCGCCGATGCTACCACCTCCGCCTGCCGGAGGTGTGACCGGAGGTGTGGTGCCGCCTGAGGGCGGCGCGCTCGGAGTTGTAGAGGTAGCTTGACCGTTCACGGTTCCGCCGCCGCTGACCAGAGTGCCGGTACTGCCTTGATCAACCAGGCTGGCGATGCTGGCTGTGGGCGGGATCTGGATATTGGCTTGGGCCGCGGTGATCATGCTGCTGACCACTGAGCCGGCCGCCAGGGCCACATTGGCCGGGGATGTCACCTTGACCGCCGCAAAGTTTCCGGACAGGCCCACCTGGGCTCCGGCTGCGAGCGGGGCGATAGTGAGGAGGGCGATGCTCGCTCCCGGCGCCGCCACGATGTTGGCGGCTCCTTCCACAATCACCGGCTGGGTAAAGGTGCCGCGAAGCTCGACTGTTCCGCCCGGTACCAGCGGCCGCACCACAATCACAGGACCGAAGGTGCCGGAGGAGGCGTCCAGGATACCGGGAGTGGACACGTAGGTAGTCGCCAGGGACGTGCTGCCTGAGGTCTGGATGTGGACATTGCTTGAACTGTCCAGCGTTAAAGTATCTGCCGTAACGTTGTTCAAGTGGATGCTGTTGGTTCCTCCCGAGAGGACGACGATTCCGGCGGCCTTGACATTGTTTAGGGTGGCCGCCCCGTCGGCTCCGGGATCGAGGAATACCGTTCCCGTGACCTGAACGTTGTTCAGGGTGGCGTTATTGCCGGATACATAAATACTATAAGGGGCGACGGCATTCTCGAGTGTGACATTGTCCGCGCTGATGAGCACACTGTCACTCAAGCTGCGCTTGTTTGCCGGATCGCTCGAACCCTCCGTGGCTCCCGCGGTCGTATACGCTGTCGCCGAGGTCAGGGCGCTGAGAGCGGAGTCCGCAATGACACTCTTCCCGCCCAGGGCCACTACGCTGCGGGGGAGAAGGGACGCTTTGACAAAAGCGAGTGTCGCGGCCGGAAGTTGGGCATCGCTCAGGACGACGGGTGAACCGGTGAGGGCCGCCATGGGCGCGGCCATCAGCGCGTCCACGAGATGGGCGTCTTCCCCGTTGGCCACATAGACTGTACCATAATTGAGTTCCGGAGCGAAAGCTTTGATGACCAAACGGTTGGTGTCAAAACGGTCAACCCCTCCGATCCTCTCCGCGTTAGGCAGTAAAGCTTTGACCGCTGAGCTTACAGCTCCGGTTCCGCCGATGACATAAGTGCTTTTGAGGTTGGGCTTCAGGTTGCCGAGATAAGAAGCCGTGACAGCCGGCAGGCTGTTGACATTCGTGAGCAGGATTGGCATCCCCTGCGCCGCCGCGATCGAGGCGACCGAGAGGGCATCCGCGTTACTGTAGGCTGTTGCGACCACGGCCTGGCTGACCTTCTCCAGGGATCCCAGGGTTTGGGCGATATTGACAGCTGTGGCGAAACGATCCGTTCCGCCCAGAGATGTCACCGTGATGCCCATGGCCTTGATCTGATCCGTCACCGCCTTTTGGATGACCCCGGAGCCGCTGGTGACATAGACGGTCTTCACCTGCAGGCGTTTGAGCTCCGCCTGGGTGTAAGAGTTGAGGCTGTCCCCCTGGGTAAGAAGAATCGGGGCGTTGAGCGCTTTGGCTAAGGGGGCCGCCGTGAGCGCGTCGACCAAGTTTTGATCCATCCCCGCCGCCACAATGGCGTAGTCCGAGGTTGTCTTCCACCCGGTGTCCGCGATCTTAGCCGCCGTTTGATAGCGGTCCACACCGGCCAAGCGCAGGCTCGTGCTGGGAGCGCTCACCGTCGCTGTCGGGGTGGCCGTCGCCACCGGCGCGGAGGCGCTCCCCGTATCCGCCACGGCAACCAAAGGCTGCAGGGCGGTTAAGGAACAGGCCACCGCAATCGTTAAGAGCCGGGTTAACCATTTTCCTTTTTTCATAATCAATCATCCTCCTACTTTGCTGCTTGTCGCTTTCATCCTCCCTTAAGAGCTACCCTTGACAAGACCAAACCCGTGCTTAGTCTTCCTCCCCTCCCTTTGTCCTTTTTCTCTTTAACAGACCCGCCGTGAACTAAAATCCGAGACCGGATTTGTCAACTGGGCCCGGCAGGTTACCCTCTCTGCGGTGTCTCCGCTTTTTGTGCTCATGCCCGTAATAATAGTAGTAATAGTGCTCCCGGGTCTTCATCTCGACTTTATTTAAAACCACACCCAGCAGTTTGGCGCCCACCTTCTCCAACTGTTCTTTGGCCCTCAAAGCATAGTCACGGTTCACCTCCCCCGAGGCCAAAACCAGGATCACACCGTCGACACTTTGGGCCAGGATAGAAGCGTCCGCCACGGCAATGGTGGGCGGGCTGTCAATGAGAATGGTGTCGAATTCTCCGGTCGCCTCTTCCAGGAAGCGCTTCATGCGCTTCGAGTTCAACAGTTCCGCCGGATTGGGCGGAATCGGGCCCGAAGAAAGCACGGCCAAACCAGTAAACTTCGTTTCACGAATCAGATCCCGGAGCGCCCTCTCCTGAACCAGGGCTGTGGACAATCCTTCCAGGTTGCTCAGACCAAACAGCTTGTGCTGAGTAGGATTGCGCAGGTCTGCGTCAATAATGAGCACGTGTTTGCCGGCCTCGGCCAGGCTGACCGCCAGATTAGCCACCGTGGCGGATTTTCCCTCTCCCGGGCCGGCGCTGGTCACCAAAATCTTTTTTACTTCGCCGTCTACTGCCGTAAACTGCACATTCGTTCTCAAGGTGCGGTATGCTTCCGAAATCGGAGATTTCGGCTTTCTTGCGGTGATTAAATTGGACAACCCCATCTCCCTTTCCCGTCAGGCGGATTTTCTCCCGCCCTTTGTAACCGCTGCTGCCCGGGTCCGGTGCAGCGGCGTAAATTCGTAGCTCCAGTTCCATGCCCCATGGTTGGTCATCGGCTTTCTGGGTTCTTGGTTTAAATGTTCTCCTCAGACTCTCTGCCTACTCCCGTTCCTCCAGCTTAAAGTCCGGAATCACGCCCAGAACGGGAAGGCCAAGAATTTTGCCGACATCGTCGGAGGTCTTAATCGTGTTGTCGAGGTATTCAATGAGGAAAGCGAGACCGACCGCCACCATCAGCCCGACCACAAAGGCGATCAGGACATTCAGGCTCTTCTTGGGCTTGATGGGGTGACGCGGGGCCACAGCTTTGTCCACCACACTGACGCTGTCCACTTTCTTGATCGTAATGACCGCTTTAGAAAACTCCTCGGCCGTCGTGTTGGCTATTTGAGCCGCCAAGGCGGGATTCGTGTTGTCCACCTTGATCTCCAGAACCTCGGTATTGGGCACGGTGTCCACCGTAATACTTGAATTCAAAGTGCTAAACGTGTTGGGCAAGGCGAGCGTCTTAATCACATTCTCTTCCACCGTGCGGCTCTTGGCGATGGTGGCATAGGTCTTGGCCAGCTGCTGGTCTGCCAGCAAGACATTATAGTCCAGCAGTTTCCCGGCCTGCTGAGCCGTGTCCGTCCCCGCTTTCTGCCCCACGATGAGGGTAGTCACCGATTCATAGACCGGCTTGAGGACAAAAAAACTAACGATTCCGCTCGTCAAAGCCGCGATGACGGGTATCGCGACGACAATCAGCCAGTGCTTGCGCAGTACCTCCCAGTAGCCGCGCAGATCGAGTTCCTCTTCGTCTTCCATAGGTCCTCCTTTGAGTCGCTTAATCTTGCGTGATTTCAAGCGATTTAGTATGATTTATGGCCTCCCGGGTCTTTCCCGTGTGGGGAAGGCGATATGTCCCAGTTGGGCAAACATCTTCGCGGTTATTGTCCTAGGACCTCGTTCCTACAAAGGATACTATTCTACACCTTCACCCGAAACCCTTCTTCAGACGTCACAAATTTACCTTATTTTTGGCAAAGTTTCTGGAAAGATCTGCGCCTTTAGGCAGTACTCCGCCATTTGCCAGTCCCAGGGAGTATCCAGGTCGAGGGAGCTTGTCCGGTCCATGGGAAAGCCTTCGACCCTTTCCGGCATGAACGTGTGCTCCCGGAGCAGGACCTCCGTCCGAATGAGGTAAAGGGCACCGTTCAGAACCCAGGTCGCCGGCAGCTCCTGGCGGCGAGCCGCCCCCTCCGCCGGCAGAAGCGGGCGCAGGAAACCCTCCTCACCGGCCCGGAACATCCACTCAGGTGGCTGGCCGGGTTCGGTGACACCGACTAAAGCGTCGCAAGGCGGAGTCTGGGGCCGGGTAGGAATCAGAGGCCCGGACTTCGCGCACAGCATCCTTGCCACACACTCCCGGATCTGCTCCGCCCGGCGGAAGGGTGAGGTGGGCTGGAGCAAAAGGACATAATCCGGGTGGTAACTCTCGCGCTCCGCCAGCCACCGGATGGCATGAAGCACCGGCTCGATGCCGGGCGTCGTATCCAGGGCCAATTCCGCCGGCCGCAAAAAGGGAACTTCGCAGCCGTACTTCCGCCCAACCTTGGCAATCTCTTCATCCTCCGTGGTGAGGATGAGCCGGTCGAGGCATTTGGCGGCCAGGGCCGCTTCGATGGTCCAGGCCAAGAGCGGCTTCCCGCCGAGAAGCCGGATATTTTTGCGTGGAATACCCTTGGAGCCGCCGCGGGCAGGGATGATGCCCAAGATGCGCGTTTGGGCCATGAACTTCCCTCCTCCTTTCTCTGCCAAATCCCGGCATCCCAGGGCGTCGTCCTCCGGACATCCACCTACTCGAGAGTCAAGAAACGCTTTTCAGCCAAGTCATCGATCACTGCTGACACTTCATTCGTAGTGAAATAGGGTTTCAACTCCGTGAGTTCTTTAGCCAAATTACTCGTGTTCGTTTGATCATGTTTGTTTAGGAAGATGAGGGTAGAACGCAACTCCAGTTCTCTCGCATTGAAGCTGCCAAAGTCTGCTACCAGAGCGGCGAACTCCCCCCTATACTTCTCTAGGACATCTTTGGCTTTATCGGCGATCCAGTCCGCGTGTTCGGCTGGGGAGATTTTGTAGCCCCCTTTATTTCCTTCCGTAAGCCGAACCCCACCCATAGCCGCCACGAATTCTACGTCTTCAGCCAGTTCGGCAGAGTACGGCCCGTAAGTGTATATGGTGTGCTCGTAATGACAGGGCACATGGTAAATGGTTGTCAGTAAATAGACCATCTTTTGCAAAGCTGTCTTGCCAAATTGGGGGGAAACAGTTTCAAGTCTCCGCGCCAATTCTACAATAATACCGTATTTTTGCCACGGAACATTCGTTGTAAAAGGCATTAGCATTCTCCTTTCACACTTGCCTTAATCAACTTCGCCTCCCGCTTATACGCCTGGGGAACATAAATCCTTTGTTGCATAACCGGCTTAAGCCCTTGGATTAAACTAGACAATGATGATAATGGTACAGTTTTCCTGGAAACGCCGTTGTTTGTGCGAATCAAAATATCCTCCTTTCCTGTCTTGTACCACGAACTGGTCGCGTTATCCATGAAGCCGGGAATTCCTTGCCGGTCTAACTCTGTCCCTAAGAGATCGATAAAATCCATATCTCTTTTCGTAGGCACTTCGTGAGTTTGGTGAATGCAACGGTAGTGGTTACGTCGTTTGATAAGCTCACCCGGCTCGCCGGCCTGTCCGTCGGACAGTAAACCGTAGACTTTCCAATCATCCCAATGCAAGTATTTCAGGGTGTTCTCCGTACTCGTTGGTGGCGGGAATTTCCCTTTAATCGTTATTTCCGGGTCGTGTTCCTGCTCTTTTTCTAACAAAATCTTGAGGACATCCGCGATGTGGTGATCGTAGGCTCTTCGGGTATGCTGAAAGTATACCTGGGTAAACATCTGGTAGCGAGCAAGGATCAGGGCTTCTGCAACATGTATACCACCCTCTTCAACGGACAGTATCGGGCTTCCTGTGTCAGATAAGCCAATTGTCACAGTTGAGAGAAGACGGTTTATATCATAATGACCGTATGTAACCCCGCAGTGATAGGAATCGCGTAATAAATAATCCGCACGATCAGCATCCAGTTGGCTGGACAATAAGTCACGCCATAACAAACTTCGACCAAACCTGGCAGTGCTGCCCTCCAGAAATTGCGCAACTTCCTCCGCCGTAATGTGGTAATTCTCATTCAATGGGTTATTTTCGATCGAATCTTTAAGTAAATATCTGACAGCCGCTGCAGAATAGTGCTCATGCTTGTAAGACTTTCCCGTGTCGGGATTGGTTAACAGCAAGCCTTCCCCAGCATGTGAAAAGGGGGAATGTCCAACGTCGTGCAACAAACAGGCCAAACGTAGCAAAGTGCGATCTCTATCCAGACCATGCTCTGAGAAATTCAATTCATCCTTAAGATACTCTCCCTCTTTTCTTGTGATGCTGTCAAACATCTTAGTGGCAACGTGCATTACGCCAAGAGAATGTTCGAACCGATTGTGACATGCTCCGGGGTACACCATGTCAGTCCACGCCAACTGGCGAATCCTCCTTAAGCGCTGGAAAACAGGGTCATTGATAATTTGCCGTTCCCATTCGTTGATCTGGATAAATCCGTGTACGGGGTCACGAATTTCATAAACAAGCACTCCCGCACCTTCTTCCTAAAAGTATACCTTTTTAAGGGAATAAATGCAAACACCTGTTCCTGGTATTGACCTTCTATTTTCCTCTCTGCACGTCGCAACTCCCCATTAGTTCTTGAAATTCCCCTTAGTCCTGCCCAAGTTCTAAGAATTCCCTGTCCTACACCCCTGTACGGCGTTACTGACCCTCGCGGGATTTCCCGCAACCGTTACCCCGGAAGGCACGTCGCGGATGACCACCGCCCCGGCCCCGATGACAGAGCCTTCCCCGACGGTGATCCCCTGAATGATGACGGCTCCCGTACCGACATGAACCCCCTCGCCCAAGGTGACCCCGCCGGAGAGTATAGCTCCCGGCGCCAGATGGGCATGGGCGCCGATCCTGCAGTCGTGGTCCACTGACGCCCGGGTGTTGACCAGGACGTTGTCCCCCAGGACCACGCCCGCTTGAACCACTACCCCAGCCATCAGCTGAACCCCCTCGCCCAGTTCAGTCAGCCGGGAAATGATGGCTGCAGGATGGAATACAGAGGCAAACGAATAGCCCAAAGCTTTGAAGTGTTGGAAGATCTCGCGCCGTTTGCCGATTCTGCCGACGGATCCGAGGGCATTGACCAGTCGAATATCCTCAGGGGAATGCTCCGGAACCTGACTGTCCCCTCCCAACACCGGCACGCCTAAAACGTGCCTGCCGACGCCCGGGGATGCAGTGTCCGCATCGGTCAGGCCGAGGATGTCTGCCTTCTGCGCCAGGAGGATGTCCAAGAGGACCTTGGCGTGTCCCCCTGCCCCGATGATAATTAGCGCTTTCTTGTCCATATATAACCCCTTTATCAACGCTCTGCGGAAGACTCTGACCTCTAAGGTTGGAAGCAAACTCGTTCAATGAGGGCCAGTACGACTTGCTCGTTTTCCTCAAAGCTCCGCGGAGCGACCTTCCCCAACACCCCCCAGTACTCCATGGGGGACATTCCCCCCCCCGGACGCTTGGTCCCGAGATTTTCCGGGGTAAAGACTTCTCCTACCTCAATCCGGCGCAAGGCCACCAGGGATTTCCGCGCCGCCGGGCGGTTCTTCAGTTCCGAGGCTGAGGGAGCTTTCCCAGCTGAACCGAGCGCTTCCTCCAAGGCCCGGATGCCTTCTGCCAGGGCCTGAAGCTCCCGCGGCTCCAAAGAGGCTTTGTGATCCGGACCCGGAAGGGCACGGTCCAAGGTAAAATGCTTTTCGATGACGACCGCCCCCAGGGCAACCGCTCCCAGCGCGGCCGCGATTCCCGCCGTATGATCCGAGAGCCCGACGGGTAAACCGAAGGCCTCTTTCATGGTCCGCATGGCCTTAAGGTTTACTTCGTCATAGGGAGCCGGATATTCCGTCGTGCAGTGGAGGAGGGTCACTCGGTCCCGCAGGGCCTTCTGACCGGCCGACGAGGAGAAGGCTTCCTGAAAAACCTCCCCCACACGCCCCCCGGAGAGTCCGGCCGGCTCAGCCTGTCCCAGATAGCCGTAAGCCAGGACCCCCAGGGCTGCCTCGACCTCCCCCAGCGTGCCCATCCCGGTCGAGAGGATGACGGGCCTGCCGGTCCGGGCCGCCGCCAGGAGGAGGGGGCCGTTGGTCAAGTCGCCGGAAGAAATCTTGATCTGCCGGACACCCAGCTCGTGGACCAAATAGCGGAGGCTCTCTTCTTCAAAAGGGGTGGAGAGGAACTCAATCCCCATTTTCCGGCAATGCTCGAGGATGCTCCGGTGCTGCTCCCCTGTCAGTTCCAGCCGCTTGAGCATGGTTAGTTGGCTCTCGCTCTCGGCACCGTTCGGCTGCGGCCGGAGCGCCCCTCCGCCGGCGAATGCCTTCTTTGCCGCGAGCGGATTTAACCCTGCGGCGGGATTGAGTGATTCAGACGGATTCCGCACTGCGCCAGGATCGGACGGCTCGGATAAATCCCGGGCCCTCACCTGATAAGCAGCCTTCGGCGCCGCCGGGGTGGCCAGGCTCTCAGCCTTAAAGGTTTGAAACTTCACTATATCGGCGCCCGCCCGGGCCGCCGCTTCGACCAGCCGCAGAGCCAGTTCCGTGCTCCCGTTGTGGTTGACGCCGGCCTCCGCTATAATCCTAACATGCCGGTCAGACATTTTTTTGCCCTTCTTTCCCCTTTGGCGCCGGGAGGTCGAAAAAACTTTTCATGCGCAGGCCCTCAATGTTAACCTCTTTGAGAATCTCCTTGATCCTGCGCGCAACCGGGCGCTGTTTTTCCGGCCCCACATCTGGATCGACAGGGCCTTCCTCTCCCTCCCGCCTTATATCCCGCGTTGAATCCTGCGTTATATCCCGCGTCGCCCCTCCGGTTATCCCCTGGGTCATCTCTTGCACCCTCTCCCGCGTCACCTCCTGCGCTCCCTCCCGCGCGATTTCCCGCGCCCGAGCCTGAAATTCGGGGGACAAAGCCTCCGTGATGGCCCGAACGATGTCCTCCTCCCGCTCGGCACAGTCGATCACCGAGGCCGGTCGGAGCCGCCCCTTCTGCCGCTCCCCCAGGTTGACGGCAGGTCTGCCCAAGGCGGGCACTTCGGTCAGCCCGCTGGAAGAATTCCCGATGACGACCGCGCATTGACTGACGGCGCTGAAATAGCGCACCTGTCCCAGGGAGACGAAGACCTTGGCCCTCTCCGGCTGCCGGGCCGCGTAGCTTTCCATCATCCGGCCGATGACGCGCCCGTCCGTATCCGAATTCGGCTTCGTAAAGATGATCTGGGCTTCCGGAAAATGATCAAGGGCAGCCAGAAGCTCCCCCATAGCAGAGGCCGAATCGGTCCGCCCCAGAGTCACAGGATGGTAGGTCACCAGGAAGTTGACCTTACCCAGGGGAAACTCGAGTTCCCGCTCCAGGCTCTCCCGGCTTCGAAGCCGCTGCCGCCGGATATTGTCCGAACCCACGGCTCCGACATTGAATACCCGCGCCGGGTCCTCTCCCAACTGAATCACCCTCCGGCGGTAGGGCTCGGCCGCCACGAAGTGCAGGTGGGCCATTTTGGTGACCGCGTGGCGAATCGCCTCATCCATCGCTCCCTCCGTCCGTTCCCCCCCGTGCAGGTGGGCGAGAGGAATGCGGGCGAAGAGAGCCGCCTGAGCCGCGGCCAATATCTCATAGCGGTCTCCGAGGATCACGACAATGTCCGGTTGGAGGCGGGCATAGCTCTCGGCCAGTCCAATCGTCGCCAGCCCCACCGACTTGGCAATAGCGGTAGGTGTATCGGCTGACAGGAGCATCTCCACCTTGTCCGCAATGGTGAAACCGTCCCGCTCAATCTCTCGGTAAGTGAGGCCGAATTCCGGTGAGAGATGCGTTCCCGTCACCAAAAGCAGAAGCTCTAAGTCCGGATCCGCCTGAATTTCCCGCAGGAGCGGATACAATAGGCCGTACTCGGCCCGAGAACCTGTCACCACGCAAATCTTTCTCACCCGGTCATTCACTGTTCCTTTCTCTGCCCCCTGCCTGTATTTCTCTTCATCATAGTACATAGCACCCGTCGGAAGCAACATAGCCTCATAGGAAACACCACACGAGGGACATGATGGCGCGGATGCCGAGGGACGGCTGAACTTGAAAGGGACTGAATTCCTTCGCAACGCACAAGAACAAACAAACGAGCCGTCTTGCCCTGAGTCGGCCCGTTTTTCCGCTTTAGTACCGGAAGTATTTGCGGCCGGTCCGCCGCCTCTTCTGTATCGCAGTTCCCGGCGGATGGCCTTCGGCCGTACAGAGAGGCCGAATACCTGCCAGTTTCTCAGCAGGCTTGATAGCGGGCGAACAGCTTCGCCGACGTCATCTGCTATGCCCAGGCGTCGAACAGGATACCTACGGCATCTTTGACGTTGCCCAACAACTCCTGCAGGTTTTTGGGCGGGATGATCGCCAATACTTTGCCCGTCTTTTGATCGATGACCTTGACCTGAATATCATCCAAAGCGCTGTCTTTCTCCTCGCTCACTTTAAACAGCAGGCGCTTCTCGATCAGGCCCATGATCTGGTTCAGCTTTTGGGCCAGTTTTTCCGCCTCCTGGCGCGAGAGTTGCGTTTTGGCCCGGTCATGGTCAGCCTTGGCTCCCTTGCCTTTGCGGCCTGTCACCGGTACGCGTTTCTCCGGTGAGAGAACTTTGGCCTCCTCACTGGCGGGATTGGCCAAGGGAAAGACCTGCCCCTGCTCCTGTTGCTGCAGAAGTTGCTGCTGGGGGGATTGAACCGGCGGCAAGCTGTCAATCGACATCGGCATCCACTCCTTTTGATCCAATCGTGAGGCTCCCGCTTCCACAAGTGGGGTGGTTCCCCGTACTCTGGGTTCGGGGCTGAAGGAAGCACAAACCTGCCCTGTCTCCTTATTTCATGTAGTCGGCCAGGGAAGGCTGAATGTAGCGTGCGCCGACGGAGAGAGCCGCCTGGTAGACGTTCTGGGCGTTGGTCAGATGGGTGATCACGGTGGCCACATCCGCGTCCTGCACAGTGGAAAGGTTCTGGTTTAGATTGGTGGAGCTTTGCTGCAAGTTGTTCTGAACCGTTTGCACCCTGTCGGTCAAGGCCCCGAGTTCCGCTTCTTTGGCCGTAAAACTCTGCACTTGGTTGTCTATATTCTGCAGATCGTTCTGCAGGCCGCTCAGGTTGTTGCTCTTCAGGTCGCTGACAAAGCCGGACAGGACATTGAAAATGCTGCCCGTCCCTTGAAATAAACCGGTGAAATCCGCGTTGATCGGAATCTGTTCGCCTTTGCCCACCGCTATATTGACCAGTCCCGCGTTTCCGGTCCAATTTGCCGCACCCTGCCAAGGTTGGGAACTGGAGGTTCCGGAAAAGATGTACATGTCCCCGACCTGGGTATTGGCCAGGGAGCCCACTTCCTGCTGGATCTGCTGGACTTCGTCGGCCGTCGTCGCTCTGTCTGCCGGAGTAAAGGTGCCGTTGTTCACTTCCACGGCCAAAGTCCTGGCCCGTTGCAGCATCCCCATCATATTTTGCAGGGTGGCATTCGTGGTCTGCAGAACGGAAAGTCCCTGGGAGGCGTTCCCCTGCCATTGTGAGTTGTCACTCAAGGCCCCCTTGAGCCCGAGGGTGAGCTGGGTGCCCACCGGATCGTCGGCAGGCTGGTTGATTTTCTTGCCCGAAGCCAGCTGATTCTGGTACTTCTGGATGGTGGTCTGTACAGCTTCCAGGTTGCTGAGAAGGTTTTGACCCATCATGATGTTGGTTATGCGCATGAAAACCCTCCTCTCTTAGCGAGTGATGCCCATCCCGGTGACAAGGGTGTTGAGCATGTCGTCCATCATGGTCACGACCCTGGCCGCGGCGGTGTAGCTTTTCTGATAAGTGATCATGTTCGTCATTTCCTGATCGAGGGAGACCCCGGAGACGGACTGCCGCTGGTTGGAGAGGCTGTCCACGAGGGTCTGTTGGTTGGCCTGCATATTGTTGGCTTGCTGCCCGTCCACGCCAATCCCCGAGATCAAGGCCCCGTAATAGTCGGAGACGGAAACCGCCGTAAACACAGGGTTACTCAAATTCCCGGCTCCGGCGGGGAGCACCGGCTGGGACGGAGTTCCGGCAAACTGAAGCGGCGACCAGCCGTTTTGCAGATCGGCGATACTTTGGGCATTGGCCCCGTTGGACTGGATGTCTGATGAGGGTACCGTGATCGTTCCGGTCGCAAACCCCCCCGGGGCCACGGAGGGAGCAGGAGGAGCGGGAGGAGCGGGTTCCAGGCCGGCGATCTGCCAGAGATTGCTGGTGTCCGTCGTGCTGAAGGAAATGCTTTGAGGGGAAGGCGGCGTGGTTGTGTTCGTCGTATTGTCAATCTTAACCTGATTGCCCGAAATCGTATACTTAAACGCCCCGGGAATCTGTTTTTGCAGCGCGTTCAGGACGGAAGCCAAAGTCTCCCCTGCCGTGACGTTGACGGAATAGGTGGTTGTGCCCACTTGCAGGGAAGCCGTTCCGGCGGTTATCTCCCCGCCCGCGGGGTCTGCGGCCGCGATCTTGTTCGGGTCATGAAGAATGCTGCCATTGACCTGCAGGCTGGCCGCCGCCCCCTGGGAGGCGTATTGAGAAGAGGCGGATATATTATAGGTAAAGAACGATTGCCCGCTGCCGCCTGCCTGGCCGTACATGTCAATTCCCTGGTTTTGCACTTGGTTGACCGCGTCGGCAATCCCCTGAGCCATGTCGTCGTATTTCTTCTGCAGTCCCGCCAGCTTAGTCAAATTATCCAGATTTCCCTTGATGCTGCCGGTGTCACCGCCCGATCCGTCTCCCGAGCCGACGGCCGCGTTCACGCTCGGCTGCGCGGGACCGCTGGGAGTCGTGACCGTGGCCCAAGTTACATCCTGAGCCAACACCGGCTTCCCCCCGCTCCAGCTGACGTCGACGTTGGCCGCGGGATTGAAAGCCAAAGTGTTGTAATTGGCCCCGTTAACCAGATCCTGGCCCCCGATTTTGACTTCATAGTTGCTGACCGCGCCCTGCTTGGTTTGAACCACGCTCACCTGGTAATATTGTGAGAGTTGGTCGACCAAGGCATCGCGCCGATCCAAAAGGTCATTGGGATTGCTGCCGCCGGCCTCTGCTTTGTTGATCTGGATATTCAGCTGGCTGATCTGCTCGGCGATGGAATTGACCTGGGATACTCCCGTGCTGACCGCCGACTCATAGCTCGTCTGCAGAGTCGAGATCTGGGTACTCATTTGGTTGAACATTTCCGCCAAAGTGACGGATTGTTGTTGAACAGTCGTCCTGGCCGCGCTGTTCTGGGCATTGTTCGCCAGGGTGGACCAGTCGGACCAGAAAGTGTTGAGGGTGCTGGCGAGACTGCTGTCGGAGGGCTCGTTTACGATGCCCTGGATCTTGTTCAGTCCGTCCTGCTGTTGGGTCCAATAGGAAAGCAGAGAATTCTGGTTGCGGTATTGGGCGTCGACAAAGGCGTCTCTGGCCCGGGTCACGGAACCGATGTTAACCCCCTCGCCCAAGGTGAGGTAGTGGCCGGCGGACGGAAAGGTATAGGGAGTGGCCGCCACAAAGTTGGGCACTTCCCGGGTATAGCTGGCATTTGAGGCATTTGCGATGTTGTGTCCGGTGACATCCACCGCGGCCTGTTGGGCCGCCAGGGCATTGGCGGCAATTTGCAGGCCGAAAAACGTCGAAGGCATAGCCCATCCTCCTCAAACGGGGTTAGGATCCACGGCATCCCGGCACCCGCGGCGTTCCGCCATCCACAGCGTTCTGCCATCCACAGCGTTCCGGCACCCGCGGCATCTCCCCGTATTTCCTTCTATAGTTAACCGGCGTCAGCCGAGATTTCTTCTTTCTTGACCGGGCCTTCTCATTAGCGTGCGGCATCAACGTGGTGAAGGTCATTGCCAAAAATACGGCTGACTAAATCGTTGGCCTTTTGTGTCTGTCGATAGCTTTGGAGCGTCTTTTTCACTCTTATCTTTTCCAGCAGCTTGACCGCCATTCTCTCTTGCCTTAAGGCCAGGGCCTCGATCACATAATGGCCGCTCTGGATCACCCTCCCGAACTCTTCTTCGACCTTCCCCCTGCCCCGCTGAATTTCCGCCCTCGCGTTTAATTCCGGCGCGAGCTTGAGCATCCGCCGGAGCGTCCCCTCTTTCAGCCGCAGACGATTGAGAAGGTCCTCCCGTTCACCTATAAGTGCGGCAAAATCCCCGGGCTCACTCCCTGGCACACCCTCGGGGCCTCGACTCCGGGAGCCTTCCGTCAAAAACCTCTGCTGAGCCCCCGAGATTTCCCGCAACTTCTGAAGCACGGTGAGAATCTCTTCTGTGCATCCCACCGCGGCGGATAGCATTTCGCTCTCTTCCTTCACCGCGTCATTCCCTCTCCCTGCCGCAATTTTCGCCCTTAAGGGCGGGGACCCGGGGGACATCTCCCAGGCCTAATTTAAAATGCTCTTGACCTGCTCCAGCCGCATCTGCCGCCGAAAGAGGACGACAAAGGCAAACCAGCGTTCCAGCCAGGGCATTGCTTCATATTCCAAGATGTCGGCCAACCGTATGAAATCTCCGTTTTCCCAAGAGATGAGAAGAGGCTTGACAACCCCCTGCCCTACCGTGTTTATGTCGGCCACGTCGGAGTCGGCGGGGCCCAGGGCACTGAGATTGGCCAAGACGGAGAGATTCCATTGCAGGCCTTGGACGGTTTCGGCAAATCTCTTGGCACCCGCTTCCCGTTCACCCGTCCGCCACCAATCTACGGTCTGCTTCCAGGCGGAATAGAGGCGCGGCAGGTATTCATGGACTGAGTCCAGCGTGTTTTCCAACAGTTGATCCAGGCTGCAGGTGACGATCTCTACCGGAGTGTCCGCGGAGGGCCTTAATTCACCGGTCAGGAGGTCGCCCAAATTGATTTCCCGGCCCTCGCAGGAGACGCTTTGGACATAACGCTCATTTTTCTGCAACAAGGCTAATTCCTGTTGCAGCTCCTCGCTTTCCGCCAAAGCATAATGCACTTGTCCGTCAACGATCAAACGCATTCCCGCCCCTCCTTCGCCGCCAGCACTTGTTGTTCCGCTTGCTGAAATGAATTGCGCAACTCGGTAACCATACCGGTGATCTCCGTGAGAGGTTCAAGGGTCTTGGTCCGATTAGCCTCGATCAGTTTTTCATAGAAGAAAGTGTAAAGGCTCCGCAGGGAGTCCGCCAGTTCGGGCGCGACTTCCATTTTGAGAGTGGACCGCAGCTCCAAGACAATCTCTTGGGCCCGAATCAGCGCTCTGTGGGCTTGTTCGAGCTGCCGATCCTTAAGGGCCAGACCGGCTTCATTCATGAAGCGGAGCAGCCCGTCATAGAGCATGACCAAGAGGCGTTCGGGGGTCGCCGTATTCACGCTGGCTTGTTTGTAAGGATTGGGGGCACTCACCATTAGTCATCTCCTTCAGAACGCTTTCCATACTTGCTAAGGCATCCCGGTGCATCGGCAGCGAATCGCGGGCCAGATCGCGCAGGTTGAGGATTAGATTATAAGTCTGCCTGGCCGAGAGCTTTAGTTTTTCCCCGTCGCTATGTTTCTCTCTCTCCTGCCGGATGGAGTCCGCCATTTTTATGTCCGTATAAACCGCTTTGTACGAATGGGCATCCAAGAAGCTCATCGCCAAGCTGAGATCGTTCAATTTCAACTGTGCCCGGCTGAGATAGGTTAAGAAGGCGTCGGTTTGGGAATAATCCTCCTCTTCCAGTTGCCGCAGATACTTCTTAGCGGCCGCGGCCAAAGCGTTCCACAAACGCAGGGCAGTCTTCATTTCCCGGTAAGAACGGCGCAGGTTCCTCTCGACTTTAGCCATTTGCGGGGCGGCGACCCGCCCGGGTCTGAGTCTGTTCTTCCACACCGCCACAGGCTGCCAGACCCGGCAGTCGTCATCCAAAACGGCACGCAAGGTCTTGATCTCAAATCCTTCCCGGACCGCGCCCCCTTCCGTAGCGTTGATATATCTGCGCTCTTGCAAAGCCGCGTTGGCGTGCAGCCAGCGCAGGTAGTAACGGTAATCCGCCGTCGTCATCACCGTGTTTCCCTCGATGTCCGGGACGGGATAGAGCGACCGTTCGCTCCGGACCTCCTCCAGGGTTCTCTCCGCGTGCAAAGTCCCTCGGGCATAGCAAGCCCCGTTCGGATAGGATAAATCCACCCCCACGAGAATCACCGGATCCGCGCCGATATGCCTGGCAAAACTGAAGGCCGCCGTCGCTACCGATCCCCCGGTCGCCAGGGAGGTATAACCGTCTTCACCCCCGAGGATCCTCTGCCACCAAGCGAGATGATAGCCGGACGCCGATAAAACCACTTTCGCACTGCTGCAGCCGTGCCTTCTCAGGATCTCCCGATGACTCGATACGTCCAGCAGAAGAGGAACCTCTTTATAATCCGTCCCCCGCATGTGTTCCGCGTTCATCGGACTCCCATCCAGAGTTACCAGAAGATCGGGCACGATGCCCCTTTGGGCGAGTGATCGGTAAGCCGTGTCCACACAGAGGATGAGGGCCCGGCCTTTGGCTTCGGCCAACTGTTCAATATTCTTGTTCAGGGACGGCCCCGCCCCGACGATGATGACCGGCCGCCCCCGCCAGGTTTCCGCCAGCTCAGCGAGCGAAACCGCCTGCATCAGATAAGGAATGTTGCAGACAAAATTGTGCAGCCACCATTGTTCAAAGGCCCCCGTGGTATGGTGATCCAACAGAGCCGTTGTATAGGCCAGGCGCAAGAAACTCCGGAAATCTCGGCAGAAGTCCCCTTGAAGCTCTTCCTCCACCGGGTGCACGAACCAGGTGAAGGTGGGTATGTCATAGATATCCGCCCCGATCACCTGCTGGAGCGCAGCCTTTAAAGTATCCCAGGTTGAATCCAGGAAGAGGTAAAAGCGCTCATCCGCCAAGAGAGTCCGCACATCCCTCGTGGCCAAAACCAGGCGCAGATATTCCGGGTGCTGCGAAAACAACAAGAGCCTCCGCTCCCCCATGTCGTCGGAGGGCAGGGCCTCCAGAATACTCTCCAAATGGTAGAACCCCGCTTCACCGACGACAAAGACCAGCTTGGCCTCCGCCAAAGACAGCCCCTCCGTCTGCCGGTCCGCTTCTGCCCGGGGGTTATAGCCGCTCGTTATATTCACCCAGCACCCGTTCCGCAGAGCTTGGTAAACAGTCGCCCCCTGACGGCTGATTTCGGCCCGGCGTTCTTTGGACTCTCCCGCTTGCCGAATGAGATCGGCTGCCTTGGGAAAGCGTTGCTCCAAAACTTCGAGATTGACTGCCAGAAAATCCAACTTTCATCTACCCCTTTGGGCTTTTTCTTCATGCTCCCACGGCGTTATTAAGGAGGTATGCAGGGCACCCCCCAAACAGTGAAAAGCCACCGTCTCGGCCCCGGCCCCGAGGAGCCTGCCACGGGGGCCGCCCCCGCGAATAGTACCCCTCCGGGGAAGCGACTAGTACCCCTTCAGGGAACCGAGCATAGCCGCCAGAGCGTTCTGCTGGGCAGCCATCTGCTGCTGGAACTGTTGCAACTGATTAAACTCGGTCTGCATCTGCTGGGCCTGGGCCGCGGCCTGGTCATAGATCTGCTGCTGTTGCTGCTCCGTGTTTTTGATGTTATCGGCATACATATTTTCCATGTTCTGCGCTATCCCCGAAATGTTCTGACTGTAGAGGCTATTGGGCGTCAAGGCGTTAAACTGCCCGGTAAGGTTGGTCAGATCTGTGTTCAACCGGGTGGCCATCCCGGTGAGGAGAGATTGAACCTCCGAGGGGTCATTGGCGAAGGCGGTAGTCAAAGCGCCGCTGTCCACCTGCAGAGAATTCGTGGTTCCGGGAGCGGAGCCGATGGCTCCGTTGTTGACGCCGATGCCCCACACCGATTGCTGGGCAAACTGAGTCATGCCCGGCAGGGTATTCAGCACGTCGTTCATATATTGAAAACCCAGTTGGGCGATGGCCACATCCCCCTGGAGGTCCCCGCCTTTACCGGTGTAAGTGTTCAGTTGACCGTATAGGGTGTTAAAATCCCCCACAAACGCGTTGACGGCCTTGGTCAGCGCACTCGTGTCCTGAGCCACCGTCAAGGTAGCCGACCCGGTTTGGTTCATGGTGAAACTCACTCCCGGTATGGCCGAGGCCACCGTCGCCGAGGCGCTGGTTTGCGCGGGTCCGTTGTTGATTTGGTAAATCCACGGCTTCCCGGCGCCCGCCACTCCCGAGGTAAGACCGAGCACTTGGCCCAGGTTGCCGCTGACATCTGTGACCGAAACCGGCTGGGAGGTATTCGAGGTCAGGATCATCTTGTCCTGAAGCGGATCGTAGCTTGCCGTGACCCCCGCGGTCGAAGAATTGATCGAATTGATCAGAGACTGAAAGGTATCTGTACTGGTATTGTACTTGACGTCCACTCCGTTGAGCTGCAGGTCTCCGGAAGTGGTGGGACTCAGGCTCGAGGCGAAATTGGCGGAAGCCAAATATGAGTTAAGTTGGGCATGCCCCACGAGCGAACTTTTTACCGATCCGCCCGTCCCCGCCAATGCTTGGCCGGTGAGGCCCAGAACCTGAAAGAGGTTGCTGGCGTCCCCGGCGGTGCCGAACGTGATATTCTGCGCCGTATTGTTACTGATGCTGAGTTGGTTATTGTTCATACTCCAGCTGACCTGGGAGCCGTTAGCCCCAAACAGGGCGGTCAGGATAGAATCGATCGAGTCGCTGCCGGTTACGGTATGTGAGACGGTCGTGCCGCCAATGGTCGCCGAAATGGTTCCCAAAGAAATCGGCTGGGAAAACTCGTTGGAGTTCACCGTATCCGTAAGGGCGGCCGCCTTCCCGATCTCCGAGCCGCTGGTGAGGCTGGCTTTGCTTCCTTGTTGGGTTACGTTGATCGCGTAAGCGCCGGCCGTTGCCCCGCCGGAGGCGCTGGCCGAGACGGCCGAACTGTCCGTGCCGCCGATCGTCGTAGTAAAAGAACTAAAGGTTTTGGCCGAGGCCAGAGTCACTAAATCATTCTGCACAGCCGTTGCCAACTTGGCCACGTTGCTCCAGTCATTTTGCTTGAGTTGCTCGTTCTGAATCGTCGAATTTAAGGCGTCACCCGGAGCCCGGTTGGCCTGGGTCAATTGTTCTATGATCTGAGAGTAGTCGATCGTCCCGGTCATCGTGGAGACGGATTGCATACCTCCCAGATTCAGTACCGATGAAGACATCTTCCCGCCCCCTTCTTCCGGTGCCGCTCGGCGCTCCACACCCAGGCACCGGTTCTTCCCGCCCGTACGGGCCGTAAGGTCACTGTCACCCCGTGAAACCGCGCCCCCGGCGGACGGTTCTTTCGCGTACGCGGGACGTAATATCCCGCGCGCGGGTTTTCCGTCTCCCGCCAAGGCAGTCTTTCATTTGACAGTCCCTGTGCCCGGGCTTAAGTCTCAGGCGGTATCCTAAAAGAGGTTGCCGGAGCAGCCTCTTTTAGTCCCACTCTGTGCTTGCAAGCGTGCGTCGTACGCATTCCTGTTCGGCGCCATTAATCCTGCCGGGTGCCTGAATTTCCGCCTCTCTGTCCGAGTAACGCGAGCATCTGCGGTTCTCGCTCGCTATCCGCGCTCTCGCTCAGTCTCAGCAGGCCCGCTGTATGT
The DNA here is from genome assembly GCA_001029295.1 of Peptococcaceae bacterium CEB3. Taxonomy (GTDB): domain Bacteria; phylum Bacillota; class Desulfitobacteriia; order Desulfitobacteriales; family Desulfitobacteriaceae; genus Acididesulfobacillus. The sequence continues at coordinate 2,881 of LDXJ01000040.1, read as the reverse complement.
CCGCGGCCACCTGTCGCAGGTATTTACAACCGTATCGAACTATTAACCGAGGAGCTTCAAGACCATGCCGGGCATCTGGTTGGCCTGGGCTAACATGGAAATACCGGCGTTCACGAGAATCTGGGATTTGCTGAAGTTGGTCATGGCTGAGGCCATGTTGGTGTCCATGATGCGGGATTGAGCTGTGGACAGGTTGTTGCTTTCTGTGCCCAGGTTGGTCACGGCGAAGTTCAGGCGGTCTTCCACGGCGCCGACGTTGGCGCGGAACTGTGACACCTGGGACAGGGCTGTGTCTAAAACTCCTATCAATTTGCTTGCCTGACCAATTCCCGAGAGTCCGGGCGCCGCCAGTTTACTCACACCTGACGCCGTCAAACCGAGAGCCGTGGCCCGGAGGTCAGCATTTGCGGCCATCAAGGTGATGCGTTGGCCTTTGTTGGCACCGACCTGGAACTGTATCTTGCCGGAACTGTTGCCCAAACCGGTCAATAGAGTCTGTGTATTGAATTGGGTTGTGGTTGCGGTACGGCTGATTTCCGAGCGCAGCTGCTGGAGCTCTGTCACGATCTGGGTGCGATCCGAACCTGTCTCCGTTCCGTTCGAGGATTCTACAGCCAGCTGGCGCATCCGGCCCAGCATGCTCTGAATGCTGCTGATGCCACCCTCCATGGTCTGCAGCATGGACAGTCCGTCCTGCGCGTTCTGTCCGGCTTGATTTAAGCCCGTCACCTGGTTGCTCATTTTGTTGGCGATGGCCAACCCGGCCGCGTCATCGGCGGCACTGTTAATTTTGTAGCCTGACGACAGTTGATTGGAGACGTTCGACATCTTGGTCTGGTTGTTCTGTAAGTTAAAAAGAACATTCAGAGCCGTAACATTGGTATTGATCGAAAAACTCATTGATTTTTTCCTCCTTCGTCTTTAACGTTTTCTGAACAAGAGATGGTTAACAATTACCCGGGCGAAATTGTTAACATCTTTGATTCTACTCTTCTTATCGACGAGTTTCGGCCAAGACTTAAGCCAAAATTTGAAGAAACTCGGAGCAGGGATTTGCCGTTTTCTGTGGAAACATATTCAATGGCTTGCCTTCGGTCAATACGCGGTGTACGGCCCATCAATACATTGAAGAAAGGGAAGATCTCTTTGAGTGATTTTCGAAGTCGGCGCCTGTTGGTCACGGGCGCCGAGGGTTTCATCGGTTCGCACCTGACCGAGGAGTTGGTGCGCCGGGGCTACAACGTCAGAGCCTTCATCCTCTATAATTCTTTTAACTCCTGGGGCTGGCTTGATCACTCTCCTCCGGATATCCGGGCCAATCTGGAGGTGTTCGCTGGGGACATCCGCGATCCTCACGGAGTTAAACAGGCTCTCAAGGGCTGCGACGCGGTCCTGCATCTGGCGGCGCTCATCGCCATTCCCTATTCCTACCATTCGCCTGATACGTATGTGGACACGAATATTAAGGGGACGCTCAATATCCTGCAGGCGGCGCGCGACTTGGGTGTGGCCCGGATCGTGCACACTTCGACGAGTGAGGTTTACGGCACCGCGCGTTTTGTTCCGATCACGGAGGAACATCCCTTGCAGGCACAATCTCCCTACTCCGCGACGAAAATAGGGGCGGATCAACTCGCTCTTTCCTTTTACCGCTCGTTTGGCACACCCGTGGTTATCGTCCGGCCTTTTAATACCTACGGCCCCAGGCAGTCCAACCGAGCCGTGATTCCCACCATCATCACTCAGATCGCCTCCGGAGCAAAGATACTTCGGCTGGGCGCCCTTCAGCCCACCCGGGACTTCAATTTTGTCACAGATACCGCCCGGGGCTTTATCGCCGCCTTGGAACACGGAGAAACTGTGGGAGAAGTGATCAACCTGGGCAGCAATTTCGAGATCAGCATCGGTGAAACGGCCGCGCTCATCGCCCAAATCATGAAGCGGGAGATCGAAATCACCACCGACGCCCAAAGATTGCGCCCCACCCTGAGCGAAGTGAACCGCCTCTGGGCGGACAACGCCAAGGCCAAGCGGCTCTTGGGTTGGGAACCCCGCTATGCCGGCCGGGAAGGGCTGAGACGGGGATTAGAAGAAACGGCAGCCTGGTTCACGGACCCGGCCAATCTTAAACTGTATAAGACAGCTTCCTACAATCTCTGATACTTTTCCGGCATGCGCCAGAAAACCCCGGAACCCTAATATAACGACCGCCGCGTCGCATGGAGTTGGAGAATAAAAGTTTGAAACAAAGAGGTAGTGGCTAGGGAGTAAAAAGCGCACAGCAAACAAACCATTCACATTTTGCGAATGGGAAAAAATAACATTGGGAGTTTTCAGATTAAGCGATTACGGGAGATTCGTCTGTTATTGTGTAACCTCTTTTCCTGAGAAGTTCCAGAGCCTGCGCCTTTGTCAGAACCTTAGATTCATTGACAGGGCGGTGCTCCAGAAAGCCTTCGGGGGTATATGGCTCCTGCTTATGCAAGATATTCCAGATAGCGGTCAAGAGCATCTTGCAGACAGCGATGATAGCCTTTTTGTGACCCCGGCGGGTCTTGATTCTGTGATACTTCTCTTTGAATTCAGGGTGTTTCTTAGACTTGAGAAGTGCATTTGCAACCTGAACAAGAAGAGGTTTCAAATAACAGCCGGCACGAGATATACGGGTGGATTTTACTTTTCCTCCACTCTGATCATTGCGTGGACAGCATCCAGCCCAGGAAACAAGATTCTTAGATGACGGAAACACGGACATGTCCGGACCAATCTCAGAGAGAATGGCAATCGCAGTCATCGGATTGGAATCGAGCCCGGGAATGGTACGAAGTAAATCTAGAATGGCTGAAAAAGGTTGTACAAGTAAAAGTATTGCCTGCTCGAT
>LDXJ01000039.1 GCA_001029295.1 Peptococcaceae bacterium CEB3 | reverse complement strand
TTGTAGGACCCTCTGTTAAGCCAAAGTCTCTAATTGAACAGGACTGGAAAGTCCGGGCAAAGAAGGTAACACCCCTGTAAGTGAAAGGGGCGAAGGCTGTGAGGGTATCCTGAGTACCGCGGGACACGAGGAACCCCGTGGGAAGCTGGGAGGACCACCTCCCAAGGCTAAATACTCCTTAGCGACCGATAGCGAACGAGTACCGTGAGGGAAAGGTGAAAAGCACCCCGGGAGGGGAGTGAAAAAGAACCTGAAACCGTACGCTTACAAGCAGTCAAAGCACCGTCAGGTGTGATGGCGTGCCTTTTGTAGAATGAACCGGCGAGTTACGGTATGGAGCGAGGTTAAGGCGAAGAGCCGGAGCCGGAGCGAAAGCGAGTCTGAAGAGGGCGAGAAGTTCCATGCTGTAGACCCGAAACCGTGTGATCTACCCATGGACAGGGTGAAGGTGGGGTAAAACCCACTGAAGGCCCGAACTCACTGTCGTTGAAAAGGCAGGGGATGATCTGTGGGTAGGGGTGAAATGCCAATCGAACACGGAGATAGCTGGTTCTCCCCGAAATAGCTTTAGGGCTAGCCTCAATCGATGACTGACGGCGGTAGAGCACTGAATAGGCTAGGGGCCTTACCCGGTTACCGAACCTTATCAAACTCCGAATGCCGTTAGGTTTAGATTGGGAGTCAGACTGTGGGGGATAAGCTTCATAGTCGAGAGGGAAACAGCCCAGACCATCAGCTAAGGTCCCTAAGTATACGCTTAGTGGAAAAGGATGTGGAATTGCTCAGACAACCAGGATGTTGGCTCAGAAGCAGCCACCATTTAAAGAGTGCGTAATAGCTCACTGGTCGAGTGGTTCTGCGCCGAAAATGTAACGGGGCTCAAGCGTATCACCGAAGCTATGGAATTTGGAAGTCAGAAGTGAGAGGTCTGAAGTCAGAGAGGAAATTTCAGTGGTTCATCTGACGTCTGACATCCGACTTCTGACTTCCGAATTGGTAGGGGAGCATTCCAAGGTCAGCGAAGTTCTTCCGGAAGGAAGGGTGGAGAGCTTGGAAGAGAGAATGCCGGTATGAGTATGCGAAAAGGAGGGTGAGAATCCCTCCCGCCGAAAATCCAAGGATTCCTGGGGAAGGCTCGTCCGCCCAGGGTAAGTCGGGACCTAAGCCGAGGCTGAAAAGCGTAGGTGATGGACAACTGGTTGAGAGTCCAGTACCACCGGTAAGCGATTGAGCGATGGGGTGACACAGAAGGACAGGTCCAGCGTGCCGTTGGTTGAGCACGTCCAAGCCTCGAGGAAGTAGGGTAGGCAAATCCGCCCTGCGAGATTCTGAGGGGTGATGGGGAGCGAAAACAAGTAGCGAAGGGACTGGGTTCAAGCTGTCAAGAAAAGCCTCTAGTGAGCGAATCGGTGCCCGTACCGTAAACCGACACAGGTGGATAAGGAGAGAATCCTAAGGCGCGCGAGAAAACCCTCGTTAAGGAACTCGGCAAAATGACCCCGTAACTTCGGGAGAAGGGGTACTCCTAGCGATAGGAGTCGCAGAGAATTGGTCCAGGCGACTGTTTAACAAAAACACAGGTCCCTGCAAATCCGTAAGGAGAAGTATAGGGGCTGACGCCTGCCCGGTGCTGGAAGGTTAAGAGGAGAGGTTAGGCGCAAGCCGAAGCTTTGAATTGAAGCCCCAGTAAACGGCGGCCGTAACTATAACGGTCCTAAGGTAGCGAAATTCCTTGTCAGGTAAGTTCTGACCCGCACGAAAGGCGTAACGATCTGGACACTGTCTCAACGAGGGACTCGGCGAAATTGTAATACCCGTGAAGATGCGGGTTACCTGCGACAGGACAGAAAGACCCCATGGAGCTTTACTGTAGCTTGACATTGGATTTTGGTAGAGAATGTACAGGATAGGTGGGAGACTAAGAAGCTAGGGCGCCAGCCTTGGTGGAGTCGCCGGTGGGATACCACTCTTTTTGTACTGAAATTCTAACTTAGTCCCCTGAAACGGGGATGAGGACCGTGTCAGGTGGGCAGTTTGACTGGGGCGGTCGCCTCCCAAAGAGTAACGGAGGCGCCCAAAGGTTCCCTCAGCGCGGATGGAAATCGCGCGAAGAGTGTAAAGGCAGAAGGGAGCTTGACTGCGACACCCACAAGTGGAGCAGGGACGAAAGTCGGGCTTAGTGATCCGGTGGTACCGAGTGGAAGGGCCATCGCTCAACGGATAAAAGCTACCCTGGGGATAACAGGCTTATCTCCCCCAAGAGTCCATATCGACGGGGAGGTTTGGCACCTCGATGTCGGCTCATCGCATCCTGGGGCTGTAGTAGGTCCCAAGGGTTGGGCTGTTCGCCCATTAAAGCGGTACGTGAGCTGGGTTCAGAACGTCGTGAGACAGTTCGGTCCCTATCCGTCGCAGGCGCAGGAAATTTGAGAGGATCTGTCCCTAGTACGAGAGGACCGGGATGGACGGATCCCTGGTGTACCAGTTGTCTCGCCAGAGGCACCGCTGGGTAGCTATATCCGGAGCGGATAAGCGCTGAAAGCATCTAAGCGCGAAACCGACCTCAAGATGAGATTTCCCACGAGCGCAAGCTCGGTAAGACCCCTGAAAGATGAACAGGTTGATAGGCCCGGTGTGGAAGCGCCGTGAGGTGTGAAGCTGACGGGTACTAATCGGTCGAGGGCTTGACCAAAACCAGAGGCCTGAGTTCAGAAGCCGGAGGCCAGAAATGAGCCAAGGCTATAGACGCAAGGCAAACTGGAAAAAGGCCACAGAAGGTGAAACAGGTTTGGAATAGAGGGCTCAAATTCTTGATTCTAAATCTGAGGGTCAATCCAAAAGACAGTAAAGAAAAGAATCTGTGCAGTTTTGAGAGAACGGAATCCGCAAGGAGAGCGTTCACTCAGATCTGGTGACATTACCGGAGGGGTTCCACCCGTTCTCATCCCGAACACGGCAGTTAAGACCTCCAGGGCCGATGATACTTGGGGAGCAGTCCCCTGGGAAAGCAGGACGTTGCCAGGTAAAGGAAGGGACTACAAGGAAACTTGCAGTCCTTTTCGTGTTCCTCTTCCGACTTCTGACTTCTGGCCTCCGACTTCCGATTCGACCTCCAGGGCCGATACGAAAACCAATCCTTCGACGCGCATGTATCGTCGCGGGTTAAGCGCCTTCGGCGTAAGTGTCCACCGGACACTTACGCCAGTGGATGGTTTTCGGGGCAAGCGCCACACCGCAACAACTCGTTTTCGTGCAGAGTTGCCAGGACGGCGGCAACGGCGATATAATGAACCCATAGGGTGAGACACAGGAGCAAAAGATTAAGCTATATATAGAGACATGACATGGAAAAGAGGAGAAAATTTACACCAAAAGAAAAAGCGAATATGGAGCAATTTCGATGGAGTGTTGCACGAGTGTTTGGAACTATTCACACACTCGTAAATGTTCAGTAAACCCTTCGGTCAAAAAGTAAAGTTAAAAAAAGATCGGACTCAATCCGATCCAGTGAGGATTTCACAAAAGTTTTTACGAAGTGGATAGAGGTAAATATCCTTGACGGGAAGTTTGTACTCGTTCAGCCGGTCCCATTTACCCCGTCCTTTGGTTTCACCGACATAGGACCAATTCGCCGCTTTGTAACACGTTCCGCGATAGCGCTCTTGATCGACGAATGTTTCGAGCAACACGGGGGTGTAGCCATAGATCGCTTGCCATTCTTGAGGGAGACGTTTGGCGGTAAGGGATAGGATTTTGGAGGCAAGGTTCTTGACTCGTACCCAGGGTAGGATGAGGAAGCGCGAATTATTAACCACTAAGTTTAAGCGCTTCACGCGTTGTTCCTTGTCCCAGCCGATGAGTTCGTCGCGGGGCCGCAAGGCCCAAGCAGCCGCTGAAAAACCGATGGCCCCCAGGAGAGTTCCTGACCCGGCATAGATGAGGTAGCGGATTTGGGCTCCGGGCAGGCGCGTATAGCCGAGGTAGTGGTAGCGGGCAATGAGTTCATTCCAGAGGCGCGATTGTTTGGACCGGGTCACTCGGATGAATTGGATGGGACCCAAATTTCGCAGGGAACCCGTAATCGGATCGCCTGGGTCGCCGGCCGCCGTGAATACCATCGGGCGGAGTCTGTTGTTGTTTTTACTGCTGGGGGGAGGAAGTTCAATGATACCGTCCCGATGCAAGCGCAATAAGGCCACACGGCAACTCATATCTTTGAGTCCTCCATCCGGCTTCAGCCAACCCAGGGCTCGGCAGACCTCCTGAGAGATTCGCTGCCGATTCATATGCTCTTGGCGGATAATCCCACGGATAAGATCCAGCTCCTCCGCCGTGAAGGTGCGTCCGCCCGCTCTGACTTCGGAGGTCATGGGCTTTTCTCCTTCTTTAAGCGGAGAGCTTCTCGAGTCGCCCCGGTTATGTTCCAGGGCAGGAGTGAAGCGAGCACCTCGGACTTTTGGACTCCTTGACCCAAGCGAGCACAGGTCTCCAAGTAATAAAGCAAATACGCCTGAGGGTTCAGGTCGTTTTTAACGGCGGTCTGAAGAATGGATAGACTCATCGCCGCAAAATGACCCCCCCATTCGGAATGGTTTCCATAGTAGTTGTTGCGCCCAACGGCTGCTCCGCGGAGGGCGGACTCGGCGACGTTATTATGCATGGGAATCTCGACGTGCTCCACAAAGACCGTTAGATGCTCCCAATTACGGCTTAAGCTCTTTAAAATCTTGGTTTGCACGGGTTTATTGGTGGTCAGGGTGAGCTGAGCATCTCGTTTGCTGGCCATTTCCTGTAGTTTCCGTTCTAATTCGGCTTGTTTCTCGGCAAATTTAACCGGATGATACTGCCACGCCACCCGCTCATCATTGATTTGGATCAGGACATGGATGTCGTCAATCCAGTCATCTGCCCAGGCGGTGAGGGATAAGGTACCCTCTTTAGCCCGGAGAAAATCACGACGAACATGAAGCCAACACAGCTGACGCAGAATCCGACCGTCTAAAACGCAGTAAGCGGGGTAGCGATCCACGTTGGCGATTCCTTGAGCCGTCTGGCCAAAGAACTTCTGCGGCACCTCTTTCGAGCGATGGGGATCCAGTACGAACACGGTGGTCTGTTCGGATACAAAGGTCCAAAGCCACCAACGATACCCTGTCTTTCCCTCTTTCTCGGCAAAAACCATCCAGCGAGTCTCATCAATGTGCCAGTGCTCTTCCCCGCGGCTCGCTTCAATCAATAACGCATAGAGCGGTTCAAGAAAGGCTTGAATTGCCCGAAAGCAGCCAGTCAACGTCCCGGCACTGATATCTAAACCCTCAAGTTCCCACTGCCGAATTTGACGGTTCAGCGGAATCTGGAAGAAGTACTTCTGCACGATCATAAATACCAAAAAGGCGAGACTAAACTTGCCTTTGGGAATAAGCTGCGGGGGTTTGGGCGCCGTTATGATGGCTGGCCCAGAGCACTCACAGGTCTTGGCCGCTTTCTTCCGACGGTGTTTGACGAGAACCACCCGGGCCTCATAGTGGATTTCCATCGAGTCTTCTGCTAAATTCACATCTCGATAAGGTTTGCCACAGAATGGACAAACCTTCTGCTCGGGCGGAATCTCGTGGGTCACTTCAACCATGGGGAGGTCCCGTGGAATATGGCGACCATGTCCTGGATGGCCAACCTGGGCACCTCGCTTCTTCTTTCCTTTCTTGGGTGAAGCCAAGTGAGGATCAGCGGCGTCATCCGAGGCACCCTCGTCCTTTTCGACCAAGTGAAGGTCGTCCGGTCGGGATTTTTCTGAGGAAGTCCCAAATAAGTCTGCCCGTAGGTTGCGCAGTTGTGCTTCCACCTCTTCAATGTGGGCATCCCGGTTGGCAAGCTCCTGCTTGAGCAAGGCATTCTCTTCTGCAAGCCCTTTCACATGTTCTTTTAGTACTTTGACCGGGCCACAGTCGGGAAATGTGCAGGCTGGCTTCTCGGACTTCCGTCTCTTCGTCGATTGAGTTTTGGGCTGTTTCTGCTGATCTGTCTTCATGCCCCTATTCTAACAGAGAGCGGGACACGTTGCCAGTCAAAAAATAACAATTGGCCTAACTAACGAAATTTAATGAACGGTTCAGTGAACATTTACGAATAAATTGAAATTTCCTTCAAAATGCCCGTGTAAGTGATGCGAGCTGCGTAACTTCTGCTACATTTATACAGTTTAACTCATTTCTGTCAGAGCACACTGCCGTCTTTGTAAAGACCTGATAAAATTGTCGTTAATGTTTCACCACTGTTGCCAAAGTTGCCTCAGCATTTTGTTTCGGTTCCTGTGGCTTCCTCTGTGGGCGCAAAAAGAAAAAGGACCACCTTCGTGGTCTCAATTTAAGTAAGCAGCCGTTTGAACGAGGGAAGCGTCCCGAAGGATTTCCTTCCCCCGTTTCCTAGAAAACTCTTACATTTTGCCTTTCCAAAGCTTCTTGGACCTTTGCAATATTAACTTCGGACGTAGGTACGTCATCTCGAACCGATATTGCAGCTGCAACACCCGCTCCTTGACCTGTCACAACGCAACACCCCATGTTTCTAAAAGCACTGTGCGCCATAATGTCTCCAGATATACATCGGCCTGCTACGAGCAAATTATCTATTGTTTGAGGAAGGATGGCCCTATAAGGTATTTGAAAATACCGGCCGGTTGTTGGAATCCACAGCACACCGTTACCATCAATAAACTCGGGAAAGATACCGATGGAATCCTCAAACCTCCCCTGATTCATAACATCCTCACCAGTCATCCTATAATATCCTTCGATTTGGCGGGATTCCCGCACGCCGATGGTCATGCCGAAGTTTCGCAACCGCGCGTTCTCAAAACCGGGCACATATTCCCTTAACACGGCGATGGTATTGACAACTGCCTCTCTCCCTTGAATTTCGGCATTTGTCAGGTCCTCAACATTTGTACCATCAATTCCGCTAATAAATACAGCATTAAATTGAGTCACGTCCCCTTCGGGAGAAACCGTACTATAAGAACCACCGTAGTCGATATTAGCCGCTTTCTTCAACATGCCATCCCTTATGGCGTCAATGAACGGCTTGACCAGGTATGGGCTAAACATGTCGTCTTCTTTGCCGTTCGTCGTCATAGCCCAGTCGCCCTTCCAATCGCCATACGTAGGTTTAAGATCCTGGTCAATATATTTCTGAAACCGTTTGCCATCTATACCTCGACAGTGGAATACGGGAGTGACACACGAGAGTTTTTCCCTCTTCGTAAACGGAGCGCCCGCCAGAGCTGCTATATCCCCGTCTCCCGTACAGTCGATCACTCGTTTAGCCAGTATGGCCAAACGACCAGATTTACTCTCAGTGATTATACCCTTTAATACATTATTCTCAACTATCGCCTCTACTGCAAAGCAGTGAAGCAATGGCCTGACACCAGCCTCCCGAATCATTTTGTCGGCAACATATTTAAACATCTCGGCGTCAAGGGCTTCGCTATTCGATTGGGGCTCCTTCGCACTTCCCCCAACAGCCTTTGCTAGGTCTTGAAACTCAAAGGATAGACCCCCGGCTTCAACCGTTTGATCATGCCGATACCATGCGAACCCCTCAATGCCGACTTGGCTTATAACACCCCCAAAACAGCCATACCGTTCCACCAATAATGTACTGACGCCCTCCCTGGCGCACGCTATGGACGCAGCTAATCCTGAGGGCCCTCCTCCCACTACGAGAACATCTACATCGGCAAACACCGGTACTTTCCTGGCAACTTCATGTACGAACTTCACGGTGGGATTCCTCTCTTCCACATTCATTATTCTCTAAAGTGCAAAAAGGTAATGGTACCTTTGTTGTCATAATACCCAAGAAGCTATGCAAGAACTGTGGAGGACGCCGCCCCCCACAGCCCGGAGTTCGAGAAACTTGTTGCCCGGGAAAAACCTACGCCGCGCCTGGTGTTTGTAGTGTTTTTCCCTTGTTTTTATTGATCTTATATAGGGCCGCGGTAGAAACTGCTCCTATAATTGCGCAGGCAATCATAAAGAGCCAGATGTGTCTGTAACCGACTACACCCGGGTTATTGTCTACCATCTTTCCAACCAGTGTATAGAGAAAAATCTCCGGGAAATAGCCCACTACCGAAATCAACCCAGCTGCTGTACCTGATACGTGTTCCGGAACCCTCACCTCATCGATGATGGAGAAGAATACACTTTCGCCAGCATAAACGAATAGACCCAAAATCACCAAGTTGATAACCACAACTTCAATAAAATTTGGATTTCCCGGAATGAAGTAGTAAACGCCGGTAAAAGCTATCATACCTAAAAAAGCGTATAACATGAACTTAATCCGCGAGCCGAGTTTATCCGCCAAGAAGCCTCCTAAAAGTCCGCCGGCAGAAAAGAGAACATAGGCCCTAACAATACTAACTATTGCAGCAAACGCAACCGACATCTTAAACACGTCGGTCAAGAATGGGGTAACCATACCAAAACCGATATATACGCTCCAGCTACAGAAAACAATGACTCCGGCTATCCATACGGAAGGCATTTTCAGTACTGTAGCCATCTGCCTAATTACAATTCGGCTGGATTCCTCGGTTGGCCTTTTGTCGTCAAGTACGAGATATGACAATATGCCAATGAGAATGGTTAAGATTGAGTAGAAAATGATGGCCCCTCTTAATCCCAGAACACCGTCGCCTAAATGTGTGAAGATCGGAACGGAAATAAAACCTACTATTACCGATGTGAGACCTTTACCAAATGTCCAGAGTCCAAATAATCTTCCTTGTTCCTTGCTGTCACCTAATAATCGAATAATTCGAATTGAAGCCGACCAAAAGGTAAATACGGTCGTAACCGCCCAAAATGCGTGTAAAAGCAACAGGATTGGAAACGGGGGAAACGTGGCGAAATAAAATCCCGTAATTCCCGTTGCAATTAGCGAAAACGCGATTAACTTTCTTGGTGAAAATGAATCCGCGGCCCAGCCACCCGGAAAATACAAAATGAAATTTGCCAGTGCATAAGCGGTCATTAAAAGCCCCAATTGCTCGTTTGTTGTACCTGTCGCCTGTTGCAATGGGATGTAATATGTTTCCCGCAAATACGGCAATTTGTAGATTATGGATCCGGCCATCGACAACACTGTTAGTGTCAGCCACTTGTTTGGGCTCTTATCCTTTTTAGCCATTGTTTAACCTCCTGATGTATCAATTACCTGTAAATCTAGTACTGATAGGCAAAGGTTTCAATTCTACAATCTTTGTACAGACCTTTGGGGAGAACAACTCAAAGAAATTATTGAGGTTCAAGATCTTGAGAGAAGACCGAAAGACCTGGGATGAAGTTGAAACTAAAGTGATGGTGCACCAATAAGGAACTCGCTCTAGACACAGCCCCCCCTTTTAACTTCCGCTGGCCAAGCGCAAGGAAAAAGCCGCAAACATGCCAACCTTCACAAAAGGTAGACATATCAGCGGCTTCTCTTTTACTCTTAGCCTCGATTCAAATTTTCAGGAGTTTCCCCGCAGAGAAAATCTAACAACATAATTAATATACTCCAATTTCTTTGACAATTCAATACCCCACTTCAAGAAAGATCTTCGAAAACGGCGCGAGACAGGTGTCCTAAAGACATCTGGCGGTTGTGGGCTTGCGCAATGGCTGTCCGACCGTCCGATTTCCTATTCAAGCACTCGTATTGCGCATGTGCCCCGGGACACCTTAGACAGGGCACAATGCTCAGTGGTCCCGCGCCCACCGGAATCTTCCCCGTCCAGTGTCCGGTCGCGATTCCGTACTGACGCCCATTCGAAAAGGGCCATCTGATATTTGTCCGGAAACTCGTCCCTCTGTTCAGTACAATGGTGCAAGCGCAACTCAGAAAATCCTTACGTATTGCTTTGCCAAGGCGCTTTGAACCTTCTTGATGTCAACTTCTTTGGTGGACAGATCTTCCTTTATGGATACTGCGGCGGCGACACCTGCTCCTTGGCCGGTTAGTACACAGCAACTCATGCTTCTGAATGCACCCTGGGCCAAAATATCGCCGGAAATACACCTCCCTGCCACAAGCAGGTTATCTAACTTTTGTGGAAGGATCGCCCGGTAAGGAATCTGGAAGTAACGTCCGGTCGTTGGTAGACGCAGGACTCCATTTCCGTCAATAAACTCAGGAAAAATTCCAATGGAATCTTCAAATTTGGCTTGATTCAAAACGTCTTTACCGGTCATCCGATAATACCCTTCTATCTGGCGCGACTCCCTTGTTCCAATGGTCATGCCAAAGTTCCTCAGGCGCGCGTTCTCAAAACCCGGTACATATTTTTTCAACACATGAATAGCGTTGATAACGGCTTCTCTGCCTTTGATCTCGGCGTCCGTCAGACTTTTGACATCTGTACTGTCAACCCCACTGATGAACACGACGTTAAGCTGTGTAACATCACCCTCCGGAGAAACCGTGCCATAAGAACCTCCGTATTCTATACCCTCAACTTTCTCCAAAATTCCGTCCTTAATCGCGTCATTAAACGGCTTAGCCAGATAGGGGCTAAACATGTCTTTCTCCTCGCCACCAGTTTCTACGGACCACTCACCGCTCCAGTCAGCGAAAGTAGGTTTTAGGTCCTGTTTTACAAAATCCAGGAACTTCTTGCCATCTACCCCTCTGCAGTGAAACACCGGTGTTACCCAAGAGAGTTTGTCCCTCTTGGTGAATGGGACCCCCGCATTAGCCGCAACATCACCGTCTCCTGTACAGTCGATAACACGCCGAGCCAATATCGCCATGCGTCCGGATTTACTCTCCGTTATTATTCCCTTTATGGCATTATTTTCGATGATCCCCCCTACGGCATAGCAGTGAAGGAGCGGCCTTATACCGGCACTCCGAATTATGCTGTCGGCAACATACTTAAACATTTCCGCGTCAAGAGCTTCGCTATCGGATTCCGTTCTGGGGGTGCTTGCACCGAGAGCCCGTGCCACATTTTCGAATTCATAGGTCAAGCCACCGGCTTCAGTCGTTCCCTTGTGCCTGTACCAAGCAAATCCTTCGACGCCAACTTGACTTATAACGCCGCCGAAACAGCCATAACGGTCCATCAACATCGTGCTGACGCCTTCCCTCGCGGATGAAATAGCAGCGGCTAATCCCGCGGGCCCGCCTCCAACCACCAGAACGTCAACCTCAGCAAACACCGGCACTTTTTTCGATGGTTCTCTGATAAACTGCATCACGGCATTCCCCTTTTATTTTTAGTGCGACGGGTTCTACACCCAGCCGCTTGATGACTGCAATGACTTATTACCCGACACCGTACCAGCAGGGGTGTCCGACAACATCCCGTCTGGCACCGATAGTCTGAAAACAAGCACTTGGCCTTTCCACCCCTCGCCGGTAGAGTGCGGAAAGGCCAAGTCATTCATTGTTAACCCCCTACCCATCTCTCGCTAGATTACATTTCGCCTTCCCATATATTACAAAACCTAGGATCTGGACGCTAAAATCTTGGCTGTCAACTACCTCTCTTTTAGATGATTCCCTTCTGGGTAAGGAAGTCGTGGGCCACTTTCGCTGGGTCATCCTTCTCCACATCCACCAGTTCGTTCATATGAGTCATCTCGGATGTTGAGATCGAACCCCATAATTTAGCCAGCACTTTATCAAGGTGATCTTTTTGGACAACGTCATTCGTGATCAGAACAATGCCGTTGTACGGGGGAAAGTAATTCTTATTGTCGGTCAAGGGCACCTCCTTCAGCTTCGTCAGCCGTCCATCCGTGGAGAATGCCATAATAGCCTGAACGGAATTATTGGCGAGAGCCTGGTACATCAAATTATAATCCATTGAGATGACCTTCTTGAACTTGAGATTCGGATAGGCCTTTTCAAATCCAGGCATGACATCGCTGATAACGTCAGGATCAGTGGCGAAAATCCAATTCTTGGCATAGGGAGCACAGTCCGAAAAGGTTTTTAGATGGTCCTGCTTGGCCACATCCCCTTTGACCGCTATCGCGTACGTATCCTGGAACCCTAGCGACGGCGACACCCAGATGCCGAACTTTTTCAATTCGTTATCCTTAACATACTTGCTAACAGCATCAGGGTGCCCCACAAATTCCCCCGCGGTATACTTCAGGTGAAAAATCTTGTCCAGCTCCGTGCCATCATACCCAAAGTACATTTGAATATTATTCTTTTCCATGAGTGAATGGGTCAGTGCTGATCCGCCACTGGTTTCTTGCAGCTTGACTTTAATGGGCGTCTGGCTTTCGATAATTTCTTTCAACATGTTGTCGACGATGATGGCCTCACTCTGCGCTTGGGACGCAATGTTAATTTCCTTGATCGGGTACTGTTCGGACCCCGTTGAGCCTGTGGCAGCGGCCTGATTGGCGGCCGGTGTGCCACACCCCAACAACGTCAACGCTACAATCAATCCAACTCCCGTTAGCTTAAGCAAACGACCGTTCGACATGATTCGCTAACCTCCTTCAACTTTGATATTGAGACGTAATTCCAACCGGATGCCGGAATACAGCATTTGTGTCAGCCGTTTCACCCTTTGCGCACTCGTAAACCGCGCGGCGTCAGCAAGAGTTCCAGTCGGCTCATCAGAAACTCTGCCAAAAAAGCCATCAGCATCGCCGGTAGAGTACCTGCCAACACAATGTCGTTACTGGCCATACTTAGCCCGCGTAAAATCAGTGATCCCAGGCCGCCGGCTCCTATTAACGCCCCCAGGGTCGCAAAGCCAATAGTCCCTACCAAGGCAGAACGAATGCCGGCTATAATTACTTTTAGCGCCAAGGGTAATTCAATCATCCAGAGCAGCTGCCAATTCGTGACACCCATGCCCATAGCCGCATCTTTGATTTCAGGCGACACGCCATTGATGCCGACAAAAGTGTTTCGGACAATGGGCATCAAACTGTAGAGGAAGAGTGCCACCACAGTGGGGACGAGCCCAATGCCGCTGCCGATCGCGATTAACAAAGCAAGAAGGGCAAGGCTAGGAATAGTCTGCATGGCATTACTGAACCCAATAATCCAAGGGTACAGTTTCTGTACCCTAGTCGCCAAAATAGTCAGTGGTATGGCGATGAGAATACAGAAAGCCATCGGAATAGCTACCAAGTATAGGTGTTGTACGGTGGCTTTAAGTACTTCATTGTGGTGAAGCACAAAAAACCGAATTGTTTCCGTGATCAGCATTCGCGTCTTTTCACCGCCTTTCTTCGGGCGGGGCCGCCGTTTTTCCCGTCGTCGCTTGCCAGGGCTGCCGATTCAGCACCGGTTACACCCGTCAAAAGCTCTATTGCACTATCCAAGCTGACACTACCTACCACAGTGCCGTCAGCTTCCGTGACCGGAATTTTATTAATTTTGTGGGCAATCATGATCTGTATACCGTTCAGTACGCTGAATTCCGGTGGAATCGTTTCCTTATGCACTTTGGAAAAGCTATCGACAGACATCTCCAAGTCTTGTTTCAACGTTCCCCTCAAATCGTCCAAGGAAACAAATCCTTGGAACTTATCATTTTCGTCTGAGATAACTATCTGGTCAATTCCCCGCCGGAGCATTTCTTCAAGAGAATGTGCCAAGCTACTTTTCTGTGAAACTGACGTAATGGACCTATCCATGATCTCTCTTACCGGCATTTTAATCGTTTGCCACGACAGTCGCTGCCGGCCAAAGAAGTTAGCAACAAAATCGTCGGAGGGAGCCCGTAAAATCACATTGGGGCTCGCCACCTGAACGATCCGGCCTTCCCTCATGATCACGATTCGGTCAGCCATGCGGATGGCCTCATCCATATCGTGCGTCACAAAAATGATCGTCTTCTGCACATTAAGCTGTAGACTTTTTAATTCGTCCTGCAACTGTTCACGCGTGATAGGGTCCAGGGAACCGAACGGTTCGTCCATCAGAATGATATCTGGATCATGCGCCAGAGCACGCAGAACCCCAATCCGCTGTTGCTGACCTCCGCTCAGTTCCGAGGGATAACGGTCCATGAACAAGTCTGGATTCATTTCAACTAACTCCAGCAATTCCCTCGCCCGTGCCCGACGCCCGTTTTCCTTCACCCCTTTCAGTCTGAGGACGAAAGCGATATTTTCGGCAATCGTCAAATGGGGGATAAGCCCCACCTGCTGAATCACATATCCTAGACGGCGCCGGAGTTCAACCGGGTGATACTTTTCATAGTTTTGTCCGTCAATCTCAATCGTACCGGACGAAGGCTCCACAAGGCGGTTGATCATGCGTAGCGTTGTCGATTTGCCGCACCCCGACGGGCCAATCAACACAACAAATTCTCCTCGCTGAATATCTAGGGAAAAGTCATTCACTGCCACGGTGCCCTCGGGAAAAACCTTGGTCACATTTTTTAAAGATAAAATTTTTCTTCAACCCCCTTACAGCAAAACAGCCCAAACCTTGGTCACACTGTCTCTTTCTCCAGGTGCAAACAGTAAACAATGGAACACCCGATCACTGTCCTCTCAGTCAAAGACATCACCTCCTCAACTGGCAACGGCTTGTGGGAAGAATTCAGTTTTTGAACCAACGCACGGGAGCGACATCTAAGTTGATGACCAGCTGTTTGATTTGGCTGTATTCGTCAAAGCCAAAGGTTCCCAGTTCCCGCCCGAAGCCACTTTGTTTATAGCCGCCCCATGGTCCTTCTACGTAATATGGATGGTAATTGTTGATCCACACGATACCGTCACGCAGTTTGCGGGCGATTCTATGAGCCCGGGTTACATCATTAGTCCAAACAGCCCCCGCCAGCCCGTACTTTGTAGCATTAGCCAGCTCTACCGCCTCTTCTTCCGAGCTGAATTTTTGGGTCACCAGTACAGGACCGAAGATCTCTTCCCGGACAATTCTCATCTCGGGACGAGTATCGGTAAAAACGGTCGGCTCCAAGAAATATCCTTTGGCGAAGTTCTGCGGCCGTTTTCCGCCACAGACCAATTTTGCTCCTTCCTCGATACCGATACGGATATAATTCTCTACTCTTTCTCTGTGAAGCGCCGAAATCAACGGTCCCATTTCACTCTCGGGATCCATGCCGTTGCCTAACCTAATTTTCCGGGCCCTCTGAATGAGGCGATCCACCAATTCATCGTGAATGGATTCCTCTACCAGCAGACGGGAACCGGCTGAGCAAACCTGCCCGGCATGCACAAAAATACCAAACAGTGCATAGTCAACGGCCAGATCCAGATCGACATCGGCGAAGATAATATTGGGTGATTTGCCGCCTAATTCCAGAGCAACCCTTTTGAAATTGGAGGCAGCCGCCTGCATGATGCTGCGGCCGGCGATCGGTCCTCCTGTAAAGGAGATAAAATCAACCTGTTCACTGGCGGCCAGCTCGTTGCCGACCGTCGGCCCCGGACCCAGAACCAGGTTTATGACACCCGGTGGAAATCCCACCTCCTCAATCAATTCCATCATCCTAATGGTGCTCAAGGGAGTGAGTTCACTGGGTTTAACGACACATGTATTCCCCGCCGCCAGAGCCGGGGCAAGCTTCCAGGAGATTTGCAGCATGGGATAGTTCCAAGGAACAATTTGCCCACAGACTCCAAGTGGTTCCCGCAAGACCATACTCATGGCCGAGGCAGGAACATCAAAGGTTTGCCCGCCAGGCTTATCCGCTAGTCCGGCAAAGTAACGGAAGGCCGAAATGACATCCGCCACGTCAGAGCGGCTTTCACGCAACCCCTTTCCGGTGCCCGTCGTCTCCAGCACCGCTAGGTTCTCTCCATCTTTTTCGATCAAGTCGGCAATTTTCACCAGCTTTGCCGCCCGTTCCGTCACATGGGTCTCCGCCCAAGGGGCATGGTCAAACGCCTCTCTAGCTGCGGCAACCGCCTTCCGGGTATCGGCAACATCCCCTTCCGTGACTCGGGCGTAAACCTCTTCATTTGCGGGATTAATAAGATCACGAATTTTTCCCGATTCCGCCAGTATCCATTCCCCGTTGATCCACATCTTTTTGACTTCAAACATTTTTTCTGCCTCCCTCGTTTCTTTACTTTTCCAACATCTGCCTTCAAAAGCTAGATACACCCACTATCTGGTATAGGCCAAAATCCCGAACCATCAGCCACATGAGCATCGCGACTTTGCGCGGGAACGCAAGATCCCCTGTCTCCGCCAAACCAACATCCGCCACGTGCGCAAGCCTCCCGCTTTCCGTAAAACCTCTTCTTCTAAAAGAGCAGCCGCAAAACACTCCTGTCTGGTAAACCATACAGATGGGCTTGCGGCTGTCTCTAAAACTCCGGCCTTAACTATCATGTTGTGAACTCTTTGGATATCCGTAACAAAATTCTGATTAATAATGTTCATTCAGTTTCTTCTGTACACTTCGTACAAATATCATTATATCACCACCCTCCTTCCGGAAAAGACGTCAGCCATGAATAGCCGTGTTTCAATGGCGAAAAGCCAGTTTCTCCCTTTAAGCGGATTTTATCATTCGTCTACTCCAGCCGGATTGCCTCCTTGTAGCAAAATGGCACACATCGCGGTATCCCTGAACAGCCGTCACAAATCAGTGGCAGTTCAGTCATAGGATCCAGGAAAACAGCATCATAAGGACAAGCAACAACACAGGCATTGCAACGTGAGCAGGCTTCATCGCGAACCTCTACAAAGCCAGTCCTGTCATTATAGACACAGGCGTCAAACCGGCATGCGTCCACACAGGGGTGATCCGGACAATTCCGGCAAACATTAATTTGACTCTCTCCCCGATAAGGATCATTGGCAATTCGAATTCTGGATCTTCCCGGATCGAATGCGTTGGTATGAAAAGCGGCACAGGCTAGCTCACAGCTCTCGCAACCGGTACAGCGTGAGGAATCCAACACAAGTTTCATGGTTCAGCTCCCCCTGCTATCCCGTCATCCATCCCCAGTTGTCTAAGCTTTTCTTTTTGTACTTTCCCACTTTCATCCCAGCCGCGCAACCCGTATAATTCTGACAAACTTGCGGTAAATTCATCAACCTTAAATGTCTTATGGGCGGCCGGACCTTGTAAAAGTGGATCATGTAAGACCCTTGGAGGCAGATAGTCGTCTTTTCTATCAAAGCCCGCACCTTGGTTAAACAATTGCCCCATGTTCCATATTCGCTCGCCACAGCTTTTCAACTCTTCAGCCGTCATGGGCCAACCGGTGACTCTGGTGTAGATTTCCGCCAGGGTTTCGGGAGACGGGCGCCAAAAGTCGCAGATAATCAATGAATCTTTAGCACTGTTGTAATCCTGCTGCCGCTTTACGACCTCCGCTTTATTGACAAAAGTAAAAGGATCCATCGAGCCAAAAGCATCCTCTTCAATGGCAAAAGCCCGCTGATGACATGCTCCCCGATCCGAAGTGGCATAAGCCAAGGCCATGCCGTAACTCCCCCGGGGATCAAATGCCGGGAATTCCAGCCCTTTCACTTCCATGGCAATGTCTTGCCCTCCCACGTCGGCTGCCACCCGCTTGACCCCGGCGGCCAAAATGTTTCCCACACCCCGGCGCCCGGCGATTTTCTTTACATAGTCCAGCATTTTCTCCTCTTCGCCGAAATGGATCCCAAAATCATAAATCCCTTTTCCTGTCGCCTCCATGGCAAAAGCCAATACTCCTCCGGTGGAGATGGTGTCCAGTCCCAAATCATCGCACAACTTGTTAAAGCGGATCAATGTGTCCATATCGTCGACATCACAGTTCGACCCGGCTAAACCAATGGTCTCATATTCCGGCCCTTCGACCGAACTTCCATCCTTGGCTTGTGTAAACCGCCCGCATCCTAAAGGACAGGTGGCACAGGCTCTTGTTCTCTTCAACTTCGTTTTGACTGCGTCACTGTTAATTCCGGCCACTTTTTCGTATTGGCCATCCTGATAATTTCGGGTCGGTAGAACACCGATTTCTTGTGAGGCGTCCACCGTACCCGGGGTTCCGGTCAAATCAGTCCAAAGGTGTGCTTCCGTCAAAACGTCATGCTGGCGAATTTCCAGGATATAATTCAAAAAGCTTTTCATATCATTATCGATCTGCACCCCTGACGAACCCTGCACAACAATGGCTTTCAGGTTTTTGCTGCCCATCACCGCCCCTGATCCTCCGCGACCGGCCTGATGATAAGCATCGACTGTAATACAGGCATAAAGAACTTTGTTTTCTCCTCCCGGACCAATCGTCAAAGACTTGACTTCCGGTTTATATTTCTCTCGCAACAAGCCCTCCGTTTCGTGGATCCCCTTTCCCCACAGCGCATCGGCCTTCTCAACGGCAACCTTATGATTGGAGACGTACAAATAGACAGGGCTCGCGGCCCGACCACAAATGATGATTCCGTCATATCCGGCATACTTCAGCTCCGCGGCAACCCCCCCACCGACCAGGCTTACCAGAATCGTTCCGGTCGCCGGGGATTTCGTCAAGACCGCCAGGCGTGAAGACGTGGGAACAATCGTGCCGGCAAACGGACCGCTCATGAATATGATCTCATTGTCCGGTCCCAGAGGATCGACCTTCGCGTCAACATCCTGTAAAAGATAGCGATAGCCCAATCCTTTCCCGCCTAAGTATTTTTCGTACCATAGGCGGGGCGGTTCCTCGATCCGCATTTCGCGTGTGCCCAAATCCACCCTTAGAATTTTCCCGCTGTAGCCCTTCATGCGGTTACCTCCCCGTCAGTTTACCTAGCGGCTCTCTCGCGCAGGCGCTTTTCCACCTTCTCAGGCAGGGGCGGCACCTGGTAATTTCCTAATATTTCTTGCAAACGTAATTGGGCCCTAGTCAATGCCGTGCGAGTTCCTTCCAGCCGCCATTGATCATAACTGCCCCGCTCTGCCAAAGGTGATTGCCAAAACTCCGAACGAAAATGCCTATACGTATGTTCTGTCGAGAGAAACTCTCCACCCGGCCCGATATCGTGGATTAACCCTCCTGCCAAAGTATCCTTATTTATATCGGCCCCCCTTAAGAATCGTTTGACGGCGCTGCAAGCCTCGTCATCAAGAACAAACTTCTCCAAGGACATAGATACATAGGATTCCAGGATGCCTGCCGCGTGAAGAATCACATCCACTCCGGCCAAACCGGTGGTCAGCATATTCATCATGCTCTCCGACGCCGCTTGGGCGTCGGGTAATTTGCTGTCGGTCAAAGACCCCCCAGCCCGGCAAGGCAAACCGTAAGAGTGAGCGATCTGCGCCGCCGCCGCAATAATCCAGGCACCTTCCGGCGCCCCAATGCTCAACGAACCGTAACGCATCTCCGTGATTGACGAAACTGACCCATAGACAACCGGCGTCCCCTCGCGCACAACCTGAGCCAAGGTGATCCCGGCCAAAACCTCCGCGTTTTGCAGGGACAAAACAGATGCCAGAGTCGCCGGCATGGTCGATCCTGCCATGCCCAGAGATGCAATGATCAAGGGCTGACCGGCCGTGGCATATTCCATCAAAGCCCCTGCCATCCTGGCGTCATACATCAAAGGCGTGAGAGAATTGATCAAGGTGATCATCACCGGTCGGGAGGGCCTCTCATCGTCATCCTCAAACAGGGTCGCCGCCATAGCCAAAGAATCCCTCGCGTGCTCCGCCCCGGTCGCGCTGCCCATAAACGGTTTGTCTGAATTTGACAGGCAGGCATAGAGCATTTGTTGATGCCTGTGCTTCTCGGGAATATCATGAGGCTCGACCAGAACCCCGCCGGTAATGTCCATGTTGGGACTGGCTCCCGCCAAACGGGCCAATTGGACAAAATCCTCATACACAGCCTTGCGCTTAGCCCCGCTTATAGAAGTGATAAAAGGTGCGCCATAACCCGGAACAAATACCGGATTCCCATCACCAATGCTCACGTTCCTGGCCGGATTACGGGCATACAGCCTGAAGCCGCGCGGCGCGGACATGACAGCTTCCTGCACCAGCCTTGGTGGGAAAAAGACAATCTCTCCCTCAACCTTGGCTCCTCGCGCTCGCAGAAGATCCCGGGCCGGGGCGTAATCCATCTTGAGGCCGGTGTGTTGCAAGATATCCATACTGGCTTCTTTGATCCGCTCAATTTCCTCAGCGTTTAACACACTCAGATAGGGCCTTGCCAAACCCAAACCCCCTCTCCATTCGGCCGGAATCAGCCGGAAGTTAAAACATAGCTGCGAACCCCTTTGTTGTCCAGTTCAATTAGTGTCCCCATAAGAACCCCTTGTTCATAGGAACTGCCAGGGTTAATACAGATTGACTTTTTTAATTTCTTAACTCCTTTTCCCTCGTGGATATGTCCAAATAATCCCAACAACGGCCTGTAAGTCTCGATCGCCTCTTTCACAGCCTTGCTGCCCACTGGAACCAGAGAACGTCCCGCATAGCGCGGACGTAGATCTTTATCTAATTCCGGAGCTTCATCCAGCCCGGAATTATAAGGAGGACAATGGAAATTAAAAATACATTGACTCAGGTTTTCCACCTGCTCAGCCATTGGGTCAATTTTCCGCCTTAGTTCATCTTCAGGGCATTCCCTATGAGTGTTCCAAGGAGTAGGATTGGACCAGCCTGTGCTGATCATCTCATGCTGCTCATCGAGTCTGATCACTTTTCCTTCCGTCAATTCCACAAGCTCACTCTTGCGGATCACCTCGTCTATTTCAAACATGTCGTCATTGCCCGGACAGACGTAGCATTTGATCCCGGAATTTTTCAGTTTGTCCTCGGCATAGTCCATCCATTTTTCCACTGTGGACACGGCGACATCAATAAATAAGTCGTTGACTTTCTCAGGATGGGCTTCCAGGTCCGCCATTCTGTCCGAGTCCATCCGAATCGGGTAATAGCCCCGGTTGCGGATCAACTCCTCCATTTGGGCCGTTTCCTCCCTGCTGTGCATCATGTAATCCTGTTCCAGAAAGGTTGTCTTAAACCCACCTTTAGTTTCCATCACAGGGACAATCGCCTTCCCGGTCATGTCCCCTCCCAGGATTAAAATTTCCGCCTTGTAAAATTTCCCGGCTGATACGAACTTTTTCCAGCATTTGTCTGAACCGTGAACGTCTGTGGCAAAGAACAATTTTGTCATCATTAGCCTCCAAAAGACCCCGCGCCAGTATTGCTTGCTACAGAAACCTTCCATTTTTGCCGAGTTAAGGGCTCTGCCGATCCTCTTTCCTGCCTATCCGGATCGATACAATAGCGATTCGGTCTGGGTCCGGGTGGCATACCCTACTCATCAGCCATAGGGATCAACCACCCGGAAAAGACGCTAAAATATTATTCGATAGGAATCGTCTTTTGGACTAAAGATAAATCAATACCCTGTTTTTTGCGGTGATTCTTCGATATGAAAAAGTAGACGAGGGCAATTACGTAGAGAATCAACATGAAGACCGCGGACAGAGGATCATTGACTCCATACACCGCCTTGGCCAGCCACATGTAAATGTTCCACAACAGGAAGAGACCAAAAACTATTGATATGATCGTAATGACAGGAACATTGCCGACCTTATATTTCGCAATAGGCGAGGCACGAAAGAGCTCTGGATCCTTGAACGGCAACATCATGGCGGCAATTGTCGTCCCCAGATAGGTGATGGCAATCACCACCGTTGTATCAAGAGTCATCTTGGCAAAGGTCGGTGAATAGGCGTACAAAGCACTCAGCACGACTGAAGGAACCACCATGACCAGAAGTGCCCGGAAGGGAGTGCCATGCTTTGGTGACACTTCCGCGATCCAGTCGGGCAGCACACGGTCGAAAGCAGCCGCAAAGAGGACCCGGGTCGAAGAGAGGAAAACGGTACCGGCCCAACCGAAAAACCAGGCGCTCATGGACAGAACCAACCAGAGCTGAAGCAAGGGATTTTGGGTTAGAAACGAAACATACAAGCTGAGGAACGGAAAAACCGGCAAGGGAGATTTGCCACTCCAAAAGGCAAAATTCGCCGTGTTGTAAAAATCCCAACCAATTCCTTTCGCCAACAGGACGACAAGAACAATCGCCAAAACGGTTGTAATGATGACGGCGGCCGCCATCCCCCAGAAATTCTTGCGGAATTCGCTCGCTCCACGAACCTCACCGTATAAAGTTGAACCCCAATTTGGCCAGAGATTGAAGAAAAGCAGCAAAGGAATTAGCGGGAGGCTGGCCATGATCGGCATATGGCCAAAAGGCAGAGCTTTATATCCTCCCTTGGCTGCCAGCGCTATGATGCTCTGATAAGTATTGCTGTCTTTGACCCCAAACACAGTCTGACTGAATCGGTTGAATTCCGCGGCAAAATGCGCCGGGGTGCTGGCAGCCAGCATGACAAATACGGTCAAGAGCCCCAAAGCCCCTATAAAAAACGATATCTTTTGGATTCTGGCATACCATTTCATGCCGATGCCAATCACAATAAAGGCAAACAGAATGACAAGCAATGAGGACAGGAACAGCCCAGTCTGGCTCGTAAACCACACCGCGGCGGCGGCCAAACCCGCGCTGTTCCCAATCGAACTGAGTATCGCCAAGACCGGAGTCAAGACATCGTAGGAAAGCAAAGAGCCATACACCGGTATCCACATCCACAGGATCAATACCCAACCAGTCATGGCTAAGACAAAGCCTAAACCTCCGCCCAAAATACGGCTCTGCCAGACGTAATCTCCTCCGGCTCGGGGCATCACCGAAATCATCATGGCATAGATGCCGACCTCAAACAGAATAAACAGCGCACTCACAATCAGAGCAGGGATCAGCTGTCCATTCGGAACATTGGGAGCAGAAGAGAAAATGTAAAAACCGAGGGTAATTAGATTGATGGAGAAAAACGAGTAAATAAAGGCGTCGAAAACCGACCAATGCCTGACCAGGCCGGTGGCCTGCCGGGCAAACAAATTAACGTTCGCGTCGTTCGCCATTGGTCAAACCCTCCCTAATATCTGATTAACCCACCTCTTCCGGGAGCTTATACCATACCAGTTTTTCGCCAATCTTACTTCGCATCTGCCAATTAAGACCCTTTTTACTGCTGTTCATGACCTCGAGAATTGTCTTGACAGCCTGCAGTATCCGCTCCCTGTCCTTTTCCTCCAGCTCGTAATCCTTAATCAAAATGCGCAGTTTGGCCAAATTCAACTCGATCGTGTGAAAGAAGCCCCAGTCCTTGGCCGTTCTCTCTGCGATAATATCTCTGTTAATCACCTCCTCATCCCCTGCGGCAATCTCATGATCCAGGAGCAAAGCAAACAGATCCCGTACGTCCTTTTCGTTCAGCTGAATAATCTGAATCTTCGACAAAAATAGTTCCGCCAGTGGGATCGTCATTGTTTCCACACTCAATCGATCATGCAGAGGTATCGTGTGGCACATCTCAAAGGTGTCCACAAACAGATCCAGCTGCCTATTGCTTTTTGTTTCGTAAAACAGCTGCCTCCTTCCCATATTTAAGGCATTGAAGGCTTTGTCCGGCACATAGCCCAGTTCTTTGAGCAAATTGGTCAGGCGGGGAACGTTCCCTGCTTGCGTGACAAAATCCAGGTCTTTATAATTTCTCGCCAGCGCAGGCAGCAACGACGACTGAGCATGCAGCCGCACTGCCAGTCCGCCAATAAATCGCAACAATATACCGGAGTTTTCAGAAGCCCGCCAAATGCGCCCGGCCTCCTCCATGATGTCGGTCCTAATCCCCTCTTCCTGATTCATTCGGACCCCTCCTTCATGTATTCCGGCCCTGCGACCTGTCAAGCTAAATTAGCGCTTTACGGTAAATGGCTTCGTATCCCCCTTCATCAATATCCCGCGTGTTCTCTACGGTTTGAGGGTCATGCGCGGCTTCCCTGGCCAAGCGGGGAATGTCTTGCTCCGTGATCCCGTAGTCCCTCAAAGAAGGAATCCCGACATCTTTGGCAAGATCGGCCACAGCCTTCACGGCGGACAAAGCTGCCCCCCTCTCATCCATTCCGTTCGTATCAACCCCCATCATCTGGGCAATTCTCTTATATTTGTCCGGCCAGCCCATCCAATTGTATTCCATAACCGGGGCCAACAAAGTGCCCACAGCGACCCCGTGGGGAATGGAAACGATGCCGCCCAGCGTTTGGGCCATGGCGTGAACGGCGCCCGCGCTCTCACTGCCGTAAGAAATGCCTGCCAGCATAGCCGACATCGCCATACCATAACGCGCCTCCAAGTCGTTGCCGTAGGCGTAGGCCCGCCGCAAATACCGGGCCGCGTAATCAATGGCCAGCAACGCCACTGCATCGGTAGGGGACTGGGCATAGTGCGAAGTGTAGCATTCAATGGCATGACACAAGGCATCCATACCTGTCGCAGCCGTCACGTTTGCCGGTAGTGATACGTGGAGCGTGGGATCAATCAAAGCGACATGTGCCGCAATCAGCGGGCCACCCACGTTAAACTTAAACTGTCGCTTCGGATCCGTAATGACGGCCCACAGGCTCACTTCGCTGCCCGTTCCCGCCGTCGTCGGTATGGCGATCAAGGGCGGAATACGCTTGATCAACGGCAGTTTCCCGTCCGCCGCTTCGTAGTCCAAGATGTTACCTCCGTGGGCCACTTCCACCCCGATAGCCTTGGCCGTATCCATGGGGCTGCCTCCGCCCATGGCAATCAATCCGTCACAGCCGTTGCTGCGATAGATTTCTCTTCCTTGTCCCACCAGCTCAACAGGCGGATCCGATTTCACCTGGTCAAAAACGGCGTACTGGCAATGATTGCTGTCCAAAACATTGAGCATCTTCCCAAGTAACCCTGCCTTAACCACTCCTTGGTCTGTGACAAGCAGCGGTTTCTTGACTCCAAGCAGCGCCAGTT
The DNA here is from genome assembly GCA_001029295.1 of Peptococcaceae bacterium CEB3. Taxonomy (GTDB): domain Bacteria; phylum Bacillota; class Desulfitobacteriia; order Desulfitobacteriales; family Desulfitobacteriaceae; genus Acididesulfobacillus. The sequence continues at coordinate 32,330 of LDXJ01000039.1, read as the reverse complement.
CGTCCGCCAGTTGTCCGAGTGCACCCAAACCGTGTTTGATAGCGGTCGGCATTTCGAAAGTTTTGACTTTAAAAGCTCTTTCCAAACGCATTCCTTTCAGCACCCCTTTACATCATTCATCCAAACTTAAGACTCCCACTTCTACAACTTCATCCGTGCGCGTGGTTATGGTTCGTCCGAGGACTCGGCAAGATCAGGAAGCTGAAGTATTTTTAGATCCTCCAAATATAGTTTGACAAAAGAATCCAACCAGGTGTAGTATCTTTTGACTTCCAATAATTTGTTAAGATCCTCCTCCACTTCCGCTCTCATCGACGAGGGATTTCCCTCCGCCAAGGTTTTTTCATAAAACGGCAATACCTTATCGAGAACGGCAAAATTGAGGGACACCTCCGTCCGCAAGTTCTTGCAAAAGAAATCGCTGAAATACTGAAAGAAGTTCTTCTCCGCCACATACATGTCTTTGCGGCTTCCGCGCAGCCACACCTGTTTAGCCGCTTTGGCACCTACCAGGGTTTTAATAGTCGTGCAAACGCTTGTTTTACTCATGCCCATAGCCTGACTCATATCGTCCAAACTCATAGGCTCCTTAGCAAAAAACAGTATCCCGCAGAGGCGCCCCACTGTAGCGTTAAACCCGTAGAGAGACATGGACTGCGACATTGCCTCGATCACAAGTTCACGCATTCCTTCAATATCTTCTGTCTCCGGACCATTCTTAGCGACATGTGTATCTTCCAGATCCTTCACCTTATTTCGTCCGTATTGTCTATTCAGTTTTTTCTGTATGCAATCTACAAGTCTGATTATAGCACGGCTGCCCGGGCTGAACAGACATCTACGCCCAACGGTCTGATTTCCATGCTGAAATGCCGTTTTGCCTTTTCGAACGAACAAGGCTCAAAATCGGGCTCAGACATGTCGCGCGAAAAACGGAACCGAGCCCTAGGCAGACTTTGACCTACCAACGCCCGAGCCAGGATTCGAAAAGCAGAACCTTTGCCAGGGCCAACTAGCCGGACAAGCTGCGCTCCCGCCGAATCTTCGAACTTTCGTCCGGACGAATCTTACTCGAAAAGTCCGCTCCTGTGGGCACTTAGATACTGCACACAGTAGTCATCCTGGCCCAAGAGCGCTTGGGAGGCATAGACGAAACCCATCATCGATTTGTCCAATGGATCAAGAATGTAGGCATCCATACCTGCCGTCATGGTCTGAATCATGAACGCCTGGTTCAAAATCTTGCGGTGGGGCAACCCGTAGGAGATGTTGCTCAAGCCACAGACGGCGTGAACCTGTGGATATTCCCGGCGGATAAAACGGACGGTCTCCAGAACGGCTTGGCCATAATGGTCCCCGGTGCTGATGGGCGTAATCAAGGGATCGAGATAGATATCATCCTCCGGGACGCCATCCGCTGTCAGATCTGTAACCAGGCGGCGAACAATGGCGATACGCTCTTCCGCTGAAGCCGGCACCCCTTTGTCATCCATGCACAAAGCCACTACTTTCGCCTTATATTTGAGAACCAGGGGCAAAATTCTGACGTAGCGCTCCTTCTCAGCGGTGATAGAGTTTACCATCGGTTGGCCGTTGGCCCTGGCCAACCCCGCTTCCATCGCTTCTGCCCTGGGCGTGTCGAGACAAAGGGGCCGGGACACCGCTTCCTGAACCGTATCCACGAGCCATTCCATCGTCTGGACCTCGTCATGCACCAAAGTACCGCAGTTCACATCGACGTAATGCGCACCCGCATCCACCTGCTTTTGTGCCAGGTTCTGGATAAAGGCTGAGTCTCGCTGCTCCACAGCCGGCTTAATAGCTTTCCGGCTGGTATTAATCAGTTCGCCGATTATCAACATGTACGACTGGCCCCCTCATTCAACGAATTATACAAATTAAATTTTGCAAAGGCTGAAACGGGTTTCGATCGTGGGATAAAGGCGGCGGCCTAGCGGCGACCGCATAGAGGCCACTTGTACGGCCTGCCAGTCCAGCACTCAGCTTCTACATGAGTGCTGGAACTTGGGAATCCTCGCGTTTCAACGCGGGGAGGAAGTCAAATCGTTCCGAATATCTGCTGTAATGGAAGTACGTAAATCCTGTCCAACTCTCCTCAGAAGCGGGAGGATATCACAGAAAACTTCGTTGCATGACCATTCTGCCGGGCGGAATAATCACGAATTCCTGGTCCCAGTCCCCACTGAAGAGTTTGGTCAAAAGCCTCACGGAACCAGGTTGCTCAGCGTAGGCGACGTCGAGAAACTGGGCCACGCTATTTGTGTAGAGGGCGAGCTTCTCCCGGCAGCCAACCTCGGTATCGATAAAAACGACCCGTTGATAATGCCTGTATTGCATCTCGATCATCCATTCCGCGTCCTTGGTTCCATATGCTTCGGCATAACTCTTAAACTCGGCCAAAGGTTCGGCCCCTTGATCGATCCAGCCTTTACTCAAATAAATCGTGGCCGGATGTTTTGCGAACTCGCGATCGTAAATTTCACGCGCTCCCATGAGGAGACTAATGCAGTCATGCACCCGTGGAATAACTAGAGTATGGCGTTCGGAATGGAGATTGACCACGCCGTAGGAGCACAGGCCATAACCAAAGAGCAAAGTGTCATGATCGGTGTCGGCATCAATGCGTTTCTGAAGTTCGGACTGCAGCCGCTGGGGCACACGATGCAAGGCATAAGGCAGGAGTTCCAGGTCGAGACCGGGCGGGAGGACCTTCTGAATTTCATCAGCCATCGTCTGACAAGCCAGGACTTTTCCTTTCACATTCATTCCTCCCAACAGGTTACGAGTACGTCGTATCGCGAAAGGAAGACCTTCCTTTTCACATTCACTCCTCCCAATGAGGATGCCCGACGGCCGCAGCCACAATGCGCGTTTCGAGAAACACGACGTCGTCACTCGCTCCGGCCGTATGACTCACCACCTCCTGTTTCTCAACCATAACCACGGGGCTCACGGCCCCTGCCCGCCCGGCACTTTCCAAAGCGACCGCCCGAGCCGTTTCCAAGGCATAACTTTCGGCCTCGGACAAGTTTAAGAAAGCCTCCCGTCCCCAGGGCGCATGCACCACAAAACCCCCACCGCTGTTAGGCTTGACAAGGGCGCGGACTGTCTCCACCACCTGACCCGAGGCAGCCCCAACGGCATTGGCGACCTCGGCATGGGGCGGAATCAACACCTGAGTGTGCAGAATCCTGCCGATAGGCGGGAGGTAGGCGGAGACCGGTGCGCCCAAGGCCACAATCGGATAGCCCAAGTGAATTTCCGTGTTGAACCCTTGACTGTCCGCCCGGGCCAGTAAAGAACTCAAGACGAAAGCGGCACCCGGTTCACTTCCCAATTTGGCTTGCAGACCCGCCCGATCAGCGAAACTTTGCAAGATGTTCAGACACAGGCCGGCTTCGACTTCCTGCAAAGCCATTTCGGCAAATCGGTTAACATCCAGGCGCAGACGGCGGGCCAGAATCCGTGCGCCTTCCATAGCCGCCGTCACATTGTAGTCGGTGAAAATCCCCCGAACGTGCAGCAGGTCCGTTGGAGTGAAAGAAATCTTCCCCAACACTTGGGCCTGTTCCAGTCCTTTGAGGGGCAGCAAATTAGGATCTCTTCCCAGTCGCTCTGCCAAAGTGAAAATATTGTGGGCGCCGTCCTCCAAAGCCTCTGCCACTTGCCACTCCGAGTGACTCCATCTATCTTTCCCAGCCGGTTTCTTAAGCAACATCCAACAATCCGACGGTTGAGCGTCGATGATACTCCTATCCGGGTCAGAACGGGTCAGCTCCTCAACTAAATGGGGAAACCTTTGCCCGGCGACCGCCAGGGGCCAAACCCTTTTGGGGCCAATAATCAGCTTCCGGTCATGGGACACTTGCATATAACTGTCTCCCCCCAAGCCGAACGTGCTGATCTCCGCAGCCTCAGCCCTGGTTTTCCACCCGCCCACCGTAGCCCCTTCCCTGTTCATGCGAGGGCGGCCCCTTTCCAGAATTGCGATATCTGTCGTCGTACCGCCCATATCCAAGGCTAAGGCGGATTCGCTCCCGGTTAAAAAGGTTGCCCCCACAATACTGGCCGCAGGCCCCGACAATAAGGTCTCAATGGGCTTTTCCCGTGTCATCTCCTCGCTCATTAGGGACCCGTCTCCTTTCACGACCATGAGAGGAACCCGGATGCCTTTCTCTTCCAGGACTTCTTTGACGGCTGCCAGGAGCTCAGCAATAATCGGTAACAGCCTGGCATTCAAACAGGCGGTTACCGTCCGCTCATGAAAGCCCAAAGCGGTTGTGAGCTGGTGCGCACAAATGACCGGCACGTCCCATAGCTCCCGGACCGTTTGGCGAACGTTCCGTTCATGTTCAGGGTTCCGAATGCTCAGATAACCGGAAATAGCCACAGTGTCGACCTGCCCTCGCATCTCCGCCACAGCCTGATGAACCGCTTCAAGGTCAAGCTCCGCAACCGGCATCCCTTTAATGTCATGCCCACCCGCAACCACAAAAGTCCTTTGGGCCGGGAATTCACCGGTCGGCTCATGACCGATGAGAATGAGCCCGACCCGGCAACCCCGTCCTTCGACAATGGCATTCGTAGCCAGGGTAGTGGAAAGGGACACAAGATGAACCTGGCGAGGATCCAAATCGCGAATATTGTCAATACAGTTGCGGATGCCGATGGACAAGTCTTCACGTGTCGTGAATGCCTTGGCCTTTCTCTTAACCTCTTTGGTGCTGACGTCAAGCAGCACCCCATCCGTAAACGTGCCGCCTGTGTCAATTCCCAACACCAAGGGCATCGCCCCTCACTCCATTCCTCGCCCATCTCTGTCGCGCTTATCGGACTTTCTGTTCGGCCCTCTCGACAACCGCGCGGATTTTTTGTTGAACGTCCGCAGGCAATGGCTCAGGCTGGTAATTTTCGATGATGTCTTTGACTTTTTCATTGGCACGCTGGAACAGGGTCTTGGCCCCGTCTTCTTTCCAGGCATCATACCGTTGCCGGTTGATCAGTTCCGGGTAGTATGTCTCCGTCTTGAAGTATTTCATCGTGTGATCCTCGGCTAAGAAATGCCCTCCCGGGCCCACCTTGTCAATGAGGTCCAGTGCCAATGTCTCATCATTGACTTTAATTCCACGCACGAGACGACGGGCCATGCCGATCACGTCATTGTTGATCGTGAGATACTCCAGGGAGGATGTCGATCCGTATTCAATGTAGCCCACATCGTGATTGAGATTTGGTCCGGACAAGGCTGTCATAGCGATTGACAGGGCTGCCTCAATACCCGCCTGTTCATCGACGACACAGGCATCGCTGCACCCGGCGGTGCCAAACATCGGGAGCTTCAGGTAATGAGCCATATCCGCCAATGCGGACATCAGTAGATTAAACTCCGGCGAGCCATAACTGAAAATTGTACTCGACATGTCCATAATGGTAAAAACACCGCCCATAATAAAGGGGGAACCTTCCCGGGTCGCTTGGTTAATCACCAAGCCACTGAGGGACTCAGCCAGGCCATTGGTGAGCACCCCGGCCATCGTCGCCGGAACTGTCCCACCGGCCATAACGCATGGGGTGTAGACAACCGGAAGCCCCTTCCGGGCAGCCAGCACCAATTTTGATGCCGCCTCCCAGGCATGCTGCAGAGGAGAGATCGGCTCCGCGTAGAGTGTCATAAAAGGATTGCGGCGCAACTCTTCTTCTCCTCCGGCGATGATCTCGCACATCTCGATAATGTCCGCAAAACCATAGATGTCATGGGCAGTCGTCACAATAGGTTTGCCTGTGTTGAGTACCTGGGCTTCAAATTGGTGGCGGTCCGATATAAGCAGAGGAACATCCTGTACGATCCCCAGTGACATGACAAAGTCCAGGTTGGGCAAGGCATCAATCACTTTGCAAGCCCAACTGACGGACTGCTTGGTTGAACGCTTCCGTTGGCCCGTGTATGGGTCGATGGTAAAAGGGGTATCAGACCCCGTACCAAAATAAGCGTTGTTTCCTTCCAACAGCACATCCCGAGAACCGGTGCGGCTATTGCAAAGGGTAACCCTTTTCGGCACAGAATTAAGGGCCCGGTCGACCACGGCCGAAGGAATGCGAACCCGGATGCCGTCCAGCCAACACCCGGCCTTTTTCAGGATATCACGGGCTTCCTCGTCATGCACCGTCACACCGGTGCGTTCGAGAACCTCCTCGGCTGCAAAAAGGATTTCTTCACACTGACCGGGGGACAGGATACTGAACAGGGGCGTAGCATTGGCCACATAATTGCTTTTGACAGGCATTGTCCTCCTCCTTTCCGTATTTGTTTTTTCAGGCCAGCAATTTCTTGCAGAGATCGGTGGCCGAGGCTGCGTCAGGCGCAAACCCGTCCGCCCCGATTTCTTCTGCAAAATCCTGGGATATGGGGGCCCCGCCCACGATGACTTTGACTTTGTTTCTTAAACCCTCCTCCTTCAACACTTCGATCGTGTCCTTCATAGACAGCATGGTCGTCGTTAACAATGCCGACATACCGATGACTCCGGGCTTGTGCTCCTTAATGGCCTGAAGAAATTTATCCGGGCCAGCATCCACTCCCAGGTTGACAACCGTGAACCCCGCACTCTCCAACATCATGCCCACAAGGTTCTTGCCGATATCGTGCAGGTCTCCTTTGACCGTGCCCAGCACCACTTTACCCGCCGAGGGCAATTCCTGGCCTACCAACAAAGGTTTGACGAGGTCCATGCCCCCGTTCATCGCCCGGGCCGACATTAGGACTTCCGGAACAAACATCTGTCCGACCTTAAAGCGGGCCCCCACTACATTCATCCCGGCAATCAACCCTTGGTTGATAATCTCGACCGGATCTGTTCCCGCGTCGAGAGCTTGGCGAGTCAGTTCCTTCACCCGTTCCTGCTGACCGGCAATCACGCTTTTAGCAAGATCTTCAAAATAATTTGACATCTGTTGGCCTCCTATCCGCAATCTCGAATCTGCAATCTCAAATCTTGAATCCCGAAAAATACTCAGTTTAAGTGTTTTCATCCGACCATGAGACTCTGATATCTGCAAACCTCTACGAGTAGAAGTGGACGCCGCACGCCATGGTTCAATAGGGATGGACTTCATCCCAGAGTCTCGATCTTCGGCATAAGCCCAACAAGCGCACTAAACGGTCTCGCCATTTGGCCACTATGCCGGCGGCCTAGCCGTCAACTTTGAAAATAACCCCTTCCACCGCGTCAACGTTATGGGTTATTTGGAAATCTTCTTGGCCGCTTCCCGTGCTTCCGCCCGGTCCACGACCTCTTGGATCCGGTGCAACACGTCTTTGGGTAGTCTTTCTGGTTCGTGCGTGTTTATGATATTTTGCGTCTTTTCCCTAACCCGTTGCCCCATCGTTTTTGACCCCTCGGCTTTCCAGCCGTCGTATCTGAGACGATTGATCAGGGTTGGAGCCCAAAAGTCGCGAAAATGCGCCATGGTGTGCATCTCGCCTAAAAAATGACCGCCCGGTCCTACCGCATCAATGACATCCACTGCCAGGTGTTCGTCATCTACTTCGATACCTTTGAGAATCTTCTTGACCATGCCGATAATTTCGTCGTCCATCACCATGAGCTCAAGCGATCCTGTTGCCCCATACTCCATGTAATTGCAGTCATGCACAACGTTGGCACCACTCAATCCGGCAATCAAGATGGAAAACGCCGCTTCAATGCCCATCTGAACGTCAATTACCTTGGAGTCTGTGCAGCCGCCCGTACTAAACATAGGTATCTTCATATAGCGCGCCACGTCGGTAAGGCCCGCTGAGAGCAAACTCAATTCCGTGGCACCGTAGGATAAAATGGAACTCGACATATCCATTGTGGAAATCAACCCGCCCATGATGAAAGAAGCGCCCTCGCGCACTAGCTGACCGGCCACAAGTCCAACCAAAAAATCGGCTACTGAAATCACCAGACTGCCGGCCATTGTGGCCGGAGCCACTCCACCAGAAAACGTGCATGGGGTGTAAATTACCGGAATGTCCGTTTTTGCGGCAAATATAGCCTTGTCAATTGCCTCCTCTGAATGACGCAGAGGCGGGCTGGATTCCGAATAGAGAATAATAAAAGGATTTCGTTGGAGTTCCTCCAGACTGCCCGTCACCGCCGCCGCCATATCAACAATGTCCTGATATTGCTCGATCCCGAAACCCCAATGGATAATGGGTTTCACCGTGTTCTCCACCAAAGCCTGGAAGGCGTGCACGTCTGCCAAAGTGGGAGTGACATCCATGGGCGTACCGTTATCCATAGCGTAGGCTATGTTGGGTAAGGCATCACAGACAATTCCCGCCCGAACCGTATCAGACTTTTTCGGCCGCCGCCTTTCCCCTGTAAAAGGGTCCAAGGTGTAGGTGTTCGTTGGCCCCGGTCCATAATAGACATTGTTACCTTCTAAAAACATGGACCTGTGCCCCTCACGGTCCGAAATGACCACGCGCGAGGGGGTGCTGCGTACAGCCCGTTCCACCAAACGAGCCGGGAAACGCACCCGGTTGCCGTCAACCCGGCAGCCGCCCTCCCGGAAAATCCGCAAGGCCGTCTGGCTGTGTACCTCCGCTCCGGTCCGCTCCAAAGCCTCAAGAGCGCCGTAATAAATGTCCTCACATTGGTGTTCGCTCAACACGTGAAATTGTGGAGTGGCATTGACTTGGTAATTCGCTCGTACGTACTGACTTCTCGTCAAAATTCGTTCTCTCCTTTCCGTATTCACTTTCTCGGACCGTTCGTCTTTCAGGTCATTCGTCTTTTTCTGCTTCTTCTCCTCTCCTGTTCCATCGTTTTTTCTGTTCCTTTGTTTCTCCTGTTTCTTCGTTTTTCCGGACCACCTGTTTTGTCAGGCCAGCAGTTTCTTGCAGAGATCGGTAGCCGAGGCTGCGTCAGGCGCAAACCCGTCCGCCCCGATTTCCTCGGCAAAGTCCTGGGATATGGGAGCCCCGCCCACGATGACTTTGACTTTGTTTCTTAAGCCCTCCTCTTTCAGCACCTCAATCGTATCCTTCATGGACAGCATGGTCGTCGTCAACAGAGCCGACATACCGATGACGCCGGGCTTGTGCTCCTTAATGGCCTGCAGAAATTTCTCCGGACCCGCATCAACTCCCAGATTTACAACTGTAAATCCCGCACTCTCCAACATCATGCCCACCAGGTTCTTGCCGATATCGTGCAGATCTCCTTTGACCGTGCCCAGCACCACTTTACCGGCCGAAGGCAATTCCTGACCCACCAGCAAAGGTTTGACAAGTTCCATGCCTCCGTTCATCGCCCGAGCCGACATCAGAACCTCCGGAACAAACATCTGTCCGACCTTAAAGCGGGCCCCGACAACATTCATCCCGGCAATCAACCCTTGGTTGATAATCTCGACCGGACCTGTTCCCGCATCAAGAGCTTGGCGAGTCAGTTCCTTCACCTGTTCCTGCCGGCCGGCAATCACGCTTTGGGCAAGATCTCCAAAATAATTTGACATCTTCCACCCTCCTCGTAAAAAACCAGATTTGTTCATTAACCTGTGTGCCTTACTCTGACTTGTGCACCCTTAGCTGCGTCATGATCGCGTCGGCCTGGAAAGCGCGATGGAAGTCTTTCATAAAGGGTGATATCTTTGTGCCGAACGTGCTGGACCAATCTTACAAAAAGATTGATCACGGCAACGTATCACTATAGGTCAATCCAAAATGCAAAATTTATGCCACTGCTGACGGTCCGTTGAAATTCACCTTTTGCGGGCATGGCGCGCCTTGCCCCTCCCGAACGACATCCCATTTTAGGATACTCCGCAGCGACATGAGGGTTGCGGTTTAAGACTTCCGCAATTCCAACTCCGTCCTAACCTGGGATTACTTATCCTATATTGGGATTTCTTCTGTCTCATCCATTCCCAAATAAACTCTTTTTACCATGTCGTTTTCCAAGAGTTCTTGGGCCGTCCCTGTCAAAACAATCTCGCCCGAATCCATGACATATCCGCGGTTGGCCACCGACAACGCCAAAAAAGCGTTTTGTTCGACCATTAGCAGGGAAATGCCCTGGCGATTAATCTGGATGATCTTTTCAAAAATGTTTTCCACCATAATCGGTGCCAGACCCAAGGAGGGCTCATCCAGCAACAAGTATTTGGGTTGAGCCATTAGGGCACGTCCTATAGCCAGCATTTGCTGCTCTCCCCCCGAAAGCGTTCCCGCCGGCTGGCGGAAGCGCTCTCTCAGAACCGGGAACAGTTCGTAAACTGTCTCCCTGTCTTTCTCTATGCCCCCTTTGTCCCGGCGTAAAAACGCACCCATGTCAAGATTCTCCCTAACTGTCATACCGGCAAAAACACGTCTTCCTTCGGGAACCAGAGCCACTCTCTTGGCAGCTATCTTGTGGGAGGGCTTCCCCGTAATGTCTTCCCCGTTCAGGTTTACCTTCCCGCCGCTCGGGGGGTTAACCCCGCAGATAGCCTTCAGGGTTGAGGTTTTGCCGGCCCCGTTGTTACCGATTAGAACAACGAACTCACCGTCGTTAACCGTCAGGGAAACCCCATGCACAGCCTTGATATTTCCATAGCTGACAACTATTTTTTCGACATTGAGCATTTCCCCACCCCTTCACATAACGTGGGCATACGTGGTCAGCTTACTGTGGCCCAAGTAAGCCTCAACTACCTTTGGGTTGTGCAACACTTCTTCTGGTACTCCATCCGCTATCTTGCATCCATGGTCAAGAACGATAATCTTGTCGGAAATATTCCGCACCACCCGCATATTGTGTTCAATCACAATGACCGTCTTGCCCAGCTCCTTATTGATCCGGGAAATGAACTCGATCAATTCTTTTGCTTCTCGTACATTCATCCCGGCTGACGGTTCATCGAGGAGGACAATCTCGGGATCACTGACCAACGCCCTGGCAATCTCCACCCGCCGTTGTTCCCCATAAGACAAGGTGGAAGCGTGGTAACCCGCCTTAGGCGACAGATCTAATGAAGCAAGAACCTCTTCGGCCAAGCCTGTCATATTGCCCTCAATGCGCTTGAAAGCACCCGGAACGAAAATATCAAGAACCTTCGGTTTTAGCTTAGAATGCGTGCCGATCATGACATTTTCCAACACCGTCATACTGGAAAATAAGCGGATGTTTTGAAAGGTCCTAGCAATACCAAGGCTGTGGATCACATGGGCGGACAAGCCGGCCAGGGACTTTCCCCTAAATCTGATGTCACCCTGCGTCAGCTTATACGCACCCGTAATTAAATTGAATAGAGTAGTTTTTCCGGCTCCGTTCGGTCCGATGATACTGGTTATCTTCCCCTCTTCGATTTGCGAGCTCACTTGGTCAACGGCACGAACACCGCCGAAATGCACAGATGCTTGTTCGAATTCCAGAATCACCGCATGCCACCACCTTTTAGTCCTTTTCCGCCATAGTGGCCAATTCCTTTTTTCGTTTCAAAAACCTCATCCCACCACCCATTAATCCTTGCGGGCGGAAAATCATTACGAGCACCATAATCACTCCTACGACCAGCATGCGCCACTGTACCATGAAGCTCAAAATCTCGGGCAAAAGAACCAGAACAACCGCCCCAACGACCGGACCAACAACGGTTCCAGCCCCGCCCAGAAATACCATAGCCAGAAGAGTCTCGGAATCTTCATAACTAAAACTGTCTGGACTGATGAACGTGACATAGTGGGCATAAAAGCCTCCGGCCAAGCCGGCAAACATCCCGCCGATGACAAAAGCGATAATTTTGTACTTGGAAATATGAATGCCAAGGAATTCCGCAGCGTCTTCATCATCCCTGACCGCCCGAAAAGCCCTTCCCAAAAAGGAATTGCTGATTCGGAACGCAACCGCTAACGACAAGATGAATAATGCTATGACCAAATACAGATACATGTGTTTATCAAATACTACCCCGAAAATCTGGGGCCGCACTATACCTGGTATGCCCATAGGACCGTGAGTCAAAGAGTCCCAATTCACCAAAATCAAGCCAAATATCTCACCAAATCCAAGAGTAGCAATTGCTAAGTAATCCCCCCGCAGGCGCAGGGTAGGAAAGCCCAAAAGAAATCCCAATATACCGCTGGCTAAAACGGCCAGAATTATCCCTAACCAGATTGGCACTCCCAGCCGCATGACCAGAAGGGCTGAAGTATAAGCACCCATTCCAAAGAAGGCTGCGTGGCCAAGGGAAAATAAACCTGTTTGCCCAAGAATAATCTCTAAACCCAGGACGAGGATGCCATAAGTTGCCACCATAATCAGTAAATGCAGAGCATAGTCGTTCTTAATAAACTGGGGAACGGTTACGAGGATAATGACAAGCAGTACGTATTGTATTAGCCTGTTTTTGCTCACATCCGTCCCCCCTCATACTCTTTTCTGATAAATTTTTGCGTTAAAGAGCCCACCCGGTCTAAAAAGAAGCACTAAGATCATAACCAGGAAAGCAATGCCGTCCCGGTAGTTAGATAGAAAAGCACCGGCGAAATTCTCGACAATTCCCAACAACAACCCGCCAAACATGGCACCAGGAATACTTCCGATACCGCCAAGTATGGCAGCCGTAAATGCTTTAAGCCCTGCAGCATAACCCATGGTAGAATAGACGGCATCATAATACATTCCTACCAGTAATCCAGCCGCACCCCCTAGGGCCGACCCAACAAAAAAGGTCACCGAAACTACGTTATCCATGTTTACCCCCATCAACCCTGCAGTTTCCTGATCCTCCGAGGCCGCCCGTATGGCTCTTCCGTATCGGCTGCGATTGACGAACCAATTCAGCAGAACCATCAAAATAACTGCAGTCACCAAGACTAGAATCTGAATATTGTTGATAACCGCAGACGACCCAAGTTTAAAGTCATGCACTGCTAAAACTTTAGGCATGGGATAGGTCGCCGAGCCGATCAGCAGGCGTGCCAAATTGGACAGAACAATCGACATACCAAGAGCACTCGTCGTTACAACTAAGCGGGGAGCACGGCGCAGCGGTTTATAGGCAACACGTTCCACAAGTACCCCTAAGATTCCCGTTAGGATCATGGTTAATATCAGGACCGGCAAAAATTGGCCGCCGAGGAACCGTGCCAGAAACATGGCGAAAAAGGCTCCCCACATATAGACATCCCCATGAGCGAAATTGATGAACTTCATCACCCCGTAAACCATGGTATAGCCCAAAGCGATGAGCGCATAGACACTTCCCAGCATGATACCGTTAATTAGCTGTTGCCAAACCATATCTGAGCTACCCCCTCTTTCAATGAAAATTTCTTAGGCCGGAAATGAAAACGCGCACGTCCGGCCCAAGAAAACCTATAGAAACTACCCCTTTCCCGCAAATGCCGGGCACTAGGGAGCTAGGCGGTTTTACTTTTGAAATAACTGCCACTCGCCATTCTTGACGACCAATTTTTTCAAAGTCTTACGCACGGCATCATGATGGTCATTGAAGGTGATATTACCGGTTACTCCTTCAAACGGCCCAGGCATTTTGACCAAATAGGCTTGAATCTTCTCATGACTCGTTCCCACCGTCTTAATTACCTTGGCTAAAAGGTTCATCGCATCAAAGTCCAAGGCGGCATACGTTCCAGGCGTGCTTTTGTAAGCGGCCTGGTAGTTTTTTATGAATTTCTGCAGCTTGGGATCGTTCTCCGTGGGCAAAAACAGACCCGAAACCTTCCACCCATTAACCGCACTGCCACCCAGCTTGATCAGGCTTTCTTCGTACAAGCCGTCAGTGCCGTACACAGGTAATTTAATGCCCAGCCCCTGCATTTGTTTACCTATCAGGGCTCCCTCCGTGTACAGCCCACCGATGAAAATGGCATCTGCCCCGGAATTCTTTACGTCTGTCAAAATCGCTGTGTAATCCCTTGTTTGCCCTAACATATAGCTCCATGTACCCGCCACTTTACCGCCCAATTTTCGCATTTCACTACTGACCGTGTCTTTCAGACCCCTGCCATAATCGTCATTTTCGTAAATAATAGCTACGTTTTTATGTCCTTCATCATACATCCATTGCGTGACAAAACTCCCTTGGAAAGCATCCGTTACTGAAATGCGAAAAACATATGGATGATTCTGTTCGGAAAAGACCGGTGACGTACCGACATGAATCATCGGCAACTTGGCCTGATCATAGACCGGTGCCCCAGCTAAGCCACAAGAACTGTTATAGTTTCCCAGCACAGCCACCAAGTTTTTGTTTCCGGCAAACATATTGGCAATATTGGCCGCCTCTTTAGGATCTGCCTTGTCATCCTGAGCCACGATCTTAATCTTCTTTCCATCAATCCCGCCTGTATCATTAATCTCCTTCGCTGCCAGCTTAGCCCCGTTGAGCATCTGTTGTCCATCATTGGCACTGCTCCCCGTCAGTGGGGCGACCCAACCGATGTCAAGTGTCCCACTGCCTGAGGAACCTGATGTGGAGGAGCCCCCGCCAGATCCGCACCCTCCTAGGAAAAGGCCAAATGCGGTTATCACCGCGATCAGGGTCGCGATATGTCTTTTCCGGAGTAATTTTGACATCAACTTTTTACCTCCTTGCGTTTTCTCCCCCAACCTACTGAAGCACCCTTAACCCCCTTTCCCGTGATCCGCCGATTTACCCGATGTATGCCAAATATATGGCGTGGGTACATCCAATCCCCTAGGTGGCCAGCCCATGTTCCCAACCCTTTATCCTTTCGTCCAGCCATCAACAACGTTCTGGTTCTCGCTAACCCACTTCTTGGCCGCTTCCTGGGGTGCCATCCCCTGATTTATTAAAGCCTCCAACCCACCGATTTGCTCGTCGGTCAACTTAAAACGCCTCAACTCTGCCGCCACTTCTGGCATCTTCGCGCTGAAATCCTTGTTGGCCAAGGTATGCAGACCCTCCGCCTGGCCGAAATCCTTTTTAGGATCGCTCAAGTACTTTAGCTGATATTTGGCAAACATCCAGTGGGGGCTCCACCCAGTTATCACTATCCATTTCTTATCGCGATAGGCCTTTTGTAATGCCGCCATCATGGCCGCCTCGCTGCCCTGCACTAACTTAAATCTCAATCCGTAATCTTGTATGGCTTTGGCAGCAGCCTTCATGATGCCAGCCCCCGGGTCGATTCCAATGATTTGACCGTCAAATTTCGGCCTTTCCGAGTTCATTTGGTCGATGGAGTTAATGGTGACGTAATTCGGCACCACCAAGCCAATCCTGGCCGGAGACTGATACCAGATACCATAATCCTGCAAATCCTGTTTGTATTTATCCCAATAAGCTTTGTGAGTAACCGGCAACCACGCGTCAAGAAAAACGTCCAAGTCGCCTTTACTGAGTCCGACAAACAGGGGCGCAACATCCACGCTCTGCAAGTTCACGGTATACCCTTGCTTTTCCAAAATTTCCTTCCACAGGTTACTAACTGCAATGTCTTCGGCCCAATTTACATACCCGATTCTAATTGTACCTTTTGCCTGGGTAGCGCTTGCCTGTGGTTGATTTGCTCCTGTGGAACCAGCCTGCTGGCCGCAACCGTTCAACGACGCAATCAATAGAAGAACGACCACAGCGCACAAAACAACGAGAGTCGGTTTCTTAAACACGGACTTTGGGATCATTTATTGTCCCTCCCTCAATTTCTCGTCAATCTACATTACCCTTCGGCAAAGATCGGGGTCGCCTTTTTCTCGCACCTGCTGTACCACGCTTAATAATTCCTTGGCTCATTCGGTCCAGCACCATGGCCAGAATGACAACAGCCAGGCCGTTTTCAAACCCTTTTCCTATATCCATTTGGGATATACCTTGCAAAACACCGGCTCCAAAACCCTCTGCCCCAATCATAGCCGAGATCACCACCATGGACAGCGACAACATTAAAGTTTGGTTGATGCCTGCCATAATCGTCGGCAAGGCTACGGGTAACTGTATCTTCCATAGCATTTGTCTTGGCGTAGAGCCAAAAGCCTCACCTACTTCAATCAACTCAGCCGGAACCTGTCGGATGCCCAAGTCAGTCAACCTTGTCACCGGCGGCATGGCAAAAATGACAGTTGCAAAAATTGCCGGGACAGTGCCCAATCCAAAAAACATCAAAGCAGGTATGAGATATACGAAGGATGGCATGGTTTGCATAAAATCTAAAAGTGGTGTGAAAATGCGATGAAAGTTGTTGCTTCGAGCAGCCAAAATCCCCAGAGGTACTCCGATAAAGATTGAAACCAGAGCCGAAAAGATGACCAGGACAAGCGTGTCCAGAAAAGCCGGCCACAGGCTCAAATCAAAGATTAAGCTTAATCCGAGGCCTGTTCCAAGAGCCAGACGCCAGCCGTTGGCCTTCCACGCCAGTACAATAAAAACTATCAAAATAAGCCACCATGGCAAAACCGTCAAACCCATTTTGAACTGATCAATGATAGATTTAATACTACTCGAAAATAGATCAAAGGTGTGGCCATAATTTTTTAGCAACCAATCCACACCAACATTGACCCATTGGCCCAGCGGTAAACGATAGATCTCCATGTGTCACCTCTTGCCCAGATCGATCATGTTACACCCTTTCCTCCACCACGACCTCACTTCGTTGACTGTACAGCTTCCCCAGACGTTCTATCCCTTTGACAAAGTTCGCAACATAATCATCGGCAGGGGCCGCAACTATTTCTTGTGGGGGACCAACCTGAACCAAGGAGCCATTCCGGACAAAAGCGATACGATCACCTATTTTAAGAGCCTCGAATAGGTCATGCGTGATAAAAACTATGGTCTTGCTCATTTGCTTCTGTAAACTTAGTAACTCATCTTGCATTCCTTCTCTGATCAGGGGATCTAGGGCACTAAAGGCTTCGTCCATAAACAGAATATCCGGATCGTTCGTTAAGGCCCTTGCTAAGCCAACACGCTGCTTCATACCTCCACTCAGCTCATGAGGATAGGAGTTTTCCCATCCTGCCAGCCCCACCATGGCCAGACTTTCTCGGGCCCTCCTTTCTCTTTCCTCTTTCTTAACGCCTTGAACCTCCAATCCAAATACCGTATTATGCAGGACCGTCCTGTGCGGCATAAGGGCAAACTGTTGAAAGACCATGGCAGTTTTCTTCTGCCGGACTTGCCTTAACTCCCTAAGCATTATTTTTGTGACGTCTTGTTGATCAATTGCCACCGTACCAGCGGTTGGTTCAATCAAACGGTTCAAACACCTCAACAACGTTGACTTGCCGCTTCCGGACAATCCCATAATCACAAATATCTCACCATCTGAGACGGAAAATGTAACGTTATGAACTGCAACGATATGGCCGGTCTCCGCTAACCGTTCTTTGCTCATTCCTTGTTCCAACCGTTTCAGCGCTCTGTCCGGTTGCAGCCCGAAAATCTTGGTTAAATTCTTAACCTCAATTTTTACTGGCATCGCTGGCTCCCTTCCTAAACAGATTAACCTCACAGAACCAGGTACAACATCTCTTCCCTCCCGATTTAGCTTGGGCTCACGTAAGGTTATCGCCCTCTTCAGAAACTTCGCAATTTCCTTCGCCTGAGCCACATGAGCCGTCCGACCCTTCTTGAAGCGCTGCCAGTACGACTCATTAATGTGGCACTTGCCCTTGTGACGCCTACACCTCCTATTGCAATATAAGGAATTGCAATTTTTCGACATACGTGGTGCCAAGACTGATGCCTCGTGACTTAGTTAAATCAACCTTTAAGGCATGCAAATATTATGCCACTCGGCTGCCAATGCCCGGAGGGGGTCCCTGGTCCAACATTCCAAATATTCTAAACACACTCTAGACAAAAGTTCAATGCTAAATTAGGATCGCCAAGCGAAATGATTGCCGCCTTTCGGCAAGATCCAACCCTCCCGCCAGTCCCATATTGGGACGCGACATTCCTATTCTGGGATCCTTTTCATGCTTCTTAACATCTCTCTTGCGTCGACAGACGTCTTGCATCTCCCTGAACGACGATTGGACGCACATCGGGCGCATGTAATCCAAAGTATGTTGCTCACCTAAGAAATGCCGCCCGGTCCAACTTGGTCCACTACTTGTGTGGCTAAAGTCTCTTTATTGACCCGAATACCTCGAACAAAGCGCTTAGCCATCCCAATGAGTTCATTACTCATGACCAGCATCTCCAACGAACCGGTTGAACCGTATTCCAGGTAACCGACATCATGAATTAGGTTCGCCCCGCTCTGTCCAGTCACCAAGATCGAAAACATCGCTTCGGCCGCAGCCTGCTGATCCAAAACATTTGAGTCACTGCAGCCTGCCGTACAGAAGTTCAGCAAGCCTAAGTAGTGGGCTACGTCCGTCTGTCCGGCCTGAAGAAGATTAAACTCCGGAGCAGCATATGAGAAAATAGTGGTGTTCATATCCATTATGGTAAATACGCCGCCCATAATAAAGGG
Source organism: Peptococcaceae bacterium CEB3 (assembly GCA_001029295.1). GTDB lineage: Bacteria > Bacillota > Desulfitobacteriia > Desulfitobacteriales > Desulfitobacteriaceae > Acididesulfobacillus. Next base: position 13,867 of record LDXJ01000039.1, on the reverse strand, counting down.
TGCCCCCGCCTGCTTTAACTGGTGAATGACAAGTCCGCCCAAGCTTTCGGATATGCCGCTGGCCAACGTCCCAGCCAAAGTACAAGGCGCCGTGGCCCCCGCCATTGGGGCTGTAACTAAATGCAATTACTGTGCTAATGCAGTTCATTAGGTGAAATCCATAATTTCCGCCATAAACGGCTTATGTGCATCTGATTTAATCATGTTTGCGACCGCTAAAATGAGTCGTATTCAATTCATACTAAGTCGTATTCAACTCGGCATGAGCCACGTCTCCTATGTCAACCAAACCCCGGCTTGCGCCACGCCGGGCCCTAACGGGTCCATTTTTATTTGACTAAGGGACGGATTTAATCCGGGATAAAGTGACCGACATTAAAGGCATATTCTTTCTTTTTAATCCCTTGCCCTTGGATTTACCAATGAACAAGGTACACCACACATGCATTTTCCGCAGGTATCCCCTATCCCAATCGGATATTCCCGAATAATCTTGTCATAAATCTGTTCATTGCACTTTTTGCGGTTAAAAACCGATGTGCTATCTTGGAAGGCATGATTAACACATCTTTTTACACACTTTTTGCATGTACCGTTATGCTTATAAAGACAATACTCTTCATCTGTCCTCGTTGTGGGTGTCAACTCCATATCAGTTACCATACTCCCCAATCTGCCGCAGCATCCGCTTTTTGTAATAAGAATATGATGGAGACCAAATTTACCGATTCCTGAAATATAGGCAACACTTTTATGAGACCAGTCACTAATCAATTTTTCCTGATCATAATTATACGTTGCCGGGATTAATGAGGCCTTATAGCCTTTTGCAGTTATTGTCTCGAATAGGAATTTATTTAAGTCAGCGATTAAGTTATTCGTTTCAATGGTTGCTATATCCCACTTCCTTGAACTTTCCTCTTCAGGAATGTTGCTCTCAACAATCTCCTTTGAAAAAGGTATGAAGAACGTTATAACCGATTTGGCATTTGGAATCAGGTCCGAAGGAAGAGCGTGATTGGGGCCAATTATTTCCTTTAATTTAGGAAACAACTCATCCTTGGCAGCGGCAAATCCAATAACAGGGTCCCGCCAATCAGTTTCAATTTGCTTCAACTCTTGATAATTCTTAACATACTGCGTAATTGAGTCTACGATTTCTTTATTCAAACTAATTCCTCCCGTAATTTACATCCTCGCCCTCCTGAGGCTTTAGCAGCTTGAAAGCAGTTAATGTTAGGCTAAATATTCTACAATATTCTAATTCATTTCGTCATTGCACCCTGTTCTTCCCCCGTTAAACCCAACTCTTTGATTTTCCTGTAAAAGGTAGATCGACTCATACCCAAGGATTGGGCAGCTTTCTCCTTGGCCCGTCCTGTGGTTCCAAATTTCCTTAGAGCCATCGCAATCGCGTGTTTCTCAATCTGGTCAAGGGTAACGATACCGTCATCATCAAGAGAACCGCGATGGTTGGTAAAAAAATCTTTGATGCGTGCCGGAACGCACGATTCTTCAAGGTAGTTTCCGGCGGCCACATTGATAGCATATTCGATAGAATTCTCAAGTTCCCTGACGTTGCCGGGCCAGGGATATGCCAGCATCTTTTCCAGAACGCCTGGGCCGAACCCGGTGACATGCTTATTTAGGAGTAGGTTGTATTTATCCAGGAAATGATACAAAAGTAGCTTCAAGTCTTCTTTTCTTACCCGTAAGGGCGGAATGTTAAAAGGAATGACGCTCAACCTGTAGAAGAGGTCACTTCTAAACTCTCCTCTGGAAATCATCTCCTCTAGATTTCTGTTGGTGGCAGCAATAATCCTGACATCAACCCAAGTCGGTTTTATTCCCCCAATCCTTTCGATCTTCAGTTCTTGCAAGACCCGTAACAGCTTGACCTGTAGGGATAAAGGCATATCGCCAATTTCATCGAGAAAAATTGTTCCACCATCTGCCAATTCAAATTTGCCGGGTTTACCGCCACGAACCGCCCCGGTAAACGCTCCTTCCTCGTAGCCAAACAGTTCGCTCTCCAACAGCATATCGGGAATAGCTCCGCAATTGATTGCAATGAACGGCCCGTTCTTGCGATGACTTTCCCCATGGATGGCCTGCGCAAATAATTCCTTGCCGGTCCCACTCTCCCCGGTGATAAGCACCGTCGAATCCGTTGCCGCGACCAACTGCATCTTATGTTTCAATTCCGTAATTGATTCGCTCGTCCCAAGAATTCCGTCTAAAGTATACTTGCGTTCCTCACGGATCAAACGTCCGGCTAACTTGCGCATTTCGCGCACACTGCGAAGGGAGATAACAATTCCCGCAGTTTCCCCTTCCGACTTTATCGGCGTGATCGTACCGATAAACTGCAAATGCTGCTCCTTACTTTTATATAGGATCTCCTGCTCAACATAAGGCTGCCCTAATTCGAGGACTTTAGGAATGGCCAACCCCGGAAAAACTTCATTAAAATGCACACCTACGATTTGGGAAGCTTGTGCAAAAAGTTGCTTTTCCGCCGCCCTATTGACCTGGTTAATAATTCCTTCTCTGTCTATGGCAATGATGCCTTCCACAATGGAATTCATAACGGTTCTAAACTGATTAGTCGTAAAGGTCAGAAGTCCATTCATTTCTGATTCGTGGATTTTGCTGCCCATCAGAAGGGCAATTTTGTTCAGAAAGCCCAACAGTTTATCACGATTGGACAATAGGCTTTCTTTTTGCTGTTCGTCAAAGGCAAAAAGGGAAACTGTTCCGATGATCTTGTCTTCTAGGGCGATGGAGAAAATGAGACCCCCCCTAAGGTTACAGGAATTTCTGAACGAACAAGCCCGGCATATCGCACTTGCCATCGGCTCGTCTTCCAAAATACAATATCCGCCCTTTTGCATCAGCCGCTTGGTGATCGAGCCTTCCCCATAAACCGTTCCTACTTGATCCTTGTAGCAACCAGTACCGGCGATAACCTCCAGGTTACTGTCAATAATCGCAACCTCAAATTCCACAACCGCGGCGATAGCGTCTGCCGTTTGCTGAACAAAATACTGGTTGGCCTTAAAATATGATATTGACGCCACCGAGGAAGAATAATGTTTCCGGTTCAACACGCAGCCCCCCCATCAACATAGCCCCAGACCGCCCGTCGCCGGCCGGCGTTTTTGTCGGGCGCAGTCATCCAAAAACATCGGAATCAGTCCCCACTCAATTTACTACTTTCAATCTTATCAGATAAATCTCCACATTTAGAGGGGGCATGTCCTTCATTGTAACCCTGTGGCTACCATCGAATCGAAGCGTCCCAGATTCCATTTTTTAGTACAATCATTTTAGGCTCAGCGATCTGGACATGACATTACCTAACGAGTTAGAGTCGGCAATACTCGATAGAAATAATTCCCGATTTTCTACCGAGTTCCACATTAAAGATTTTACCGAGGTCTTGATATGAACTGAATATGTCAAAACGAGCATGCTTGTATCAATTATTCCGACAGACTTTGGTGCTATGATGGGTTCAGCCCTTGTTTGAATCTTGTGAACAAGGAGCAAGTCAAAATTTCGCATGGTTGGGCTAAAGCCCGGCTGAATGTCCAAGGTATCTAAACTAACTTCTTGGAGGCGCTGTCAATGTTCAAATTTGCGGCTCAGCAGCATGTCTATGACATTAATGGAGTGAAAATCGGCGGCCAACCGGGTGAATACCCGACGGTGCTCATCGGAAGCATTTTCTATCGCGGCCACAACATTGTTAAGGACGATATGAAGGGATATTTTGACGAGAATGCAGCGAAAGCCTTGCTGGAACAAGAGGCGGAGCTGAGTGCAGAAACCGGCAACCCGTTCATCCTCGATGTCCTGGGGGAATCCGTAGAAGCGTTGACCCGATACACCGAGTTCATTCTCAAAAACAGCAACGCGCCAATACTCTTGGACAGCATCAGCCCGGCCGTTCGAATTGGGACGTTGAAACAATTCGGAAAGGCGCCGGAAGTGGTGAATCGGGTTATCTATAACTCCATTGACGAACACTATAGCGAAGAGGAACTGACAGCAATCAAGGATCATGGCCTGAAAACTGCGGTGATCCTGGCGTTTAGCAAAAGAGCCTTGAAGCCAAAGCAGAGAATTACGCTTCTGACCGGTGATGAGGAGAAAGAAGGGCTCATCGCAACGGCAAGACGGGCGGGAATTGAACAATTATTAATTGATCCAGGCGTCCTGGACGTCCCAAGTGCCAGCTGGACAACAGAAGCAATCAACGCGGTAAAGGAAGAATTCGGGTATCCCGGAGGTTGCGCGCCGTCTAATGCCGTGTATCTCTGGAAAAAAATGCGGTCCAAGGGGACTCCGTTTTTCGAAGTGGCTGGGGCGGCCGTGTTTACCTACCCCGTTACGCAAGGCGCAGATTTTATTCTTTACGGGCCGATGCGCAACGCTCCCTGGGTCTACCGGGCAATAGCAACGACCGACGCCATGGTTGCTTATAACAACAAGATTTCCGGAGTAAAGTTGGGGACAACAGAGCATCCTCTATTTAAACTCTTCTAGAACCAAATTAAATTAAAGGGGTGTAGCGTTATGTTACCAAAGTACAATGTTCTTACGGATGAACAAGTTCGAGCGATTCATGAGGAATCCATCCGTATTCTTTCTGAGGTCGGGATGGAGTTCGGGTATGGGCCGGCACTGGCTGTGTTTCAGAAAGAAGACCAAAACGTTGAAGGAAACCGCGTTCATTTTACCCGCGAGTTCATCGAAGACAAAGTCAGGCTAGCTCCAGCCGAATTTACTCTGCATGCGCGCAATCCGGAACACAACCTGGTGTGCGGTGGCGACCACATCATTTACATGCCTGGCTACGGAGCACCATTCATTCACGAAGTAGATGGTTCTCGCCGCAAAACAATGATGCAGGATTATGACAACTTTGTCAAGCTGGCCGGGGCCAGCAAGAACCTGCATATGACCGGAGGCACGGTGGCAGAGCCCCAAGATATCCATGACGAAATCCGCCACTTGAAAATGCTTTATAGTTCGATTAAAAACTCTGATAAATGCTTTATGGGCAGCGCCGAAGGCCGAGAACGGGCGGAGGACTCCATCGAAATCGCTTCCATCCTGTTTGGCGGTCGAGAGGTGATTAAGGAAAAACCAGTTTTGATTTCTCTGATCAACTCCCTTACTCCTCTTAAGTATGATGGGAGAATGCTGGGGGCGCTAATGGCCTATGCAGAGGCAGGGCAGGCCTTAGTAATCGCTTCTCTAGTCATGGCGGGCTCCACTGGGCCGGCCGCCCTAGCAGGCACCTTGGCCTTACAAAACGCCGAGGTCCTTGCCGGGATCGCTTTGGCTCAAAGCATCAACCCGGGGACACCAGTCGTTTACGGTTCGACATCGGCGCTCAGCGACATGCACAGCGGCAGCCTCTCCATCGGGAGCCCCGAATGCGCTCTCTTCATTTCCGCCAGCGCTCAAATCGCTCGTTTCTATAAAGTGCCCAGCCGTTCCGGCGGTGGCCTCAACGACTCCAAGATTGTCGATGCCCAGGCCGGCTACGAGTCAATGATGACACTCATGGCATCGACGGTAACCGGAATCAATTTTGTCCTGCACACCGCAGGGATCCTTCAATATTTTATGGCCATGTCTTATGAGAAGTTCATGATGGACGACGAAATGGCCGGGATGCTCCTGCACTATATGAACGGTTTCCACTTTGACGAAGACGGAATGGCTTTCGATGTAATTGCTAAAGTGGGACCCGGCGGTCACTTCCTGACCCAGAAGCATACGCGTAAGAACCACCGGCGTGAATTTCGAACTGCGGAGTTAAGCGATCGCGTAGCTTACGACTCCTGGGCTAAAGAAAAAATCGACACGAACGAAAGAGCACACAAAAAATGGCAGAAAGTCCTAGCCAACTACGTCCCACCAGCCCTTGACGCCGAGGTTGATAAGAAGTTACAGGAGTTCATCGCCAAACGCGCAGCCAAACTGATGTGAGAGACAGGACGGCAAAACAACTCAGCCGGATCAAAACTTGAGGCTCCTAGAAATATTAGGTAGTTAATATAAACGATGGAGGGAAAAGAAATGAACCTTTACGATGAACTGAAGCAAGCGGTTATCGACGGGGATGAAGACATGGTCGCAGAACTTTCCGAGAAAGCTGTCGCTGAAGGCACGAGCCCAGTGGATGCGGTTCAGGAAGGACTCGTTAAGGGCATCGAAGTGATTGGCGAAGCCTGGAAAGCTGGAGAAGCCTTCTTGCCCGACGTCATGATGTCTGCAGAGGCAATGAAGGCGGGTTTGGCAATTTTGGAACCTGAGATCGCCAAGTTGGGAATGGGTGACGGTAATGTTAAGGGAAAGATCGTCATCGGTACTGTGGAAGGCGACATTCATGACATCGGTAAAAACATCATGGGAGCAATGTTTACGGCTGCCGGGTACAAAGTGTTTGATTTGGGCACGGATATCAAAGTGGAGGAGTTTGTGAAGAAAGCTCGAGAAGTGGGAGCCGATATCATCGGAGCCAGCGCCCTGTTGACCACGACCATGATAGGACAAAAGCAGATCATTCAGTACCTGAAAGAGCAAAATCTGCGAGGCCAATTTCGAGTATTTGTAGGCGGGGGCCCGACGAGCCAGTCCTGGGCCAACGAGATCGGGGCCGATGGCTGGGCGGAAACAGCGGACGAAGCGGTGGAACTGGCCAACCGCATACTGGCAAGATAGTCTGCCGGTAGGGCGAGGATGGCAGCCAAAGTAGCTGCCGTCCATCTTCTACCTTAAATTCCGCAAAAGTTCTGGATTTTTCGCATTAAAATGAGGGGGTAAGCGTATGACGGATAGAAAAAAGTCGTCCAATCGTGCCGTACTCTATGTATCCTCGGTGATCGTATTGCTGTTTGTGCTTTTCGGAATGTTCGCCCCAACCGCGATGAATAAAGTCGTTAACTCAGTTTTCTCTTTCCTTACCACGGAGTTCGGCTGGCTTTATTTGCTGGCTGTGGCCTTTTTTGTAGCCTTTGCCTTCGGAATAGCTTTCAGCCGTTACGGACAGATTAAGCTGGGAAAGGATGATGACAAACCGGAATTCAACAACTTTCAATGGTTCGCTATGCTCTTCGGTGGTGGGATGGGCATCGGCCTGGTCTTCTGGTCGGTGGCTGAACCAATGATGGATTACATGTCCCCGCCGGTCGGCCGCGGGGGTACGCCGGAAGCGATGCAAACAGCGATGCGGATTGTGTTTTTCCATTGGGGAATCTCCGCTTGGGTTATTTTCGCCATAGGCGGCTTAGCTCTGGCTTACTTTCAATTCCGAAAAGGCCTTCCATTCCTAGTCAGTTCCGCATTTTACCCGCTGCTGGGGGAGCGCATCTATGGTCCTATCGGTAAAGCGATTGACATTCTCTCAGTTTTTGCCACGGTTTTTGGCGTAGCAACTAGCTTGGGGCTCGGTTCCAGTCAAATTGCTACTGGTTTCCAGTATATCTGGGGCATCAAAGCCACTTCCTTAAGCATTACAATCATCATAGCCGTGATCACGGTTCTGTTTACACTAACCACAATTTCCGGACTGCATAAAGCCATGCAAATGGCCGCCAATATCAAGGTTTGGCTCTCGATCGCCTTCATGGTCTTCATCTTTCTTTTCGGGGGCACCCTATTCATTCTCAACAACTTTACGAACGCCCTGGGCGCTTATTTAGCCAACTTTGTCAGCCAGAGCCTGTGGATGGGGAACATTCCCTGGCTGAAAAGCTGGACCATCTTTTACTGGGCCTGGTGGATTGCCTGGGCGCCCTTCGTCGGTCAGTTTGTGGCCCGGGTTTCCAAAGGCCGCACCATCCGTGAATTCATCCTGGCGGTGTCCTTGCTACCTGCGGGGTTCTCCCTAATCTGGCTGGCCATTTACGGCGGAGCAGGGTTCCACCTCAATCAGTTGAGCGGGGGAGCAATCCAGACCGCGGTAAAAACGGATTACACCACCGCACTGTTTGCCGCCCTCAAGCAAATGCCTCTCTATTCTCTGACCGGCCCACTGGCCATCGTTCTCATCATCGCTTCCTTTGTGGCTGCGGCGGATTCCGCCACCTACGTGCTAGCCATGCTCACTTCGGATGGAAATATGAATCCGGGCAGAAAACTACGCAGTTTCTGGGGCATATTGCAGGGAATTCTCACGATCATGTTAATTTTGGTCGGCGGCAAAGCGGCTTTAACAGCTTTGCAAACCGCATCCATTGCGTCGGCCTTCCCATTTATGCTGATTATGCTGGTGATGTGCTACAGCATATGGAAGGCTCTTCGTCAGGATCATCCCATGAGTTGACATCAAAAGGCAAGCGCCTGGGCTGTTTGGGCCTGGGCGCTTTGTCAGCGGATGGCGAGCCACAACCCGGTCAGCACACCTGACTTGTTGTACCTAGTGTCTAACTGACAGCTACGATCTCTCCCAAATCGAATGTCCTACCGTTTCACGGGGTTTATCGGGGCAACAGAAGCCATTCAGAGCTTCCAATCCCGGCGGTCGGGCAGTCGTTCAAACCTGGTCCGGTGGCCTAGACCCGCCATTGCTATGCTAAGGAGATGACACGGTTGAAAATAAGGCTGATTGGCTGCCAATCGACAATGAATGAAGTTAAGTGGTACGGATCGGAAAAAAGCGCAGACTACGTTTTCTTAGATTACACCTACCATGCCAGGCCGGACAAATTGCACCGCAAGTTGCAGGAACTCATCGATGAGAGTCAGGACTACGACCTGATCACCCTAACTTACGGCCGCTGCTCCAATGCCGTGGTCGGTCTCATATCGCCGCAGGTGCCTCTTCTCTTCCCGGCTACTCATGACTGCATAGGCCTAATGCTGGGTTCTAATGCCCGGCACCAGGAAGCGTTCAAGGAGAGCCCGACCACCTATTATTTTAGCCAAGGGTGGTTGGACTACGGACGGACTCCCTATCAGGAATACTTAGAATATATGCAGAAGTATGGACCAAAAAAAGCCGGGCAACTTATTGATTCATTGTACGGCCGTTATACTAAGGCTGTCCTCATTCTAACTCCGGGCATGAAAGATATAGAATCCTACCGCAAACGGGTAAAAGAGATTGCCGATTTTTTCGGTTGGAAAACGGGTGAGATGCAAGGCGAACTTAATCTGTTGATATCCATCCTGAATGGAGAAAGGGTGTCCGAATCGGTTTATGTGGAACCGGGTCAAACGGTGACCTTGGCCATGCTGAACGGAGGTAGCGGGGATGAGAATAACTGTTAAACCGGACATTGTGCTTGAAGCGAACACCGGGGAGTCACTGCTGGACGTTCTGGTACGCAACAAGCTTTATATCAACAATGTGTGCAATGGCAAGGGCACTTGCGGAAAATGTAAAGTTCGCCTGGTGGCTGGTCTGGAAGTCTTGGGGCATCCGGCTCCCAGTCCTGCCGAACGCGATCATTTAACCGAGCGGGAACTTGCCGGTGGGGTGCGCCTGGCCTGTCAAGTCCCGGCGAAGGAAGGAATGAGGCTGGAATTAGAAAACACAGAGGCTTATGACCGCAAGGAAGCCGCTCTCAAACAAATGGCTGAAGTGGTCACAGAACCAGGGGTGTCTAAAGTGTTCCTGCAAGTTCCTCGGCCCAGTCTGGAGGATGAACGCGGGGATTGGGACAGGCTTGCCGACCGGCTACGGGAGGTTGTCCCCGGGCTCGCGAGTATAGAATTGACCGTCAGTTTGGCGGTCCTTACCAACCTTGGGGAGGCACTGCGAGCCGAAGAGTTTACGATCACGGCCACCCTGTGGGGGAATCGGGTGCTCGCCGTCGAAGCGGGGAATACCGCCGATAGGCTCTACGGTGTAGCCATCGATATCGGGACAACCAGCGTCGGAGCTGCCCTAGTTGACCTCAAGCGGGGGGCTATCCTCAACGTTCTCTCCACAGAAAATGCCCAAACCGCTTTCGGAGCGGACGTAATTTCCCGAATTTCTTACGCGAGCAAGGGTGATGTAGAGCGACAGCAGCTAAGGAATTCGATCACAGAAACGGTTAACAACCTGCTTGACAGTCTCATGGCGGTTACGAAGGTGAACCGGGCAGATATCCTCAAACTGACATTTGTGGGCAACACAACGATGCACCATTTGTTTCTCGGCTTGCGGACTGACAATTTGGCAGTATCCCCTTATGTCTCTGCCCGAAACCGCTCCATCGAATTGACAGCCGCTGAGCTGAAACTGAGGGCACACCCCGAAGCAGTGGTCTTAATGTTTCCCAATATCGGGAGTTTTGTCGGCGGAGACACAGTCGGGGCAGTCATTGGGGCTTCAGAGATAATGGCCGAGGGAAACCACTTGCTTATTGATCTAGGGACGAACTGCGAACTGTTTCTGAAAACTCCCTATGCCCTGATGGCCTGTTCGACCGCCGCCGGCCCGGCGTTCGAGGGAGCAGGAATAACCCAGGGTACACGAGCGAAGCCCGGTGCGATCGAAGGGATCCAAATTACAGAGAAAGGGGTCGAGCCCCGAATTATCGGCCGTCAAGCAGCGAGCGGCATTTGCGGTTCCGGACTAATCGAGGCAGTCGCGCAAATGCGAAAAAGCGGCGTGATAAACAAGAAAGGCGCGATTACCGTTCCTGAAGAAGACAACAAGCTGGCTGCGTTTTTGAAACAGCGAATCCGCACCAGGGGGAACAACGGTCGGGAATTTGTTTTGGCCTCCGGCGGAGACGACGGAGTCGACGTAGCCATAAACCAAAAGGACATCGGGGAACTGCAGATGGCCAAAGGAGCCGTATGCGCCGGAATCAAGACGATCGCCAGCCTGGCAGGGATCACGTTGGAGGAGCTGGATTCAGTCATACTGGCTGGGACGTTTGCTACCTACGTCAATGTGAACAGCGTAGTGGAAATTGGTCTAGTACCGAGTATTGATCCCGCCAAAATAAAAACTATTGGCAACGCAGCTCATCTCGGGGCGATACGTGCCCTTCTAAATCAAACCGAATTTGCAAGGGCGACAGAACTAGCAAACCAAGTGCAACACATTGAGTTGGGCGGCAATAAAGTGTTCACAAGCAACTTCATGAAAAGTATGTATATTGAGCAGACTCAATGACAAACCCGGTTCGGAGTGAATAAACCAGAAGGGGGCTGGCATTTTATCACAAAGATATGCTGTCCCCCAACTGATGGCAGGGCATCTTCTCACTCTGAACGAGTCAAATATCTGGTCTATCTGGCAGTAACAATTTTGCTCAGGTTCTCCTCCAAAAAATCTCGCACGCGAAAGCAGTCCTCAAAGTAATAATCCGCGCCGATCTCTTTCGCAAAATCCTCTGTAACAGGGGCGCCACCTACGATTATTTTTACCTCTTTGCGAAGGCCCTGTGCTTCCAGCTCTTCGATAACGCTGCGCATGACCGTCATAGTGGTGGTTAACAAAGCTGAAATCATGAGAATATCTGGTTTTTCTCGCCGGGTAACATTGGCAAACTTTTTCGGCGTCACATCAACTCCTAAGTCAATGATACTGGCTCCGGTGGACATCGCCATAGTCTTAACTAGGCTGATTCCGACATCGTGCAGATCTCCGGCCACGGTTCCCACTACTATTTTTCCAAACCCTCTGCGAACAGGAACCACTAAGAGCGGCTCAATAACGGACAGGCCTGCATGCATCGCCCGGGCAGCCATCAGCACTTCAGGTACATTTACTCGGGCCTCGCGGAATTTCTCTGCCACACCGTTGATACCTACCAGGAGCCCCTTTTCCAAGACGGCTTTGGCCGGATATCCTTGCGCTAACGCCTGCTTGGTCAATTCCAGAGTATCTTCCGCTTCCCCTTCCGTAATGGCATCAATTATTTTTTCAAAACTCATCGCAATCACCCTTAGAACAGACTGTTTTTGTAGACCAACGGGGTTACTCCAATGTAGCGCCGGAAAACTTTAGCAAAATAGCTTTGACTTTTAAATCCCACGGCATTGGCTGCCTCTTGAACGCTAAATTCTCGTTTTTTTACTAGTTCAACCGCTTTTTCAATGCGGACTCGAGTCAAGAAATCGTTAAAGGTGCAGTCCAATTCCTGGCGAAACAGACGGGAGAGGTGGGAAGGACTGATGAACAAATGATCTGACACGTCCTTGATTGTCAATGGCTTATGATAGTTTTCCATCACGTATTCACGCGCACTTTTGACCAGGCTTAGATGCTTCTTGTCCGCCATTTTGAAAATCCCCTGTAAGAATTTAATAACTAGAGCATTCATCTTGGAGAAGAATTCCTCGACCCGCTCGAGACCACCTACTTCATCCGCAAAGTCTTCAAGCATGACCATCACCTGTTTTGCATCCGCGCCACCTTCCACCGCCGCCCTCGATGTCAGGGATGCTAGTTCGGTAATTCGGGTCTTAATCGTGGTTTTGTCTCCTGCCGAGACCGTGAAAAGATCAGCAAGCAAACTCTGTAGATCCTTCTCTGCCCGGCTCTCATCGCCTAAGCGAATGAACCTCAGGAACCGCCTTTCCTTTTTTAGGTACTGGTTCCAATCGGTCGCGACAACCTCATCTTTCTTTTTCCGTTCCTCTAGGTCTTTTCGGATCTGCAATCGTTGCAAGCGATAGGCGTTTTCCTGTTCTTGGATGTGGATCTGCTTTTTGACAAGATGATTCACAACCACATACAACATATCAGCAGCAGCCTGCGCCTGATCCGGGGAAATAATGGAGAGACTGCTTACATGCCCTTCTAAAGTCGCAATACCCATACTTCGAAAGTTGGTCCTTAATTCTTCAAGAAAAAACGGATCAGGTTCCCACATCAGGACCTGACCGCAAATAATACTCCCCAGAATGACCTGTTCCATCACGATGGGAACGGCCCATATGACTAGTCCGGCATGGCAGCGAAAGAAATACGGTTCGTTCCACTTTGCAGCTTCTAAAGTGGCCCGCCTATATGATTCAATGCATTTTTTCTCTCCTTTAGGGTGTTTCCTGATATGCTGGCAGAATTCACAACGCCTATTGCCGCCAGGGATCGCAAAAGTTTCCCCCCTATTGCTTACGACTTCAATATTGAGTCCAGTAGCTTTAGAAAAGCTACCTAAGACTTCGTCTAAATACTGGGGATCTATAAAACTTTCGTAAATGTTCACTGAACCGTTCATTAAATTTCGTTAGTTAGGCCAATTGTTATTTTTTGACTGGCAACGTGTCCCGCTCTCTGTTAGAATAGGGGCATGAAGACAGATCAGCAGAAACAGCCCAAAACTCAATCGACGAAGAGACGGAAGTCCGAGAAGCCAGCCTGCACATTTCCCGACTGTGGCCCGGTCAAAGTACTAAAAGAACATGTGAAAGGGCTTGCAGAAGAGAATGCCTTGCTCAAGCAGGAGCTTGCCAACCGGGATGCCCACATTGAAGAGGTGGAAGCACAACTGCGCAACCTACGGGCAGACTTATTTGGGACTTCCTCAGAAAAATCCCGACCGGACGACCTTCACTTGGTCGAAAAGGACGAGGGTGCCTCGGATGACGCCGCTGATCCTCACTTGGCTTCACCCAAGAAAGGAAAGAAGAAGCGAGGTGCCCAGGTTGGCCATCCAGGACATGGTCGCCATATTCCACGGGACCTCCCCATGGTTGAAGTGACCCACGAGATTCCGCCCGAGCAGAAGGTTTGTCCATTCTGTGGCAAACCTTATCGAGATGTGAATTTAGCAGAAGACTCGATGGAAATCCACTATGAGGCCCGGGTGGTTCTCGTCAAACACCGTCGGAAGAAAGCGGCCAAGACCTGTGAGTGCTCTGGGCCAGCCATCATAACGGCGCCCAAACCCCCGCAGCT
>LDXJ01000038.1 GCA_001029295.1 Peptococcaceae bacterium CEB3 | reverse complement strand
GGCTGCTGCCAATGGTACCTATGCTACCTATTTAAGTCATCACATCGTATTTGGCTTCAATAAAGGGGGACAAATATTTGAGATCAGGTCTTTGGCAAGTAGCCACTTCGTGGGCATCACTATTAATAAAGTCAAAGAGGTTTTGGGAACCCCAGCCTATGATACAATATCCAACACTCAGGAAATTATTGGCTATACTGCAGGAACCCAATTTAAAATTGAATTCATATTCCCGCGAGCCACAACCAGTACCCCCAACCCGTCAATGGAGCATTATAATGTCCTTTATCCTCAAGGCACAGCTAACCAAATGGCAGGGATTTCGGGCAGGCAATGGTAAGCACTTAATCCGTGAACACCGGGACCGTATTACACCCTCATTGTTTCAACAAATGAGGGTGTAACGTATTATCCTTTGGAATCACTATACCTATTCTCGCCTAAACCCCCTCCACCATGCCCGCTTCTTGGAAGCGGAGTTTGTGTACAAAACAGCGGATACGGCCCAGCCTGTAGGGGAGCCGGAAACTTTAGCTCTGGATCTCGGGGTAAACACTCTGGCAGCCGGTATTAGTACCGCCGGAACTGCGTTTTTGATCGACGGGAAGCGGCTGAAATCAGCCAATCAATGGTATAACAAGGAACGCTCCAGACTCCAATCAATGAAAGACCTGCAAGGGATCAAAGGCGAAACCAATAAACTTGCGTTGATCGCCTACAACCAGGAAAACTTCATGCGCGACTATCTGAGCAAAGCCGGTCACTTGATTTTGCAGCATTGCCTCGACAACAAGATCGGGCGGGTAGTGGTGGGTGTGAATCCCGGCTGGAAGCAAGCAATCAAAATCGGTCATGTGAACAATCAAAACTTTGTGCAGATCCCCTTCTGGAAATTCCGGCGGTTTCTGGCGTACCTGTGTGAAAAGAACGGCATTGAATACGTAGAGATCTGCAAGCCCTCAGTCGTTTTCAAAGAGATGATTCTCCTGGGCGATGGCGGCAAGGATAGCATCCTCATAAGGCACAGCCTCCGCAGGGGTGATTTCCAAGAGTAATATGCATTAAACTCAGCCAAACATTATGCTCATAATTTAAATAGCCAATATTTTATTACCGATTAACAATAACACCCCAAAGACCAATCAAATCTGCTGCTTGAAACATATTAATAATAGCTCCTTTCAGCTCGACAGGAGGGGATGATACCGTTGGCATGGCAAATTCATTATTAGTAAAATCTACTGTAGCTAACATTGTTTTGAAGAAGTTGTTTTTAACAAATCGGGAATCGCTTGCTTCAAACTTTTTTAGTTTTACTTCAGCCATGGACGATTCGGTAAAGTCGATATGGTCAAATAAAACATCGGTCATTTTTGTTTCGTCAAAATTTGAATACGAAAAATTTGATTGTTCAAAAGTAGTTTGCTTTACAACCGTATCACACATATCTACACCAACGCATTTACAATTAATAAATTGGCATTGTTTATAATAGGCACCTGTAAATTTGCTATTTGAGAAATCGCAAGATTGAAATATAACATCCATAAAGCTTGCATTTTCAAAGCTGCAATTGTGAAAGGTACAATTCTCGAATACGCTTGTTCGTATATCAATTTTAAAAAATCCCATGCCTTCGATCTGTTCGGCATAGCTCTTTATCGCGTAAATTGGTGTCTCATTCAATAGAAAATCCTGTACAAATGAAGAAAAATTATTTATTTGAGACAGTTCTTTTGATATTTGTGGGCTGGTTACACCCAAACTTTATTCCTCCTCATGTTAAAGTTCTACTTTCACTATAGTCCTCATACATTACCCTGACGTTTCGCACCCTGCAAAGCCGCTTGAAATCATGGCCCAAAACCTCTCATGAGACAAATAAAATCCGTATGAACACTGGTTTTTTGGTATAATTAAGGTGTCAATCCAAATCAACCAAAAACGAGGTGTTAGCATGCGGAAACCGATCAAAGAAATCGAAAGTGTCCTCCAAAGTCATGGCTATTCAGTTAACATTATTATAGCGGATGCGGTGAAAATCTTCAACCTAAAAACGCTGTGCCACGGTGTCGGGTTCAAGAAACAGGATGGATACAGGGCGTCCCAAATCATCGTGCTTATGTTGACCATGCCCTTCTTGATGTTTAAAAGTGTGGGCGATTTCTACACAAGCAAGCGCCAAGGGATAACCCCTATGAAAAAGGATACGATTTATCGCTTGAAGAACAACGAGAGGATGCCGTGGAGAGCGCTCCTACTCGCGATTGCCCAACAATTTCAACGGTTGGTAAACCCTTGACTGTATTTTATTTTAAATATATCCTTATAATCAATCTTTGGGGTTCGTCTATGTCACATCACTCATCTTAATTATTGTTTCTTACTCTTTTACTTTAAGAATGTTCTCAATCATATAGCTCGGGGGGTTATCATATAAAGAAAGAACCGACAACTGTGATTTCACTCACGGTTATCGGCTCTGCGTCTCAGCGTCTGGCTCTTTGATAACTGACGTATTTAATTGTCGTACATTGATTAATGTTTCCCGTTTGCACTTCGGACAGAATAGCGGGAAGTTTTCAAGTATTGTATCCTCGCGGACCTTCAATCGCGTTTTGTTGTTGCAAACAGGGCATAATATCCATTTGATTTTTGCCATTCTGTTCTCCCTGCCATACCTCTGTCATTCAGTTGTTGCTTGAAAGCAACAATTCAGCGTTCATTTGTCCCATCCTTTCTTCCGAGATTCTCGGACTCAAAAATATCATCTCAGCACCCTACAGGATTTCTACATACCCTTCCGCTCCGTTTACCCGAATCCGCTGTCCGTCTTTAATCAGCCTGGTAGCGTTTTCCACGCCTACAACCGCAGGCAGGCCGTATTCTCTGGCAATTACGGAACCGTGGGTCATCATTCCGCCCACTTCCGTCACCAAGCCCTTAATGGATACAAAAACCGGTGTCCAGCTTGGGTCGGTAAATGTTGTGACCAAAATATCGCCTTTCTCTAAGGCGGCATCCTCCATTCTTAAAGCGACTCGTGCCCGGCCTTCAATGGTTCCGGATGAAGCAGGAATGCCCGCCAAAGCGCCTTTCGGAATGTTCCGGGTGTCGTATTCACCGGACATAACCTCGCCTTCAGAGGTCATAATACGAGGAGGTGTTAACTTCTCATAAACCTCGTATTCTTCTTTTCGCTTCGCTATTACGCCGTAATCCACCCGGTTGGTACGAGCAGCCTCCCGAAGTTCCTCAAGAGATAGATAGTAAATATCCTCCTTCTCCCGGATCACTCCCTTTTGCACGAGCCGGGCAGCCTCCTTCAGCAGAGCCTGCTTGATGATCCAATAATGCCCGACCATGATATATTTCGGGTATTCCCGATAGCCGACAAAATTGCGCAAAACGCTGATCTTCTTCCTGGCCTTCTTGGCTTTTTGTTTTCCGCCGGGCAACTGTTCCAAACGCTTTAAGATATCCCGTTCCTTCTGTTTTGCTTCCAGCCGGCCCTGTTCGGTTCTAGCATTATGAGCACCAGACTCAAAGTTTTTGATGTTGCTGAGAATCATGGGAACGAGCGCGGTCGGCTGTTCGCTGAAGCGGGGCCTGGAGATATCGATCTCACCGGGGCAGCGCATGCCGTATTTTTCAAGATACGCCCGTATGGATTTTCCGACGGCATTGCCGCCTTCCAGCTTGGCCAGGTCCTCAAAAAAAGTTTCGTCATTGGCGTGCTTAAAATACTCCATCACCGCCGGATATTGCCGAACGACATCCGCCACATCCAACAGTTCGAGCCCCATTTCGGAGGTGACGTTGTTGGCTACCGATTTGGAAAGCGAATCTCCCACGTTTTTTTCGCCTAACCACTTTTCCATGTTCTTATTGATCCAGTTCAGCGCTAATGCTCCGGCATAAACCACTCCCATGCTTTGTGGATCATACACGGCTTTTTTCAATTGTTTTTGCTCTTCTTTAATAAAGGCAAACAGTTCGTCGCCAGACAATTTTGCTATCCTTTGCTGCAGATCTCTGCTAGACGCCTCGTTCCGGGACATCAGCGTCTGAACGACGGATGCGTCGTTGTTACGGGGTATCTTTATAAACTGAACGAGTAGCGCCAATGAGAAATACTCTTTACTCAAACTGGAGAATCCTTTGCCATCGCGTGCCAATGATTTTATAAAGTCTTTCCGTTTTATTAAATCCTTGACCGGGTTAAGCACGAGAGGATCGATTTTACCCACCGTAGCGAGTATTATTTTTTTTCCCATTGGAGAAGCCAAATCGTGCGCCAAATCGAAGTACAACCTTCCACCGATATTAATAAAGGAAATTTCTCCAAACTCTAGCTCTAAATAAGAAAACCCCAATGGTTTCATGGCGTCGGTCATCATCTGCTGATGGCCGAAGGACATATACACATGGTTTTTTCCATCCTTCACGTCCGGTATAGGGTATAGGGTGGTGATAGGGCGGCTCTGGACGATAAAAAATTTATTTCCATACAGACACCACTCGATGTCCCGGGGGCTGCCGAAATAAGCTTCAATCCGCCTACCCGTTTTCTCAAGTTCCAAGATCTGTTCGTCTGTCAGCGTCTGCCTGTTCTGACGATCGGCCTCAATCACCGTCTCCTTCGTTCCACCTTCTTTTAAGGCATAGATCGCCAGCTTCTTTGTGGAGATCTTTTTATCAATGATCCTGCCGTCGCGTACCTTATAGTTATCTGCGTTTACAAGACCGGAAACCAAGGCTTCACCAAGCCCGAAGCTTGCATCGATGGAAGTAACCTTTCTGTTCATCGTGATCGGATCGGCTGTGAACATGATCCCCGCCGCATCCGGGAAAACCATCTTCTGAATAACGACGGACAGATAGACCTTGCCATGATCGAATCCGTTTTGAATGCGGTAGATCACTGCGCGGTCGGTAAACAGCGATGCCCAGCACTTGCTGATATTCTTGAGGATAGCTTCTTTTCCGATGATGTTCAGATAGGTATCCTGCTGACCCGCAAAGGAGGCCGTCGCCAGATCCTCCGCCGTAGCACTGGAACGCACGGCATAGGCGGCTTTATCTCCCAGCTTCATCAGATGGCGCGTTACCGCTTCGGCAATCTCTTCCGGGATAGCTGTCTCTTCGATGGCGCGGCGGATCTTTCCGCTGATTTCACTGATTCTTTCCTTGTCTTCCACCGCTTTTATATGGGAGAGCTGCTCTAAGAGCTCAGGTAATTCCGGCGTTAGCTCAGTTGCCTTTTTATATGCTTCGGTTGTAACGCAGAAGCCCTCCGGGACTCTGATCCCCTCAATTCTTGATAATTCGCCCAGATTTGCGCCTTTGCCCCCGACAATAGGAAGCTTTGTTTTGTCGATTTCCTGAAAAGCAAGTACATATGTGTTCATAAATATTTACCTCCTTATTTATTAGCAGCCTGTTTTTGTAGCCATGAATTAACAGCGCTCATAAATACTCTTCTTTGTAAAGATTATTCTTAAGCAGATTTAAGCAATCGTTCATTTCAATGGATAAGGTGTCGTAATCGACCTCCGTTTGATACGAAGACCGCGCCGCATACCCCTCACCAATCCAAAAGAGCATCTTCATCACGAGTTCCGGATTGACAGAGCCCTTGAATTTTGAAGTATCCATGCCGACAAAAGCAGTGTTGTTTTTGAAATTTTGACCTTGTGATAATATCTCTTTAATATCCTCTTTAACTTCCATATTATTTTCAAAATATATACTTGCCAAGAAATTAAGTATCGCAGGATGCTTCTTCATAAGTGAAATCTCAATACGGTTATCATCTTGATTCTGTCAAAGAAGTCAGTCACCGTTATATCAAGATTATCATTCATTTCGGTCTTGAACATGTTGCTGCAGAACTCAATCAAATACAGATAAAGTGCCTTTTTTGATCCAAAATAATGAAAGACCATCGCTTTTGAAATCCCTCCAGCATTGGCAATATCACTTGCAGATGCCTTTTTATAACCATTGGTACTGAATGCTCTTAAGGCTGCCTCGAACTGCCGAACCAGAGAATAGAGTTTTTCTGCCATGATGTAATTGACCTGGAGAAAAGCCAAAGGAGAAACTCTAAAGTGAGCTCCCAGAAAGGAACCTCCAGCGTTTCCTGTCCCCAAAGGCGCAGAGGTGTGTCCTCTGCCCGCATCGCCCAGGCACTTCCGACTTCGGGAAAGAAAGCCCGTTTCACGGCGAAAGTCGAACCCTTCCCTGAACCGGAATCCTTGATCAACAATAGCCCTTCTCCTGCATTTGACTCCCTAAAAATGACGTCTTCTATCTCCGGGAAATCATCGATAACCCGGGATACGGCGCGAATCCAAGAATTCATGCGCTCACTCAGAAGGAGGCAGTCGTGGGAGGCAAACGTAGTGTGACTCCGGTTTCGATAAAGCCCGACTTGGACAACTTTTACATACTTAATAACCTTAGTGATTTATCTTGGTTTCTAATTGGTTGTATAGGGACTGAGTATCGGTTTTTGTTCGATCGTTAATGATAATTAGTCCAGATGTTGTACTAAGAAAAATAAATGGCGGATGTGCTGTATTAATATAAACCGTTAAATCGCCATTTTTTGAAGTGAAATGTCCTTTGAGAATTGTCCCCATATTAATACCAAGAACTTTTTTCAGACCTTTAGGAAGATCATTTTTTAACTGCACTCTCTTAATGTCCGAAAGGTTTACTGTTTTACCATATTCAGTAGAAATCGAAAAAGTTTTACCGCTTATCCTATAAACAGGTGGCCTACTATAAAAGTAAAGTGGGATCGAGACTAATAATACGAAAAAAGCCGTAAAACATATGCCAATTATTACGTGAGAAGACCCTTTCTTTTCTTCTTCAGAGATAGTTTTCTGACATTTCTTCCTAACGTACACGCCAGCTACAACTATATCAATCCCAACGAAAAACACAAAACCAATGATCGCGTACAAATTGTGATAGTATGCCATTAAAATATAGGCTATTGTCACAAACAATAGCATAACGCCAGCTGCTCTACTCAATTTTTCCTTATCGTATTTTTCCTTTTCTTCCTTACTGGCTGTGTTATACCCGGCAATAAGCATACTCCCTCTACCAGAAAGTAAGATGGCTGATAATGTTAAAAATAGCCCTCCTATACATATTACAATAATCATAACTTGTAGCTCCCTCCATGATTAGTTTAGTCACACGTGGGGTACTCATATAAGCAAATTTGTAGTTATAACCCAGTAGGCGCAGAAGACAGGATCTTATGACATTCCTTGTAATGAGAAAAATGCGCCAGTCACAATAGAATAATGCCGAAATTCGGACCAGGTAGATTGATTTTCTGATGCCCCCAAATTGCACAAGTTTGTGGGATTTCACCCATTGGCTCCTCAATGCCTCTTCTTACATTTCGAAATTTTTATTGATGTACCATAAAATAACACTTGAAAATTACCGCCTGCTTGTAGAAGCCGAAAAACGCCTGGAAAACGCCAAGAAAGAGGATTTTATTCCGCCAGAACAAGCCATGCAGGAACTGGGCATCACTGAAGCAGATCTAAAAGATGTAGAAGTGGAACTCGAATAGCATGTGGAAAATAGAATATTTAAGAGAAACATTAGAGAATATTAAGCGGCTTGACCACTCACAGCGTTTGCAGGTGGTGAAAGCCATCAATAAAGTTGCAGTTAACCCACTGCCCCAGGCTGAAGGCGGCTATGGTAGACCCCTGAGCAACAAAAGCGGCACCAATCTAGCAAGTTACTGCAAAATCAAGCTTTTAAAGCTTGGGTTACGTGTTGTGTACAAGGTAGTGCGGGAAAACAACATCATGAAGATTGTTGTGGTTTCCGCAAGAGCTCATGATGAGGTATATATTCTGGCCCAAAAGCGTATCGAGTAATGAAGAAAACGTCCGGTTAATGTACCGACCCCTGATTGGGCGGCGGTTCGTCCGTTTCCATCAGAAGCCGTTACGGGAAAGAGACTTGAGTTGTTCATTGGTTGGATATACCCTAAATCAACACCAGGACAAATGTTGGGATACGGATTTAGTGGCCCACTGGGTGGGGATGTATGCGGGTGAAAGGTCTGTAGACAAACCATTCGCGGGATTGGGGGGCCCTAGTTCTCATCTGCTATGCCAAAACCGTAGACGACAAAGCCGTGCAGGAGATTGTCGCGGCCAAGGCATATTACCGGGTGGAGAAAGCCATGGTAGTCACAAACGCCCTGCGGCTTATCTGGAATCCTTGGAAAGAATCTCTGTTTTGCCGGCGAAGTGGGTATTCCCCGCACACCACAGCTTGGACATACAACCAGAAATCTTAATCCGAATGCGAGACGTTTTTCGGCAGCTCAAACAAGAGGGAAAGCTTCATCACGGAAGCGGAACATTCCATTATGGTGACTGGACAGTATGGCCCCTTGGCCCGAATGCACATTTTCTCCGGAGCCATCGATGCAAAAGCGATGATGTAATTTCGACCCCGTACCTGTCAGGATCATTATAGTCTATTGTACATTTAGCCGTCAAATCCGGTTAACACGATCCAAGGCAGAAACATGATTCTTTTAAACCGGCTGGCCAATCCTTTGTCGAACCCCGAAACCGGCTCGTCAAGCAGGATGATTTTTGAGTTGTTGGCAAGGGTCAAAATGGTGGTTGTTAACATGGTTTTCATGCCGAAAGAAAGCGCGCAGATTAGATGCTAAAATTCGAGGTTGACAGAGTAGGTTGGATGTTAACTTGGTAAACAAATACGGGGATTTGCATGATAAACAATAAAATTCGTATCCTAAAAAGATTTGCAGGAATTATCAGGTAAAGAACAGAACCAATGGAGCTTCTGATAACAGTAATTTTTTCTGTAGGCACTTTAGCAATTATAAGCGTTTCAACAAGACACTATTGGCAAAACTTAAAATGGTATCAATCATTGATTCTGTTGTTGCTGTATATTGACATTTCCCGAGGAGTTGTTGCTAATCTTTCAGTTTAGGTTTGCGATTGTCGGAGACTTTTCAGGTTATACAAGCCTTTTGTTTTAACCTCACATCCGGCCGTTGCTGTGGCTATACCGCGCCATTGTGAAAACGGGGGGAGGCTACACAAGAGATGCCGATTTAATGTGTACCCCCCGCCAGATTGAGAATCACAACCCCTGATATGATCAAAGCAATCGCAGCAATCTTCATTATGTTGATTTGTTCTTTAAAAAATATAAAACCAATTACTGCGATTGCGGCAGTTCCAATTCCCGACCAAATGGCATATGCCGTACTTACATTTATTTTTTTCAATGATATGGTTAACATTGATAAGCTCAATATATAAAATAGCCCCATAAGAACCGAAGGAATTAATTTTGTGAATCCATTTGAAAGCTTCATTGAGGTAGTTCCCATTACTTCAAAGCCAATGGCGGCAATTAAGAAAAGCCAATACATATGCTCAACTCCTGTTTATGCTTTTGAAGGTATTCTGTTTAATAGTTTTGCAAAGTGCTTAATAAAGTAAGCTCCGACCGACAGGCAGTATATCTTGATGACAATTTCAATAAGCTCGTCTGCTGTTAATTTAAATAAAAGACCTGTATTTATTCCGTAAACCAAGGCATACAACCCAAGAAAAATCATGCCGGATGCGGCCATCAATCCAAAAATAGCGGACTTTCCCTCGTCTCCCTTTTTTATAAAAACAGCCAGCAATATTGCGTTCACTGCAATCCAAAAATCGGCAGCCGGGAAGGACATAAACCAGTTCTTATATCCGGGTATGATATCCTCTACAGGAAACAATCCTGCAAAAACGAGAGTCCAATACGCAATAATTCCCACAGCAGTAAAAATGCTAAAACCAAATATGATTTTCTTACTGTTCATCTTTACCTCTCCCTTCATTCATCAAAATACTCTCTATAATGCTTTTAAAAAACAGTTGCTCATTGCATTCCTCCAATGTATTGCACCTTTTATGCAGGATACATTGATGAAGTACGCCATCCATTGAACCTGCCAGGCACATGGCAAAGCTCCAGGTATCAATATTACTTTTGAATATTTTTGCCAAAACACCTTCATCCAGAACCCTCTTGATACTTTCTATGCCATCTGCGTAAAAATCTCTGAGTATCGCACCAAAATCATCATTCTTGTTTGAAAACTCTACCAGCATTTTCATAGGCAGAACACATATATTCAGGTCATCAAATGTTTTTTGATAAGAAAAACCGATAATTTGCAATAGCTTTTCATATGCATTCATGCTCTCCTGCTTACTTATTTCTACTAATTTCTCCAGATATTCTGCCCTTACATAGTTTACAACCTCTAAAAACAGCTCATCCTTGTTTTTGAAATGCCAATATAAAGCTGGTTTTGAAATCCCAATGCTGTTGGCAATATCAGTCATGCTGGTATTTGAAAATCCTTTAAGAATAATTATTTCAACAGCAGCCTTAATTATCTCTTTCTTAATCACTTCACCTGGTTTTCTATTTTTAATGCGTGCTATTTTTATCATCTCCGCTAATTAAATTACCGGTAGTTAAATTATATAGGATGCATTCGATCTTGTCAATAGGGACTGAGTTCCGGTAGAAACAATATACATTACGTCAAATTTAGTAGAGTGCCTTGCCCGTTTTTGTCCTTACTCATTCACATCCACCGTCACGCTGGACTTGAATTCCACGGTGAATTTGTCCTCGTAGATGATAACCTTTTCAATCAGCCGTCTGGTAAGTTGTTCGTCGTATCCAGTAATGGTGGTGGGCTGACCTGGAGGAATCCGCTCATGTCGAACATGCACTTTTTGAGCTCATCACGGTTAACGTTTTCAACTTGCAGCTTCTGCTTCTGTTCGCGCAAGTGGTAGATCTCATAGCCAACTTTCTCATAATCCGCATCGGAGTTGGCAGGCAAGCTTCAAAAGCTGCGTTTGCAGTTCCTCCAGTCGCTTGTCGATGTCGGCCAGTGTTTTATCGTTCTCATAACTTAAAACGATTTCGATGTTGTTCCGCAAGGTGGTAAGGAAAGAGTCCTTTCCGACCAGCGTATCATTGATAGCGGTGACCAGCACCTGCTCGATGATGCTTTCAAGTGCCGTCCGGGCATCACAGAACAGGCCGGTGTTCTCCAGCCTGCTGACGCAACGCCAGACGATGGATTTCTTGCCACGGTTGTTCCAGTGGACCCTGCGAAATACCTCACCGCAGTTGCCACAGATAACTATCTGAGCGAAAGGATGGTTGCTGCTGAAAGTTCTCTTCTTCCCATTTGGGCTGGTGTGGACGATACGGCGGCGGACAAGTTC
Source organism: Peptococcaceae bacterium CEB3 (assembly GCA_001029295.1). Classification (GTDB taxonomy): domain Bacteria; phylum Bacillota; class Desulfitobacteriia; order Desulfitobacteriales; family Desulfitobacteriaceae; genus Acididesulfobacillus. Next base: position 45,006 of record LDXJ01000038.1, on the reverse strand, counting down.
TTCCTGCACCTGCATGAAAATTTCACGCGGGATTATGGCTTCATGGCTGTTTTCCACGTAGTATTGGGGAACAAGGCCGTTGTTCTTGACCCGCTTTTTTGTGAGGAAATCAACCGTATAGGTTTTCTGAAGAAGGGCATCCCCGATGTACTTCCCATTGCGTAGGATCTGATTGATGTTGCTGGTATGCCACCTTTCCTTTCCGGCACCGTTTAGGATGCTGTCCGCCTCCAGACCACGGGCAATTTTCAGCATGCTGGCGCTTCAAGGTATTCCCGGTAGATGCGCTTTACGATTTCGGCTTCCTCCGGAACAATCACCAGATGCTTGTTTTCATCTTTGGTATAACCGAGAAAGCGATTGCAGTTGATTTGAATTTCACCCTGTTGGTAGCGGTGTTGCAGGCCAAGCTTCACGTTCTGGCTCAGGGACTGGCTTTCCTGCTGGGCGAGGGAGGCCATAATCGTCAACATAACCTCGCCCTTGGAAGCCATGGAATTGATGTTTTCTTTCTCGAAAAATACCAATCTGCTCTGTGCGCAACCCCTGATATCTAATCTGCCCTCTCGCAAACACCTGACATCCAATCGGCTCTGTACGCTCTAAAATATGCCCTTTGGACATATTCCCGTGGACCGATAAAATCACAGTTTCCGGCTTCAGATTTTCAACCAGCAAAAATCACAAATCCCCTTATTTCAAGCTTTCTCCACACATTCACTTCTCCACCCTTGACATCAATACCACGCACTCCACGTGAAGTTTTTAGGCTGTTTCACATTTTAATAAACGCAGTAGAAACGCTGTGTTTATGCTTGTTTGACATCTATCCTGTCTTCTCAAAATACTACTCTCGATTAGGCAATTTTATTTTTTCACTTCTTTGAACTGTATTTTTTACTTTTTCGCCGGCTTCCTACTTCGCCCTCTATAACATTACTTCGATGCTGTTTTTCAATCCACACCGATTGAAATGTTTCCTTAGAGATTATCGCCGGATTGTTACCCTCCGCAAGATAGTATGCGTCGTGTTTTCCGTTATCCAACAACCGCACATTGCCCATATACTTTTCGTTGCTGAGCATTACATCAATTGTTCTCTTAGGCCATGTAGCCTTTCCGGTAGGCGATTTAATTCCCAGACGCCCCAGTTCCTTCGCAATACCTAAAACACTCTTACCCTGAAGATAGAGGTTAAATATCAAGCGGACATTTTTCGCCTCTTTCTCATCAATAGCCAGAGTACCATTTTTATCATTGTAATATCCTTAACATTTTCTATTGTAAAGCTTTGAAATACCTTGTGCGGCACGTTGTTTGATTCCCCACTTAATATTATCGCTGCGTGATTCATTTTCTGCCTGAGCAATTGACTCTATTATTGAAATCATAAGGTCGTTATCTGTATCGGCTGTATCAAGTACTTCTTGTTCAAATATAACGCGAACGCCGAGAACCCTTAACTGGTTCAAAGCATCAAGAATTTCTACTGTTCTCGGCCAAATCTGCTTATATTTTTGGTTAGGATAATTTCTATATCACGTGACTTACAATCCTGCAGCAACGAGTAAATTCTTTACGGGAAGAACCTGCCTTGCTTGAAGCAATATCTATATACACATCTACTAATAACCATTTGGGGTTAGCTGCCGTCAATCTTGTAGGCGCCGATACTTGGGCGGTAAGACTTTTCAGCTGGTCAGCACTATTTGTACTTACACGACAGTAAATGCCTACGCATTTTTCCCGCTTAGGAGGCAATGGTGGGATATAGTGTATTCTTTTATTATCAGCCACGACAAAACCTCCTTTATGGCAGGGGCACTTAACAAATTGGAATATGTTTATTTCTTTTCCCAGATAAGAGAATACCGCCAAAATAGCTTACGCTGCACTTTGGCATCTGAAATATGTTGTGCGGCAAGAATACGAACCTCACGAATAGTCATATAGCTGTCGTGCTCTCCATGCTTTCGCCATACATCAGCTGTATGAGGATCGTCTTTGTGCAGCTTGCCGTTCTTTATTAAGTTCTTTATTAAGTTCATGATTATATTCGGAATTGCAGCAAATCCCCAAACGATGTAGTCCCTTATTGAATCCGGTTTTGCCAGATCGAGTATAATTAGCTTTCCACCAGGGCGAAGCTTATCCTTTGCAAACTCGAGCAGCCAACCGTATGGGAGATGATGTGCAGTAGCTGTTGAAATTATGATGTCAAACGATGATGGAGCATAAACCATATCCAGAATATTTTCGCAGATATATTCAATGTTTTCTGCAGCATTGTTGGACCGAGCATATTCTATCATCTTATCGGCGAGATCAACAGCAATTACTCTGTTAACTCTTTTAGATAATAAGGCTGAAAGTTCTCCTTTTCCACACCCGATATCGAGACAGATTTCCGTGCCTAAAGATATCTGCCGCAGTAGATATGGAAAGTAGCAATTATTATGATTCCACTTTGGATCGCTGCCTAGTTCAGCGATTTCATTGAAATCGGCTTTCACAATATCGTAATTCTCCATTGTTGACTCCCCCCGTAACATTCAAATTAGCCAAACTATTTAATCTCTCAATAAACTTGAATCCATCTTTTCACTCAGCACCTCGACTAATAAACATATAAGCATATTTCGTCTATGTTGGTTAGCCTATTTCACAACTTAATTATCCTACATCCAACCTGACCACACAACCTGAGAAATTTCCGATAAACATCTAACCTGACCACTCGCCAAGCACCGACATCTAACTCGCTCTGTCACAAGCATTAAGGCTTGTTTCGATATGTTCCCACGAAGCAAAAAAACACGTTTTCAAGTGCCCGTTTCCGGTACCTAAAATCTGAAATATCCTTATATCAAGGCTTTCCAGACGCCCCATTATAAGCCCTTGACATCAATACTACCGTCTCAACGTGCCTCGTCCAAGGAAACATGTCAACCGGCTGGACAAAGCTCACTTGGTATCCGCCCCGGACGATTCGGGATAGATCGCGGGCCAAGGTTGCGGGATCACAGGAAACGTAAATAATTTTCCCGGGCCGGGAGCGTTGGATGTGATCAATGACGGCCGCCGTGACTCCGGCACGGGGTGGATCCATAATGACCACGTCCGGCCTTAGAGGCAGCCTCGGCAGGTTGTCTTCTACTTTGCCCTGCAGAAACTGCACATGTCTGAAGCCGTTCAAGTCCGCATTTCTCCGCGCATCTTCGACCGCGAACGGATTCTCCTCAATCCCATAGACATCGCGGGCGAGCCGGCAACTAGCAGGGATAATGTACCGACCCCTGAGTACAGGTCCCAAACGTGCTCTTTCCCTGTTAAGCCCGCGAACTGCCGAACCAGAGAATAGAGGTCAATTACATCATGGCAGAAAAACTATATTAGTAGGGTGGGAACGATCGGACAAAACGTCAGATTCGCCAGGCCGCCTGACTTCGAACAGGCGGCCTAAGCGGAAGAACATTAACGAATGGCGTGACCACTTTCATTTAGGTTTAGGGGAGCCGGGCGTGACAACCCAATCCGACGTGAATCGTGGACAGTTGATTCAGTGAGGTTGGTCTGGGAAGCCATCCAAGACTCGCTATTGGTGACGCGGCTTACGTCTTACCAAACAGGATTTACGCCTGCTAAACTACACAACCTATGCTCGGTCGCAACCGTAACTTCAGTTTACATCAAGAACCTTGCAAAATCGAAGTCACAACTTTATCCACTTCTGATTGCGGTAAATCCGAAAAGATAGCAAACTGTAAACCGTTTCTAGAAAGTGTAAATTCGGCAGCAGGTAACATTGTGTTTGATGAGTTGCGCATTTTAACAATGGTACCACCAATTTGTTTTGTATCAAAACCAGAACTCCCTGTAGAATCTCCGTATAGATTTCCGTTATTCTCATATATAGAGAGATATGAAGCCCCATTCTTATAGGTCATGGTAACAAGCTCTACCTTTTTATCTGCACTGATATTGATATTTGTGCTTACACCTTGAAGCTTATATCCCTGTGGAATGAGAAAGTCCCCAGGTCGGATAGATTTAAAACTTAATCCGTTCAAACTTGATAGTCCGGTATTTTCTAGATTAATTTCTGTTGGAGCCTTAACCGCCGGTACAGTAATACTTTCGCTGATTTTCTGCAAGTCATCGAGCGTAAAATTTCCGCCGGAGCTTGTAACATTGTATTCTACATTATTCTTGGCAAATTGAATGCTTACGCCACTCCTGCTTTTCTCCATCGACGCCTGTAAGTCTCCAATTTGAATAGGAGTTTTAGCCGTTGAGTTGGTAGCAAGATGAAATTCGTCGGGACGTCCCTCCATAATCACGAACATGGAACCACCAGGGCTGCCATATCTAGCAGTATAAATAATGGTATTACCCTGCGGATTGTTTAAAGAACTATCGATCTTTGAATATGTCAACTTTTGCCCTGCCGTATAACTTGGAAGCAGTGGGGTGAATGGAAGATAGTTGTGGTAATCAAAACTCCCCTCCGGTGCAGAAGACGATTGATTAGGCTGGACCGTTTGTATACCTCCCGATGCAGAAGAGGATTGATTAGACTGAGGTGTCTGTCTACTAGGAACTACATTCGTCGCTGTCGCCCCTGTCCCAGCAACCATACTGGAAGAGTTTGTATTAGAAGTTCCAACGGCACTGGGAGTGTCTGCCTTAGCGTTGGTCAAAGTTACGAATGCCAGAGCGACCACTACTGTAATTACTAATACTACCCACTTAAATTGTACTCTGGGAAAATTTTTCAACATTGTTATTCTCCTCTTTATTTGTGAATTTGAACCTGATAAACTTGCTAAACTGGCAATTTCTGTTATTCGCGAGTTATTTTCAACTAGCTTAATGAGTGTGTAGGCATACTCCTTAGGGTCTTTCATTCCAATATGTTTAAGAGTTAGTGCATCACAAGCGATTTCTTGGTCTTCCCGCAAATTATAAAACCCGTACCAAAGTAGTGGATTAAACCAATGAACAACAAGCAATCCTTGTGCCAGCCAATTTACCCATATGTCTTTACGCTTGAAGTGTAATAACTCATGGACAAAAACGTGATTAAGCTGTTCGGAGCTAAATTCCTCCAAAATGCCTAGCGGTATTAAAAGCCTGGGACTAAATACGCCGTATAGGGATGGGCTTGTTATTAGCGATGTTTGAATTAGCGGAATGTCGGTCTTGATATTAAACTTATTTTTGGCCTCATAAAAAGCCGTGAGCAACTTTGGCTCAACCACGGGATCACCTTTTATTCCCCGGATAAACCTTAGATTGACTAATCCGTTCGCTACGATAAAAACAGCGATACCAATAAGCCAAATATAGAATAAAAGTCTATGTGTAAATGAGGAAGTAACAACAGAAATCAAGGTACTCTCTTTCGGATTTGGGGATGCGTTGGCCTTCGGTAATTTACCATAATTCTGGATAACGCTACTCTTTTCAAGGCGAGTGGCTATCGTTTCGTTCGAATTCCCAGTATCTGTTATAGCTGAAACTGAAGCTGTTTTTGTACCTGTCTTCATAACTGGGGATGTGTGTATGTTTGTGATATTATAAAGACTAAATGAACTTTGAGGTGTCCAAGGTACAAGTAAACTGATAATCACAACAAACCATAGTAAATAATGTAATCGTGCTCCAATTTTATCTCTAAGCACAACCTTCACAAGCAACAGGAGAACGATTAACACACTGACCTTAGCTGACGTACTCCAAACCCAGTCAAATAGGCTAAGATAATCCAAGTTTAAGAGCGGCACTTTAACCCCTGCCTTTCTTCGAGGATGCGTTTAAGTTCCTGAATTTCATCCTCAGACAGTTCTTCGTCACGAAGAAAAGTAACCAACATCGGCTTAAGTGCCCCACCAAAAACCCGTTTGACAAATGACTCGGTTTCTGCTCTTACACATTCGTCCCCAGTGACCAGAGGATAGTAAAAGTATATTCTGTGTTCCTCTTTGAACCCTAAAGCCTCTTTTTTCACTAATCTTGAAATTAGCGTTTTTACCGTATTTGGTTTCCAGTCGCAAGAGTCTCCCAAAGCCTCGACAACTTCGTTAGCAGTACAGGGATCTGACCTAGACCAGAAAATCTTCATTACTTCCCATTCGGCCTCAGATATTTTGGGTATGTTTGACATAAGACGATGTCCCTCCTTAGCTGTATATAACCACGTCTGTAGTTATAACCACATCTGTAGTTAGTGTAACATGCGTAAATGACATTGTCAATATAAATATAAATATCCTTAAAAATCTTTTGGCCCATAGTATACTGGCCTTTAATTAGGTTTTGAAACTACTCAAAACAACTCCCGCAACCCTAAGTATATGGTGCGGGAGTAATATTGCTGTTGAGCTAATTTTTATATTAGACGCTAAATTTTACCATCTTGACTTTTGGAACAGCCCCATCCATTTATTCTTACCGGGCAGGTCACTTCCCCCTGCATGCAGGTTCCTGCTATAAAGGTTTCAGCCTATTGGCATTCCCCTTTACCAGACTTATCCTAGCGCAATCAAGGCGGCTTCTCGAACTTACCTGGGCGACCAGCGTGGTGATTTGGTATCGATGATATTGGCTGAAATAGCGCCGATTTCGGTTAACCTGGTGCCGTGTTGCCCAAAAACGCTCAGCTACCCCTTGATTTTATCATGATCATTTCTTACACTTTTCTTGTAGCCGTTACCTCGAATTTAGTGTTTTACCATAGCACCAAACCCAAGTGGTATAATAAAGGGGCGAGAACATGTCCAGTTGAATATGGAAATTTTGAAATTTTACGCCTCTTCCTGTGATAATTTGGACCCATCGCCTTTATGTTATCGCACTATTATTCACTATTATTCTATTTAAAGAACACACGCTTGTGTCCTTTAGTCTTTTCAAAAAAAAGACTCTATTAGAGATCCGTTGGTATCCTAAATTTAAAGAGAGAATCCAGATTTGCGGATTCTTGATATTGGTGGAATGGCGCAAAATGGTATTATGTCGATTTAAACATTTAGGGGATGGCAAAGTTGAGAAAAAGCTTAGTTTTACTTTTGGTGGCCATTTTTCTTACGGGTTGTGGGACACCGCAAAGTTTACCTAATTTTTCTGTAACCCAACCACCTACCTCCGCGACATCCGTAGGGCAAGAAAATACTATTCAAATGTCACCCTTAACTCTTGAAAATATGCTTGTGTTGGGTGGTGAAATCTATTTGATTACCACTCATGGCAATATGGCTACTGAATACTCCGATCCCCATATTACCCAGACCAATCCCCAACAATTTGTTGTTATCCTTAAAAACATTAAACCTGGCAAGTACCCGATTAATCAAAAGATTTATTTTGATCCCGGCCTTCTTGAATCAGATTTAGTGATTTTTCCCGATAATGATGCGTAGTCCGGTCAATTCCGGCAGGGTATCCGCCGGAAAACCGACATACTAATCCGGAGTAATTCAGTCACCTCAGGATTGACATAAATATAACAGAATTATTTGCTCGTGTCATCACCTTCTTTCGGGTGTTTCTTGCAGAAGTTCCTGAAGTGTTCAACAACAAGAGCCGTTCCTCTAGTCGTCGAGGTTGTGGAGAGTGTGGACAAGCTCTTTTAAGGAATACCTCAAATGGCTTGTCCAAGCTTTGTGGATAACCCGGCAGGATTATTTGACTTCAGAAAAAGGGTTACCCACAAAGCGGCACTATCCACAACCTTTGACTTGAATAAGAAATGGACGGTTTAAATCAGTTGCGCAGTCAAACAAGGATGTTTTTGTTTTTGTGTAGGTACTACATTTGAATCTCGCTATTTAACAAAGTTTCTCGACATCTACTTATTAGACCTTCAAGCAGGATATCTTCCCAATCCGGGGGATCATTTTTAATAATGTAGCTAAGGTCGGCGATCTCCTTTACAGTAATTTGACCCAGACGCAGCATCGCTTCGAGTTTAGAAGATGGATGTTTTCCAAGATAGACAACCAATTTTGTTGATACTTTCCCTTTATCCCTAACCCGTTTTTCCAGATAGGCATAATCGGACCAACCTTTTACTTTCCATCTTATGAACAAATTTATACCTCCTATTCCAAATGGTTGGTGGGCACTACATTAGCAGGGCTTCTGATTACCAGATTCATCCTTTTAGATACAGAATTGGACTGCCTGAGGACAGGTCTATCCAGATTATTTTTAGGAGAGAGATTCCAGGTTGTTATCCTTCCGTTTGGAATCGCCTTTGAGTTCAAAACGATGGGAATTATGGATCACCCGGTCAAGGATGGCATCGGCAATCGTACTGTCCTCGAAAAGGTCGTGCCATTTGGTGACCGGTAACTGGGTGGCAATAATTGTGCTTTTGGCTCCGAACCTGTCTTCAATGACTTCCAGGAGATCCCGGCTGGATACAGGGTCAAGAATTGCCATGCCAAAGTCATCCAGAATGATTAGGTCAATCTTCTTAAGGTCACGCATCAGTTTGTTGTATGAGCCATCTCCATGACCAATGGTTAAGTCAGTCAGCAGGCGGTTGACCCGGTAATACTTGACTTTGAAACCCTGGCGGCAGACAGCGTTGCCAAAGGCAGAGGCCAGATAGGTCTTTCCCGTCCCAGTGGCTCCACTTATGATTAGATTTCGCCCCTTATTGACCCAGGCGCAGTCGACAAGCCGAGAAACCATGTTTTTATCCAGATTATGTTGGGGAGCATAATCGAGGTCCTCCAGACAAGCGTTTCGGATTCGGAGGCCGGCTATTTTTAAAAGCTTTTGCAGCTGGTTGTTTTTTCGAGTCGTCCATTCAGAATCAACCAGCATACCAAACCGGTCCTCAAAGCTTAAAGAATTTGTGGGTGTAGATTCCAGCTGCCGGCGGTACTCCCTGGCCATGGCGGAGAGCCGCATACCGGAGAGCTTATCTAGGGTCTGGTTGTTAAGCATTGTTTATTCCCTCTCCTCTCAATGGTAATACTTATTGCCCCGGACGTTTTCGTGTGCAGGCAGGGCCTTACGGGCTGGCGGTACCGGAGGAATCAGATCTTGCCCGTTTTTTAAGATATTACTGATAGTGGTGAAGGAGAAGGAATTGATGCTCCGTGCTTTGGCACAGGCGCTTTCCAAGCGCTCCTCACTATACTTTTTAGATAATTGCAGTACTCCCATACAGGATTTGTAGGCCTGTTCCTCAACGCTTTGGGCGGTTAGCATCTTGTCAATGACATAGGCAGTGTTTTCGCCAATTTTGGCAGCCCAGTCCCGATAGCGGATACCGTTGAATTGTTTGAACTCCCAGTATTTACGGTGGTGTTCGGGCATGTGCTCCGGTATGGTAACATATCGGCTCCCAGTGTAACGACGACAATGTGCCGTAATCCTCTCCCGGTTATTATTAAAAATTTCGATTGTCGTTAAGGTAGCTCGAATGGTAACTTGTTGACGGTAATAGGTGTAAAAAACCGAGTAATAGAAGCCGTCATATTCGACATGGTAGTTATCCGGGACAATGCGAACCTTAATATCTGCCAGCTCGAAGGGAGCTGCGGGCAAGGGGCGCAATGCCGGCCGGTCGACTTCAAGAAAGATGCTGAGACGTGAACCGGTGCGTTTCCGGTATGGTTGCTGGCAGAGGGTCTGGAGCCGTTCTAAAATGGCCTTATTCAGTTCCTCAAAGCTGAAGAATAGCTGATTACGCAGCCAGCCTAACAGCCAAGTTTCCAGCCATCCGACGCTTTCTTCGACAACAGGTTTGTCCTGGGGATCCCTCACTCTCGCTGGAATAACGGCTATTTCGTAATGTTTAGCCCATTCCCAATAAGTTGGATTTAAGACCGGATCATAGTATTGTGGCTTAGTAATGGCTGCTTTGCAATTGTCAGGAGTGACGATCCGGGGAATGCCTTGATACCTAAAATCCCGCCGATAATTATACTTGATAGTATTGAAGGGCGTGAGTGTGGGCGAGCAGCCATTTATCCAGTTTTTCATCAGGAAAGGCTTCTGCATAGGGATAGCCGCTGTTTCCTAAAGCGGCAACAAAGAAATGAGCCTCATGCACTTCCCCGGTCTCCGGGTTGACGACAGCAGGCAGTTTATCGCCCATCCAATCGACATACATGTCTTTGCCCGGTTCCCGTTCCTGGTGCATCGTGACATGTTTACCGGTTTTATTCTGCCAGCGGTTAAACCGCTCGCAGAATTGGCTGTATTCCAAGCCACCTGGGGCTTCCTCCTTGTATTCTGTCCAAAGGAATCGCAGGTTTAAATTAGGGTGTTTCTTGATTTGGTTATAGATATATTCGTAGTTCGGCTCCTGTTTGGCATACTTTTTTGCTGCAGCCGGGTACAGCAATGCCGTAATTTCCTCAGTAGTCATGTTTTGCGCCTTTTCGAAAGTGAGGTTAGCCTCCCTGCATCGTTTTAGTACCTCACCGACGGTTGAACGGGCACAGTTGGCACTCTCCTTAATCTTGGTCTGAGGATACCCCATTTCGGACAATCTGAGGATTTCAAGGATTTTCATTGGACTTTCGCACCTCACTTACTCGGCCTCCTTACAAAAGTTACAAACCAATTGTAAGGGGATTTGTACCTGAGGTGACTGAATTGGTCCGGATTTATCTGACTGGATTGATCCGGACTTACATGACTGAATCAGTCCGGAATAAGCACCGTCTCATAAATCAAGATGTCTCGGCTACTACAGGGATAAGCAGGAAGCCCTATCTGCGGTTAACGAAAACAGGGGTGGTCTTGTCATGCTGGCTGACGGGAACCTCGGCTCCTGCCTTTGACCGATTACTCCATTGGAGCAATCGCAGCAGAGGCCGAGTTTTGTTACCAAAATGTGTCGTGCGTCCCAGTGACATTTTCATTCTACTTTGTGGATGGGGTTCATGACCGTTTCTTTATTTCCCGCAAACATGCGGGAAGCCAGGCGGAAAAATCTGACTTTTCCATAATCTTAAGGGAAGCGGAGTCTGGCGGAGGAATTGAGGGACAATAAAGGTTCCGAGCGAAAACCCAGCGATTTTTGGATTTGTGGAAGTGAGGGACCGGATGAATAATATATTCAAGAGATAATCGTTGAAACGAAGGTGAAACAAATAGAAAACAAGGCAACGACAGAAAAAAAGCAAAAAGTCCGCTACTAGAAAAACCAAAAATGATTCCCCCTATGTTCCCGTACATTTCCTTGCATCCCCTAACATTCCTTGGACAGTTTCTTAAGGGAGAATTTCAAGCGATTAACGGCCGAGGGGATCATCTTCAAGGCGGTTAAGGGCGGACAGGACAAGAGCCAGCGCGCGTTGTTTCCACACAATGCTAGGCAGTAATGTCTAATAAAAAGTGGACAATAGGTACAATACCTATTGAACTGTATTTCCAAATCATAGGGTGCAATTCCCTAGTACGTAGGAGATTGGCTACGTAGAAAGACTGAGACTCCGACATGCCCGACAAAAAGTGAAAGTGATTCGGGTATGAAGCTCGGTAAAGTCGGCGAAACATCGGCCTGTGAAATGGCTGGTAAAGTAGTCGGGTCGCCATAAAACGTCCATGCCGACACATCATAGGAACCTGCGTTTGTACGGCTCGAAATGTCCAGGTACAGGAAACTGTATCGCCCACTTAACGGTAGGATGGTAAACGGTCAAGGTATTTGGTTCTGCCAAGACTGACGCTCTCCAATAACGGAAGCGTGCCGCGCCCTCCAATCATGAGCAAAGGCTGAACCACGGGTCATAGCAGGCGGCTAAAGACGTATGCAAGGCTAGGAAACACGGAACAACGGACTCCCGCAAGGTGGAAACCCCTAAAGGGCCATGAAACCTAACCACAAGGAAAGGAGTGGTCAATGCGGGACGCGTCAGCCCATAGTAGTGATGAAACGGGGTAATGCCCGTGGAACAAAGGGGCATAGTCAAGTAGCTAATGACTAAAGACTGAATCGGACGGGGAAGCCGTTGTGCGTTCCTGGTTAAACCCACAAGATCTTTCCGAAAGGAGGGATGCCTTGTGGCTCAAAAATCAGTCTACCTGAATCTGAGAAACGAAGCGGAACTCAAATCCATCCTAGATGAACTCTACGCCACAACCAAACAAGCACTAGAAAAGAGCCAAACACCTGGATTCAAGGACTTGTTAGAACTGGCAAAATCCGAAGTTCTAAAAACTATCGAATCTCATCGTCAAAGGCATAACCGAACCCAAATATAACTTTGAATACCTTATGAATAGAGGATATGCGTTTAACCGAGACAAAGGTAAATGTAAGATATGTGGGGAACCCATTATAGGATACGAACTTGAAACACATCACATCAATCCTAATCTCCCCATAGAAAAGGTAAACAAAGTGGCAAATCTAGCATCTCTACATCAATCATGCCACCACTTCATCCACAATGGCCAAGACGTAATATGTCTGGTTGGAACAAAAATTAACCAAAAGATTCTGAAATACAGGGAAAGATTAAGTCAAGGTTGTTAATTACTCGATGGAGTGCCGTGTGCGGTGAAAGTCGCACGCACGGTGCGAACCGGGGGAAAAGGAGCCCAAACAGGTAATGCTGAGGGGTTACTTACCTATCGGTACAGATGACAGTGAGAAGCATGATTGTGTGTAGCGTGACTGTGTCTGGGGCTGTTGTGTCGAGCATGTCTGTGTCTAGTGGGACTGAACCGTAGGGCCGGGTAGGATCCGAATCATGCTACAGATGCCGCACAGGGATGGAATGGGATTCGATGATCGCGGATGAAAATCCTAAAGACATAGAGAGATAGGCGAAGGAGGAGTTTGAACCGTGCCGTCTGAATATCAGATTAAGCAAGACATGGTAGAAGTCGGGAGGCGCATCTATCGGCAGGGATTTGTGGCGTCCAATGACGGGAACATCAGCGTGAGGTTGAACGAAAATGAGGTCTTAACCACGCCAACCGGGGTCAGCAAAGGTTTTATGACCCCGGACATGATTATCAAAGTCAATATGAACGGTGAAGTGCTCTCAGGGAAAATGAAGCCTTCTTCAGAACTGAAAATGCACCTGGATGTCTACAAGAACCGTCCGGATGTGCGTTCGGTTGTACATGCCCATCCGCCCACGGCCACCGGGTTTGCGGTCGCCGGTATACCCCTTGACCGTTATATCTTGCCGGAAATCATCATTAGCTTAGGAACGATTCCCATTGCTCCTTATGGGACTCCGTCCACGGAAGAGATCCCTTTAGCGGTGCGGGAGTACCTTCAGGACCACGACGCTTTCTTATTGGCAAATCATGGGGCCCTCACCGTGGGAAGCGATGCCTTCAATGCCTATTACAAGATGGAGTCCATGGAGATTTTCGCTAAGATTAGCCTTACGGCTCGCCTTTTGGGCAATGAACGCGAACTGAATGGGCAACAGATCGGCAAACTCATGGAGGTGCGGGAGAAACTGGGGGTGACTGGGAAGAACTCCACCTGTGTCAACTGCGATACTTATAAGGATGGTACCAGTTCAGGTAAGGCAACGGCCTCCGGGTCGGATGGCTGTGGCTGTGGCGGTAACCCCGAGACGAAAAAGGCTGGCGAGGCGGAGTTAAACGAAGGGGAACTAAGCGGCCTGGTCAGTCGGGTGACCCAGGCGGTTCTGCTCAAGATGCGCGGGCAGTAAAGACGTACTCCGCGTACTCCCTCTTTAACCCTCAAGGAAACTACTGAACCGAGCGGGAACTTCGCCGGGGACTTTCCGGCGCGGGCCGGGTCTCAGAGGCAGAAAGGCAGGCACTAATGGCGCTGGGAATTATCGAAGTACAAGGTCTGGTCGCTGCTTTGGCGGCGGCGGATGCGGCGGCGAAAGCAGCAGATGTCACGCTTTTGGGCTATGAGCCCACTAAGGGGAGCGGCCTGGTCACGCTCAAACTGACCGGCGAAGTGGCCGCCGTTGAGGCAGCCGTGAGCGCGGCCGCGGAGGCTGCATCCGCACTGAACTCGGTCTACGCTTCTCGGGTCATTGCCAAGCCGGCAGCGGACTTTGGCAATTGAATTGCCTTATCATAAGCAGACCAGGAATTGACAGAAGACTTCCAAAGTTGATCGAACGAGTACGATTCCACTTACACTTTTAGAGGAGGCGGAGGCCAGGATAGTTATGAGCAGTGCTTTAGGCTTGATCGAAACCAAGGGGCTGACAGCCTCGATCGAAGCGGCGGACGCCATGTTGAAAGCCGCCAATGTGGTCCTGGTGGGGACCGAGAAAATCGGATCCGGTTTAGTGACCGTTATGGTGCGGGGAGAGGTTGGTGCTGTGAAAGCTGCAACCGAAGCCGGGGCTGAGGCCGCGCAAAAAGTGGGAGAAGTGGTGGCCGTCCACGTTATCCCCAGACCCCATGCCGATGTGGAAAAAATGCTGCCCGGCGGGGCGAAAACTACCAAAGCCAAGGGAGTTGAGTGAGCATGAACGGTGAAGCGCTGGGAATGATTGAGACCAAGGGTCTGGTGGCTGCGGTGCAGGCTGCCGATGTCGCTCTCAAAGCAGCTGACGTCGTTTTGGTTGGCTATGAAAAAATCGGTTCCGGTATGGTGCGCGTCCTCTTGCGCGGGGATGTGGCAGCGATCAAAGCGGCGGCCGAGGCCGGCGCGCAAGCGGCCGAGAATTTGGGAGAAGTAATTTCCGCGCATGTCATTCCCCGTCCGCACAACGAGTTGGAGAAAATGCTGCCTTAATAGTTACTAATGCTTATCGCGAGAAAGAGTTGCGGTCTAAAGCGCGTTTTTAAGTGTGCGCAGGTAAGAGCGTAATAAGAGTTGGTCGGGTCAGGCAAGAGTCAGTGTGGCAGATAAGGGAGTGACAGGCGGTGGATCAGGCAGCCTTGGTGGAGTACATTACCTGGGAAGTGATGGCCCAGTTAAACCCAGTGCCCGGCGGCTCAGCGGCGGAGGAAGGCCGGAGACAGGGAGCCCAAATTGTCCCCGTGGCGGTTTCGGTCCGCCACATTCACTTGGCGCAACCTGAGATTGACATCCTTTTCGAGCCGGGATATGCCTTGTATAAACAGAGGGATCTCTACCAGCCGGGCGAGTTCGCGGCTGAGGAAGTGGTGACTCTGGTCGGTCCGAGATTGCGTTCCCTCGGCAATGTGCGGGTGTTGGGTCCGGTGCGCAAACGTACCCAAGTGGAGATTTCCCGTACGGACGCCATTACCCTGGGGCTCAAGGTGCCGGTACGCGCCTCCGGACAGTTGGGAGGGGCGGCGACTCTGACTCTGGTCGGCCCGCAGGGTTCAATCACCCTGCCGGAGTGCTGTATCGTGGCCAACCGGCACGCACCGTTCAGGCCCGGGCCTGGGGTTTAAGGGATGACCAGCGCGTCTCGGTCAGCGTGCGAAGCGAGCGGCCGGCGGTTCTCGGGGATGTCCAGATCCGAGTGGCGGACACCTTCAAACTGGTCATGCACATCGATACGGATGACGCGAACGCCGTCGGTTTAACCTGTGGCTGCACGGTCGAAATCATGGACGGGGAGTGAGAGGGATGATTGTGGGCCGGGTGATCGGCACGGTGGTGGCGACCAGGAAGAGTGACGCCTTGGTCGGTCGGAAACTGTTGCTGCTTCAGCCGTTAGTCTTTTTGCGGCAACGGGATTCCGCTTTGGGACAAGGCGCGGTGTCTGAAGGTTCACCGGAGCGGGATGCCCCATCGGTCCAAGCTGGAGCGGCAGAAAAGGCTATTCCACCGGACATGGTCGTCGCGGTCGATACGGTGGGTGCCGGGGTGGGGGAAACGGTGTTGGTGGCTCTGGGAAGTGCGGCTCGTAAAGCCTTGTCCCGCCCGGAGGCCCCTGTTGATGCGGCAATCGTGGGTATTATTGACAGTATGAGAATAGCGGACCGGGATTGAGAAACATCCTCGCACGCCTCATAAATACTCGCACACCCGAAACCCGAAGGGGTAGGGTTTCCCCAGAAACAAAGCGCATCCCACCTGTACGGATTTGACGTGTCGGCCACAGAGGGGGCAAGTCGTGCCGGTATTGCGCTGCGCCCGGGCCGTGGTTCAGGCTTTCAACCGGGTCATAGTGGATCAGGATGGTCCGGCCAACCTCCTGGTGGTCTTGGACCGGGTCAACATGGACGATCTGAAGGCCGTGCTCAAACACCGCGGCATTGATCTCATCGTCGCGACCGGGGGGCCGGCCCGCCTTCACGCCAGTATCACGGGTACCGTGCTCGGGATTTCACCTCAGATCGAGATCGCGAGGTGGGGCAAGAGTGTGAGTGAGGTTAGAGAAAATTGCGCGGGGTGCGGCAAGTGAAGAAGGGCATTGGCTTATTGGAGTACTGTAGCATGACTCGGGGAATTGTCGGAGCGGACACGGTGGTCAAGGCGGCCGGCGTGGAGTTCCTGGAGGCGGCTACCGTTTGTCCGGGCAAATTCCTGGTCTTGTTCGCCGGTGATGTGGGTTCGGTTCAAAGCACCATGGAAGCGGGGATCGCGGCGGGTGCTGGGGTGCTTATCGATCGCTTTCTGCTGGCCAATGTCCACGAGGCCGTCTTTCCGGCTCTGTCCCCACTTCACTCCTCGAACCCAAGGGCGCCCTGGGTGTGATTGAAACCTTCACGGCCGCCGCGGCCGTCGTTGCGGGGGATATCGCGGTCAAGACTGCTCAGGTGGATCTTATCGAGATCCGCTTGGCCCACGGCTTGGGAGGTAAGTCCTTTGTCACCTTTTGCGGGGATGTGGGTTCGGTGGCCATGGCGGTGGAAGCTGCGAGCAAGGCGCTTGCGGCCGAGGGGACCCTCTTGGATAAAGCGGTCGTGGCGGCTCCTCACCTGGAAGTATGGGGGAAATTGGTGTAGGCGAGGATCGGTTCAAAGAGAGAGCGGCTTGTTGGGAGAGTAAGGGAGAGGGAGGACTGGCAGTGCGGATCCTGGTGATTAACAGCGGCGGGACTTCAATAAAATATCAACTGTTTGCCTTAAGGAATGGCGAATCTGTCGCTGAGGCCAAAGGAGCTGTGGAAAACATTGGCTAGCCGCTTGCCGTCTTAAAGTTCGATGTCGCGAGAAAACCTCCGTTCAGGCAGGAGATTGAAGCCAAGGACCATGCGGAAGGGTTGAGGCAGGCTCTGAGTCTTTTGGTAGATCCCGAGATTGGTTCCCTTTCTTCTTATCGTGAGATAGACGCGGTCGGGCATAGGGTCGTGCAGGCGGGTGAGAAGTTCCGAGGTACTTTCCTGATCGACGAGGCGCTTTTAGCGGCTTTACGTGAGCACAGCGAATTGGCTCCTTTGCACAACCCGCCCAATATCAAGGGTATAGAAGCGTGTCGCCGGCTGATGCCCGATATTCCCCAAGTGGCGGTATTCGATAACGCTTTCCATAAGGAGCTGCCTGATTATGCCTACATCTACGCTTTGCCTTACGAATATTACGAGAAATACGGTGTGCGCAGGTACTGCTTCCATGGTATTTCCTTCAAATACATGACGGAGAGGGCGGCCAAACTCCTCAACCTGGATGTCAGCCAAAAACGAATCGTGTCTTTGATGTTGGGCAGCGGAACTACCATCAACGCTTTGGCTTACGGACACTCGGTCGACGTTTCCACCGAGTTAAGCCCCACGGAAGGCTTGATCCAATCAACTCGCTCCGGAGATCTCGATCCATTTGTCATTACCTACATCATGCGCAAGGAAGGGCTCTCCCCTGAGCAAATGGATGAAGTGTTGAGCAAACGCAGCGGCTGGCTGGGGATCTCCGGAGTAAGCAATGATTTGCGCTTGGTAGAAGACGCTGCGGGGCAGGGTAACACTCGGGCCCGGTTGGCTCTCCAGGTCTTCACCTATCGGACCAAAAAGTACATCGGAGCTTATGCCGCAGCCATGGGCGGAGTGGATTTGCTCCTCTTCGCCGGAGGGGTCGGGGAAACAGTGCCACCATCAGGGCGGAAATTTGCCGGGGTCTGGAGTTTCTGGGCATAGAACTTGATCCGGAGCTCAAAGTTAAGCTTGAGGGGGAAGGTCTCATTTCCCGGACAGGCGCTTCCGCGCCGATCCTCGTCGTGGATACGAACGAAGAAAGCGTTATTGCCAAGGAGACTTATGCGATATATGTAACAGGACGAGGTAGATCGAAAAGAAAGGACTCGGGGAAAAGCCCAGACAGACGATTGAGGGTGGAAGATCATGTTAGCTGAGGAACGAAGAAAAAAATCGTGGAGATGCTGGACGAGGGCGGAAGTGTCAGAGTGAACCACCTCGCCGGCATTTTTCAGGTGACGGAGGAAACTATCAGACGGGATCTGGAGCAATTGGAGAAAGACGGCAACCTGACGCGTACCCATGGTGGTGCGGTCAAGAGCACGCTCGATCAGCAGGAAATCGCCTTTTACATTCGCAATATGCGCAACCGTGAAGAAAAACAGGCGATAGGCAAAAAAGCGCTGGAATTCATCGAACACGGGGAAGTGATAGCTCTCGATGCCAGTACCACTGCCCTTCAAGTGGCTAGTCTGCTGAGGGAAAAACCTATCAAGGATGTGGTCATTATTACCCATGCGCTCAAAGTCATCATGACCTTGGCAGACGTCCCGGATATTACCGTCATCAGTACCGGCGGGGTCCCGCAACAAAGAACCATGTCTTTTGTCAGTCCCTTGGCCGAGAATTCGCTCTCAACCTACAATATCAAGAAAGCTTTTATTTCGTGCAAAGGGATCACAGTGGAAGAGGGAATCACGGAATCGATCGATGTGCAAGCAAAAATTAAGGAAGAGATCGTTAAAGGAGCTAAACAGGTGTTCCTTCTCGCGGACCATGATAAGTTTGGATGGGCGGCCTTAGCCACTGTTGCTCCCATTACGGTTGCGCAAAAATTGATTACGGATAACGAGACCTCGGTGTCTGAGATAAAGCGTTATCGTTCGGAGGGAATAAATGTTGTTATTGTTCACCGTAGACAGGGAGGGAGGTGAATCGAGCATGGGCAAGGAAGACGCTAAGGAAGAGATACGTCATTGCTTTGACGGTGCAGAATTTCAGACGGCTTTGGTTTAGGGTTCCCTTAGGGTGAAGGACGGCTTGAAAATGGCCAATCTATTTGGGTACGGATCCCCATGTCCAAAAATACCGACGACAGGGCACAAAAATACTCGCTAAGGCTACCCCAGCGAGCGGCCAGTGAATGTGGAAACCCACTCGCTATTGTGACCAACTTTTTAACCCTCGCCGCAAAAAAAAGATTGTAATTTCTTTATTGGCAATATTGACAAAATAACAAAAGAGTCTTAAAATATTTACAGATGTTCAGTCATGAACAATTGCAAACCTTCGAACCTTCTTTTGGCTTGTGCTCCCACATTCGGTAAAGGGGTAGTGATACTTTGAAAATCGCAGTAATCGGTGATAAGTTTGTAAAAAATAAAATTTTTAATCAGGTTCTTCGCAACCACCTCAATTGGATCGAGGATTTAAGTTTCTCCGGCTATCAATTGGATTGGCCATCTACTCCATTAGAAAACGGTGGAGAAGTACGAGAATATGTGGGGAACGATGACGCAGTAGCATCGCTTGCCGCCGAGGCGGATATTCTGGTAACCAATGTTGCACCAATAACGGAAAAGGTGATAAATGCTTCTGCTAGGCTTAAAGTCATTGGTTGTTGCCGGGGTGGCGTAGTCAATGTCAACGTAACCGCCGCCACTCGAAAGGGTATCCCGGTGTTGTATACTCCCGGTCGCAATGCGCCAGTGGTGGCTGAATTCACGGTTGGATTAATCCTGTCCGAAGTCTTGAACATTGCTCGAGCCCACGCTCGCCTGATGCAACGGCAATGGAGTGGTCAATTTTACGTGTATGAAGATTCCGGTTTTGAACTAGAGAACAAGGTTGCAGGGATAATAGGCCTAGGCGCAATTGGGCAGCGAGTTGCAAAATTGTTGCGTGCCGTGGGAATGAGTATATTGGCCTATGATCCTTTCGTAGCCGACGATATTTTCGACGAGTGCGGTGCCAAGAGTGTTTCCCTTGACGAGTTGTTAAAGATGTCGGACGTGGTGAGCCTTCACGCACGCGAGACGGTCGATACTCACAATATGATTTCCGGGGAAAAAATCAGATTAATGAAGCCAACAGCCTACTTGATAAACACGGCTCGCGGGGGTCTCCTTGATTATGACGCCCTCCGTCATGCGCTTAAAAGCAAAGTCATTGCAGGCGCTGCGCTTGACGTGTTCGCAACGGAACCCCTTCCCCAAGAAGATCCCCTGTACGATTTGGATAATATCACCATTACGCCTCATATTGGCGGATCATCAAAGGAAACCGCATATCGTTCCGTTGCGATCCTTGCAGCTGACATTAGGAGGTATCTTCTGGGCTTGTCGGTAGCCCACTGCAAAAACCCGGAGGTTCTGCATACGGCGTTCGACAAAAAAGATGTTCTGGGTCTGCGGGAGGGTTGACTATGGTTTAGGGTGAAAGCGCGATCAGGGCTCGGTCTCGGAGAAAAGAGAGTGTTATTGAAGGGTTGGGAAAGAAATGAAGAACGAAATCAGTAGTCGTGAGCGAGTTACCATGGCCTTAAACCGGAAGGAACCTGATAGAGTACCGCTTGCCTTGGGTGGCACGGGGCACAAGTTAGCTAATCAGGCCTATTTCAAATTACGAAATAAATTATGCCCAGATAGTCAATACGAGAAGGTTCTAACGGGAATTAGCGAAACCTGCTATGACGAAGAGCTGTTGGGTAAGCTTGGCACAGATTTTCGCTACGTGCATTTGGCTAATCCACGTCCATTTTCCCACGATGTATATACCAATGAGTGGGGAGTCACTTTTGAAAGCAACGGCTACTTTACAGCGCCCGTTGGTCATCCATTACGAGCAAAAGAGGACTACCTTAAGTATGTCTGGCCTGAAGCTAATCTTGGAATTCTCAACGGTATAAGGGATAAGGCCGAATATCTATATAAACATACTGGCTACGCTATTGTAGCGTATCGTCCGGTTCCATGCGGCCTATTTGAGCAAGCCTGCATGCTGCGCGGAACGGAAGAATTCTTGGTGGATTTAATAGCCGATAAGGATTTTGCCGATGCTCTCCTGAGCAAGATTCTTAGAGTGCATCTCGATCTTTACACGTTACAGTTGAAAGAGATTGGTCCATATGTTCAGGTTGTGGAGATGCTGGACGATTATGGTACTCAGCACGGCCCGATGTTTTCGCCCTCATTTTATCGGGAACTGATCGCGGACAAACACAAGACGCTGATAGGGCGGATTAGGGAACTAGCGCCAAATGCCAAAATCATGTTTCATAGTTGCGGAAGCGTAGCTGCATTCATCGATCAGTTTATAGAAGTGGGTTTCGATATATTAAATCCGGTTCAACCTTTAGCGGACGGCATGAATTCAAAGGTGCTAAAGGATAGGTTTGGTTCTCAGATAAGTTTTTTGGGTGGCATTGATGTACAAGAAAAGATGCTGAAAACGGAAAACGATGTGAAAGGGGAAGTAGCCCTTAGGGTGAGGGATCTTGCCCCAGGCGGAGGTTATGTTTTGGCCCCCTCCCATAATCTTTTCGGAGAGGTTCCTACGGAAAACATCGTGACTTTATTCGAATGTGCTCGGGAGTACGGGCGGTATCCCATTCGCGTATAAAAAATACGAAGGGGATTGAGAAAAAATGGAAAAGAATGCATATCTCCTTGGCATAGACTTTGGAACGTCGGGAGTAAAATCGATCCTGGTTGACTCATTTGGTAATCTGCTTGATAGTAGCTTAACACAGTACCCGACATCCCATGGCCCCGCTTCCAGCGAGCAAGACCCGCAGATTTGGTGGGAGAGTTTTATTGGTGGAATAAAAAAGATAGTTTACAGTAAAAACATTGATCGTAGCAGAATTGTTGGGATAGGGATAAGTTCCCAATCATCTGGTGTAGTTTTGGTGGATAAGCATGGGCGGGTACTCCGTAACGCCATAATTTGGATGGATAATAGAGCCGGTGACCAATGCGTCTTCATGGGGAAATCTGCATCGATTATTGAAAGGATAAACGGGAACCGGATTGAACCATGCTTTCCACTGCCGAAAATTATTTGGATCAAGGAAAATGAGCCTGATTTATTTGCCAAAGCTTCGAAAATACTAACGGTATCAGGGTACGTAATTTTCAAACTGACAGGATGCTATAGTATAAATATGGGTGAAGCCGGGCTAATTCACTTGTTCGATATGGGCGAACAGAGATGGTCTGATGATGTCGCTGCGAGGTTGGACATACCTTTAGACAAATTGCCGTCTCCATCTGAGTGTTCGCAAATTGTCGGGCACGTAACGAAGGAGGCCGCGAGTATCACAGGATTGCCCGCGGGTGTCCCTGTTATAGCGGGGGGTGTCGATACGGCTTCTGCCGCTCTTGGGGTGGGGATCAAGTCACCTAGCGAGGCGTTTTTCTCTATGGGCTCAGGGGGCAACTTGTGTGTGTGTATCGATCAGATAAAGCCCGATAAAGGGGCATACCTTTTGCCTCATGTTATCTCTGGTGAATGGCTGTTGGATGCTGTAATGAATAATGTGGGTTCCTGCCTGGAATGGTTTCAAAGGGAATTTGGCAAAGAGGAAGTTAGCCTCGCTTCCAGATGTGGTATCCAGTCTTATGATCTGTTGAGCCAGCAGGCTAGCACGTCACCGCCCGGCAGTAATGGGTTAATATTTATGCCCTACCTTGCCGGAGAAACATCGCCTATATGGGACATGCACGCCAAAGGGTGTTTTATTGGCCTAAGTTTGCGAAGCAGTAGGGCCGACATTATCCGCGCCATAATGGAGGGCGTCTGCTACAGCCTTAGGCATAACCTCGAAATATTTGAACAGGGGGGGGAATTGGCGCCTGAGCTAAAAGTGACAGGGGGGCCCTCGCGAAGCAAGGTTTGGATGCAAATATTGGCGGATGTAACTGGAAAAAGGGTTGTCTTATTTAAGAATGGTTTAGGCGCTCCGATGGGGAATGCAATCCTAGCGGGCATAGCCACAGGTGTTTTTGCTGATTATGACCAGGCTATTGGCAGGATGATTAAGATCCATGAAATTATACCCCCCAATCTCGCTCATAGACATATTTACGAACATATGTTTAGTTTATATTTAGGTTTTTATAGTAGCCTCAAAGATACTTTTCCCAGATTGGTTGTTCAAGGTAGTTGAGTCTCCCATCAATATGATAAGGTTAAAGCTTTGTTTGGAGAGGTTATGTATGCCCTGCATTCTCTTGCTAAAATCAAGTACTAGCGGGCGATTCGCAGCCCCATTTCGTTTAGTGAGGTGTTGTCCTCCCGTTCCAGCCCTTACACTGGAATGAGGGAAAATTCGAGGATACTGTGGGAGTTCACTTGAAGGTCGAACCCTTGAACCGTCCAGACCAGAGTTGGGTTATTTGGCACGGCGTGAGGCGGTCAGAAAAGGGCCTGAGGTTGAGGAGCAGACTCGCTTTTGAATACCTAAGCGGTGGGCAACGGTATTTGATTAAGCCGAGATGGTCAGGCGAGACTGCGCTAGAAGTTGCAGCCTTGCCGGAGACGGTCGAGCTGGGGCTAAGTTAAGTAAGGAATCCCTGGGGAGATGCACATATGTGTTTAGGCATGGGGAGGCTCTGAACAACGAAATAGGGTTACCGAACGAGACCTCCTGCGGCCTCCAACGGGGAGCAGGTTATAGGTAAAACGCATGCTGCGGGAGGAGTCAGCTCCGTCATAGTACCTTGATTCATCCAGGGAATGACGAAACCGACGAGCGCTTCGGAACGACAGACGGGCCAGGTCAAACAGTGCCGGACTCGTGACCGGAAGCCGGACAGAGAAGGGTGCGAGTATTAACTCAAACTCCTTGAATCTCCCCACTGGGGACAGTCAAGGTAGGCGGATGCGGGAAAACTATTCATCCGATGATGACAGCAGAGGTTCGCAGCCCGTGAGGGGTGCCTTCTAGTCTGCCTAGCATGTTTGCTCAGCCGCAGGGTTGCAAGAAACCCTGTCACCTAACCAGGGTGGGAAGACAAGGGCACTGCTGATAACAGCGAGGTCTGAAGGAAGCTAAAGGAAGAGGGTGGAACGTAGCGGGAGCGAACCGAGATTGGCTCCTCAAGTGGGAACCTGCTAGAAGTGGAAAAGCCCAAGGGCTGGATAACCTGGGGATTTGGGACGGACGGGTTCATGTTCAGGCAGGAGAACTTAACTGAGGAAACCCTGTACCCTTGGTAAGCTCGAACAAGCCGAAAGGCAAGGGAGAGAAGAAATGATGCAACTGGCAGACGAGTCCGTTGTAGTGATGAACCTACAGCCAATGAAAGCCGGTAACGGGTCTGGAGGGGAAAACTAAAGGGACAGTATCCAAGGGACGCTTAACAAGGGGAGACAAAAGCTCATCTGGTTGCGAAGGTACGAAGATAAACCAAGGTGTACAACCGTGAAGCAAGTGGGGAGGAACAAATTAATTATTAGGAGGTGGTGCCTAATGAACTTTTAGTGGACAATAAACGATAAGGCTTCAGAGACTACTACGCTTAGGGCATCTAAGTATTTTGGGAGGTGGACGCTTGATGAGGAAGAGAAAGGTTATAACTTTGGTCACCGCACTATCTGCGCTGCTTTTCCTGGTGGCAGCGGGCTGTGGCACCAGCAATACGTCGGCAACCAACGAGACTACATCCGCCAGCGGTCCTTTCAGTTGGACTAGTGCCAAAGGGCAAACCATCAATGTCCTTCTGGAAAAGCACCCATGGATGACGCCGGCAATTCAACATATTTCACAGTTCGAGAAACTTACGGGCATTACTGTGAAATATACCGAAGCCCCGGAATCAAGTTACTTCGATAAGGTCTCCACTGTTCTGAGCGCGCGCAATGGGTCGACTGACGTAATCATGACGGGCGCCTATCAAGCCTGGCAATATGGTTCGGCCGGCTATTTTCAGGACCTTAACTCCTTTGTCAATAACCCCAGTTTAACATCCCCGGACTTTGATATCTCAGATTTCCTACCCACAGCGTTGGGTGACAGTAAGTGGGATCTCAAGCCGGGTGATCCAGTAGGAACCGGTGAATTACTGGCAATTCCGGTGGGCATGGATACGGATCCCCTTTCGTACAACGTGCAAGCCTTCAAGAAGGCGGGCATAACTTCGCCACCCAAGACGTTGCGGGAGCTATACCAGGATGCTGTCAAGCTTAAAGACTGGAACGGGCCGGGGTCTTACGGTCTCGTTGTGAGAGGTGCAAGGTCCTGGGATGCCGTAGTCACCGGTGACATTGCCTCTTTCACCGCAGCAGGAGGCAAAGACTTTAATGTTGAAAATGGTAAATTGAAGAGCGGTTTCGGTTCGCCACAGGCTGTCGAATGGGCTAGGCAGTGGTCTGCTATACTTCGTGACGGAGGCGCTCCTGGATGGGCTAACTATCAAAACTGGCAGACTTTATCCGATTTTGGTGCAGGCAAGGCGGCGATGATGTGGGATGACGATACAGGGGTATTCTGGGAGAATCTCCCAGGTGCTTCTGCAGAAGCTGGAAAGTTAGCCGTAGCTATGCCGCCGGCAGGACCAGATGGTCAAATTGCCTCCGATCAGTGGCTTTGGTCCTTAGCAATGAATAAATACTCTAAGCACAAGACTGCTGCCTGGTTGTTTATCCAGTGGGCTACTGGTAAGCAGCTAATGGCGTGGGGCGCTCTCCATGGCTACCTGATCGACCCAGTAAGGGCATCGGTGTGGAATAACCCAGACTTTATAAATTACGTCAAAACTAAGGGCCCCAAGGGATATTATGACACGGTGAAGGCTCTTTACCCGCACGCGAAAATGAACTTTACGCCCCAACCTTATTTTTTCCAGACAGCTACCGATTGGGCAGTTGCGATACAAAACATGGTGAACGGCCAGGCAAGCCCAAGTCAGGGGATGAAGGCGCTGGCCCAACAGGTTGATAATTTGGTTAAAGACGTTTCGGTGAAGTAAGCTACGGCGGTGCCTAATTCTATCGGGGATTTCCCCGATGGAATTAGGCTGACAAATTGGTAGGATAGGTGGTAGTGGTAAAATGAATAACACGCAAACAGTCAGTGCCGACAGCATGCCATCCATCGACCAGCGGGAGATGCGCAAGATAAGAAGAAAGCGTGCTCGCTTACCATATCTTATCCTTGCTCCGGCATTTGTTGTGACAATAGGTATCTTATACCCGTTCATCCTGGCGATTTATTATAGCTTTACCGATTTTGCTTTTAACAAAGCAAAGGTTGACTTCGTTGGCATCGCGAATTATGCGAGCATGTTTAGTAACCCTGATTTCTGGCACAGCCTTCTTATAACGCTGGAATACGCCTTTGTTTGTACGGCTGTTGAAACGGTTTTGGGGATTGGTATAGCCTTTCTTCTCAACCAAGAAAACCGGCTAGTCAAGGTGATGCGCGTCTTGCTGATTTTCCCGCTAATGATAGCACCTATTATTGCGACGATAGTTTGGCAACTAATGACCAATCCCTCTGTGGGTGTCCTGTCTCATTACCTGAACGTGCTGGGGGTACACAATTTCAAGTGGGGAGCCAGTCCCCACTGGGCCTTGTTCTCGGTTGTCTTGATCGATGTTTGGATCTACACACCGTTTATCATTCTACTGGTTTTGGCGGGGCTAAAATCCCTACCGATAGCGCCTTATGAAGCCGCCTTGATAGATGGAGGCGGGACCTTATTTACTTTCCGTAACTTGACTTTGCCTATGTTAGCACCGGTTATCATCATAGCAGCTATCTTTAGGTTGATGGTTTCTCTGCAAGAATTTGCTATAATCTATGGACTAACGGGTGGTGGCCCGGGAAATGCTACGATGACGTTATCTCTTCTGGCATATGAGCAGGGCTTCCTGTATATGAATATGGGCCAAGCCATAACATATATGGTTCTGCTCTGGCTAGTAGTTTTTGTACTGAGTCAGTTATTAGTAAGCTTTTGGCTCAAGGCGCAGAAAAGGGCATCCGGGGAAATTTAATGGAGGTCGAAGCAATATGGGAAAAGGCACGCTTGGTCGCGTATTGAACCCAATTCTGTTGTGCGTCTATGCGCTGTTTACGCTATACCCCTTTTTTTGGATGATTTTGATGTCTTTCAAATCAGACGCTCAGATGTTTACAACTATTTACGTGTTTTCCCCAACATTGGGGAACTATAGAGATATATTTATGAATAGCGATTACCTCAACACTCTTTTCAATAGCCTCGTTGTTAGTGTTTGCGCCGTTGGCTTGTCAGTCGTAATTGGACTACCCGCTGCCTATGCCCTTTCCAGGTTTAAGTTCAGGGCACGGGAAAATATAGCTTTTACTTTTCTATCGTTCAGATTTGCACCAGCAATGCTGATCATTATCCCTTTATTCGTAATATATCAGCGCCTCGGTCTGTACGACACTTATACGGGATTAATATGGGTTTTGCAACTAATTACTCTTCCTTTTTTTATATGGATTTTGCGCTCCTACCTAGAGGATGTATCGCCAGACTTGGAACATGCCGGAGCAATAGACGGGTATAATCGGTTGCAGATCTTTATGAAAATCTTCTTGCCGCTTATTCGTCCTGGGCTGGTAGCAGCTACTCTTCTTATTTTCATCTTTGCATGGAACGCTTTCACGCTGCCATTACTTCTCAGTAATAATGTTAGTCAAACGGTTACCGTGCAAATTATGCAAATGATGGGCGGGGGCTTTACTGTTCACTACGGTGTGCTTGCGGCCGGCGCAGTGATTTCGGCTCTTCCGGAGATAGCTTTAACGGTGCTTATTCAAAAGCACTTGGTAAGGGGATTAAGTCTGGGCGCTGTGAAAGGATAGGGAGGGATTAAAAATGGCCAGCGTGATATTAAGGAACATCAGTAAGCAGTTCAATGGCAATACGGCATTACACCAGGTTTCTCTGGAAATTGCGGATAGGGAGTTCTTCGTGCTTTTTGGTCCCTCCGGAGCCGGGAAGACGACTGTGCTGAATACCGTTTGCGGAATATATCTCCCGGATCAAGGTGATGTTTTTTTGGGTAAGACAAATGTCACGTCTCAAGAAATCCGGGACCGTAATGTGTCTATGGTCTTTGAAAGCTATGCTCTATATCCTCACCTTACAGTATATGAGAATATGGCTTTTCCACTTAAGAGTCCAAAGATAAAATGGCCGAAGGAGAAAATTGAGAAAACGGTTAAATCCGTTGCGGCAATACTCCAGATCGACGGACTTTTAGAACGGAAACCGTCGCAACTTAGTAACGGACAGAGACAGCGTGTCGCTATCGGTCGTTCCTTGGTTAGGAGTCCGGCAGTCTCTCTCATGGACGAGCCGTTGGCTCATCTTGATGCCAAGCTGCGCAACGAGATGCGCATAGAGTTTAAGGAAATGCAGGGAACACTCACCAGTACGATCATATATGCTACTCCCGATTACCGAGAGGCTCTATCTCTCGGTAATCGGGTAGCAGTTTTGAACAAAGGCAGAATTATCCAGGTGGATACCCCTCAAACGCTCTATCATCGCCCTGCTGATATTTTTGTCGCATCACTGCTCAGCGATCCTCAGATAAATCTGCTGCCTGTAACATATCTCGAGAAAAGCGGACATGGCCATTTTTATATTAAGGACTTGAAAAACCCAGGTCTAAAAGTAAACGAGAACCTAACGAGGTTTTTATCTAACTATCCAGGGAGGGAGTTTCTTCTGGGGATAAGGCCGCACAATATAACGGTTACTGACACGATGAGAGGGGAGGGAACAGTCGGCGGCTTGGTATACGGATTTGAACGACGCGGTATTAACAATATTATGACTCTAAAAAATAGAAACCTATTCATGGAGGTCGTTTTACCTGCCTCGATCGTCCGAAAGATTAACGATACCGTAACTTGTAATGTTTCTACCGAGGAATGTCTCCTTTTTGATCCTGATACCAAGAAACTGGTCTATTCGGCTTCTGATCGCCTGGAGGGATTGAATTGTCAAAGCTAGTATTACGGAACCTTACCAAGGTGTACCGCCATTCTCGCAAGGAAGTAAGAGCGGTCACTGATCTGAACCTTGAATGCAATGATGGCGAAGTAGTCGCGTTGCTGGGACCTTCGGGCTGTGGAAAGTCTACCACTCTCCGGATGATCTCTGGATTAGAAAGCGTAACGCACGGGGAAATCTTGGTCGATGACCGAGTAATAAACGATGTCGACCCGAAGAACCGCAAAATCGGGCTGGTGTTCGAAAATTATTCGCTATATCCACCACTTACTGTATTTGACAATATTGCCTTTAATCTCAGGGCGAAAAAAGTCGCTGAAAAGGTAATCCACCAGAAAGTCGTGGAAGTCGCCGGACTTATGAAAATATCCGACATTCTCCACATGAAACCCAGTAAGCTCGGTGGCGGGGAGAAACAGAGGATAAATATCGCCCGGGCCATAGTAAGGGATCCTAAGATTTTATTAATGGACGAACCGTTGTCCCATCTGGATGGAACTCTTAGAAAGGAAATGCGGACTGAAATAAAACGCATCATCGTGTCCCTTAATGCTACGACAGTGATAGTTACTCACGATCAATTGGAGGCCATGGCCTTAGCTGATCGCATAGCTATCATGAAAGACGGTGTATTACAACAATATGGCACACCAATGGAGATCTTCGATAACCCTAGGGATGAATTCGTTGGGAGCTTTATCGGTGAACCGCCAATGAACATTTTGTCCGGACGGCTGATCCACGACTCCGAAGGCATGTCGTTTCTCATGCAAGGGTCTTCCTCTGTTATAAGTCTTCCTGGCTTAGCCAAAATGTCCGTTGGGGATGGTACTGAAGTTAGGATAGGAGTTAGACCGACTTCGGTTACGATTAGGAGGGACGGAGAGATTACCGTTCGTATTTCTGCGTACGAGGATTTTGGCCATAGCAAGCATGTGATTTGCGATTTATTAGGGCAAAAGATCGTAGTGGTAACCGATTCTTCCCACAAATTCACCGTAGGAGACATGCTTAGTATTGATATCCCCAGCGAAAGTATATTTGTCTTCGATAAGGTTTCGGGCATGCGACTGAACTAAGATTTCGCACGCTCCATGGCTCCCATAAAGTTTAATGTCTGTCGAGTGTGAAGTTATCGCCATTGCTTCTAAACTTCAGTGAGCTCGCTGAAAAGTTTGGTCAACACCGTAAAACCATTCGGAAATATCAGACGTTACGAGAACGATATAGTTAGCTTTTCAAAAGTTACTTGACGAAGGGGGTCCCTAGATGAATGGCAAGAGGAGGTAGAGTGCGTGAAAGCCAAAGAAAGAGTTAAGATCGCCCTGAGCGGGGGTCAGCCGGATAGAATCCCGACCTTTGAATTTATAATTAACCCCAATGTTATCGAAAAGATGATTGGGCAGAGGGATGAAATCGAGTTCATTCGGGCCATGGACATTGATGCTATAGCAGTTGCCCCCAACATGAAAAAGGAGGTGATTGATGATCGCTGCTACAAGGATGAATGGGGTATAACCAGAGTATCATACGACGAGTATCCCAATCCGGTTGCCTTTCCCATCAAGTCCGAGAGAGACTTGAAGAGTCTCGCCATTCCAGATCCTGACGCTGAGTATAGGTTTAATGACATTAATCGTGTAATAAAAGAGGTGGGTGAGGATAAGGCCGTAATAGTGCGCCTAAGGGATGTTTTTGCCCAACCTAGGGACTTATTGGGTTATGAGGACTTCCTTGTCAGCTTTTACACTCAGCCGGACCTGATCGAAAGACTCATGGAGATCAGTGTAGACTACAATACTAGGCTTGCCAAAAATGTCAAAGAACTTGGTGTGAGAATTGTGGTTGTCGGCGACGACATTGCTAGTAATAGTGGACTGTTAATTAGTCCAGAAATGTACAGAAGAATCGTCTTACCTCATTTTACCAAGCTCATTCGTAATCTCAAGGCTGCGGGGATGTTTGTTATTAAGCATACCGATGGTAATATTATGGAGGTTGTTACGGATCTAATTGATACCGGCATTGACTGTCTTGACCCAATTGATCCGTTGGCAGGAATGGACATCGAATACGTCAAAAAGACTTACGGCCATCGCGTTTGTCTGAAAGGCAATGTTGATTGCGTGCATACTCTAGTCGACGCCAGCGCGGATCACGTGGTGAGGGAAGTTAAGGCGTGTATCCGCAAAGCCGGGGTAGGCGGGGGGTATATTATCTCCTCTAGTAACTCTATACATTCCGGTATTAGCCCTGTCAATTATAGAGTGTTTCTCAATGCGGTCAAGGAGTTCGGCACTTACCCGCTACAGGTGTAGTGCCACGAGGCTGGTGTAAGGGCTAGGCAGCAAGGGACGGCGGGCGGGTAGCCAATTTACTAGGGGTCCCTCGGTTGAGCTAACTTGCAAAAGCACAATATCAAAAAGTCTTTATCTGTCGCCAGGGGTGACCACTGAAAATTGGATCGTTATGTGGGACGACGCTCTGCGCTAAGTATGAAAACGTGGCTATTGAGCGGACTTTGGAAATCAGGTCTATAGGGGAGTTTGTTAGACCGGAGGGATTGCCCCGATAACCATTTCTATACTAACTTGCCAGGAAGTTGTATAGCTACTTCCCCACACACATCCATCAATGAAAAACGTTAAGAGGAAGTGCCAGGCTGTGGAAGATGAGAAGCATTTTATAACAAAAATAGCATATGCATACTTCATCGGAAATCTGACCCAACAAGAAGTTGCTAAAAGGTTTCACCTATCCCGGCCTACGGTATCCCGGTTGCTTCAGAAAAGCCGGGACGAAGGAATAATCGAAATCATTATGCACAGTACGTCGCGTTCTAGCGTTGAGATGGAAAAGCGCTTAGAAGAGACCTTTCACATACGGGAAGCGGTGATCGTTCCGGCGGAGAAGGACGATAGTCTAGATGTAACCAAAGTACATGTGGCCGAAGCGGCCGCATCGACATTAGAGCGCTACCTAGGCCCGGCCTGTGTCCTAGGTCTGTTCTGGGGGTCAACGGTTTTATTAATGAGCAATTACCTACACAAGGTACCTTTTGACTTAACCGTTGCTCAACTTACGGGGGGTATCAACTACCATAGCGTAGAGCTGCAACCGAGTGATGTGGTGCGCTCCTTTTCTCAAGCCCTCGGGGCCAAGAAGTGGTATGTTATGTACGCACCGGCTTACGTGGAGACGGAGGCGGAAAGGAATGTGCTAATGGACAGCAGAAGTGTTCAACAGGTTATACGAGTTCTAGAAGCAAGCACTGTTTCACTAACCGGGATTGGATATATATATGACAAGAATAACTTGCTTTTCAACGAGGTATTTACTGATGAAGACATGAAAGAGGTAAAAGAAGAATCGTTGGTTGGGGAACTCAACGGGAGATTTTTATTTGACCAGAGCGGCAGAATCTCTGTAACTAATAGATTTTATAAGTGCGGCATTGGCATTAGCCTCGAGAGATTCAAAGCCATTCCGGTGAAGTTATCACTTGCGTCCGGCGCATATAAGGCGCCTGCTATTCTTGGTGCTTTAAGGGCTGGATTGGTAGACGTCCTGGTGACAGATACCATTACTGCCAGTGCGGTTTTGGACCTTGGTCAATGAACTATGGTTAGTACCGCACGATAAGTTGTTGAGCCCATGGTCAAGTAGTTAAGGGTTGTGGCGCTGACTTTATCTTTGGGAGGTTTGCCTTATGCGGTTGTTTGCAGGTTACATATTCGACCTCGATGGAACAGTGTATCTCGGCGAAGACCCTCTCCCCGGCGCAGTAAACGCAATATTGGAGTTGAAGCGACGTGGTGCCCGTTGCGTTTTTTTGTCCAACAAGCCTATCGAACCGGTAGAATCATATCAGCAAAAATTACGGTCCATGGGTTTGCCTGTTGCTAACGGTGACGTAATAAATTCTGCTATGATAACCGCCAGTTACCTGGCTAAAGAAAAGAAAGGCGCTCTTATTTACCTGATCGGCGAAAAACCCTTGGCTGACGAACTGTCCAAGGCGGGCTTAATGGTGACGGGAAACCCACTCGACGCCGAATACGTAGTTGTTTCCTGGGACCGTGCTTTCACTTACCAAAAGCTTAACGATGCTATGCACGCGGTATTGAACGGAGCCCGCCTCGTTGCTACCCACGCCGACCGGGCTTGTCCGATGCCAGACGGTCTTGTACCGGATGCTGCCGGCATGATTGCCGCAGTGGAAGCTGTCACTGGGCGAAAATGTGAGGCTGTGCTCGGCAAACCTTCGGCATGGATGGTGGATGCGGCCATGTCCAGGCTGAGGTTGCCAAGGGAAGACATTCTAATGGTCGGCGACCGCCTTGAAACAGACATTAAGATGGGTGCAGCGGCGGGAATCAAAACCGCCCTTGTGCTCACCGGGGTGACACGGCTGGAGGATCTGATCTCTTCCGTGCCAGCACCCGATTTCATTATCCATGTGCTGGCTGAGCTCTTGCAGGAGGACGGCCGGGAAGTAGTGAGGGCGGGAGGGGATGTGTAATGGATCCATAGGGTGAGACACGGTAGATGCTTAGCTGTACTCTGCCAAAAGCCTCGTAGGCGAGTCGCCACCCCTAGGCGCTGCTTTCGGAACTGGGTCCATTCTAAGACGCCGTAGTGGTACCGCTGAAGAAGCGACGGAAAGAATCGCACCAACCAAGGAGGTGGTTGGCTTGCTGGAAGAACTCAAGAAAAGGGTACAGAGGCTAAATGTTCTATTGCCTAAGAACAATCTGGTCACAATGACCAGCGGGAACGTCAGTGCGCGGGACGAAAAAACTGGCTATGTGGTTATTAAGCCGAGCGGCACTTCTTACGATAAGATGACGCCAGAGGACATGGTTGTTGTGGGCCCATCTGGACGGGTGGTTGAGGGATCCAGGAAACCATCGGTGGATACAGCTACCCATCTTTATATCTATAGGAATCGGGCAGACGTGGTTCAGGTAGGTGATACTTTGGCTTCAAGATATGTTATTTCTCCTATGTACGAGAAATTTGCGTACCTTTTCGGAAACGCTTTTGCACAGAGATAGAGCCACAGCCTAAACAATGCGGTGCCATGACTCTTTGCATATTTGCAACTCCACCCCGAAGGTTAGTCGGTTTTGGATACTATCCACAAGAGAAAGAGAGGTAACAGATATGTCAACACTACAAGAAATGGCCGAGGCTGTTATCAGCGGGAACGCCAAAAAGGTCAAAGAGCTTGCCGAAAAGGCTTTAACCGAGGGATTTGCACCGCAAGGCATTATCAATGATGGCTTAATTGCAGGGATGAACGTGGTTGGAGTTAGATTTAAAAACAACGAAGTCTATGTACCCGAAGTGCTCATTGCAGCCCGGGCGATGCACGCTGGGATGGATGTGGTCAAACCGCTCTTGACCGACAGCGCCATACAGGACAAAGGGACCGTCTTGATCGGCACGGTTAAAGGGGACCTGCATGATATTGGGAAAAACCTAGTGCGCATGATGCTGGAGGGTGCAGGCTACAAAGTGATCGACCTGGGTGTAGACATTGCGCCAGACAAGTTTGCCCAAGCAGTCGAAGAGCATCAACCGCAAATAGTCGGGCTCTCCGCCCTGCTTACGACTACTATGGTTCAGATGAAAAATACGATGGAACGCCTGAAGGACTACCCGGTCAAAGTGATGATAGGGGGTGCTCCGGTGACACAGAAGTTCGCCGATGAAATCGGAGCTGACGCTTATGCCTCCGATGCGGCCACAGCGGTGGAAAAGGCTGAGCAATTAATGGCTTCCTAGGGTGGCCCGAACGCACTTCCTAGAATTTGCTTCTTTGTTCCTATACGGAATGTCTCCATATCACATTAGTTTTATAAGATCAATTTACTTGTTCGGGTGTGGGAAAAAATGGACAGACACCAGCCAGTCAAAGTGCCTTTAAAAGGAAAAGGGCGAGAAGTGATGCTTCTTAATCAGATAAGGTGGCAAGTATTTGGCACGGTGGCGAAGCGTTCGGGTTGGTTTCCAACACAACCGTACTCTTCCGAACAGGTAAGAGCTAATTCTAAAGCCGAGGGCAGTTAGCCCATGGGGGTGTTTTATTGGCGTACGCAATAGGAGTAGATTACGGTACCCAGTCTGGACGTGTCATACTCTTAGATCTACATTCAGGCCACGAAAAAGCGATTTCCGTGGTGCCCTACAAGCATGGTGTGATTGATAGTGTGCTTCCTACTACAGGAACCAAGCTTCCAGTCGATTGGGCCTTACAAGATCCGTCAGATTATCTTGAAGTGCTTCATGAGGGAATACCGATGGTAATGCGGGAGGGGAAAGTCAATGCTGGAGACGTAATCGGTCTCGGAGTGGACTTCACATCTTGTACCGTTCTGCCAGTGAATGAGGATGGTATGCCTTTGTGTTTAATGTCACGCTGGCAAAATCACCCGCACGCATGGCCGAAACTATGGAAACATCATTCGGCTCAACCGATAGCGGATCGAATCAATCAGGTTGCAGAACGTCGTGGCGAGGAGTTTCTATCGCGATACGGGGGCAGGATTTCAGCTGAGTGGTATTTTCCCAAGCTCATTGAGGTTTTCGAAGAAGACCGAGAAGTCTATAACGCATGTTACCGGTTTGTGGAAGCTACGGACTGGATAGTGTGGTATCTCACAGGTGAAGAACGACGTAACTCATGTACAGCTGGATATAAAGCTATGTGGTCCGAACATGAAGGCATTCCAGGAACCGAATTTTTTGCATCTGTCAGCTCGGAATTCGTGAATCCAAAAGAAAAACTAGGTGAGGTGTTTTACCCGTTAGGAACTAGAGCGGGTTACCTGAAAGGGGCGGTTGCTGACAAATTACAATTGCATTCCGGCGTCGCGGTGGCTGTTGGAAACGTAGACGCCATGGTGTCCGTTCCTAGTGTAGGGGTCAAGGGCCTTGGGGCGTTAGTCATGGTGATGGGGACCTCGATATGCCATCTGGCTGTGACGAAAGAGGAAAGTCGATTTGAGGGAATTACCGGAGTTGTGAAAGATGGGGTTTTACCGGGGTATTACGGCTACGAAGCCGGACAGGCAGCTGTGGGTGATATGTTTGAGTGGTTTGTGAAAAAGTTAGTCCCACAAGCATACTTCAAAGCAGCTGCGTCTTACAAGGTATCCATATTTGAGCACCTGGAAAACCTGGCTGCAAAACTTTTGCCTGGGGAAAGCGGTCTTATAGCACTTGATTGGTGGAACGGGAATCGAAGTATCCTTGGCGATGCAGATTTGTCCGGTATCATTTTGGGTTTCACCCTCTCTACGGCGCCAGAAGCTATCTACCGGACCTTGCTGGAATCGACAGCGTTTGGTACACGCCGAATTGTCGAGAACTTTACTGAACATGGTGTAGCGATTGATCGACTGGTTGCCTGCGGGGGACTTGCCCAAAGGAGTCCGCTGTTAATGCGGATTTACGCGGATGCTTGTGGATTGCCGGTTTCCGTAGCAAGTTCAACTGAAATACCGGCACGCGGGTCTGCAATGTTTGGAGCTGTTGCCGCAGGAAAGGAGCATGGTGGATTCGAATCCATCACTGAAGCTAGCCAGCATCTTGTTTCTCCCGTATTGAAGTCCTACCTTCCAGAGGAAGTGGTTCACCGAAAATACAATGAACTCTATCAAATCTATCGAGAGATTCATGATTTCTTTGGGATTGAGAGGGTAGATATTCTCCATAGATTAAAGGGTATTCGTATGAACAGTGCGGTTTAAGAAGAGAAACCCCCTGCTGCATTACTTCTTAAAGCACTACGAAGGAGGGCGTTCTAGATGTTGGGGACGAAACCCTATACGTTCTATTTCATAACTGGTAGCCAGTCTTTGTACGGGTCTGCGACTCTTGAACAAGCAAGAGAGCATGTGCAAAAGATGGTTGACGGTCTTAATGTCGACGATTCGCTCCCATTTTTTATCGAATTTAAGCCCCTGGTGACAACTCCCGCTGAGATTCGAGAAGTGTGCCTTGCAGCAAATGTCGATAAGATGTGTGCAATGTCACGGTGGAACAGATCGTGGATTGGGCAGAAATGGTAGGCATCGAGTGCGTGGTGATTGATAAAGATACTTCGGTGCCTGAACTGCGTAATAAATTGCGCTGGAGCGAAGCCGCTTGGAAGTTCCGCTAAGAAATTGATGTGATGGCCAGATCAAGGGAAAAACCCATTCTTATTTTCGCCATGGAGGTATCGAACATGTTGGAAGACCTAAAAGAACAAGTACTCGAAGGCAATTTGCAACTTCTGGAACATGGACTGGTAATTTTCACGTGGGGAAATGTTAGTGGGATTGATCGCGAAAGAGGTCTGTTTGTGATTAAACCAAGTGGTGTAGAATATGGCAAGTTCACCACAACGGACTTGGTTGTGGTAGATTTGGACGGAAATGTTGTAGAGGGACATCTTAATCCGTCTTCGGACACGCCTACCCATCTAACGCTCTACAAAGCTATGAATAGTATCGGCGGGATTGTCCACACGCATTCGAGTTGGGCCACTATCTGGGCTCAGGCAGGTCGGTCTATTCCAGCACTCGGTACCACCCACGCTGACTACTTCTATGGAACTATTCCATGTACCCGAGACATGACGGATGCGGAAATTAGCGGGGAGTACGAGTTGGAGACAGGACGAGTTATTATTGAAACGGTAGGCGACCGCAGCCCTTTGGAGGTTCCAGGTGTTATTGTGAACAGCCATGGGCCGTTTTGTTGGGGAAAGGATGCTCTGGGTGCCGTCCATAATGCCGTTGTTCTCGAAGAGGTGGCCAAGATGGCTTACCATTCTCTGATACTGAATCCGTCGTTGACGTCGATACATCAGGCCCTTTTGGACAAACACTACCTCAGAAAACACGGTATCAACGCGTACTATGGTCAACGGTAGAGTGGCCGAACGACGGACCAAGGAAAATAAAGGGACAAGTGGAGACCACCTGCCCGGTTGACTTCCTACAAGAGCGACAAGTCTGGTTGGAGGTGATATACGTGGAAGTACCTTCCTGTTTTTTGAATGGGCCGATCCAATGTAGTTGTGGAAAGGTGCACGTTGTACCTATTAAGAAAATCGCCGTAGTGAACAATGCGCAGTATGCCATTGCGGAGTATCTCGAACGTAGTCACTATTTAAAGGTTCTTTTGGTGGCAGATACCAATACGTACGATGCATTCGGTCGGACACTGCTCAGATATCTGCAAGGCAAAGGATTTGGGGTAGACCTTTGCGTTTTTCCAAGGCGAAACGGTTTGTTGCCTGATGAAGGAAGTGTGGCTACGGTCGTAGGGCAACTCGAATCGGATGGGTATCAGTCTGTTCTGGCTGTAGGCAGTGGCGTTATTAATGACTTGGTTCGTTACAGCAGCTTTCGTAAGAGTTTGTCATATATTTCGGTGCCAACGGCGCCTTCTATGGACGGGTATGCCTCAAATATGGCGGCAATGCAATTCGAGGGATTGAAGATTACATCAGCGGCGCAAACCCCCGAGGCGATTTTTGCGGATTTATCAGTTTTGACAGCATCCCCTTATGAAATGCTACAGTCCGGCTTCGGGGACCTCGTTGGTAAGGTGATTTCTTTATCCGATTGGGTTCTTGCTCGAACGCTTTACGGAGAGCACTTTTGCCAGCAGAGTTATGACATCGTGGCTCGGCCCCTGGCCTATGTCGTAGAAAATGCTGAAAAGCTTACCCAGCGGGACCCGGAAGTTGTGAGAAGCCTTTTCGTTGGGCTCATCAATTCAGGAATCGCTATGGCCATGATAGGAAACTCCCGCCCATGCAGCGGCAGTGAGCACCACTGTTCGCACTATTGGGATCTGCTTGCCTATCAAGGCAAGCGGAACCACGCCTCCCACGGCCTGCAGGTCGGTTATGCCACGTATTGGATGTTGAGGTTTTACCGGAAGTTAGCTGAACTGGATGTACTGCGTAAACCGCTGGAACTACAAGTGACCGACGAATTCAAACATTACGCTCAAGAATTCTACGGTGCGGGTGCCGATGAAGTGATTCAAGCGCAATGCGACAAGGCCGCCTGGCTAAGCGCAAACGCTGCGGTCTGCGAATCGGTTCAAATGGGTGCTTTGCACGCGGCCTTGCAGCCAACCCTGAGCATGTTGACTCGGGTGGAGCAAGCGCTGGAGACGATAGGCATTTCAAAGGACTTGAACTTTGTTGGGCTTGCCAAGCCGGTTCTGAGAGATACGTTTTTGCACGCGAAGGAACTGCGGGCGCGTTATACAGTGTTCGACTTTATGCAAGGGCAAGGGGTGCTTGAAGTAACAGTGGATCAAGTCCTTGAGGAGTAAGGGCATAACTCTGTAAGGAAAACCCGTTGGCTACAGACGGAATAGTGTATTTGTACCGGTGATACTAGCGGGACTCGAGACCGCCCCAGAAGTTGCAGCCTGGCCGGAGGCGGTCGAGCCGGAGCTAGGTAAGGAATCCCTGGGGAGATGCAAGTCATTAGGCATGGGGAGGCTCTGAACAACGAAATAGGGTTACCGAACGAGATCTCTTGCGGCTCTCCGACAAAGAGCAGGTGATAGGGAAACCGCATGCTGCGGGAGGAATCAGCGGCGTCATAGTCCCTGGATTCATCCAGGGAAGGACGAGACCGATGAGCGTTTCAACGGAACGACAGACGGGCCGGTAGGAAAACGACCAGAGCTTGCAAGCAGGTACCGGAGTGTCGCGACCGGAAGCCGGAGAGAGAAGAGTGGGAGCATTAACTCAAGCCCTTTCAGTCTCCCAGCTAGGGGATGGCCCTGGGGCCGCCGGATGGAGGAAAACTGCACGTCTA
This sequence comes from Peptococcaceae bacterium CEB3, assembly GCA_001029295.1. Taxonomy (GTDB): domain Bacteria; phylum Bacillota; class Desulfitobacteriia; order Desulfitobacteriales; family Desulfitobacteriaceae; genus Acididesulfobacillus. Next base: position 5,130 of record LDXJ01000038.1, on the reverse strand, counting down.
GTGACTTCGGCCCTTCCAAGTACCTTCTACCCACAATCGAAAGTGATATCGGCTTATTTGTCAACATGTTACGGCGCAAAAAGAGCCGATGGAACGTGCTGCTTAGACACGAGATCTCATGACCGGGGAGGCAGAAAGAATGAACGCTGTTGAGCATCTGAATGCATGTGGCCAAAGTGTGTGGTATGACAATGTCGAAAGAGGACTTTTAGACTCTGGAGAAATGGAGAGGCTGATCGGTGAGGGAGTAAGCGGTGTCACATCAAACCCGACCATCTTTGAACGAGCAATTACTGCTTCTAACGCTTACGATGAGGAAATCCTCCGCGCTTCGAAGGAAAATCAATCCATCGATGAAATCTATGATCAGCTCACTTTTGGCGATATCTGTCGTGTTACCGACTTGCTGTTGCCCGTTTACGAGAAGAGGAATTATTCAGATGGATACGTCAGCATCGAAGTTTCCCCACGACTGTGCAGAGATACGGAAGCAACCGTGCGGGAAGGTCTTCGGCTTTTTAAAGGTATTAATAAACCGAACGTAATGATTAAAGTTCCTGCAACGGAGGAAGGTATTCCTGCTATTCAAAAGTTAATTGAAGAGGGAATAAATGTAAACGCCACTCTGATCTTCAGCGTTGATATGTACGAACGGGTCGCGGAAGCGTATTTGTCCGGGTTAGAGAGCCGATTCCGCGATGGATTGGATCTCCGTGTCGCATCTGTTGCCAGTTTCTTTGTGAGCCGCATAGATACTGCTGTGGATAATCTAATCAAGAGCAATCAACTTGGCGAGGATCTTTTGGGGAAGGCCGGTATTGCCAATGCCAAAATGGCATACAAGAAATTTGAAGAGAAGTTTGCAGGACCTCGGTTTGAGAAGCTGCGCTCCTACGGTGCGATGGTACAGCGCCCGCTATGGGCATCAACCGGGGTTAAGGATCCGCGCTATCCAGAGCTTCTGTATGTCTCATCACTGGTGGGCCGGCATACGGTAAACACCATGCCCCCTAGAACACTTGAGGCGGTAATGGGTCAGACCGAGGGGTTCGTGGAAACCGTAAAGGTTAATGTCCAGGAAGCCGAGGCTTTTTTTGACCGATTGGGAAAGCAGGGTATTTCGTTTGCCGATGTTACCGATAAACTCCTCACTGAGGGCCTTGAGGCGTTTGAAAAATCATTTGTTGCGTTATTGCAGAACTTAAGCGATAAGTCCGAACTTCTCCGGCATAAATGATTCTCCTGAGACAATTTGGATAGATCGATGACATCAACGTTGTTCGCGAGAGAATAGAGGAGACGCTGTCAATGAGTTTTAGTGAAATAGATCAATTGGCTGTGAATACGATCCGGACGCTGTCCATTGATGCGATTGAAAGAGCGAATTCGGGGCACCCAGGGTTACCCATGGGGGCCGCACCAATGGCTTATGTGCTATGGACGCGGTTTTTGCAACATCACCCGGATCATTCCGATTGGATAAACAGAGATCGCTTTGTCCTTTCTGCCGGGCATGGATCCATGCTTCTTTATAGTCTTCTCCATTTGTCCGGATATGACGTATCCATAGAGGATATAAAAGATTTCCGTCAGTGGGGATCAAAAACGCCAGGGCACCCTGAGTTTGGACACACTCATGGGGTCGAGGCAACAACCGGCCCTCTAGGGCAAGGTATTGGTATGGCAGTGGGTATGGCTATGGCAGAAAAGTTTTTGGCTGCAAAATACAATCGTCCCGGACGCCATGTCGTGGATCACTGCACATACGTCTTGTGCGGAGATGGGAACTTGATGGAAGGGGTAGCTGCCGAGGCTGCATCGCTGGCAGGCCACCTGCAGCTTGGAAAGCTGATCGTGCTCTATGATTCAAACGATATTTCTCTGGACGGGCCTACGGCCTGGTCGTTCACTGAGGATGTAAAGTCGCGGTTTCAGGCATATGGCTGGAACGTTTTGCTGGTGGAGGATGGAAATAACCTGGAGGAAATCGAAAATGCCATCAGAACTGCTCATACCAGCGTGAGCAAGCCAACACTGATTCAAGTGAAAACGATTATCGGTTATGGAGCGCCGGGCAAGCAAGGGAGTTCGGAGGCACATGGGTCCCCACTTGGGCCTTCTGAAGCCAGAAAGGCTAAACAAAGCTATCACTGGGACTATGAGCCGTTTTACGTACCAGCAGAAGTCCGGGAACTCTTCTCCAGAGTAGCAACCCGGAACCTGACAATTTTTGAGGAATGGGAAAATGGCTTAAAATCTTTTAGCCGTGATTATCCTGAACTGGCTGAAGAATTTGCCGACGTAATTGATGGAGGTACTACTATAGAGTGGGATAAGGTAGATCCAGAGTTTGATGTGAGTATGGCGACCCGCGATGCCTTCGGTAGGGTGATCAATGCAGTGGCCCCGTATGTACCTACCTTGTTAGGCGGGTCCGCCGATTTATCGAGTTCCAATAAGACATTGCTCGCTGGTGAAGGTCACTTTGGCCCTGAAAATTACGCTGGCAGGAATGTTTTCTATGGGGTACGGGAGCATGCAATGGGAGCTGCCATGAGTGGGATCTGCTTGCACGGAGGGGTGATTCCTTATGCGGGAACTTTCTTGGTGTTTGCGGGTTACATGTCGCCTTCTATTCGCTTGACGGTGTTAATGAAACAGCCTGCTCTGTACATTTTTACACACGACTCCATTGCGGTTGGCGAAGACGGTCCCACTCACCAGCCGATCGAGCAGGTCAGTACTCTGCGCTCCATTCCTGGGTTAACGGTATTCAGACCGGTTGATGCCAATGAGACAATGCAAAGCGTACGCTACGCGCTTGAGAACCGTCATGGACCTGTAGCGCTTGTATTGACCCGTCAAAAGTTGCCCTTATTATCCGGAGTGCTATCCCGAGAAGATGACTTTGCTAAGGGAGCCTATGTCCTCTATGAAAACCCCGGTGACTATCCAGTGATTCTTCTGGGGACCGGTTCAGAAGTTCACTTGATTTTGAAAGTGGGTAAGAGACTGTCCGATATTGGTCAACCGGTTCGGGTGGTCAATGTTACTTCCATGGAATTGTTTGACAAGCAGAGTCAAGCCTACAAGGACGAGGTCTTACCCCCAGCCTGCCGTCGACGCTTGGCTGTGGAAATGGGACACCCAGTGTCGTGGTACAAATATGTAGGTTTGGATGGAAAAGTACTGGGTATCGATACCTTTGGCGCTTCAGGGCCCGGAGATGTGGTTGTGGAGAAGTACGGATTTACAGTGGAAAAAATATTAAATTTACTGCAAGACTGGTTGGAGAAACCGCTGTCTCCTACACTATTGACCGATGGGGTAGAAAAGCCCTAAATAAGAGATTAAATAACTACGCTCCCCCTTATTTTTAACATAGAGCCCAAGTTTGGCGTAAAAATTTGCCAGTCCCAGACGTAGCAAGGGTTTCCGGGTTTCCCCCTGTTTAATTTGGGGACTACACCAGATGCTCAGCCTTCTTTAGAACTTTTTTAGGTTCACCGGCGTACTCACATTGTAACGCCTTTATCAGTTGACTTTGTTCGTTATCAAACTTCGTTATTTTAAGCGTCTTTGGTTAGTACCTTTAACTCCTATTCTGCTCAGTTGGCATCTGCCCAGCACCAGCAGGGCATCTTCAGGTGAGAGTTTACTGTGGTTTTCTCTTTATCGACGTTCCATGTCGCTGTAAAGGAAGTATGCCAGTGTACAAATTGTAACGTGAGCCTTTACACGTTTTGACCGGGTCAAGTGAACTGGGCGTAACTCCAGGTGTGACTTGATTTTATGAAAGGCTTCCTCTACATTGTTTTTGCGGCGATACCAGGTTATGATCTCCCTCGATGAAATTTCCGTTCCGGCTAAGTTGCTTATGAAAGAGGTGATTCCGTGCTGTCTGAGTTCTCTTGCTAGAGTTAAGGCTTGCTTATGAATAGCGTAACTAAGTTTAAAAGACTGAACTTCCCGGGTCATTCCCTTCTTTCTAGAGATCGTCTGAGGTTTTTGTTCGATGGTAATGGTTAGAAACTTCTTAACTTGTTTGCGTTTCAGCATGCTTTGGATTTCACGTTCCAGAATTTCCTACCGGCGTGCTTTCTTGGCTTGTGCCAGATTCTCATTCTTCCGATCAATCCATGCTAAAACCTGACCCATTCATTCTTCATCCTGGAAGCGGGCAACATCGAAGGTCAAAATATAACGATGCTTGCCAGTAATGAATATTCCGCGTTAGGTTGACGACCTTGACCGCACACGTTGAACTCAGCCGGCTAGATTCAACACGGTTACCAGTGCCGTTGAACACCACATACGCGGTACTATGTTGTTACACGCGAACGCGTGAATACAACACAGGGAGCTCGATATGACCAAGTACCGCGGGATTCTGAGACTTGATAGTCTTGGACTCAACAAGACCCAGATCGCTGAAGCATGCGGGTGTTTGAGGACTACAGTCATCCAAACGCTTCGGCTGGCAAAGGAGAAGCAGTGAATTGTACCCGGTTTAAAAGACACTCCGAACTGAGATAATATTAAACAGTCGGAGGTGCCTAAAATGACCAATAATGGTAGGAAGTATAACAAAGAGTTTAAGACGGATACTGCAAAGCTCGTTGTTGAGAAGGGCCGCAGTGTGCCCAGCCTCTCAAAAGATCTCGGCGTTAGCGAGAAGACCCTCTATGCCTGGGTAGCGGCATTCCGGAAGGACTCAAACAACGCCTTCCCTGGTAGCGGCAAATTAAAACCCATAGATGAAGAGATGCGCCGAATGAAGCGTAGGCTGGCTGATCTTGAGGAGGAAAATGCTATCCTAAAAAAAGCAGCGGCCATCTTCATAAACCCCCGGAAGTAAGGTTTCAATTTATTGACGCACACCGCTTCGAATTCCGGGTGGTGAAGATGTGCCAAGTGCTTGAAGTGTCGCGAAGCGGTTATTACGGCTGGCTTAAGCGCCCAAAGAGCAACCGGCAAAGGGCCAATGAGGAGTTGCTTGATCTGATCAAGACGATTCACGAGCGCAAGCGAAGGTTATATGGGGTTCGACCGATGACCCATGAATTAAACAAGAAGGTAAAATGCGGTCACAATCGGGTGTACCGGCTCATGAAAGAAAACGGCATTCAT
>LDXJ01000037.1 GCA_001029295.1 Peptococcaceae bacterium CEB3 | reverse complement strand
AGGTTTGTGTACTTGGGATGTGCCAGGGGTAACAAAACAGGTCTTTCAAGGATGTTGAAATACGGGAATCCAAAAACTTGCCGGCAGATTCCATACAAACTTCGATACAGGGAGAATTTCGCAAGCCAATCAGCCAACTCTCTAAGGCCCTTGGAAAAGGAAGAGAAGCGAGCTTGCTTATACTCAGTACGGCCATTTGTATCAGTAATACCGATGCAGGCATAGATCCAGGTTTTTGTGGACATCAAGTCCACAGCAGATTTTTACGAAAGACTTTGAACAAAAGAAGTACCTCCTGCAAAAATACTTGTAGGGCTGGCAGGGACTGGTCATCCGGCGAAATCGAGTCAACTTCGGAAGAGATAAGTTTACGGGCTACTGTTTTGCGCCATTCATTGATGCCTTAACGGATGACCGACACCATATACATATACGGGGTTGCCGCTATACAGCCCCGCCACTCATCTCCTCGGGTTCTGTAGTATACCAGTGGCCTACAAGAGGAGGATAACACAAAAAGAGTGAAAGGATGATGGGTTTTGGTTTCATAACCCCATCGGTGCCTTTCGCAGAAAGGCGGATTTATACATATGGAAAAAAGGGTGTCGCGTTCAACACCCTTCAACCCAAGACCACTCAGACTCACTGGGAGTCGCCCGGAAAGACGCCTAGCGACGGCTTTCATCCTGACCCCACCAAGAGCGTCAGCTACGAAGACTACCCTCACTCTCACGGTGTAACCGTTACCTGTGACCCGTATGTGCTCCCTGAGTTATCATACCCCTGAATGTTGACTGAGTCTATTAAATACTGGTTCGTCGGATCCATATTGAGAGTCACAAACACTTCGCCCGTACGTGTAACAGATGGGTCCGGAGCCGAGTCACTTATGACCACAGCATCTGTTCCGGGATCGGTCCCACCCGACAGGAGCGACAGTATTGTCGTACTTCCATTAATGGGGTTGGTCACCGTAGTTCCGTAATTCGTGCTAATAGCCGCCGCGGCTAAAGCATCGCCGTTCTGTGCACTGCCCCCCCCCTGACTCGCTGCGGCTTGAGCATTCCAATTCCCAATCTGCGACGTGATGTAGACGTCGAGTTCATGCACATTGGTCGTGACACCAACCAATTTAGCCGAGGTCTTCACACCCGCAAACCTAGGCACCAGCACCACCGCCAAAATCCCGATCACCGCGATGACAATCATCAGTTCAATGAGTGTGAAGCCATCGTCCTTCCTTTTTCGTCTTTTCATCCCCGCATCGTCCTTTCTTTCCAGGCCCCGTTATCTAAAAATATCCGGGGCCGGCACCCCACCGGCAAACTTTGAACTCGGAAGGAGTTGCCCACTAAGGTCCTACTCCCTCCGTCCCATGCCGGGTTAACTTTACTCTAAATGTAGCTCTTGGTCAATAGGACCGAAAGTCAATTTGAACCGACAATTTGGTTTTTGTTGATTATTTTTTGTTTAAGCATTTTCAGCGCACAGCCGAAATCAGTTCACTGGACTTTCTCGCACCGCGAGGCTGGGATCGACCGAGTCTGAACGAGCCAAAGCCTGCTTTCACAGGCAACCCGTCTGAAAGCCAGTCGTATACAAAGGCCAATGAGCAAATCTTGTAATCACTTTCTCAACTTTGGTAGTCGTAAAAATTACGCAAAAAAAGTAGCCCACTTTGCAAAGTAGCTACTTCTTCTGGAATCCTACAAGGCCGCTCCGCTGCGGAGCTGATCAGCCATGTTGAGGAACGGGTGCCAAGGGGAGGCTCCTAACCTCAGATCAGCAAATTCGCTTTTAGCTTCCGCACATTTTCCAGAGGCAGACCCGTTATCTCAGCTACATCTGCCAATGAAAGTCCCTTTTTTAGGGCATTTCGGGCCGTCTCCAATTTTCCTTCTTCTCTGCCTTCTTGCCTTCCCTCTTCTCTGCCTTCTTCACGGCCCTCTTCTCTACCTTCTTCTCTCAGCCATTGTTCAATTTGGGTCATGCGCAACACCTCCAGTAATCGTTTTTTGTACCAGTCAGGTCTCTTCCGTCAAAAACCTCAGTTCCACAGGCATATGCTCCAGAGCCCGGCGTAGGTCGGGCCAGCAGTCTTCCGTCGTTTGAATTAAGACTTCACCCGCGGCTTTATCAACAGTGGTCACGACGCCAAGATGCCCCAGACCCTCCACCAGCTTAGCGAGGATTTGGATGTCTTGACGGGGCACCTGGGCCTTGACTAATTTGTCCGCTGCCCGAAGAGCGTAAGCTTCAGACTCCGCCTGAAGCCCGAACTCCGCTTGAAGTCCGGACTCCGCCCAAGGTTCATGCCGTACCGCAGATTTCCCTTCCGTTTTCCTATTCCGCTCGGTCAGGTGGTTTTCTGTCACGTCGTCCGCCTCCAAATTTCGCTCAAGACGCTGGCCTCAAGCCACGTTCGCGTCAAGCGATCGGATGATCGCTAAACGCCGGCAAAAACGAGTTTTGGGTCGATCACTAGACCCGGCAAAATGGCCGCTGTCAGTTTGTCCTCGTCAGTGTCGGGAATAAGCAAGCCCCTCTCCGCTCAACCGCGGGCCCTGAGTTCAGTGCGAAAGTCCTGCCTTGGGCCGTCGCAAAATGGTAAATGGTGGCAGAGGACGGGGCACTTTGAGCCGCACCTTCTGCTGGGCATGGGGAGCCGCTTCGATTTGTCTGCCCTCCGAGTCAAGCATGTCCGTAACCGTAAATGACCAAACCGGACCTATGGGTGCCAAGACTTCCAGTCGGTCACCGACTTGAAAACGGTTTCTCTGCTCCACCCAAGCCCAACCGCTCAACTCCTCAGAGGTCAGCTCAACCTGCTCGTCTCTCTCAGCCCGCTCGTCTCCGGCCGTCTGTTCCTTTCCCCCTGTCGGCGGCCGGTCCCCTGACCATGCCACTCCGTCTGCCAACTGCTTCTCGTCTGCCCGCTCTTTTCCGTACATCTGTTTCCGATCCCGCTCCCTTTCCTCCCGTCCCCATTGTATGCTCTCCCAACCGGGTTCGGTTTCTCCCACCCCGACAAAGTCGTATTCCCGCACATAGTTCGAGCTCTCCATGTTTTCTCCGGGGTAATCTCTTCCTCCCGCAGCCCTCCGGCGGGACAAAGTCCCACCCTCTTCTTTCGCTCTGGGCTTGCCGAAGAGAAAACCCGGGGAGTAATCTCGGTGGCTGACTTTGTCCAGTTCGTCCAGCCAAGCCGGTAACCTTCTCTCGAAAGCTTTCTCCCCTTGCTCCCACAAAACGTCCAGAGCTTCTCGGTACACCTTGACCGTACTCGCCACATAGTGAACACTTTTCATGCGACCTTCGATCTTATAACTCTCGATCCCGAGCGGCGCCAAGAGGGGCAGGTGGGGCAGAAGACAAAGGTCGTGGGAGTTAAAAATATACGTCCCCCGCTCATCCTCCTCCAGAGGAAAAACCTGCCCCGGCCGTTTCTCTTCCACCAAACCGTAACCCCAGCGGCAAGGCTGAGCGCACTCTCCCCGGTTCGCGTCCCGGCCGGTCAGGTAGTTGCTCAAAAGGCAGCGGCCCGAATAGGACATGCACATGGCCCCATGGACGAACATTTCCAGTTCCCCCGGCACGCGCTGTCGTACCAGGCTGAGCTCCGCTAGACTTAGTTCCCTGGCCAGAACAGCCCTCTTTACTCCCTGCCTCTGCCAAAAACGAACAGCATAAGAATTCGTGCTGTTCGCCTGGGTGCTCAGGTGGAGGGCAATCCCAGGAGCCACCTCCCGCGCCAGGGCCAGAACCCCAGGATCGGAGACGATCAAAGCGTCCACTCCCAAGCGGGCCAAGTTGCTCAAATAGTCCGGGAGTTCATCGAAATCCGCTTCGTGGGCAAACACATTCACCGTCACATAGAGTTTCTTGCCCAAAGCATGCACCCGCAGAACCGCTTCTTTCATTTCCTCCGGGCTAAAATTTCCGGCATAAGCCCTCAGACCGAAAGACGTCCCACCGATATAGACGGCATCAGCCCCATAAGCCAGGGCATAACGCAGTTTTTCCAGATCGCCTGCCGGAGCGAGAAGCTCCGGTTTCTTCTTGTCAGTCTGCACAATAACCCTCCTGCCGAATTCCGGAAGCAAGGTCTGACCCCCGCTACTGGTACTTCTTCTCGTTTTGCAACTGCTGGGCGAAGGTCCGGGCAAAGACATGGTAGCCATCGCCCTTGGCGACATAGAACAGGTAATCCGTTTGGGCCGGGTGGAGAACCGCGTCCAAGGAGGCGTGGCCGGGATTGCAGATCGGCCCCACAGGAAGACCGTAATGAAGATAGGTATTATAGGGTGAGGGGGTGAGAAGGTCTTTGTCGTAGAGGACCGGTTTATGTTTGCCCAGGGCAAATTGAACCGTGGCATCCGCTTCCAGTTTCATATGCTTTTTCAGACGGTTAAAATAGACGGAAGCGATCAGAGGGCGATCCTTCTCCTTCTGCGCTTCTGCCTCGACAATGGACGAGAGAGTCACCCAATCGTGCACGGAAAGCCCTTCCTTCCGCAGTTCCGTTTCTGCCGACGGCGTCAATTCCCGGCTGAAGCGCTGTAAGAAAGTATTAATAATATCATGTGGGCTTGTCCCTTTTTTAAATAAATACGTGTCAGGAAAGAGAAAGCCCTCCAAGCGAAAAGGTCCCGCGGGAGCTCCCTGTAGAAACGCGTACGGAAAAGGATCCTTCTCCACCACACTTTCAAAACTCTGTTGGGTTCCCAAGCCTCTTGCTGCCAAAAGGGATATGATTTGTTTTGTCGTGTATCCCTCCGGAACCGTGACCCGAACCAAGCCGACGTTGGGCCCTTTCAGTAAGAGGCTTATGATCTCCTCGGGGCTGAGAGCGGCGGAAATATAGTATTCTCCGGGTTTCAGCTTTTCATCCACCTTCTCGGTTACGGCCAGGCGGGAAAAAACCCAGGCACTGCGGATGAGATGCTGGCTGGCCAGTTCTCGGCCCACTTCATCCGCAGTCGCCCCCGGCGCCACCACCAGCACTTTTGTCGAGGCCGATGTGGCATAAGGAACAGAAGCCCAATTCCACCAAGCCAAAGCGCCTATAATGCCCAAGATGAGAATCAAGCCGGGAATAGTGACCCGGTTCTTTTTACTTCTCCTCCCCACAACTCCACACTCACTTTCTCCGCCGACCTCTGCAAACCTTCCGGGGCACAGAAGACTTCCGGAACGGGTTTCCCCTACGCCGCAAACAATGCCTTCTCGTCATCTCTTCAAAACCCCGGTCTCATCTCATCTGATTCCCTTCACACCGTAACGGATGATTTGATTGGTGGGAGCGTAGACATCCTGACCCAAATACTCCTCCGTCACTTTTCCCTGGGCATCCTTGACCACCCGCCAACTTTTGACCGTATAGCCTTTGTTCCCCGCCTGCTCCTGCGCTGTCGCCCCGGAGGGAAGACTGGGGTCGGGCTGGCGCTCGACTTGAAAGTTCGTTTCCTTGACGATTTCATGTTTGAGAGTCACGGTTTTGCCGGTTTGCTTGCCATAGATGCGAATCGTAAGCAAGCCGGGCTTCGTCTGGCTGCGAATATAGAGCAAGCCGTCGGTGTTATTTTGAAACTTGAAATCCACCTTGTTGTTGTAATCGACCGTCGCATCCTGCCCCAGCGGAACATAGGTAATAGCCATGGCGTGCGGCGTTCTGGCGGCTATTTTCAAATCAGCCAGGAGCGCGGCATTGTACAGAGTTGAGGACACCTGGCAAACTCCCCCGCCGACTCCCTCAACATACTTGTTGTCGACGATCACATAAGCGTCTTTGTAACCCGTCGACTCGGTCCGCGGTCCCACGGTATCATTGAAAGAAAACGTTTGACCGGGCAGGACGATCTTCTTGTCCAAAGCCGCGGCTGCCCTTTGCAAATTGCCCGAGCGGTCTTTCTCAGCCACCGCGTATTTCGTGGTGAACTCCCCGATAACCGAATTGAACGCCAAGCGTTGCACAGACTCGGTCGAAACCTTCGGTGCCACTGTCGTCATGGGAATCTCGATTTCCTTATTGTCAATGTCCTGCCAAGTATGTCCGTTAATTCTACCGATCAAAGCCTGTGTGTCCACCGTCCTTCCCGGAACGCCCGGCTGGACGATGAACTTGTCAGCAGCGATCTTGTAGGAGGCATTCTGGGCCGGTAGGTCAAATCGACTCAGCTTCTTTTTCAGCGTTTTTTCCGCTTGCCCTTTGTTGACCGTCCAATAACTGGAGATTGCGTCTCCCGGATGAGCACTGACCGCCTGCCAAGTCTTATTGAGATCGAGGTTGGCTCCTAGACTCCGCATGGAAACCGGCACCTCCGTCCCATTGTACACCAGGCGAAGATTTTGTGCCAGCTTGCCCTTGGCCCAACCTTTCAGCTTCTCCTGAGCCGCCTTGGTTTCTGAGCCGCTCAGATCCAAATTGTCCACTTTCGTTCCGGCCGGAATATTTCCCTGGATCTGCGGCGTTGCCGCCCGGCCGCAGCCCGACAAGAGCAGGAAAACCGACAGCACCAAGAGAAAAAGTCCGGCCCCTTCCCTGCGAAAGGGTCCGGCCGCGCTTGCTACAGCACCGTACGTACCGTTCGGTATACGACGCTCCTTGACTTTGTCCTGCAATACGATTCCACCCCGCCTGTATCTAATCTCGAGACTCCCGGTGAACTACCCCCGCTCCGCTCAGGGAGGGGCACTCTTGCGAAACCGCTGATCGTACCCAAAGCGCGGGTAGGCCAGGAAGATCAGACCGAAGATCCGACCCCCTGCAGTATTCTGTCCGCTATTTCGAAACTTAAAAACAGCCTGAACCAAATTTCCAGCAAAAAAAAGGCCCGTAATCCTTCTGAACCAAGCAGAAAGATTCGAGCCGTTAGAATTAAATCATATGTACACTACTTCAACGTCCGAGACTTCTCAAACACAAGAGGCTGCTTAAACCTCTGAGGCTTTCCAAACACCCGGGGCACGAAAAGATGGCACGCCTTGATCAGTCTTCTTCCTCCAGACTTTCCCAGGCATCCGCTACTTTTTCCCATTCCTCGTCATCTTCGATATCCAGGAGCATTTCGTTTCCTTCGTCGTCCTGCCCCAGTTTCAAGATGATCGCTTCGTCGGACTCCTCATCCTCTTCTTCTTCGGACACCGGCATAAGAACGAAATAAGTATTATCGTCCACTTCCAATGTGTCCAGATGGAGAAACTCGTGGTCTGTCCCATCATCATCGGTTAATACGATAGTATCAAATTCTTCTTCGTCCATATCATCATGATCCAGGTCATGGTCGTGATCGTGGTTGTGATCATGGTCGTGGTTATGATCATGGTCGTGATCCTGACCATGATGATGATTATCACTCATCAGCTTCACCTCATACTCAAAGATAGTGCTATTGTACTCTCCCAGGTAATGATTGTCAAACATCACGCCGAGATTTCAGAGATTCAGGATCACCCTTTTTCGCCGGGATTACCCCCGTTTGCGCTCCAGATAGCCCTGCAAAATCAGGACCGCGGCCATTTTGTCGATCACTTTTTTCCTTTTGGCCCGGGAAATATCCCCTTCCAGCAAGGTCCGCTGGGCGGCGGCCGTCGTCAGACGCTCATCCCAGAGAACTACCGGCAACCCGAATTCGCGGCGCAGTTTCTCCGCGAATTCCTCGGTCAGGCGCGCCCGGGGACCCAGACTCCCATTCATGTTCTTGGGATAGCCCAAGACAATCTCCCCCACGTCATAGGTCCGAATGAGATCGGCCAGTTCCGCCATCTCCGCTTTTGAGCGCCGGATCGTCTTCACTCCCTGACCTGTCCATAACAATTCGTCGCTGACCGCCACTCCGATGGTCCTCTCACCGAGATCCAAGCCCATAATACGTCTGGCGTCCACCCTTAGTCCTCCGTCACCTTTAGTCTTCGGTCCACCTTTGGTCTTCGGTCCACCTTTGGTCTTCGGTCCACCTCCGGTCCTCAGTCCGCCTTTGCTCCTTCGTCCGCCTCCGGTCTTCTGTCCACCCCATCCCGGCCATCCATCACACGAGGTTTGTCACACGATTTTCAGGCAAAAATGCGGGCAAACGCGCCCGCAGTAGCCGCAAAGAACACAGGCTCCCGCATTCACCCGAGCCTGCCCCGATTCGGACAGGGATAACGCCCCCTGCGGGCAGGCCCCGACACAGCGGCCGCAGCCCTGACACCAATCGGCAATATAGAGTTTGCGCTCCTCATGCCGCACCTTGAGCGCCAACTCCCGGTCAATCTCGTCCCCGTCCAGAAAACGCAGATTGTACTCCACCTCGGCCCGGCTGGACATTCCTAAAGCCATAGCTTGAACGCCGGGGATCGTGCGCACATAAGCGAGCGCTTCCTGCGGGGAAGCGCCCAAGTGCCCGCCGCCGAAAACCTTCATGGCATAGATGCCGATCTTCAAGTCGTGGGCAAAGGAAATCGCCGCCAGCATATCTTCTCTGGAGCCGTCGATAATCCCCAAGCCCTGCAGGTTGATGATCGCATGAATGACATCGAGCCCCGGCTGCAGGGCTCCCGCCCTGACACCGGCGACAGCGTGGGTCGAGATCCCGATCCGGCCTACCCGTCCGTCCGCCTTGGCCTTGAGCAGTTCTTCCCAAGCTCCCCGGTGACCCAGCAGAGTCAGCGCATCTTCCTGTTCGTGCAAAAGAAAGAAATCGAGCCTATCGCGTCCTAAGCCGCGACGGGCTTTTTCAATGCTTTGCCTCATCTCTTCCCCGCTCACCGCATAGGACTTGCTCACTACCCGGACCTCGGGATGCCGCCTGAGCACGGGCCGCAATTGGGCGTAGTTGTCATAAATCTCGGCCGTATCCACCCAGTTAACCCCACGTTCAACCGCATATTCAAAGACATCGCTTCCTTGGTCTGCTGTCACCCGACCTTGGAGAGGGGAAATGGCCAAGCTGCCGAAACAGACTTCCGACACTTCCGGCCCTTGCCAGCCCAACTGAACCTGACGCATAAACCCGTCCCGCCTCCAAAGCTCCGCTTCCTAATTCCGGATCATCTACCCGCCCTGTATCAACACCGCGTCTTATAAGAAGCACCGCATCTTACAAACAACGGCTTCCCTTTCGGCCGCCGCCTGTCGCCTCAGACCGGTTTCTCCTTGTCCGCCCCCGCGGTGGCCGGATTTCCGTCCTCCAGGTAGAAACGCACCAGTTCTTCCAGAAGCTCGTAGCGTTCCAGTTTGCGAATCAAAGCCCTAGCCTGATTGTGGCTGGTAATATACACGGGATCACCGGACATGAGATACCCGACCAACTGGTTGATGGGATCATATCCCTTCTCCTGCAGGGCGGCATACACCTTTTGCAGGACTTCCCGCGCCTGGATGTCCTCCCCTTGTGCCTTAAACATCATGGTGTGATCCAATCCGTCCATAAGCTTCTCCCCTTTCACAATCCTCGTCCCAGAAGAGACTGTCTGTTACTTAAGGAATTCTCCCTTCCAGACTGTTTTTCCTCCGTGCCGCTGAAGTTATTAGAAAGAATCGGCCGATCCGCTTTCCCCTCAGCTAAGAAAACTGCGGATAATCTGGGGCACCCGTCCCAGGGCTTCACTGACCTTCCCCGGATCTTTACCGCCCGCCTGGGCCATATCCGGCCGGCCGCCCCCGCCACCACCCGTGATTTTGGCCACTTCCTTAATAATCTGCCCAGCATGGAGTCCCCTTAAACCTACCGGTTTCACGGCGGCCACCCAGTTCACTTTTCCCTCGGCCACTGCGCCCAAGACGATGACCCCTTGCTTTAATTTGTCGCGCAGAAAGTCACTGACTTGCCTCAGCCCTTCCATATCCGGAGCTTGAACCTGGACCGCCAGGACCCCGATCCCTTCCACATCTTGCATTTTAGCCAAAAGGTCGGCGACTTCTCCTCTCGCCACTTTCGCCTGAAGCTGTTGCGTCTCCCGTTCCAGGTCTTTGATCTGGGCGAGAAGCCCTTCCACACGCCGGGGTACTTCTGGCACCGGGGTTTTCAAGATCTGAGCCAACTCTTGAGCCTGGGCTTCCAAGCCCCTGACATAAGCCAGGGAATTCAGTCCCGCCACTGCCTCGATCCGACGCAACCCGGCCCCGATTCCGCTTTCGGCCAGAATCTTAACTAAGCCTATCTCTCCCGTGGCTCGGACATGCGTACCCCCGCACAACTCCCGGCTGAAATCGCCCATCTGCACAACCCGGACCACTTCACCGTATTTTTCCCCAAACAGAGCGGTCGCCCCGCCGGCCTTGGCATCCGCCAGACGCATCTCCACAGAGCTCACCGGCAGATTGGACAGCACAGCCTCATTCAGCCTCTCCTCCACCTGGGTCAGCTGAGCGGGCGTGAGAGCGGAAAAATGCGTAAAATCAAAGCGCAGCCTTTCCGGCGTAACCAAGGAGCCGGACTGTTGGACATGCTCTCCCAGCACACTGCGCAAGGCAGCCTGCAGAAGATGGGTAGCACTGTGATGCCTAGCCGTAGCGGCCCGCGCCTTGGCGTCCACCACCGCCGTGACTTTTTCTCCCCGGTGTACAACCCCCCGCTTGACCCGCAGCGTGTGGTAAATCGTCCCCGTGACTCCCTTCTTGACTTCCAGCACTTCGGCTTCCGCCCGCGCTGTCTCCAGGACACCCCGGTCCGCTGTCTGCCCGCCGCTTTCCGCGTAAAACGGGGTTTGGGAAAGAAAGCAGATCACTTCGTCTCCTTCCCCGGCATCCTGAATCTCTTCCCCGGCCAGGAAAAGCGCCTCGACTGTCGCTTCCGTACTCGTCCGTTCGTAACCGAGAAACGGGGTAATTCCCAGCCGTTTCGCTTTTTCCGTCACGATCGGGCTTTCCTGTAGAGCGCGCCTCTGCTGGGACTGCTCGCGAGCCCGGCGCCTGTGCTCCTCCGCCGCCTGCTCGAAAGCCTCACGATCCACCCCGAGGTTCTGCTCACTCAAGATCTCCTCGGTCAGTTCCACCGGAAAACCGTATGTTTCGTAGAGATAAAAAGCTTCCCTGCCCGGAAGCATGGTCTTGCCTTCCGTTTGGAGGGCACGGATACGCTCCTGGAGAATCTGGGTGCCCTGTTCCAGCGTCGCTTGGAAGTTCTTTTCCTCCAAACGCAAATGGTTGAGAATAAAATTCTCGTTTTCCTGCAATTCGGGGTAGTGGTGAGCATAATCCCTTTGAATCACCAGGAAAACCTGTTCCAGAAACGGTTTCTCGATCCCGATCAGGCGGCCAAAACGTACAGCCCGGCGCAGAATGCGGCGCAGGACATAACCCCGCCCCTCATTGTCGGGGCGAATCCCGTCGCTCAACATGAAAGAAACAGCTCGAATGTGGTCTGCCACAACTTTGAGGGCCACATCGCTCTTGGGGTCCTCCTTATAGCGAATGCCCGCCAGATCAGCCACTTTATCAATGATAGGCCGAAAAAGGTCGGTGTCAAAGTTCGATTCCACCCCTTGCATAACCGAAGCAATCCGCTCCAGACCCATGCCGGTGTCAATATTTTGTTTAGGAAGAGGAGTGAGATTTCCCGCTTCGTCCCGGTTGTATTGCATGAAGACGAGGTTCCAGATCTCGAGGAAACGATCACACTCGCAGCCGACCGCGCACTCCGGCCGGCCGCAACCCCTGGCTTCCCCCAAATCCACATAAATCTCAGAGCAGGGCCCGCAGGGTCCGGTCGGTCCGGCGGCCCAGAAATTTGACTCATCGATCGCTATGCGCTCCGGCGTGACCCCCGCTTTATCCAGCCAAAGTTGCCGCGCTTCCTCGTCTTCGGGATGAATTGTGACCCACAGCTTCTCCACCGGAATCTTGAGCACTTGGGTCACATATTCCCAGGCCCAGGGAATAGCGTTTTCTTTAAAATAATCGCCGAAAGAAAAGTTTCCCAGCATTTCGAAGAAAGTGTGGTGTCTGGCCGTCTTGCCGACTTCCTCTAAATCCGGGGTGCGCACACATTTCTGAGCTGTCGTCGCTCTGGGAAAAGGAGGTTCAACCCGGCGTTGAAAATAGGGCTTGAAAGGAACCATCCCCGCCACGGTGAGCAACAAGGTCGGGTCGTCTTTCGGGATGAGAGAAGCGCTCGGCAAAATCCGGTGCCCTTTAGCTTCAAAATACTTTAAAAACATTTCCCGCAACTGATTGCCACTATACATGAGAAAATCCTCCCCCAATAATTAAGATGAAAGATGAACAATAAGTAAATAATGAATGATGATTAATGATGAATGACGAACGATGAATTAGGATGAAGATCAAATCCCGCCCCTCATCAGGAGCGGGATGTCGCCAGGCCGGAACCCCTTATGATTTCAACAAATCTATGACCATTATCTATGACCATTATAGAAAAAACCCGCAATACACTGCACCTTATGCCCTACACCGTACCTTACGCGGGATACCGCACCTAATATATTGCACGTCCGGCAGCCAACTTGATTATTATACAACCATTGTTTTTGAGTATAACGAAAAGCTCAGGGCCTGTCAATCGCCACCCTTAGACGACTCAGATGATAGGGGAAACGAGGCGCAGATAGACATAGCGCAGGACGACCTTCAGCACGGCCGCCAGCGGAACCGCCAGGAGAAGCCCCCAGAAACCGGCCAGTTCCCCGCCGGCCAGGAGGACAAACACGATCCAGATAGGATGCAGGCGCACGCTATCCCCCATCAGTTTGGGCGAAATGAAATTCCCTTCCAGCTGCTGGACCACGATAATGACCAAGGCCACCTTACCCGCCATCAGGGGGGATTTTGTCAAAGCCAGCAGGAGGACAGGCACGGCGCCGATGAAGGGCCCAAAATAGGGAATAAGATCCGATATCCCTGAGATCAGGCCGATGAGCAAGGCATAATCCATGCCCACCACTTTGCTTCCCAAGCCAATCAGAACCCCAACTATCGCCGCAACGACCAGGTTTCCTCGAATGAAGCGGCGGATGACGTGATTAATATCCCGCCAGAGCCTTAACCATTCCGCTCGCCGACGCTGAGGAACCACCCAGGCAAACCCATCTCTGAGACGGTGCCAATCCGCCAAAAAATAGATGGCCAGAATCGGAGCCAGGATATAGAGACTGAGAGATGCCACAATATCGGGCAAAGCGCCTAAAGTCCAACTCAGTTTGCCCAAAAGGAACCCCTCTCCTTGGGCCAAATGCTCGTCAACCGTCAAAGCAATTCGTTCCGGCAAGCCCGAAGTCCGCAGATTTCCTCTGAGATTTAGGATATACGTGTCGATGCTTTGCATCGTACGCGGTAAGACGGCTGCAATTTTCGCCAGTTCGGTGTACAAGACCGGTAAGCTGAGGACAACGGCCAAGATAAGGCCGCCGATAATGGTGACAAAGACAACGGCGATGGCCCAGTAGCGGCCGACCCCCTTTCTTTCCAGGCCTTCCACCAGCGGGTTCAGAAGATAAGCCAAGGCAAACCCCAGCAGGAAAGGGCCGATCACGGCCCGAACAGAAATGAGAAGTGCAGCGCCACCCAAGATAATTCCCGTCAAGAAGACCCATCGCCCTTGTTCCCGACGCAACACCAGCATTCCCCCTTTCCCTCTATCCTCTCCCAAACCCCATGTTTTTACTTACTCCTCCCACGTATTCGAGCTTCGGCTGAAGGGTCACAAGGATAAAATCGGAGAGAAACCAAGGAAGGGCAGAAGGATGGGCAGAAGGAAGAGCAGAAGACATTTGCCAGTTTCTAGAAGCTCGTTTCGGTGCTGAATCTCACTCCTTGCAAAACATCGTGCGGGGCCTAACTAACGTGGATGTTCTCAATCAGCTTACGCCTGGGATTTTCTTAGTCCCTTCTTTGGACGAAGCCAGGACCCTCATTCAGGGATGTCTGGTTGCGCCGTGAATCGAAAAAGCGCGCCAACGCGCGCTTTTTTCATCTTGACTTCCTAGCCCCAGATTTTTCTTCCCCTCGTCCAGGCGCGTCTGCCCTGACGCGTCCAGGAATTTCTGGTCCGTCGCGGCAGCACGAGCAATCCTAAGGCTGCCCCGGCCACACCTCCGGCCACCAAACCGCTGACCCAACGTCTTGACATACGCTACTCCTCCTTCAAAAGACTTATTCGCAATAGACTTATTCGACGACCGCCTCAGGATTTTGATCTAGGGTCTCTTCAGAAGGTCCGCCAACAATAGGGTCTTCCCAAGCCACCAAGGAGCCGTCCTCCGCCAAATCGTAAATAACGACCTTATCGTCTTGGGTGGTAAATTCTACACAGCAGTCCCAGCAATAAAACTGACCCACACCGACTTTTCCGATAGTCCGACCTCCGCACACTGGACAGTTCATGATCCTGAACCCCCTCCATTTTCACCCCAGGGCCTTGCCTGGTCATCGACGACCACAATGTCTTCTCCGTCGGCCACAACATGCTGCTGTAGAATAGTCCCCCGTCCTTGGAGCAAATCGGCAAAGAAACCATCCGAAACTTCATACCCTAGAATGCGGTCTCCTGTGTCATCCAAGAAGACATCTTCGATCTTACCCCTCGTTTCTCCACCTTCTGTATACACCGGGCTGCCCAGCTTCTCTGACCAAAGCCTCCCCCGCACATCCTGCAGTTTTGCGTCCCGCACCATAACGGCGTCCTTAGCGATCTTCGCCAGAGCGTGGCGCGGCAGACCTTTGGAGGAATGGAAGAAATGCCCTCCTTCCAACAGAATCCCGGAAACCGAATCTGTCTGGGTATCAAAAACGACATCCTGTACCCAGCCAATCTGATTCCCGCTCTTCAAATCCAGAACCGGCAAGCCGGCAATCTCGCGTACACGCCTCATGCTGGCCTTCCCTTCCATTCTCAGCCTCAGTCTTAATCGTATATTGCCCAAACCGTTTTGAATTCATGCATCTAATTATAGAACGTGCGCGGGAAAACCTCGGAATTAGATTCCGGGGATGAGAGCGCTTCCCGCAAAAGATCCATGCACATTGTCAATGTTTGTAGTAAAATATACTTAGCTCTTTGAAAACTGAAACTATACGGTTCTCGGCAGAAAGGCTTGCCGGGGTAAAAGTTTCAAGCATTAAGGCACAAGTAAAGCGGCGGCCTAACGGCGACTGCATAGAGGCCACTTGTACGGCCTGCCAAGCTCCTTCGGGCGACTTGGGAATCCTCGCGCTTCAACGCGGGGAGGAAGTCAATATCATACTAAGGCAATTTCTCGGGAAGGACAAGCCTTTGAACCCGAAAATTTGGTCAGAAACCAAAATAAATATTCGGCCTTAGGTCGAGCGGCGACGCAGCCCCCGGGGATCCGAGACAATAGTTCCGCCGCCCAGAACAAGACTCTCCTGATAAAAAACGACGGCCTGTCCCGGGGTCACCGCCCTTTGCGGCTGGTCGAATTCCACCCTGACTCCGTCGTTCTCCGGTATAACCCAAGCCGGGGCCGGCTCGGCCTTATAACGAATTTTGGCCTTGACCCGGACCGGTTCGCGTTCGCGCAACTGAGGCCAAGCAATCCAGTTGAGTTCCTCAGCCCAGAGAACCGGGGTGTAGACGTCAGCATCTTCTCCCAGTACCACCTCGTTGCGCTCCGGATTGAAGCCGAGCACAAACATCGGCCGGCCGAAAGTTCCACCCAACCCTTTGCGCTGTCCCACCGTATAGTGGACGATCCCCCGGTGTTGGCCAAGAGGGCGGCCTTCCCTGTCCACAAACAGTCCCGGTACCACCTTTTCCGGTGCCCTTTGACGCAAAAACTCAGCGTAGTCATCATCCGGCACGAAACAGATTTCCTGGCTGTCCGGTTTGGCCGCCACCCGAGCCAATCCCCGCTCTTTGGCCATTTCCCGAATCTGGGGCTTGCGATACTCACCTAAGGGAAAAAGCGTGTGGCGAAGTTGCTCCTGGCTCAGACCATAGAGAGCATAACTCTGGTCTTTTTGCCCGTCGGCTCCTGTGAGCAAAAGGAAACGCCCGCTTCCCGCATCCCGCCGCACTCTGGCATAATGACCTGTGGCGATAAACTCGGCTCCCAAACCCCGCGCTTTACGCAAGAGTTCGCCAAACTTTATTTCGCGGTTGCAAGCCAGACACGGGTTGGGCGTCTCGCCCCGGAAATACGCTTCGGCAAAATAAGCCACAACTTTTTCCTCAAAAACCGCGCGGAAATTGAGGACATAATGGGGAATACCCAATAGATAGGCCACTAGGCGGGCGTCGTCAATCGCGCTGACGGAACAGCAGCTATTCTCCGTTTCCGGACCGCCGGAAGGCCAAATCTGGAGCGTTACCCCGATCACCTCATACCCTGCGTCCAGGAGCAAAGCGGCGGCCATGGAGCTATCCACACCGCCGCTCATTCCGACAATAACTTTGGTCTTGTTACCTTGAGCCATGGATCATCCCTTAGCCTTTTCTTGTTTGTCATAATAATCCTTGATCGCCGCATGGAGTGCATCCGCCGCCAAATTGGAACAGTGCAGCTTGTTGGGCGGCAGCCCGCCCAAGGCTTCCGCCACCGCCGCGTTGGAAATATCCAAGGCTTCGGGGATCGTCTTACCTTTCACCATTTCCGTCACCATGCTGCTGGTGGCCACGGCCGCTCCGCAGCCGAAAGTCTTGAACTTAACATCCTTAATAATGTCGCCCTCAATATCCAAATAGATGCGCATAATGTCGCCACATTTGGGGTTTCCGACCTCACCAACCCCGTCCGCATCCGGAATTTCTCCGACATTGCGCGGGTTTGTAAAGTGATCCATCACTTTTTCCGTATACATCTTATATCACTCCTTCTGCACTAATTTTAACCCGGTCTTCCCGATAGCGATTATTTTGCCCCGGCTTCTCGTTGCATCTGATCGAACAAGGGGGACATCTGGCGCAATCTCTCCACGATCTTCGGCAACTGTTCCAGTACATAGTCCACATCTTCCTCGGTGTTCTGCCGTCCCAGGGAAAAACGCAAGGAACCGTGGGCTATCTCATGGGGCAAGCCCATCGCCAGCAAGACGTGTGAGGGATCAAGCGAACCGGAAGTGCAGGCCGAACCGCTGGAAGCGGCAATCCCCACCATGTCCAGGCTCAAAAGGAGAGACTCGCCCTCGACGAACTGAATGCTGACGTTGACATTATTAGGCAAGCGCCTGGCACCGCGCGGCCCATTGACTTTGACATAGTCAATCCGCTCCAGGATGCCGTCTAATAATCTATCCCTGAGCTCAGTCAGCCTCTCCGCTTCCTCTTCCATCCTCGCTTGAGCCAGCTCACAGGCCTTACCAAAGCCAATGATCCCGGGTGTATTCTCCGTCCCTGAACGGCGTTTTTTCTCCTGCCCGCCGCCGTGAACCAAAGGAATCAGGCGGATCCCTTTGCGCACATAGAGAGCTCCCACCCCTTTGGGGCCATAGATCTTGTGACTGGAGATGGTCAACATGTCCACATTCAAATCATCAACATTCACCGGTATTTTTCCTAAAGACTGAACCGCGTCGACATGAAAAAGAACTCCTCGCTCCTTGGCCAGTTTGCCGATTTCCGCAATGGGTTGAATCGTTCCCACCTCATTGTTGGCTTGCATGACGCTGAGGAGAATCGTGTCGGGTCGGATAGCCTTCCTGACTTCTTCGACTGAAAGCAACCCATATTCGTCAACAGGCAGGATGGTCAATTCAAACCCGTTCTTCGCCAAAAACTCAAAGGTTTCCAACACCGCGTGGTGCTCAACAGCCGTCGTGATCAGGTGTTTGCCTTTTTTCCTGTAAGCCTCAGCCGCCCCGAGGACAGCCAGATTGTCAGCTTCCGTCCCGCCGCTGGTAAACGTGATCTCCGCCGGCTGGGCCCCGATAAAACCCGCCACTTGTTCCCTGGCCTTCTCTAAAGCTTCTCTGGCCTCTTGGCCAAAACTATGGATACTGGACGGGTTCCCGTATTTCTCCGTGTAATACGTCATCATTAAAGACGCGACTTCCGGATCAACCGGAGTGGTCGCACTGTGATCCATATATACCTTGCGCATGTAAATTCCTCCTTGCAGACTTAAATGTAGTACATATAGTATTTCCGTTCCTTGTCCATTTTTTCGGCGTCTTTAACCATGTCTTCCAGGGTGATGGAATCGAGCACTTCCGAAATCGAATCCCGGACTTTTTCCCAGATCGTGCGGGTCACACAGTGCTCCGCTTTCGCGCAACATTCCGGATCTTCTTCAGAAACACAATCCACCGGGGCAATGGGTCCTTCCAGGACGCGTATGACATCCCCCACTCGAATCTTGGCGGGTTCGCGCCCCAAAACGTATCCTCCTTGAGCTCCGCGCACACTCTTCACCAAGCCGGCTTTGCGCAGACCCGCAATCAGCTGCTCCAGATAGTGTTCGGAAATATCCTGCCTTTCGGCAATACTCTTCAGGGACACAGGCCCTTCACCCATGTGAACCGCCAAATCGAACATCGCCTTAAGCCCGTAACGACCCCTTGTTGAGAGTTTCAAACCTACCACCTCTTGCACAAATCTTATCAAAACACTCGGGATTTGTCAAGAGAGAATCTTATTAAGCCTGCACATCATTTTCCCCAGTTGATCATGACCGCCACAGCTGGGGGCATTTCCTTAACAAGCAAAAGATAAGGTGGTATAATCGAATCTGATTCAACCAAGTCTAAAAGGGAAAGCGGCTGATCCCCGTAAGGACGAAGGATTAGACTGTAGAGGGAGTGAACCGTATGAGTGAAGTCATCAATAACCGGGTCTATCGGCAAAAAGTACTCAAGGAATTAATTACAGACCTGCATCAGGGCAGCCGTGTTGAGGAGGTTAAGAGCCGCTTTGCCGCCTTGATCGAAGGCGTTTCGGCGTCAGAGATAGCGGAAATGGAACAAGCCTTAATCCTGGAAGGGATGCCCGTTGAGGAGGTCCAACGACTTTGTGATGTACACGCGTCGGTATTTAAGGGATCCATCGAAGAAATTCACGGGCCCCGGCCTCATGAGGAAAATCCCGCTCACCCGGTCTACTCCTTTAAATTGGAAAACAGAGAACTGGAGAAATTGCTCAAGGAGCATATCCTGCCGCATTTGGAAAAACTGAAGACGGCAGACAGTGTGGCGAAACGGAAAGAACTTGCCGCCGATTTTACGCTGTTGTGGGAAATTGATAAGCACTACTCCCGCAAAGAAAATTTACTCTTCCCCTATATGGAAAAACATAACATCACCGCTCCTCCCAAGGTCATGTGGGGGGTTGATGATGAAATTCGAATTCTTATCAAAGAGACACGAAAACTCCTGGCTGATGTCCCCGGAAATGCGGCCACCGTCATTGAAAAGGCTTCTCAGGCTGCAACCCGGCTGAATGAGATGATTTTCAAAGAAGAGAACATCCTTTTTCCTATGGCTTTGGACTCTTTGACAGACTCGGAGTGGACGAAGATCGCCCAGGCAAGCCCCGAAACCGGCTACTGCTTGATCGACCCACCGATGCAGGAGCCGGCTTCCAAGTCTGTGTACGTGGATCATGAGCCGGAGTTTGGGGAAGAGACTCCCCAGACAACCTATGTTCACTTTGATGCCGGGCTTCTCTTGCCGGAAGAGATAAATGCGATACTCAATACATTACCCGTAGATATCACGTTCGTCGACAAGAACAATACCGTAAAGTACTTTACCCAGGGCAAAGAACGGATTTTCGCGCGACCCAAAACCATTATCGGCAGGCTGGTTGAGAACTGTCATCCCCCGGCAAGTGTACGTATCGTGGAGAAAATCGTTGAAGACCTAAAATCCGGAAAAAAGGATCACGAGGATTTCTGGCTAAACATGGGAAACCAGTATGTCTACATTCGCTACTTTGCCGTCAGAAATGCACAAGGCGAGTATCTGGGCACGATGGAGGTGTCCCAGGATATTCGCCCTATCCAGGAAATCTCGGGTGAAAAACGGCTGATGGCTGACACGTAAAGTAGAAACTTACGGTTATGGCAGAACAGAGCAAACTACGGGGGTGTGAATGAGGATGCTCAACGTTACCGAATTCGATAAATTTGCCCGTGAGGTATTTGCACCAACTTATCCAGTGATAGCGGCGCAAATCAAAGAAAAATCAGGCATCACAGGGGGATCATGCTTAGATATCGGATGTGGTGGGGGGTATCTTAGCATCGCTTTGGCTGAAATTACTGATCTCGATATCTATTTACTTGACAAGAATGCAGAAATGTTGAAAATAGCTCAGAAAAACGTGGATGCCCATGGTTTGGGTAAAAGAGTCCGAACCTTACTGGGCGACGTACATGAAATTCCCTTAGCGAATCAAGCCCTAAACCTTGTCGTAAGCAGAGGTTCCATGTTCTTATGGGAAAACCGTCAAGGCGCCTTTCAAGAAATCTACCGGGTGCTCTCACCGGGAGGAGTAGCCTACATCGGCACAGGTTTTGGTACCGCTGAACTACAAAAACAAATTACCGCAAAAATGATCGAAATAGACAAGGATTGGGCGGAAAAGGTTAAGGACGTTACCGGAGAAAAATCTGTCCAAATCTTTCAAAAGGTATTAGAAGATGCAAAAATACCTGAATTTAAAATAACACAAGATCATACTGGGCTATGGATCTCTATCTGGAAATAGTGCAATCCATGACGGAGCAAACTACAACCTTCACTTCACCCGGTAATGCCTCTGTACAGATGGCACTACCGTGAGAGACTCTATGACTTAGCCAAGAATTAATTATTAGGCCGTTCTTCCTCGATGCTCGCCATGCGTCAGCCGAGACATTAACTCGACAACTTTGGTTTCTATCAGAGTGAGTGTCCCCCCTGACTTCCCCGTTCCCTGATTGTCACTTTCTCCCCGTCCAGTGTCCGGGAAAGTTATACTTGCCACAAGCAACAAAATCTCCCTCTGAACCGGAAAATTTATGGCCTAGCCTGGTCAATCCATGCAATACAAGCCTACAGAACGATAAGGAGCTATCACGCCATGGATCTCTTTTCTGCCGCTTTCGATCAGAATCAGGTCGCCCCCCTAGCCGAGCGTATGCGCCCCCGGACGCTGGCCGAGTATCTGGGACAAAGCCATATCCTCGCTCCGGGCAAACTTCTCCGCCGGGCTATCGAAGCGGACCGCGTCTCCTCCCTCATCCTCTACGGACCTCCCGGCAGCGGGAAAACCTCTTTGGCCCAGGTCATTGCCAATACGACCCAAGCGGATTTTGTCCGTCTCAATGCCGTGGCGGCCGGGATCAAAGAGATTAGAGAGATCATTCAACAAGCCGCGGAGCAGCTGCACCTCTACGGCCGGCGCACTTTGGTCTTCTGTGATGAGGTTCACCGCTTCAATAAGGGTCAACAAGACGCGCTCCTGCCCGCCGTGGAAAACGGCATCATCACTTTTATCGGAGCCACCACCGAAAACCCCTTTTTCGAGATAAATTCGGCCCTGCTCAGCCGTTCAGGTCTTTTCAAGCTGGAGACCTTAACGGATGCCGAAATTCGTCTGGGTTTAGAAAGAGCTCTGAGAGATCCGGAACGCGGTCTGGGCCGCTTTCAGGTGGATGTTCAACCCCCAGCCTGGGAACACTGGCTTAATTATGCCAACGGGGATCTGCGGCGGGCGTTAAACGCTCTGGAACTGTCGGTTCTCACCACCCCGCCCACAAACGGGGTCCGCCTGATCGATTTTCAAATCGCCGAAGACTCGATCCAACAAAGGGCCGTCCGCTACGACAAGGCGGGAGACAATCATTATGACTTGATCTCTGCCCTTATCAAAAGCATGCGCGGCTCCGACCCCGATGCGGCTCTCTACTGGTTTGCCGTACTGCTTACGGCCGGAGAGGATCCACGTTTTCTCATGCGCAGGATCATCATCCACGCCTCGGAAGATGTCGGTTTAGCCAACCCCATGGCCATGCTGCAAGCCCAGGCGGCCGCCAACGCTCTCGAATGGGTGGGTCTGCCCGAAGCGCGCATTCCCATGGCCCAAGCCGTGCTGGCCATTGCCACCTCCCCCAAGAGCAACAGTGTCGTCGCTGCCATAGATAAGGCCTTGGCTTATGTGAAAACCCAAAAGTAATAAGCTTATAAATCCAAGGACGATTATCTAGGTTTTTTTCAAGTTAATCCCCCTTTTTTAGCAAGCTGATAAGCGCCCTTATCCCCAGAATCGAATTCCGAGGTTTTACCGCGCACGTTCTATAAACCTGTAGCCACCCAGAAACTCGGCAATGATTAGGATGGCCAAATATATCGTCGACTCCATAAAAGAAGGTCCACCCGACATAATATGGGCCCCATAAATCCACTGTGTTCCCGGCAGCCACAAGCCGTTCGGCAAGGTATATCCGGAGGCTATGAGCAAAGCAAAGGCGCTTATTAATCCGATGTAAACATTCTTCGCAACGACTGAAATGAGCCAAGCCAGCCAGAAGGAAAAGCTTGTACCCAAAAGCCAAAGTACTAGCATTGCGGCTAAACTGGGAATTTCCGAACGAGACCAAGGGATAGCGTTGCCTACCGCCAAGGATAGGATGAAGGAGAGAATGAGCAAGGTCAATACAAGTGTTACGGAAATAGACATATTAAAAAGGAACAGAGCCGTGTATGCCTTGCGAAAGCTAAAGCCTTTCAGTCTCACGTACGTAAACATGTGTTTCCATGCTGTCCAGAGACAGTCCACGGCCGCGTACAAAAGGATGGCATTCACGCAGATCCAGACGATTGGCGAAAAATAGAATATGTTCTCCTTCGTGTCATTTAAAGGAGTGCCTAACAGTGGAATCCAGAAAGGGGCTTCTTTTATGAACTTGTTCATAGCAACGCCCAGAATCAGTACGAGTACAACGGGAAGCCTATGCCTTTTCCTGGCAATATAGTGCCACATTGTACAAACTATCTTTAACATTTATTGAGCCAAATCCTTTCGTAGAAAAAGGTAATCACCTATGAATGTGCCCAAACATAAAAGTATAAAGAAAAATAGGAGGGAGGCAGCGGGAGATACATGGTAATGCAGGTTGACAAACAATGACATCCTTAGGAAAGGGGAGGACAGGAAAACAAGATGGGATAGGGGTTCAGTCGGGAGTACATATGATGTTCCTGACAGGAAAATCACGGCAAGGAAGAACACGTAGGACAGAAATGCGCTTCCAAGCAACAATTGCACAACGTCCAAGAGTACTAGAACAGAGGCAAACCCCAATGAGAGCAGATTATATATCAACGATAGGCTCTGTATTCTGTGGGCATTAAGTATACTCAGGGCCGGGTCCGCGCCGGACGGAAAAACCGCTCCATGGGATGCGGATATAATAACCATATATCCAAGCAGGAATAAAAACACAGTGCCATAGGAAACGACGCAGGTACTCAAGACTCGCGCCAACCAAAAGAGGCGCCTTGCCCTCACTCGGAGAAAGACGTGGACGGCACCCCGGACGTATACTTCTCTCTGCGCTATAAAGAGCATGATGACCTGTGTGAGCGTGAGCGTGTTAACAAGTCCAAGTGCGTAAACACCCAGGGTAGCACTAGAAAAAACAGTACTGACAGAAACTAAGATGATGATTAAGCCGACGATCCACCGCCACCGCTTTACAGTTCTTGCAATATTCCACAGTACGAGTTCCAGAAGCATAATAATTCAAACTCCTCCCGCCTTCCCCTTGTTGCCAAGACACGACTTCCCAAAGGCAAATTAGCCCATCATATTCTAACGAATCGTAGGGCTGGCAGGTTCCGTACGGGAGGATGCGCCGGAACTTTGGCTGAGTCTACCGTCATCCATCGTGTAGATCCTATCACAGACCGCAGTCATTTCTTCTATATAGTGTCCGACAATCACTACACAAGTACCACTTGATTTTAATTCCGAAATCCACCCTCGAAGTTCCGCAATCCCACTTCGATCCAGACCATTCGTTGGTTCGTCCATCAAAACAAGACGCGGATCCTCCATCATGGAGATCGCCAGCCCCAATCGTTTTCTCATCCCCTGAGAGTATTTTGAGACGCTGCGTTTGTCGTCCGGATTCAAGCCCACTTTGACCAGGAGTTGCCTCAGGGCGGATGTTTTCATGATATTTCGGATCTTCGCGATTACTATTAGATTCTGCAATCCGGTCAAGTCCGCCAATAATCCGGGGGGATCAAATACGACCCCAATGCCCTCTGGAAGAGTGGATGTTGGTCCAATGTTCTGCCCCAAGACGTTGACAACACCTCGATCGATCGAGGTCAATCCGCAGATGATTCGCAATAGCGTCGTCTTGCCACAGCCGTTGGTTCCCATGATTCCGATGACCTCGGACGTATTCGCTAGTAAATTCACACCCTTTAGCACCTTATTCTTTTTGATCGATTTGTGCAGGTCGCTTAGTTCTACCGCCCTCA
The DNA here is from genome assembly GCA_001029295.1 of Peptococcaceae bacterium CEB3. Classification (GTDB taxonomy): domain Bacteria; phylum Bacillota; class Desulfitobacteriia; order Desulfitobacteriales; family Desulfitobacteriaceae; genus Acididesulfobacillus. The sequence goes on along the minus strand of LDXJ01000037.1, from coordinate 30,571 downwards.
TACCAGTAACCTCCGTCCCTTATTCTTCTTACCTTATCCTTCTTTTTCATCGATGGAAACCTTAGCAGTGAACTCAGATTTACCGTATCTCGTGGCTCCAAGGGGTACCAAGATTAACGAAAACAAGAGTATGACGCTCCAATAGGCAACCGTTGACCCAATCGAATTATGCGCGTTGAGATATCCAGCTGCCATAAGGAACGGTACCCAAAGATAGAGGCCCAGAAATTGGAGTACCACGTTTAACACCATGTAGAATATAAAAGGAGTGCTCAATATCAAATACCTATTTTTAAACCAGAAGGACGCCCCTATGGTAAGACTGCCAATAGATATTGTAACCAGAATGCCAATGAGTAGGGCCAGCAGGGAATACAGACCAGGATGTGCCCAGAACAGACCACTTAAAACATGCGGCTGATAGCTTGAAGCGAACACGCCAATACCCGGCTTAAGTCCGGATGGAATGTGATCACCAATCAGGGGAGGCAATACCACTGGCAGTACCGTATCCCGTCTCCAGAGGAGAGCCAGGAGCAAAGAGCATGATAGCACCGCACCAAAAACACACGCAATCACGATGATATTTGCCAACCACTTCGTCAAGAAATATCGTCTCTTTCCGATGCGCATCAGCAGTGGCACTTCAAAGCCATGATTCATATCGTAAATAAGAGTGTCTCCGAACGGCAACGCCGCCAAGAGGGGCACGGTCAATCCCCAAATTGAATTGAAATTCATTCCAAAGACTTGCAGGAAAACATACCACGCATTATACTCATGCAGACTAACGCCGAAGGACAGAGGACCCACTTGGACAGCTATGTAACCAATCACGACTACCAGTAACCCGAGAGCAAAGGCAATTAAAGTCCACTTCCTATGGAAGGCACGATACAATTCAGATCTCAGCAACTCCGTCACACTCCTCCATACCATTTCACAATATGCTTTTCAGAGGGGGGCGGCCGCCCCCCTCTAAAACATCGGGCTTAGAACTCAGAACCACCCATCTCCGGATGCTGTCCCAGGACCATACAAAACCCCAGTGCCTACCTTGAAGACGACATTATCACCGTTGGTGTCGGGAACGTTTGACCATTGATACCCATAGCCGGGGTTTAATGTAAGCCAGTCAACCAACTTTACCCCCCCTTGTGTCCATAACGAGAAATTAAAAGGCTCACTGCTTGCTGGACTAGAAGTAACCTGAGCATATCCCTGATGTGATACTGTTCCTGTAAGTGCAGGAATGTTTGTCCAATTTCCATGTCCAGGGACGCTTACACTGAAACTAGTGTCACCGATGGCTAGAGCGGTGCTTGCCATTAACATTGGCAGACAAACACCTAGGACGCCAACCAACAATTTCCTACGCAAGGTCTTCATTTCCACTACCTCACTTCTTAAACATATTATATTGAAAGCTGGCCAGCTTTTCAATCGTCAGTGATATTAATCATGTCATCTGCGAAAACTTCGCAACCGAGAAGAATGGCTTGGATAGATCTGACATGGATGGGATCCTTGATTAAGACGCTTCAGTAAGCGACGCTGCGGCAAGGATCCGCTCTCGTGGGATGCGGCTCCATCTTCATGCGCCTGGTAGCATTCTCCACGTCTACCCTCCTTTTCAAGCCAGCTTGTGGGAGCCGCCAACACCTGTGGACGTTCAAATCTATAAAGCCCCAATGTTTTAGGCTTCGATCGGATCAATATTGGGGCTGGGGACCGTACCTTGTGCCATATTGATTACGGAGGTCGCAGAATGCATCGGATTTAGATTTGGATTAACCCGGAAGGTAATGGTCAGAAGAATTCCTGCTAATAACGCACTCCACAATACCTTTCTCACGCTACCTCACCCTCCTTCCTTGTAAGATTTTCTCCTTGATCTAACTCTAAACGGATCATATCAAAAAGTCCGAGTATTGTGTAACGTGTATAAATGTCGTATTTTGTCGGCGTTGTCTAGTCGACAAAAGTACCATTGTTTTCCATACCCCACTAGCTTTCCACCCCTTCATGTTTTTTGATTTCTTTTAAGTAAAAGGCCGCCGCTCCAGGTTCACGTAGGGCCTTGTACGCTTTGTAAAGTATTGTGCAGCACTCTTTGGCTTCCGAAGAAGCGCTGGAATTTACAAGCGCATAGGCTTTTTGAGCTATGCCAGCCGCGCTCGCGTACTCGCGTCGTTCGAGACAGCGCCTGCCCTTGGCATTCAAATGCTTCCCAATCAGTAGGACATCCTCTCGGCCTGATAGTTCGGACTCCAGCTTCCGGACCATGTCCTGAAATTCCATTACTAAACCTCTTCTTAAAAGGAGTACAGCGAGCTCCACCTCAGCCCATTGTTTTGTTCTGATGCTGCCGGAATTGTCCGCAAAGAAAATTGCCTTTCGGAAAAAAAAGTCTGCCCGGTGCAATTTTTCGCTTGCCAGATAATACTCGGCAATATTGCAGTAGAGGTCGCTCTTGCCTCGTGGGGCGCCCGTCCTTTTCGCTTGGCTATATCCTCTCATAACCCACTTTCTGGCGACATTATAGTCCTTTTTGTCGAGGGAAACTTGAATTAGCCCGGAAATGGTATATAGCTTAATGACAGCGGCGCCACATTCATAGGCTCTCTCATATGCGTCGACAGAACGTTCGTAGCTGCCACACCTTCTGTAAAGTGTACCCAGATTCATATACACCCGACCTACTTGAAACCCCTTGTTCCAAAAAAGCAAGCTCTCCCGAAAAAACCGAACACTTTGGCGGTACTCCCCTCTGGCCAGATAAGCTGTACCTAAACCTAAGAGCACCTTCGCTTTAAAGCGCCTCTCAACATCATACCTGGGACTGAATCCCGCCGCTTCAATGAATAGCGGAATGGCGGTGGCAAATTGGTCTTGGAATGTCAAAGCATAGGCCTCGTACCAGCGTAGAAAACATTTCTTCATGGGAAAGCTGTCAAGGACCCCCTCACGGATAATCTCCGTGAGATCCGCCACCTTGGCAATCTCACTGTCGTCCGAAGCATCCAGCACTTGTTGCAAGCAGTTGAAAAACCGTTCTTGAGAAGCCCGTTCCGCCAACACCTCTGGGAAGTTCTCCGACACATAAGCCTCATAGCCGGTTTCGAGGAGCTCCTGCACCACAGCCGCAGATAAACCCAGTTTAGCCGCCAGACGCCGCAATACCCGCAAACGGGGATTGGAACGTTGACCACTGAGAAGTCTGCTCAGGTAGCTCTTGTCTATTTGGCACTCTTTCGCCAACGTTGACGGGCGAATATTTTTCTTTTCCAGGTAAGCCTTTAGAGCCGTGCCTTTCACAGGGTTCCTCTCCTCTCCCGCGAAACCTCTTTCTCATGCTTTCGACACTGTTAGACGCTGTTATTGGCTTTCGACGCTGTTCTTGCTGCTTCCTGCAACAATCGAAAAGAAATTGGTGTAGAAGCTTGTAGAAGTGGGAATCTCACGACTGGGTAAACCGACATCTCATCGCCAATCTGGCTTGCGTCCGGACACCGGGAAAGCTATACTTGGCACGAGGCACAAAATCTAAACCACCATTTACATTTACATTTCCTATGTGTGGTGTATGTCTAATATGGCCCGTGTCAACGGCCTACATCAATCTATATAACAGAAACTTATACAAAGGTAAGGAGCTATCACGCCATGGATCTCTTTTCTGCCGCTTTCGATCAGAATCAGGTCGCCCCCCTAGCCGAGCGTATGCGCCCCCGGACGCTGGCCGAGTATCTGGGACAAAGCCATATCCTCGCTCCGGGCAAACTTCTCCGCCGGGCTATCGAAGCGGACCGCGTCTCCTCCCTCATCCTCTACGGACCTCCCGGCAGCGGGAAAACCTCTTTGGCCCAGGTCATTGCCAATACGACCCAAGCGGATTTTGTCCGTCTCAATGCCGTGGCGGCCGGGATCAAAGAGATTAGAGAGATCATTCAACAAGCCGCGGAGCAGCTGCACCTCTACGGCCGGCGCACTTTGGTCTTCTGTGATGAGGTTCACCGCTTCAATAAGGGTCAACAAGACGCGCTCCTGCCCGCCGTGGAAAACGGCATCATCACTTTTATCGGAGCCACCACCGAAAACCCCTTTTTCGAGATAAATTCGGCCCTGCTCAGCCGTTCAGGTCTTTTCAAGCTGGAGACCTTAACGGATGCCGAAATTCGTCTGGGTTTAGAAAGAGCTCTGAGAGATCCGGAACGCGGTCTGGGCCACTTTCAGGTGGATGTTCAACCCCCAGCCTGGGAACACTGGCTTAATTATGCCAACGGGGATCTGCGGCGGGCGTTAAACGCTCTGGAACTGTCGGTTCTCACCACCCCGCCCACAAACGGGGTCCGCCTGATCGATTTTCAAATCGCCGAAGACTCGATCCAACAAAGGGCCGTCCGCTACGACAAGGCGGGAGACAATCATTATGACTTGATCTCTGCCCTTATCAAAAGCATGCGCGGCTCCGACCCCGATGCGGCTCTCTACTGGTTTGCCGTACTGCTTACGGCCGGAGAGGATCCACGTTTTCTCATGCGCAGGATCATCATCCACGCCTCGGAAGATGTCGGTTTAGCCAACCCCATGGCCATGCTGCAAGCCCAGGCGGCCGCCAACGCTCTCGAATGGGTGGGTCTGCCCGAAGCGCGCATTCCCATGGCCCAAGCCGTGCTGGCCATCGCCACCTCTCCCAAGAGCAACAGTGTCGTCGCCTCTATAGATAAGGCTTTGGCTTATGTGAAAACCCATCCCACCGGAAATGTTCCTCCTCATCTGCGCGATGCCCAGTATCCCGGAGCTAAAAAAATGGGGCACGGAGAGGGATATCTCTATCCCCATTCCTACCCCGGACACTGGGTGAGCCAGACTTACCTGCCCACCCAAGCGGACAACGCGACTTTCTTCACACCCTCGGGCATCGGTCAAGATACCTTTCTGCACCCCGGAAAAAAGCCGTACTCTGAAAAAGAGTACTAGGGCTGACTCCGGCTTCCCCGCAGCTGCCCTGCCAAAAGCCCTTTCGCCCGGCCAATCGTGAGCGGGAGGTCCGCGGAAGCGCACACCCCGTCGCGTTCCAGCAATTCCACCAGATGGGCCACTCGGGGCAAGCGCAGGTCCACCTGCCGGATTAGTTCTTTCCGGCGGAAGACTTCTGCCGTCGTTCCTCCCAGGAGGATTTCTCCCTGACTCAAGAGATAAATTCGATCTGCTAGGAGAGGAACGATGTCCACGTCATGAGTGGCAAAAATGAGGGTGATTCCCAGCTCACGATTGATAGAATTGAGAAGCCGGATGAGCCTGGCCACTCCCCTGGGATCCAGAGCGGCCGTAGGCTCGTCGAGTACCAAAACCTCGGGCCGCATGGCCAGGACACTGGCCAAAGCGACTCTTTTCTTCTCGCCCCCGCTCAAATTGTGGGGGCTTTTGCTGCCATAGCCATTGAGGCCGACCACCTCCAGCGCCCAACTCACGGCATCTTCCAAAGCTTCCCCCGACACCCGCATGTTCAACAGGCCATAGGCGATCTCCTGCCGAACGGTGGAATTGAAGAGTTGATCATCCGGGTCCTGAAAGACCATCCCTACCCTGCGGCGGATTTCCGCCCAATTCTCCCTCCGTACCGGCAGGCCTTTAACCTGAACGTCGCCGCTGCTTGGACTCAGGAGGCCGTTGAACAACTGAAAGAGGGTAGATTTACCCGCCCCGTTGGGGCCCAGAACAGCCACCCGCTCCCCCCGTTCAATCTTCAGGCTGACATTTTTCAGCGCCCGCTGTCCGTCTGCATAGATATAGTCGACTCTCGCTACCTCAATAAGAGCCATGAATACAATTCCTTTCTCTTCCGGCTTTCCCGCCGGGATCAGGCCAACGCCAGATTCAGGCCCACCAACAGCACCAGCAATCCGCCGCCCACAAGACCGGCCCGCAAATCGCCGGCGGGAACCGGAGCCGTGAAAAAATCCGCCCCTTTGCTGTTCTCTTCATAGCCCCGGCAGAGCATGGCCTTGTAGATGCGAATACTGCGATCCAGTGATTTTGTCAAGACATAGGCGGCCACTTTGCCCACGTCCCGGGCTCGCTGCCACCAGGAACCGCTGTCACCCATCCGGCTCACCTGTGCCCTGCGCATGCTCTGCCCGGTCTCCGCGATGATAAAAATGTAGCGGTACATCATGGCGGCCAGGTCAACCATTAAGTTCGGAACCTTGCACAATCGCAGGGTTTCCAGAATTTCAATCATAGGAGTGCCTAGTGACAGGACACTGCCCAGCGTGACGGCTGTCATGATCCGGAGCAGGATGAGAAAACCCAGCGCCAGGCCCTCCCTGTACGCTGTCAGAGTCAACGGTCCCAGAGAAACGGCAAATAAAGCGTGGCTGCCGTTCGTAAAAATCAAGCTGAAAAAAACCAGCCAGGCGATTCCGAAGGGCAGAGAGAGGCGGAGGAGAAGATGCCGCCAAGGCAGGTTGAGGCTGCGGTAAGAAGCCAAAGCCATGAGCCAGAGACCCGCCACCAGATACCAGCGCGTGAGAACCGTCGCCACGATGATGGCCAGGAGGTACAAGACCGTCTTTACCCTGCCGTCCCAGCGGTGCATGGGACTGTCGGCAGAAGCAATCTTATCCAAAACCGCCAATTCCATTGTCACTACACCTCTGCCTCGTCTTCGTCACGCTTGGACTTCCCGAACAGCTTCTCCCAGTGGTGGCCGACGATCAGCCCGGCAAAAAAGTTGGCCACGGAAAAAGCCCCGACCTGAGCATCCCCGGGCAGGTCGACAAAGGGATGATGCTGAGTATGTGAAACGGCGGAAGCCAAATTGTTGACCACATCGTCCGTTCCGCCCCCGGACATTTTATGGCTGTCCATATATTTGCCCGCTCCAAAGATAAAGAGCAAAAGGACAAACATGACGGTGAGCATGGCTTTGGTAAAAGAATCGAACCATTTGATCTGGGGATCGGGATTGATCCGGAAACCCTGATGGATCTCGGAACCCGGATTGGTCTGGGAACCTGGATTGGTCTTGGAACTCGGATGTATCTCAGAACCCGGATGGTGAACCCCTGGCGGGGTCATCCCGGGATTGGGCGGGTTAGACGCGGACGGCATCGCTTTTTTCCTCCTTACGGCTTTCTTTTCTTAAGACGCCCGGCAGTAAATCGGGCCGGCGATTGACCATGACCTGCAAGACCGCCGCGGTGAAGACCGCTTCGGCAATAGCCAGGGGGAACTGGGTCGGTCCGTAACCCATGAAGAAGATCATCCACTGTTTAAGCAATGGTACGTGCCCGTGCAGGCTCAGCGCCAGCTCAAAGGAACTTGTCAAATACGTCATCAAATCCCCGACAAAACCGGCGACTCCGGCCGCCAGCCAGATGGGGCTGCGCAGGCCCCGCAACAGCTTCCAGCTTAAGTACCCTGAAATCGCACCCATGATCCCCATGGAAAAATCGTTGGCCCCAATCGTCGTGATGCCACCGTGCCCCAGGAAGATCGCCTGAAAAAAGAGCACAATGGCTGAAATCACCGCTGTCGCAAAAGGCCCCACAATAATCGCCGCCAAGGGCGTACCGCAGGGATGGGAACAAGAGCCGGTGACCGGTACCGGCAGGTGCATAGCGGAAATAACAAAGACCGCCACTCCCGTCATCGCCAAAAACGGCTTGTAGGCCAGGTTTTCCTTCACCCTTTTTTTGATCTCACGGATGCCGGGAATTACGAACAGAGCCGTCACTCCGTACCAAGCCCCCCACGCCTGGGGTGAAAGAATACCGTCTTCTATGTGCATTAAAACGCCTCCCATAAAAATCTAGAAAAGTATAGGATAATTGTCGCCCGAACAACTTAAAAAACCCTTCTCCAACAGAAGGGTCAGTAAAAGTTCTAACCGGTATTCAGTATCAGTACCATGAACACAGGCCTCCCCTCCCTAACATCCCGTAGGTTTCTCGGCATTTGGAACAAGCAGGTCTCCTGACTCAAGTTCATCATCAACGCACGTCTTCCCAGGTATACACCCAGTGACACCCTGTGAGTTGACTCCCTTCCACAGTGGCGGGCACCGCGCCAGCTTATACTGGCTTCCCTTTTCAATCCTTCCCCTCGGGGAAGAATCACTCATTCCACATATTTAATTGTCTAATTAGAATATAACATAAATCATAGTCCATGCCTAGGGGGAAAAGCTGCTATTTTGCCATCTTGCCATAACGTTGGCAATTTTTTCAGCTTACCCCCTTGAAAATATACCACTGTAGGGTATACTCTATATGAGTTTACCATTATATGATGATTGGGTGGTGTATTGAAATGTCCAAGAACATGTGGGTGCGTCATTTTTCCCCGGCCTGGTTCGCTGCCATCATGGGTACAGGCGGTTTCGCCAACATCCTCTATCTTTGGGGCAATCTCTGGCCCCCGAGCAAAGCTCTCGGCCTCATTTTGGCCTGGCTCAATGCTCTCCTCTTGATCCTTTTTCTAATCCCCTGGATACTGCGCTGGTTCACTCATTTTGACCAACTCAAACAAGACCTCAATCATCCGGTTATGGGGAACTTCTTTGTGACAATGCCTATCGGCATCGTAATCGTGGCTACCAATGCCGCCTTAATGGGAGGGCACTTTCTGGGCCCGCAATTTGTCTTCATTGCCGCCTGGATCGCCTGGCTCATCGGCATCATCGGGGCTTTGCTCCTCTCAGTTTATGTCGCCTACCGCTCCCTAAGCAGCGAACAAACCCCACCCCAGGCTCTCAACTTTGCCTGGCTGATCACCCCCGTAGCCAACATCGGCGTCCCTTTAATCGGCAATCCTCTGGTCGGAATGCTGAAACAAGCCGGGTCGGGTGCCGCTAAGACCGTACTGCTGCTGAATTTGAGCTTTTACGGCATCGGTTTCTTTCTCTTTCTCTTCATCGGTGCCATGGTGCTTAGCCGCCTTGTCCGCCATTCCCTGCCCCCGGCTGCTATGGCCCCCACCTTCTGGATCACCTTGGGCCCGATCGGCGTCGGGACCGTCACCCTAATGGGGCTGGCCGACACAGCCAAATCTTTGGGCCTCTTGCCTTCTGCCGATACCGCCTATCTCCTGGCCGCTATCTTCTGGGGCTTTGGCTTCTGGGGTCTGGGCATTGCCCTCACTCTCTCCTGGCGTTACCTAAAGCGAGGGGGTATTCCTTTTTCCCTCTCCTGGTGGGCCTTCATCTTCCCTTTAGTGGCCTACACTATGGCCAGTCAAAAAATAGCCGCCTATTTCTCTTCCGCTCTGATCCTGGTCTATGCCGCTTTGCTTACCCTCCTGCTGGCCTTCCTGTGGTTAATTACCTTCGTCCGTTCCTCGGGCGGCGCTTTGACGGGAAAGCTCTTTCAGCCCCAACCTGAGCTCAAAGCCCAGCTTTTCCAGTCACAAGGAGAACCTTAAGCACCACCGCATCGTCGGTAATCGCTTAACTGGCATTACGCTGGGAATTTCTATAAACATTTATAAAAATACCGATACACCACAAGTGCCTGAAACCCAGATGCCATTGACGTAAGGGTTTGGGGCACTTTCGGTATCTACGGTTACCACGTGCTGTTGACGATGATTAACTTAGCGCTAAAAAGCGTGAACCGTCACACTAGGCATTTTACGCCGTCAATCCCTTGGATATGCGGAGAGCAGAAATATTATACACGTGGAATCTCCAACTTCGGCGGTAATCCGCTAGCGTCCGTCAAATACCGTGCGTCACCACACTCAAGGCTCTTCTTGTACCTGGGTTATGTACCAACCACTAGGTCCGGTTTGAACAGTGAATGTTATTGGAATGTCCTTCGAGCCACCTACCATCGTATTTTTTGAGTCTTTTATAGTAACTGAATAAACCATGTTAACATAGACAATGTTCTTCTTCTTTTTTTCTGATCGCTCCTTGATGTTAAAATCTATATTAAACGGTTTCGGGCCCTCCTTTTCTCATCTGCATCCTCCCTCAACTTCATATTTCTTAAAGTGCCAGTCTCCCGTTTGAAACACCGGAATTCTGAAGACTCCATCAATAATGGATCTTCGAGCTTCAAAAATGCGCGCGCCGCCAAAAGTTAATCTTCATGCTGATTGAACCAATATTATAGTACTTTTCGTGCAAATTCTGTCGAAGTGTCGTATTTGAAGAAACTGTCGCAAACGCTTTGATCCACCGGGACTATTTTGTCTCAGCTCCTATCCGGGTTTTTGTCTTAGCCGATCGCTCGAAATTATCAGCCCGGGCCATCTGCCTAACAATGAGGTCACTTAACGACTCTTCCCCAACTGCTGGATCAGATCGTCCCCCGCAGCTGTTAACGCGTCAGAGAGCACCTCATGCGCGGCGGTACACTCCCGTGAATGCAGGACGGCACACTTGCGTGAATGTGGGACCGCACTTATCCGTGAGGCTGGCCCCCAGCCGCACAAATCAGCCAATGTCGTTAAAAACTCGCGGTGACTGCGACCTCCCCTATAATCCGGTTCACGACTGGGGTGGCGCAGGCAAGCCTCCAATAAAAACATATCCACTTCGGCCAGTAAAGTGCCATGGACGAGGAGAACCCGGCTGACCTGGGCCACAGCATTGCCCGAAATTTTACGTCCCCTGACCGTGACATCGGACACGCCTTGCACCGTACTCTCTATGCCCAATCGGCTTAATGTATCTTGGATAAGCCCTGTTCCCAGCCGGAATCCGCCCTTGATACTCAGTCTGCTCTGTTCCGGCAGAATCAAGGAATAATTAAAAACCCCGGGCATCTGCAAAACTGCCCCGCCCCCGCTCACTCGCCGCAAAAGAGGAACGCCGCGAGCACGGCATTCCTCCTCATAGACTTCTTTCTCTGCCACCTGGGATCGGCCGAGAACAATGGCGGACAAGCCTGCTTGCCAGAGCAAGAGTCTCGCTTGACCACTCTCCCGCACCTTTTCCATCCAAACTGCCTCCGCTGCCAAAGAAAGATCAACTCTCTGCCGGGGCAGCCAAATGACTTTTTCCCTTTCCGTATTCATCCTGTTTTATACCTCTTTATACCTCGCTGGATAAGCCCATGGCCAAAACTGCGCTGAATCACCCCATGGCTAAAGCCGGTTAAAGCCAGCGGCAGGCGGCTAAGCTTTTTAGTCGCGAGTCACAGCCTGCCGCGGTCACCAGGCTAGAGGAGTCGCATCCCCGCCGGTGGTACCGTAGGCTTGAGAAGGTGTTCTGCGGCCGCCGGTTTGCCCATAATCTCGTCTACCGCTTCCGTCAGCGCGGTGCTAACAGTATCAATTTTCCGCTCCAGTTCCGGGTTGAGCTGGCGCTGGGAAAAAGAGGGTGCCGCGGCGCTCTCTGCACCGAGGATGTCGGAGACCGTCAAGGCCTTCGTCACGTGCCCGCTCAGTTTCTCCGTAGCCCGGAACGCACAGCGTTTTTCACAACCGTCGACGGTAATCGTGGGAAAGGTCCGGGCAAAATAGCGCTCCTCCTCACCCCCGGCCAGGAAAAGCGGCAGACAAATTGTGACCGTGCGGCCCGGCCGGGTGCTTTCCAAAACGTGTCGGGCCGCCAGCCGAGAAATGCCGCCTCCGGCACACTCTTCGCCGCTGCAAGAAATAATGCCGACTTTTTTGACCTCAAGCATCTTTATTCCCTCCCTGCCGAGCCTCATCCACTTTCAGAGCAAGCCGGTCCGCCAGCTCATCACTGATCTGCCAACCGTCTGAAGTGAGTTCCGTCGCACTCCCGGCCTGCGCCCCGCGATGGGTACGGAAAGCATCCACAACGCGCAGGGAAGTGAAAATTTCGCCGCCAACCAAGCGTACATTTTTCTCCGCGCACATTTTCGGGCAACCGTCAACCGTAATAGTCAAGCGACCGTTCATCCGCTCCCTGATCTCTTTATCCTGAGTGACAATTTCTGCCAGACAGGCCAGCTCAGTGTCTTGCGGGCGCAGTTCGCCGGCCACTCTAAATACGGCCTCCCGGCCGATTAAGCCGTGAACCTTGCCAATCCCGCTGCAGGGAACGAGCATGACCTTTCTTTCGTTTTTCTCAGACATGAAAATCCGCCACCTTATTTTTGAGATATGTGAGATACTGCTGCGCATCGAGCAGCAACTCCCGGTCCGCTTCCCAATCCGTCAGCTCCACCTCGGCAATCCAGCCCTGCTCATAGGGGTTTTCGTTCACCCGCTCCGGTGATCCTTCCAGCTCTTCATTGACCCTAAGGACCCTGCCGGCCACGGGAGCAATGACTTCAAATACGGCTTTGGAGGACTCCAAAGTGCCTAATACGCCGAATTGTTCCACCTCGGCTCCGACCTCCGGCGGCGAAAAGAACAAGATATCCGAGAGGCTCTGCTGCACGTAATCGCTCACACCGACTCTGGCCCGTGTTCCCCGAACCCATACCCAGCAATCGTTCTCGTTGAAGAAGAACTCCCCCTCGGGAACACGGAAGCGGAATTTGTCCTGCCGGAACTCCGTGTAAGTGAGCGAAGCGGGAAAGTCGAGATCTGTCTCCCCCGCTGCCTTCTCATCCCGAACAACCGCGGCTTCCTCTTCCCCTTCCGTCCGGGTGGAGGGCAAAGCCGCCGCTAATTCGGCAGCACTCCGTTGGGCCAAGGCCAACTCTTCCGGTCCCAAACGCAGCGAATGACCCAAGTTCAGATTTTCTTTCTCCACCAACTTGGTCACATTGATCTTTTTCCCGACGCTGAAGCCCATCTCCGCCGCCAGTTTACTGGCGCAGCGAGTATTGCAGCCGTCCAGCACAACCCACTGCGTCTCTTCTTTGGTCTTGGCGTAGACGGAAGGTGCGCTGTGAAGGAGAACCGGACAGGCTAAGGTTTTGGACTGATCTTGCGCCAAGTTAAGGGCGATCTCCCGCGCCAGCTGCCCGACCGGCTTGTCCAAACCGTTGCAGGGAAGAATTCCCCAATGTTTCATCATGCTCCCTCCTTGCGCAGCGCTTTGATCCGTTCCGTGACTTCCGCCTTGTTCGGGAAACTCAAAGCATCCGGACCACAGGTTTTGGAGCAGGCCCGGCAAAAGACGACACAGTGCTCAGGATGGGCGACGATAAGGCGTCGTTCTTCTCGGTTCACCTCGTAGACCTTGTGGGGGCAAAATTTGTCACATTCCAGGCAAAAAGTGCACTTGGCGTAGTCAATCACGGGAGCCCAGGAAATCTTGGCTCTCGGCACCCCCATGAATGTGCTTTCACTCATCTTTCGTCCCCTCCCGGCGCTCCATACCTTCCAATGCTTCACTTACGGTCTCGACCGCCTTCTCCGTCGTCATATCCCTGATGTCAATGGCCACCAAGTCTTTCTTGACATCAAGTCCGGCATCGGCAAACGCCTGTTTGAACATCTTGTGCTGCATGTTGGGAGAACAAGCTCCGATCACGACGGGCCTCCCGGCCTTCAGGTAGTCGGCCAAAAATCGGTCTCCGTCCTCCTCACAGAGTTGGGGATGAATAAAGCCATATTCCACCGGTAGCTCCACCCGCACCTGATTAATAAAATCCCAAATGTCCATCTGTTCAAAGCCCGGACATTTTCCGGTGCAGACACACATGATAAACCCAGGTTTCTCCGCCATAACTTTCTCCTCCTTTATCCAAGCGCAGGCTGCGGGAGCCCGTCCTCCTCGTTCACAGAGGCTCTCGCATAACTTTCTCCTTAATACGAAAATACGAACACGCGGCGCAGGTTAACGCCCGAAACCCAAGACCCCGGGCTGGGAAGACCCCAGTCCCCAGGCTCGAGACCTCAGGTCCCAGTCTTGGAGCCCGAGGCACCCAGCCCACGGACCGTCTCGCTGCCCCTCACAGGCTTCCGAAGTCTCTTTTCAACCTAGCTAGCCGCAGCTGCTACAGCCGTCGCCGCCGCAACCGTCACCCGTTGACGCCGTCTTGATCTGAAAACCGCCGCCGCTGCCGGATTCTATGAAGTCAATCAGCGCTCCTTCCAAATAAGGCGCCATGTTATCGGCGGACAGAATTTTCACCCCGTTTTCCTCATCAACCGTATCATTTTCTTTTGCAGACTCATCCAGAGTCAAGCCGAAATTCGGCCCCCCTCAGCCAAAGCCCGCGATGTAGACTCTCAGATAGCCTGAATCAAGATTTTGCTGGTGCAAAACCTCTTTCACTTTCCCCGCGGCTGTCTCCGTGATACTTACCATTTCAGTGCCTCCTCTTTCTTGTGCCGAGTAGTGAGAATCTTCCGGTGAAAGTACGTACCTTCACACACGATCACATCTACTTCCCAACGTAAGCCTTTTTTAGCATACCCAAGTCAATCTTCTCTCACACTCTGAATCTTCTTCCATACTTTGAGTCTTCTTTCACACCTGATACACTGCTGCTAGGAAATCAATCCATGTCATTATTATAATATACTTATTCGACGATGTAAACCTATTTTTTTCTGAAAAGCCACCCGAAACTTGATCCTTCCCTGACTCAGGTCCGATCAATAGCCCATCTCTGCCGCCACTTCTTTCACAGTCTGAAGTGCCTTCTCGATCTCTGCCACGCTCGTATAATGCGATGGGCTGAAACGTACGACTCCCTGATCCAGGGTTCCAAGCATCCTGTGGGCCTGGGCCGCGCAGTGCAAGCCTGCCCTGGCAATGATCCCCGCCCTCTCTTCCAGGATGTAGCTCAGTTCAACCGAGTCCATCTCACCCAGGTTAAAGGCGATGATGGCGGCGCGCCTTTCCCCCTCTTCGCTTCCGTATAGTTTTACACCCGCGATCCCTTTTAACCCGCTCCATAATTTCCGGCAAAGCTCCTGCTCCCTGACGCGAATTTGATCAACCCCTTCCGCCAAGATGTAGCGCACTCCCGCACCCAAACCGGCAAGTCCGACTCCGTTGAGCGTTCCGCTTTCCAAAGCATCCGGCAGGAAATCCGGCTGGCGGACTTCCTCAGAGAGACTCCCCGTCCCCCCATAGATTAGGGGTTCAACTCTCACATCGGCCTTAATAATGAGCCCTCCGGTTCCCTGCGGTCCCAAGAGGCCTTTGTGTCCGGGAAAAGCCAACAGATCGACCGGAAGGTTTTTCAGATCAATGGGGAAAACCCCGGCCGTCTGCGCGGCATCCAGGAGATAACGGACACCGTGCTCGTGAGCCATTTGACCGATCTCGCGGATAGGCAGTGTGGTGCCGGTAACGTTGGAGGCATGCAGGGTAACCACCAACTTTGTCTTGGGTCGAAAAGCCTTGCGGTAAAAGGCAAAATCGAATTCGGCCCCCGGGGTTCCCGGCACTTCGCTCACTTTCACACCCCTCTGTCTCAAAGCATATAAAGGCCTGGCCACCGCGTTATGCTCAAGCGAAGAGGTGATCACATGGTCGCCGGGATGTAACAGTCCGAAGAGGGCCATATTGAGGGCATGTGTCGCATTCTGAGTAAAGACCACCCGGCTCGGATCATCCATTCCGAACAAAGTGCATAAATCCACCCGCGTCTGATGGATAAGTCTGGCCATCTGCATGGCCGCACCATGTCCGCCCCGGCCGGCATTCCCCCCTTTATGCAGGAGAGCCTCTTGGACCGCCCCTGCCACAGCCTCAGGTTTGGGCCAGGTCGTCGCGGCATTGTCCAGATAAATCATACGGTACACTCCTCCCCTTGCCTAAACCCCTGCAGAAACAGCCGAGGCCCTCGGCTTCAACCGCGGGATCAAGACACTTTGTGCTTATCTAGGAATTTTCATCCTCCTTGTTTTTACCAGACCAAGGGCGCGAATCCATCTTCCAGCGCCTCGTAGACGCCAGTAAACACGACCCCGTCGTCAATTAAGTCATCAATGATTGCTCTGTGCTCCAGCGGCAGACATAAAGAGGTGTTGCAGCCGGAACGCAGACTGCGAGGGGTCGGAATGGACGCAAACGGACAACCAGAATGATCGAGAAGCCTTTCAGCTCCCAGAGCCTCTGTTAATGAAGGAAAAGTGAGCAGAACCCGAAAGTCCTTGAGTTTGCCATAAAGCATAAGCCGTAAACCCCTCCCTTTGTCCCCCGAAACAACCGAACACTGTGCAGAACTTAAAGTACCGGCATCCTGCCTCTATCCGGCCTTAGTCCGAAACCAGCAAGGGCTGTTCGGTCTGATGTGTTGTGGCGTGCTGCGCTGTAACGCGCTGTGGTGTGGTATGGCGTGGTTCGATCTGAACCATTTCTTATATAATCATATCATAATTCACCTACATCCGCCATAAAATTATGGGCAAAAGTAAAACCCCGATTTCCTCACTCTCGCCCTCAATCGCACGAATGCCAATATCAATTTCACTGAGGCCATGAGCGAACTGGAGGCACTGGCACATGTTAACGACTGCTCTCAGCTCCGTTCGTTATAAATATTAGAAATAGTGCCAATACACTGGAATCCTTTTCTTCTTGACTGTATAATGTATACAAAAGATAGGTCTCTGTCTTTGCAGACCAAAAAGAGAAGGAGTCTTGTTGATGAGCGAGGAAAACCGTTCTCAGAAAAGCAACCCGTTATTAAACTCAACTCTTATGCAGGTGGAGCGCGCAGCCGCCCGTATGGGTTTGGATCCCGGCATGCTTAAACTTCTGCAAGAGCCCAAACGCTGTCTGACCGTGTCAATCCCTATTCGCCGGGACAACGGTACCCTCGATATTTTCCAGGGTTTCCGCGTCCAGCACAATGTAGCCAGAGGGCCGGCCAAAGGCGGGATCCGTTTTCATCAGGACGCGACCCTGGAGGAAGTGATTGCTCTTTCCGCCTTGATGACCTGGAAATGCGCCGTTGTCAATATTCCGTATGGCGGAGCCAAAGGGGCCATTGTTTGCAATCCTAAGGAATTATCACTCGCTGAGCTTGAACGCCTGACCAGGCGCTACACCATGGAGATCAGTCTGATCATTGGACCGGAAAAAGACATCCCGGCCCCGGATGTCAATACAAACCCTCAAGTCATGGCCTGGATCATGGATACTTACAGTATGCAACTCGGTTATTCGGTTCCCGCCGTGGTGACGGGCAAACCCATTGAACTCGGTGGCTCCCTGGGGCGCAATGAGGCCACCGGCAGGGGGTGCGTCTATACCATTGAGGAAGCGGCCGCGCGCACAGGCCTCGATCTCAAACAAGCCACAGTAGCAGTGCAGGGATTCGGCAACGCCGGTTCCGTTGCCGCGACTTATTTAGAAGACCTGGGCTGCCGGGTGATTGCCGTCAGCGACTCCCGCGGGGGGATCTTGAATGAGAACGGACTCAATTTGACCGCCGTTAAGGAGTTTAAAACCCGCACTGGAACAGTCGCAGGCTATCCCGAGGCCACACCCCTTACGCAGGAGGAGTTACTCAGCTTGGCATGCGACATCCTCGTTCCTGCCGCTTTGGAAAACCAAATCACCGCTGCCAACGCCGGCGACATCCGGGCCAAAATCATAGCGGAAGCCGCCAATGGTCCCATCAGTGCCGATGCAGACGAGACCCTCTACGAAAAGGGAATCCTCGTCATTCCTGACATTTTGGCTAATGCCGGCGGTGTGGTTGTTTCCTATTTTGAGTGGGTGCAGGGAATTCAGCACTTTTTCTGGTCGCAGGATGAGGTCAACAACCAGCTGCGCCAACGCATGGTCAGCAGTTTCCGGGATGTTTATGAACTGGCCGGGCGGGAGCACGTATCCCTGCGCACCGCGGCCTATATGATCGCCTTGGAAAGGGTGGAAAAGGCTGTATCACTGCGAGGAATTTTTGTCTAAAGCCGGCAATTACCTGCATGTCTAAAGGCGACAATATACCCGCATGTCTAAAGCCGGCAGACATACCCGCAACGATCTCCAAAACGCCAAGGAGTTGGGAAATGCCTAAAAGGGCATCCCCAACTCCTTGCTTATAAATCCAATCCGTAGAAAACCCCTGAGTTCAACTTGGTAAGCAAGGTTTCCGCACGGAAAGACCGGTGCTCAGGGATCGAGTCCTATACCGGAAATATGGCTGAATATGGCTGTTTTGGCCCAGTAAGAAGCCCCCGCTTCTTACTGCAGCGTAAGCGGGGGTAGTTCACCCCGGTGGCCGGGACGCCCGACACCCTTTTGCTCGGGTTAAGCGTTCCTCATCCTCAGGAACGACAGGCCATTGCGGCAAAAGCAAGCTGAGCAGAGGGTGTTCCGCATTTAAAGAGTAGTACACCCATTGCCCTCCTTTGCGTTCTTGAACAAACCCGACCTGGTTTAGCCGTCTCATGTGTTGGGAAACTCCCGGCTGACTGATCCCCAGCACCTCCGTCAAGTCACACACGCACAGCTCCCTTTGCCGCAGCAGGCCGATGATTCGCAAACGAGTCTTGTCTGAAAGCACCTTGAAGTCTTCACTCAAGTCCTCCAGACCCGATCTTTGTACCACGCACACTCACCTTCTTTTTCGGAATTCCCTTAATTAAACCGCTCTATGGTAACCCGGACTGTTTTTATAATTATATTATTATACATGACGGTAAAGTGCAAGAAAACCTTTCGCCTGCTCCACGGAGACAGCCAGATGGACGAGTTGTCCTCCTAAAAAGCTTGAGAATATGACTCCAACCTGCTATGATGGTATTATCCAGTAATTGGAGGCAGTTGGAAGCCTGTACCCCTTTTTGAAAGGAGATTTGCAAGCTGATGGATAGCGAAGAGCTCCAAAACATCATTGCCAGAGATGAGGACAGCAGGCATCAATTTAAAGCAAACGTCACGAATGCCAACGCCCTGGCGGCAGAGATGGTAGCCTTCAGCAATTCAGGAGGCGGGCAGATATTCATCGGTATCAACAATGACGGAACAGTGACCGGGTTGACTCGTGAAGACATTAGCCGGATTAACCAAATTATTTCCAATGCAGCATCTCAACATATTCATCCGCCTATTAATCCCTATACGGAAAACATCGCCCTTAAAGAGGGTCTTGTCCTCGTTATGAACGTTGACCCCGGGCTGAATAAGCCTTATCAAGACAACTCAGGAGCCTTCTGGGTTAAAAGCGGTGCCGATAAACGCAAAGTGACCTCGCGGGAAGAACTTCAGCGCATGTTTCAAACTTCCGGCCTGATCCATGGTGATGCAGTACCTGTCAAGGGAATGACAATCGGGGACTTGGATCTTGAATATTTCCGGGCATTTTTCAACCAAGAGTATGGTGAAACTTTAGAAGATGAGAATATTCCTCTCCTCAAGTTGTTAGAAAACATGAGTTTGGCAAGTAATGGGGAACTTAACCACGCCTCAGCTTTGCTTTTCGCTAAGGCGCCCTTTTTAAAGCTTCCGGTATTCGTCGTCAAGGCTGTTTCCTATCCTGGCCATGAAATTGATGTCTCTTATTACATCGAAAGCATTGATTTGAAGGGCAAATTGTCCGATCTTTTCCAGTCCACGCTTAGCTTTCTCCTGCGCAACATTTCTTACGTCCAGCATCACCAAGACATCAATTCGCTGGGTGAACCGGAAATTCCCAAAATCGTGTTTGAAGAAATAGTGGCCAACGCTTTGATCCATCGCGACTACTTTGTGTCAGCTCCTATCCGGGTTTTTGTCTTTGCCGATCGCATCGAAATTATCAGTCCAGGTCATCTGCCCAACAATCTCACGGTGGAGAATATCAAGAAAGGAATCTCCAACATCCGGAATCCCATTTTGGCCTCATTTGCCACAAGATTATTGCCTTACCGAGGACTTGGCAGTGGAATTCGACGGGCACTCAAGGCCTATCCGGCGCTCGATTTAATTGATGATCGTGAAGGCAACATGTTTAAGGTCATCATTGAGAGAACCCCAAGATCGACGGTGGCTTGAGCGAGAACTTGATGTTTGCCAGCCGCTGGGCGACAAAGCAACTGCAAGGCGCAAGGGAGTTGTCTCAAAACTCCTAACTGAGTTATTGGAAAGGCGGAAAGTGCCATGGATATCGACAAGGCATTTTACAAGAATCTGTTCAAAAACCTGTTTATAGATCCTTGCCTAGTGGAGTTCTGGGATGGGGACGTGGAGCAGTATGGGGAAGGTGAGGCTAAGTTTAGCATTATCTTGCATCAGCCCATCCCTAAGTCAGAGATCATCCGGGATTCTTCCCTAGCTTTTGGGGAAGCGTACATGGCTGGCACGATTGAGATTGAAGGAAGCGTCCGGGATGTAATCGAATCCCTATATAACAACCATGATAGCTTCTTGCATCAAAACCCGCCATATCTAAGGCTTGCCAAATTTGTGACCAATGGGGTTAAGAAGAGCAGGGAAAATGCCCAACATCACTATGACATCGGGAATGATTTTTACCGTTTATGGCTTGATGAAACCATGACCTATTCTTGCGCCTATTTTAAATCCCCGGAGGATTCCTTGATTCAGGCACAGAAAAACAAAATCGAACATATCCTGCGCAAGCTCAACTTGGAGGAAGGGCAGCGCTTGCTGGATATCGGCTGCGGCTGGGGTGAGTTGATCCTGACAGCGGCCCAAAAATACCGGGTTAAGGCGACGGGAATCACGCTCAGTGAGGAACAGTATGACAAAGTCCAAAGCCGAATCGATCTGGAGAACCTGAAGGATTTGGTCGACGTCCACTTGCTGGATTACCGTGAACTAAAAGGACAGACGTTTGACCGGGTGGTCAGTGTCGGGATGCTTGAGCATGTAGGCAAAGAACATCTGGGAGAGTACTTTACCACCGTTGAGCACTTGCTCGAAAGCAAGGGGATTTCCCTGCTGCACACGATTACCGGCAGAGATGAACGAGACACGAATTCCTGGATCAATAAGTACATTTTCCCCGGCGGCTATATTCCGACTGTTTCCGAACTGATCAGGCATATGGA
This sequence comes from Peptococcaceae bacterium CEB3, assembly GCA_001029295.1. Lineage (GTDB taxonomy): Bacteria > Bacillota > Desulfitobacteriia > Desulfitobacteriales > Desulfitobacteriaceae > Acididesulfobacillus. The sequence continues at coordinate 9,730 of LDXJ01000037.1, read as the reverse complement.
AGCTTGCGGGCTTTATCTCTACGATGCCGAAAGCCTGAGAAATCATTATACCCGCACGCTGGAACATTGGGCTGACAACTTTGAACAGGCCTTGCCGCAGATCCGGAAGGGCAAAGATGAGACCTTCATCCGGATGTGGCGCCTCTATCTTAACTCTGCCGCCGCTTCGTTTAACAGCGGGAATATTGATCTGCATCAATTGCTATTCAGTAAAGGCCCCAATAACCGGTTGTCCTGGACTCGAGATTACCTATATCATTGATTTCCTCCCCGCGTTGAAACGCGAGGATTCCCAAGTCTCCTTACGGAGCTTGGCGGGCCGTACCAGTGGCCTCTATGCGGTCGCCGTTAGGCCGCCGCTTTACTTGTTCTTTAATGCTTGAAACTTTTACCTCGGCAAGCCTTTCTGCCGAGAACCGCATAGTTTCAGTTTTTCAAAGAGCTAAGTATATTTTACCACAAAGGGAGAACAATGTTATGAAATGCTTCAGTTCTGTATCGTAGCGCTAGCTACATGACAAAAAACATGCACAAGTCATATAATATGTACAGTATAATGTACGTACAGGAGGTGCAGGAATATGTCAATTGTGAATGCAACAACCGCAAGAAATAATTTTTTTAAGCTGATGGAAGAAGCTTTAACCGTTCATGAGCCGATATTTGTCACCGGAAAGAATGGTAATGTAGTGGTTATGTCGGAAGAAGATTACCGTTCTATGCAAGAAACCTTTTATCTTTGCTCTAATTCAAAAATGAGGGAGAAGCTACTAGCCGGAATGGGAACTCCACTTAATGAATGCGTGGAAGACAACGATGAATAGTCGATGGAAAATCGTCTATACAAAGCATGCTTTAAAAGATAAAAAGATTGCTTGCGGGTCCGGCTTCAAAAAAACAATTGAAAGCATATTGGAAATAATGAAAAATGATCCTAATTTGAAGTGCGTACATCTCGGGGGCTTTGGCGAACCTCTCAGTCATCCCCATATTTTTTCTTTCATCGAGTCTCTTAAGAAGTTGAACCTCCAAGTTGAGTTGATCTCCAACGGCTCCCTCCTAAACGATCAGCGCATCGACGAACTTATTCGGCTGGGGCTGGACAAATTGTTTATTTCGCTAGATGGCCCGGATGAAACAGAGTATAACGATATTCGATTCTCTTGTTCGCGACTATCGCTTTCCCTCCTGTACAGATTGTAAATTTTTGGAGGGATGCAGCTATCCTGACAATAATCAAATGGACTGCTGGGGCAATAGTCCCTCCTGCTCCGACTGCCTCTGGTCCAGGGGGATGATCGTCTGCCCATAACCTCAACGAGGAACTCTTTCACTGCCGCTAGGGGGGAAAGAGTTCCTCGTCTTCTCTCTCAACGTTCAGTAAGGCCAGGGATAGGTCTGAACTGCATTTTTCAGAAGGCAATTGCGCAGGGAAAATCCACCGAGAATAAGAAGGACGGCGGTGACAGGCAGCACCCAGGCATAAAACGCACCGCTAAAAAAGAGATAGGCGCTGATGCCTAACGGTAGGGCCAGCCCCCCTACGACATAGAGAAGGATAAAACGGTACTTTCTGAGCATGCGCTGCAAACCTTCTTTCGCTTCGAGCGGGCCATTATGGGCGTGTTCCAGATAGGCTTTGTGTGCATCCTGCCGCGCGTAGACATAACGTGCCCCGTAAAGACAGGCAGCCATACACGCCTTACAACCCAAACAGGTATCATAATTAACCAGAACAAACCCCTCATCGGTTTTGAAAGTGGCTTTGGACGGACAAACGTCCATACATGCAGGCTCCTCACAATGCATGCAGATCGTGGGTATGAAATGTCGCCCCGTGTTCGGGTACTCACCCATTTGCACATCCAAAACTCGGGTCCGCCATTTGTCAGCCCAATAGGGCGTTTGATTTTCCAAGGCACAGGCTGCACTGCAAGCCTGACAACCTGTGCAAGAACGCAAATCAATCAGCATCCCATAGCGTGCCATCTGCTTTCCTCCCTATTTTGTAACCCTAACGGTGAATTCCTGGGAACGAAAACCGCTTACCATCGGTTCCACCGCATAGGGAACAATTTTGTTGAGGGCAGTGCCTCTGCCCGCGCTGTTTTTCAAGAGCGGATTCTCCGTGCCAAAAGAGGACGACATAAATACGGTATCCGGACGAACCATTTCGGTGACAAACGCTTTAATCCCGGCCTTCTGACCACTCTGGCAGTTTTCCAGCGTCACGTCATCTCCGGTCTTAATATTGAGAAGCGTTGCTTTCTGCGGATGGAGCCAAAGACCCATGTATTCCTCTTCCTTGGCCATTGAAAGGGCCATAAGAATGGGGTTATTTGAGTTGGTTGAAGCATAGGAAACCGTCGGCGTTTTTCCATAAATGAAATTAAACTCGCTTCCCCCGAAGTCCAAGGAATGTTCAAACATCTCGAACAAGACAAAGGAATGGTTCCACCAACTTTCCGGGCCCTAGCCATTTCCCCGGACTACATGAAAGCTACCCTAGAACAAATGCATGTCGCCATGGCTCCCGGCAAGCTGGATGCTAAGACCAAATTCTTGATCGCCTTGACTACCTCCGTGAACAACGGCTCAGACATGTGCGTCGCCTCACACACCAAACAACTGAAGAGCATGGGAGTCACCGATGAAGAACTCCTGGAGATGATTGCCGTCATCGCTGCTTCCAGCGGGATGAACCGGGTCAACACCGGCCTGCGACTCTTCCCGCAAGAGTAATCCATCATCCCAGACAGCGTAGGCAACTCTATTGAGTTGCCTACGCCTGCCCTCGGGCGTATAAGGAGGAAATTTGCCATGTCCAATCAAACCCTGCAAGCATCCCCTACCGGGAAGAAATACATTCTCTCCAGCATTGCCGTCGGTGCGACTATTATAATATTAGCATACATACTTATTAAATAATCCTACAGCACAGTGCCCACCTCCGTTCAGACTCCGACAGCACCGGATAGTTCATTTTTTAATCATACATTCAAACGTTCACTTAATTGTTAGCTTAATTGTTAGCTTATGGAGGCTTTTCTATGGATAAACAGCGCATTGGCATACCCCGAGCCTTTTTCTACTACATTTATTATCCGGCCTGGCGAACTTTTTTTGAAGCACTAGGTTCAAAGTCTTGCTTGGCTCCTATCTGGAAGCCGCAGAGCGCGGAGCTGAGGTGGTGGTAACATCAGGCGGAAACGGGCCCTGTCGGGCAGGCCACTATGGAGAACTCTCGGAACGAATTATGCGCAGTATCGGCAAAGACATTGAAGTGATTGTTTTTGATTCGATTTACCAAAAGCCAATTGACTTCATTAAAAAAGTTAACCGCGTTAATTCAGCTCGGCTATCCCCCTTGTCCATCATTCAGCTGGTGCGTTTTTACTGGCGCAAGTTACAAGCCCTCGACAACTTAGAGCGCCTCAGCCACAAAGTGCGCCCGCGCGAATTGAAACGTGATGACACAACCAAGGCTTTCCAACAAGGAATAGAATGGATTAGAAAAGCCGAAACACTGTCCGGGGTAGTCGAGGCAGAGCGAGAAGGGCTGCTGGTCCTAGAAAACGTTCCCCAAGACGCCGGGCGGAAGGTAGTACGCGTGGGCATTGTCGGTGAGATTTATGTCGTTTTGGAACCGGCTATCAACTTGGAAATTGAAGAAATGCTCGGAAATCTTGGCGTAGAGGTGGACCGCTCGATCTATCTCACAGGCTGGACGCGAGCAAATACCTTTGGTCACAAAGATAATTTCTGAAACTATGCTAGACCCTATCTGGGAGTGGAAATCGGAGGGCATGCTCAGGAAAGCATCGGCCATACGGTAATGTATGCTGAACAAGGATTTGATGGAATTATTCAGTTAGCCCCGTTTGCCTGCATTCCCGAAATCGTGAGCAAAGCAATCATGCCCCGCATCACCCATGACACGGGAATTCCGGTCCTTACCTTCTTTTTAGACGAACAAACCGCTAAAGCCGGAGTTCAAACACGTTTGGAAGCATTTGTCGATATGGTGGAACGAAAAAACAAGTGCCAAATCGCACTTGAGGAAGGAGTAAACTATGCAAGGGTATCTGGGGATTGATGTCGGCAGTGTGAGTACAAATCTTGTTGTACTCGATCAAGCCAATGAGGTTCAGGCCAGCCTCTATTTACGCACCAACGGGCAGCCCATTAAAGCTATCCAGGACGGAATGCAGATCATCATCAACGATCTGCCCCAAGATATTCAGATTCTCGGAGTCGGCGCTACTGGCAGTGGCCGTCAATTAGCCGGTGCAGTTCTGGGAGCAGACACCGTTAAAAATGAAATTACGGCGCACGCTGTCGCCGCTTTAACCATGGTTCCCGGAGTCCGCACGATCTTGGAAATCGGGGGTCAGGATTCTAAAATTATTTTGCTGCGTGATGGCATCGTTACAGATTTCGCCATGAACTCGGTTTGTGCCGCCGGGACAGGCTCCTTTCTTGATCAGCAGGCATCTCGTTTAATGATACCCATCGAGCAGTTCGGAGGCCTTGCCCTTCAATCCAAGACTCAAGTGCGCATTGCGGGACGGTGCACCGTATTTGCCGAGTCTGACATGATTCACAAACAGCAGATGGGACACTCTAAAGAAGACATCATCCGAGGTTTATGTGAGGCATTGGTACGTAATTATTTAAATAATGTCGGCAAAGGCAAGGAAATTCTAGCGACGGTTGTTTTCCAGGGCGGCGTTGCCGCCAACCTTGGAATCAAAAAAGCTTTCGAAAACGCGCTGGCTACCGAGGCCATCGTCCCGAAGTATTTCAATGTGATGGGAGCAGTTGGAGCCGCCCTCCTAGCCAAAGAACAAGTTGCCCACACCGGTTCCACCAAGTTTAAGGGCTTCGGGGTTGCTGAGGAGATCTTTCATGGTAAAAGTTTTGATTGCTCTGGTTGCTCTAACAACTGCGAAATTGTTGAAATCCGAATGGGCGCAGAAGTCGTCGGCCGCTGGGGCGGTCGCTGTCCAAAATGGGAAATGAACTGAGAGGGGTGCTTTAAAATGTCTGAAAAGAAACCGATTCCGTTTCCAACTCATAACCAAAATGCCAACATCCATGATCATGATCATAACCACGACCGCGATCACGACCACGATCACGATCACGACCACGACCACGACCACGACCACGATCATAACCACGACCACGATCATAACCACGACCACGATCATAACCACGACCACGATCATAACCACGACCACGATCACGACCATAACCACAGCCACAATCACGGGGGACTCGGCGGGCATGTTCACGCAAGTGGAGAACGGCTAAAATGGGCCTTTTGGGCCACCCTGGTCATTCTGGCCGTAGAGGTTGTCGGCGGCAGCCTGGCCAATAGCTTGGCCCTTCTCAGCGATGCCGGCCATGTCCTCACGGATGTCGCAGCCTTAGGCCTCGCCTGGTTCGCAGCGGTTCAAGCGCAGAAATCACCCACCCTGGAGCACACCTTCGGCTATCACCGCACGGGCATCCTGGCTGCTCTGGCCAATGCCGTAACCTTGATCGTCATTGCCCTCATCATTCTGGTTGAAGCATTCCAGCGCCTGCAGCATCCTGAACCCGTGCAAAGCACGATCATGTACATCAGCGCCGGCGTCGGCATACTGGTCAATTTGGGTATTGCCTTGGGGTTCCGCGGGGGTGAGGGCAACCTGAACGTCCGCTCTGCCCTGTTGCATGTCTTGGGGGATGCCGCCGCCTCAGCCGGGGTTATCCTTGGCGGCGTGATCATGCAGTTTACGCATTGGTACATTATCGACCCCATCATATCCGTGCTCATCGCTTTTCTCGTCGCCTGGGGAGCCTGGAAGATCGTCAAAGAAACCCTCCACATTCTTATGGAGGGAACACCGGTTGATTTCCAGGCCGAGCCACTTTTGGAATACGTCAAGACTTTGCCGGGAGTCTGTAGTCTGCATGACCTTCACGTCTGGAGCGTCACACCCGAACGGATAGCCCTTAGCTGCCACCTGGTCATTGAACCCCGTAGTTCTCTCTCCTCGGGCTTACAGTTAATCGGGCAAATAAAATCCTATCTCCATCAAACCTTTAATATTTCCCATGCCACAATCGAGTTGGAAACCGCCCAATGTCCCTGTACGTCTCTGCTCTGCCAGGATGCGCTCTGGCAAAGGTCACTGGACGATCATGAGACTCAACCTCCTAAATCCGATGTTTAAGCTTTCTGAGCTAATCAGAAAGACGGTTATCCCAATTCCCAACCTTGGGCCTAGGGCGTACGACATCCTTCGTTGACAGCCGCTCACTCATTCTGAGCGTGAGCGTCAAATGCCTTGAAACACTGGTTTTAAATCTATCCTGAGATCGGTAAGAATAGATACCTTTATTTCGTCATCCTCTATATATGTTTCTGGCCGTCCATATCTTTGGTCATCTTGCAATAGGAATACATTTACAATCTTGCCCTCAGGTTCAACAATCCAATACTCTCTAACCCCTGCTTTTTCATAACTGTTAAACTTTATAAACCTGTCCATTTTAATCGAGGATGGTGAGATGATTTCAACGATTATATCAGGAGCACCCTTGCATCCTCTTTCATCAATTTTAGATATGTCACACACTATCGTAATATCCGGCTCAACAACCTTTTTAATGTCTTCATTTATCTTTACGTCATCCTGCGTTAACCTTACGCAAAACGGCCCAGGATAGACTTTGCAGGGTTTGCCCGAAAGATAATGATGAAACTGGGCAAAAAGTCCTCCTAATATCTCTTGGTGAGTAGAAGACGGAGCAGCTTGCAGATAGGCTATGCCGTCAATGATCTCCCATCGTTCATCTTCCGGCCACGTGAGATAATCGGCGTAAGAATAGTTACCTTTTTCTTGTGCTAATGGCATAAGTCCAGCCCTCCCTTACTCTCAGATTATACCAGAAATTTGCTTGAATTTCATCTCAGAGTCTAAGACACGAATTCCTGGATCAATAAGTACATTTTCCCCGGCGCACGCTGGAACATTGGGCTGACAATTTTTTCGTACCCGTTGAATAGGCGGGAACAATTAAAAGATATCATGTCCATCAATGTCCATCTAATAATCTACCGATTGTTTCCTGTACTAAGTTTACCTCTTCATCAATATTTAATAACACTTCATATTTCTCGTTATTTTTCGGATCAAAATCCTTGGTAATGACTACTTCTTCATCCGGTTTTATTCCAGCAAGCTCAAATTCCTTAGAAGCACATTTAGCCGGACAGCCATTTAAGGCAATATACTTTTCGCTAACACCACTTTCGTTATCAAGAGGTAAACTCAAATTCGGCAGTACGCGAATTATTTCGTCGTCAACGAAAAACTCAGCCACAGTTTTTGTCATCATACTAACATTACAACGGCCTTGGCAAGGGAAAATCCCAATATTCATAACTACCCCCATTCCTACTCCACCTTGAATTTATACCTCAATTTCAACCCCCAAGTCCTCGATAGCTTAGCGAACCACCTTTTCCAATTTGGCACAGGTGGAACAACCGGATCCCAGGATTTTGACTTTCACAGCGGACCACTCCCCTAATTTTTTCTTTCTAATATTATCATACCACGTTTCAGCTCATTACTCTATCCCTCATACCCTATCTCTTTCCCCCTATCACTTTCACTTTAGGTCCCCAACTAAACCATGATCCAATTGAACCTTTTTTTCTTTTGGTCCTTGTAACAAGTAATTTTTAGGTGTACAATATCTATGGGAATATAATCATATTCTAATTCGTGGATGGACCTTCTCTCTGTTTCGAGGGCAAACTATCCACACAAAGGGAGGATTTTTGACATGCCAACGGTCAAACTCATTCAAGATCAGGAAGCATCACCTGAAGTTCAAGGAATGTTCAAGCACCTCGAACAAGACAAAGGAATGGTCCCACCGACTTTCCGCGCTCTGGCAAATTTCCCGGCTTATATGAAAGCCACCCTGGAAAAAATGCAGGTTGTCATGGCGCCTGGCAAACTGGACGCTAAGACAAAATTCTTCATCGCTCTCACAACCTCCATCAACAACGGCTCCGACATGTGCATCACTTCGCACACCCAACAGCTGAAAAACATGGGGGTCAGCGAGGAAGAACTCCTCGAAATGATAGCCGTCATCGATGCTTCAACAGGCATGAACCGAGTCAACACTGGGCTTCGCATCTTTCCTCAACCATAGCATTTACGCTAGGCATAGTATTTACGATTTTCACGGGGATTCCGGGTAGGTGAAGGCAACTCCTTCGGGTTGCCTTCACCTACGTTGTGAACTCTTTTGGGCTGGAAAAGGAGTGGGAAATCATTGCGTTGGAAGTGATGCCGGATCATGTTCACTTGTTTGTATCTGCGCCGCCTAAATATGCACCGGCTGAAATCGTAAAAGCATTTAAAGGCTGGTCGGCAAGGCGTGTACTCATGGCGTTTCCAAATCTGGCACAAAAGACGGGCCGGGGAACCTTGTGGGCGCCAAGCTATTACGTGGGTACCGCCGGGAATGTTTCGGCAGAAACCATCCGGCATTACATCGAAGAATGCCAAGATCACTAGTGAGGGGGTGAAAATGAAATGTTTGCTGCCCAAAAAGTCCGAATCAAAGGGCTTACGCAAGCAGAATATGAGATTCTGTGTCTGATCCATCGGTATGCCAAAAACCTCTACAATGTCGCTCTCTACGCCCTGCGCCAACACTTCTTTGCGACGGGAAGACTGCTGAGCTTCAATAAGCTCTACCATCAGTGTAAAACAAATGAGAACTACCACTTGCTCCAAGCCGGAGTCAGTCAGCAGATCCTAAAGAGTGCGCATGGAAATATGAAATCGTTTCTGGCACTCAGCACAAAAGCGGCATTGGGGCAATATCCAGCGGAGAAAGTCAAGATTCCCAAGTATCTACCCAAGGACGGCTATTCTCAACTTCTTTGTTCGACCAATGCGATCACTGTTCACGACGGCTATTTTCAGATACCCATGTCCAATCGATTCATGAAGGAGCATCCAGGCTTAGCCATCAAAATTCGTGTGCCGGATCGTATAGCTAACCAACCTCTCCGTGAGGTACGCCTAAACCCCCTTCACCATGCCCGCTTCTTGGAAGCGGAGTTTGTGTATAAAACAGCGGATAAGGCCCAACCTGTATGGGAGCCGGAAACTTTAGCTCTGGATCTAGGGGTAAATACCCTGGCAGCCGGTGTTAGTACCGCCGGAACCGCGTTTTTGATCGACGGAAAGCGGCTGAAATCAGCCAATCAATGGTATAACAAGGAACGTTCCAGACTCCAATCAATGAAAGACCTGCAAGGGATCAAGGGCGAAACCAATAAACTGGCGTTGATCGCCTACAACCGGGAAAACTTCATGCGCGACTACCTGAGCAAAGCCGGTCACTTGATTTTGCAGCATTGCCTTGACAACAAAATCGGGCGGGNAGTTGTGGGTGTGAATCCCGGCTGGAAGCAGGAAATAAACATCGGTCATGTGAACAATCAAAACTTTGTGCAGATCCCATTCTGGAAGTTTCGGCGGTTTCTGGCGTACCTGTGTGAAAAGAATGGCATTGAGTACGTAGAAATAACGGAGAGCTATACTTCCAAGGCCAGCTTTCTAGACCGAGATCTATTGCCGGAATTCGACCCTGAGCATACAGAAAAGTACGTGTTCAGCGGTAAACGGGTAAAGCGGGGACTCTA
>LDXJ01000036.1 GCA_001029295.1 Peptococcaceae bacterium CEB3 | reverse complement strand
GATGCCTGATTACAGGAGAGGGGATAAAGCTGGGTTTGATCATATCGCACATAAAGAGGTCACAGATCCATTTGGCATCTTTGCGATCCGTTTTGTTTCCTTTTTGAGGTTTTGTGTACTTGGGATGTGCCAGGGTAACAAAACAGGTCTTTTCAAGGATGTTGAATACGGGAATCCAAAACTTGCCGGCAGATTCCATACAAACTTCGATACAGGAGAATTTCGCAAGCCAATCAGCCAACTCTCTAAGGCCCTTGGAAAAGGAAGAGAAGCGAGCTTGCTTATACTCAGTACGGCCATTTGTATCAGTAATACCGATGCAGGCATAGATCCAGGTTTTGTGGACATCAAGTCCACAGCAGTTTTTACGAAAGACTTTGAACAAAAGAAGTACCTCCTGCAAAAATACTTGTAGGGCTGGCAGGGACTGGTCATCCGGCGAAATCGAGTCAACTTCGGAAGAGATAAGTTTACGGGCTACTGTTTTGCGCCATTCATTGATGCCTTAACGGATGACCGACACCATATACATATACGGGGTTGCCGCTATACAGCCCCGCCACTCATCTCCTCGGGTTCTGTAGTATACCAGTGGCCTACAAGAGGAGGATAACACAAAAAGAGTGAAAGGATGATGGGTTTTGGTTTCATAACCCCATCGGTGCCTTTCGCAGAAAGGCGGATTTATACATATGGAGAAGCTAAGAATATACCTTGATACATCGGTTGTCAGCCATTTGAAAGCGGAGTGACGATGAAAGAATCACTAACCATGAAGGAACTACGTCAAACTAGGCTTAAGCATTACGAAGCAACCTGGAATATGACTAGAGAAGAAAAGATAAAGTATATCAATGCCAAAGGAGAGGAGGCAAAACGACGTATTGACGAACTGAAAAAATAGGGATAGGTGTTACAAAGACCGGCGGAAACCCCAAACTCCGCCGATCTTTTTTAAGAAAAACCCCGTCACTTGTTTAGAGAAACCCCGTCAATCTTCGCTCTCAATGAAAACACCGGCTCCATTCGGAATGACCACGACTTTGGCTGCCGGCCCCGTGCGGGTATACGCCTTGTTCAAGGCCTCCTCAAGATTCGTAGCAGAGTCAAGTCCCATAGCTGACAGGACTTCCGGCTTCACCCCCTCTGTCACAACAATGACATGGTATTCCTGAAGGATCCGGACCAAAACTTGAACCTGCCATTGATCCAAACTCGTCTCGGCCGCTGGGGTAGACCTAATCTCTTCCAAGATCCTTTTCGGTCCACCGGGATTCGTCAGCATGCTCTGGAAGCTCGCTCCTCCGATACCGTCAAGGCATGATGCCGCTGTGATGATCACTCCGCCTTTGAGAGCCGCGTACTCCGCGGTTCGAAGACTTTTCACCGCCTGATACAGATTCTGGTCCAAGGGGTAGCCCCCGTTGCTCGTGAGCACAATCTCCGCCCGTTTGCAGGTCAATTTCGTCGTTTTCTCGACGAACTGAGCCCCGCGGGCAAAGGCCTCATCCGGATGACCGGCAAAAGCCGCGGCTATGTTTTTCCCTTCATCCAAGGTCACGTTAAGAATGAACCGGAGGTTGACCTGCCCGGCTGCATCTACCATATCCCGGTGAAAGATATTCCCTGACAGGGTACCGGATTGAGTGTTGGGGTGATCGATAAAGGCTGCGGAATGGTTGACCAAAATCGTCTCCCGGCCGGAAATCCCCGGCAGAATGCTCTTGCGACCGCCTGAGTAACCGGCAAAAAAGTGCGGTTCAATAAACCCTTCGGCGATCAGTAGGTCGGCTTCCACTGCCAACCGGTTCACCAGGAAAGGCGCCCCGGAAGGGAGGTCTGCCAAACGAACCAGACTCGAAGAATCCTCCGCATTATGGGCCACAAAATTCTCCCGCTCAACAAGCTCCACTCCGAATTTCGCCTCTAACTCGGCGGAAGTCGGGGGGCGATGCAAGCCCGTAGCGATTAAGATCGTGATCTCAGCCTTGGGATTTCCCAGCCGGATCTCCCTCAAAAGACTGGGCATGGTTTGCCTACTGGGCAAGGGTCTGGTATGGTCGCTGGTTACGATGACGACTTTATGTGCCTTTTCGGCTAGCTCGCTCAGTCCGGCACTTTCAATCGGATGCGCCAAAGCCTCCTCCACCAACGCAACACCCCCAGCCTTGGGATGTGCGGCCGTTGTTGTGAGAATGCCCGCCAGCCGCTTATCGGGAATGTCTGCCTCAAGAAACGAATAGCCATAAGGTAATTTGACCTTCAAAGGAAAACCCTCCCTCTGCCCTGCAACGCCTGACTTACGCCAACCGGCATGACAGTCGTGCAAGGCTTCTACAGTTTCTCTGTCGATGAAGAATCTCACGGCCGCCATCGCAGAGTTAGCAGGTGACCTTTGTCAGATCCCGCTCGATCTCGATGATTTTCTCTAAAGGCAACCCCGTAATATCGGCGGCGTCCTGCGGTGAGATCCCCTTCAACAAGGCCCTGCGGGCTGTCTCCCGCTTGCCTTTCATCTCACCCTCTTTCAAACCCTCTTTCAAACCCTCTTCCCGGCCTTCCTCTCTCAACCACTGTTCAATTTGAGTCATGCGGAGCACCCCCAGCAATCTTTTCTTGCACTCTTCGGGAAGAAATCTGTCGGTGATTGCCACGATAGCTGCAATCGCGAAGTTCGTGTACTTGCTCTGGGAAGCCTTAGCTAACTCCGCGGCTTGTACTGCCATTTCAGCCTCCGTCTGCCGGCTTTTCATCAGCGGCAGAAATATGAGCTTTAACAAATTATACTATAGGATGGGCCGCGTCGCCATCCTCTCCTTGCGACAAAGTATATCAAGGCCAAAGGAGAACAGGCAAAACGACATATTGATGAGCTGAACAATGGGGATATCACTCACAAAAACCGGCGGAAATCTCACATGCCGCCGGTCTTGTTCAAATACATGATTAATGATTCTACTTGACGTTGCGATTGTACTGTAAATAAACCACGTGGGTCTGAAGATACTCCTCTAAACCATGCTTACCGTCGGCTCCACCGATGCCAGACTTACGCCAGCCGGCATGAAAACCCTGCATGGCCTCAAAGTTTTCCCTGTTGATATAAGTCTCGCCGAATTTGATTTCATTACAGGCTCGCATGGCTACGTCGAGATTCTGCGTATAGATGGACGAAGTCAAGCCATAGTCACAATCATTGGCCATCTCAATCGCTTCGTCAAGATCCTTGAAGGTCGTAATCGGCAGAACCGGCCCGAAGATTTCACGTCTCATAATGGCCGAGTCTTGTTTGCAATGGGTGAGAACTGTCGGCTCATAATAATATCCCTTTTCTCGTTCAGAACCCTTACCACCCAAGACGAGTTGGGCTCCGTCTTCAAGCGCCTGTCGCACCGCAGCCTGGACATTCTCCAGCTGCTGTTTACTCACCAAGGGTCCCATATCCAAATCAGGTTCTGTCAGGGGCTCGCCATATTTGGTGTTCTTCATCTCCTGAGTGACTTTCTCAATAAACCTCTCGGCGACAGACTCCTGGACGTATACTCTCTCGGCGCAATTGCACACTTGGCCGGTGTTGATAACTCTGGAATCACGAATGGCTTTCGCGGCCAAATCCAAATCCGCATCTGCCATGACAATGGCCGGGGCTTTGCCTCCCAGCTCCAGGGATACTTTGGTTACATTGGCGGCGGCCGCTTTCATAGCCTGGATACCGGCCTCCACACTGCCCGTCAGGCTGACCATGCCCACTTTCGGGTGAGCGGCCAAGGCCTCGCCTACGACTCCGCCTGACCCGGATACCAGGTTGAATACCCCTTTGGGCAAAGAAGAGGCCGCCACGATCTTGGCAAATTCAAAGGCGTTATTCGGGGTTTCGGAACTGGGCTTAACCACAATCGTATTCCCGGTGACTAAAGCCGGAGCCATTTTCCGAACAATCAAGAAAAAGGGGAAATTCCAGGGCAAGATTCCCGCGACGACACCGATGGGCATCTTGTAGAGGAGGATGTTCTCATTGGGACGATCGCTCTGAATGATCTCCCCTTCATAGCGCCGGGCGAATTCCGCCATGTAATCTAAATAGTCTGCCGAAAAATTCACTTCCACCCGTGATAAGGGCAAAATCTTTCCCTGTTCTTCCGCAATGGTCCTCGCCAAATTCTCGGCGTTTTCGCGCAGTCCCTCGGCGATCTTGTGCAGGCATCCGGCTCGCTCCACGGCGGGCAGCTTAGCCCAAGATTTCTGGGCTTTCTCCGCAGCCGCCACCGCCTCTTCCACGTCCTCTGCCGTCCCGGCCGGAACCTCGGAAATGACTTCTTCCGTGGCTGGGTTGGTGACCGGTATCATCTTGGCGGACACCCGTGAAACAAATTCCCCGTCGATGAATAGTTGATACTTTTTCATTCCCGTTCCTTCCTCTCTCATTGCTTCTTCTGTTTAAAACTTGTCCTCTGGTAGTCTCACCCGCATCGTGCTATCCCTTACCCAAGAAGAGTAAGGTTCCCTCTCCGGCGGTCATCCCCTTTGCCGTGCATAATGTTTCTGTCTCTTACCTCGCTCTTACTTTCGTGTAGATTTTCTCCATCATCCCTCGTGTTTCCTGCTACCTCATTTAATAATCTTCCAGCATGCTTGGTTGGAAAAACATCCTCGTCACCAAGTGGTCTTGTCCATGTTTCTTCTCCACAAGCGGGTCTCTCTCGACTGGCCATGGGTTTCCACAACTTTTATTGCTGGCCTGGTTTATTCGTGCTCGCTTTGAGTCGATACAACTACCTTAATTCCCCTTGCACGATACCCCTCAAGTTCATGCTCCGCAGCCTCTCCATCCGTGATGAGCCAACTGGCAGCATTTATCGGTCCCACCGTCGCCAAAGCGGTTTGACCAAATTTTTCATGGTCGACCAGCACGTAAACTTCTTTGGCAACCTTGATGATTTGTTCTTTTATCCTCGCCTGAAGATCTGTGGACTCCATGATTCCCTCTTCCAGCGTTATCCCCTTGCACGAGATAAAAGCCTTTTTGATATTGTAGGTCGAGAGCGAATTCTCGGCCAAGGGACCGACAAAGGACATAGTTCTTTGTTGCAGGACCCCACCGGTACTGATGACGGTAAGGTCCGGAACGTCTGCCAAGGTCATGATAACTTTGAGCGCATGGGTAATGACTACCACATCCTTGATAGGGTTTTCCCTCAGGAGACGAGCTACCTGAAGAGCCGTGGTGCTTGCATCAAGTGCTATCACTTCTCCGGGTTCGATGAATTCCAGCGCCTTTTTGCCTATCGCCTGTTTTTCCTCACGGTTTCGCATATTGCGAATGTAAAAGGCGATTTCCTGCTGATCGAGCGTGCTCTTGACCGCGCCGCCGTGGGTACGTGTCAGATAGCCGTCTTTCTCCAGTTGTTCCAAGTCCCGTCTGATAGTTTCTTCAGTCACTTGAAAAATACCGGCAAGTTGGCTTACCCTAACACTTCCGCCCTCGTCCAGCTTCTCCACGATTTTCTTTCTACGTTCTTCTGCCAACATGATCTTTCACCCTCAATCATCGAGCCCTTTCCCGAGTCCCTTGCTCTTCCACAAAGTTTCTTAAATGTCTGTGGTGTCAGCGCCTCGATAGGTTCTATGGTTGAGATGCCCTAAGACTTCAGGGTATCTCAACCGCTCCACTCAAATAAGAGATGTCTCCGCCTAGGGGAAAAGGAGCCTCTGTTATGACGCCAGCAAGTTATTGGCACAATCTACTGCGGAGGCGGCGTCGGCCGCATAGCCATCGGCACCGATTTCATCGGCAAATTTTGGGGTAATGGGGGCTCCGCCAATCATTATTTTCACCTGGTCACGATACGGTTTGAGCAACTCAATTGTAGCCTTCATGTTAGTCATGGTTGTGGTTAACAGGGCTGATAACCCGACAATCTGTGGTTTATGCTCTTGTACGGCCTGCAAAAACTTCTCCGGCGGAACATCGATGCCGATATCAATCACAGTGTACCCGGCACCTTCCAGCATCATGCCGACCAAGTTCTTACCGATATCATGCAGATCTCCTTTAACTGTCCCAATCACGGCAATTCCTTTTTCTTTGGTATCAGAAACACTGAGCAACGGCTTAACTACGGCCATCCCGGCATGCATAGCGCGGGCGGCGATTAACACCTCCGGAACATACACCTCGTTAACCTTAAATTTCGCCCCAATCACGGTCATACCTGGAATTAAGCCTTCGTTTACAATGCTGGCTGGGGCTACACCCTCAGCCAGCGCTTGCTCAACGAGCGCTTTAACTTTGTTGGCGTTACCGCTAATTACCCATTCAGACATTTCTTCCAATAATGACATTTAATCAATACCTCCCAGCTAGAGCCAAATCTTTTATCATGTTGAGTTTCCTGATTGATAGCGGCTTTGCAAATAGCACGAGAATTTAAAGCGACCACTATAATGACAGAGGATAGGTACCATATTCACGGACTGCGTCATACATCGCATAGATATTCTCAATACTGGTATCCGGCTGGATGTTATGTGCCGGAGCAAGCACGTAACCCCCACCACGACCGGCTGCGGCAATTCGCTTTTTAACCTCTGACGCAACCTCTTCCGGAGTACCGTTCGGTAACACTCCTTGAACATCTACTCCGCCCATGAAAGCAATACGGTCACCGTATTTTTGCTTAAACACCCCCAAGTCCATGCCTTTGGCCTGAGGCTGAACCGGATTCAATATTTCCACCCCAATCTCAATTAAATCGTCAATGATGGGCACTATTGAACCACAAGAGTGATAGGCGATCTTTACCTGGGGATTAACCCCCTTGAAGGCGGCAATTACATTCCTCTGTAAGGGTTTAAATACATGGCGGTACAAATCGGGCGAAATCATCATGCCTTGTTGAGTACCAAAGTCATCTCCCAGCCAGAGTACATCCGCACCCAACTCGATTAGCCGTACACCGATAGCTGTGTTGTAAGCGGCGACCCTCTTTAGCAGTTCCGTAATATAATCCTCTCCCATGGTCAGATCCATGAGGAACTTTTCGAGGCCCACCAAGTTCCATGACAGTTCAAAAACAGTTGCTTCCAGATCACCGACGATTGCATACTGCCCTTTATACTTACTTACCATTTTTTCTGCTAAATCGAAGCGTCCCGGGGCCAGAGGATCAGGCAATTGATACTGATCCAGCTCATCGGTAGTGGTTACCCCAGCTAATGGTCTAACCACCGCTTCATCGTAATAACCGAATCGCTGGTAAACCATACCAAACTCATCTTTCAACTTGCCATCCGGTAGTTCTACAGTTGGTGACGATATTGCCCGGCCAGGGCCAATACCTACCGCGTCATTTCCAAGTTCCAAGAGTATTTCGGTATGAGAAATCCTGGTTGATAAGAACGAATCCTCTGCTTCATACGGAAGGCCCATCTTCTTCCCAAGTTTCTCGGCCACCTGCGGAGTTAAGTTGGCAAAGACCGGTACCCTATCCGGCTCTTGCAAATTAATGGCCCGTAAAAATCTTTCTCTGGCTAACACTCGTTCGTTCCCTTCCTTCCTTTGATTTCGTTCAGAGACCAAAAACCGAAACCCTGCCCCAACGAGGCCGGTCATTTCTTACCGGACCAAACTGCACCGCAATTCGCGTCTTGGCATAGTTAATCCATTGTACTCAAATACTTAACCGCCATGTTTCCCGGTTCCCCGCTCAAGGATCTTTTTGCCATACGAGCCATCAAGATAAGCCTTCAGTGGATCGGGATTTAATCCCATCTCCTGCCTGACTAAAGAGAGCAAAGGACGAACGTCCGTTTCGAAAGCTTCTTTAACCAGCCATTCGGCCCTGATTACATCTCCCTCCTCTTGTGCTCGCTCAAGTTGACCTCTAGGAACCAACAATGCTTTAGCAAAGGCTGTCTGGATATTCATAACAGAGCGTATCATAGCCGGAATCTTTGATTCAATATTGTGTGACTGGTCTATCATGTAAGATACTCGCCGCGCACACTCAGTAGTATGAGAATCCTCCTCCGCCGCTGTAAGCTCATAAGCAATCAGGAAGAGCTCATACGGGTCTATCGAACCGACCATTAAATCGTCATCCGCATATTTTCTATTATTAAAATGAAACCCACCTAGCTTTCCCTCGTCCAGGAGGGTCGCAACAATATGTGGCACATTCGTTCCTTGCGCGTGATGTCCCAAATCTACCAATACCTCTGCCTGCTCACCCAGCTTCAGACAATAATTATACGCCATTCCCCAATCGGCCAGATCCGTATGATAAAACGCCGGCTCAAATACCTTGTACTCAATTAGCATCCTGGTATCGCGAGGCAGTGCCTGATAAACCTCAGACAAACCTTCCATGAGATACTTCTTTCGTCTCCGGAAGTCGTCTTGCCCCGGGTAATTAGTACCGTCCGCCAGCCATAGACTCAAAACGTCCGACTTAACCCGTTCCATGACTTCTATGCATTCAAGCATATGATCAATGGCCTTTCTGCGGACTTGCAGCTTGGGATGACAAAGAGAACCCAATGCATAGTCGTCATCCTGAAAAAGGTTGGGGTTAACGGCTCCGATTCCCAAGCCCAGATCTTTTGCGTAGCGAACGAGAGATCCATAATCGTCAACCTTATCCCAAGGAATGTGGATAGCCACCCTCGGGCAGATTCCAGTCACTCGTTGAACTTCGGCAGCATCTTCGAGTTTCTCGTAGGCATTACGCGGAATACCGTCCTGTTTAAAAACTTTAAAACGCGTACCCGAATCGCCGTAGCCCCACGAAGGGGTCTCAACAATCATGTTCTTTAAACGATCCTTGACAACTTGGGTATTCAAACCCCCTGCTTCGTGAATTTTTATCCAAGTTGCGATTTCGTCCTGTTGCACCATGCACTTAGCCCCCCATCAATATCTTTAACAGAATCAAAGCCTTTTCCGAGGTACCCGGGGTACCATGACAACGCCGGTTCCTTGCTCGCGGTTTGCTTATCAACTTCAATTCAGCCAACACAAACCCTTTGCCGCGCCATCCGGCTGCCGGCTTATCTTGACCAATTTCCGACCATCATCATCCCAAATTAGTCGGATGAGGAATGATGGCTTACTCGTGGCTGAGAACACATCGAAGGTTACCCCATCAGTCGAAGTAGTCTCACATAAGCTTCGTCCCAAATATCCCGCTCCCCTTTTGGTTGGTAAACCCTGCTTTCAAACGATCTTTTTACGACCTCCGATACTTCTTCTGCGTCGGACAACTCCCTTGCGGCAACGAGCTGCGCTGCAAGATTACCGATTACCGTTGCCTCAGCGGGACCCGCGACCACCGTTTTCCGAGTTGCATCTGCTGTCCACTGACAAAGGGCTTCGTTGTGAACTCCTCCGCCCACAATATAAATAATCGGCAAGTCCTTTCCGACAATTTCCTCGAGTTTCCTCAGAACCCACCGGTATTTGAGCGCAAGGCTTTCAAAAATCGTACGCGTGATTTCCCCATAGTCAACCGGCACATGTTGACCCGTTGACCGGCAATACTTCTTGATCTCATCTATCATGTTTTTCGGGGCCATGAACTCTATTGAGTCCGGATCTATAATTGCCTGGAGAGGCTTACTTGCGAAACCAGCGGCGACAAGATCTGAATAGTCAAGTGAGCTGCCCTTGTTTTGCAAAGTTCTTTTAACCTCCTGCAACAGCCAAAGGCCCATAACATTCTTGAGAACCCGATAATTCCCGGTTACCCCACCTTCGTTCGTGAAGTTGTGTCTCCTAGACGAGACAGAAATAATCGGTTTTTGTGACAAAGTCCCCACCAGAGACCAGGTCCCACTGGAGATGTAGGCGTAATTCTCCTCAGCCTTCGGAACTGCAAATACGGCTGACGCCGTATCATGCTGACCCACCGCAACCACATCGATCCTACCATGCAGGTTAACTCCATCCAGCACGTCCGTTCGTACCTCGCCGACCACCGCCAGCGGTTTGACGATCGATTCAAACAGCCTCCTCGGCAAACCAAGCCGAAGAATAAGGTCATTGTCCCAAGTCCCCAAATGCGGATTATAGAGCTGGGTGGTCGTTACGCTAGTAAACTCGGCTACCATTTCCCCAGTCAAAAAGTAGGTTATCAAATCCGGAAACATTAACAGGTGATGAGCTCTTTCCAAAACCTCCGGCTTATACAGACTCAAGTACATCAGTTGGCAAATTGTATTGATTTGGAGATTCTGAATCCCTGTTTTGTCATACAGTTCTTCCGGTGCTATCCTCTTCAGGATTTCATCCAACATACCGTTATTGTGTTCATCTCGATAGTGGCGTGGATTGCTCATCAAATCCCCGTGTGCATCCAATAACCCAAAATCGACACCCCAGGTATCGACCCCCATCATTGAGGGCTGTTGTCCTCCGGAGTAGGCAAGCGTCAAACCCTTAAGAATCTCTCCATATAATCCCGGAAAGTTCCAGTAAAGGGTCCCGCCCATCTTCACGGGGATATTAGGAAATCTTGTTATTTCTTCGAGGTTCAGCCTTTCGCCATTAAAATGGCCGAGAACCGTTCTTCCGTTGCTAGCGCCCAGGTCAACTGCAAATCCTCGCCACATGGCTATCCCGTAACCCCCTCGTTCTCATCGAGTAACTCAGTTCTATGAGCAATTGGCGAACACATTAGTCGCGTTTAACTGTTCCGCCGTGACCCGGCACCGCCGGAACGCTGATGCCGGGCCAAACACATTTGTTAGAAGTTGTATTTATCGGTAGCCGCCTTATCAAAGATCATGGGCAGCCCAAGTAGTACTTGACCGTTGTTAACCTGGAAGTCTCCCAGACCTTTAACCTTGAAAGTGCCACTGGTAGGCATGGTACCGTCAGCCACGGCTCGCGCCACGTTCATCGTAAGCTTGCCGAGGTCCAAGACATTCCAAAGGACGTATTTCTGCACCGTACCGTCATCGACATATTTCTTCATGACCACTGGGTCTGCAAGTCCTGTGACATAGATCTTTCCCTGCAGTCCCAGTTTCTCCACGGCTTCGGCAGCAGCGGGCAAGCCTACTGAATCCGGCGAAATAATTGCCTTCACGGTCGGGAAACCTTTAACAATGTTCTCCGTGGCACTTACGCCTGTGGACGGCTGTCCCTGGTCATACTGGATAGTCTTGATATGCAGGTTAGGATACTTGTCAGCTATGGTTTTCTTCATGGCATCGATCCACTGATTTTGGTTTGTATTAGAAGGAGTGGAAGATAAAATGGCAACGTCCGTTTGCTTTCCCTTAAAGTGGTCAGCCACCACTTTGACCAAAGTACTTCCTATCCCATCCACCGTGGCCTGATTCACAAAAAACTGACGTGCATCGGGGACAGTGTCCGAATCCCAGGTGATTACCTTGACGCCCTTCTTCATCGCCGCTTTTAAAGCGGGCGCCAAAGATGTAGGGTCATTTGCAGACACTGCAATTACATTGTATCCTTCGGCCACATAACTGTTAATCATAGAAACCTGATCCGAGGCGCTCAGAGTAGTCGGACCATTATAGGTCAGTTTAATGTTCAGGGCAGCCGCCACTGACTGTGCCCCCTGTTCTGCCCCAGTAAAATAGGGAATCCCGATTGCTTTGGGAATAAGAGCCACCTTAATCGTCTTACCTTTTTGCGACGTCTGAGCTGCGTTCTGGTTGGAATTTGCCGACGGAGACGACTGAACCGCTCCGCAACCTGCCAATGCGACTATCAGCAAGAGTATGACCAGAGCAGTCGCCATTCTTTTCCATCCAATGGTTTTCAAAGATTTTCCCTCCCCTAAATTAATATTTATTCAACTCTCGCGCGCCGTTCACCCCGTAATTTACCGGCACCTTCACCTCCCGTCATTTTTCGCCGGCGCGCAAAAATAGTACCCAATTGTTGAATGGCCACGGCGAGAATTAGGATGACTCCTGTTATTATCGCCTGAACTTGAGAGGAAACGTTCATAAAATTGAGTCCCTGACTAAGCATCCCCAGCAAAAGCACTCCGAAGGCAGCCCCTACAATAGTTCCTGCACCACCAAATACGTTTACTCCACCCACCAAACAGCCCGTAATAACCGTTAGTTCGAGGCCTTGCCCCATATCCCCACGCACGGAGGCAAAAAAGGAACCCATAATGACACCGCTCAACCCGGCAGTCAAACCGGAAAGCACGTAGGTCCAGGTCTTGACGCGGTTTACGTTCACCCCGGAATATGCCGAAACGCTCTCACTATTGCCAATAAATAGAACTTGCCGGCCGAACACAGTCTTATTCAACAAGTACGCGAAAAGCAAAGCTAAAACAACGAAGATCACGAGTTGCACGGGGAGATAACCGTATAAGAAACCGGTACCCAACAGAAGGAAACTTCCCGGAAAACCATAAATGGAACCCTGATTTGACAAAACAACAGCGAGACTACCCCAAATAAATTGCGTAGCCAGAGTAGCGATTAAAGGTTGGATGCCCGTACGCACGATTATTTGTCCATTGATGAACCCCGCTAAGCCGCCAATCAGCACAGCCAGCAGACCTGCTACCCAAATGTTCATTCCATGTTGCCACAAGAGACCCATAATAACACCGCTGAAGCTAACCACGGAACCTATGGAAAGGTCGATACCACCCGCAATGATTACCAAGGTCATACTCAATGCCATAATCCCAATCGGCATGAAATTCTCTGTCATAGGTAAAAGGTTGCTTAGAAATTTTGGAGTAACAGAGGAGAGTATTACCATCTCCAGAAGAAAGACCGCAATGATCCCGTAGGACCAATTGGCAAAAAACTTACTTCGTTTCATGCTCTATATCCTCCTTGTTTGCATGCGGTATAGAGCAGCGTCAGAGATCACCGCAGCTAAAATTACGATTCCTTCCACTGCCAGATTCCAAACAGCAGGAATGTGGAAAAAAACCAGGGCACCGGTAACTATGCCCAGCAGGATCGCACCCAAGAGGGTACCTAAAGGCGTACCTTTGCCTCCGAAAACGTTGGTACCGCCAATTACGGCCGCCGCAATGGCGTCGAGCTCCATGTTGCCCCCAGTACTTGGGGTCGAAAACCCATTGTATGCCACGTAGAATATGCCTGCTACGGCAGAAAAGAAACCCGCGATGAGGTAAGCGGAAAAGATAACCCGCTTGATATTGATCCCGCTGAGGCGGGCCGAGGCCTCGTTATTACCGACCGCATAAATGTGCCTGCCAGGGATACTAAACTGCAGAAACAGAGTACTTACCAGCAACAAAACCACTAGAACAACTACTGGGGCGGGAACAAATCCAAACAGGCGAAAATTTCCCAACTGCAACAGCCCTGCCGGTAAATTGGTGACCCAATTTCCCTTGGTAATCACATACATGATTCCGGAATAAACACTGAGAGTGCCAAGGGTAACAATAATCGGCGGCAGTTTGAGATAACTTATCAACACCCCGTTGAGCGCGCCGGCGACAATACCCGCCAAGAACGCAACCAATATAACTACCGCCAGTGGAAAGCCATTCAATGCCAGACTACCCGTAAACAAGGTAACCATACCCATGGTAGCACCTACAGACAGGTCAATGCCCTTCGTGATAATCACAATCGTTTCTCCGAGAGCAACGATTGCCACCGTAGCGCAGTTGGTAAGAATGTTCATTAAGTTACCGGGGCCCAAAAACGATGGGGAAACAACTAACATAATTAGCAAAAGGAGGAGAATCAGGCCCAGCAAAAAAGATTCTCTACTTTGCATGATTTTCCAGAATAAAGAAGGCTCGTTTTTCATACTCCCACAGTCCCCTCCCTCTTTTAATGTCCGGCTACGCTGTCCGGATTGCTGTGCCCGTGGCCAAAGCCATAATGCTCTCCTCAGACGTATCCTCACGGTGTAACTCTCCAACCAGCCTTCCTTCATGCATGACTAAGGTGCGGTCAGCCAGGACCAGTATCTCAGGTAAATCCGAAGAAATGACTAAGACCGCGTTCCCTTCCCTGGCTAGGCCGTCAATGATCCGGTGGATTTCGCCTTTTGCGCCTACATCTACCCCGCGCGTGGGCTCGTCCAAAATAATGATTTTTGGTCCTGCAGCTAACCACTTAGCGAGCACCACTTTTTGTTGATTTCCGCCGGACAATTGACCCACCGGCTGTTCCACCCCTTGGGCCTTAATGTTCAAGCGCTGGACCGCTTCCGCTGAAATCTGAATTTCCCGACGTCGGTCAATACATCCCAACCTAGGACGGGCAGGAACATTCACCAATGTCACGTTAGCCCGAAGGCTCATCGCCAGTGCCACTCCATGTTTGTGCCTGTCCTCGGGAATATAGGCAATTCCGTGCTCAAGTGCTTGCTTGATGCTGCGCATATGCAACGCTTCCCCGTTCACTACCACTTGTCCACTTCTCGCCGGTTGGATACCAAAAATAGCCTCGGCAACATTCGTCCGGCCCGAGCCCACCAAACCCGCCATGGCCAATACTTCCCCCGGATAGAGGGCAAATGAAACATCATCGAACCATGGCGCATTGCTCAAACCGGAAACCTGCAGCAGTGGCTTCTCACGATTCGTCGCACGACTTTCAAAACTGCCCAAACGTAACTCCCGCCCGACCATTAATCTCACTAACTCCTGTTCTGACAGGGATGCCGCCACACTGGTGGCCACTTTCTCGCCGTCCCGCATCACAGTAATCCGATCACTCAGGGAAAAGACCTCGTGCAGGCGATGAGAAACGAAGATAACCGCCGTCCCCTGATCTCGCAGCCGGCGCACTATTTCAAACAAAAGCCCCGTTTCGTGGTCTGAGAGGGTGGCCGTAGGTTCATCCAAGATAAGCACCCGTACATCATGTACCAAAGCTTTTGCAATTTCCAACATCTGTTGTTGCGCTATCGTCAGTTCCCCTGCATTACGCCTTACATCCATCTTTAAGCCTAATTTTCCAAACACTTCCTCCGTCTTACGGTACATAGCTTTCTTGTCGACCCACCGAAAGGCAAACCGGCGGTAAGGGTGGAAGCCCATTAATACATTCTCGGCTACGGACAAATTAGGCATAACGCTTGGTTCTTGATGCACAGTGAAAATCCCCAGGCGATGAGCGTCCGCCGGCGTACCGATCTGCACTTCTCTTCCGTCAAAAAATGTCTCGCCATCATCCGAGTTATACACTCCGGCTGCAATTTTGATCAACGTCGACTTTCCTGCGCCATTTTCGCCTATCAGTGCATGAACCTCACCGGCTCGCACTTCGAATGAGACATCTTTCAAAACAGCTGTACCATTAAAACTTTTGCTTATGTTAACCATCTTCAGTATATCCATTCCAAATCACCACCTCAGATAAAATAGGAAGCAGAGACAAACCGGCGTTTCTCCATACAAACGTGTCGATACGCTAAAAGCCGCTATTCAAAATAAGGAACAGTTGTCATAAGTGCGTAATTGGGCTGAGTCACATCCAGCCTAGAGTACTGGACAATGATATGGGTATCACTTTCAATCTTTATCCCGTAGGGAACATCTCTCGTCAAGACGATGCCGGCAATCTCATCGGGATGATCTAACCGCAGATGCAAGCACCTCTTAGCGCCGACAGTAACTATAATATTCTCCAGCGGCTCCCTGTCGGAAAAGAAGAAGGAGATGTTTAGCATCGCCTGAAAGGAAGTTACATTCAGCACGCAGATTGCCTCATGTCCTTGATGCACCTCTCCTAGCCCGGAACTAGGTAAATAAGCATCCGGTATGAACCATTTTTTTGCGCCATTCGTACCATTCTCTTTCAAATGATAGCCCTCCTTTGTTTTCGACCCGTCGCTCAAGTTGCCCACCCCACGCCTTCTTTTTTTCGGCCGCCATTGGGTTGACCCGCCTCACCGTTATGCTTTCTAGACACTGCGTGGGCTATTTGCTGCTTGCCACATCTCGCAGCTGCCTCTCTCGCCCTTGTTCTCTCTTCATCTGTACTCCTGCAGCCTACCCTATTGTTTTCTACTCGAGCTGCCCCGTTAACAATACGTAAGTCTCCTTGGCAATAACGCTCTCTTCATTGGTGTCCACGACCAAGACCGGCACGGAAGCACCTGTCCGAGAAACGAGCCCTTCTCCCTTGAGTGTAGCATTGCGCTCCGGATCAAGTTCTATGCCCAGAAAATCCAGACCCCGGCAAATTTCGCCCCGGATGTTGGCACTATTTTCCCCGACCCCTCCGGCGAAAAGGAGCAAATCCACTCCGCCCATGGCTGCGGCATAAGCCCCGATGTACTTTTTGGCTCGATAGGTGAAGGCCTGGAGAGCCAACCGGGCCCGAGCGTTACCCTGCCCCGCAGCCTCTTCTACTAAGCGCAAATCATTGCTTACTCCGGAAATCCCCTGCCAGCCGCTGCGTTTGCTCAGGACTTCGTCCATTTGCTCTGGGGAGAGCCCTTCCTTGCGCATGATGTAGGTAATAACAAATGGATCGAGGTCTCCGGAGCGAGTCGATTGGATCAGACCTTCCGTCGGGCTCAACCCTGTGGAGACATCAACCGACTGCCCGTAAGCCAAGGCGTTAATGGTCGTCCCACTACCCAGCATTAAAGAAATAATCCGTTTTTGAGTGACATCGATCTTGAGAAGGTCGGCCGCCCTCTCCGTCATATATTTGAAAGAGATACCATGAAAGCCGTACCGACGCACGCCGTATTTTTCGTAATATTCGAAAGGCAAAGCGTATAGGTAGGCGTAATCAGGCAGATCCTTATGGAAAGCATTATCGAATACCGCTACTTGGGGAATATCAGGCATCAGCCGGCGACACGCTTCTATACCCTTTATATTGGGCGGGTTGTGCAAAGGAGCCAATTCGCTGTGCTCGCGTAAAGCCACTAAAAGCGCCTCGTCGATCAAGAAAGTACCTCGGAACTTCTCACCCGCCTGCACGACCCTATGCCCTACCGCGTCTATCTCACGATAGGAAGAAAGGGGTCCAATCTCAGGATCAACCAAGAGACGCAGAGCCTGTTTCAACCCTTCCGCATGATCCTTAGCCTCAATCTCTTGCCTGAACGGAGGTTGCTCGGGGACATCGAATTTCAAAAGGGCATGCGGTTGACCCATGCTGGCCGCGGCCCCACGGCTTTTCCGCGTTTCAATCGGGTCAAGGTGTGCAGGCGGCTGGCCGATGTTTTCCACAGCCCCTTTGGCGACAACGACAAGCTCCCCGCCCCTGAATTCAAACAGCTGATATTTTATTGAAGTCCCGCCGCTGTTAATCACCAGGATCCGCACTGCCAGTCCTCCCTCTCCCTTACTTCCCCAACAAGCCGCTCTCTCTTTGAACCGATCCTCGCCTATACCAATCTCCCCCACACATCTGGGTGGGGAGCCGCCAGGACCGCTTTATCCAACAGGGTCCCCTCGGCCGCAAGCGTCTTGCTCGCGGCTTCCACCGCTATCGCCACGGAACCCACATCCCCGCAGATGGTGACAAAGGACTTCCCCCCCAAGCCGCGGGCCAAGCGGATCTCGACGAGATCCACCTGAGCGGTCTTGACTGCGATATCCCCCGCGACGACGGCCGCGGCAGCCGTGAAGGTTTCAATCACACCTAGGGCACCCTTCGGCTCGACGAGTGAGGTGGCGGACAGAGCCGGAAAGACAGCCTCATGGACATTGGCCAGCAGGAAGTGGTCGATGAGCACCCCAGCGCCAGCCGCGGTCCCCGCTTCCATGGCGCTTTGAACCGAACCCACATCTCCGGCGAACAAGACCAGGAATTTGCCGGGACAGACGGTAGCCGCCTGCAGGAGTTCTACGCCCGCCGCCTTGACCACTGTATCCGCTCCGACAATTCCCCGAGTCACACTACGGTACTCCAATAAGCCGATGGCTTTCTTCATTTTCCTTACCTCACAATCACGATCTGAGGTGAAACCCTGAGCACGGTACCCGTGATACTGGCGTGAAGGCGGCTGCCCAATTGGCCCTCGGGAACCTCGGCCACCACCTGACCTACTGCCACTTTATCCCCGGGCTGGACCACCGGGTAACAAGGAGCGCCCGCGTGCTGCTTCAAATCCACTACAACCTGAGCCGGTTCGCCGGGTACGTCCGGTACATCCGTCAGGGGAGCCGGCTTATGATAATTATCCAACCCCAGCCGGGAGATTAAGCGCTTTATGGGAATCTTCCGCTCCGACCTGAAGGGTTGAGGGGAACCTTCTCCTCCCGCTGCCGGGCGAAAACCTTGTCTGGCCAGTTCGCGTTTCACGGCCTGGTTGATCAAACGGGGAGAGATATCCATGGGACAGGCGTAGTTGTCACAGACTCCACATTCCGAACAGTACTGGGCTCCCGTTACTCCTTGCGCATCTGTGCTGACATTGTGTACGAGGCTGCGCATGACCCGATGGGGTTCAATCGTGTGGCCCAGCAGATACCTGGGACAGAGGTCCGTGCAAGCAAAGCACTGGCAGCAGACCGACATAGCGCGCTTGAGGGCGATTCCGGTGGGAATCTCTTTGTGTCGCCAGAGTGGATGATCCGCCGGGAGGACCAATAAGCCTTTGGTCGTTTTGCGGACCCCTTGCTTCAGGTCCCGCACCTCATGCCCCATCATGGGACCTCCGTCCAAGACCCTGTACTCGGCAGAGCGGCTCCCGCCGGCCATGGCCAGGAGAGCGGCCACCGGGGTCCCGACCGGTACGCGCACGGTGAGCGGATTCACCACGGCTCCGACGACACTGACGTATTTGTGCGTCAGGGGCAAACCGTTCAAGGCCTTGCCAATGTTGAGAAGGGTTTCTACATTGAGTACGATCACGCCCACATTGAGGGGGATTCCTCCCTGCGGCACGACCCGGCCCAACACCTCATAGACCAGAACCTGCTCATCCCCGGCCGGATAAAAATCCTGCAACAAATGAAGGGTCAAATTATCTTGCCCGGCTCTGGAACTGCTCTGCGCGGCTACGGAACTGTTTCGCCCGGAAAGGACCTTCTCCAGCGCCACCCGGGCCGCATCGTACTTGGCTTTCAGCGCCAGGATCCCTTGGCCCGCCCCGGTCGCCTCCACGATCGAGGCGAGGGTGTCGACAAGTACCGGAGCCTCCCGCTCGAGCAACTGTTGGTCTACCTGCAGCAAGGGTTCGCACTCGGCCCCGTTGACAAGCACGGTGTCGCAGCGGTTATTGAGTTTGACATGAGTGGGAAAACCACCGCCCCCAGCCCCGACGACCCCGGCGGTCTGAACCTTGGCTGCCAATTCGGCTACATCCATTTGACTTGCTCCTTTGAAAGAAAACCCCGCCGACGCCTGCGCCCTTCCGGCCGGCTAAACGAACCTTAGCGCCCGGCGTCCAATCGCTAATCTCCGCTCCCGCGTGTAAGTCCTGGGGGTAGCCACCCCTTCACCCGTCGGACTGGCAATGGTATGGGAGTACACTCCCTCTCCTTCCACAGCCAACCCGGCCGAAGAGGGAGCATTCGCCACCACAAAAGTTGTATCCATCGCCCGGGCATACCGGGTGATGTGCTCCAGGTTTTGAGAATGAATCATGGCAGTATGCCCGAAGCCCTGTTCCGCTTCCAGCGCCAGTTTCAGGGCAGCCTCGAAGTTCGGAACCCGCACCAGTGGCAGGACAGGCATCATCTGCTCAATTTTTACCAGCGGATGGGATTTCGGCACCTCTATGATAATCGTTCGTATCTCGTCACCGGCCTCAATCCCGAGTTCCCTAAGAATAAAGTTGGCATTTTGGCCTACGTATTTGCGGTTGACTTCATTGTCCTTGGTCACCAGAGCCGTCAGCCTGTCAATGTCTTGGCCCGCCAGCCGGTAGGTAGGCTGTTTCTCCAGTTCCGCCAGGAGACGGTCGGCTTTGCAGTCCACGGCTATGATCTCTTTTTCGGCAATACATAAAAGATTATTATCAAAAGAATGCCCCACCACAATATCTCTCGCCGCTTGCACGGCGTCAGCGGTCTCATCGACCACCACCGGCGGATTTCCCGGCCCGGCTCCAATGGCTTTCTTGCCGCTGGAGAGACTCATCTCCACCACGGCCGGTCCTCCGGTCGCGACGATGAGATCAATGCCGGGGTGGTTGAGCACGGCCTTGAGATCGTCCATGTTGACCCGGTCCAAGACCACCAGGAGGTTGACCGGACCGTCTTGATCCACTATGACCCGGTTGAAAGCCTGAACCACGGCTCGGGCGCAGCGAAGACCGCTGGGATGGGGCAGGAAGAAGATGGTGTTGCCCCCTGCCAGCATGGAGATGGCGTGATTGATGAGACAGGCCACCGGATGTGTTGCAGGCTCGATCGAAGCGATAACCCCGTAAGGAGCCCTTTCAATGAGCACCGCCCCCTTGTCCCCCGTCGCGGATTCTGTCGCCAGGTCTTCAATTCCGGGAGTGAGACGGGCCGCGTTGATGTTTTTCTGGGTCTTGTCGCTCACCCTCCCCATGCCGGTCTCTTCGTGGGCCAGCCTGGCCCACTCTTTGGCGTGGTCAAGCGCGCTCCGGCGCAAAGCCTTGAGCAACTCAGCCCGCTTTTCCAAGCTGACCTGGGAAAGTGCCCTCTGTGCCTCCGTGACCGAGCGCATCGCCTGTTCAATGTCGTGAAAAACGCCCCACTCACCGGCGGCTAGACCGGTCTCCCCGGTGGGCCGGCCGTTTTCCCCGCCCGATTGGGAAATTGGCAAAGTAAGGGGACTTGCTGTCTGCTCCTGAATTTGCTCCAGGACCTTACCCACAATGAGGGCAATGTTATCCTCGCTGATTTGCATCGTCCATCACCCCCTCTATCTGACTGATTCGAATTTCCTCTCGCATAACTCGGATCTCCTCCTGCCAACTCGGATCCCCACTTGCGTGGTTCCCACACATCTTTACGGTCCTTGGATTCGCCTACTGGGCTCGTTGAATGTCTGTCAGTCCCGGCCCGCTATTCTTATACTGTCCACAATGCCTACGATAGCGGCGTCAACAGGGGCCTCCGGGCGGGACAAAGCTTTGCGGGCCGCGCTTCCAAGAGCCACTAACACCGTTTCTCCCACCCCGGCGCCCACCGTATCGACCGCAACGACCGTGTCAGATGGGATAGCATTCTCCACCGTTCCGGCCTCCGCCGATGGGGCCTCCCGCTCCGGTGAGTCTTCGGAGACAGCGCCTTGTCCCAAAGCGGAATCCCGTTGCCGTAAAAAGACTAACGGCTGAAGCAGCAACAGTTTCTGCCCGACCAAAGAGTCACTTTTCCTGGTGGCCACCACCGTACCGATCACCCGGCCCACAATCATCCCTCTCACTCCCCGTTCGTGATTTCGACCGTGCTGCCACAGGTTAAACCGACGGCATTCGCGTCATCCGTATCGATGTGCATCACCAGTTTGAAGGTGTCCGCCACCCGGATCTGGACATCCCCGAGAACCGCCGGCCTCTCGCTCTGCACGCGGACCGAGACCCGCTGGTCATCCCGTACACCCCAGGCCCGAGCCTGAACAGTGCTGATATGGATGTGGCGGTTGGCCACGATACAGCACTCCGGCAGAGTGATTGAACCCCGCGGACCGACCAGAGTCAGAGTCGCCGACTCTTGCAACTGTCCGGACGGACGTACCGGCACCTTGAGCCCCAAGGTAATGGCGTCCGTGCGGGAAATCTCCACTTGGGTACGTTTGCGCACCGGACCCAGCACCCGAACATTGCTGAGGGAACGCAATCTCGGACCGACCAGAGTCACCACCTCTTCAGCCGCGAACTCGCCCGGCTGGTAGAGATCCCTCTGTTTATGCAAGGCATATCCCGGCCCGAAAAGGACGTTAATCTCAGGTTGCGCCAAGTGAATGTGGCGGACCGAAACCGCCACGGGGACAATTTGGGCTCCCGGTCTCGGGCCTTCTTCCGGCACTGAGCCGCCGGGCACTGGGTTTAACTGGGCCATCACTTCCCGGGCAATGTACTCCACCAAGGCTGCCTGATCCACCGCCTGTCACTCCCTTATCTGTCACCTATTAAGGCAGCATTTTCTCCAACTCGTTGTGCGGGCGGGGAATGACATGCGCGGAAATTACTTCTCCCAAATTCCCGGCCGCTTGCGTACCGGCCTCGACCGCCGCTTTGATCGCTGCCACATCCCCGCGCAAGAGGACGCTCACCATACCGGAACCGATTTTTTCATAGCCAACCAAAACGACGTCAGCTGCTTTGAGCGCCACATCGGCAGCCTGCACCGCCGCCACCAGACCCTTGGTCTCAATCATTCCCAGCGCTTCACCGTTCATGCTCACTCAACTCCCTTGGCTTTGGTAGTTTTCGCCCCGCCGGGCAGCATTTTTTCCACATCGGCATGGGGTCTGGGGATGACGTGGACGGCCACCACTTCTCCCACTTTTTGCGCGGCTTCAGCCCCGGCTTCGGTAGCAGCCTTTACAGCTCCAACCTCTCCCCGCACCATAACGGTCACTAAACCGGATCCGATTTTCTCAGTCCCCACCAGGACCACATTGGCGGCTTTTAACATGGCGTCCGCCGCTTCGATCGAGGCTGTCAGCCCCTTGGTTTCGATCAAGCCTAAAGCACTGCTCATAACTATCCCGGCCTCCTCTAAAAATGTAAGTGGACTCGTACTCGTTCGATCAACTTTGGAACTCTTCTGTCAATTCCTGGTCAGCTTATGATAAGGCAATTCAATTGCCAAAGTCCGCTGCCGGCTTGGCAATGACCCGAGAAGCGTAGACCGAGCTTAGTGCGGACGCAGCCTCCGCGGCCGCGCTCACGGCCGCCTCAACGGCGGCCACTTCGCCGGTCAGTTTAAGGGTCACCAAGCCACTTCCCTTGGTGGGCTCATAGCCCAAGAGCTTCACATCCGCGGCTTTCGCCGCCGCATCCGCCGCCGCCAGAGCGGCGACCAAGCCTTGTACTTCGATAATTCCCAGCGCCATTTCTGCCTGCCTTTCTGCCCCGAGACCCGGCCCGCGCCGGAAAGCCCTCGGCGAAGTTCTCGGTCGGTTCTGTAATCTTTTCTTGCAGAGCTAGAGGAGAGTGCTCCGTAGTGCCCCTCTATTAGCCACGCATCTTAGCCAGAATCGCCTGCGTCACCCGGCTGACCAGATCGCTTAGTTCTGCTTCTTTTAGCTCCGGTAACCCCGGCTCGGAAGTCTTTTTGATCCCAGGGTTACTGTCACAGCCACAGCCCTTCTGCCCGGCGGCCGTGTCCTTGCTTGCATAAGCGCATTCACCGCAATTGACACAGGTGGAGTTCTTCCCAGTCACCCCGAGTTTCTCGCGCACTTCCATAAGTTTACCGACCTGCTGCCCATTCAGTTCCCGCTCATTGCCCAAAAGGCGGGCCGTAAGACTGATCTTGGCGAAAATCTCCATGGACTCCATCTTGTAATAGGCATTAAAGGCATCGCTGCCCACGGTGAGGGCACCGTGATTGGCCAACAAGAATGCATCGTGGTCCTGAAGGTACTCCCGTACCGCCAAAGGGATCTCTTCTGTAGACGGAGTCCCATAAGGGGCAATAGGGATCGTTCCCAGGCTAATGATGATTTCCGGCAAAACGTAACGATCCAGAGGTATGCCGGCAACCGCAAACCCGGTAGCCGTGGGGGGATGGGCATGCACAACCGAGCGCACATCCGGCCTATTTTTGTAGACATCCAGGTGCATTTTCAGTTCTGAGGAAGGCTTCATTTTGCCTGACAGCACTTCACCTTTCATATTGACTTTGATAATCATGTCCGGGGTCATAAAACCTTTGCTGACTCCGGTCGGCGTAGTTAAGACCTCATTTTCGTTCAGTCTCACGCTGATGTTCCCGTCGTTGGAAGCCACAAACCCCTGCTGGTAAATGCGCCTCCCGACTTCTACCATGTCTTGCTTGATCTGATATTCAGACGGCACGGCTCAAACCCCTCCTTCGCCTATCTCCCTATATCTTTGGGATTCTCATCCGTTATCATCGAATCCCGTTCCATCCCTGTGACCGCTGCCTCTGTCGCTAGGGTCGTGCTGCACTCTTCTTGGCTTTCTTCTGTTTCTCCTTTGTTTTTTCTTTGTTTCATCTGTGTTTCGAAGATTAGGTTTAGACATATTATCCATCCTGTCCCTTACTTCCACAAATCCCAAAATAGCTGGGTTTCCGCTCCGAACCTTGATTGTCACCCGATTCCTCCGCCAGTCTCCGATTCTCTTAAGATAAGAGAAAAGTGACATTTTTTCGCCCGGTTTCCCGTCTGTTTGCAGGCAATAAAAAACCGCGGCTGGCGCCGCGATTGCTCTGACACAAAAAGGGCCCTGCCGAACACCGACAGCGCCTCTTTTTCCCTTGGAAAAGGGCATCCGAACGTAACGTGATTACCGTCCTTACTCAGTTTTCTCTATGCCTCTCCAACTTTATGTTCGTTAAGCCTTGTCCATCCTCCAACGGCTTAGGTCTTCCTTCACAAAGACACTCCCTCCCGCCGGATATTTTTGGAGAGTAACGTCTCTTGAAGTAGAGGATGCCTGATATACCGTTATTTACCGTCTTTGTCACTTGACGTTGGCCTATCGTCCACAGCACCTATCACTTGTGGCTCACTTGTTGCAAATTGGCCGGATATCCCTTAGACTGAATGGCAGATATTACTGATTGAGGAGGTCCAAAACATGCCGGGAGATATTCAGGAATTTCTTAACCACCCAGTCTGGGCTGTGATTGGCGTGTCGCTTGATCCTGCCAAATACGGCAACAAAGTGTACTTCCAGCTCAAAAAGGCCGGCTATACAGTATACGGCGTCAACCCCAAACTGCAGGAAATCGAGGGAGAGCGCATCTATCCAAACTTAGCGGCACTTCCGGTCAAACCTGACTCCGTGAGCGTTGTTGTCCCGCCCAAAGCCACCGAACAAGTGGTTCAAGACTGCATCACCCTCGGTATCAAACGGGTTTGGATGCAGCCGGGTAGTGAAAGTGCCGAGGCGATACGCCAAGGGGGAGAAAACGGCCTAGATGTGATTCACGACCAGTGTGTGCTCGTCCAAACCAGAGACAGAGTTAAGAGTTAAGAGTTAAGAGTTACGATGGAAGGACACCATGGAAAGGCGTAGAAACACACGAAAAGCGCAGCAAAATACGGCAAGACCGGGACCTTACGGCCCCGGTCTATCTAATCTTATCAAGCCAATTTAGCTTATCAGCTTAAGCTCTTTGCAAGTTCGGTTTTTGGAGCGGGTGATGGGAATCGAACCCACGTAGCTAGCTTGGAAGGCTAGTGCTCTACCATTGAGCTACACCCGCATGTAAATGGTAGCAGGGGGGGGATTTGAACCCTCGCATGAGCGGGTATGAACCGCTTGCCTTAGACCGCTTGGCTACCCTGCCATGGCTCCCCGAGTAGGACTCGAACCTACAACCTACCGGTTAACAGCCGGTTGCTCCACCATTGAGCTATCGAGGAATGGTTTCTGAATCATCCCAAACCGGAGTTATGTGGCGGAGAAGGAGGGATTCGAACCCTCGCAGCAGTTGCCCACTCTAACGGTTTAGCAAACCGTCCTCTTCAGCCACTTGAGTACTTCTCCACGATGCTTCCGTCCGGACACCCGGGCTTTACGGGACAGCCGAAGGAATCTATCTCTTCTGTCAAGCCTCCCAAGCTCATATCGGCTTGCGAGTCTGACTTCGGATTTTAAACTGGTGCGGAAGACGGGACTTGAACCCGTACGGTGTTACCCACACGCCCCTCAAACGTGCGCGTCTGCCAGTTCCGCCACTCCCGCGTTTTGGAGCCGTTGACCGGGATTGAACCGGTGACCTTATCCTTACCAAGGATACGCTCTACCGACTGAGCTACAACGGCAAGTCAATTTTCACATTCTCGGTGTCCATCGGGTCCGGCAAGGTATCCGGCACCCAAGTTTTTTTGACCGGTCCGTTTTTGAATGAAAGGGTAATAATCGCTTGATTAGGGTAGTGATTCCTTGACTGGAGTAGTGCTTGCTGATTGGAATAGTGATTGCTTGATTAGGGTAATGATTGCTTGATTAAGGTGATGATTGGTGCGCTCGGAGGGATTCGAACCCCCGACCTTCTGATTCGTAGTCAGACGCTCTATCCAGCTGAGCCACGAGCGCATTTTCTGGAGCGGGTGACGAGATTCGGACTCGCGACTTTCACCTTGGCAAGGTGACACTCTACCACTGAGTTACACCCGCTTGACTTCCTCCCCTCGTTGAAACGCGAGGATGTCCAAGTCGCCCGAAGGAACTTGGCAGGCCGTACAAGTGGCTCTAGTTGTTTGGGGATAACGTTACACTCAAAACCACGTTAGACCCAAAATCACGCACACTCAAAAACAATGTTTACACTCCAAGTAATGATATAATTGGTGAGCCATCCGCGACTCGAACGCGGGACACCCTGATTAAAAGTCAGGTGCTCTACCAACTGAGCTAATGGCTCACTTCTGGCTGGGGTGGCAGGATTCGAACCTACGCGTGCCAGAGTCAAAGTCTGGTGCCTTACCACTTGGCGACACCCCATCGTAATCGATGTTCGAGGCACGCAGCCCAAAGCCCAACTTCTCCCAGACTTACCGGTGCTTCACCTTCAACATCCCGCGTGTTTCCTGTGTCCTAGAACCGGGCCTTGCGGGCCACCGTTCCCAGACTTCTCCTTGGTTTCTTTGGTTGCGGGGGCCGGATTCGAACCGACGACCTTCGGGTTATGAGCCCGACGAGCTACCGCTGCTCCACCCCGCGACGTCACGATGTCAAGCCCCTCAGATATATTACTTGGGGATCTTCGGAAAATCCGCCCGCCTGTCCGGGTTCAAGGCTCCCACCTCGGGCGTCTCAGTCTCCGGCTGCTGAGCCCCGCGGGATGCGAACCTGCGTACTTCGGCTGAGCTTTCGGGCGTTCAGCGCTAACCATTTGGTTCAGCGCCAATCAGTTGGCTGGTGACCCGTACGGGATTCGAACCCGTGTAGCCGCCGTGAAAGGGCGGTGTCTTAGGCCGCTTGACCAACGGGCCACTTTTTACGCGCAATATATATATTATATGAGCAAGTTGTTCTTGTCAAATGTTTTTTTCCTGTTTTAGCCCATATTATGACGACGCATTTTTTCGTAGAGCCAGGAACGCGAAATTCCTAAAAGCCGGGCGGCTTCGGACTTGTTCCCGTGAACAAGTTCCAATGCCCTAAGCAGGGATTCCCTGCCTAGGCGGTCCTCCCGCCCTTCGCGGGGAAACACTCTCTCTGGTTTCCAGCCCTCGCTCCAGGATAAAACCCCTTTCACATTCCGTTCCCGCCGCGGCTCGCGCAGATAAAGCGGTAGGTC
The DNA here is from genome assembly GCA_001029295.1 of Peptococcaceae bacterium CEB3. Lineage (GTDB taxonomy): Bacteria > Bacillota > Desulfitobacteriia > Desulfitobacteriales > Desulfitobacteriaceae > Acididesulfobacillus. Next base: position 21,056 of record LDXJ01000036.1, on the reverse strand, counting down.
CCCCGCTTCTAATCTAGTTCCGGCCGCCAAGTTAACAGAGCGCTCCAGGACGTTTTTTAATTCCCGCACATTTCCCGGCCAGGCGTGTGCCCTGAGAAGCTTTTCTACCACAGGCGACATTCCCTCAATCTCCCGGCCCAGGGTCAGATTCAACTGCTCCAGGAAGAGATGAGCAAGGGGCACGATATCTTCCGGCCGGCGGCGCAAAGGAAGGAGATGGAAGTTTATTACGTTGAGTCGATAGTAGAGGTCACGACGAAAGGATCCATTTTCCACATTTCGCGACAAGTCTTGATTCGTGGCGGCGATAATCCGAACATCTGCTTTAACCGTCCCGTTGCTGCCGAGGGGTTCAAATGTTCTGTCCTCGATCACACGCAGAAGTTTGCTCTGCAGGCTGAAAGACATATCCCCTATCTCGTCCAGGAACAGAGTCCCTCCGTCGGCCAACGCGAACTTACCTGGCTTGCCCCCTTTTTGGGCCCCGGTGAAGGCCCCATTGACATAGCCAAAGAACTCCGACTCGAGGAGATTCTCCGGCACGGCGGCGCAATTAACCCTGACGAAGGGGCCCTTGCGTTTGGGACTGGCGTGGTGAATGGCTGCCGCAAAAAGTTCCTTGCCGGTTCCGCTTTCCCCCGTCAGGAGGATGGTGGAACTCCCCCGAGCCGCCGTCTCGGCCTCCTGCTTGAGACGACACATGTCCGAATTTACCGTGACAATCCGGTCGAAAGTGGCCGCCTGTCGTTCGAGGCTCTCCTTCTCCTTGCCGTACTTCTCCCCATCATAGTGATCCTTGTCGCACTTCTCCCTATTATATGTCTCCCTCTTATATTTCTCCCTATCAAACTTCTGTTGACCGTACTTATCCTTATCGCACAATAATTCTCCGTCCAATTCCGCTAAACGTTCGGCAACTTCTTTGACCTCTTCGATCTTTTGATAGACGATCTTGCCAACCGCCCCGACGACCCTGCCCTGCCGCACGATGGGCAGGCGGGAAACGATGGCTGGGTGCCCGTGAATCACCTGAATCTCATTGGTTTCTGCCATTCCCGTTTTCAATGTTCTTGAGAAGCGCGTATTCTTAAGGACAACGTCGACAGGGCGACGCAGAAGCTCCCCCTCCTCCTTACCGAAAAAACGACAGGCCGCTTCATTAACCAAGGTGATCCGTCCCCGTTCATCGACCACGAATATGGCTTCATATGCTATATTCAGCACCGTCGCCAAGGTCTCGTTCAGGCGCTTGGTCGTTTCCAATTCCAAGGCAACTTGTTCCAAATCGGTCACGGCCTGAAAGGCGATCACCGCCCCCGCGCCCTCCCCCACCGGACTCACGTTACAGAGAACTTTGACCCCTTTCATTTCTGCCTGCACTCCAAGCAAGTGTTGGGCCGATTGGAGAACCGTACTCAGATCTAGTCCCGGACAGAGATCGACCAACGGGCATTCTTTCAAACTTTCTTCTGCCAGGCCCAGAATCTTGACACCAGCCGGATTCAGCCGTTCGACGCGGCCGCCGGCGTCGACCACCATCAGCCCATGGGGGAGTGCCGCATAGATGGAGTTTAACTTTGCCGCCGTCTGTTCCGCTTCTTTGAAAAGCGCCGCAATCATATTGACTTTCGTAAAAATTCCGAGAACTCGCCCGTCTGAATCAACCACTACCCCCGTGCCGACCGGACTGAGCTTAACCCTGCGTTCCACTTCCGCATAGGGGGTGTCCGCCTGAACCGTCACAACCCGACGCTCGATATAATTGCTCAGGCTTTCGGAAAGTTGGGCTCCCGCGAGAAAAGCGTCCATAAGTTTGGCCTTGGTAAAGACACCCAGCAAGTGGCCATCTTTTCCGGTGACGGGCAAAGCGTCCAATTTGGTCTGCCTTAACAAGGCAACCCCATCTGCTAAAGTATCATCTTGACCCAGAAGCGGTACATTCGGGGTCATCATCTCACGCATGGACATCAGAATCCCCATATCGGTCCCAGTCAGTCCCGCACCAGTCCCAGCCATCATCTCACGCTTGGACATCTGCATCACCTCATCTGCCCAGTTTATTCTCCCCGGGCGGGGCAGATTCCTCCCGCAAATGCGGCTTGCCCAATATTTCCTCGGTCTGTTCGCCAAATCCCGGGGGAACGGCATCCGGATACTCTGTCTCAGCCGGAAATTTGAGCGGCCGGCCAGGAACTTTGACACGACCCCCTCCCGGTCGTTCCAAGGTGAGAAACAACTTGCGCGCTTTGACCTGGGGGTGCTCCGGTGTTTCTTCCGGCTCCAAAACCGGTTCACAGCAAACATCCAGATTGCCCAGAAAACTAACCCATTCGGCTTGGGTCCTGGCACGAAAGATTTGCTCCACCTCGCGTCTGGCTCCCGGATCGCGGGTGAACTGTTTCTCGACCAGATCCGGCCTTGCCACCGCCGTGCAGAAAGCCTGCCAGAACTTGGGCTCCAGAGCGGCCAAGCTCATATAGCGTCCGTCCGTCGTTTCGTAGACCGCGTAACAGATATCCCCGCCGCTCAGGGGGCCCTCCCCTCTCTTTAACTCACTTTCGGCGGCTGCCAACTGCGCATAAATCATAGCCAGCCAGGAAACCGCTCCATCCAGCATCGAAACGTCGACCTGCTGACCCAAGCCCGTTCTGGCACGGGCAATATGGGCGGTAAGAATGCCTATTACCGCCATGAGTCCTCCACCACCGATATCGGCTACTTGAACCGCAGGGGGTAGCGGCGGCCCACCGCGCTCCCCGTTGAGACCCAGAACCCCCGCCAGAGCCAGATAATTCAGATCGTGACCAGAACGCAGCCGATATGGCCCGTCCTGGCCGTAACCGGAGATGGAGCAGAGAATCGTTCGCGGATTGGCCCTTTGCAGCACCTCATAACCGAGGCCTAACTTTTCCATCACCCCCGGCCGGAACCCCTCGACCACAATGTCGTACTCCCGCAGGAGCTTGAGAAAATTCTCCCTCCCCTCCACGGTCTTTAAATTGAGGATCACGCTTTTCTTGTTGCGATTTAGGGCCCAATAGTAGGCCCCATCTTTCGTACCAGGCAAGTACGGTTTCATCCAGCGCACATAATCCCCTTGCCAGGGATCCTCCACCTTGAGCACTTCCGCCCCCAGATCAGCCAGCATCTGAGTGGCATACCCACCGGGCAGAAGCCTGGTGAGGTCGAGAATGCGCATGTCCTTAAGCATCTTGTACACGAGTGAATTCCCTCCCTTGAGGATCAGAGCCCTAATCTTCGGGCAATAATTAACTTCATAATTTCCGAAGTTCCCGCATAGACGGTGTGCGCCCGCACATCCCTGTAGAAACGGGCAATGGGATATTCCTCCATATAGCCGTAACCCCCGTGCAGTTGCAGGCATTGATAGGCCACCCGGTTGGCCATTTCGCCGATCCAGTATTTGGCCATGGAAACCTCGCTCACGATTTCTTTGCCGGCCATGTGATCGGCGATGAGGTGTTCCATAAATACCTGCCCGAGCTCCACTTCGGTCGCCATTTCAGCAATCTTGAAAGCATTGTGTTGGAATTTTCCGATGGGCTGGCCGAAGGCCTCCCGCTTCTTGACATAGTCGATTGTATCGGTAAGCATTCGTCGGGCCAAAGACTGGGAAACGAGGGCCGAAACCAACCGCTCCTGCTGGAGTTTTTCCATCAGATAGGCAAACCCGCTCCCCTCGACCCCCAAACGGTTCGAAACCGGCACGCGGCAGTTGTCAAAAAACAGCTCGGCCGTATCTTGGCTGTGCAAGCCCAGCTTCTTCAATTTCCGCCCTTTCGCGAAACCGGGAGTTCCCCGCTCGACTACAATCAGGCTGAGTCCTTTGCTGGCAGGCACTGCAGGGTCTGTCCTAGCGACCACGACCACCACATCGGCAGAAAACCCGTTGCTGATAAACGTCTTGGAACCGTTGAGGACATATTCCTCACCCTCGCGCACGGCGGTGGTTTTGATCCCCTGCAGATCAGACCCTGCCCCCGGCTCCGTCATGGCAATAGCCAAGACCGTTTCCCCGGTGGCACAGCCCGGCAGCCAGCGGGACTTCTGCGCTTCGCTGCCATAAGTGTCGATGTAGGGAGCGATGATGTCGCTGTGCAATCCGACCGCAATTCCGATCCCCGCCGCGGCCAGTTCCTCGTTGATAATGACCGAATAGAGAAAATCCGCCCCGCCCCCTCCGTACTTTTCCTCCAACCAAGAACAAAGGTAGCCCTGCTCGCCCAAGCGCCGCCAGACTGAGCGCGGCATCTCCCCCTCTTCCTCCCATTCCTCCACCTGGGGGACCAGTTCCTTTTTGACAAATTTACGAAAGGATTGGCGAAACAGTTCATGCTCCTCCCCGTAAAGAGTCATCCTTATTCCTCCCCGAAAAAGAGATATTAGAGAGCTTTGTATGCTCCTGAAAGTGTCGCCGGTGCCAAGTGATTCCTAGCGCGGCTGCATCCGGATGGCACCGTCCAGACGGATGGTGCTGCCGTTCAGCATGGGGTTTTCGATGATGCTCTTGACAAGGAGGGCGTACTCCTCCGGATAGCCAAGGCGGGACGGAAAAGGCACCATCGCCCCCAGAGCTTTACGGGCGGCTTCCGGCAGCGTCTCAAACATGGGAGTTTCGAAGAGGCCGGGTGCGATGGTCATAACCCGGATGCCTTGGCGGGCGAATTCGCGCGCCAGCGGAAGAGTCATCCCCACAATCCCTCCCTTGGAAGCACTGTAAGCGGCCTGCCCGATCTGCCCCTCAAAGGCGGCCACGGAGGCGGTGCTGATGATCACTCCCCGTTCACCTCCTGCCCCCGGCTCGTTGTCGGACATTTTTTCGACCGTTAGGCGAATGACATTAAAAGTGCCTATCAGATTGACTTGGAGAACCCGGGTAAAACTTTCCAGGGAATGGGGCCCTTGTTTACCCAATACTTTCTCCGCTATGGCGATCCCTGCGCAATTGACGAGGACTGTCACCCGGCCGAAAATTTCAGTCGCCCGCGCCAGGGCCCTTTGCACACTTTCCGCGTCCGTGACATCTGTGGGCTGAAAAAGCGCCCTCTCCCCCACTTCAGCCGCCAGTTTTTCCCCGCGCTCAACGGCAAGATCCAAGATCACGGCCCTGCCCCCATCGTTGACGACCCTGCGCACCGTCGCTTCACCCAGTCCGGACGCCCCTCCCGTAACCAGAGCGACCACTTTTTTCATGTCCATGCTCTTGCCTCCTGTAAAACACTCCTAATCCAGACGCTCCACTATTGTCGCGTTAGCCATGCCGTGCCCTTCGCACATCGTTTGCAGGCCGTAACGTCCGCCTGTGCGCTCCAGTTCATACAGCAGCGTGGTCATCACCCGTGCTCCACTGGCTCCGAGGGGATGCCCGAGGGCAATCGCCCCACCGTTAGGATTCAACTTCTCCGGGTCGGCACCCGTTTCAGCGAGCCAAGCCAAGGGAACGGAAGCGAACGCCTCATTCACCTCGAAGATATCGATGTCTCTGAGGCTGAGTCCGGCTTTAGCCAAAACTTTGGCGGTCGCCGGGATGGGCCCCGTGAGCATGAGGGTGGGATCCGAGCCCAACACCGAGCGGGCCACAATCCGAAAGCGCGGTTTTAAGCCCAACTCAGCCGCCTTTGCCCGCGACATGATGAGGAGCGCTGCCGCGCCGTCCGAGATCTGGCTGGAATTGCCGGCGGTCACTTTTCCGTCTTCCTTAAACGCTGTCTTTAGCTGCCCCAGCTTCTCCAGATTCGTGTTCCGGCGCGGCCCTTCATCCGTCTTGACCAAAGCTTTGCTTCCGCCCGCCAGGACCACCTCAACCGGCACAATTTCCCGTTCAAAGCGGCCCTCCTCCTGGGCCCGCAGGGCTTTGGCGTGGCTCTCCAGGGAAAACTCGTCCAACTGTTGACGGCTGAGTCCCCATTGCTCAGCAATCCGTTCCGCCGAGAGCCCCTGAGGAATGATCTCATAGCGGGAAGTGAGTTCCTGAGAAAGTTCCGTTCCTGCAAAGTTCGACCCCATGGGAACCCTGGTCATGTTTTCTACTCCGGCGGCCACCACCACCTCCATATCTCCGGCCAACACTGCTTGAGCCGCAAAATGGACGGCTTGCTGGCTCGATCCGCATTGCCGGTCAATCGTCACACCCGGAACCTCAAGCGGATAACCCGCGATGAGCAGGGCCTGCCGCCCGATGCAGGCTGCCTGCTCTCCGACCTGAGAGACACAACCCATCACCACATCCTCTGCCAGTGCCGGATCCACTCCCACCCGGTTCATGACCTCCCGCAGCACGTGCGCCGCCAATTCCTCTGAGCGCAAGTTACTGAAAAATCCGTTTCGCCTTCCCACCGGCGTTCTCACGGCTTCTACAATCACCGCTTCCCTCATCTTTTGACCACCCTTTCTTTTTCCGTTGCATCCGCACTTAAACAGCCACTCACTCCCTCCCAAGTCCACAGCGGTCCTTTGAAAACTAAAACACTTCAAAATTGAAAAGCAATTTCCGTGCCAAATTTATTGAAAACGGCGGCACTATCCGGGAACCGCAAGGTGAACCGCAAGGTGCGCCAAGGTCAATCCTTCTCCTCCGGTCTTGGCCGGTTTGGCCTTTGCCTTTGCCAACCGTGTGTAGTGGACAATACTGTCCTGTCAGAAGACAGGACACAGGACACTCACCCCTTAGGTTGACCCGGCAAAAGATCGGCGCCATATCGGTCGCAAGCGGGAAAAGTGGCCGACTCGGCTAACCTCAGGCGACATCCCAGACCTGGCATAAGTATTGCAAATATTTCGCCATTATTGAGAGCATGTTTGAGAGAGAAGGCTGGGGGAAAATCGGAATCTTCTGCGGAGCTTGCTAAACTATGTGCGAGGAGAGATTTAACATGATGTCCTATGACCTTACCTTGCGGGCAGTCCTGGAGCGGGCCGCTCAACTCTTCCCCAAGAAGGAGATTATTTCCCGCGACTACTCGGGAACCTTTCGCTACACGTACGAAGACTTTTACAGACGGGTCTTGCGCCTGGCCAATGTGCTGAAGGATCTGGGCCTGAGCAAAGGAGACCGGGTAGCGACCCTGGCTTGGAACCACCATCGCCACCTTGAGCTTTACTTCGCCGTGCCGCTCAGCGGCGCCATCCTCCACACCCTGAATCTGCGTCTGGCTCCGGAACAATTGACTTACATCATCAACCATGCAGAAGACAAAACCCTCTTTGTCGACCAGGATTTGCTTCCCCTCCTGGAAAGCATTCAGGCTCAAGTGCCAACCGTAGAACATTTCATCGTCATGTCGGACACAGAAGAGATACCGGCAAACAATCTCAGGAATCCCCTTTCCTACGAAACTCTGTTAGCCGCAGCCGGCGAGAACATGGCTTTCCCCGACCTAAGCGAATGGGATCCTGCCGCCATGTGCTACACCACAGCCACCACAGGCAACCCGAAAGGGGTTGTCTACACCCACCGGGGCTTGGTCCTTCACAGTTATGCGGCTTCCATCCCGGATTCGTTGGGTCTCAGGGAAGCGGACCGTGTTCTTCCTTTTGTACCCATGTTTCACGCCAACGCTTGGGGACTCCCCTTTGCCTGCACTTGGCTGGGGGCCACCCAGGTCTTTCCCGGCGCCCGGCCACAGGCAGAGGACATTTGCCAAATGATCGAGGAACATCGAGTAACGATGGCCGCCGGAGTACCCACCATCTGGATGGCTACGTATCCCCTCTGGGCAAGCGGTCAATACGACCCGTCCAGTCTGAGCGAGCTGGTCTGCGGCGGTTCCGCCGCACCCAAATCTATGATCAGAAATTATCGTGAAAAACTTGGACTGACTGTCCTTCATGCCTACGGCATGACGGAAACCACCCCCGTCGCTCTCGTCTCCCGGCCCAAGAGCAGTATGGCAGATTGGGGTGAAGAGGAAAAATACAATACAGCCTCCAAACAAGGACTGCTCGTTCCGGGCTTGGAAATGAAAGTGGTCAGAGAAGACGGCCTGGAGGTTCCTTGGGATGGCAAAACCATGGGTGAGCTTTTGCTCCGCGGACCTTGGATCGCCAAAGAGTATTACAAAGATCCGGTTCGCAGCCGGGCAGCCTTCGCCGGGGGCTGGCTCCACACCGGAGATATCGTTACCGTAGACCCGGAAGGATATGTAGCTATTGCCGACCGGAGCAAGGATCTGATTAAGAGCGGAGGGGAATGGATTTCTTCGCTCGATCTGGAAAATACCCTCATGGGTCACCCCGCGGTCTTGGAGGCCGCCGTCATCGCCATACCCCACCCGAAATGGCTGGAGCGGCCTTTGGCCTGTGTCGTCCTGCGGCAAGAATCTGTCGGTCACGTGAGTCAAGAAGATATTCTTGATTACCTGAGAGGAAAAGTCCCCAAGCTGTGGCTGCCCGATCGGGTGGAGTTTTTAGATTCTATTCCGAGGACAAGTGTGGGGAAATTCTACAAACAGGCCCTAAGGAAACAGTTCGCAAGCGAAACTGCGGCCAGTGAGGACCCGTGAGGGCAAAAAACGCGAAACACCCAGAAATACACCCGGAGAGGAGGACTTTTTATGTTTGAGCATCCCCCGCTCACTCTAAAAGAACGGGAACATTACACCCTGCTGAATGAGGAAAATGTCCGTTTTCTGCGTCGGCGTTATAATCATGTCAACCGTTGGGTCGTGGCTGATATCCCCCGGCGGAGCGCTTACCGGTATCCGGATAAACCTGCCTTGATTTACCGCAGCATTACTCTCACTTACCGTCAGTTGGACGAAGAATCTAACCGGGTGGCCAATGCCCTCATCGCTTTGGGCCTAAAAAAATATGATCGGATAGCCATACTAGCCCATAACACGATAGACCATGTCCTGACCTGGCTGGGCACGGCCAAAGCAGGAGGAGTGTACTTAGCGGTTAATTACCTCTTGCGAGGCAAAGACATTGCCTACTGTCTTAATCATTCGGAAGCGAAAGTTTTTATTGTTGAGGATGCTCTTTATGACCTGGTCAAAGATATTCTGGATGAAATACCAACGGTCAAAACCTTGTTTTGGTCACGACAAGGGATTGGCCGAGAAGCTCCGGTGGGTTTCTCCGACTTTGAAACATGGTACAAGCAACATCCCGCTGGTGAACCCGAGGTAGAGTTGCACATTGAAGACCCAGTCCAGATGACTTACACATCCGGAACAGAAAACCTGCCCAAAGGCGTGATTCTTACCAATCAATCCCTCTTGGCCGAGTATACCAGCTGTATTATCGACGGTGAATACACACGCCACGATGTAAACCTCAATGCTCTGCCCATTTACCACTGCGCCCAAAGGGATGTTTTTCTTACCCCCACTCTCATGCTAGGCGCGACAAATATCTTAATGTATAACACAGATGTGAAAGAAATCATGGAGAACATCGTTAAATACCAGGCCACGATGTTTTTTGCCCCACCCACCGTTTGGATTGGCCTGATGCGCCATCCTGAGTTTCAAAACTTCGATCTCAGCTCGCTTATTAAGGGATACTATGGGGCCTCAATCATGCCGGTTGAGGTCCTGAAGGAGGTCGTCCGGCGGCTGCCTGGCTGCCAAAGATTCTACAATTACTATGGCCAAACTGAACTGGGCCCTTACCACACGATGCTCAGCCCCGAGGACATGCTGACCAAGCCAGGTTCAGCGGGAAGAGCCGGTTTGAACATGGAATCACAGCTGGAAGACATCGAGCACAGGGCACTTGCCGGGCCTGGTATCCCCGGTGAAATCTGCGGCCGTGGCCCCCATGCCATGCTGCTCTATTTTAAAGACCCGGACAAAACAGAGGCGATTTTTGCGCACGGCTGGTTCCACAGCGGAGATATCGGGGTTTTGGATCAAGATGATTATATCACAGTCATGGATCGCAAGAAGGATATAGTGAAAACGGGCGGTGAGAATGTCCCCAGCCGTGAGGTGGAGGAAGTTATCTACCAGGATAACCGTGTTTCGGAAGTCGCAGTCATCGGTCTACCGCACGAAAAATGGATGGAAGCAGTAACAGCCCTAGTCGTGCCGAAATCAGGCACCAGTATCAACGCCGAAGAGATTATTCAGCTTTGCCGTGAAAACTTGCCAGCCTTCAAAGTCCCCAAGGGGGTGATCTTCCTTCCTGAGTTGCCAAAAACGCCGAGCGGCAAGATTCTCAAACGGGATTTACGCGGCCTTTATGCGACTCAGTATCTGGAACAAAGGAAAGCGAAAGAATTGGATTGATGACTCGTTCTATGGATTAGTGGTGACGCTATGCGGCATGGTAATCTAGCCCAAAAAGACAAAATACGCTCAGTACTATCCCGTGCCCTCACTTCCTTCTCCCGGCGCGTCCCCACTCCAAATAAGACAAATAGATTGTAACCCCGGCAAAAACCAAAATCCACAGCTTATAGATAACATAAACTTTAATGATCGTCAGCACCATCATGACAAGTGCCAACACGGCCGGAATACCAACAAGAAGCAGGAGCCCTTTCCCTTTAAACCTCTTGCGCAACGAGGGAGAAGAGAAAACGAAAATAAAAACAATGAAATAAACCAAGAAAGTGGTAATTGACATACATTACTTCCTCCGTTAGCAAAAGGATTTAAAACTAGCAAAATGATTAATAAAGCCCATAAATTTAGCGCTATAAAAAACTTACTTCTGCTTAAACTAGAATTGTCCCACGGATGATAAATGGCTCAAAACAAAAGTCCCAAAGCAGATGGAAGGAAAGGAGATGCTTCATTTATGGCTCGTAATTCTAACCGCAACGCCGGCATCCTGCCCCAATCTGTCTTGGACGATTTTAAATGGGAAGTCGCCAACGAACTCGGGTTAACCGAGAGAATTCAAAGCCAGGGCTGGGCCAACATGACCTCCCGGGAATGCGGCCACGTAGGCGGACGGATTGGCGGAAGTATGGTGAAAGCCATGATTCGCAGGGCTGAAGAATCGCTTAAGGGCGATACCCTGTAAAGACGCTTCACTCCCACGTCCTATCGTTCCACCCCCTATGGTGCCACTTTTTCTCATCCCTGTCCAGCTGAAACAAGAGGAGTACGGCAAAGACTGTACTCCTCTTTCTCGATCTTCTTCGCTTCCGGGGATAAGAGTGCTTTCCTCAAAAAATTCATGCACATTAGCTTACTTTTTGGTACAATATATCAATATACCTTATTATACCAAAATCAAAGCGTCAGTAGTACTGTTCAAAAGGAAAGATTGTTGACGCACAAGATAGGCCTCTCACTCGAACAGCCCGGCTCCCTGCCCCTGCCATTCCTTGAGTTTCCTATAGTCCGTCAAATCGCTGTGCATCGGGGTTACGGTCACATACCCGGCATGAATCCCGGCCAGGTCCGTATCCGGATCCGTTTCCGGAACCAGCGTCCCCCCCTGCCAAAAATAACGGCGACCACGCGGATCCAGACGGCTTTCAAACACGTTTTCATAAACGGCACGGCCTAAGCGCACAATACGCACACCTTGCCATTGGTCCCCCGGCAAACCGGGAAAATTGACGTTGAGCAGGCCGGTGGAAAAACGGGCCGCCATACTTGCCACATGCTTTGTCAGCCACTCTGCGGCCGGCTTAAAATCCACAAAGTCAAAACTCGCTAATGATGCCGCAATAGCCGGTATGCCGGCCAGCACACCTTCCATGGCAGCGGCCACTGTGCCTGAGTAAAAAACGTCCGTGCCCAAATTCCGTCCCCGGTTAATCCCTGAAATAATCAGATCGGGCTTCCTGACAATTCCCCCCTCGATCGCCAATTTAACGCAATCGGAAGGAGTTCCCCGTACGGCAAAGCCGCGGCCGGAACCGGGAAGCGGGTGTTCTGTCACAAAAAGCGGGTCAAACAGAGTAATGGAATGACCGCTGGCAGAGCGCTGACTGTCGGGGGCAACGATGGAAACCGTATCTCCGGGGCTCTTGGCCAAAACTTCAAAAAGGGTCTGTAAACCGGGCGCAAAAAAACCGTCATCGTTTGTGAGCAAAATTTCCATGCTTACCCCTTATTTTACCCTTTGTTTTACCGATTCCACTTCCGTTTTACCTATTCCACTTCGTAAATCGAGATAGTCATCCTGTCATCTTTCTTGGAAAGTCCAAACATGACATGGTAATCTCTTAAAGATTTGTTGAGAAAGTCCACGACCTTGTACAATTCCGGATTGGCAGACAGTTTTTGTGTGGCGATTAAGGCCAGTTTTCCGCGGACCTCATCCTTTGAGGGATGTCCCATACTTTCATCCATCGACTATCATCCAACCTTCAATCAATCTTCCTGCAGACCGGAGCACTGCCTCCCCTACGCTTTGCCAAAAGCGGGAAGCTTCTCGGTGAAGTTCCGGGGTTCGCTTCGCGCCTCCCGCCTCATCAACCGTACCCCCTCATGCGAAGCCGGGGGTCCTGAGAACCTACAGTCGGCTATGAACTTTATAGTTCGATGGCTTCACGCCCCTGAAATACTTCCGGCCAAGCGAGGTTTTACCGTCCCGACCTTCAGGGACGGTTCAGGGACGGTTTCCGTGAATCAAAGCAAAACCTTCCGCCCGAGTGACCTCACTGCTCTTGAAGATCCCGCGCACAGCGGATGTCAGTGTCTTCGAGCCGGGTTTTTTCACGCCGCGCATGGTCATGCACATGTGTTCGGCTTCAATCACCACCAACACCCCGCGCGGCTCCAACATCTTCATAATAGAGTCCGCTATCTGGGAAGTCAACCGTTCTTGCAGTTGGGGGCGCTTAGCATACCCCTCAACCACCCTCGCCAATTTGGAAAGTCCGGTAATCTTGCCTTTGCGCGGAATGTAAGCCACATGCGCAAACCCGTAAAACGGAATCAAATGGTGTTCACACATAGAGTAGAGCGGAATATCTTTGACGATCACCATCTCTTCATGATCCTCGGAAAATTGCACTTTCAGGTGTTCACTGGGATCTTCCCCCAATCCCGCGAAAACTTCCTCGTACATCCGAGCCACCCGTTTGGGCGTGTCGACCAATCCTTCCCGGTCCGGGTCCTCGCCGATTCCTTCCAAAATCATCCTTACCGCTTCCTCAATTTTTGCCATATCCATGTTGTCAACATCTCCCTTTTTTCTGCCCTTTTCTATCTGGGACCCCGCGGCATACGTTCCCAGCCGCGGGACGGCTGACGGCGAACGAGGCCCGGTTGGTTGTATCGGTCCAATAAGGCCCGATAAAGCCCAATAAATTGTTACATTTTAGATTCCATTCTAACATCTTTGACTCGAAAAGCAAACTACTTCGACCATCCCCGGCTGGGGGCGGAAGAGTGCGGCTTTCCACCTTCGCGCTGCGGTTGCCACAAATCTCCGCCCAACCGTAAGATCCTGCCCGGACTAGGGAAAACTCGGCCGCGCGCCGCTTGGGCGACCGATTAGCCAAAAAAAGAGCGCCTTGACGCGCTCCTGTGAAATCCTGCGATGCAAATCTAAATGATGGCGAATCGTTCACCAAGTGTGGCACAGTTTTAAAACCGACCCTAGGCTAGCTTCAATGCTTTGTTGAAACAATCAATCGCCAATTCCGGCTCGGCGATCTCATCATAAATATTCCCCAGGAGTGCCCAAGCATCTGAATGATCCGGATCGATTTCCAACAACTGTTGGATGATCTCAATTGCTCCGTTCCACTCGCCTTTGCTCGCCAAACACACACTTAAATTATAGAGGATGAGCGGATGCTGGGGAGTGAGACTGAGAGCGGCCTGATAATACTCCTGGGCTTTGCGGGTCCGGCCCAGATGTACCATGATGTAAGCTAGGTTATTGAGGAGGATGGCATCATTCGGAAAAATGCTGTGGGCCCGTTCCAAGAGCCTCAGTGCTTCATTGGACCGCCCCTGATTCTGATAGATGGCAGCTAGATTGCACAGACTGTCATAATGATCCGGCTCGTGTTTTAAGGTCTTCTCATAGTAGCGTGTTCCCTTTTCAATTTCGTCCAACTGGACATAGCAATAAGCGGTGCGGGCCATGATTTCCGGGTCGGCACAATAGCGTAAAGCTTGCTTGTAGGAAAAACACGCCTCCTTGATCTGCCCGAGTTCCAAATGCATTTCGGCTTTCATTTCCCAATACCCGACCTTACGCGGCTGAAGTTGACAAGCGCCTGAGAAACAACGCAGAGCCTCGGCATACTCCCCGTTGTAAGAATAAATCGTACCGAGGCGAAAGACTGTCTCCGCCTGTTTGGGGTCCGCCCGCAACGATTTATCCAAGGCCTCCGCCGCCAATCTCCATTCACCCTGTTCCAACCGGCAGTCCGCCACAATACTCCAGTAAGCGGCTTTTTCCGGACCAACTTCCAGCGCTTCTTCAATGGCCTCTTTTGCCTCCTGCACCAGTCCCAGGCCGAGGCAGCTTCTCGCCAATTGGTATTTGATTTCGCCCAGGTCCCCTCCGGGCTTCTCGACCAGCCTTTCCAGATACTCCTTCGCTTCAACGTACACCCGGGCCTTAATCAGTTTTTCTACAATTTGAAACTGTGGCCGGGGCAAATCCGACCTCAGCAGTTCTACCCAAACCTCTATCGCTTCATCGTTCTTGCCGCGCAAAGACAGAACATTGGCTTTGAACTCGCGCCAGAAAACAGGCACTTGCCTGCGTTCGTCACCGGTTTTTGAGACCAAAGGATGGGACATGGCTCCTTCCTCCTTACATTTTCTTCCATGTCCCTAATTCGTGGCCCCCTCCCGAATATCCTCCTTGATTAGGAAAAAACCGTACGCCAACTTTCGGCTTCAAACGGCAGCCCGCTCGCGTTTCCGCTTAAATATCCCCGCTTATACCCAGCCTCCGCTATGTTTCAATCCGATGTTTCAGTATTCTCGGTTCGACCCGGTTACAGAAACGTATTCACAATCCTACTGTTGTAGGCGTGGGGCAAAGGCAGACTTTCCCAATAAGACAAGAAAACGCTGCCCCGCGGCAGCGCCATTCTCCACAATACTACGCATCTCGGTTCAATTCTTCCTGGCACCTACTGCAATAGCCATAGAATTTCAAGACATGATCCACCACTTTGAACTTATTGCGCTTTGCAATCATCGTTTCCAAGGATTCCAAGAGGTCGTCATCAAATTCCGAAACGCTCCCACAACGCAGACAGATCAAGTGATGATGGTGATGCTCATCCCGCCGGCTGAATTCATAACGGCTGCGCCCATCACCGAAATCGTTTTTCTGCAAGATGCCCAGGTCTGCTAGAATATCCAAGGTGCGATAAACCGTTGCCAAACCGATGTCCGGATAATGCGGCTTTACCAGTTGATAGATCTCTTCGGCGCTCAAATGCCCGCTGCCCTGTTCAAGAAAGATTTTGAGAATAGTTTGACGTTGAGGGGTCAACTTGTAAGCGTGATTGCGCAACTGGTTACAAACATCGGCAAACGAATCTGTTTCCTGAGACCTCTCCGACATACAGCAGCCCCCTCCTCAACAACCCAACCTATCCCCGCTGGACATTCTCCACCGAGCCTTATATTTTATTATAAGCCAAAGAAACCAATTTGCAAACAAGGCACAGATGGGTGAATTTTACTTCAGTGCCGTTCCATCACCTCAAAAATTCCGAATTTCAGATAATCGGTTTCGGGACTGCCCACCAGGACAGGATGGTCCAAGCCCGCCCGGCGAAATTCCACCAACCGAAGAACTTTCTTAGCATCGACCGCCGCGCCTTGCACGAGGGTGAGAAATTTCTCCGCGCTGAGGTGGTATGAACAAGAGGCACTGATCAGGATTCCACCGGAGCGAAGAAGTTTCATTCCCTGAAGATTGATCTCTTTGTAGCCACGCACCGCTCCCGGCAGAGCTTGGCGGTTCTTGGCGAAAGCCGGGGGATCGAGTATAACAACATCCCACTTTCGCCCAGCCTCTACTTGCTGGCGGAGATAATCAAAGACATTGGCGCATACAAACTCCGTCCTGTGCAGGAAACCATTGTTCAGAGCGTTTTCCCTGGCGGTCTCAAGCGCTTTTTCCGAGATATCCACACAGGTCACCTTCTTGGCTCCATACAGACAGGCATGGAGCATAAACCCGCCGGTGTGAGAAAAACAATCCAGAACTTCCGCTCCATCCCAAAACGGATTTCTGACGGGCTTTCCTGTGGCATCGACCGCTTGCCCGCCCGTCCCCACTGTAATTCCGCGTTTCCGTCCCCATCCGATCATAAAAGGCTGCAAGCGGGTCCGGTTTTCCCTCTGATCAAAGAAGTAGCCTGTTTTTTGCCCTTCGGCCACATCCACGGCAATCCGCAGGGAATTCTCCTCGATAGTAAGCGTCGTTTCAAACTCCGACCCAATAAAACCGCTGCGTTCCTCCAATCCCTCCAGCCGCCGCACCGGAACGTCGTCCCGTTCGTAGATTCCCGTGGGATCAAATACCTTTCGCAGGGCCCCGAAGATCCAGACCCTGCGCCGGTCCATCCCGGCGGAGAGAATTTGTACGACCAAGACGTTTTCATATTTATCCACGACCAAGCCTGGCAGAAAATCAGCTTCTCCGTAGACCACCCGGCAGGAGCGTACCCCCGGCAGCAGCCGCTTCCGCCGTTCCCAGGCCTCTTGGACTCTCCGTTCAAACCACTCCTCATCTATGACACTCTCTTCATGGTAGTCGACGACTCTTGCCGCAATTTGCGACAGCGGATTATAGAAACCTTGGGCTAAAAAATACCCTTCGTGGTTTACGATCCGCATCAAGTCGTCCGTCTCTTCAGCCTCAATTCGTTCGATCTCGCTTTTGTACACCCAGGGATGTCCTTGTTCCAGTCTCTTCTTTCTGTCTCTTTTTAAGTAAACTTTGCCCGGCATACAAACCTCCGCTCCGCCCAAAAAGGCGAAAATCTCTGTCCCTGACTATACCACACCTCCACCGAAAACGCACACCCCAAGCAGGGAGCATAGAAAACCCGGCTTGTGCCGAGCGTCAGCGAAGGCAGAAGCCGAGGTTGCACTTGTCCCACGCACACCCCAGAGCCGGGGCATAGAAAACCCGGCTTGCGCCCCGATTGCTCCAGTGGAGCAATCGGGCGAACGCGGAAGCCGAGGTTTTCACTTGTCCCCAAAGCCGCTACCAGCGCCGGTATCCACCATATGGGTAGGGATACGGATAAGGGTAGGCATAGGGCGGGGGATAGGCGTAAGGATAAGGGTGCAGAGAAGCGCCGTAGATGGTACCCAAACCGAACCCGAAGAGACCGGCCCCCAAAGGCAGCAAGGCGAAAGCCATAAGAACTCCTCCTCTCTCGCACTTATTCCACTGTATTATATGGTAAAATACTCCACTTGGTCCATTTGCAGCTTCAGCAGGAAACAGGAAAACCATGCCTTCGTTAAGACATGGTTTTCCTTCTGGGGCTTTCGCGCTTTCGCCTTGGCTCGGCTGCAGCCGGCACAGCTCGGCGAAGTTCAGCGGAATTCGAGTTCCGCGCGACTCAGATCGGCTCCGGGCTTCACCGCTGCCTCAATCCCCCAAACGGTCTCGCAGAACGTCCACAACTTCCTCAGCGCTGCGTCCCGCCGCGTTAATGACGGGAACTTTCAAGTTGTCGGCGTCTTGGCTTAAAACACCGGCTCCGTCACCTTTCACCACCACGGCCCGCACACTCTCAAGGGTTTGCCCGTCAAGGGATGAGGTTTGAAATCCCGCCGCTTGAAGGGCTTCGCTAACGTTGGTTAATCCGTCCTCCACCGCTATTTTTTTATACATGTTCCGCTACCTCCTCCGAAGTGTCTCCGACAAAAGTATCTCCCGCACAAATATCTTCTGCGTTTCTTACCTTCCGTATGCTAGAGAGTTTTGCCACCTCAACAAGTGTGTGAACAGGCAGCCGGCCGCTTGAGAAAAGAGTGCTTGCCTCAAACTCCAGCTTCTTGCCTCGCTAGAACTCCAGAGTCTTCAGGTAAACCGCCTGATAATCGACTGACAAATTCTTGGCCGCAATGCGAAAACTTTGCTCTGGGTCGGCAAACGTCGCCTCCACCGTGCATTTTAGCGTACTTTCCGACTGCAAGGACATTTTTACCAGATTGCGCTGAGGCGGAGTTCGTTCCAATAGGAGAGCGTAGTCTCCCTGAGGGCTGCGCTTTCCGACGAGCCGAACTTTACGCGGCAATTTTGACAGGGGTAAAAACTCATCCATGGCCGTAACCTTGAACGGGCGGCTGCTCTCCAATTTTATCTTGACCAGATACGGATCACGCGCATACTTAAACCCTAAAGCTAAATCCACGGTTCTTTCTCCGGAGCCCGGTTTATTCAAGACCTCGGCCGTCACAGCCATAGGGGCCTCCTGCCGCAGACCAGGCAATACCACGCGTTTTTTCGGTGCCACCCGCAGTTCCTTGGCCAAATTCGCGGGCAAATTGTCCGGAGAGAGGAGGACCAGCTGCCCCGGCCGGTCGCCCTGCCATTCCTCGCGCACCGTGAGCTTCTGTGGAAACTCAGCCGTGTAGCTCGGGACCAATCCCAACAGAAGAACGCATAGCACACTGAACAGAAGGGCCGGGCACCTCAGACCCGCCAAGCGGCGCTGCCACACCTTAGGCTTGAAGGAAGCGACGTGGAGAAGGGCCAAGAGCAGGGGAATGATTAGGAGGGAATAGAGAACAATAAATAAGAGAGCATAACGATGGAAAATAGAATAGTACCCCTCCCACTGGTTCGAATGAAACAACTCCCAGTGAGAACGGTAGAAAAAATACGGTCCGAGGAAAGCGAGGATGAGGTTCGGCCACACCTTCTGGATACAAAGACAAAAAAGCCAAAAGACGAAGGGAAAAGCGAAATCAATCCGGATAAAGGCCGCCAGTAACCCGGCAATACCTACAGCACCCGCCGAGGTCAGCCAATACGCGTCCGGCTCGCGAGGCAAGGGCACCCGCGTAAAGAAACCGGTCAGGAAGAAGAAAAGCCCAGCTGCTATCCCCAAGCGAGCCAGCAGAAACCAACCGGGATAGGCGTACCACACCAGCTCCTTCCTCTTGAGCACCTGCCAAAAGAGTTCGCCGACACCACTCGCCGCTACGAGCACCAGGCTTGTCAGGCTAACGACCCCCAGCAAAACCAGGTAATTGATCCATCTTCCGGGCAAACCCTTCTTCAAGCAGCGGGCAAACCACAAACCGGCCAGGAGGAAGACAAAGAGGGAAAGTAAACGCAGCCCCAGACTGGACAAAATGAAAACATACGACCCCAGCTGAAAGGTCAGGTAGAGTTCGTCCCAAGTCCTGGGACCCGTGTGCTTCAGGCGCACCGACTGAGCCAGCGTCGCAACAAAATCGCCCACCTTTTGCAACTCGGTCAGCGGAACCCGTTCTACACGGTCCTCCGGCCTATGGTAAAAACCGGGAGGACGTCCGGCCATTCCTATCCCCAGCGCCGGAATTCCGTGTTCCAAAAAGGAACTGAAGTCGCTGTTTCCTCCCTGAGGCGCATCCCGATTCATGATCAGCGCATCCCGGCTGAGATGAAAGGCAATTCCACTTTTGCGGGCCAGCTCCGTGATTCTCGCCACGAGTTCCGGGGGAGCTGACTTTTTCCCGGCCACGTCAATTTCCAACGGTGTCCCAACCATGTCTATATTCAGCATCCAATTGACGGCGGAAAGATCAACCCGGGCGGCATAATGGGAAGAACCCACCAGGCCCGCTTCCTCCGCACCGAAAAAGATCAGTTCATATGTTTCTTCATGGGGCTTTGCCGCCAGAACCCGGGCCAATTCCAACAAGACTCCCACCCCGGACGCGTTGTCCAAGGCCCCGGGGGCATTGACATCCGCCGAATCGTAATGCGCTCCCAACACCACTGCATCTGCCTTCGCGCCCGGCAATTCGGCAATAATGTTTTGGCTGTTAACCAGCTCGACCTTCGCTTGGCCCATTGGCAGGGGGGAATCGCGCACAACAACTTTACTGAATGGCTCGTCGTGTACCTTCCAACCGCTCTGTTCCAGATTATAGTAGATGTATTGGGCCGCTTTCACTTCCGCCTTGCTGCCCGCCGGCCGCGGCCCGATTTTCTGCACCAGATACTTCATATAGTCCGATGCCCGCTCGGCCGAAAAGGCCGGGGTCGGATCAGCCTGGACCGGAACCGGCCGGAAAAGAACAAACGCAAAACAAAACGTGAGCGGCAGGGCAAGGAAAAGAAGGATGACGGCCCGCCGCACGCCGTAAAACCTTTCCCGCCTTCGCCGCGCACCGCGTAACTCCGCTTGGCTTCGTCGCCCAGCGTGTAACCCTTTTGGGCTTCGCCGCATGCCGTGTAACTGTTCCTGACCTCGTCGCATGCCGACCAACCTTCCTCACGCCAACTCATTCTGCCAATTTTTATGACTTGAACGGGTTTTCTATGCCTGGAAGTTTCTTTTCCGACGGATATCCGTGCTATAACCTGACTTTTACAGTTTGAAAAATGCGAAAAGCCCATAGGTGTTGAAACTACGGGCTTTTCTCTGATATGACCGTATTTGAATTTTGTTATGCTAAGGAGATATTCTTCAGGAACTTATTAAACACCTCCTGCCGAAAATAGATGTTGTAGCAATCTGTGTCGTACGTATCCTGAATTAACTTGTAGTCCAGCGCGATTTCATCTTCGTCCGAAAATGCCAGCGTATCCACAAGTTTGCCTTTCTTGTCACGGACCTTTTGGAACGCGATCGCACCGCCGACATCGTCGAGGTGAATGATGCCGCCCTTCAAAACCTGACATGTCGCGACACCCAACGCTCTGGCTATACGCTCGGCTGACAGTGCCTTTTCGCCCATACGGTGCTGAATGATTCGAATGATGAGGAGCGCGACGAAGCAGATCTGGAAATGCGCACGGATATGCTCATTCTTGCGCACGAACACGGGTCTGGCATAAAAGTCTGTTTTCATAATCCTAAAGGACTCCTCTATCCGCCAAAGGCCGCCGTACACTTGGCGCATTTTCCGCTCATCATAGTCAAGTTCGCTAGTGATGATACAAAAATAGCCGTCATACATTGCGTC
>LDXJ01000035.1 GCA_001029295.1 Peptococcaceae bacterium CEB3 | reverse complement strand
CCATCAGGGAAGTCTATCTCGAAGAAATAGTTGGTCACGTCATAGAACGCGTAGGAAAGGTCGCGACCGATCGTCTCCTTGACACACTTATTCAAATGCCACTGTAACTCCACCTCGAAATCCTCGAAGTGGTCAAGTGACCTGTAGACATCCGGCAGTGTGAAGTCCGTGCTCATCCCATAGAAGCCGTCTTTCATCTGGCACGAGGCACGCTTCGAATCCGGGCTGAGGATTCTTAACAGCACCAGGAATTTGAAAATGTCACTGGGCGAATACTCCCCCCGGAATCTGTGCGATTTCTCATAGCTCTTGATGAATGAATCGATTTCGAGCAGGTCATAGACGGCCTCCAGGAATTTGTATCCGTAGTTCAATCGCCGGTTTTCCTCGCAGTACATCCTTGCGGTTCCGGGAGCCTCTATTCGGAGCGGAACGTTTTCTGCTCTGTAATTGGCGTTAAATTCTTTGACCTTCGCCATGAAAGCATCGGGGTCTCCTTGATCTTCGAGATACCCGAAGTCTCGAATCGTTCGTTGTTTGGTGGCCATTCCCGGGCCGGGGCGATAGCCCTCGACCACGCGCACCTGCGTCCTGGGTGTTCCATTCGCATTCGTTCTTTTGTCTATTTTGACCATGTCACATCACCTACACCCATGTTAGCACATCATTAGCATAACATCAAGTATAATCACAAAAAAACGCGGACCTCCGCGTTACAAAAGGATTTGTTTAGCTGTTCCGGGCTAATTTGCTATGCCAACTGTAAAAGTCAGGTTGCGACTGTTCATGGCCATATTTTGCCGCAAAGGGAGGACAATGGTATTCAAATAGATTACGTCAAACCCCTGTGCTATAATAGTTTTTAACAACCGCCCCTTGCAACTTCCGGCACTAGGAGGATGAATGTCACGAAAATGGGGGCCGGGAGCGAGAGATATCTTTCAATAGAAATAGCGATAGCGCCTAAGTCGCGAAGCCAAGTATTCTAAACATTGCCAAATACAGGAGGGGTGGCGTTTCATGAAACTTGAAAGCGTGCTTGATGTGACTCCGGACATACAGAATTGGTATGAACAAGATATTTCCGTTCTTGTTACCGATCTTGAAAGGGTGATCAAAACCTGCATTAATCCTAAATTGGATATAGGCTTCCGGGAAGGTGATATCGTTCCCGAACAGTCCGCAGCATACAAAGCCCTTCGAACCAAGCAGCGGATCATGGCAAGGGTTAATGATAAAACAAAATTTAAGATTCCTTATGTCGCTATATCCAATCCCATCATAGACGGGGGAGCAGTAGTGGGAGCCATTTCGTTGGTCATATCTATTGAGAAATATGACGAACTGGTCAATATGGGGGAGACATTGCTTGCAGCTGTGGAACAATTCGCGGCTTCGGCCGAGAACCTTTCAGCACAGAGTGAGGAACTTTCAGCTGCGGCTAAAACCATGGATGGAGAAACACAAACTGTCAAAAAGGATATTCTCCATGTAACCCATATTACCGATGAAATCAAGAAACTGTCTACCCAAAGCAATATCTTGGGCATCAATGCCTCCATTGAATCTGCACGCGCCGGTGAGCATGGGCGAGGTTTTGCCGTAGTAGCGGACGAGGTGAGGAAACTGGCCGACAGTACCAACATATCTGCGGGAAGTATCAAAGCTGATGTCCGCCAGGTCCAAGAATCGGTGCGGCGGCTCGCTGATTCGGTGAGTGAGTTGGCAAGCATAAGCGAAGCCCAGGCGATCGGCATCGTCGAATTGACCAGGGCCATAACCTACATTTCGGAAATGGCCCAAGGATTGGTTCTTATGGGAAAGAAGATGTGAAAATCCCTCCGACCGGGAACTGCTTGATTGACTCCACCATCGGTACGGCTATGTGTGATCGGGTTTGTTTAAAAACCAAGATGAATATGACTGTATTACGAATGGAATCGCGCAAAAGCACGCTGGAACGAGTGGCTTTTAATTAACAATTGATCTCAAAATATTGATTACTCAAAAGTTCGTATAGAGAGTAGCGAGTCTAAGGAAGATTCATGGCTCCTCTCTTCAGCTTGTATAGGAAATATCGTTCAAATACTACCTTCACGAGAGTGAGCCCAGCGAGCTTTTTTCAGGTAAGTCTTTGCTCTCGGCGGCAGGGCCGGTTTAGCCGCTTCATCCTGAACGTATTTTGTTTTAAGCACTAAAGCAGCTTCAGCCTTGGCCAATTCCCCGCCTAAGTATCCCGCATGGTCGAGTCTAGAGAGCAAACCCCGTTTGATAACGGTATTGACAATGTCAGATGCTCTGTCTCCCCGAATAACTTCATTGAGAAGATGGTCATTCGTGTAATGCTCACAGATAATCTTTCGGGCATCCCAGTCAATTAAAACCAAAAAATAACCTTCGGGGTCAGGTTCCCATTTCGACGATTTTTCGACTTCAACAGTTTTCGGTAAGTGCACTTTCGGGGCAAGTATTAATTCCGAACCTTCCGGTTGGGCATTGCAGGTATTGATGACATTCCTCAACCGGTCTATATCATGAGTCCCAATCTCATCTATCACCGTAACATAATTTGCGAAGGCTTTCAGCTCCACTTGTGATAAGTTCTTTAGAATTGGACGAGGGCCAACGGCCCCCAGAATCTGCCGTTGTTCGTTAATGCCACTGGATTTAAGGCTTAGAACGGCTTGACCCGCTTTGTGACCACGAGAATCCTTCCCACAAAGAATCAAAAACCGGATACTTGGATTCGTTACAATATTCCTAATTAAACGTTCGATGCCTAGATTTTCTGTTGCCAGGGTGCCAACAATAGCAACTTGTTCCAGAAGCCCCGCATGTTCAATTTCCTCCAATAAATCAGAATCAGCTAAGGTACAAACTGCCACCTTGGAATTCTGTCTTCCCACCTGATAATTGCCCTCAACAACCGGCCATTTATCAATGTTTTGCTGTATTGGCTCCGGTGCATTTGAATGCCCACAGCCACAAGAAGAACCCAGCATGGTAAATAATCCTTGTTCTTGAACATGGGTGCTAATACCACGTATCGATTTGCTAAATTGATTATAGGGTTCGATAGGGAGGCAGTCCTCGCATCCAAGACAGGGGTGTCGATTAATATTTCCATCTTCAAACCACTCTGACATCTCAACACGAATGTCCTTAGCATTTGAAGCATCAATATCTTGAAGGTCACCCCTTATCGCCTCAAGAGTGTCCAGCAGACACTCACATGACCTGCATTTCTTAATTTGCCGAATTTCGTTAAGCTGATCCCAAGCTTTAGTGATTGCGTCTTCAAACATACAGACCACTCCCTCTTATCCCCATATCCATGAACTAAGTTTATTCCATTTGCTCACCTCCTGTTTCGCGCTTTCCTCGTATGACCATATTGACATAAATTCTTCTTTATATCAATATCCGTCTATATTCCCAACCCCTCGAGTGGTTACTTTCGCTTAGTTAACATGCCTAAAAATCTTAGGGTGGCAACTAATAGCTTTCAGGGTAAACGAAATACCCCCAGGGTTCCCGTAGACATTTAAGTCCGAGACCAAGGGGGTATACTCAGGAAAGAGCATGATTCAATCCTGATCATTCCGAAAACTAAAGCTCGAAATCTTTTGCTCGGCTCACCAAATTCCACAGCCTATTCATTAAACCCATAATCTTTCCATTTCTCCAAGACATGGGCCAGAACGGAATCCGTCAGCTGGATATTCGTAGGTTTTTCCTCCCATTCATAAGGTATACAACAGTCCATGATGATGCGGGAAGTAATATCCCTCCCCTGAATGGGCAAGGATGGGTCCAGCGGAGTGGAGCGACCCCGGGAAATTATCTGCACGCCCCGTTCCGGCGCCATCCTGGTGCTCATAGCCCACAACACCCGTCCCATGTCGTCCGCCGGAATGTCCTCATCCACAACAACCACCACTTTCACTCCATAGGAACCTGTGCTTGTGGCAATCACAGCGTTCCCAACGTGATTGGAGTGTCCCGGATACATCTGTTTCACCGATACAACCGCCATAAACCGGCCACACGACTCAGGAGGGATGTAGACAGACTGAATACCGGGAATTTTCATGGCCTCCAGGTCAGACCACAGGGTTGAAGTCCTGTTCATGGCCTGAATCATGTGGGTATCCGTAACTGGTCGTCCCACCGTTGTGGCATGAAAAATCAAGTCCTTACGGTAGGTAACAGCTTTTACATCAATATAGTGGCGGGGAACCGTCCCTTTACCGGAATAATAACCCGTATATTCACCGAAGGGTCCTTCATCCCGTAGTTTTTCCGGCCATAGTTCTCCCTCGATCACCATCTCTGCGGCAGCCGGAATGGGCAAGTCCACATATTCTCCTTTCACCACCTCCACCGGTGAACCGCGCAAAGCGCCAACATAATTATACTCGTCCTCTCCCGCCCCGATCAGGGTGCTGGAAACGAGAAACATAAGCGGGTCGTAACCTATGATAGCCGCCACCTGCATCGGCTTGTTCAGTTTAGCATATTTCATGCGATGCAAATCCCCGTGCTTTCCTTTGATAAACATAATACCGCACGTTTTCTCATCAAGGATCTGCATTCTGTAGGTACCCAGATTCACCCAGCCCGTCTCGGGATCTTTTGTTACCACACTGACAAAGGTTCCGATGTAGCGACCGCCGTCCTTCTCATAAAACTTCGGTACAGGGAATTTGAAAAGATCGATCTGTTCCCCTACATCGATATTCTCCTTGATCGGTCCGCTCTCCACCCAGACCGGGGGAATAAGCTTCTTGGTACGGACAACCCATTCCTTAGCCATCTGGCTCAGCGTGGTGTTGATGGGCATATTCATGGCCACGGCCAAGCGTTGAGTGGTTGAAAGAGCACTCACGAAAACCGGGGTTTGATAGTCCTTGACATTTTCGAACAATAGCGCCGGCCCGTTTTTTTCCTCGTTGACCTTGGCCACATGGGACAGTTCCAGATTCCAATCCACTTCGGTTTTGATCCGCATCAAGTCACCGTTATTCTCCAACTGCGCGATAAAATTACGCAAGTCGTTAGTTGCCATACCTGTAGATCCCCCTTTTTGATTTTTGTTTCAATGTTGTAATCCCATCTTAGCCCTACCCCACACTGTAACAGGACGGCTTTGCAGGACAAGGAGGCTTTTGGGAAAAGGAATACTTCGCTCCAATGCCCACTCTATGTCCTGAGGTTGTCCGTAGTGCTCTTCAATGGACACTGCAATCTGAGCAATCGACTTTATTTCCATAGCCGTGAGACAAGATGTATTTTGTCTTTCCTTAGCCACCTCTCTATGAATGGTCTCTCCGCTTTGAGCATCCCGTACAACCTCCATGCTCTTTGGAGATATCCATCGTTCCGTAATTTCCAGACTCTCTTTATCCACTACGAAGTGATCCGGTGTCACAAGACCGCCGACAATTCCCTCTCCCAAACCCCAGGAAGCATCAATCACCACTTTACTCTGATCCCCGCTTACAGGATCCACCGTGAAAGCCACTCCAGAAGCTTTCGCATTAACCATTTTCTGGACGACTACGGCCATAGCCTCCTCCTCAATAGGGATGTCATTAGCGGACCGGTAATGCAAGGCATGGGTTGAGAACATACTGGCCCAACATTTGAGCGTTTTGTCCAGCACATCTTCAATTCCCAAGACATTGAGAAATGTTTCATGCTGACCGGCAAAACTGGTACTTGTACCGTCCTCCATGGTAGCGCTGGATCGGACTGCCACAAGGGGATTCCCGCCCACTTTCTGGGATAAATGCAAATACGCCTTCCGGATGGCATCCTCCACATCTTCCGGAATGCCGGCACTTAGCAAGTGTGGCTCCAGTTCCTCCCTGATCCGAATATGTGATACCTTCCCTTCAACCGACAAGCTGTTAATAATCTGGCTTACCCCGGTTGTCGTGGCGAACTTACGATAGGCATTTACAGTAATGGTAAAACCCGGTGGCACTTGTTTTCCCGCCTTACTCAACTCTCCCAGACTTGCCCCTTTGCCACCTACAAGCGCCACATCATTTCTTGAGCAATCTTCCAAGAATTTAATCATAGCGTCCTCCTAATCGGAAAGGAGTTCAACCACTCCTTTGGTGCCGTCTATCCGCACCCGCTGTCCGGTCTTAATTCCTTCAGTTACCTTTTTACCCCGGGTAATCGTACCCACCACAGCCGGAATATCATATTCCCTGGCACAGATCGCTGCATGAGCCAGCATCCCGCCGCTATCTGTGGCCACTCCCTTAATTTTGGAAAAGAGAGGCGTCCAGGCCGGTGTGGAAAAGGGAGCGATCAGAATTTCATCAGGCTGCACCTCAGAGAAACCTTCATAGCCTAAAATGACTCGGGCAACTCCTTCTACAATCCCGGGCGCCCCGGGGAATCCCTCCCACCGGTTGGCGATATCGATTTCCGGTTTAGCCTGACCGCGGATAACGTCATCCGTCATCCCCCAGATCTTGATGAATACCGGGTCGTCGATTCTGCCTTCAGGTACCGTCCCAATGATGGCAGGTACTTTGATCTCATGCAGTTCCTGCCAGACGGACTTCCGCCTTGTCACCATATTCCGCACCCGGTCGCAGTGATCCATAATGCCAATTTTCTTGTCGACCTTGATGTCAGACAACACCTCATCCAACTCATCAATGGTCATAAAAAACACATCGTCAGTTTCAGCCATGAAACCCCAGTGCACGAGGCGTCTTCCGCATTCCTGAATCACATAGCGCAGTTCCGAATAGGTCCACTGCTCCACATAAAAATTGTGGTCTTCGTTAAAAGGATACGTATATTGCGCATGTTTCAAAGCCTGAAGGAACTCTGGCCGTTCAGCTTCCGGAATCCCGTCGATCGTTTTGGCAATCATTTGATCCCGTTCTTCAATAATTTTTTTGGTATGTGCTTCAAAATTGAAGCTCCCTTTCAGGATATAGGTCTGGATTGTGGTAAAGGCCGGCATAGGATTCTCGATCCAGGTTTTGTAGTAGGGATCAAACAAGGCTGCCGTGGTACGCCGACCATATTCCGCCAAAAACTCGTTAAACTTCCCCAACCAGAGCTTGCCTTTAGTGCTTTGGGACAACTTCTCAAATAGCTCGCTCTGGCTGGCAATTTCGTTGAACTCTTCCACCAGTTCCAATTCGTCGGCCACTTTGGCCAGCGCCCAGAGGCCCCTGTCAATTTCATACATTTTGGTTTCAAATCCCTGCAGAAAAACGCGCATCTGTCTTTCTTCAATGCCATACTTTTGACAGAGGGCCTCAAAAGTCATATAGGCAAAGTGAGCCGGATACATACACACAAAATGGAGCTCCCAACTGCGTTTGGAAATACTGACCGCATCGCGCAGTAGATTAAGCAGCCGCTCCAGAGGTAGTGCTTTCTTGTCAATTCCCTTCAAATAATTGAGCGATCCAGTCCATTCCTCCACAACTTCAGCGTAACGCTGCGGCCAATTATTGACCATTTCAAACAGTTTCTGCCCGAAAATAGGCTCTTTACTCTTAATCTCTTCTGGATCCGTGATGGGTATGGGACTCGGATAGATCCGACCGTAGTAGAGCACATAATCAAATCCACGCGAATAGGGAAATGTAAACCACTCGGCTGCATACTTAGTTCCCCGCGGCCAATGGTAGACAGAGGCCCCCATCGGGCTGATCGGTGGATTATTATGCAGGTTGTCATGAAACCATAATCTTTTTTCATCCTCAGGACGGTAGGCCTTAGTCGGCAACCATTCCACCTGGTGATCGGCAAATTCTAAATTTTCCATAGCAGATCCTCCTTTGCCTTATCGTGTTTTTTATTTACTCGAAAACTCCCGATGCCCGTTCCTCAAACAAGCCTTCTTCTTTCAGCATGGCAGCAACAATCTCCCGCAGTCGTTTCTTATTGATCTTGGATTCAGAAGCAAGCGGAAATGTGTTCACAATTTCCAGCCGCTCCGGTAATTTGTAATTGGCTATCTTCTTTGTCCGCAGATAGACAAGCATCTCATTAAATGTAAGGGGATCCTGCGGATTAGCAGGAATCACAAAAGCGCAGGCTTTTTCCCCCATAATCTTGTCCGGCATGGCTACCACGGCGATATTGGAAACCTTTGGGTGCGCCATTAAGGCATTCTCAATCTCACCCGGATAAATGTTTTGCCCGCCCCGGATGATGATGTCTTTTTTTCGGCCGGCAATCACGATGTAGCCGTCATCGTCCAGTTTTGCCAGATCACCGGGTGAAGCCCAACCTTCCGCATCGTAGGCCTCAGAAAAGGTTTTCTCCGGATCCCTGTAATAGCCACTGGAACTTTGCGGCCCTCGGAAATAAAGTTGTCCGACCTCCCCCTGTGGCAAAATAATCCCCGCATCGTCCACTATCTTAATCTGATTGCCCTGTAAAGGGCGACCCACAGTAGAACGCCTCTTTTCTGCTGAGTCCGTGAGAGCAACACCCGAAACTGAGCCGGTGTCCTGTGAACCATAGGTACTGAGAATCGGAATCCCAAATTTACGTTCTACTTCCTCTGCCAGAGTGGGAGAAAGATACCCGCCGGAGCAGCGAATTGCCCTTATTGAGCTTAAATCATAGTTCTCCAAAGGTTCCTGAATAATCATAGCCAATTGGGCGGGCACCACAGCAGGAATGGTAACGCGTTCTGTCTGAAAGAATTCGAGGGCATTGGGGGCCGTGTATTCATACAGTAAGGCTATTTTGGCTGCCACTTGAGGAGCACAGAAATAAGTAGGCGTTCCACCCGGCGATCCAGCCCAAGGTGCAACGGCACATACCACATCATCTGGACCCAGTTTCCAGTTTTTTATATGGGTTTTGGTGCTCCAGAGTCGGGCTGCCAAGGTTTGCTCAACGACTTTGGGCACCCCGGTTGTTCCGGTGGTGGTCGTAAGAAACCCCACATGTGTGGGATCAAGCCGACGGTCCTTGAGATAGTCGCTCGGATAGTTTTTCTCCGTAGGCGTGTTGATTATTTCATCAAACGAAATGGCTCCCTCCGGAATTTCCGGACCGATAACGATCACATTTTTCAGAAGTGGTAGCGACTCTTGGATCTCCCTGTGCATCGCATAATAATCAAAATTGCGGTACATGTAAGGGATAATAACCGTGGAGGCCTCTAACAATCCAATTATTTCTTCTAATTCTTTGTGTCTGAGAGTGTGCATCAGCGTCATCGATATGGCTCCCGCCTTTTCGCAGGCTAACCTCGCCACAAATCCCTCGACACAGTTCGGAAGCTGGATAACCACTCTGGCATCCTTAGAAATGCCCAGTTCTACCAACTTGAGAGCTACCTGCTGGATCTGCTTGCTTGCTTCAGCCCAAGTCAGACGCTTTCCCTTGGAATCCACCAAAGCTTCCCTATCCGGGTACTTGCGAGCATTTTCTTCCCAAAAATCAGAATAAATTTCGTCTGACCAATAACCCTTTGCCTTATATTCGGCTGCTGTCTGTTCATCATAGCGTACTGGTATCATTCTTTCATCTCCCTTCCCCTCAGGTATACTCCATTACGTCATGAAAAGCCTGAACCACTGCCGCGCCAAATTCAGGTTCATCAATGTTGGCATCCACTTCAACGATCTCGATGTTCCTGTTTACCCTGTGCCTGAATTCTTTGGTGAAAATGCGATCGCTTTCCGGATCATAAATTGCGCACCCCTCCATATCAAATGAAGCCCATCCTCGCAAGGGAATCAAAACCTTCACCGGACCTATCGCCATGTTAAGTTTTTGGGCCATCGCCTGTGCGACTGTTATAAGTTCGTTCGAACTTAGCCTCAGAAATGTGCGTAACGGGTCAAGATCATATTTTGGTCGCCGATAGTATTCGGGTTTGTATTTGCTCCGCGGCGGTGTCATCAGATTTACCCCACAGGGAGCGATAATCTGGGGCACCCCATTTTTGCCGGCAACCTCCAGACGGTTGGGACCCGCAGACCTTGTACCACCCAATATATTTTCTCCGACCCCCCCGGGAGCAAGGTCAATTACCGCTCTGAACAGACTTTCCCGTTCAATGAGCTCCTCCATGGCCTTGTCTGCTACCCCGGTTGCCGAGAATCCAATCACCTGAAACCCTTCTTCTTGTAAACGTTCCCGCACGAACGCAGCGGTTCTTTCGCACAAACTCAGCTGAGTGATCGCTATGAGGTTTTTATCCGCAATGAGTCCTGCTTCCCGCTCCGGTACGTTTATCATACCCGTTATGGATCCGGCGGCACGTTCCAGAACATCCTTAGTCAACACGTTGAGACCGGTGAAATCGACCACAGAATGCATAATGGAAATGTCTGCGGTTCCGAAGTAACGGCTGGCTAGGCCACGGGATGCTGCAACACTGCTCACCATCAGTTTGGGAACTCCAAAAGGGAGAACCCGCATAATGTTTGTTTCCATGAGGCTGTTTGTGGCTCCTCCCAAACCAATGGCCGCATGAATCTGACCACAAGCATACAATTCCTTAATCTTGGTGGCAGCCCCATCCGTCATGATTTCTCCCAGTCTTACTCTGTCCTCCACCACGGACACGGCCACCCCGCGATTGCCCAGAGCAAAAATCTCCTCTCTGGTCACGTCGGCCGGAAAACGGGCTTCACCCCTGGTTCCCAAATCAATAACAAGAGTCCTGCATCCTCTTCTTTCAATTTGTTCCCTCAGGTAATAAGTCTCTGCCGCCTTGGTATCCAAAGTACTTACAACAGCGACCGTCTTCTTCAGTTTTCTCACCTCCTTTACGTGAACTTTCGCAATCTTCTTACTATCAATAATTTAAATCTTACCATAAGGTTTGATCCCTGAATATTCCTGTAATGGGCAAAAATCAAATCGGTTTCTTAGCCAAAGTGGATAATCATATTTTGAAGCTCATTTGACTTTCCACCCCTTAATCAATTGGGGTTTGACCGTCCTTTGTTCCTCTGCCACCTCTCCATTCCACCTGCGGAACAGGTCATGCCTAACCCCAAATTGATCCAAAACTTTGCCCACCGTTTGATTCACAATATCTTCAATGGACTGGGGAAGATGGTAAAACGCCGGCATCGGCGGCAAGATTACGGCCCCCGTTTCTGCCAGCTCCGTCAGTAAACGCAGATGACCAAGATGCAAAGGTGTCTCTCTGACCATTAAAACAAGTTTCCGGTTTTCTTTCAGGCAGACATCCGCTGCCCGAACCAACAAATTATCGTTATATGAATGGGCTACCGCGGACATAGTTTTGATGGAACAAGGAGCAATGACCATTCCATCGCTAAGAAACGAACCACTGGCCACCGCGCCACCCACGTTGCTATGTTCATAGTTCACGGATGCTAATCCGCACACTTGTTCCATGTTGTACCTGGTTTCTGTCAGAATAGTCCGTTCCGCATCGGGAGAAACAATCAGATGAGTTTCCACTCCCGCGACTTCCAAACTTTCCAGCAAGCGAATGCCATAAATTGCTCCTGAAGCACCGGAAATTCCAACAATAATTCTGCGTCTTCTCGGCATTATTCTCCCTCCGTTTAAAGAAACTTTAACGCTAATTGCACCTGCAGGCTCACATCAGAATCCGAGAGATTCAATTTAGCAATTTCCTGAATCCGCTTGAGACGGTATTTAAGGGTTCCGTTATTAATAAATCCGCGCCTGGCTGTAGCCTGTATATTTTGATTGTTTTGAAAGAACAACTTAAGGGTAACGATGAGTTCGGTGTTATGTTTGCGATCATATTCAATCACCTCCCCCAAAAGCTTGTTTGTAAACCAAACAAACCTTTCCGGATGAATCCCCAACATTCCGTAAACCCCAAGCTGTTCGTAGCGGAAACTGGTGTTGTTCTTCTGAAGGAGTTTGAGGATTTTGTTGACTGCGCACGCATTGATAAAATTCTGCCTCGTATCTTCAATGCTGTCACTTTTGGCGGCGATGGTGAGCCAATACTGGAGATGTGGAATTTCCGACAGCTCTTTTTCTAAATCTCCCGCCATCTGTTCCACCACCAGGCCGTCTTGATCCTGGCAAAAAAGCACCACAACCTGATGGTCCTGAAATCCCACGATTCCCTGCGCTGGAAGCCTTTCCTCCAAGTTATTTACAAGTCGCTTGAGCTGTCCGAATTCTTCCCCGGAAACTTCCAAAACAAATTGGTTTATGGGATAATCCAATGCCAGGCCCAGCTTAAAAATCCGGTCCAGAACCTGCTCTTCGTTGCAACTTTCGCCAAAAAGCCAGTCGTCAAGTAGGTTCTTTACCAAGCGTCTTTTGTCCTGAACAAGCACTTTCCGCTTGAGAATTTCCAGGGCAATGATCACACTGGCGTCCCTCAGAATGAGTTTCACATCCTCCGCCAGACTCTTATTCAGGAGATCCACCACGAGGACGCCCAGGATCTCCTTGCCCGCAATAATGGGAGTGAAACAGAGGCGTACTTTCTTGCCGTAGCAATCAACTCTTGCCAAAACCTCGGTCTGTTTTCTGGCAAGAACCTCGCGCAGCTCTGACTCAGAGCTAACGGTTAGAAGGCCACCTACTGCTGAATCCCCCGTAGCTCCGTTTTTGTTTCTTGCCATAACTCGAAGATCCTTGTCCTCAATCCAGACAGGCAGTCCTATAGCCTGACTCATAGTATTAACTATTTTGTGGATACCGGCGTTTTCCAGCACCAGACTGGTTAGCCGATCATGGAGACTCATTGACTCCTGCATGAATTTCTGCTGTTCTGTCAAATATTCATTGATTCTTATTAACTCCTGGTTTTTATCCTTCAATTTCCTATCCGTCAACTGGTACAATCTCGTGTTTTCCATGGCCATTGCCATTTGTGAGCCGAGCACGGTGAGAAGGTTTTCGTCATAGTAGGTGAAACCTTCTGCCGTCATTTTGTTGACCACAAACACGAGTCCCGTCTCACGACCGTTGACAACCAAAGGTACCCCCAGCAAATCCCTGAAGTTGCCAAGAAAACTCATCCCCAGCGGAAGGTTTTCTCCCCCCAGATGAATTGATGAACCGTTGACCATCAGGTTGAGAAGAACTCCCAGTTTGTCTTTAACCATCTTTTGCCGCACCGAGTCTGCAGCCAATTCATAGGCAAAAATTCGGCAGTCCGGACCATGATCCTCGCACACAGCTAAGTAAGCCTTCTCTGCAAATAGTAACTGGCATATCTTATGGTAAACCGCTTTATCGACAGGATCAAAGTTGAGACCCTGGGAGAGAAGCAAGGCAGTATCATTCAAAACCCGCCATTGGCCAACCCTTTCCCTTTCTTCCCGCAACATGTGCTGCAAGCTTTTGACCACTGCATTCGGTTGTAAATCATACCGGTATTTGTCCGCCCTTCCATCCCATTCCTCCTTGGTCCTCACTTCGTATTGACAATAGGGATCCCCATGGGCCACGCATTTCGTCTCCACACATATCGTTTCACGGCCGAAAAATTCACTGCAATATCCGCTGGTGTAACCCACCAATGTCCAGCACACAGATTGCTCGGAACGGCCATAAATCTTCAGGTACTCTTCCGCCTCATAGGAATTGCGCCAAATTCCTCTCATGTAAAAATGGTTGGACTGGCGGTCATAATCGAGCACCTCATTTGTGACGTGCACCATACCCTCCAGAGTATGTAATTTGGGGCCAGCTAACATCCATTCATTTTCGGCTTTCGGCTCGAAAATTGTTTTTATACTTTGGCTGTCGTTCTGTCCACATCTGTAACCAAATCGGGAAAACACTCCCCGTGCCAAGTCAAACCCCAGGGTCCTGATGAGCTCATCCTTGAGTTGACGAAGCGAATCCGCATGGAAAAGAAGAAGTCTGTTCCCCCGGAAAGAGATAAACCCTTCTTCCGTATCCATTCCAACAATATCCTGCAACCTTAACCATTCTGGTTTCATTGATTTTTTTCTCCTCTCGAACTTATGAGGCAAAACTCCCATCGGAAATATCCAGAATAGTAACTCAATTTAGCATAGTCTTATGTCTCCGTCTACCTCTATTTTGGTTAAAGTAACTCCGGCTTAATTGCCCAAAGTGGATAAAGAAAAGAAAAACCATCCTCCTTGTAAGTATGTTAAAATAAAATAAGATTCCCTGCGAGGAGTGTGCTTAAGTCTATGAAAAGCCTGACTGAAACCAAGCTCAAGGGCGAAATCCTGTTTGCAGGACGCATCATCCACCTGCATCGTGACTCTGTTCTACTGCCGAACGGACAAGAGTCCGTACGGGAAATCGTCAAGGTTCCTCCCGCTGTAGCCGTGATAGCTATTCAAGCCCGAGACTTGTTGTTAGTACGTCAATACCGTTATGCCCTTGGACAAACTGTTTTAGAAATCCCGGCCGGACGCTTGGATCCGCAGGAAGCCCCACGTACCGGTGCTGAACGGGAACTGCGGGAAGAAACCGGATTCCGGGCCAACCTCGAACCCCTCGGGAGTTTTCTGATGTCTGTAGGGTATTCTGACGAAATGATTCACTTCTTTTTGGGCAAAAATTTAGTGTGGGATCCTCTCCCCCTTGATGCAGGAGAATTCCTGGAGATAGAGAGAATTCCATGGTCTAAAGCTATCCTGATGGCCCAACAAGGGAAGTTCCCAGACGGGAAAACAGCTTTGGGCATTCTCTTGGCTCATAGGGTTTTCGATTGATGTTGCTGGAGTGAAAGTTATTTTAAAAAACAGAATACCACCCCAAGCAGAAAATTGGTATCTTTTGAAGCTGACCCAACAAAAAAAAACGACCAACGGATACCAGGAAGGCCTGAATTGTCTTATAAATCAAACAGGCCTGTTCCTCCACCCGGTCGCCCGTAATCCGGTAACCGTTTAACCCTTAAGATAGACAGTTGGTTCCCAATAGGCATCCTTTCAGCCCGGAACATTGATTATTCAAAATTCTACTGTTATAATTCCTCTGTAGGAAACATTTTGTTCTCCATAGTAAACCTTAGAGGAGTGAAACAACGTGTATCTACCGGATTTCGATTATTATGCGCCACCGGATCTGAGTGAGGCTTGCCGCCTTTTGCGGGAATTTGGTTCCCGAGCCAAAATCCTGGCCGGTGGTACGGACCTGTTGCACAAAATGAAGCACGAAGAGTTCACCCCGGAAGTGATCATTTCCCTGAAAAACCTGTCAGCGTTGAGAGAAATCCGCTCCGAACCAGGGCAGGATTTGTTGATCGGCGCCTTGGCCACTCAAAATGAAATTGCCAACTCCTCTCTTTTACAGGAAAAATACCGATCCATTAGCGAAGCTGCCTGGAATATGGCCAATAATCAAATCCGGCACATGGGCACAATCGGTGGGAATATCGTCAATGCCGTGCCATCCGCGGACCTGCCCCCGATCCTGATAGTCCTCGGTGCTAGAATCACTTTGGTGAGTACAGAAGGAGAACGGACGGTTCCACTGGAGGAATTCTTTCTGGGCGTACACAAAACTGTAATTCGGGATGATGAAATTCTGACCCAAGTAATTGTTCCCGCTCAAACAACGACTGGTAGCACCTATATCCGGTTTGGCCTGCGTAAATCCGGCGCCTTGGCCATTGCCGGCGTCGCCGTTGCGGTCACCATGGAAGGCGAAATCTGCCGCAGTGCCCGCATCGTCTTGGCGGCAGCGGCTCCGCTGCCCCTGCGCGCTCGCCAGGCGGAACAAGTCATCGTAGGGCAGCGCGTGACACCGGGGTTACTGGAACAGGCAGGCCTGGCGGCCGCCCAAGAAAGCAGACCGCGCAGCAGCATCCGCGGATCAACGGAATATCGGCGCGATCTGATCCGGGTTCTAACCCGCCGGGCTCTGCACAAAGCAATCCAAAAAGAACATATTTAGGAGGTGCCGTGGTGGCTGAAGTTCTAACGGATTCCGGGCAGAGGAAATATCATCTAATCAACCTAAATGTCAACGGCGACACGCGTACCTTAGCCGTAAAAGCAAATGCTCTGCTCGTAAACGTACTCAGGGACCAACTGGACTTGACCGGAACCAAGAAAGGGTGTGAACTGGGAGATTGCGGCTCCTGTACAGTCCTGATCGATGGAAAACCCGTCAATTCCTGCCTGGTGCTGGCCGTCGAAGCAGAGGGACATGAGATAACCACGATCGAAGGCGTCAGTCACAACGACAAATTAGACGGACTACAGGAATCTTTTCTTGAAAATGCCGCCGTCCAATGTGGCTACTGCACTCCGGGGATGATCCTGGCCGGTAAAGCCCTGCTGACCCACAACCCGCATCCCAGCGAGAAGGAAGTGCGGGAAGCCATCTCCGGCAATCTGTGCCGCTGCACCGGGTATGTAAACATTGTTAAAGCCATTCTCGCTGTAGCCGAGAAAACCGCTCCGGAGGAGGGGGAACAAGCATGACTGAGATCCAAAGCCCGGGCGACACGTACAGTGTCATTGGCAAAAGCGTAAAGCGGATAGACGGCAAGGCCAAAGTGACCGGTCAGGCCAAATATACCGGGGATCTGAAATTTCCGGGGATGCTGGTAGGCAAAATTCTTACCAGTCCCTACGCGCATGCCAGAATCGTGCATATCGATACATCCGCAGCCGAGAAACTTCCCGGTGTCAAAGCCGTGATCACACACAAGGACGTCCCTTCCCAAAAGTACGGAATCAGTCCGGCCCGCTGGGATGAAAATATTTTTTGCATTGACAAGGCCCTGTTCGTTGGGGATAAAATCGCTGCCGTAGCCGCCGTGGATGAAGAAACTGTCTATAAAGCCCTGAAAATGATCCGGGTAGAATATGAAGTTTTGCCGGCTATCCTCGATCCTTTAAAAGCTATGGACGAAGATGCTCCCTTAATTCAGGCCGATTACCCGCACAACATCAATACCGAAATTCATCAGAACTTCGGGGACGTTGAAAAGGCCTTTGCCGAAAGCTTCTACGTTCGTACTGACCGCTTCGTGGGGCAAAGAGCCTATCAAACGCCCATCGAACCGCATTCCGCCATATCCCTGTGGGACGGGGATAAGCTAACCGTCTATTCTAGCACCCAATCTCCGCACTACTTCCAGTACTACATCGCTCGCCAGTTCGGGCTCCCGCTGGGAAATGTCCGGGTGCTGAAAACTTACATCGGCGGCGGCTTTGGGGGTAAACTCGAGCCGACCGGTTTGGAATTTGCCGGAGCCGCCTTAGCCAAAATCACTGGAAAGCCCGTTAAAATGTTTTACGACCGGCACGAAATGTTTGCCCATAACCGGGGACGGCACCGCCAATATATGAACCTCACCACCGGGGTAGATAAGGAGGGCAAGATCCTCGGGGTTCACGCTGATTTCCTCATGGATGGCGGCGCCTATACCAGTCTGGGCGTAGCAAGCGCCTATTATGCCGGCGCTCTTTTGACCATTCTCTATGACTTTCCTAATTACCGCTTTGACATGTACCGGGTTTACACTAATTTGCCGGCTTGCGGCGCCCAACGCGGGCACGGTCATCCCCAACCCCGATTTGCTTTTGAAAGCCACTTGGACAATATCGCCCATCATTTAGGACTGGATCCGATTGACCTCCGCCTACGCAATGCCCGTAAGCCCGGCACCATAACCCCCAACGAATTTAAAGTGGGATCCTGTGCTCTCCAGGCGGCGATCGAGAAGGCCCGGGACATTTCTCATTGGGACGAGAAAAGAAAGACCCTGTCCCAAGGCCGAGGGATTGGCATTGGCCTGGGGGCCTTTGTCTCCGGCGCCGGTTACCCGATTTACCGCACTGACCTCCCCCACGCCGCGGCAGTGATTAAAGTCAACGAAGATGGCAGTTCCGCCACCCTTTATACAGGCGCTGTTGACATCGGGCAGGGCAGCGATACCATCCTCTGCCAGATGGCAGCCGAGGCCATGGGTTACTCTTTCGAGAAAATGAATATCATCTCGGCCGATACGGAGGCGGCGCCCCATGATTTTGGCGCCTATGCCAGTCGCCAGACCTTGATGTCCGGCGCCGCGGTCAAACAGGCCGGCGAAGAAGTAAAAAATCAACTGCTGGAACTGGCTGCCTCTTCCTTCGGAGTTCCGGCGGCAGAACTTGACGCTCAGGCTGAAATAATTTATGTTAAAGAGAAACCCGAAAGGCGGCGCACCTTCGCCGATGTCGCGCGCGAGTTCTTCGTCAAAAAGGGCCCTCTGGTCGGTAAAGGCTCCTATATTCCACCCAAACTGGGCGGCAAGTTCAAGGGAGCCGCGGTTGGCACCTCACCGGCTTACAGTTTTGCCGCCCAGGTAACAGAAGTTGAAGTCGATGAGGAAACGGGCGAGGTGAACCTCGTCGAAGCCTGGGATGTCCATGACTGCGGCCAAGTGATTAATCCGGCCCTCCTCCATGCCCAAGTGCACGGCGCTTTCTTCATGGGTATGGGCGAATCCGTCTGGGAAGAAGTGCTTTTTGATAAAAAGGGCAAGATCTTAAATGCCAACCTGGCTGATTACCGTATCCCTACCGCCTTGGATATGCCGCAATTTCATTCTGAGCTCGTAGACAGCTATGAACCGAATGCCCCCTGGGGCGTCAAAGAAGTGGGAGAAGGCGCCACCACTCCCACGATGGGTTCCATTGCGAATGCCATCTACCATGCGACCGGCGTGCGGATCAATAGCCTGCCCATGTCTTATGAGAAAGTTTGGCGCGCCCTGAAAGAAAAACGTGAAAGAGATAGCCGCGCGAATGTGTGAAAACCGGCTCTTACTCAAATATCAAGCATTTTGAGATATCCGATTACCAAGTGATGGGACAGCTACAAAGCTCTTTGTCACGACAGCTTACGATCGAAGGGGACCGCCTTGGCGCCGGATAGTAGGTGAGGAAATGGATTTTGACATGAGTACAAACTCCCGGTACGATGAGAAAGTGGAAAATGGTGAACTGGTTTTGGCAAAGAAAAAAGAAAATGAAAGAGCCGGCAGTAAACCGGAACCCGAAAAAAGCAAGGGCTACAAAGCTCCGGTTATTTACAAGACCTTTGCCATCTTGCAAGAGGTGGCCCGGTCTCCCGACGCTCTGGGCCTGATGGATCTCATCCGTCGGCTCGGCTACAACAAAAGTACGGTGTACGGGATTACCCAGGCTCTGCTGGAACTGGAGGCCCTGCAGCAAGACCCTTCCACCCGCAAACTGAGCCTGGGGCCTTTGTGCCTGTCGCTCGGAAAACATTCGCTGGCCAACGTGAGCCTCACTGAGACGGCCCGCCCTTTTATGAAAAAACTCAGTCTTACCTTTGCCGAAACCGTCTTTCTGGGCATTTTTGACGATCAAGGTATCACGATTACCGAAACAGCAGATAGCCAGTCGGAGATTAAAATATCTGCCCCTATCGGAACTCGAATTCCCATCTTTGCGGGAGCAGCAGGCAAAGTTTTTTTAGCCTATTTGAGCCAAGCCAAACTCACTGAGCTAATCAGTAGGGACCTCCCGCAATTTACCCCAAAAAGCATCACCCGCAAAGAGGACTACCTCAGTGAGTTAAAGCGCGTGCGCAAGTACGGGTATGCCACGGATTACGGAGAATACCTGGAAGGTGTTAACGCCATCTGCGTTCCTTTACCAGGTACCGGAGAAAGAATACAGGCCGCTCTTTGGATTGTGGGCTTCGGCACTTCCTTTGGCTCGGAAAAGATGAAGCGGGCAGCCAAGGAAGCCACGGCCTGCGCCCAAGAAATAAGCTTCCTGCTAAGGAG
Organism: Peptococcaceae bacterium CEB3; assembly: GCA_001029295.1. Taxonomy (GTDB): domain Bacteria; phylum Bacillota; class Desulfitobacteriia; order Desulfitobacteriales; family Desulfitobacteriaceae; genus Acididesulfobacillus. The sequence continues at coordinate 24,707 of LDXJ01000035.1, read as the reverse complement.
CCCATAAGGGCTCCTTTCTCTTTGTTGGCATCTCCTGTCTCATATTCTGCCCACTGACTTTACCTACTTGCGTGGGAGTCTCCCCTTATCCGGCTCTTGTTCATTATACCGTAGACCTAATACCCACCTTGGTCCGGATGCCCCATCGTCCGCACCCGGCATATCCCGTGTGACACCCCCAGCGCACCCGTCAACCCAATCAGGGACGTTTCACCCCTACCTGCCGACGAGGTTCGAGGGGCCTCCCCTCCCACGGACTGATTTATTATCGGGTGATGTGTTCCAGAATATGCTGGCTTGAGATTGATAATCCCTTCCATATACTTACTGTACCTCATAATAATCCGTCACAGACTCTTCTACAAAACCACATGACCTGTATAAATTGAGAGCATTTTTATTATGGGCAGCAACCTCTAAAGCAACATTACGAGCATTATTTTCATTAAGAAGGTCTAAGGCCGCTTTTAGTGCTTGTCTTCCATAACCCCTATTTCTATATTCGGGTAATATTCCAAAACCGCTTATAAATCCATCATCAGCATTTAGTTCGACTCTAATCTTACCTATTACTCTGGAGTCAGTCTCAATCATATATGTGATTCTATTTCTTTTTTCGTCATCCTCCGGCATCATTTCCGTTCCACTTCTATTACCAAAACAGATATAATCTTGTTTTGCTATCTCGTCAGCATCTGAATTTACGGCTTTCCTTAAAACTACGCTCTTTTCCTTTTGAGATATATACTTCTTATCCAATTTCACTTTCATTTCGTATTCTGAAAAAGAATAAGCCGCACCTGTAGCTTCAATAAATGCTAAACCTGAGGAAGAACCCTTATCACATACAAGTAAAACTTTCCTCATATTTCTCCTTTTGCATTCTTCTCTCGCCAAGTTATAAAGTCTTAAAAACGTTCCCTTTCTTCTATACAGGGGATGAACCATTCCGGTTAACTCTCCCGTTTCCCCTCCTAAGCTAAATATCCCTAAATATCCAACTAGTGTTTCTCCTGAATAATAAAAGAATTCATTTACATAATCAAAGGATTCTTGTTTCTGCATCAGACTTATATTAAGCTTAAATTCAAGTTCCAATTTCAAAAACATGTTCTCTTGATTGATACATATAGTTTTAAGTTCGTTAATCTTTTCAAAATCTTCTTCGTCAATTAATTGTTTCAGACAGATAAACTCACTCATTCATTTGATCCTTTCTACAAACGAATCATTTACCGCTATTACTACCATCCCTACACCCCTAAGACAGGCACCTCGTCCCTCCAAAGCCCCCGGCGTGCTAATTTCCCGCACCTGGCTCTTCGGCCTTGACTTCTGGCTAGACTTCATCAAGGCGAATTCTTGAACTGTGCAACCCACCAACCCTGCCATATAACCGGTAGCCAAATTCCCTCTTCAGCCCCGCGAAAACTGCGACGTACCTCAACACTACTAAATTACTTGAATCAATTTCTTAAAATGTTGCGTTCATTAAGACGTCTATCATGACCGGTTGCCGTCCGTACAGTTATCAATGAATCCTACCGCCTTCCTTAGCAAATTAATCCCACGAAATATGTCTTCAAAGAATTAGATTAAATAATCAGATTCAAAGGGATACTTGGCAAATGCAGTTCTATGACGCTTAAATCCCAACTTAATATAGAACTCCTCATTTCCATAGGTCGCAGTCAAATGAATGCATAGGTGCTCGTTACCCTTTAGCAATTCTGCAACCAAGCCCTTGCCTACCCCCAATTTCTGATATTCTGGCAAAACCGCAGCATCAAAGATCATACCATAACATACTCCATCTGATAGCATTCTGGCCGCTCCAATTAAACTGTCATTCTTCCAAGCTGTTACTACCTTATAGGTTTGTTCAAATGCCCTTCGAATCTTGTCGTGATCCTTTTTCTTTCCATAACCCGCAACCAGCCCAATATCCTCGTAAAGGCCGAAAAGTTGCTCCCAATGTATGCACTCCAAACCCACTTTATAGGCAAACATTGCGTTTCCCTCCTATCTTTAATGGTTCTGCCCGGTTTGGCCAGACTTTGCCCCTGCTGCAGTTAGTTCCACTTGCTTCCATGTCCCATCTGATAATACGGATTGCTCAAAATAGCCTACCGCATTTAATCTCTTAACCGCCAGCTCAAAATTGGCATTCAATTCCTTTGGAGTATGTGCGTCTGAATTCAATATTATGGGGATATTCCGCTCTCGGCATTCTCTCAATATCCACATACTGGGGTATAGATCATTCATGCATCCCCTGGCCATTCCGGCTGTACTAGCTTCCACGATACACCCAGACAGGGCAATCTCCTTTAACGTATCACGTACTTCCTGCTTATACCAATCGTCGCCTTCACAAAAATAGTTGCCGCTTAAATTGTTTTTCTTAATTATGTCAAAATGGCCGATAATATCTGGTTTCTTTTCTCTGACCATGTTTGGCATCGATTTATAGTAACCTCCGACGAAAGCCCTGATATCACCACGAAAAACATGCTTGAGAATCCATATATAACTGTCTTCACTCTCAACCCAATTAAAATATCGCCCCGTTTGGTCATCTACAGCGAAATGAACGGACCCTATAGTGTAATCCAAATTACATGCCCTAAATTCGTCTGAGTTTTTCCCTACGGTTCCGGGGATATAGTCTATTTCTAAACCAAGATATACTTGGATAGCCTTCGAATATTTCACACCCAAACTTCGTACTGTATGACAGTATTCCTTGAGTTCAGCATCTTTTAACGTCCAACAATAGCTATCCGGCAAAGGGGCATGACTCGAAAAACCAATGGCTGCGAAGCCATATTGAATGGCTTGTCTGACGTATTCTTCAGGCTGCCCCAGTCCATCGCAATACGAACAGTGTGTATGGAAATTCGAGTAGCTCATTAAAGTTATCTCCCCTTTTCACCCTCATTTAATCATTCTCGCCTCCCAGAGACGGCGCTGTTTCTCTGATTCAAAGGGCGGCGGAGGATTAAAGTTCAATTTCGTATTGATGATAGGTTAATCCATTATCATCACAGATTTTTTGCATAAATATACCATTGCTGTTTTCAATCACTCGTAAAGAACTGATATTGTTCTCCTCACATGCGATTATCACTTTTTTTAACTTGAGTTCCGGAATCCTTTCAATAGCTAGTCTTAATAATTTTGTACCATACCCTCTATTCCTAAACCTTGGCGGTACATCATAACCTATGTGACCATGAATTGCTAATTCTCTGTGTCTAATTCTAATACATCCGAGAATATCTTCTTTCTTTTCGTTTATTAGCCAATACGTAGAATATGGGATTGTCCATCCGGCGGGGAGGTTGGATCCCCTGGAATGGTCTAATAGTTCATTGACAAACTCGTCAAAATCTAATAAAGCATTTTTGTACATATCAAAATACGTCAATTCACCCTGTCTTTCAAAGTCTTTAACATTTTTAACAAACTGCTCTTCAAACCTAGGATCGGGCTTAATCAATGAAAACGTATCCACGTGTTCCCTTCCTTTCGCCCTATTTTACACCAATAGCACTCAACCACCAAAACTAGATAGATGCGCGAGTAACAGACTTACAACACCCTGCTTTAGGAGTTGACAAACTTCTACCTTTCTAGCCTCGCTCAACTCCCTTCCACACTATTCACATGTTTACAAAATCTAACGTTTCCTCAGACAGTGCCTCAAGAAATACTTTCATTTCCTCCTGTCTCCTTAGCCCAATATTCTTTGCCGTAGGAGTATTCAACTTACTCATAAGCTCAATGGAAAACTGCTTAATCAATCCTATGGCACTCTCCGTATCCGGCGTCCAGTCATCGCGCCCTACTATAGATAATAGCCTTACTATTCCAATGGCCCCCATAAATTCTAATGTGTCTGCATCGTGAAAAATAATCGATTCTAATTGTTTTGATGGCCTCTCGTAAAACATATGGCCTCTAATCATATCTTTCACCATAGGGACCTTATCCTCTGGAAAACTGGCTACTCTCAATATCTCCCCAACTGCTTGAACCGATCTCTCGGCGTGATCAATGCCCTCTTGTTTATACGGAGGGAAAGCTCCCATATCATGGAGGTAAGCAGCTGCGAAGAGAGATTCCATGTCCACGTTCTCGTAACCATTGGCCAACCTATAGGATAACTCATAAACACGTTTGTAATGAGAGACCCCCCATGCCGGATGTTGAAACTGACTGGTAAAATCCAGAACATAGTCTTGCCACATTCAAGACCCCTCCCTTATGTTGAAGCTTTACTTCGGTTCTCTTTTCGCACCATTCTTTCACACCCCTCCCTATGCCGCCATCGTCCCAGAGCCAGGAGACCCGCCTGGATTAGTGGAAGTTAATTTGATGGCTAGGCAGATAGCGTTTTTAGATCTGAATTGAGATCTTCATGCTGTCTCCCCGTAGGATGCTGGCCCAAGATTCGATCTCTACCTTCAATTTGCATTTTTTTCTCAGCTGAAAGATAAATATAGCAAAAGTACCTGTATCAAAAATTACGATTAACCATAGCAAAACTACAACACTATTACTTTCGCTGTTAAATTTAATCGTCTGCATTAATAATGTAAAGATACGAAAGCTCATTCCTATTAGGCACCCGTTTCGTCAATCAAATCCCTTTCATGTGGTCATTAATTACAATATTCTTGGGGACTTTTTTTTGGATTTTTTTCTTTTAAAGTGAATGGCCCTATGCGTACATGCTTCCATGCATTCTTCACAGTCCAGACATTTACTAGAATCAACCACGGCAAGGCTCAACTCCATCGAAATAGCTCCGTTGGGACAGGTTCGCACACAACGCTGACAACCACGGCATAACTTTTCGATAACGAACGCTGACATTTGTACTACCCCCTGTGCTTATCTCTTATAGCTCCTGGCGTGGTCCCGCATTGTGCCCACATGGATATCCGTTATTATCCCATTGGGATTGATCAATACTGAGGGATGAAAAGTACATCTTTTTTCCCCCTCCGTTGCTTCCCCCACCCTCCAACGCTCCCGGCGGGTAATTTGCCATCACTGGTATGTTCGGAATGAGCCAACAAAGCAGCTTAAGGTTGGTTTCTAGCCGTTTCACAGCTTTATTGATCACGGTGTTCCATGTCAGCATGTACCGTGTAATATCTCATTATAGGTTTTGCTTTGGATCTTCTTTCCACCTCAACAAAACCAGTCTTTTGAAAAGCAGAAGGAATACCAGTCCATGCAAAGGCATCCGGAATTCGTTCACTATATGGGACAACCGGATATCCCTCGATTATCTTAACATTGTTAATTTCGCAATATTTAATTACCCCGTTCAGTAATTCAATAGAAATGCCTTTTCTTCTATAGGATTTAGAAATAAAAAAGCATGTCACAGACCAAACCTGTTCATTGTCAATTCTTTTTAAGACCCGTGAGTTTTCTAATCTTAAATATTCTTCCCTCGGAGCAACTGCACACCAACCAATGGGCTCATGATTTATATACGCCAAAACGCCTATTTTCCTATTCTGTTCAATCAGTGCTTTCATCGCACTTCTGTTTTTACTCCCCTTTTGGCGCTCAAAGTCGGACCTCTTTAAACGCCAAGACATGCACCAACAGCCGCCACACGCTCCTTTTTCACCAAACAGATTCTCAAAATCATACCACCTTGTAGGATCCAACTCGTAAATCTTTAAGTTCAACTCTTCATTAGTATAAATAAGCATAATAAGCCCCCTCACCAGATGGTTACCTTGATATTACCAGGGTTCTCCTAATTTATCAACGCTCACGCCAACAGACCCCCGTCTTCCGTCCCCCACGTCCCCAACGCTTCCGGCACCAATTAACCTTCTATGAAGTAACTGGATGTTGCCGGAACATGTTGTCTCCGGCTATGAACGGAATATGCGCATCCCGCTATGAGCGGGTTCCAACTGTTCTTACGTTCGTTCATCAATTTTCGCGTTGTATTATCGATAGCTGCAATATGATCGGCGTCGGCATCGTGGCTGTGGGGGTTTTACATGCTTCACGGTAAATGGTAAAATCGACTGAGGATGCTTCCTGAATCTCCCCATGGCTAAAGCCAGGGGGTTCTAAGAACCTACAATTGACTGCGCTCTGATTGGCTCTCGCTCGAAGGCTACAACATCCAAACTCTTACGCTCAACCAAGTCCTCTTTCTCGGACGACTCGCTCTGACTCCGAAAGACTCCGAAGGAGGCAGGGACGGCCCTGCCACTCGCAAGTTGTTGTGAATCTCCCCACGCCGCCCGCAGGAGCGATTCCGCACCTGACCAAGACAAACCTGCCTCGGTTGCGCAGAGAATATCGTCTTTGACAAACCGGGCCAAATATGCACTGTAGAGATCGCGTTGCATTACGACTCCGCACGAACATTCGTGGACTCTCTGCTTCAGCGGTTTCTTGTGTTTCTCTCCACAGTGGCACATTTGAGATAATGCGGTTGTCCGGGTGTTGAATGTATAAACTCCGCCGCCAGCACTTTCAGCCTTGCGTTGAAGTATATCGACAAACATACCCGGAGCACGCACTCCCACTGATTTGCCAAAGGTTTTTTGGAAAGCTCTGTACGAGAGCTTTTCGGTATTGATGTTAATCCCCACGGACAGTATCTGATTCGCTAACTGTCCGTGCAATGATTTACGGTAGGCTGCTTCTTTGCGAAACATTTCTGATAGTTTCCCCAGGGAGACTTTCATATGGCGACTCTTCTTAGTTGGGTGTTTTCCCTTGATGGCCCGGCCTTTCTCATCGTAGCACTCCGGATTATTAGCCCGCCGCTGCCGATCGATATGCCGCTGCTGCCGCCGGATTTCCCGGTGATTACGTACAATCGGTTCGCAAAACATTGTGAGTGCTGCTTGTGTCTCGCCCACATGGGCAATGGTCGAAGTCCCGATGTCTAGGCCCACAATCTCTGTTCCGAGTATGTGTTCCGGCTTTTGATACGGTTTGCCCTCTAAAACTAGTTGAGCGTAAAACCGGTCTTTACCATTGATAAGCCGTCGAACGAGCCGGACATATTTGACACGGTGGGACAACCCGTAGGCGATGACAGGATCTTTAAGAGCATCTTTTACTAGGAGAAGACTGATTCCAGACCATGCAACCTGATCCTCTTTCCACTTAATCGCCGAACCCTGGCTTTTCCCTTCGACCGAGTGCAGCCCGCGTTTCCCTTTGAACCGAACTTTCTTGGCCTTGCCATAGGCTACCCGTGATACAGCGCTGAAAGCCCGCTTGGTTAACTTCCGAACGGTATGGGCATCTAGGTGCTCACCCAACCAGGAGTCCCGTACTTGGGTTGCGTAGCGTGAAAGCGCGTATTCCGAGAACCCATAGGTATCCCTGGCTTGCTTAAACAGATTGGAACGCTCATTTTGCCGTAAGGAATCGGCTGGAGGGATGGCCCTGGCTCGATTATAAGCTATGGATTGACGCATGAGATTTAACCGGCGCAGGCCTTCGCCTAAAAGGGCATTATACATCTGCCGGGCCGCTTCAAAGCGGGCATTAAGAATTTTTGCATGGGTCTCAGAAACCCGTAAGGGAACTTCGCAGACGAATGATTCAGACTTTTTATTAATTGACTTCATTTCTATTTCACCTCCCTCATCGAATATAAGTTCTACCTAGATTATAATACCGAATTACTTTTTGTGAAAGACACTTTCTTAGGATTCATGTATTTTCGATGCCTTATCCCGTGGATAAATCCAGGGGCATTCGGCTAAGCCTTTTGGTCAGAAAGAGGTGCTTGCCTTTGAAAGCCATCGCACTGGGAATCTTAGCCTCATTCTTTTTTGCCTTTACCTTTGTGCTCAATCGAGCCATGAATCTTGCCGGGGGCAGTTGGATCTGGAGTGCTGCCTTGCGATACCTGTTTATGGTACCGCCCCTCTTGGCCATCGTAGCCGCACGGAGGAATCTCAAAGACCTTTTCTCCGCCATGCGAGCCAGGCCCCTATCGTGGTTGGGCTGGAGCACCGTGGGTTTCGGCCTGTTTTACACCCCCCTCTGTTTTGCGGCTTCTTATGGCCCCGCTTGGCTGGTGGCCGGCATGTGGCAGATGACCATTGTGGCTGGTTCGCTTCTTGCACCTTTTTTTCAGGAAATTGTTCAAACCAATCATGGTTATGTAAAAATGCGAGCAAGAATTCCTCTCAAAGGGTTGGGGATGTCCCTTGTCATTCTCGCCGGTGTAGCTATCATCCAGGTTCAAAATGCGTACGCGCTCACTCTGAAAGAAATCTTGCTGGGAGTTCTGCCGGTTGCCCTGGCAGCTTTTGCCTACCCTTTGGGAAATCGCAAGATGATGGCACTATGCGGAAGTACCCTTAATACGTATCAACGGGTGTTGGGCATGACTCTGGCCAGTATGCCCTTTTGGCTTCTGCTCTCGCTCTACGGCCTTTTGAGGGTAGGTGCACCCGCCCCCCTACAGGTCGCCCAATCCTTCGTCGTCGCTCTCTCCTCCGGAGTCGTGGCCACTATCCTTTTCTTTACAGCTACAAATGCGACCCGGGGCAATATGCACAAACTCGCGGCCGTGGAAGCGACGCAATCCGGAGAACTCATTTTCTCATTATTGGGAGAAGTTGTTCTCCTGCACGGAAATTATCCTTCGGCACTGTCATTTGCCGGCATCGCCCTTATCGTCTTGGGCATGATTGGGCATAGCCTCGTCTCACACCGGACAAAAACACGCACCTCAGTTGCCAGCCCGGTGTTTGGAACACCCAGCGACAAGCTTCCATAGTCTACTGTAGAACTTGAGCGTACAGTAGACCCTAAATACACCTTATGCATAGGACGGCCCCCCAGGATTTGCTCAAAGCCGCGGTAGAGTGTGCCGGAAAGGAATGCGTCCTGGATGCGGCCGTTTGCCATATCTATCTCCAGCATCACGGGGATATGAATGCGGCTCGAACTGCGATTCCACCCGCTGTCCCGTGCTCCAAGTCGTTAATGTATCTTCCTCTGTTCGCTTCCGTTGGCATCAGCCAACGTTATCCACAGCTTATTCACACTATCCACATTATCCCCAGGGCTTTCCCGCTGTAGATTTTGTCGCGCCTTCGCGGGCCAGGAATACCTACGGATCAAGTTAAAACCTGTGACAGAGTATTAGCTCTGCTCCGTCAAAAAGTTAACCTAATATTTCAATACTAACCAAGAAGATCCTGTGTTTTTTCGACATCATTGGGTAATTCTATTAACGCTGATCATTCAATCAAAATGCTCATGTCCGTAACCGAACATTGACTTTTCTTCAAATTCAAAAGGGGGTGAAGGACGATGAAAATTAAAGATCGTCTCGTCTTGGGACTTATTGCGGGTTTCATTGGAAGTGCGCCAAAAACACTTATCGATGAAATCTCGCTTCGGCAGAAAATATCACAAAGATCCTTCCGAGAGACAGCGGCTGGCGTATGGGTTAACAAGCGCAAAGAAGCAAAAACTGTCAAGGGACAGCTACTGGGTGGAATATTTGATGCCGGCTTGAGTATGTTAGGCGGAAACATATTGGTGCGAATATTATCAAAAACAGGCAGAGACCATGTAATCACCAAAGGCGTCTTTTTTGGTGCAACATACGGGTCAATAATAACAGCCCTGCTGAGTGGTTTTTCTTCGAATAAGGTTAGACCAAAAGATGCCGCAAGCAATTTGTCGTATGTGCTCAGCCATGCGGCTTATGGCCTCACTACCGGTGTTGCTATAGCGAAGCTTGGTGATCCATCTCTCTTTGATACCCAGCCTGAAAACGACTACTTAGCGCCCACAACACCTACGACCGAGCAAATCAAGTTAGCATCTAAATAAATCGACCGTTGGACATTATTATGCCCGTTACGCTAAACTTCAGTTGTCGTTCACCAGCAGAAGAGTTTTTTGAATTCCCTGCCTTACCCCATCCGCCAAGATCCCAATTCAGGAAAGCTGCCGAGTGCGACAAAGGGGTATACATCTCGGACGCATCAAGGTCCCAAAAGCAAGGGCACGCAAGCCATGGTACTTAAATGTTTTATCAAGACAAATTCTTAAACTCAGCAAGGCGCAAGCGGCGGGGTTATTTCCTATCGGGAGCGCGACTGAAATAAGGGAAAGTTTGTACCGAGAGAGAACAACACGAAGCTAATTAACATATACCATCTCAATGATAACAGAAACGGAGGCTCAATTCGATTAGTCGTTAATAAAATTTGTAGAAGTTCAATTGGGAGTAAGATAATGGTACATGCTAAGAATAATTAGCAGTATAAGGTTTCAAGGCTAAGGTTTTTCAGACTCCGAGAGCAAACCTTATCTTTTTATAAATTTCCTCAGAATGTAAATAACCAAAATAACTGGAATTAAAATTTTAATTACACCAGAAATTAAAAGCATTCCAATTGCAGTGAGCGGGCCTATATATCCAAAAACGGACATCTATGTTTAACCCCCTTCTAAATTTCAAGTTTTGTAGTAATAGCAAAGTTATGGTTAACCTTGACTATTGAACGGGCCAGAGCAAGTGCAAGCAGGGCGAAAGGCGCAACTGGCGGGTGATTACCCTCCCGGCGCCCCCAGATATGACATCATGCCGGAATCTTTCTCTTCCCGAACACAGTATATCATGCCCAAAGGATTCATGTTTCTCTTCATTATTATAGATTGGTATAGCAGGTGCATTGTGGATTATGAACTGTCGAGCACACTGGAAAAGGGCTTTGTCATGACATGTCTGAAGCGAGCCTTTAGCCGCTGCAAGCCGGACACCATGAACAGCGATCAAGGCAGCCATTTCACGAATCCTGACTATATCAAGTTACTCGAAGAGAAGGGTATCCGGATTTCAATGGATGGCAAAGGCCAGGCTTTAGACAATGTAAGGGCAGAACGGTTCTTTCGGAGCATTAAGTTACGATGATGTCTATAACTTACCCCCGACCGGATACTATCCTCTTTATGCATTTATGATATCCTTCTGAGTGAAATTCTTCTTAAGATTAACCCAATGACATAAAACATCAAATAGAAGGGAATATAGAAATACGTCGTATAATTATAGAAATACGTAAATAGTCCCAAGTACAATATCGTTAACAATATCGCGTTAATCCATGCTAAAATTCTCGATTTCTCTGTCAACATCCCCAATAAAAATGACAGTAGTGGACAAATTACAAAGAGTAGCAATAATGTAACTCCTAAGCCCTTTTCATGGATATCATTATTTTCAGGTCGAGTTGCATAATAACTGAAAAAGGCAATGACCAGCATCTCAATCAGTAGTAATAATCCTTCTTTTAATAAAATTTTATTTCTCAACACAAACACCAACCTTTGTTAACCAGCTACTCGCCGAGCATTTAAAGCGCGACTCGTATATCCCACCCCTAACCCAACAACCCTCGCATAGACCCAGCACGCGAAATTCGCTCTTCCCCAGTCACCATTGCACCCTTCCGCTTACTTGCTCCAATGCTCCCGGCGGCTAATTTACCCTCGGGGGTGTGTCTGAAATAGGCCGGCACAAGATGGCTTAAATTCGAGTGCCTTTTGGGGAGGAACCTGACGAGGGCTATAGGCTCATCTGCCTTTTATGACATCAACCATACTTCGCTTGGACTGACAAAATAATCCCTTCACATCTTCTCTAAATTGCTCGTTAGTCACATGAGACTCATGAGTTCCGACAATAATCTCGATATTTGGAAAATGTTCTTCTAGCAATGCTTTGTATTTAGCTTTAAAAGGACATAAGACATCCATACAGTATGTAAAGTGGATAGTATCTAGACGAAACTCCGTTAAAGCTCGAATCCTCCCCAGTAATTTATCCGGCCCCGCTAAGGTAGGACATCCTGCGCAGTTAATAATTCCGATCAAGTCCAGCTTTTCGTCATCGGAATATCGTTCAAAAGCCCCTTTTCTTTTTCTTAGATCGTGAAGGCAACTAACCGATGAGCACCCCAGATCCTGGGTCGCATTGGAACATGTTAAAATTCCTATTCTTGCCATTTTGCTCTTCCCCTCCTTTTTTCTATTCCTATATTTGGGCACCCGAATTTTCAAAAAAATACCTCTTTAGAGTTTTCTTCGGTATAAACCTTAATACCGTTGTCCAAGAGCAAGCCAGCAGTAATGCCATTACCCTTTATCAAGGTTCCGTTAAACTTCCCATCGTACACCTGACCACATCCGCAAGAAGGACTCCTCGATTTTAATATGGCAGTTTTTATACCAATGGTTTTAGCGATGTCCAATGTTTTCTGTGCTCCATCCGTAAAAGCTTCCGTGAGATCTTTCTTCGCTTTGCTGATAACCTTTTTCTCGCCATCATTAGTCGCTATGATTTTCAACTATCTCTCGGAATTTTTAGACCAGCGATCACTTCAGGGCATATTGCAATAGCCTTTCCGTTTCTAACCAGCTCTTCTAACTTCAAATCTATTGTACTTTTGCCATCATATCTACAATTGATTCCTGCAAGGCAAGCGCTAACCAAATACACGACATCCTCCTAATATTACACGTTTTGCCAGGGTACTGTAAACCCATCTTAATACTTCAGTTAGTTCACCTGGACTTCACCCAGGCACGGGTTAACAATGTGGCGACGTGCAAGTATGGACTGGGAATATGCTGGCTATACAAAATTGGTCTTCTCGCGTGAATATCTCATGAGGATCTCGTTCCGGGCATTTCTTCCATTCTCAGTAAACCCAAATGATTTGTAAACCGACGCAATCCCGGTAAAACCTCCGAATCCTGTCATTTCATTTTGTGGTTCGATTGGATAGCCTTCGATGATCTCCGCCCCCTGCGATAAAGCATACTCTATTGCCTTTTGCATTAATGCTTTCATTAACCCTCTATGCCTGAATTTCTCCTCCACAAAGAAACAAACAATTGACCAGGTCTTTTTGTCCAAGGCTTTATCGAGTTCCCAATATCTATGAAGTGCCGGGAATACTTCCCTCGGACCAACCGAACACCAAGCAATAGGTTCCCTACTACTGAACGCTAGAATCCCCGGCACTTCACCGGATTCGATAAGTCCCTTCATTGCAGCCTTATTTACTTCACCCGCTTGCTCTTCAAACTGCTTTTCTGGTAGTCTCCACCACATACACCAGCAGCCGCCATCAGCGCCATTTTGACCGAACAGTGTTTGAAAATGGTGCCAATGTCCAGGAGTTACTGGACTGAATATCAAACCCTCTAATTCTTCTTTCTCAATTTCCATAAACACACTCCCCAAACCAATACTAAAGTCGCGGTCTAGCTTTCTACAAACCTCACCAAACCCCCGCCCCCATCAACCACAGGGCGAGCCTAGCAGGGAAGTTTCACCCCTACCAGCTCACGGAATTCGAGTGTAGGTAGATTTTACCTCAGCGGTGTTCGCCGCCCACACACTAACTCTTCGCCCATGATACCCAACGAAGCAGCGTCCCCTTCACCCACAGCTCATATTCCACCAGGTAAGTTTCATTTCTACCATGTTCAAGGGGCCTTCCCTACCTTTACCTCTCGCAACTTTTAGTACCTATTTTGCTGTGCGACAGACAATTCCCTGGCGCTCGTTAAACCTGACGGAATTGGCGCCCGGCAGTGTCCGGATGAGGCCGAAACATGCACCCACGCCACCCCAACTCTCTTCGGCTAGAAGAACCACCATCCGCCGACCCCACCCCCACTGCAAATTCCCCGCACCGGGCTCTTCGGCCTTGACTTCTGGCTAGGCTTTATCGGGACGGCTTCTTGAGCTTAGCAAGGCGCAAGTAGTGGGGTGACCAAAATTTACAATCCAAACAGACGAAGAATAATGGCAATCGGCCAATAGAACTGTGAATATGGTACATATGAAATTATCATTAGCCAAAAGACATATCCAACTATAAGAGCAACGACGGACAGCAGAACATTCCACAAGTTCCGGTTAACCTTGACTATTGAATGGGCCAGAGCAAGTGCAAGCAGGGCGAAAGTTACGCTGAGCACATAATAGCCAATTGAAAATCCGGTCATGAAGCTGAAAATATACATCATTAATGCGGAAATATAGTACCACTTTGGATTATGCAATATTCCCAAGAGAAATGTAAGTAACGCTACACCAAGTGACCCAAAGGCAATAAAGGTTGGCATACTATCAACTCCCCCAATGCTTCCGGCTTGGTGATATTCTATTTATGAAGTGTCCAGATGTTGCCCGTTATAATGTTCACACACTGACGGATTGATTTCCTTCCCGGCATCCCCAACGCTCTCTGGCTAGAGCTAGAGGGGCCACCGTTCGGTGACCCCACCCCGAGTGCTAATTTCCCGTACCGGGCGCTTCGGTATTGACTTCTGGCTAGGTATCAGGGCGAAATCTTAAAATTAGCAAGGCACAACCGGCGGGGTGATTATTTATGACCATCTGTACAAACCACCATTTCATTGAAAATCTATATCATATTCCATTCTCTTTGCTGTGGTTCGTGCGACCTCTTCTCCCAATAACTTTTTAACGATATAAAAGGACAGGTCAATCCCGGCGGATATTCCGCCGGAAGTCATTATTGAACCTTCATCAACATATTTAGCACCCCGTTGCACGGTAACATCAAACTCATTGGCTAGCCTGTCAATATCCATCCAATGTGTTGTAGCCTTCTTACCTTCTAACAATCCTGCTTTTGCAAGTAAAAACGCTCCTGTGCAAACAGACGTCATTAAACCCACCTTACTCATTTGCTCCTTGATCCAACTAAGCACAGTATCATTATGAATTTCAATTTCCTCGGCTCCATACCCGCCGGGAATAACTACTATATCGAAGCTGGGATTATCTGCAAAACTAAAATAAGGCATAACCTGAAGTCCGTTCCTTGTATTAATAATTTCCTTTGTTTGGGCAATTGTTCTCACTTCAAAAGGTTTCATATCAGTCCCAGGGTAAGTTGTTAAAGAAAATACTTCAAAAGGCCCAGCGAAATCCAACACCTCAACCTCATTGAAAAGTAATATCCCGACTTTCCTCTGTTGCATACTTATCCTCCTCTCTCAATACATCAAAGAGCAGTTCCTTTAACCCACCACTCCACCGCTCTCCGTGCAGCAGGGTCGCCTCCGTTGACCCCACCCCAACACGCAACACTCGGTACTCGACTGCTGGCTAGGTTTCATCAGGGCGGCTTCTTGAACTAGCAAGGCTCAACTGGCGAGTGATTACCCTCCCGGTGCCCCTAGATATGACATCATGCCGGAATCTTTCTCTTCCCGAACACAGTATATCATGCCCACCGGACAATCTATTGCACACAAGTGACTCCCCTCAATCATTCATTCATTCGCCATGCCTCCTCTATTTCCTGCTTTGAAAGATTAATTATGACAGCCGACTAAAAAGCATAACTCTAAATAAAGTTAAAGAGGTCTTAGGGACCCCAGCGTATGACACGACATTTAACGACCAAGAAATTATCGGCTATACGGCAGGATCGGAGTTTAAAGTTGAAATGGTCTTCTCGAAGCCCACTAACAATAATCCCAACCCTGCGATGGATCACTATAATGTTCTTTACCCCCAAGGTACAACTGACATGATGGGAAAGGAAAGACAATGGTGAGTTAGAAAGTTCCCATTCCTGATATAATCCCATGCCGTACCCAAATCCCCGACCACGTGAGAGGTTGGGAGCGGGTCTCAGCTGTTCTTATTTACGAGACATGTTACCATTTCAACGTGCCTTGAGGAGACCAAAGAGATGCCATCGCCGGCATCTCTTTGGTGCGCTAAACTATAAAATTCAGGACTTAGTCACCATCCCGGTGTTTCCGTTGACTATGACAGTGTCCCCTGTTTGCAGCAGAGCCGTAGCATTGCCAGTGCCGACAACGGCCGGGATGCCAATTTCCCGGGCCACAATTGCCGCATGGGACAGTGGTGCGCCCAAATCGGTAACGATTGCCGCGGCTTTGGGGAAAAGCGGCGTCCACCCGATATTGGTCATGGTGGTCACTAATATTTCGCCCTTCTGAAAAAGCTTACCCTCCTCAAAATTGTGCAGCACACGCACCCTGCCCTCGACTATCCCCGGAGCACCCGCAAAGCCTTTAATTCCTTCGCTGCTTGGGCTTGACGTACCAGCGTTAGGATCGTAATAGTCCTGACGGCGGTTTGCGGAATTAAGCCACTCCTGGGGATTGAATCTCCCCCTGATAAATTGCGGAAACGCGGGCAGGTTCTGATATTTTTCAAAGCTATTGCGCCTATCCGGCAGATGCTTGAGCATCGAGGTGTCCCCCTGCAAGAAGTGCGGAATTTCAAAGCAATACATCATAAACACATCGTCGCCAAGGGCAGTGATTTCTCCTGTTTTCAGGAGCAAATGGCGCATAACCCGGAAGACCTTATTAAATTCGTTCCGCAAGGATTCTCGTGCATTGGCATCCTCGGACACTTTTAGCAGCCTTTTTTCCAGCCATTTTACTTTGCTCGGGTATTTCTGGGCAAAGCGATCTTTAGCTTTTTGGAATTCTTGCCTCTGCCTTTTCAGGAGCTCTTCCGGCTTCAGGTCAAGGCTTGCATACTCTTTGATCTGATTGTCCACATAATCCGGGTCATCAGCCGGATAGGGATAATACGGGTCAAATTCGTTCGGGCTTCGGTGACCATAGAACTCCAGATACTTTGCGCGGCTGAGCTTCCCTTTAATCACTTGTTCGATACCCAGCATAGGCTGCATACTTACCAGCACGCCTTGGCCGCTGAAGTTCGAGCAAAGAAGATTGGCTTCACCCTCGCCCACCATTTTGGCAAGTTTCTTGCGGAGAGAAATCAGGGTCACACTCCCTGCGCCGCCAAACCAGATATACCAGAGCGCAGACAGAAACGGGCGCACGTTGCCGGTCCAGAGAACCTGGAGCTCTTCTTTGCTATTGGCCTTTTCGATGTCTTTAAGGGTTTGCACGTACCAAACAGGCGTATGCTCAAGGTAATAGGCTTTCTGTTTTTTGGAATCGCTCATGCGTTTTAGGCTTTTTTGGGCGCGAACAAACATCTCCTTGATCAAATACCCGGTTTTGAAGGGATAGATGGGGATCTCCAGATTATCGGGGACGTGGCCGAAGGCGTCGCTGATCAGGGCCTTGGCGCGGGGGACGTTAAACCCCAGCACCCTCATTGCGCTGATGGTTACGCTGATGTTGGAATAAGTCCTGCCGCAGATATTGCCAAACATATAATAATCCGGGACCTTCTGACATTCCAGGTCCATCTCGCGCAGCAGACTCCAGGCAAAGGGACTCATCACGCCGGGGATGGCCTCGCCCACATTATTGCTGGTCCAAAGCGCG
Organism: Peptococcaceae bacterium CEB3; assembly: GCA_001029295.1. GTDB lineage: Bacteria > Bacillota > Desulfitobacteriia > Desulfitobacteriales > Desulfitobacteriaceae > Acididesulfobacillus. Next base: position 7,334 of record LDXJ01000035.1, on the reverse strand, counting down.
TCCCCATCAAGACTCTGATTGATCTCATAGGTATCGTAATTAATCGTTTCCAGGGTAGTAATCGGGCGCGCCTGCACAATGTAAAGCCTTTTGTCGGCAATAACCCACTCAATATCCATCTCCCGGCCGAAAATTCCTTCGATCTTTTCCACTGCCTTGTGCATTTCTTTGGCGTAAGCGGTCAAGACCTTGTCCCCGCTATACTGAGCTTTAAGCTTGGCTATGGTAAACGAATAGGCATTGGCCTCGCCGGATACGAGGGATTCCCCCGCACCGAAAACATAATTTCCGACCATGTTAACATGACTGCCGGTAATAGGATCGGCTGAAAAGATAACTCCTGAAATCTGGGCCTTGATCATGATCTGAACTACGACCGCCATGTCATGGGCGGCGTCAATGTTGTGAAAAGCGCTGTACCTGCTCACGCGCTCTGATGAGGCGGACGCCGCAACCCTGTTGATCGCGGCAAAGACTGAATCCTTGCGGACATCTAAGACCGATTCGAACTCACCGGCGAAGGAGGTTTTCGCGCTATCCTCAGCAAGCGCCGAGGAACGCACGGCCAGCGGAACGTCCGGCAGAGCGGCCAGGCATTTTTCGATGTCGGCTTTAGCTTCCGGCTTTAGTTGATAATCTTTAAAGGCACTGGCTAAAATTACAAATCCGTCCGGGACATTCAACCCTGAACCAAACATTTTACAAAGAGATGCTCCCTTGCCCCCTGTCAAAGCCAGCGCTTCTCCGCTGATTTCTTTAAAACTGTAGGCATGATTCATACTCTATCCTCCCTATAAAACGCCGCCTTGAGTGCCGTTATATACTCGTCAATCTCTTGGATATAATGGTTTATTTGGCTGCTATAATCTTTGGTCTTCTTATCGGAAGAGGCTTGCGCCTCACTGTAGCCCTTGATGGTAAACAGGATAATTTGAATAGCAATTTTATGGTCAATGCCCGGCTTGAACAGCGTCAAATCGATACTCTCCAGCAGCTTGCCGCTTGCCTCCTGATAGAGCTTCTTGCTGTCCTGACCAATCACTCCGATAACCGCGCTGTCCTTTTCAAAATAAGCGGAACTGATAAAATCTAAAACCGCCGGAAATGCTTCGATGAGCTTGAACTTGAGCAGGATCATGCAGCGCAGGCGCGCGAAAATATCTTTTGACTCATAGTCTATTTTGTCATTGTACTCCTTCATGACAATTCGGTTCGCATATTCGTACAGGTAGATATACAAATCTTTTTTTGTGCCAAAATAGTGAAACAATAGCCCTTTGGATATTCCCGCCCGACTAATAATCGTATCTGTTGAAGTTTTCTTATATCCGTTCTGAGCAAATTCAACCATGGCGGCATTTATTAATGCCGTTCTCTTTTCTTCGCTCATTGCGGATATTTTGTGCTTATCCATCAGCAGCCTCCCTTCATTGACTCAACCGGTCAACAAAGTCAGAGTAGCACCATTGACTCGATTAGTCAATGACTTTTTATAGAAACCGGTAAAAAAAGATTAAAAAAAGATGCCGACTGAAGCTGACAGCCCCTTGCCGGCAATTATTATCATTCTGGTATTTTTCTTTCACTAAGCCGCCCTTCCCCCAGCCGGGTCACACAACGCTCCCCACGGTAGAAGTCCCACCATTCGGCGGCCCGTGCAAATTCCCCGCGCCGGGCTCTTCGGCCTTGACTTCTGGCTAGGCTTTATCAGGACGGCTTCTTGAGCTTAGCAAGGCGCAAGTAGTGGGGTGACCAAAATTTACAATCCAAACAGACGAAGAATAATGGCAATCGGCCAATAGAACTGTGAATATGGTACATATGGAATTATCATTAGCCAAAAAACATATCCAACTATAAGAGCAACGACGGACAGCAGAACATTCCACAAGTTCCGGTTAACCTTGACTATTGAATGGGCCAAAGCAAGTGCAAGCAGGGCGAAAGTTACGCTGAGCACATAATAGCCAATTGAAAATCCGGTCATGAAGCTGAAAATATACATCATTAATGCGGAAATATAGTACCACTTTGGATTATGCAATATTCCCAAGAGAAATGTAAGTAACGCTACACCAAGTGACCCAAAGGCAATAAAGGTTGGCATACTATCAACTCCCCCAATGCTTCCGGCTTGGTGATATTCTATTTATGAAGTGTGCAGATGTTGCCCGTTATAATGTTCACACACTGACGGATTGGTTTCCTTCCCGGCATCCCCAACGCTCTCTGGCTAGAGGGGCCACCATTCGGTGACCCCACCCCGAGTGCTAATTTCCCGTACCGGGCGCTTCGGCATTGGCGTCATTGAAAATCTATATTATATTCCATTCTCTTTGCTGTGGTTCGTGCGACCTCTTCTCCCAATAGCTTTTTAACGATATAAAGGGACAGGTCAATCCCGGCGGATATTCCGCCGGAAGTCATTATTGAACCTTCATCAACATATTTAGCACCCCGTTGCACGGTAACATCAAACTCATTGGCTAGCCTGTCAATATCCATCCAATGTGTTGTAGCCTTCTTACCTTCTAACAATCCTGCTTTTGCAAGTAAAAACGCTCCTGTGCAAACAGACGTCATTAAACCTACCTTACTCATTTGCTCCTTGATCCAACTAAGCACAGTATCATTATGAATTTCAATTTCCTCAGCTCCATACCCGCCGGGAATAACTACTATATCGAAGCTGGGATTATCTGCAAAACTAAAATAAGGCATAACCTGAAGTCCGTTCCTTGTATTAATAATTTCCTTTGTTTGGGCAATTGTTCTCACTTCAAAAGGTTTCATATCAGTCCCAGGGTAAGTCGTTAAAGAAAATACTTCAAAAGGCCCAGCGAAATCCAACACCTCAACCTCATTGAAAAGTAATATCCCGACTTTCCTCTGTTGCATACTTATCCTCCTCTCTCAATACATCAAAGAGCAGTTCCTTTAACCCACCACTCCACCGCTCTCCGTGCAGAAGGGTCACCTCCGGTGACCCCACCCCAACACGCAACACTCGGTACTCGACTGCTGGCTAGGTTTCATCAGGGCGGCTTCTTGAACTAGCAAGGCTCAACTGGCGAGTGATTACCCTCCCGGTGCCCCTAGATATGACATCATGCCGGAATCTTTCTCTTCCCGAACACAGTATATCATGCCCACCGGACAATCTATTGCACACAAGTGACTCCCCTCAATCATTCATTCGCCATGCCTCCTCTATTTCCTGCTTTGAAAGATTATTGACCCCGAAAAGAATACGGAGGCCCCTCTCACCCACCAGATACCACAAATTACCGCTAAACTTCCCACCACTTACCTCACCCGACGTTTCCCATCCACACGGAGGGTCACTAACCGGAACATATTTTTCCGCGAATATCCCCTAATTTTACCCATAAACATGTTCCCAGGTGCGAGGAACATGTTCCGGCGGACGAGGTTATGCGATAAAAGCATAACCTCGTCCCATATCTTTCCTTAAAACCACATCTCGCAGTCGTCACTTGAACATGTTGAAACAGCGAGGTATCCGCAAACCTCTGAGTATATGCGGACGACGTCGTGATATTGGCTGAGTGGCAGAAAACCGCCTTGAACACTCAGCCTTTATGCCAGATAGGTAGCTGGTTCTCTCGAAAAGGTTGAAGCAGAAAAAGATAAATTATACCACTTGACAGCGCTACTTCACGGGTGTAGTCTCAACTCAGACAACACTTGTAGGAAGGAGGCGTTTTCTGACGAGCGATGTTGCATGTAAAATTTCCACTGCAAAGTGGCTGGTCATGAAAGTCCTTTGGCAGGAATCCCCGCTGACGGCTTCCAACGTGGTCGCGCGTCTGAGAGCGGACAGTTCCTGGAGCCCTAAGACCGTTCAGACCTTGATGGGGCGGTTGGTGAAAAAAGGGGCTCTTGGGGTTGACAAGGATTCCGCGACTTTGCGCCAGTTTTATCCTTTAGTGTCGCAGGAAGACTGCATTTTTCTGCACAAGGTTTATGGAGACTCGCTTCACCTTATGCTGACAAGCTTTGTCAAGAGTGAATACTTGTCTCTCCAAGAAATCGAGGATCTAAGAAACCTGCTGGATGCGCGGCAGACGTAGGAAAAGGGATGGCGGGAAATGAGTTTAGCTCGGCCGGGAACACTTCGCTTCCTTCCCCCACCCGTGCCACATTGGGACTTAATTGGCTCACGGCCGCCTTCGTCTGGCTGGGCGGAGTTTTCCTCTTTTTCGCTTATATTTTGGTCGTGAACGGCTGGCTGCTCCTAAAGTCCAAGAAACAAAGCCTCTGCGAAGCTCCGCAGGTCCGCGAAATCCTGCGGGAATGTCAATTAACCCTCCAAGTCCGTTCTAAGGTTTCTGTCATCTATGATGACTCCCTGAAGTCCCCGGCTCTCTTCGGTTTAATCCGGCCCAAAATCGTCATCTCGCCCAAACTCCTTGCTGAGTTGGCACCGGAGGAACTGCGGTACATTTTCTTACACGAGCTGGGCCATTTAAAAAGACGGGACCACTGGGTGAACGCGTGGGTCACGTTGGTGCAAGTCGTCTATTGGTTTAATCCGCTCATCGGGTACGCGCTCCGGCACATGAAGCAGGATTGTGAAATGGCCTGTGACGCCACGGCTCTGGCTGTTGTCAGACCGGAAGAGCATAGGCAGTACGGGCAGACGATCATCCGCCTTTTGCAACTCCTCTCTGAACCTCATTGGGCTCCGGGAACCATTGGTTTTGCCAACAAATTTAACAAGAGGAGAATTATTATGATCGCTTCTTTCAAAAAGTAACCGTGAAGTGGACGGTCGCGGCCCTAGCCTTGACCCTGGTCGTGGGGTGTTCAAGCCTGAGCAATCCTGTTGCCTCCACGGTCAGTACTCCAGGCCAAACCGCTAATACCACGACCCATCAGAACCAAAACGCCAATAATCTCAGCCGACAAAAGAGCAGCACATCCACAACCCCTGCTGCTGTAAGTTCGGGTTCGGGCAGCAATTCCGCTACCCCCATTTCGGACGCTTCCGCATCCCAAAGTACTGACCCCAAAGCGCTTCTCTTAAACATGGTACAGCTAGCTAAACAGTTCAGACTCATTAATTCCGACTTTCCGGCCAAAGCGTACAATATTGAGGAAATTGTCAAACTGTGGGGAAAACCCGATCAGGAAACTATTGTACCTGCTGCCAAAGGCGTCTACGCTACCTATTTGAATCATCACGTCGTATTCGGATTCAACAAGGGGAATGCAATATTTGAGATCCGATCTTATGGCAGTAGACTGAAAAGCATATCTCTAAATACAGTTAAAGCGGTTTTGGGAACCCCAGCCTACGACACGACATTCGATGGCCAAGAGATTATCGGCTATCCGGTACAACAAAATTATAAAGCCGGGACAGTGTTTCCACAACGATCCGGGTCAGAGATAATACCCAGACCTCCTCAGTATAAAATCGAAATGGTATTTCCTCAACCCACTGCCAGTAACCCAAACCCGTTAATGGATCATTATAACGTTCTTAATCCCCAAAGTACTGGGGACCAGATGGGTGGCGATCCAGGCAGACAGTGGTGAATTCGTGAGACATACTTGAGACCGTGGATTAGCTGGATTTGCCCCGGAAGACACTTGTAACTTATTGAAGCGGCGACATTTTGGCCGCCGCTTCGATAAGTCGATAGTTCTTCAACCCGGAAGAACCCTTGCTACGTTATAGTCATAAGTCGTTGTTCCTGCGTACTACCAGATCTGAGCTTTTTCATTTGTTTGCGGAACGTAAGCCCAGTACTGTCATTAAACGCGTCATTCGCTGCTTGAGCTTGCTGCTGCCACAATATCAGATTTTTTAATCGGATGACGTATGACGGTCTTCCATTTTGACGGTTCAACCTTTCTAACATCCGACAGATAGATTTCATGGTGTAGACGCTCGGCAGTAAAATCATTCATATATCCATTTTCCGATAGGTACTTATCCATAATGGAAACCGTAGCAGGTTCGTCATCGTATGAACCTAGTGCATAATTTGAACGCATAAACCTTCATCTATTGTCAAAAAGTTCTGCTGAATAACAATTCAGCTTTTTCTTTTTTGTCGCTTCTTCTACTGCCCAATCAAAATCATCTTTCGTAACAAAATCCGGCAGGCGGATAACTGAAATCCAGTTAAATGAGTCCTTGTTGCCGTAATCAACGCCAACAACATTATCCTGCCACCAGAAGCCCTCCGACGGCGGTACGACATATTCAAAATAGCCGTCTATTTTGTGCGGGCCTTTATAGCTCATTTTAATTGTATAGGCTATTGCATATAGAACGCCGATTGCCCGCTTGTAGGCACCGCCTTCGTTGTTCGGATTTCCCTGCCCCCGGACAGCGATATAATTCATCGGCGGCACTAATATAATTTTCGGCTGATTTTTTGGCAGATAAAATTCTTTGTACTCTTTCTTAAAATCAAATGCTTTCACTTATCCTCCAACTATTTAGCGTTTGATGCAGACGGCTTATTGTCATTGCGTGCGTCGATCAAAACAATTTCCTTGCAATTTTGCAATTCCAAATCCTTAAGTATCCCATTTACTCTGGTCAATTCTTCTTCCCTAAAATACATGATAACTTTCACTGCTTTGTTCGTGTTATTTGCCTGTTTATATATTTCAACTTGCTTAGCAAGATTTTGCTTTAATTTGGAGTTCGACGCTAACTTAAACTCAACTAAAGCGGAATTTTTTGACCCAAATGATACTTTGGTAAATGTTCACTGAACCGTTCATTAAATTTCGTTAGTTAGGCCAATTGTTATTTTTTGACTGGCAACGTGTCCCGCTCTCTGTTAGAATAGGGGCATGAAGACAGATCAGCAGAAACAGCCCAAAACTCAATCGACGAAGAGACGGAAGTCCGAGAAGCCAGCCTGCACATTTCCCGACTGTGGCCCGGTCAAAGTACTAAAAGAACATGTGAAAGGGCTTGCAGAAGAGAATGCCTTGCTCAAGCAGGAGCTTGCCAACCGGGATGCCCACATTGAAGAGGTGGAAGCACAACTGCGCAACCTACGGGCAGACTTATTTGGGACTTCCTCAGAAAAATCCCGACCGGACGACCTTCACTTGGTCGAAAAGGACGAGGGTGCCTCGGATGACGCCGCTGATCCTCACTTGGCTTCACCCAAGAAAGGAAAGAAGAAGCGAGGTGCCCAGGTTGGCCATCCAGGACATGGTCGCCATATTCCACGGGACCTCCCCATGGTTGAAGTGACCCACGAGATTCCGCCCGAGCAGAAGGTTTGTCCATTCTGTGGCAAACCTTATCGAGATGTGAATTTAGCAGAAGACTCGAT
>LDXJ01000034.1 GCA_001029295.1 Peptococcaceae bacterium CEB3 | reverse complement strand
TGTCGCCCCTGTGGCTCCCGTGGCACCGTCAGCACCCGTGGCTCCCGTAGCACCGGTAGCGCCTGTAGCTCCCGCAGCACCGGTCGCACCTGTAGCTCCCGTGGCACCTGTGGCACCGTCAGCACCCGTGGCTCCCGTGGCTCCTGTCGCACCTGTAGCACCTGTAGCACCTGTGGCTCCCGTGGCTCCTGTCGCACCCGTGACACCCGTGACACCCGCGGCACCTGTGGCTCCCGTAGCTCCCGTGGCACCTGTCGCCCCCGTGGCACCCGTAGCTCCTGTTGCCCCTGTCGCACCTGTAGCTCCCGTGGCACCCGTTGCCCCGGTCGGCCCGATGCCCGGAGGGATTAGTGAATTCAGTTCTTCTGAGACGAGCCGTTGGGCCGCCACTAAATTACCCGCGGCATCTTTACCCCAAGCCGATATTTCAACTGCGGCCGAACTCGTAACAAACTGGAATTCAAAAGCATCAAACTGCGCGTAGTAACTTCTTACGACGACATCTCCCGGTTGCATAGTTAACGACTCAGCCACGTATTGAGTCTTGACGCCGCCGCTGACATAGAAACCGCTAATCGTCATTGAAGCCGCGACCGTGTCATCGTTGGTCGCTTTAACCGTCAGGGTCACCGACGGTCTCACCCCTGAAACAGGTGTATTCTCTATCAACCCTGTTGTGAGCGAAGCCATTCCTCCACCTCCATGATCAAATCGGGGGATAGCCCGATACTCTGATTGGTAAACCGGCTCACCCGGCTCACCCGTCTCCCCCGAAAACGGCTACCTCTTTGGTCACAAGCCTGTGGGCTGTAACGAGGTTCCCCTGGGCATCCTTCCCCCAGACGGAGGGCTCAAGCGTGGGAGAGGTCAACAAAAACTGGAACTCGAATCCGTCAAACTGGGCGTAATAATCGCGCCTCACAACGCTTCCCGCACCTAAAGTGAGAAGCTCGGCGACATACTGCACTTTCCCCGCGCCGCTTTGGTAATACCCGTTGACCTGAACGGCGGAAGTTGAAGCCCCGTCGTTTGCGATCCTCACCACTAGAGTCGAGGTGGGCCTGACCCCGGCAACCGCTGAATTGTCTATCATACCGGTCGTCAATCCTAAAGATACCATTTTTCTTATCCCCCCTCTCAAGCTGCGGTAGTACATTCTACGGGGCCTGTACACAGAATGTTACTGATGTTACTTATAAAATCGGCCTGTACACAAAAGGTCAGTGTACAGGCCCTCTTTTTGTCACTGCTCCACCACGGGGTTTTCTTCGTCCAAGCGGCCCCATTCTCTCCCTTGATTGCGAACGATGCTGCCCCTGCGGGAAAAGAACAGGTTCTTATTGTAATCCCAAGCCTGAGGCCCTCCTTTGTCGTAATAGCCGTCGGCCCGTGGATGGTACAGGTGAAGGGCCAAGGCATCGGTCTTTTGGTGAACACACCCGTTTCTGAGCAGCCTGTCGACAAAGTCCCGGTCATCATAAGCTACACCTATAAAATCCTCGTCATAACCCCCGATAGCCTCGAACTGAGCACGTTGAAGCGCCATCAAAAAAGGCATTCGCGTATCCAAGTCCGCGCAGCGGTTGAGTGTATTCAGATCAAAAACACCATGTGTCCGCTCGATCATATTCAGAAAGACACCGTCCCGGTCGTCCTTGCCTATAGGAATGCCCAAGGATTTGGGATCATCCAGCACCAACATGGCTAGGCGCGCGACGGTATCATTAAGATGCAGCATCTCCGCGCAGGACAAGATCAAAATATCACCGGAAGCGCGCTTGACTCCAATGTTAATGGCGAAACCCGGCACCCGCCAGACCGGCTGACCAGACAGATTCCTTTGCCCCGAAAAAATATATTTCAAATGCAGTTTGCTTTCATATTGCTTACATACTTCTTCCGATTCATCCTCAACCCCATCGTTTATAACTAGAGTCTCATACTCCCAAGGAATATCCTGGCGCGACAACGAATACAGCCCCCACTTTAACAGGTTAACCCTTTGAAAAGTCGTAATGACGAGGGAAATCTTGTGCAACATACCTTTTTTCCTCCATATTCACGCTGTAATCAACTGGACCCCGGTGCCCCAGTGGACAATCTCAACATCCCGGCTTCTATGGCCTAAGTCTTGGTGCCAGCGGTGAAGCGAACGGCTGCGGCGTACAAGTACTGAACTGTTGAACACCTGTGGCGTACGCTGAGAAACACCCCGGCGACTACCGCGTCCGTATCCGAGAGATCAGACCCTGAACGCCGGAAATCACCCGGAGTCTCCCGGCTGAGAGAGGGGCACAGACAGACAGGTCATAGATACCCGTGGCAGCCGAGTAATATGCGGATAACTTTTCCGCTCACTTCGGGAACCAGGTACTCGGGCGGCGGCTGCCAGGTACATTCCCCGCTGAGCACGGTCTCTACTGCCCGAACGATCGAGGAGGGCATACTCCCGGCGATCAGGTTGCTCCCCACTTCGACGGTCTCCGGTCGTTCTGTCACATCACGCAAGGTGACATTGGGAATGCGGAAAATGCTGCACTCTTCCTGCACCGTGCCGCTGTCGCTCAGCACGCAGCGCGCGTTCTTCTCCAAATGGACAAAATCGAAAAGCCCGAGCGGCTCTAAAACGATTACACCGCCGCCAAGGGTCCTGTTTTGCCGTGCCAGTTGAGAACGGGTGTGGGGATGCAGGCTGCAAACAAGCGGCAGTTTAAACTTATCGTACACTTGTTGGAAAGCCGCCAGGTAACGGGCTAACCGCACCGGGTCATCCACATTTTCCGCCCTGTGCAAAGTGACAAGCATATACCCGCCCGAGCTCAGCCCCAATCGTTCCAACACCCGGCTCTGCCGGATCCCCTCCGCGTAATGAGTCAAAACTTCCAAAATCGGATTGCCTGTCACAAAAATCCGCTGCCCTTCGATCCCTTCCCGCAAAAGGTTAGCCCGGCTGCGCTCGGTGTAGGGCAAAAGGATATCGCTGGAGTGGTCCACCAGCCGGCGATTCACTTCTTCGGGCACCCTGTCGTCAAAACAGCGGTTACCTGCCTCCATGTGATAGACCGGAATCCCCTGGCGCTTGGCGGCAATGGCCGCCAAGGCACTGTTTGTATCCCCCAGAATGAGCACACGATCGGGTTGCTCGGTTTGCAAGATCTTTTCAACTCCGGACAATATCCGGCCCACCTGGCCCATGGGGCTGTCTGACTGACCTTTTAAAGCGTAATCGGGCGCGCGCAAGCCCAGTTCCTCAAAAAAGATCGCGCTCAATCCCTCCTCAAAATTCTGTCCCGTATGCACCAGGACATGCCGGCACAATCCATCCAGCGAGGGAATAACCCGGCTCAGGCGAATGATTTCGGGCCGGGTCCCGAACACAGTAAGCACTTTCATCTCAGCATCTCACTCTCCTGCCCCGGATTAATACTTGTCGGCGGCCCGAGCAGCCCGTGTTTCCGCAAAAGCTCTCTTGTCTCCTCCGGAGTCATCAAATAGTCTTTCGAACTATACTCTTTGCCCAGCGCCGGTGACCCCAGTTCCTCAGTCCCCAGTTCCGGCAGCATGGGGGTAATCGCATAGTAATCTCCCCGTTGATAGGTCCTCGACGCCTCCTCCTCGGAAACCAAAATCTCATGGATCTTTTCCCCGGGGCGAATGCCCGTCACTGCGACACTTATCCCCTTATCGCCGATGAGAGCCTGGGCCACATCGGCAATGCGGGCGGAGGGAATCACGGGCACAAAAATCTCACCCCGCCTGCCTTGGGCAATGACTGCCTCGATAGTATCTACAGCGCTCGTCAGAGGGAGCAAAAAACGGGTCATTTCCGGAGTTGTCAGGGTTACGGGACCGCCGCGGCTGATCTGGGCGTGAAAAAGGGGAATGACCGATCCCCGGGAAGCTAAAACATTGCCGTAACGCACACAGACGAAACGGGTTGCGGGCAAGACGAGGTTGGCGGCCATGAAAATGCGCTCCTGCATAGCCTTGGAAATCCCCATGGCGTTGACCGGCTTACAGGCCTTATCTGTGGATACCCCGACAACTGTCTCCACTTTGAGATCATTCTCACGAATAGCCCGAATAATATTTTCCGCTCCTATAATATTGGTCTGAACCGCTTCGAAAGGAAAATACTCGCAAGAGGGGACCTGCTTGAGAGCGGCTGCATTAACTACAATGTCAGCTTTGGCAAGCACGGAACAGACCGCATGGTAATCCCGTACGTCGCCGATACAAAATTCAAGCTGAGGTTCCGGTCTCTTATCCATAAGCTCCGACCCCCGGGCCGTTTGCTCCCGCTCCCCGCCCCTCTCCCGATAGGCGGTACGCAGAGCCTGCTGTTTGGCCTCATCCCGAGAAAATATGATGATCTTTTTCGGCCTTCCGGCCGTTTGATTCAAAAGGCGCTCAGTCAACACCTTGCCCAAAGATCCCGTTCCGCCCGTGATCACCACGGTCTTGTTCTCAAATACCTTCATTCTCTTGCCCCCCGCTGCCTATATTCAAATGGTAATGTGATCGGCAAAAATCCTCATGCAGACGAACCACCAGCTCCTCCCAACTGGGCGGAAGGTAACCCATTAAGGAACAGAACCTCCCGGAGTTCAGACTCTTGTCTGTCACTACACTACCATCCGGTTCGATGACGATATTCTTCCGGTACTGAGCGGCTAGCAGCCGCAGCAGATCATATTTGGAAATCGGCGCGGCCGAAAGGTGATAGAGGCCCTGCAGCCGGTCCAGCTGAGGTATGACATAATCCCCGATCACCCGGGCCAACTCCGGCGTAGTTAAGCCTGAATAAACAGCCTCGGTAAAGCCCCTAACTCTCTCCTCCCGGCCCAGAAACCAATCCAGCAGGCCCAAATGCCCCCGCAATTCGTGGCCGATGATTGAAGTCCTGAGGGTGAGGCAATGGGGGTAAACCACCTCGCCCAAGAGTTTGCTCCTGCCATACAGATCAGGAGGATTGGGGAGGTCACGTTCTCTGTAATTTCCCGCCTTTCCGTCGAAAACACAATCAGTACTGATCTGGATCATCTTGGCTCCCACGGCCAGGCAAACTTCAGCCAGCCGGTGGGGAAAGAGCGCGTTGATGGGGATAACGGTCAAGGGGTCACTCGCGGCGGAAGATTGCTTGACGATACCGATCGCGTTAATCACAACATCCGGCCTGACCCTGGCCAATAGCCCCACCACGCTGTCCATTACATGGGCGTCTACCTTCTCCCAAACTCGCCCCGGTATATCTTCCGGCAGAAAATCCGCTAAGTCGGACCGTGAACGGACCGCCGCATAAACAGAATAACCGCTGTTTCGGCTCAGGTGCTGAAACAGCTTGTGCCCCAGCATGCCGCTCGCTCCCAGGATCAAAACTCTCGTCTTTTCCATCCTCTTCCTTCTCACTTCCGTAAGCCGTTTGACTCCATCCGAGTCTTTCTTAAGACAACCAGTCCGGAAAGAGCGCCCGGGCCCGGGCCAAGACGGGAAGCAGAAACTCCGGCTGAACGCGCCTGCTTCCGTTTTCTCCGTGCCAGCGATAGCCCAACAGGATTTCGTCCAGAGCACCGCAGTCAAAATGGCGCAAAAGCCGGAACCATAAATCATAGTCATGCGCTGTACCCATGGCCGCATCAAAAAATCCGGTTTGTTCCAATGCCGTCCTTCTCATAATCACGGAGGAACCATTGATAAAACAGCCTTGCATCAGGTTACGGACCATATCCTGACGCTCCGGATAATAGGGAGAGTGGATATCGTATTGCCACTCTCCATTGGCATCAATGACACAAAAGCTGGTATAACTAAAGCCAAGCTCGGGCCTGCTTTCCATCAACTGCACCTGTTTGGCGACCTTATCGGGATAGAACACGTCATCCGAACTGAGCCAGCAGACGTATTTCCCTCCGGCCGCCGCCAGACCCGTGTTCAAGGCCCGGGCCGTGCCGCTGTTGTCCTCGTAAATATAGCGAATCCTTGAACCCCACGGCCTCAGAACCTCCCGCGTATTGTCGGTCGACCCGTCGTCAACCACGATAAGCTCCAGATTCGGATAAGATTGGTCAAGGACGCTGCCCACTGCGGCGCCCAAGTAGCGGCCGTAATTGTACGTGGGAATCAGCACACTGACCTTTGGCATAAGCATAGCGGTCCTCCCTTAAAAGTCCGGTAAGCGAACACAGTACGGCAGACCTTGAGGTCAACAAGGGTCCCCCGCCTCGTCCCCCGATTCCCCCTCCGGGCAAGCGCTGGTTTCGGAGCGCCTTTTCGGCACGTTAAGCCGAGCGAGAGCCTGGCGGGCACTGGCTAAATCCGGCAAGGTTCCGATGTCATACCAGAGATCCCGGCTCTCGTAGCTCATAACCTTCCCTTGCCGTTCCTTTATAAGCCGGACGAGTTGCGGCATGTCAAACCGACCGCCCGCGGGAATCAAAGCAAGGCAGCGCCGGTTCAGAGCGTAGATCCCCATGCTGGCCCAATAATCGAAAGAAGGTTTTTCCTTATAAGCGGTGACCCGCCCGGCCTCGATTTCCAACATGCCAAAGGCGGCAACCGCGCTCTTTTTCTGCACTGCAATCGTCATGTCGGCTTGAAACCGGCAGTGGTCTTCGAACAGTTTCCCAAAATCCAGGTCCGTCAGTTCGTCTGCGTTGACCACCAGAAAATCATCGGCCAGGCCGGTGACCGTTTTCAGGGGACCCGCCGTTCCCAGGGGTTCGCTTTCGACCACATAGCGGATGGGTAGGCCAAACCGCCCGCCGTCTTGAAAATAGGCCATCACAAGATCGGCCAGGTAGCCGAGAGACATGATAATTTCAACTGCACCGGCTTTTTTTAGCTGCTTGACCAAAATAGCGGCCATGGCCTCGTCTCCCAAAGGAAACAGCGGTTTGGGCAGCACCCTGGAAAACGGCTCAAGGCGTTGACCGCGCCCGCCGGCTAAGATAACGGCCTGCATGGAATCTTCCCTCCCCTCGCGTCCATCGGAAGACTTGGTGTACGTCTGACATCAGAGGTGTACGTCTTAAATCAGAGGTGTACGTCTTAAATCAGAGGTGTACGTCTTAAATCAGAGGTGTACATCCTGAAATCACGGCCCCACCGGCTAGATTTGATACTTTCCCTGTTCATAGCGTTCAAAATGAGCCATGATCCAGGCTATCGTACGCCTTATCCCTTCGTCCAGCCCGACTTGCGGCTCCCACGCCAGGAGTTCTTTAGCCAAGCGGTTGTCGGCCACTAGGCGATTCACTTCACTTCTGCCCGGGCGCAGCCGCATCTCATCGCGCACAACCGGGCCCGAACCGACGATCGCGGCGGCCACCCTCTGCGCCAGTTCCCCGATGGCAACTTCCCGCCCCGATCCGATATTGATCACCCGTCCCAACGCCTGCTCCGCCTGGGCCGCTTTCATGAAACCCGCCACCGTATCCGAAACGAACGTGAAATCCCGCTTGGTATCCATACTGCCTAAGTGGATTTCCGAACCGGCCAGGGCCTGAGTGATGATGGTGGGTATGACGGCCCTGGCGGATTGCCGCGGCCCATAGCTGTTAAAAGGTCTGACAGTAACCACCGGCAGTTCATAGGTGTCATAAAAACTTTCCGCCAACTTGTCGGCACCGATCTTGCTGGCGGCGTAAGGCGACTGCCCTTGCAACGGATGAGCTTCGTCGATGGGAACATAGCGGGCCGACCCGTACACTTCACTGGTGGAAGTGTGGATGAGGCGGCCGACCTGATGGTCGCGGGCGGCAGAAAGCACATTCAGAGTGCCCATAATATTAGTTTCGACGACCTCCCGGGGGTTACGGAAGGAATAGGGGATTCCCACCAAAGCCGCCAAGTGAAAAACCAGATCGCACCCGGCAACAGCCCTGGACACAGCCTCGGCATCACGCAAATCCCCCGCCACCACCTCAATCTCCCCCAGCAGTGACCTGTCAAGATCCGCCAGATTTCCCCGTCCATTGGCGGAATTATAACGAACGAAGACCCGCACTTTGGCCCCGGCCTTCGTCAGGGTTTCGCTCAGGTGGCTGCCGATAAAACCACCGGCACCCGTAACCAAAATACGTTTGTTTCCCCAATCCATCTCCTCACATCCTTCTCTGCTCCGTCTTAACTGGAAAAACAGTCCGTTTGGGGTTGACCACTATATTCTATGGACTGGGGGCTTGATCGGTCACTCTGTCTACATTGCCGAGGCGGGTGACATAGACTGTAAGAAAAGGACATTGTTGGAGGGCATAATTCATGAAAATTATCATTCCTGTGCTCAGTCTGGAGACCGGGGGGGGTGCTCGCTTTTTGTACCAGTTAGCAAACGCGCTGGCCGACCGGGGGCACAGTGTGGAAATCGTTATTCCCCAGGGTGCGGTCATCGCTTGGCCGCTGCGGGTCAAAGTGCGGCGGGTGGCGGAATTGACCGCTCCCTTCATACCGTCAGGCGACTTCATCCTGCCCAATTTCTATCCGACCGTGATGCCGGCCTGGGAAGCCAAAAAAGGGCGGGTTGTCCGCCTTAGCCTTGTCTATGAACCCTTAATTTTAAAGGACGTCGCCGAAATATCCAGAAGCACCTATCTCATCGACGCGCCTATCCTCACCATCTCCGAGTGGCAACGTCAGATCGTCTTACACGAAATTGGGCGCGACAGCACGGTCATTCATGGTGGAGCGGATAGCTCTGTCTTTCATCCCTACGCCAAACAGTCCCGACAAAGCGGGCGCAAGGCTATTTTCTATATCCTGCGCGGCTCCTTATACACCTGGAAGGGAAATGAAGACTTCTTTCAAGCCATCGAACGCTTGAAGCCGAGATTTTCCGACTTTGATGTCACGGTCGTGGCACCGGAGGGATTGGCTCCCACAGACCCCGTCTTCCACCTGGTCAAACAAGCACAAACAGACGAGCATATGGCTCGTCTGTACGGCAAGGCCGACCTTTTCGTCTACACCTCATACTATGAAGCTTTCGGGCTCCCTCCTTTGGAAGCCATGGCCTGCGGAACAGCTGTGGTGACCACAGATTGCGGCGGCACCCGGGATTACACCCGTTCGGGGGAAAACTGCCGGGTTGTGCCCCCGAGTGACATCGGTCTACTGACTGACGCCATATTTGAACTTCTGACCGACGACGCGCAACGTGAACACCTGGCCCTCAACGGCTATTTGCAGGCCCAAACCCGGACTTGGCAACGAACGGCGGCAGAAGTCGAACGTTTCCTCCGATCTCTGTGACCCAAGGCATCTCTTTCGGCTTGAAGAAAACACTCACCGACAAGGAAGTCAGGGCGAACGGTTAAGCCCACGAGGCGTGCTAAAAATTAGCGCGTCGCCCCTACCGCCCGGGCATAGAGACCCATGTATAGCGGAGCGAGCTTCGTCCAGGTCAGCGAATCAGCCCGCTTGGCGGCATTTTGCGCCAAGATCCGCGTCAATCCCGGGTTCGCCAGGGCTTTCACGATGGTCGCGGCCAGAGCCTCCACTTGGCCGGCGGCAAAAGTGAACGCACACGAGGAAGAGGCGAGTTCCTTCAGAGCCCCCGCGTCGGAAGCGATGAGTGGAACGCCCACCGCCATCCCCTCCAGAGCGACAAGGCCAAAAGATTCCCTGCGGCTGGGGACGACCAGCAGGGAGGATCCGGCCATCCGTTCCGCTATCCGGTCCGGGCTCTCTTCCCAGCCCAGAAAGCGCACCCGGGCGGGCCAAGGAATGAGCGTTTTCAGGTAGTGCTCGTATTCGACGCTTCCCCTGCCCACAATTTCCAGGGTGACTCCGGTATCCTTCTGCCAAACGATTAGCAAAGCCTTAAGGAGATCCTCGATTCCTTTGTACTCAATCAGGCGACCGACATAGAGCAAGCTCTTGGCCCCTGTCTCCCGCCAGCAAACTTGCCGGGGCGCGATCCCCAGAGGGACGATTGCCGTACGCGGTCGCAACCAGGGGAAACGGCGCTCCACATACCGCCGCTCACTTTGACTGAGGAGGTGAATGAGGGAAGCCCGGGCCAGAAGTTCCTCCTGCACCTCAAATTGGGCCTGAAGCTCCGGTGCCGGGTCGTTTGACATCTCCACCCGCAGAAGGGAGGGCACCGAATACAGAAGTGGCACCCGGTTCTTGGCTGCCGCGTACGCCAAGGGGGCAAAATTGACCGCGTGGATGTGGACCAGATCCCATCCCTCTCTCAATTCGGGAAATTCCCCCAAAACCGTAAAAGCGTCAATGAGACCCAAGTTGCCGAAATAACGCTCCTGACGCGGCAACCAGAGAATTTTTAAGCCTTCCGGCCGCATCTCCCAACCTGCCGTCACTCGACCGCTCCGCGGAGCCACCACTGTCGGCCTCACCCCCTGTTCCCGAAACATTCGGACCATTCCGGTCACGCCGGTGCCGGCCCCGCCGAACCGCTCCCCCGCGTATTCGTTAGTCAGGCACAAGACTTTCATACACAACCTCCCGCTCTTCTTCCGGGAGAATCCGGAGCCGACTTGCGTCCCAGACCGGCGCTGGCGCCGCCTCCCAGCCGCAGGCTCCCCGCGCTCTCCCTTCTGAGTTCAGAATCATATGCTAGGATCAGGACCGTAAAACTCGCCGTTGCGATCTCGGAGAAGCAAGACTTTCACAAGGAGGTCCACCATGCCCACGATCATCTATCCTCCCTCGATTCCCTGGAACTGGATGTTTCAACGCCCCCAACAGCTTTTGCGGCAATTTGCCAATATGGGTTACACCGTATTATATGAAGAACCCGGTTTGTTCCCCCAGCCCGGCGCCCAAAAACTCTCGGAACGCTTTATTCTTTGCCGGGGCCTATCGGCACTCAAGATTCCTCATCCCCGGCCGCGCATCCTTTGGCTCACAGTCCCCTCCCACATTGAGCTCATCGACAAATTTGCTCCCGATCTCACGGTCTACGACGCGGTCGATGAGCCCGAAGAAGAATTCGCCGGCTGGAAACCCTATTACCCCTCCGTCCTGCGGCGGGCCCAACTCATATTCGCCAGTTCAAGAAGCATCTTTGCCAAGCTTTCTTCTCAACATCCGCACGTTCACCTCGTCCCCAACGGTGTTGATTACAGCCATTTTTCCGCTCGCTTGCCACGTCCCGCCGAGCTGCCGCCTAATCGTCCGCTTATCGGTTACAGCGGCGCCGTGGCGCCTTGGTTGGATTGGGACCTGCTGCAACTCTCCGTCCGCAGCAACCCCAGCCTGCAATTTGTCTTTGTCGGAGCTTTGTTCGATCTGGCCCGCTTCCCGTTGAAAGGGGCCAATGTCCGTTATCTGGGACTCAAGGACTATACCAGGCTTCCCGCTTATGTTCAACATTTTAAAATCGGACTGATTCCTTTTAAACTGAACGACATGACTAAGGGCTGCAACCCCATTAAACTTTATGAATACTACGCGGCGGGTCCACCCGTTCTGGCCACCCCCTTGCCGGAACTCCTAGCGATACCTAAAATTCAGCTGGAGGCTGATTCTCGGCGTTTCTCCGCCCGCCTCGCACACCTGGCCGGGCAAGAGGAACCCGAGCCGGGACGAGCCGAACGGCAGGCTTTCGCCCAAGGAAACGACTGGTCTGTCCGGGCCGGCCAAATTCAGGGAATAATTGACGAGATCATGCGTTTATAGGGCTTATACACCCTGTAACACCCTTATCCGCCCCCGAATAAGATACCGTGACAGTTCCGAGATCCATAACCACTTTTCAATTCACAAAGGGGGGAAAACGCAAATGCTTTTTGAGACCCACGCCTGGGTTACCCTCGACGACGCGGTCGCTGTCTATAACGTGTACAGCGACTCTCTGGTCGCCACTATCCCTGTGGGCGTTACACCGTACTTTCCCAAGCTGACGCCGGACGGAACCAAGGTTTTGGTGCCGAATTTCGGCTCAAACACTGTCTCCGTGGTCTGTACCGCCACTAACCAGGTCCTGGCCACCATCCCTGTGGGCGTCGCCCCCACTGCAGTGGCCGTCGACCCCACAAGCACCACAGCTTATGTAACAAACTCTGGAAGCGGAACTGTTTCAGTCATCTCTGTCCCCACCGACACAGTGGTCGGTACCATTTCCGTCGGCAGCACCCCCGTCGATGTGACGGTGGCTCGCGACGGCAGCCGGGTTTATGTCTCTAACAGCGGCAGCAATAACGTCTCCGTCATCGACCCGACGACGAACACCGTCGTCCAAACGCTCACGGCCGGCACTTCACCCAACGGGCTGACGACAAGTATTGACAACACAAAACTATTCGTGGTCAACAGTGGCAGCAACAACGTCAGTGTGTTCAGCACAACCACAAACACCCTGCTCTCCACGATCGCTGTCGGCTCTTCCCCGCAGAAAATCGCGGCCAACCCGGTTAATCCGCTCTTCGTCTATGTCACCAATAACGGCTCCAACAGTGTCAGCGTTATTTCCACGGCCACTCTCACGGTCGTCGCCACTGTTGCGGTCGGCACGGGTCCCCGCGGACTCTCCGTTACGGGTGACGGCACTCAAGTCTGGGTTGCCAATGAAGGCGACAGTTCCATCAGTATCATTAACACGGCGACCAATACCATTGCCGCCGCTTTGCCCACAACCTTCCCGCCCAGGGGAGTTACTGTCGGCAGAGTCGGTTCGGCCCTTTCCCCGGGTGAGCCCATCGACCTGCTCGATCCGTACCAATTGGAAGAAGTTACGGAATCCGTCTGTATCATAGTGGAAAAGGTCTACGCCAGCTGCCAGCAGCGGGAATGCTTCCCAACCTTGACTATCTCCTTACCGGCCGGTACTCCTCCCTTTTCGTTTGTCAGCCTGACTTTTGCCAACGGGATTATCCTCCCCGGCAGCATCGTTATCACACCTATCCCTTCACGGCCAAATTTCTCTCGGGTCCAGTTCACCCTGCAAATTCCCTACACCCTCACTTTGAAAGATGCCACGGGCGCAGTATTTACCCTGCCCGGCACTTTACCGGACATCACTAAAGACATCGTGCTCTACTTCCCGCCGACCCGTCCGGAATTTGACCTGAATCTCAGAGTGGAAACCCGCAGTGAACTTCTGGCCAGCCCGCTTTTCACCCCAAGTTGTGTCGAACTGGCCGTGGGCAGTTTCGTCGTGACCAAGGTCACCGGCCTGGTGCAACTCCTGGTCCCGGC
This sequence comes from Peptococcaceae bacterium CEB3, assembly GCA_001029295.1. Lineage (GTDB taxonomy): Bacteria > Bacillota > Desulfitobacteriia > Desulfitobacteriales > Desulfitobacteriaceae > Acididesulfobacillus. Next base: position 30,736 of record LDXJ01000034.1, on the reverse strand, counting down.
CTTCGGCTATTGTCCGGAACCGCCCGTCTGTGAAGAATTCCCGGTCGGACCGTCCAACCCTTGCGTCACTTTCTTTGACACGACGCTGACCCCATTCCCCTCCGATTTCTTCCCACCGCAGCTCGACAATTGTTAGCCGAACCGGAATCCTCACAAATAACACCGAACGTAGCCCGACAATTGTCGACCGAACCCTGATCCCGAACAGAAAAGATAAGGGCTGTCTACGGGCAGCCCTCCCCTGTCCCGCCCCCCGCTGACATTCTCTTACAATTTTCGTTCTCTAATGGTGTCATAGCGCGGCAGGAGCGTCAATCCCCAGAAACGGGTTTGAATTTTAAGGAAGTGATCTATTTTGATCGTCGCCAATCGCGTTCCCTACACGCCGGTTTTCATCTCCTACCAAGAAAGCCATTTTTACCTGGCCGTTAACGCCCAAGGTTGCCTTCTTTATGCGGTTGAGGACCCCCGCCCGCTTTACCGGCTCAACGAACCGGTCCTCTTGGCCGTCGGCAGTGCCGGCAACGCCCAAACCGTCCACTTGGCCGTTTTGAAAGCCAACGGGGAATTGTGTTACACCGTAGTCCCTAAATCCGGTACGCCCCAGACCACTGTCCTAACCAAACTGGATGTGCGCTCGGCCAAATACCGCCGCCTCATTCTCCTGCCCCGCGGCGAATTCGTACATATCTTCTACGCTTATGCTCATCAGAGCGTCCCAGACCTTTGGTACATCGAGCACCGTCTCTGGAACGGCAAGGCCTGGCAAAGCGTAAGATTGGGTGAAGTCGTCCATCCCCGCCACCCGCTCTACCATATCGGGCTCGACAGCCAGCAGAACATTCATTTCTTGGCCTTAACTTTTCAAGGGCGCCAGTCTATCCTGTTGCAAAATCGTTTTCATGGGGCGTTTCACCTCTGGGGCAACCCCGTCCAAGCCTTGACCCTGCAAAACGAGGTCGTGGACATGGCCTCCGCCCTTACCCCGGACAATACCCAGCATATTTTCTGGGTGACAAAAACCCCCGGCGAGAAATTTGAGATCCACTGGGCCAAGCGTCCACAAGCGCAGGAAATTGGCGGGAGTTGGATTTCCGCCCCCGCGCCGATTTATACCGTTGGGGGACCGTGGCAGGGTTGCGGAGCCCTGGAATTGAACGGGACCCTTTGGCTCTTGGTAAAAGGGGAACAAGAATATCTCCTTTCCAATGCCGGAGACACCTGGCACTTGGCCGCCAGCCATCCCGCCGCTCACCGACCCTTAGAATACGTACGCCGGGATGGAAGGAGCTTTTATCACTCCTCCTGGCTGTTGCAGGATTCTTCCGTCAGGGTCCCGCTGTTTTACCAGGAACTCGGCCTCCGTCTGGTCCAACCCACTCCCGGTCCCCAGCTGAGCCAGCAGGCCCTTCAGCAGGCACTCCCGCCGGGGATGCCCGCCACCCCCCTGCCGCCGGTTTCTGCGTCAGCTCCGCCCACGGCGAGCAAGAGTGGAGAGCCCCCGGCGGACATATCCCAGGTTCCGGGTCGGGAAACGAAAGCGCTGGCCGAAGAAGTGTCGCGGCTGGCGGACGGTCAAGAACGCGCGGAAGAAGCTTTGGTTCAAATCCGGGCGGAAATGAAAAGTATTGAAACGGCTGTAGAGAACAAAATTCAAGAGATGCGGAATGCCGCGCGGGAGGAAGCCAAAGAAATCCGGCTGGCCGCCGGCAGTGAGATCCGCCAGACCGCTGCAGCGGAGGCGGAGAAAACTCGCCAAGCCATGGTGGCCGACGCGGAGAAAGCCCGTCAGACCGCCGTCGCTGAGGGCGAAGAATTCCGCCGGATCATCGTTGCCGCAGTGGAGACAATCCGCCTAACCTCCGCCGCCGAGCTGGATCACATTCGCCAAGCAAACGCCGCCGACATTCAAGAACTCCGCCAAGCCATTGCCGTCGGAACGGAGAAAATTCACCAAACCACCATTGGCGGCATTGAAGCGATACGGCAAGTCCTTCAGGAGGAACTGCAGAATTTCCGCCTGGAAACCGTTCAGCAGCTCCAGGAGATCCGCCTAGACACCGGCCGACGCGTTGAGGAGATCCGGCTTATGACCCATGAGGTAGAGCAAATGGTGGCCTGCCAAATGGCGGACATCAGCCAGGCCCAGCAACGGGCCGCGGAAGCGCAAATTCAGGTAGCGGATGCGCATGAGAAAGGATTTTGGAAACGATGGTTCAGGTAACTGCACAAACAAATGCCGGCGAACTCCTCTCTTTCCATCCCGAAACGGCTCCGGTTTTTCGCAAATACGGGGTTCGTGTCCACGGCTGAGGGGCCAAAGCTTATCTCTCACTGAGCGTTGAGCAGGTTGCCCAACGTCACCACCTCAACACGGCCTCCTTGGTGCAGGCCTTGCAAACGGCCATCTGGCAGCATCAAGGAACACATCTTAAAGGAACGCCATGAAAATCCTTTTTCTCAACGATGCCCCCCTCATTGCCTATGGACTCATCTCAGGTCTGGCGCCGGGCGACGAGTTCCGCTTCCTCCCGGTCAGAAATCCCGACTGGGAGGACCGCTTGCGTTCCCTTCTTTTCTCCTGGCGGCCGGACTTCGCCTTTGCCGACGGGGTCTCCATCTCTACAGTCGCCGGCCGGCTCTTCTCGGAACTGAAAAGCCGCGACCTGCCCCTGGTTTATTGGGCCATAGATGATCCGCCCGATTTCTTCAACATGTCCCTCCCTCTGGCCAGAGGCGCTGCCCTTACCCTCACTCCGGCGGAGGAGTGCTTGGCCCACTACAAAGGGCACCGTTTGAACGCCCTCTTCTTTCATTTCGCCTGCAACCCTTCCTTTCACCGTCCTGTCACCCCGTCTCGCGACTATGAAAGCGACTTTTTGCTCGTGGGGAATTATTATACGTCTTACGCACAACGCAAGACGGGGCTCGAAATTCTCCTCACGCCCCTTCTCTCCGCTTCCTATACCGTAAAAGTCTACGGAACCGAGCAATGGCTCAAAAACTCTGATCACTACCGGCTTCCCGAGAGGGTATATCAAGGCTACCTCCCGTATTCCGAGCTTCCGGCCGCTTACTCATCGGCAAAGATTGTGTTGGGGATCAATTCCGTCGTCGATTCCCCGACCATGATGAGCATGCGCGTCTTTGAAGCTTTAGGCTGCGGCGCTTTTTGCCTCACCCACCACTCCCTGGCTGTCGAACGTTATTTTCGCAATCACGAACACCTGGTTTGGAGCCGGAGCCCTGATGAAACACTGGAACTCGCCCGCTACTATTTGACCCGACCGGACCTGCGGCAGAAAATTGCCCGCCAAGGTCAGGCCGAAGTCTATCACCTGCACACCTACGGTCAGCGCATAAAATCAGTGCGGAAACAATTGGAACACCTGTAACCGGGGATGACAGGAAAGGAGAACGATGCCTATGAAGGTCCTGTTTCAGATCCGCCCGGACTATCTGCGCAACCCGGCCGGCGACACAGTGCAAGCCGTTTCTACAGGGCGGGAATTGAAAGCCCTGGGTGTGGAGGTAGCCATCTCCCCCGACCCCAATGCCCTGCTCACGAGCTTCGATCTTATCCATATTTTTAACTTCACCCGCATCAAGGAATCTTACATGTTTTTTCTCAATGCTCAAAAGCAGCATAAGAAAATTGTCGTCTCTCCGATTTACTGGAATCCCGAAAACTTTCTCCGAAGGCAAGGGGCCAAGCCGCAGGACCTGGCCGTCTGGAAATTAAACCAACCCATGCGTTCCCGGGTAGCGGAAGGCTCCGATTTGCTCTTGCCGAACAGTACCCTGGAAGCGGATAACCTGACAGCCGATTTTCCCGGCCACGCGCCTTGCCGGGTTGTGCCCAACGGCTTTCCGGACGCTTTTCCGGCTATCGGGCCGGAGCCCTTTCGCCGGCGTTTTCCCGCCTTACCGGCTGAGTTCGTCCTTTGCGCAGCCCGTGTTTCCCCGCGCAAAAATCAACTGGGTCTGGCGCAGGCTTGTAAGGACCTCGGCCTCACTCTGGTACTGGCGGGACCGGTCAATGACCGCAATTATTTTAACCTGGTCCGTCCTTTCCCCAACGTCGTTTACCTGGGCACTCTGCAGGGTGAAATCCTGGCCTCGGCCTATGCCTGTGCTAAAATACACGCCCTCCCCAGCTGGTTCGAGACACCCGGGCTTTCCAGTCTGGAGGCGGCGGCCTGCGGGGCCGCCGTGTTAAGTACCGACCAAGGCAGTCCCCGGGAATACTTCCGGGATCTGGCCGTCTATGTCCGGCCGGAAAAGAGTGGAAACTTGGATGAGGCGTTAGACAAGGGATTAAAAGAAGCCCTGAATCTCTCACCCTTACCGTTGACCGACCATGTCCGATCCCATTACCCGTGGTCCCGCATTGCCCGCCTCACCCTGGAGGCCTATGAGGACCTGCTCAAGGGAAACATCCCTTCGGCCGCCCCGGTTAAGTGAAATAAAACAAAGAAGAAAGAGTCTAGCCCTTTCTTCTTCTTCTGCTGCTGCTTCTGCTGCTTCGTTTTCTGCTTCCGCTACTTTTTCTTCGGCTTCTTTTTCTGCTGCTGCCGTTTCCTCAGTTTCTTCTGTTGCGGCATTCGCGTTCCGCCGGCTGCGCATAGCGCGACGGTGAAGACAACCGGGGTACAACCTAAGCCTAAAACCCTAGAGCTGCCCTTGGTAGAAAATGTTCAGCGTAACGGCACTGGCTGCGTTGACGGCACTGTAGTACAACCTGGCATATTTCAAAAAGATTGATGAAACAAATGTCGCCAGGCCGTTTTGGCTGATGGTCACCGTCCCCGTAGGATCATCCTGCCAGGCAGCGGCATCCGGGCTTATCTGAAGTTTAACGTGGGCCTGGGCGTTAGCCGCCGTGGAATTATTAACCACGCCGAAAGTCCAGGTTCTCACCCCAAGCACGTCATAAGTGGTGTCGGGAGTTCCGCCCGTATCGACAATATTGGCCCTGGTCGCTGATACGTCCGTGGTGGCGACCGTGGAAACCAGACTGCCTGTGACCAACAAACCACTGGCAGGAGGTGTAATCGAGAGGCCGGAAGCCGGCGCGGTCACCATCAACCCGTTCGCCGGAGCTGTGACCGCCAAGCCGGTGGAAGTGATGCTGAGGCCGTTCGTCGGGGGCGTGATCGCCAGGCCGCCTGTAGGCGGAGTGATCGAGAGGCCCGAAGCCGGCGCGGTAACCGTGAGCCCGTTGGCCGGAGCCGTGACCGCCAGACCGGTGGAGGTGATGCTGAGGCCGTTCGTCGGGGGCGTGATCGCCAAGCCGCCAGTGGGGGGGGTGACTGAGAGACCACCGGAGGGGGGAGTGACTGAAAGACCGGAGGCGGGGGCCGTCACGGTCAACCCGTTGACCGGAGCCGTAACCGCCAAACCGGTGGAAGTAATACCAAGGTTCCCGGCGGTGTCCGCATTGACCGCAACGTCATTGCCGGCGAAAATCTTGATCCGTGCCTGGTCAGGTACATCTTGGAAAATTTTGAAATTAGGCATTCTCTCTTTCCTCTCTCTTCGTATTTCTTGCTGTTGAGACCGGACAGAACCCCTGTCACGGCTCGTAATATCCTATGCCGGAACCCGCGGGATTGCCAACCTTGTCCGCCGTGACACCGCCTCAAAACCGGTAGTACCCCCCGAACCCGTGGCTGAATATCATGTTCACACTCGGAAGCCGTTCATGCCGCCTTGAGCCTCCCCACGACCCGGGCGCGCTGCCGCGCGGCGATCTCCGCTGTATCAGGCGGACCCGCCGTTTCATATGATATTTACGTAATATCTGCACCTATTTTGCGACGGTGCCTCCCCCGGGGCACCCACAAGTGCGATACTCCGCCCTGCCCAAAAAGTCAAAGACAAGGAGACAGCAAGCCCATGGAGAAACGGATCAGTCTGTGCATGGTCGTCAAAGATGAATCAAAGTACCTGGGCCGTTGTCTGCGCAGCGTACAAGGCAGCGTGCATGAAATAATCGTCGTAGACACCGGCTCCACAGACGCCACCCGGGAAATCGCCGAGGCGTTCGGCGCCCGAATCAAAAGTTTTCCTTGGAACGACGACTTCAGCGCGGCCCGCAATGCCTCCCTCGAGGCGGCGAGCGGGGACTGGATCCTCTTTCTCGACGCGGATGAGGAGTTGTGCCTCGCCGGTGAGCATGTCTTACCGGGGCTTACGGCCGGCGCGGAGCCGGAAGGCTACTTTATCAAAATTGTGAACCATCTGGGCAGCGAGGGCCGAGGGGAAACCTGCCCCGATTTGGTCTTCCGCCTTTTCCGCCGCGGTTCGGACTACCGTTTTCGGGGAGCGATCCATGAGCAGATTGCCGATGTTATCCTGGAGCGCAATCCTCAGGCTAAATTTCAAGTGGCGGAAGGAATTGAAATCGCGCACTACGGCTATCTGGATGAGCGCGTGAAGGAAAAGAACAAAAAGAAACGCAACCTGGTTCTAATTGAGCGGGAACTCCGCCGGGCAGAGGACGACCGCTTGCTCAGATATCATTACGGGGTCGAGCTGTTCCGGGCGGAGAGGTACGCCGAAGCCGCGCAGGAATTGACGCGCGCGGCGGCTGGCATTGATCCGAACAGCATCTACCTGCCTAAGCTCCTGCGCTATGTCGTCATGTCGCGGCAAAACGCGGGGCAGTTCGAGCAAGCTCTGGAGGCAGCCGTTTTGGGCCTGCGTTTTTTCCCGGATTACGCCGACCTCTACTACTACGCGGGACTCATCAGCCTTGATTTGAAATCTTACGGCAGCGCCCAGGACTTTCTGGAAAAGGCCTCCTCCATGCCCAGCCAACCTCCCCAATACGCTTCATTCCCCGGCGTTCGCGGTTTCCGTTGTTTCTATCACCTGGCAGTCCTGGCCGAAACCTTCCTGGATGAGGAGTCGGCCTTAAAATACTACCTGGCCGCTCTGCAGGACAATTCCGCCTTCACCCCGGCCTTGGAAAGCATCCTGCGCATCCTCAGGCCACAACAGGAACCCGGGTATGCCAAAGCCTGCCTGGACAAAATCTTCCTGCTGGAAGATGCGCAAGCTCGGCAGAAGATGGCGGAGCTCTGCTTCCGGCAAAATGCCTATCATTTGGCCCTGCTCTACTGGGAAGAAGCGGATGCCCTCGGCGAGAGTACAACAGCACATCCCGCTCCCGCGGGCAACGAGCTGTGGCTCCGGCGGGCCATCTGCCTGATTCAGGATGAGCGCTACTTGGAAGCACTCAAAATTCTCGCGGTTTTCCCACCGGAAAACTCTCTTTATCCTTTGGCTAAGGTCAATATGCTCTTTGCCTTCCGGCTGTTGGGCAAGATGCGCAGAGTTCGTTCCACCCTGGCCGAACTTCGCCTTGCGGGACTGACGGAAGATTCGGCCAAAGTTCTCAATCTCTTGTCCCTGCCGGAGGGGGAAGGGAATTTCTCGCCGCGCCCGGCCGCAAATAGGAATATCGCCGTGGATTCTGACACCATCCCCTTGGATTCTGACGGCGTCGCACTTCTCTCCCAGATCCTCTCCCGCCTGCTTGCCCTGAACCGACCCAACCTGGCCGCTTCTCTCTTGGCCGGGGTCGAACCCAGTACCCTAGCCCGGCAGGGGCTGAACTTCGCCCAAATGTTTTTGGCCTACGGATTTCGGATTAAGGCGGAGTATCTCCTCCGGGACTATCTGGCCGGAGGGCCTGAGGGGGCAAACGCGGAAGCTCATTTCTTGTTGGGGGAAATTTATCGGGAAACAGATCGCTTTGCCGAAGCCGAAGGATCTTACCGCCGGGCCTTAGCCAAGGACCCTTCCCAGCCTAAATACTGGCTGCGCTTAGAAAGTCTGTATACCGGCCATACGGCAGACTGGGGCGCTCCCCTCCCAGCCGAGAGGACTGGGCACTTTTCTCCTATCCCGGAAAATTGAACCCGGGACAAGATGAACACATCAGACCGCAGAAGCTGCGCGAACCGTCTGAGCAAAGGAGCGTCGCCCCTTTATGGCCCAAGATCAAACAATCAGCCTGATCATGATCGTGAAAAATGAAGAATCCCATCTCGCCGCCTGTCTGGAAAGCGCCAAGGACAGCGTGGATGAAATCGTCGTTGTCGACACCGGGTCCGCCGATGCGACCTTAGCGATCGCCCGCTCCTATACTGACCGGATCTATTCCTACCCCTGGAGCGGAGATTTCAGCGCCGCTCGCAACTTCGCCCTCGATCGGGCAGGCGGGGATTGGATTCTCTCCCTGGACGCCGACGAAGAACTCTTTTCTCCGGGAGGCGATCCCGGTGAAGCCCTGCACACTTTAGCCGCTCGGGACGAGCGAGTGGAAGCTTACCTTCTTCCCCTGGAAAACCCTGCGTCCGCGCACGAAATCAATCGTTTCTACGTCGTGAGATTTTTCCGTCACCATCCTCGCCACCGTTACATCGGCAAAATTCACGAGCAGATCACCGTGTCCGCTCCCGGAGTTACCGAGATTAGCACGGCGCCCGTGATTTCTCACAAGCTTGTCTCCGGCCGGGAACGCAACCGCAAACGCGGCCGCAATCTGTTGATCCTGCAAGACAGCCTGAGGGAAGAACCAAACAACTATTTTCTCCACTACTATCTCGGGGTCGAGTGGCTGATGCTGGCTCAACCTCAGCGGGCCCTCCCCTTCTTGCAGACGGCTTATGAGCGTTTATCTGATGAGCATCTCCTTTTCCGCGCCCCGGCCTTCCGCTATCTTATCCTCACCTTACAGGCCTTGGGCCGTCTTGACGAAGGGATTTGTCTCTGTCAAGAAGCCGCCCGGCACTATCCCGAATTCACCGATGTTTTTTATCTTGGCGGCACACTGTTGGAAGAAAAGCAGTATTACGTTCCTGCCGTCGCCTGGTTTACCGCCGCCCTCGAGTGCGCTGAACCCCCTGCCCTCTTCAGCCACCTCATGGGAGCCGGGAGCTTTTTGGCCCGCTATCATTTGGGGCATTGTCAAACTCTCCTGGGACAGGAAAGCGCTGCCCTGCGCTCCTATGAACAGGCCTTGCGTGACAACCCCACGTATCACTACCCGGTTTATGCGCTGCTACAGATCCTTATCAAGGCATATGGGGCCGTCCGGGCCTTTGGCCAACTGCAGGAGCAGAGGCTTTTGTCGATTGAAGACCCGGAGTCCGGCCGGATCAACCCCGCCTTGCCCTTAGCCGCCGCGGAATGTTTCTTTGTTTCCGGGCATCCCGACCTGGCCCTTCTCTGTTTGGAAGAAGGATTTCCCCACCGGGCTCAAGCGGAGAATCCTTCGGAGGGAACTTCGGCCGGGCCCGTTCCGGAAATCCTCTTTTACAAAGCCAAATACACCCTGTTCTCGGGACATGTCCGTTCCGGGCTCGAGAGCTTGGAGGCTCTTGACGCAAACGGCCCCTTCGCCTCTCAAATTCGAATTTACCGGACCGTCGCCCATCTTCTGCTGGGGCGATTCCCCCTAGCTAAAGCCCAGGCCCTAGCCTTATGGCGAAACCCACCGACCCGCCCCCGGGCCCACCTCCTGTACCTCCTTCTGCACCTTATGGAAAAGGGGTTTGCCGGCCCCGAAAGACTTTTGACCCAGTCCGGAGCAAAAATCCGCGGGGTTGAGCTCGGGCCGCTCTGCCTTGACCTCCTCAACGAAGCCGGCCGCTTTCTGCCCGCGCCTGCGGAAACCACGCTCATTTCCCGCTATGTCCGCTCCCTGGAACACCTGGCCGGGACTCTCGCCCCTGGGGGATACCTGGAACTTCGGCAGTTTTACCGGCACAAGGCAGAGGCTATCAAGAGCGGCCGTGAGGCCAGGTTCGGAAAGGCGGAAAGCAGATGACGAACAAACCCGCGCCGGGCGGCACGAACAACATCCTTAACCCCAACCTTAGCCTTAACCTCAAGCTCAGCCTCAGCCTCTGCCTGATCACCCGGGATGAAGAGCAGTCCTTACCGGCTTGCCTTGAGAGCATCCGCGATCTTGCGGCGGAGATTATCGTTGTGGACACAGGCTCCCGGGATGAAACCATTCAAATCGCCGCCGCTGCCGGCGCCCGGATTTTCCATTTTCCCTGGAGCGGGGATTTCAGTGCGGCCCGAAACTACGCCCTGAGTCAGGCCCATGGCGATTGGGTTCTGGTCCTTGACGCCGATGAGAGACTGCAAGTTGTGGAACACACAACTTTGCGGGGCCTTCTGGACAACGAAGGGGCAGACGGATATTACCTCGAGATCCAAAACAGTCTCGCCCCCGGACTGGTCTCCCACGATAAAGCGGTACGCCTCTTTCGGAATAAACCCTGCTATCGTTTTCGCGGGGCCATCCATGAGCAAATCGCACCTTCCATTTTGGAATACGGAGGGCCGGAGCGCTTGGCCTGCGCTCCCCTGGTGCTTCTGCACGAGGGCTACACCCCGGAAAAGATGAAACTCAAACGCAAATCGGAGCGCAATATCGAAATCCTGGAGCGCGAACTCCGCCTTCAACCCGACGATCCGTTTCTCCTCTATTGCCTCGGCCTCGAACACTATCAAAACAATCAAGTCGGCCAAGGGCTCGCTCATTTAGAAAACGCCCTAACCCACATGCCCGGAGGTGAAGGGTATCTGGAAGATGCGGTCCTTTACACCGCCTTAGGCTATTTCTGCCTCGGTCACCGACAGAAACTGGAGAGTTTCATCGCCCAGGCCCTGCTTATGTTTCCCGAACATCCGGACCTGCTTTCGCTCAGGAGCCTCAGCCGCCTCAACCCGCGTGGGGACTGCCCCCCGGGAGAACCGCCGGCTTCATAACCGCAAGCCCGCCCGCTTCTTCCCGCCAGCGCGGGCTCCCCCCCCCTCTTCCCACTGGCGCAGACCCATCCACCGCTTCCCACTGGCGCAAGCCGCCCTTGAAAGAAAGGGGACCTTATAATGACTGCCAAAATCCTTTTGGCCGGCCCCGTAAAACAGAAGGAACGGATCCTGGCCGAGTTTCTTGAGTCCCTCGAGAACCTGGACATCCGGGCTTGTCAACTCGAGTTCGCCTTCATAGACGATGACAACAGCCACGATTTGCTCACCCGTTTTGCCGGCAGAAACAGAGGGACCCGTATCTTCCGGCCCGGTCGGGATTTTCCGAACCCGACCTTTTCCGCCCAAGAGCGAGACTCAACACTTCCCGCGGAGGCGCCGGATTCAGCACTCCCCGCGGCAGAGCGGGACACGACCGGCCATCCTTCTCCCCCGGGAGACGACCGCTATGTCTGTGACCGGGAAACCCACCACTGGTGCCCGGGGCTGATCCTCAAAGTCGCGCATTACAAAGACTTCCTGATTGAGCTCGCCCTCAAAGAGGCCTATGATCACCTTTTCCTGGTCGACTCAGACCTTTATCTTCACCCGCAAACTCTCCGTCATCTCGTCTCCTTGGGCACAGATATCGTCTCTGAGGTCTTTTGGACACGCTGGCGGCCGGACATGCCACTCTTACCCCAAGTCTGGCTCAGTGACGAATACACCCTCTATGAAAGCGCTCCCAGTGAAGGCGTTCTCAGCGAAGAAGAAATCGCTCTGCGCGCGAGGCGGTTCCTCTCCCTGCTGTCCCGCCCAGGCACCTATAGAGTGGGCGGACTTGGAGCCTGCACCCTAATCAGCCGGGAAGCTTTGTCACGCGGGGTTTCATTCAGGCGAATTTATAATCTCTCCTTTCTGGGCGAGGACCGGCATTTTTGTGTCCGGGCCGCCGCCTTGGGTCTCGAACTTTACGCCGACACCCATTTCCCGCCCTTTCATTTTTACCGGGAAAGCGATGGTCCGGACCTTCTCAAGTACAAAGAGCAACTAGCAAAGCACAAGCAAAACGAACTCGTTCAGATCAAGCCGAACATCGAGCCTTCAGTGACGGAAGCCCCCAGTGGAGAGTTTCGCCGAAGCTGCTTATTCCAAAAGGATACTTCGCGACAAAGGATGGAGTCTACCACCACGTCCAATGCGCCCGGGCCGGTGCCGCCGGAGCGGCCCCGAATCACACTTGGTATGCTCGTTCGCGACGAAGCCGACCGTTATCTGAGGCAAGTCCTCAGACAGGCGAGGCAATACATTGACGCGGCCGTTATCCTGGATGACGCCAGCGAGGACCGCAGCGTGGAAATTTGCCGTCAGGAACTGGCGGACTTGCCCTTAACCCTGGTGTCCAATCCCGAACCCGGATTCGAAAATGAGATCAACTTGCGCAAGCAGCTGTGGACCCTGGCCTGTGAAACTTCACCCGGATGGATTCTGATTCTGGACGCAGATGAGATCTTCGAGGAGAAGGCAGCGGCATCCTTGCGCGGACTTCTCACCGACCCGGAGGCCTTTTTCTTCGCCTTCCGGCTCTACGACATGTGGGCCGAGGGCTTTTACCGTGAGGACACTTACTGGAACGCCCACCACACTTACCGGCCGTTCCTGGTTCGACATCAAGCCGGGTTATCTTACCAATGGCGCGAGACTCCTCAGCATTGCGGGCGGTTTCCGCAAACCGTCCTTGAGTTCCCGGGGAAGCGGAGCGACCTCAGGGTGAAGCATCTGGGCTGGCAAAGCGCGCCTGACCGCTTGCGCAAATACGAGCGCTACAAAAAGCTTGATCCTCTGGCAGCTCACGGCGTAGCCGGACAATATGAATCCATCCTCGATCCAAAGCCCCATCTGCTGCCCTGGCGTGACTGACATCATCCTGCAAACGCGATCCGCGACCCGAGAAAGACCGGAGCGCCAGGGCTTTGAGATGCCTGGTTTCGCTCAAACTTAAGCTTAAACTTAAACTTAAGCTTAAGTTTGAGCCTGGAACCAGACTCTGAGCGGAGTTGTCGTCTGTGCGCTGAACCTCACCCGGTTGAAACGCACGAAATAGGTCGGAGTCAAGATGGCCAGCGTACCGGGTGCGATTTCATGCTCCGCGCCATCCGCGGCCCAAACTCCGCCGTCAGGGCTCACTTCCAACTGCACCTTGGCGGCAGACAAGCCGTCATTGGTCACGGCAAAACTGAAAACGCTGAACGATGATATGTCCTGAGCGGCGCTCACCTTGGGACCGGCTTGTGCCAACAGGCTCTGCAGACTTTGCCGGAATCTGTGCTCCGCCAGTTGAACTTGCAGCGAACCGTCGGGCGTTCCGTTGAGAGATCCGCCGCCGCTGCTATATATGCGCACACCGTCCCGGGTAGGGGTCAGGGCCCGAATGTCACCGATAACGGTGGCTTCAACCTCCACCGGGATCGGCACAGGACCGACCATCCGCACAGGGACCGGTTTTTGAATCTGCCCGATGCTCTCCACATGCCGGACGTAAATCTGACCTTTCTCATCCAACTTCAGGGCCCTTAGAGGATAAAGGCAAAAGGCCGCGACTTTGTGGATGGTGAGATCCCCTTCGCCCAAGATGCCAATTTCCAAACGTAAGCCTCCGATCCCCACCTCTGTCGCGAAGACCTTCGTGAAGACCTGGGGCTTTTCCTCCGGGCAGAGAGGAAAGACTTTTACCCCCCGCGCGCCCAGATAGATCTTGACATAGCAGGGCACCCCGAGCGGATATGTCTCCAGCTGTACTTGCAGCTCCCAGCGCTGGGAATCCCCAGCCTGCACAGGAACATCAAAGCCCTGCTCAATACCGGCCGCCTTGGCGCCGCTGGGGTGACTGATGACGACGGCACGGGGACCCCGCGGGGATCCGGTCCAAGTCCAAGATGTGTATGGGTCTCCGCCCGTTCTTCGCCAGCCGTCCGGAAAATCCGTATAATTTTCCCCCGCCAGGAGAAAATCTCCATTATACACCTGGTTTACCAAATCCATAGCTATCCCCCACCCGGCCTCTTGCCTCATCGCCTGCGCACCCACTCCCACTGCCCCAGTGAGAGCCGTCGCGTACACACCCGCAGCCGGCCTCTATGCCGACCGCCGCGGGCACCACCGGGACATCTATGCCGGACGTCACCCCTCTCGACGTGGCTCTTGTCGCGGCAGACAGAGCTGAGCCCCACCGTCAGCGGTAATAGCACATGTACCCGCTCCGGCAAAGCCCGGGCACCCCTTTAAGCTCCCCGGCCCTCTCTCTCAGTTCACTCTCCGAACATCCGGCCTCCAACAAGTCCAGGGTTTTCCTCACCAGTTTGACGCCGGCGGCCTTTTTTCGCAAAGAGGCCTCCCTTCCGACAATTTTCAGGGAGACGATTCCCAGCGCCTGCAGTTCGGGTAAGGCGCAAAGCCCGCACATTCCTAACGGATAACCTCCCGGTCCCGGAAAGCCCCCGAAGTTCTTAATTCCCAGCCAAAGCCACCTCTTGTATTCGTCCACATTTTGTTGAAAACTCTCCCCGCCGGCCGGTACCTGAGACACTTTGTTCCCGCCCGATGAGATTTCCCGCAGCTTGTAGGACCAGGCGGGATTGTGGCAGAAGGCTCCGCCGAAAGCGTGACTGACATGACAAAACCCTTCTTCAAAAACACACCCGTCGTTGAGAACAAACGCCTCAAATTCCAAATCCCCCTCGGAAGCTTCAATCATCTTCCGCAAGACCCGCAAATCCAAATAACGGGGGAAGATAATTCGTTGCGCCCCCAGAGAGCGAAAGAAGGCGATGGAGGAGCTGTTGAGCACGGCCGCCAAACTGCTGACATGAATCACGGCCGCGGGCTCTTTTTCTTTCACCCTTTTAATCAAGCCGGGGTCAGCCATAATCAAAGCGTCCACACCGATCGAGAGGGTATCCCGGACAAAGGAAACAAGGTCAGGGTAGAATGCTTTCACATAACCGGGTTGATTCATGGTCAAAAAGACCCGGGTTTCCTTGCGGTGGGCTAGGGTCACAATGTCCTCCAACTCCTCCAAGTCAGCCAGGTTTGCCTTGCCCGGGCCGCGCCGGTTAAGCCAAATATTGTCGCCATGTTCTTTACCCCAGGCTGCCGGACTCAGGCCGCAGTACAATTCCCGGGCACCGCTTTCAATCAAGGGAAGAGCCTCGGACAATGAGCTGACAGGTGCCAGGATCTTCACACGAGTTCCCCCTTTACTCCATTCCCCTTAAAGCCACCGCATCCCATCCGCTAATTTCACCTCAGCAGCCGTCCCCCTGCCGCACGTGGGACCGCAACAACCGCCCCATTTCATGTCCGCCGGGTAAGTAACGTGAAACTTTTTAGGCAGCGTCTGCCTTTCACCGCGACAACTATCCCCTCGCCGCGGGCAGCCGGAACTCTCGCCGCTCGGACAGGACTATTTCACTGTGATAACTGTCTCCCACCGCTATAGGGGAACCTTCGCTAAATCGGCTCTGGCTGGAAGACAATGCGATTGACACCTGTTCTTGCCGCTTCCTCCAACCCTTTGGCTAAAAAACCCTCTCGCTGCACATAAAAAACCGTGTTGCCTTTTTGAACAATACGCCAATCCCTGCTTTTGCGCACCTGACCGGAAGGGTCGGACATTTCCAGCCAATAGAAGCGGCATTTGCGGTCGCAGGCTTGCCAAGAAGTCTTAAATTTGTCCTCTTTTTCCTTCCCCCAAGCATTCATAAGGCAAATGCGCCCCGTCGTGATTACTCCCAGGGGCACGTAGAGGGAGGAACGGTAGCCCCAATCCGGCAGACGCGGGTCCAGCCCTTGAGGGGGATAATCCAGCTCTATCCGCCTAACTTTAAAGTCTTCAAGAAGAGCCTGCATGGCCGGAGCGGCTAAGTAACTCGTTTGAAAAGAAGTTGAAACTTCCCCCTTTCCCAGCCGGTCACCGCTCAGGCGCGGGTCACGCAGGATTTTGTTCAGAAGTCGGCCCAACACCGGAACCAAAGTTGGGAACTTCCGGCTTAAAAGGTAGAGGATGCCCCAGTCGTTCACCACCACTTCCGCCCGGGGAGCGAGCCGGACCAGGATCTCCAAGAGTTCTTCGCTGCGGGCCAAAGCCGTTTCCGTCACATAAGGAGTCACCAGTGTAAACGCCAGACCGGCATTGTGCGCCGCAGCCAGCGCCTCTTCCAGTTCGCTTGTCGCCGGGAGGGCCTTCTCGCAAAACTCTTGGCCAAAATACAAACGGGAGAAACGCACCGGACCCAGCGCCTTTTCCATGACCGCCCGCACCTTGGTCACTGGCGTCAAGGCACCCTCAGCCCACGGATCATCCAGACGCTTCAGGTTTATCCCCTGCGGTATAGCCAGAGCCCATTCCACCGCCCACACCTCTCTTTCGGTGAAAGCCGCCGACAAGGCCGGCGATTCACCGGGCCCGCTCCGGCTTCGCCATATCTTATGCCGGCTGCTTCAAAGCGGTTTCTCCGTAACCGGATTTTTGCCCTTTGTCTGTGTCAAAAAGCAGCCAATTCGTTCGTTTCCTGAATATAAATACTGATAGGCATGATGTCAACCGGAAAGGAGGGGTTCACCTTGAATGAAACAGATGCCCCTGACACAGTTAATCAGGAAGACAAGGATCCCTTGGCCGAAGAGGATGCCATCCCTGCCATGCAGTGGTGCGAGCAAGCGCCGGCCGGCTTTGACTGGATCAGATACACTAAGGTGACCTTGACCTTGGTCAGCCTAATCATCCTTCTGATTTTGGGCACAGTCATCGTGGGCCTTCAAAGTTGGAGCCACGTCCCCTTAGCCGAGTGGATGCAGCGGGTTATATCCTTCAGACTCCTCAACTGACATCCTCCCACGGCTGAATCCGTGTGGTTCCCGGGAGCCGTGATACAAACGGTCTTCTAATTCGTCGCTGCCCAGGAGGCGCATTAAGCAACTTGCCAGAAGGTCCCTTGTTCACGGCCTAACGGTGTGGATTTTCTCCACACAAACAAGTTGACCAGCGGGCATGCCAGTTCGCCCACTACTTCTAACAAATGTTTTGCCATTGCTTATGTACCAAGAAGGGAAAACGAAAAGGCGCGTCGAATTAAGGCTTGCTTGGGTTGGAATTATGATGTGACGACAGGGCATTCAGTCGGGAAAAACAAGGCACAGCGGCGGGAGTACTTGGGAGGGTAGATATGCGGCGGCTGGACAGTAAACAAAGAGTCCTCTTGGCTCTCTATACGGAATATCAAAAGGATATTCCCGAGTTTACCCGCCTCGATCACGAGGTTCTCGGGCTTTCCCGGGATGTGTTCCATTGCGCGATGAAAAAACTCCTCGACGAAGAGTTCATAGAAAACGCCCACCTCATCTGGGGAGAAGACAGGTCCATACCTTTAGGGGTTGTCTTAGACGTAGTAAAATTGACACCCAGCGGCATACGCTACATTGAAGAACTTTTCGCACTCAATCGGACACTCCCCGGTCGGGACAAAGTGGGGGCCATTCTCACGGCGGCCGAGGCCTGGGACGGCGAACCTCTCCTCACTTGGATTCAAGGGATTTTCAGAGAACTTTAAGGTTGCTTTCCCTGAGCTTCACACCCGCCAAACATCGGCTCTTGTCTCAATTTGTCGTTCTCTACCATAAATTTACTCGCAAGATGTATTGACCAACCATGGCCTTCCATGGTAAATTTCTTTTATACAAAGAATTTGTTTTTCCGACATTAGCGCAATCTTTTTTGATCCCCGGACGCGGGGATTACTTTTTTTGCCCTAATCATCTGCGGGAAGCGCCTCACCCCGACAAAATTTCTGACATATACCAAATTAGGCCGAAAATCGGCCTTCAGCGAAGTCTGCCGCCCAATTGGTTCTCTTTCCAGGATTTTCTTCTATTGACCCCGAGGCTTGTTCATGGTAAATTGATTTCAAAAGCACCTTTGGAATTAAGGCAATTGCGCAACACTCTTCAAACTCCCGGACGCGGGAGTTCTTTTTTTGAACGCGAAAACGGCGGCTGAAGAAAACCCAGCCGGCACCGTGGTCGCCAAGTCAGCTATCGTTCTGTCATTCAATCAGGGCCGACGCAAGTTTTCTCGTCCCCCGTGAGACCCAACTTTCCTGTCCCGCATGCGACCTAACTTTCCTGTCCCGCATGCGACCTAACTTTCCTGTCCCGCATGCGACCTAACTTTCCTGTCCCGCGTGCGACCTAACTTTCTAGCATGGCGAAGAAAAGAACCGGGCAAAAGTGCCCGGTTCTCTTTTTGCCGGCCGGAGCCTGTAAGGATAGCTTCCGGACGGGCTCTATTTCCCGGGTTTAATCAGCATGCCGTTGTTGAAATGATTCATGGAACCTACAAGGTCAATGACGGCTGCAATTTCCACGATTTGTTCATCCGTGAAGCCCGCTTCATGCAGTTGATTGCCATACTGGGTAATGCACATCTCACAATTGTTGAGGACGGATACGGCGAAGGCAACCGCCAGTTTCGTTTTCTGGTCCAGCACCTCGGATCCCATGACGGTTTGCATTTTCCCCAGAACCATCTTCAAGTACGCAGGATGATTGGCCATGGCGCGCATGGGAGGCGGAACCTCCCCAAACTGCTCCTTAAGTTGAGCAAACATCTGCCTGACCTCCGGAGTCGCCTCCGCGTCGGGAATCGCTCTCACAGTTGGCATAACTTTTTTCCTCCTTTTTCTCGGCTTAGATAGTAACCCCCCCTACCGGGTTAGTATACATTGTTTTCGGGTTTATATCCAGTAGGATGCAGATGACCCTGAAATAAACTTTTAACTTTCCTATTGGACCCTGTTGGCCTCGGCGGTGGCTCTCCACTGCTGACGAGCCAAATTCAGGATTCCCCTCTCATGGGAACGATTGGGATGCTCGGCGATTTTGGCAAAATAGGCTATGGCTTGCGGGTATTGCCCCAAACGGCGGTGCAGTTCCCCTGCCAAATACAAAACCTTCATCTCCGATAGGGGCGTCCCGACAAAATCAGAGTGCTTGTAAGAATCCTCCAGTTGCGCCAAAGCTAACCGCAAGAACCTTCCCTCCTCCTCATTCTCCTCCTCCCGATAGACCCAAGCCAGGCGCTGACAGATCTCCCCTTGGATCGCATGCTTTTCGCCTTTAAGCGCCGCGGAATAGATCGCCAGCTTATAGGACTCAATCACTTGTTTTAGGTCCCTTATCTGACCAAAATCGCGGCGTTCCCATTTGGCGCTGATCTGTTTTCTGATTTCTTCCTTGGCTTGCGGCGGGAAATCGTCCGTGAAATCTTGGCTGAAAGCAAAGCCGCACTCGGGGCAAACGCTGATATGATAATGATTTGGGTTCAAACCCCCTACTTGGTAGTGTGGGCAAAAATCGCTGTCGATGATCTGTGGGGTCGCGCGGCGGGAACGTACCTTCATTGTTTTAAATCGATGATCGCAGAACGGACAAGTTACGCTTTGCGCGTACATGGCCGGCATTGGCTCCTTAGCAGGCACTGGCATTTCATCCCCCTCTTTAATTGTTCCAAAAGTATACCGGCCACAGGGCCGAGAATTTGCGTCTCTATCTGTCTCCGGTCCGTATTTTCGAAATTCGACACGGAAGAGCCAGATCCTGCCCTCGGCCGGTGCACAGCGGGTAAAAAGCAAGTCACTCGCTTGTGCCGTGAATAATTCTTACGCCATTCTGTATACTAATTTCAGGAATTACCAAAGGAGGTCCTTGCCCATGCCGGAAACAGAATTTCTCCTCACACCCCATGAGACACTTGAACTACATGAACTTTTGGGAAACAGAATTACCATGTTGAAAAAGCTCAATGTCAGTAAGGCAAATGTTCGCAATTCAGCCTTAACCGGTTTTATCAACGATGCTATTGACCGCAAAACCGTGGAGATCAGGGAAATCCAGGACTTCCTGGACAAACGCTCCCCGGGCACAATGCAATAAGATAGGGGGCAAGATTCATGGGTTGGTTTAACGAACTCTTCGGCGACGAAGGGACAAAATTCACGGATTCGGATGTCGCGCTCGATATGCTCAAAGACTCTAAGTGCGCGTTAGGGGCTTTGGCCGGTGCCATTGCGGAGGCTAGCACTCCGGAGTTGAGACAGATCTTGAAAAATGATTTAACCGCAGCCCTAAAAATGCATTTTAGTCTCAGCGACCTTTGCATCAACAATGACTGGTACGAGCCTAACCTAAGTCCCGCGGAACAGTTGAAAAGGGATTACTCGAATTCGACCCATCTGACTCATCAACATCAGGGAGGCTGAAAGAAGTGCAACAGCAGACAACACTGGCACCCCATGAAATATTGGAGCTTCACGAAATCTTGGGTTCTGAGATGGTTTGTGCCAAAAAAATGGAGTCCGGTTTGAGCGCCATTCAAGATCAGGAACTCTCCGCTTTTGTCCAGGACACGGTCAATGCCAAAAAGCAGCAAATACGGGACATCCAACAGTTCGTAAATTCCAATCAGATCATCCAGTAGGGGGTAAACACAATGCCAAATACACCCATGATGGACAAGGATTATGCGCTGGATATGTTGAAGGACTCAAAGCTCGCCTTGCATTCGTTGACCATGGCGCTCGCCGAATCCACCAATCCGCTCCTGCGCGAAACCCTGACCAATGTGCTGAACGCCTCCGTCGACCGTCACTTCAGATTGGCCGACATCGCCGTAAACAAAGGCTGGTATGCCCAACCGAACCTGGCTCCTTTGGACCTGCTGAAACAGGACATGACGGAGTCCCAAAGCCTAACGTCGTAGACGGAGCTCTGCTTCGGAGATTCGCTTCCAACTATTGGCGCACCCGAATTCCGTCACGAGACAAATCCTAAGCTCATATTCTCTTAGTGAGTTGCGGCATTTCTGACTTCTCGATTCTTCAGCCTCTATGTGTGGGCTGCCAAGCCACTGTCTCGATCCTCTGTCGAGTGCCGCAATCCGGTCAGGGGCCTCCGCCCCCGGCCTTTTTTGTTTTCAACCGAACCGGTTCACCGAGCTGTTTCGTACCGGGCGCCCATGCCGCTCACCGGCTTGCGATAGACAATGGCCCCGTCGATCATAGTCAGGAGCACCTTTGAGTTAATATCCAGGGGAGGCCCGTCGAAGGCAACCAAGTCCGCATCCAGACCCGGTTGAATTTTTCCCACCCGATTATCGCACTCCAGGATTTCCGCCGGGTGTATGGTCACACTCCTCATCGCCTCGAGGGGAGATAGTCCCTCCGAAACGGCCAAAGCCGCGATAGTCCTTAGCTGGTCGATCGAGTTATAAGGATGATCCGTAATAAGTGCGACCTTGATACCCGCTTCCGCCAACCTCAGTACGGAACCGTAGTTGCGCTTGCGCAGTTCCATTTTAATACGGGGGGTCAACATCGGTCCGAAGGCCACTGGGATATTCCTTTCTTTCAGGTACTCTTTGACGATGTCCGCCTCTGTGCCGTGTTCAATGACCAGCTTTTTAATGCCAAACTCTTCGGCAATACGGACCGCCGTTATAATATCATCTGCCCGGTGAGCATGCGCCCTCAAAGAGATTTCTCCGGTCAATACCGGAATAACAGCCTCGAGTTGCATGTCGCGTCTCCTGATCCTCCCTCTGGCTTTTAGCTCCATGTAGTCCTGAGTGCGGAAGAACAGTTCACGCACCAAGGCGGCCGTAGCCATCCGGGTTACCGGGCATCTTTTGTCCTGTCCGTAAGTAGTAATGGGATTTTCCCCCAAAGCGATCTTCAGCCCAACCGGGTGGCGCAAAAGCATTCTGTCAATGATCGTCCCACAAGTCTTGAGGGCCAGGCTCTGACCGCCCACAACGTTGTCACTCCCCGGCCCGCTCATCACAGTCGTTATCCCGGATTTGACCGCGTCCTGAAACGCGATGTCCATCGGATTCACCGCGTCAATGCCCCTTAGCCCGGGGGTGACCGGGCTGGATATCTCGTTATTGTCAACCCCTATTTTTCCGGTGGCTTCCTCGATAATTCCTAAATGGGTGTGACAATCAATGAGCCCCGGCAAGACATAAGCCCCGTCCAGGTCGATACGGGTAACCCCGACTGCCGTCTCCTCCGGGGGCGGGGCCGATACAAGCTTGCCTTCTCTGACCCATATATCTTTCTCTTCAATTCGCCCGGAAGCGACATCCATCACTAAACCATTCGTTAGAATCAGCGCCGACATCAAGGCCGCCCCCTATCTGAATCCATCCCAGCCTGAATCATCCCGCAACAGCGTCGATACCCTCCGAGCGTACCCACTCGGGTAAATCCTTATGCGCTGCTGAGAAGTACCCACGTTTACTTCCGTATATGATAAATTTAAAGAGGTAAAGACTTATGCGTTACTTAGAAGTGCCCCCTGTTGAGGCCTTGGTCGTCTTTGAAACGGAAGCTCCCTGGTAGTCTCGTCCCTCCCATCGGAGTTCTCGGCGCCCACCGGAGCCGGCACCCTCCGTCGGAGTTCTCGGTGCCCGCCGGAGCCGCCACCTTCCGTCGGAGTTCTTGGCTCGCGTCATCATGTTAGTGGTGCCACAAATGGGCGGGTATTATGCCAATCCCTCCAAAATCCCTGTACGATCCTACTCTTAAAAATTTCCAAGAAGGATTTTACGGTTTTTTGCCTAATTAATTAGTATGGAGGTGATCGTCGTGGAGGAATTCTTATGTTTTCCAGTTACTCCTGAGGAGAAGCGCAGGTTTCAGAAAGCCTGTTCTGCCCTAAATCTCAAGGTGGAGGAGTGGTTTCGTAGAGCGTTAGTCGAAAGTGAACTGAATGTGGCGATGCGTGATTTCTCAGATCCCGATATAAGCGACAAGCCCTCGAAGAATCAGTCCAAGCCCCCCAAGAAAAAAGACAAAGACAGTTAGGAAAGGACGACCATATTCCGGGCATTATAGTTCTAAATTTTTTGTTGATACCTATCCGCACCCGGTCTTGACGGCCTGTTGGCAGTAAATCCATGCCAGTCAACGGTTAACGCCGGCAAAGACCTAAGAGACCCAAGCCCGACGGTTGACGCGAACCGAAAAATGAAGTAAAATAACATTCGTCCGGTAAAGCGCCGATGTGGCTCAGCGGTAGAGCAGCTCACTCGTAATGAGCAGGTCGTCAGTTCGATTCTGACCATCGGCTCCATAAAAAATCAAGCCCTGCAAGGCTTTGCGGGGCTTTACTCATTCCTGGGAAGGGTTGTTTTTCCTACAACGTTGCAACAGCGTTGCAACCCGATATTTATTGTTGCAACGCTGCCAACCCGTGACATCCACAACGACTAAAGCCGCCGTATAGCTTCTTTTCTTCGGGCTACCCGTGTGGGTAAGCGGTACTGGAAGTATGTGTGGCTTGCCCGCTGCCTCCTGTGTCTCGGGTATATCATAGTTCCCGACTATCTTTTAGGAAGTGTTTCTTCAAATCTTTGGGCTGAAGCCCACGAACAAGCCCGCCTTTTCCCGATAATTAAAACCATGGGGCTTGCGGCGGGTTATGATTATGTCCGTACTTGGGTATCCGTACCATGTGAAGATATTTTCTTTTTTCTAAGGTGTCCATCAATTTTTGAGGCTGCTTTTTCCTTTGATTTTCTCCGAACGCGAGTATAAATCTTAGTTGTCCGAATATCAGTATGGCCTAGAATTTCCTGAATAACCCTTAGTTCCTCACCTTCTTCTAAAAGTATGGTTGCAAAGGTATGACGAAGAGCGTAAAGTTTTACCGGAGGTATGTTGCTTCTTGTTAAACATGCCTGAAATGATCTGTAGAAGTTCCGGTACTCCACCGGGGCTCCGGTAGGTGTAGCAAATACATATTTTTCATCATTATATTGATCGCCCGCAAGAATCTTTTCTTTTGTCTGCTTGTATCGATGGATTCTCAGTGCTGCGGCTACTCTCCTTGGAATGACCAAAGAACGTTCGCTCTTTTTTGTTTTTGGCTCTTGGTTTATCACCTTTGTTTTAGTCTTTGCATCAACATCTTCGTTTAAAACTCTTTCGCGGGTCTCTTCGACAGTAACTGTTCTTTCCTTAAGGTTAACATTAGGCCATTTTAGGGCTATCATTTCCCCAGGGCGCATTCCAGACCCGATTAACAGCAAATAGCCTGCAAAATATCGGTATTGCATTACATTTGTTAGAAATCTAGCCATCTCATCGTCTGATAAGGTTTGGGTTTCTTCCGCATCAGCTTTGGGGAGGTCCATATCGTCAGCGGGGTTAGAATATAGCTTTTTTCGTCGTTTTGCATATTCCAGGATACTATGCAAAATGCGGTCAGCTTTAATTATCGAAGCCGGGGACAAAAGGAACTGCTTTAAAGGAATATGGTAGATGTCGGCAATTTTTTTGATCATCTCATAATTGGGCGTGGCTTCATTGCTTTCCCATTCGAGATAATTCGCTGGATCTATTCCTAATTCTTCTGCTATTTCAGTTTCTTTCAACCCCTTTTCTTTCCTAAAGTCTTTTAGTATTTTCACTATCTTCCCATCTTTACGAGGTGTTTTCTCCATATCACTTAAAAATAATTGTATGAGATGGGGGTCTTTTTCCAGTTCGGTTAGTGTGCATCCCCCCAACACCGGGAAAATATGAACTCTTAAACAGGTTTCATATCCTCTCCAAGTTGTTGCCTTTATCCTGGATTCCTTTCTCCAAATATCTGTCCATTCCTTCAAAGTTGTTTTTGAAGGACTGATAAACGTCCTCTTATTCAGCCGGTCAAGAGCTTCTGCAATTTGATCCGCTACTTCTTTTCTCGTGTCCCCTCGGAATACAGGCCGGATCAGCCTACCAGTTTCTGGGTCTCTGCCAATTGTGATTTGCCCTTTCCACCGTCCATTTTCTTCCCGATAAATTGTCCCTTCACCGTTTCCTTTTTTTTGTTTTTTCTTTCTTGGCATTATTTTTACTCCCTATCAGAACCCATTTTGATCTGCTTGCTTTTCCCTAGGCGCTTTCTTTACCGGCTCTGCCCTCAAGCCGTCGTCGCCGGAAACGACCCTGTGCTGCTAATCCTGCCACTTGAAAATCTCCCCGACCCGCAAGCCGCTTTCCTCCAGATCAACCCCCATGTTGACCTTGTGGCGGCCCCAGGTGTTTCCTCCATCTGAGCTGACTCGGAGTTCGACAATCCTGCTAGTTTCTTCTTGGGTGTCGCTGTCCTGAGTTTTCTTTGCCACGATACTCCCCCTCCGTTTCTCTTTTAGTCGTATACCCGGTACATATGCCACGCCTTCTCTTTCTCGTCCAGGTAGATCTCGAAGACTCCGTCTCCTGCAAAAAACCGGTAGAACGTCTTCTCCCCTTCGCCGTTCCACCACTCGCCCGTGTCTACCCAATCGTCCTCGATGGACAAAATGGAGTACCACTGCCGTTTCCATTGGAACCGGATGGGCTGATTGCGGGCCGAAACAACCTGGATCTCGGATTGGATCATTCGCGATTCCTCCAGCACGCGCGTTGGTATTATGGGGAACCTTTGTTCCCTTAATCTAAGAATACCTCGGTGTCTGCCGGAACGCAAGAGAGAAAAAGCCCCCGGCACTGCCGAGAGGCATTTGCTCATTCCTGCTCATCCGTAATGTCTTTTGTGCCCCCGTTAAAATATTCACCACGGGATTCCAACCAGTCTATGAATTTGTCGAGCCACTGATCATGGCTCAGATCCGTTTCCACGCAGCCGTTGATTTCGATGAGCGTTTGTTTCTCCATGTTCTCGCCCTCCTTCTTGCCTTTCCGGTACACTTCTTCCAGTGGCACGTCGAGCACTGCCGCAATCTTGGCGAGGAGCGCGATTCCGCCCGGTCTGCCGTGCTCTATGTCGTTAATGTATTTGTCGGTTGTCCCTACCAATTCTGCGAGGGCCGTCTGAGACAGGCCCTTCTCGTCGCGTAGGCGGGCCAAACGTTGGCCGATGGTGTTGTTCATAGGCTGCCCCTCATGGCACTCAAGATAATCCAATGTGCATGGGCAATGATGACCAGGGCATAGGCGAGGACGGCGGTGAGTAGCAGACGGATAACCCATTTATGCGGCCTATTCCGCGCCCTCCACAACAGGAAGCCAAGGATGACGGGCAGGGAAACCTTGACGGCCATGGACGCGACGGGGTTTCTCGCAATCAGCCACTGCATCAGGGGGTTTGCCTCTTCGATAGTGCCTAGCCGTAGACCCCAGAGGGTTAAGGCACCGTCGAGGATGCTGAGGATGGCCAGGACTGTAACGAGCAGCCGGATTCTTCTGTTGTGGGTTGTATGGGTTGGTAGCGCTGGACGAGGCATTATCAGTGCTCCGTTTCGGTTGCTTCTCATATGGATATTAGAGAAAACCCGTTTTTTGGGTTTGGTTAAAATCATGAGGCCCCTGCGGCGGCGGTTACACTTCTGTCAACATCTTCACGGGCGTTGCCTTATTCCTGGATTACCTGTGTGCCTTTGTCAGTGGAAACTGATTGACTTGTAGGAGTTGTCAGACAGACCGTCCGTTTTTCAATCCTTTTCGAACCACATTCGGGGCATTTATCGAAATAGGCATACTTTTGTGCGTTGTTGTTATACGCAAAAGCCATCTTATTTCCGCCAAGTGCCTGCATGGCTTTAAACCGTTCTAGGCTCGCTGCACGTTTGCTCTCGGCTATTTCGTCATTGCTATAGTGCCATACCTTTCCACATGCTAGACATTTACACTCCATCTCATATCCAATCAAAGCTGCTTCTGCCTTAAGTTCTTTTTCCCTTTCTCGTTTTATAACTTTCTCTTCTCTTTTTTCTATCCTTGCTTTTACGGAATCGGCGTTATGAATTGTACCCGGTTTAAAAGACACTCCGAACTGAGATAATATTAAACAGTCGGAGGTGCCTAAAATGACCAATAATGGTAGGAAGTATAACAAAGAGTTTAAGACGGATACTGCAAAGCTCGTTGTTGAGAAGGGCCGCAGTGTGCCCAGCCTCTCAAAAGATCTCGGCGTTAGCGAGAAGACCCTCTATGCCTGGATAGCGGCATTCCGGAAGGACTCAAACAACGCCTTCCCTGGTAGCGGCAAATTAAAACCCATAGATGAAGAGATGCGCCGAATGAAGCGTAGGCTGGCTGATCTTGAGGAGGAAAATGCTATCCTAAAAAAAGCAGCGGCCATCTTCATAAACCCCCGGAAGTAAGGTTTCAATTTATTGACGCACACCGCTTCGAATTCCGGGTGGTGAAGATGTGCCAAGTGCTTGAAGTGTCGCGAAGCGGTTATTACGGCTGGCTTAAGCGCCCAAAGAGCAACCGGCAAAGGGCCAATGAGGAGTTGCTTGGTCTGATCAAGACGATTCACGAGCGCAAGCGAAGGTTATATGGGGTTCGACCGATGACCCATGAATTAAACAAGAAGGTAAAATGCGGTCACAATCGGGTGTACCGGCTCATGAAAGAAAACGGCATTCATTCACAAAGGCCGCGGAAGTTTAAAGCAACGACCAACTCGAAACACAATTACCCGGTTGCCGAGAACCTTGTCAAGCAAAATTTTAAGGTTAAAGGGCTCAACCAGCTGTGGGCAAGCGATATAACGTATATTCCGACAGATGAAGGATGGCTCTACTTGGCCGCCGTTATCGATTTGTGCGACAAGCAGGTCGTCGGCTGGTCCTTGGATAGTACGATGACCAAAGAACTGGCCATGAACGCTTTGGAGTGCGCCATCCTCCGAACAAATCAACCCAGAGGGGTCATCCATCACTCGGATCGTGGGAGCCAATATGCCAGTTACGCGTATCAAGCATTGCTCAAGAGACACGGCTTCGTTTCCAGCATGAGTCGAAAAGGTAACTGCTTTGACAATGCCTGTGCTGAATCCTTCTTCAGTACCCTGAAAAACGAGCTTGTACATCTGACAAGGTTTAGAACTCGGAACGAAGCACGCCTGGCAATATTCGAATATATCGAAGCCTACTACAACCGTAACAGGGGGCATTCAAGTTTAGGCTACATGTCGCCCTGCGAATACAGGGAACATCTCAAGTCAAGAGTAGCGGCTTAACCGAACTCAGTGGGCGCCTGTCAAGGATCCTTTCCCCTTGACAGGCCAAAGTACCAAAACCCTTTTGTAACCGGTCATGTTCAATCATGACCGTCTGCCTCCCGACGAGGGCGGGGTTTGGGGCAGAGCCCCATAAAGCTATGAAAATCAAAGAACTAACTCAAAAATCGCAGTTCTGCGTGTTTGTTTTGGAACCTTTCGGGAAAAGATATTATCTCTCTTCACAACAGTCAAGGTAGTTATATAGCTGCAAGACCGACTTGCCGAAATAATTATTGAACACGAGAAAGAAGCGTATCTGCTTGCTACTAATGTAACTGCCAGTCGAAGTCACCTCAACCCCGACCGCATTTCATTAATGAAACTAATAAACGCTTTTCGGCATCCCGAACATTCTTTTTCCCTGGCAAATACTACAGTCCAAGCGTAAAAGTAAAAGTCGTGTATTCATTTTCCACACTTGAGACATTTATCTCGCCGCCCAGATTATTAATGATGGTTTTCGCAATTGATAACCCTAAACCATAGCTCCCTCTATCATGTGTCCGAGAGGGATCTGCTCTATAGAACCTATCGAATACTTTTGGCAAATCTTCTTTTGCGATACCCTTGCCGCTATTTTTTATCGAATATATCACTTGGTGTTTTGATTTTATAAGTGATATAGCAATCTGCCCTTTTTCATTAGTATACTTTACAGCATTCTCAAATAAAATCGTAACAACCCGTTTAACTCTTTCTGAATCGCTTTTAATAATTATATCTGGCTCTATCGACTGGGATAGTTTAATGCCTTTTTCAATCATTAGGGCTTCCATTGATAATATCACGTCATTAATAGCATCACTCATATTAAATGGTATTTTGTCCTCAGCAAAATTGGCATCTTCTACCTTAGCTAAAGACAGAAGGTCGTTGATTAGCTTAGTCATTCTATCTGTGCCGATTTTTATATAGTCAAGCCATTTCATTTGACTCTTAATGGTTTCTTCCTGATTGACCAAAAGGGCATCATAATTGGCATTTATTATTGATAGTGGTGTTTTTAATTCATGTGAAGCATTGGCAATAAATTGTTTTTGCTTTTCCCAAGTTTCGGTTATTGGTTTAATAGCCCGGTTAGCAAAGTAAAGGCTGATGACAAAAATAACAATCAGCATGAAAGATCCTACGATAATCAATCTCGCAAGCAGTTCAAACAGGCTTTTATAGGATTCAGTCACATCTAAATACATTATCCGATACTGGTTTTCGGTGACTGTATATTGTTGCCCGTTCGCTTGAATAACTTGCTCTTTCATTTGGGATATTGCATATTGCCATTGTCTGCCCTCCAAGGTTATGGAGCCGCCTTGCTTATTGTTCCAGGCTGTTTCTGCAGCTTTCTTATATTCTTCATCAGACAGACCGAGCGAGGAATTGATGTTTAATATCTTGCCATGCGCATCAACATCGATCTCAAATAAAGAAGAATCCCCAGAAAAGACTTGGGCGGTTGACCCGATTTCTTTGTTCGGCTCTTTAGGCAAATCAGGTCCTTTTATGCTTAGAACCATTCCAGATGATGGGTTCAATGTCTTTTGAATTTCCGCCTGAGTGTTACTGTAAGTCAGAAAATAAATAGCGGCAAATGCTACAAGCATCATCAGCGAAGTAATTGACATATTCAGGATGAGAAATCTATTACGCAGCTTTCTAAACATTTTATTCCCCATCCTTTGCCGACTTTAACACATATCCGGCCCCCCTTATGGTACGAATGGAAACATCCGCTTCCAGTTGAGATAGCTTCTTACGCAAAAGGGATACATGTATTTCCACCCGGTTCTCTTCTGCATCGGTATCATAACCCCACAGTTTTTCAATCATAACCTCTTTGGAAAGAATCATGTTATTTCTTTTAATGAGCAGTTCCAATAATTGAGATTCTTTTAGCGTAAGCATAATCTCCCTGTTCCCACAACCAAGCTGAAGGGTATGCGGATTCAGCTCAATATCGCCGTATCTAAGGATGCCGTCGCTAATCAATTCCGTTTTTCTACGCCCCAGTGCACGCAAACGGGCTAACAGTTCATTAGTATGGAATGGTTTAGCCAAATAATCATCAGCCCCGCTATCGAGACCACGTACCTTGTCCTCCGTTTCGCCCCTTGCCGTCAGCAAAATAACCGGGGTTTCAATACCCTTCCGGCGAAATTCTTTGAGTATGCTTATCCCGTCCATTTTGGGAAGCATGATATCAAGAATTATTATATCGGTAAATGTTCACTGAACCGTTCATTAAATTTCGTTAGTTAGGCCAATTGTTATTTTTTGACTGGCAACGTGTCCCGCTCTCTGTTAGAATAGGGGCATGAAGACAGATCAGCAGAAACAGCCCAAAACTCAATCGACGAAGAGACGGAAGTCCGAGAAGCCAGCCTGCACATTTCCCGACTGTGGCCCGGTCAAAGTACTAAAAGAACATGTGAAAGGGCTTGCAGAAGAGAATGCCTTGCTCAAGCAGGAGCTTGCCAACCGGGATGCCCACATTGAAGAGGTGGAAGCACAACTGCGCAACCTACGGGCAGACTTATTTGGGACTTCCTCAGAAAAATCCCGACCGGACGACCTTCACTTGGTCGAAAAGGACGAGGGTGCCTCGGATGACGCCGCTGATCCTCACTTGGCTTCACCCAAGAAAGGAAAGAAGAAGCGAGGTGCCCAGGTTGGCCATCCAGGACATGGTCGCCATATTCCACGGGACCTCCCCATGGTTGAAGTGACCCACGAGATTCCGCCCGAGCAGAAGGTTTCGTCCATTCTGTGGCAAACCTTATCGAGATGTGAATTTAGCAGAAGACTCGATGGAAATCCACTATGAGGCCCGGGTGGTTCTCGTCAAACACCG
>LDXJ01000033.1 GCA_001029295.1 Peptococcaceae bacterium CEB3 | reverse complement strand
GGGGAGAAGGCAGTGACTGAACTGCCACACATTCAACAAGAGTTGAAACAATGATTAGCGTACGGTCTCGGAGGACCACTTATTTGTGCTTAACAGCAGTTCTTACACTGGTTTACATACTGTTTATGCGCCAAAGGGCATCTACAACTCACCTTACCGTGCTCTGTAGTGTGCCTACTCCCCGGATCGATTCTATCACAGTCCGGGGGTACAGATCCCGTTTTCATTACTATTTGTGTCGCCGCGACAGCGGCGAGATGGAGGTTTACATGATATTGGTAAGAACTTAGTAGGCATGATGCTTGAGGGGGCTGGTTGCGTAGTTATCGATTTAGGCGTTGATGTGTCAGTAGACAAATTTGTGGCTGCTGTTCAAGCACACAAGCCACAATTCTTAGGACTGTCAGCTTTGCTCACAACGACCATGCCACAAATGGGACAGATTATAAAAGCCCTAGAACAGGAAGGGCTGAGGCGAGAAGTCAAAGTTTTGGTTGGCGGAGCTCCTGTAACACAAAAGTTTGCCGACCAAATTGGAGCGGACGGTTATGCGTCCGATGCAGGCACTGCGGTCGATAGAATTAAACAGCTTTTGGTTGAAACCTCAGAAGTGTTTTAATCGGTTTCGGGCGAAATTCGTGAAATTCCAATCGTGCCCCTACACTTCCTGCACTTCAGTGCGGTTGTAAAATTTGAAACTACCTTTTTAGGATAGACGCACGCATGACGAAAAGGATGTGACTTCTGTGTTTAAGCCCGAAGGTGTTTATGTTGCTATGCTAACTCCTTTTGACGCTGGTGGAAATGTCGATGAACTTTCCTTAAGGCGTATAACAGAATTTGGAATCCAGCAGGGCGTCAATGGGCTTTTCCCCAACAGCACTGTAGGAGAATTTATTCGATTGAGCCTCGAGGAAAAGATCCAAGTTATGGAGATTGTTGTCAATCAAGCAGGCGGTAGGGTACCGGTTTTACCCGGCGTAGCAGATACCCACGTCGGCGGGTCAATCCGGATGGCTCAGGAAGCCCTACGTTTGGGCTGTGAAGGGGTTGTCATTTGTGCTCCTTGGTATCTGCCAATTAGCCAGGAAACGATTGAACGGCATATTGAGGCGGTCGTCGAGGCCGTCGACATACCGATCATTCTCTATAATATACCCATGTTTACTGCTTCCATATCTTATGACGTGGTGAAGCGATTGAGTAGGATCAAGAACGTGGTCGGAATAAAGGATAGTAGCGGAAGTATGTCGGATTATATGCATTTTATGGATAAGGTGAGATTAGCCGGCACCAGCGATAAGTTTAACTTTCTAGTCGGCCGGGAGGAGACCTTTTTTCCGGCTCTCGTGGCCGGAGCGAAGGGGAGTGTCACAGCCAGTGCCGGCATCATTCCGGAAATAATGGTAGAAATTTACCAAGCTTACCTACAAAAAGATTACGCAAAAGCCTTAGATTTGCAGTTCTCTTTCCTCGGGTTGCTGCGTGCGATGAGTGCGGCACCATTTCCCATTGCCTTTAAGGTTGCCATGGAAGTTAGAGGGTTCTCAATGGGCACTCCAAGGGTACTTTTGTCGGATGCCGAACAGCATACCTTGGGGTTGGTTCGTTCACACATCGAGAAGATTATGAAACAGCTCCTTGGTAATAAGTACAAGGTCAACGTTGAGCAATTGGTTGGTGCATTGTAAAAATCTAAGATTGGGCACGCAACGAGAAAAATCAAAACCCATGAAGGAGGAATCGAAATGAAAAAGTACGACCTTTTCATCGACGGGGAATTTGTCTCGAGGGTAACCAGCAAGACGATAGCTGTCGTCAATCCGGCTACGGAGGAAGTTATTTCCGAGGTACCGGCCGGGACGGCAGAGGACGTGGAAGAGGCGGTGACGGCAGCCGAGAAAGCCCAGAAATCCTGGGCCAAGCTGGCTGCCGTGGAGCGAGCCGGATATCTGCACAAGATCGCCGACGGACTGCGGGAAAACGCCGAGAATTTGGCTAGGACCATTGCGGAAGAGCAAGGGAAGATTTTGCCCTTATCACGGGTGGAAGTGAATTTCTCCGCGGATTATTTGGATTACATGGCGGAATTTGCCCGACGCTATGAAGGGGAGATCATTCAGAGCGACCGTCCCAATGAAAACATCCTGCTGTACAAGATGCCCATTGGGGTTATCGCGGGAATCTTGCCCTGGAATTTCCCCTTTTTCTTGATTGTCCGGAAAATGGCTCCGGCCTTGGTTACCGGGAATACGATTGTGGTTAAGCCCAGTTCCGAAACCCCGAATAACGCCTTTGAATTTGCCAAGATCGTGGCGGCCTCTTCTTTGCCCAAGGGGGTATTCAATCTGGTATCCGGGTCAGGCGGAGTCGTGGGCGAGGCCTTGGCTGCTCACCCGAAAGTGGGCATGGTCAGCCTCACCGGCAGTGTGGAAGCCGGTATCCAGGCTATGAAAGCGGCCGCCGCCAATGTAACCAAAGTATCCTTGGAGCTGGGAGGCAAAGCCCCGGCCATTGTCATGGCAGATGCGGATTTGGATTTGGCCGCGAAAGCCATTCGTGATTCCAGAGTTATCAACACCGGCCAAGTGTGCAATTGCGCCGAGAGAGTATACGTCCAGGAGTCTGTCGCCGAGAGGTTTATTGAGAAAGTCACTCAGGAGATGAAGAACACCAAATATGGCGAGCCCCTGACAGAACCTGATTTGGATATGGGGCCCTTGGTGAGCAAACAGCAACTGGAGAATGTCCAGGCTGCGGTGCGACAGGCGCTTGAAGACGGAGCCCAACTCGTCCTGGGTGGTAAGGGTTCTGAACGAGAAAAGGGATATTATTACGAGCCAACAGTTCTCACCCATTGCAGACAGGACTCGGCCATTATGAGACGCGAGATCTTCGGGCCGGTTCTACCGATTACGACTTTCAAGGATCTGGACGAAGCGATTGAGATGGCCAATGATTGTGACTATGGCTTGACTTCGTCCATCTATACGCAGAATCTCGACGTAGCCATGCGAGCCTGTAATGAAATCAAATTCGGCGAGACTTATATCAACAGGGAAAACTTTGAAGCCATGCAGGGCTTTCATGCCGGCTGGCGTAAGTCTGGTATCGGTGGAGCTGACGGCAAGCATGGTTTAGAGGAGTATCTCCAGACGCATGTGGTTTATCTGCAATACAATCAGCACACAAAATAAGGAGTGATTCGCAGCCCTAATACGTTAAGCGGAGGTGTTGTCTTGCCATTCCGGTCCTTACGCCGGGACGAGGACAAGGTTCAAGGATTCTCTGGGTACTCAATAGGTGTTCGGCCTCTCGAACAAAGCAAAGCAGACCTTGGGTTATCCGATGCGTCGTGGGGCGGTCAGAAAAAAGCCTGAGGGCGGGAGCCGAACAGTCAAAACCGATCTCATCTATTTGTCATGAATAGAGCGAGATCGCAGGTGTTAGACGGTCGGACGAGCGTCCGTAAAAGTTGTGCAGGCGCGGGGCCGTTCTGACAGGAATTAGCCAGTAACATACGGCTCACTGGCGGTATTTTCCAGCTCTTGTGGTTTGACTGGGCGCACGAAGTCTGCCCCTGGAATAAAGTAAAGAGAAGCTAAAACCCCGTTCTCGGCAACGGGGTTTTCTTCATGCAACGCTCGATCACTGAGCACTTGAGCCAACCCATTGATACTCCAGCCGTACCCCAGCCGTTTCCACTACTACACGGTAAAACGAAAGGAGAACCAGAATGTACTTCATCACAGGATTAACCAGCCTTAACCCGTCTCACAAATCAAGATGTCTCGGCTACTACCGGAATAGGCAGGAAGCCCTATCTGCGGTCAACGAAAACAGGGGTGGCTTTGACCAAGGCATTTACGACTACCTCGTGATTGAGAGAATCGGCGAAGGAATTCACGCCATCGCAGAAGAAGAGACATGGTTCCGCTGGGTGAACCTCGTTGCCTCGTACCGCGACCGTGGCTACTGGGAAAGGATCCTGAAGCCGCCGGAGACGGCGAATTTCATCACCCATGCAGTAGGACAAAATTGGCGCTCGTTCTAAATACACATATGGCGACGACAGGGATTGGCATCCGTAGGGGGCGTCTTTTACTCAGGCCGGATCTTACTCGATCAATAAGCAAAAAAAATTCAAAAGAAATTGAATGAATAGATTGACTTTTGCAAGAGGAAGTATTAGAATTAGGCCAAGATGTAAGTTGTATTACAACTTATCAGGACGCCGGTTTTGTAAGGCATGAAGCATGCAGTTTTTTTGCTAATGCTTCGCATAAGATTCGACAATGTTTCGCGGAAATTTTCAGCTACACTCACGCCTCCATGAAGAACACAAAAGATATCGGCTTGAATTTGCTGACCTTGTAGGACAACATATAAGTATAATGGGGGTTTATAATCAG
Organism: Peptococcaceae bacterium CEB3; assembly: GCA_001029295.1. Classification (GTDB taxonomy): domain Bacteria; phylum Bacillota; class Desulfitobacteriia; order Desulfitobacteriales; family Desulfitobacteriaceae; genus Acididesulfobacillus. Next base: position 38,795 of record LDXJ01000033.1, on the reverse strand, counting down.
CGACAGTAGCACACTGTTTCGAATCTTAGGGATACCGTCCCTAGCGCAGGTTTAGGGGGTGAATACTGGTGACGAAAGTGAAGAATTTGTTTGGTCGGTCGATCAGTAGGGAAGGGCCAAAAGTAGACAAGAAGGGGTAAATGAACAATTATGCCAATCAAAAAGATACCAAAGGTAAACATTAGTGACGCTGTATTCGAACAAATGTCCGAGCAAATTATGGCTGGAAATTGGAGGTCAGGCGAAAGATTGCCTTCCGAGCACGAGCTTACGGAGATGTTTGGGGTAAGCCGAATCTCCGTGCGGGCCGCTTTGCAAAAGCTTAGTATCCTGGGTTTGGTGGAGACAAAACAGGGCGAGGGAAACTTCGTATCCGATCCTTCGCACGAAGTAGTCGCACGTAATTTACTCCTGCCGGCTTTGGCGCTGGGTAAGCACGATTTGTTGGAGATCTTGGAGTTCCGGCGCATTTTTGAAATCGAAAACGCTCGCCTAAGTGCGATCCGGCGTACGGATACAGAGTTGGCCAACCTTCACGCAGTTATTGAACGGATGAAAGAATCGCAGGGAGATCTCGCCCAATTTGCGATTGAAGATTTTGCATTCCATGCCGAACTAGCCAATATAACTAAGAACTCGTTGATTCTACTAGTAGCTCAAATGACAGAAAATCTTTTGCGTTCGCACATGAAGGAAATTGTCGCCTTCAGAGGAGCAAAAGATGCCCTTCACTATCATCCGAGAATTCTTCGGGCGATCGAATTACAGGATGCCGAAGCAGCAGCCAAAATCATGGCAGAGCATATAGACTTCACCATCAAGGATATTGCAGAGAAGTATCCGGATAAAAAGAGCAATTAGCTCTTTTCTCAGTGGAGAAAGCAAAGAAATAGAGAAGGAAAAAGTGGAGGTTGAACCGGTGAAAGCAGTGGTAAAATACGCGAACCAAGACGGATGCACCGAAATTCGGGACATGGCGGTTCCAGAAATAGGGCCCGATGATGTGCTGGTGGAGGTTGCCTATATCGGCATTTGCGGAAGTGACCCCCATATACATCATCAAGATGTGTCTTACCCGATTGCGGTGCCGCTGGTCTTAGGCCATGAGTTTTCGGGAATAATCGCCAAGGTCGGATCTAATGTCCGTGATTGGGTGGCTGGTGAGCGGGTCACCGCTGAAACTCACGCCCGTTATTGCGGCAAATGCGCAATGTGCAGAACAAATCGCTACCATTTGTGCCGTGAACGCAAAGGATTTGGCTTCGGGGTGGACGGGGCATTTGCAAAATATGTTTCCGTTCCGTCCCGAATCCTACACAAAGTTCCGGACAATGTTAGTTTGCGTGATGCATCCCTGACGGAACCGCTGTGTGTAGCGTATAACGCCTTGGTTAAATATAGCCGGATTAACCCCGGAGACTTCGTGGTGATAATCGGGCCCGGTCCGATCGGGTTGCTATGTACCACAGTGGCCAAATTGCAGGGTGCCGGGGAGATCATTGTAGTAGGGTCGGACGGCGACGAGGAAAGGTTGGCCAAGGCCTTGGAATTGGGAGCGACCAAGGCGGTCCAGAGCAGTAAGCAAAATATAGCTGAGCTGGTCATGAGTATAGGCGATGCATATGGTGCGGATTTGGTGGTAGATACAGCTGGACCGTCCGCAACGTTAAAGTTGGCGCTCGAGATTGTGCGTCCGGCGGGTCAAATTACTAAAATCGGCTGGGGACCGGAGCCGGTAAATTTCTCCCTAGATCAGTTAATAGCAAAATCTGCACGTTTGCAGGGATGTTTCAGCCATACCTGGGATGTGTGGGAGAAGTGTCTCACACTAATGGCCGAGGGCCAGGTCGACCTGAGCAAGCTTATCACCCACGAGCTACCAATTGAAGATTGGAAGAGGGGTTTCGAGGTGATTGAGAAATCTCAGGGCATCAAAGTCGTGTTGGTTCCGTAAGTTTGGCTAGAATGGCCGGGAAAAAAGATCTGCTTTGTGGGTACCATGTCGAAGCTGTCGAGTGAAAGAAGGTATTCCAGATGTTGGACGTAGCAGAAGAAAAGCATCTCCGGCGAAAAGCGGCCCAGCTGCGCCGCGATATTGCGGAAATGCTTGAACCACCGAAGGTGGGTCATCTAGGGGGATCAAGTTCCAGTGTGGAAATTGTCACGGTACTCTATTTCTATAAAATGCGTCATAATCCGAAAGAGCCGCAATGGGCTGAGCGAGACCATTTCATTATGAGCAAAGGGCATTCCGCACTGGCTCAGTACGCGGCTCTGGCCGAATGCGGCTATTTTCCGCGCCAGGACCTGAGGCATAACAAAGAGCTTGGTTTTCACTTGCAAGGTCACCCGGACATGCGGAAAACGGTGGGAATTGAAGCAAACACCGGTTCATTGGGACAGGGACTGTCCGTAGGCTTGGGTTTGGCACTGTCCCACAAGCTGGACGGGCAAAGCAACAAGGTATATGTCCTCGTTGGCGACGGGGAGTTGGCTGAGGGACAGATCTGGGAGGCGGCGATGGCGGCAGCTGCTTACAAAGCCGACAATTTAGTTGCGATCATCGATCGAAACCGCCTTCAGGCTACGGGTCCTATCTCCGAACGGATGGACAGCGGGGATATCCAATCCAAGTGGCAAGCGTTCGGATGGGAAGTAATGGAGGTGGATGGACACGACGTCAAAGCAATCGCCTATGCCCTGGACGAGGCGGACAAAGTGAGTGAACGTCCGGTGGCCATCATCGCCAATACCATTAAAGGTAAAGGTTTTCCCTTTGCGGAAGGTAAGGCAGCTTTTCACAATGCCGCACTCAATGCCGAGCAGTACCAAGAGGCGCTATTGTTAACCGAGCAAATGATAGAAGGTGATTAAGAAATGACTCGAGCCATTAACCCGAGAGAGGCCTATGGGCAGACTCTGGTGACCCTAGCGGAAAAAGACAAGCGGATTGTAGCTTTGGACGCCGATCTATCCAAATCGACCAAAGGAGATCTGATGGAGGCGCGCTTTCCGGAACGCCACATTGAGATGAGTATTGCGGAGCAAAATATGGTTTCGGTGGCGGTCGGATTGGCCCTCGGCGGCAAAATTCCCTTTGTTCACTCGTTTGCCGTCTTCCTATCTGGTAGAGCCTATGACCAAATTCGGGTCGGGGTAGCGCTGGCGAAGGCCAATGTGAAACTTATCGGCTCGTCCAGCGGGTTTTCCGATTACGGAGACGGCGCGACCCACCAGTCCGTTGAGGATGTCGCTATCATGCGCAGTTTGCCGAATATGACGGTGATTGTGCCGGCGGACGCGACTGAGACAGCCAAAGCAACTGAGGCAATTGCATCGTACCGGGGACCTGTTTATCTGAAATTGAACCGCAACGATCTGCCTTTAGTATTCCCGGAGGAAAAAGAGTTTATCATTGGTAAGGTATATCAGCTTCGCCAAGGCCGACATGTCACGGTGTTCGCCAACGGAGTGATGGTGAGCCGGGCCCTGGAAGCGGCCGAAGTCTTGGCGCGCAGAGGAATAGAAGTCAGCGTCGCTGACGTGAGCACGGTCAAACCCTTGGACACTCAGGCCGTAGTGAGTTTGGCCTTGCAAACGGGCGCCGTGGTAACCGCGGAAGAGCACAACATTATTGGTGGTCTCGGTTCGGCTGTTTCGGAAGCCTTAAGGGCAGAGGCAGGCATCCGGATTGAATTCGTTGGGGTCAATGATATGTTTGGTCAATCGGCACTTAGTTATCAGGACTTGCTGAGTCATTATCATCTTACGGCCGAGGCGGTGGTCCAGGCATGCGACAAAGTACTGGCCTATAGTTCAAGGGTCGTCCGTTGAGAGACTGTGGGGGATCGTTTCCAGTCTTCATCCGCGGAAGGGGAGTTGGGGGGTGGTTGACAGAGCCGACTAATTTACAGTGGGATCTGGAAACTTTAATGTAACACCGCGTCAGCAGGAGATCCAAGGAGGCGAGTTTTGTTGAATAGCGAAGAAAGGCTGGTCAGTGCGTTACGGGGAAATGCGGTGGATAGGGTTCCGGTCGTGTTGCGTATGGGCATAAGCTTACTGGAAGAACCAAATTTCCTGGGATTTTTGGGAGAACGTCCTTCCGAGACGCTCCAGGCTACGGACCTCGGAAAACTCATTGCCCTGCAGGAGGAGTTGGGTCTCGATCCTGTTCTTTACCCGCATTGGCGCCATGGGTTTACCATTGAGGACTTCCCAGACACCATATTCAGGTGGCCGGAAGAGGCCTTACGGAACTGGCGGATCGAGAGAAAAATTGACAAGAGTACAAGGACCATTCATACGGTCATAAGGACACCAGCAGGCGATCTCACGGCTTCCACCTCGTACGATCGGTACCAAAAATGGGCTCTGGAGTACCCCATCAAAGAAGAAGCGGATTTGGACCGTCTGATGTATCTGCCCGATCCGCACGCGCTCGATCTAAGATATCTATCTAACATGATGAAGGAGGTCCAGCAACGCGGTATTGTAATGGTCACAATGCCCAGCATTTGGGATCAGGCGTTACATTTCCGAGGACTAGACCGTTTACTGTTCGACGTATATGACCGTCCTGATTGGCTGCGCAGCTTGCTTCTATTTCTGAAAAATTATACCGTTAAGGCAGTTGACACGATATGCGCCAAAACAAAGGTTCATGCAATCATGTATAACGGTTCCTATATTAGTCTCGGTTCTCCTGCAATTTATGATGAATTTCTTGCTGCTTACGATAAAGAGATAATAGCCGCAATTCATAAGAACGGTAGTATTGCGGAGTATCACGACTGCGGAAAAACCGTTCCGTACCTTGAGAGGATGATCAATACAGGGGTGGACGCGATTGAGACCCTAACCTCTCCCCGTTTCTCAGCTGGCGGCGACATTGAGCTAGAAGACGCCCGTAAGATGGCTGGAGGCAGGGTAACACTTGTTGGGGGTTTTGATGAACGAGTCTTGGACAGTGATTCGCTGCAGGAGGTGGAGACAGAGGTTAAACGTTGTCTGAATGCGGCCTATTCGAACGGCGGGCGTTATATCCTGTATCCAGCCGGGCAGGTTTTTAAGGCGAAGAGGGAAAACATTCAGGCTATGGTTGACACGGCCAGGTCCATGACTGCGCGGTAGGGGAATGATTTCCTTGGCGGGAAAGGCTTAGAGCATTACTGACAATACCGCTTGATTTAACCATGCCGGAGGGGTGTAAAGCAGCGTCCGGGAAATTAGAATTCGGCAGACATTTCGTCTTTCAGAATAGACCTATAGTACTAGCATACAGCGGGTAATTCCAAGGGGAGCGGTAAAAAGTTTCACGCGAACTCGGTCGCCTCGGTCAAATGGTTGCGATGATCTAGAATAAGGTTTTCTGGGAGAGATGGTTCTCGTGAAATAGTGTAATCAACATCTGAGAGAGGAGAAAGTGGGATGGTAACGATGCGGGCGGCCGTTCTTTATGCTCCCGGGGATCTAAGGATCGAACAGATTCCGGTTCCCCGGATAAGCCGGAATCAAGTCCTGGTCAATGTCAAAGCAGTTGGAATCTGCGGCAGTGATCTTCATCTTTATAATAATGGCCGAATTGCCGACAGTATTATGAACGAACCTTTGATTTTAGGACATGAGGCTGCTGGAGAGATTGTTGCTATTGGGGAAGACGTCACTGCGTTGCAATGTGGGGACAGGGTTGTTATGGAGCCTGGCATTTCGTGTGGCGAGTGCGAGTTCTGCCAGCGGGGAGAGTATAATTTGTGCCGCTTTCAGGCTTTTAAGGGCATTCCTAGCACGCAGGGCTGCATGACGGAGTTTGTGGCAATCCCTTGGCGGTATGCGCACAAGTTACCACCTCAGATTGACCATGAGGAAGGTACTGTCATAGAACCCTTGGCGGTAGCCCTTCAGGGTCTTGCTGAGGGACAAGTACGAGCGGGGCAATCGGTTGCAATTTTGGGTGGTGGAACAATTGGGTTGATGGCCTTACAAGCCGCTTTGGCCTTGGGTGCTGGTCCGGTGATCGTAGTCGATTTGTATACAAAACGTTTGGACTTGGCCAAGAATCTCGGCGCCGCTCATGTTGTGAACGCCTGTATTGAGGATCCGGTTCATAGAATCTTGGAGTTGACCAATCAGTTGGGTACCGATGTGGTCTTAGAGACCTCCGGCACTGCTGCGGCGGCAGCTCAAACCGTTCGAATTGTCCGGCGGGGCGGAACGGTTGTCTTGGTTGGCGTGGGTGCCGGAGAAGTGAGTTTTAATGTCGATCTGATCACGCGCTCCCGGCTGAAATTGACGGGGACATTTCGCTATGCCAATCAGTTCCCTGTCGCTCTTTCTCTGGCAAAGAGCGGAAAGGTTGACTTGTGTAGCATTATTACCCACCGGTTCCCTTTAGAGCGTACGCAGGAGGCCCTCGAGATTAGTAAAAGTCAGCGGGACAGTACTATCAAAACTCTGGTAACTTTGTAGTTGCTCCCTTTGTAAGTAGTTGTCCGATGGATTTCTAAATCGTCACAGTAATCAGAGAAAGCGGGGGGTACAACCGGTATATTCAACTATTACATGTTTGGCGATCCTTGGTATAAATGCCGACGTACATTGCTCATTGTCGTTATGAATGAGGAGGTAGAAAACATGTCTGACATGCAGGTAATCAAAGAAGCGGTCATCAGCGGCAATGCCGCAAAGGTCAAAGAGAATACCGAAAAAGCCGTGGCAGGAGGAGTAGATGTAGGGACCATCCTCAATGAAGGCTTAATCGCGGGGATGAATGTCATTGGCGGAGCCCCTGTGACTCAGAAGTTTGCCGACGAGATTGGTGCTGACGCCTATGCTCCCGATGCGGCTACGGCGGTGGATTTAGCAGAGGACCTTTTAGCCTGATCGAGGGTTTGATGTAGGCTAGACGATGGAACGTGCTCCGAGAGGTCTAGATAAAGCATATGCTAAGAACTTTTCTGCCGGGAGACATGCTTTTCGATGCAAAATTGCAGAAAAAAAGGGTTCTGTTTCTGTCCTTTATCCTATGGGTTATAGTTAGACGACAGAAATTTCAGTTTAGTTCTGCTTCCCGGTAGGGTGTTATCTTGAGAGATTAAGCCCGTCAGTGGCGAAAGCGGCGGTAATTGCATTCCAGTGCAAGATTGTTAGAGGGGGAATTGGAGGACGATAAGGCGCTAATCAGCGGTTAGGGAACAACCACTTCAGGGAGGCATCATCGCATGGGTGACCGTATTTAAAACTGAATCGAAAAAATATTTAACCTAATCTTGTGATTGAGAAAGGATTTCTGCGAAGACCGTCGAATATATACCATAATATGAACTTAGATTTCATAATGTAAAATGCAAAGATACACATGGTTAGAGGGGGAGTAGTCTTGAAATGAACGATGCCTCCAGTAGCCTTGTGTAGTAGTAGGAACCATGATCGGTTAATTCTGAGGTGGTATGACTATACGGGGATAGCTGTGTATAGGAGGGAGGCTGTTAAATGGAAAGGGAATGCGGAAGCCGTATTGTTGCACGAACGGGTAAGTCGGCATCAGGTCTTTTGGCAAAAAAGAGAACAGGGTTATCCGTTGGTTGGTTTTAGGCTCAGGGATTTCTTTTTTAGCCGTACGTTCGACGCAGCTATGCCTCTCCTGTCTCGCGGGCAGAGAATTACGCCAGAACTAATTTCCACAGACGAGTATATGGCGGACTATGAGAGAATGTATCAGGACAATTTGCGCATTGGGCAGGAAGCCTTTTGGACAGCCGAACCGTTTACAGGAATACCTTGGATAGAAGGTATGCTGGGCTGCGACATATATAGCAGTGAAGAAAGCTTTTGGGCTAAATCCTTTGCTTCGGATCCGCAGGCTTTGGAACCGTTGAAACTTGAAAGCGATAACCCTTGGCTTATGAAGTTCAATGAATTTACCAGTCAATTAACAGAATTGTCGGATGGACGTTTTCCGCTCGGACAACCGGTCCTGCGAGGGCCGTCGGATACGTTGGGGGCTATGTTAGGGCAGGATAACCTAGTGTATTGTCTATACGACTATCCCGAGGTCATGAAGAAGTTGGCTTTGACGGTGACGAATGCATTTCTCCACGTAATATCGTCTTTTCTGGCTACGGTGCCGGAGTTCCTAGGAGGTTACTGTATGGGCTTTTACCCTATCTGGACTCCCGAGAAATGTGTGTGGTTTCAAGAAGATCTTTCAGCCTTGTGCTCGCCTTCTCTTTATCGCGAATTTTTCCTGCTGTGCGACGAGAAAATATGTCGGGCTTATCCTTTTTCACTCGTTCATCTTCATCCGGCCTCGCTGTTTATCCTTGATGACCTGTTAAGAATCGACGATCTAAAGGCAATAGAGATCAACAAGGATGTCGGGGGACCGTCGGTTCGGGAAATGATGTCCGTATTTCGCAGAATAATGGAGAAGAAAAGTTTAGTTATATGGGGTGATTTGGACGAGGAAGATATAAAAACTATCAGAGATAACCTTCCTTGTCGAGGTATTTTTCTAAATATTGTGGCTCCGTCGGTATCCAGAGCCAAGAAACTGAACGCTTACGTCCGAAAGGTTTATGGTTATTAGGAGCCAAGGTGTTTTTAGCGGTTTTAACGTCAGAGGGTCAATCGACGGGTTTGTACCGCTGGAAGTTCCCTTCGAAGTGCAAACAGCTAGCATTGGTTGGGTAATTCTGCTAGGCGTGGCGCAGGATAACTTAAAGAACAGGTGATTGATGTCGGGTAGCATTTCGTGCAGTGAATAAGACCGTTACGGTGCAGTAGTGCTAAGAGTTACCCGTTACCATGGAAAATACGTAGCTATCAAAACGTGCTCTAGAGTTATGAAAAGGGGTTGAAATAGATGTATAAGATTGGTTTCATCGGTCTTGGAATTATGGGCAAGCCTATGTGCAAGAATCTTCTGAAAGCGGGCTATCAGTTGGTGGTTTATGATTTGAGCAAGATAGCGGTCGAGGAATTAGTTGCTGCCGGTGCGTCAGAGGGCGTTTCACCGCGGGAGGTTGCAAGTCAGACGGAAGTCATTGTTACCATGCTTCCCAATTCGCCGGAGGTTAGAGAGGTGCTTTTGGGTCCCGGCGGGGTGATTGAGGGCGTGCGACCTGGTTCCCTAGTCATCGATATGAGTTCCATTGATCCCCTGGCGAGCAGAGAATTAGGAGCAGTGTTGGCGGAAAAAGGGGTACGAATGTTGGATGCGCCGGTAAGTGGAGGGGAACCCAAAGCCATAGACGGCACACTGTCAATCATGGTCGGGGGAATACAGCACGATTTTGATACCTGCTACAATATTCTCCGAATTATGGGAACCTCCGTTGTCCGGGTTGGAGATCTAGGTGCCGGTAATGTTGCCAAGCTTGCCAATCAAATCATGGTGGCACTGAACATCGCAGCTATGTCCGAAGCCCTGGTCTTCGCCACAAAGGTCGGGGTTGATCCAGAGCTTGTGTACCAGGCCATCCGGGGCGGTTTAGCCGGAAGCAATGCCTTGGATGCCAAAGCGCCTTTAGTGCTAGAGGGTAAATTCAATCCCGGCTTCCGGATCAAACTTCACATTAAGGATCTTGCTAACGCTTTGGCTTCTGCTCACGTGATAGGGGTACCGCTGCCACTCACCGCCGGGGTTATGGAGATTCTCCAGGCTTTGCAAGTAGATGGTCTGGGAGACGCCGACCATGGGGCTATTGTCCGTTTTTACGAAAAACTCGCCAAAGTGGAGGTGCGGAGAAAATGAGCAGCCGGATGTCTCCCAAGGAGCGTGCTTTACGGACCATAAAACGACAAGAAATTGATCGCCTACCGATTCAGATGGATTTCTCGGGGGTCGGCCTCGACAAGGTGGCAAAAGCTTGGGGTCTGCCCTCAGGAGGGAGGGAAATCATCACGGCCCTTGACAACCATATCGTCTATGCCTATCTTGACGATGCTTTCGGCAACATCAAAGCCCGGAAACTGGGAAGTGACGAAGTGAGCTATGATGCTTGGTGCGTCGGTTGGAACAACTACCAGGAGGGTCCTCTGGCCGTTGTTCACCCTTTAGCCGATCTCGATGGTTGGTCGGGTTACGAATTTCCGGATCCTTGGGCTCCCGGCCTGCTGGAGCGAGCGCAAAAGACGGTTGCTGAATTCGGTCGGGATTATCTAGTGACTTCCTATCAGGCTTATTGCCTGTTTGAGCGAGCCTGGGCCCTGCGGGGACTGGAGAACTTCTTAATGGATCTGGTTTTGCGCCGGGATTTTGTGGAGACGCTGCTTGATAAGATAACAGATTATCAAGTGGCTATAGCCAAACGGTATGTTCAAGCGGGTGTGGCCTGTGGTCGCACAGGTGATGATTATGGCGGTAAAACGAGTATGCTGTTTGCACCCGAGCTGTGGCGGGATCTGATCAAACCGCGCTTGCGACGTATCTGGAATGTATATAAAGAAGCGGGAGTACCAGTCATGCATCACACCTGTGGTCATGTGACGCCGATTATCGGAGATTTTGCGGATATGGGACTAGACATCCTGAACCCCGTCCAACCAGACGCTATGGATATTAGAGCTCTAAAAGACCAGTATGGTGAGCGCCTAACCTTTTATGGGGGAATTTCCACTGCGGGTGCCCTGTCCCGGGGTACACCGCAGGAAGTTAGGGACGAGGTTTATCATACGGTTGCTGTTCTGGGCAGGGGTGGTGGTTATATTATCGCTCCTGCGCAAGGCATTACCAGCGAGGTTCCTTTGGAAAACATCGATGCCTTAAGGGAAGCCTCTACCGTAAGCGCGGGCATGTTTTGACTGTCGTTTTTGGGAAGCCAGGTTGTCGTTGCATCATTGTCGACATTGGAGAAATACGGCCCATGACGGGTGCATGTGGCGCAAGCACCAGGGGTAAAGCCAGGCCGATAAGAAAAGAGTTCTCGAGGTAAAAGGAGTGGTGCGTTAGGTAGATAAATAGAGTAAAAATGTCGACAAGTGCAATTGAAGCGCCAGCCAATGGTAGTTTTACTCGCTCAATTTTGGAGACTAAACTCGGCGTGTATGGATAAGCCATCGAACCGGAAAAGGTTCACTAGGCAACAAGTTTATCTCTGAGACAAAGAAATGTAAGGAGGTATTAACCATGGAAGGTCAGGCGGGTGTTAGTAAAGTAGTCAAGGCATCAGTGGGAAACGTAATACTGGCCAGTGCTGTAGGCTCGGTATTGGAGTGGTACGATTTTGCCCTGTATAGTGCCGCTGCCGCCCTGGTGTTTAGCCACTTGTTTTTTCCGAAGATGTCCAGTGTAGCCGGCATTATGGCCTCGTTTGGCACGTTTGCAGCTGGTTTTTTGTTCCGGCCAATAGGGGGCATAATATTCGGAAATTTAGGAGACAAGTATGGCCGAAAGACGGTGCTGGTTGTTACGTTACTCATAATGGGCATTTGCACAACATTAATTGGTATCTTACCCACTTACAATTCCATTGGAAATTGGGCTCCACTGCTACTCATTCTGATACGGATCCTTCAAGGGTTAGGGTCTGGGGCGGAGTTCAGCGGTGCATCGGTTTATGCGGTAGAATTCGCGCCGAAAAATCGACGTGGACTCTGGGGTAGTTTCACGGTTATGGGCGTTTGGGCCGGTATAATGTTGTCTACGGGGCTGTTCTCCTTGGTATCTCGCCTGCCACAGGCCGAGTTTCTATCATGGGGCTGGAGACTACCGTTTTTATTTAGTGTAGTTCTAGTCGCGGTCGGCTTGGTTATTCGGGCGAGAATTGAGGAGACTCCCGATTTTCAAGGTCTGAAAGAGTCGAAATCGATCGAAAGGATTCCACTTTGGGCTATGTTGCGTAATGCTCCTAAAGAAGTTGTTTCGGTGATGGCAGCGACGGGGATAGCTGCTGGATACGGGTATGTTATTCAGGCATTTGCGGTATTCTATGTCGCTAAGGTACTGGGATTCCCTGCCTCCATGGCATCGCTACTTTATGCGGTGAGTGCCGGGCTATCCATTATTTCAGCCCCCTTATTTGGATGGATGTCTGACATAATAGGGAGAAGGCGCCTGTTTATTATAACCGCAGTCGCGACGGCTGTGGTGGCATTTCCCCTTTTCTGGTTAATGGATACGCGAATCGTAGGATTGGTATGGCTTGGATACGTTATTCCGTTCCTGGTCATGAATTCCAACTATGCTATTTCACCCGCTTTTTATTCAGAAGTATTCGCGGGAAATATTCGCTACAGTGGATTCGCTTTTGGCCGCGAAGTTGCAACGGCTATTCTTGGTGGTACAGCGCCGCTGATCGCCATGGCAATGTATACTTCGAGTGGGAATAGGATCTGGCCAATTGCTCTCTATATGATTGTTATGTCGGCACTTACGGTTCTAGGAGGATATTTCCTACCCGAAACTAACCGGGAAGGCACTTTAGAGGCGCGTTTAGAGATTGGATCCGAACCGCCAAAATAAAAAAAGAGTAGGCATCCGCCCTTTGCGCCTGAATAGTGACGCAAAGGGCGGAACAGTACGTCAGGCGGTACAACCTGTAGTAACGGTATTAATGGTGTAAAATCCACCGGGCCATGGCAAGATATGGAGAATGAGACTAGGCTAATCATCTTGCGCGAACAAAGAACCATCTAGGAGGTAGAAAACATGTCTGACATGCAGGTAATCAAAGAAGCGGTCATCAGCGGCAATGCCGCAAAGGTCAAAGAGAATACCGAAAAAGCCGTGGCAGGAGGAGTAGATGTGGGGACCATCCTCAATGAAGGCTTAATCGCGGGGATGAATGTCATTGGAGTTCGCTTTAAAAATAACGAAATTTATGTACCGGAGGTGTTGATTGCCGCCCGGGCTATGCATGCAGGGATGGCCGTGATCAAACCCTTGATTGCGAATTCCGGGGTGCAGGAAAAAGGGGTTGTCGTCTTGGGCACGGTCAAAGGGGATCTGCATGATATCGGCAAGAATTTGGTGGGGATGATGCTGGAGGGCGCTGGCTACCGGGTTATCGACATCGGGGTTGATAATGCACCGGAGAAGTACTTGCAGGCGGTCAAGGATCATAAACCCCAAATTGTCGGCATGTCCGCGCTCCTTACGACGACCATGGGCCAGATGAAAGCCACCATCGAAGAACTCGGATCCTACAGGAGGAGTGTCAAGGTCATGATTGGCGGAGCCCCTGTGACTCAGAAGTTTGCCGACGAGATTGGTGCTGACGCCTATGCTCCCGATGCGGCTACGGCGGTGGATTTAGCGGAGGACCTTTTAGCCTGATCGAGGGTTCGATGTAGGCTAGCCGATGGAACGTGCTTCGGAGGGAAGATAGGGCATATGCTAAGAACTTTTCTGGCGGGAGATATGCGCTTAAACGTCAATTGTAGAATGAATGAAAGGTTCCCGACAAGAATATGCACGCATTGGGAAATGGCTCGAAGGCTTGGCTTCCATTGGTTTTGCGGCCTGTATGTGCATTATTTGAAGGGGTTAAAGTTCGCGTCGGCAGAGGCTTCAGTGACTTTCTTCTAACTCGGGTGTCCACCGGCGGGTGGAGTCAAAGAACAATAAGACACTGATCAGCGGCCAGAGGACAACGAATCTCAGGTGAGCTCACCCAAGCAACAACATTTGGCTGAACTGAAAAAATACTTTGTATCGAAAAGGATTTGCAGGCGGGGTGTTGAACATCATCATAATAAAAAGATTGCATTATATGCAATGTCAAAGCTAAAAGGGGGAGCCGCCGGAGGCTTAGGTTTACCCGAGCCATGCACGTTGGTAACAGAGGAATCTGACAGTGTTCCTTTCATTAAATGCTTAAAAGGACTGAGGGTGATTTGCTTGACGGGTCGAGAACGAATTATCAAAGCTTTGCGCCGGCAACCGACCGATCGCATTCCAGTGGTCAACTTTTTTCACCAGAGTTACACTGCACGGGAACTGGGGATTAAGGGTCCGCTGGTAAATAAACTTGTCCAGGATCCGCAGGAAACCATGATGGCTCTGCAAAGGAAACTCAAACATGACCCTCTCATTAACCTTTATACTTTCAAAGAGCCGGAAATTATTACCTGGCCTGAAGCCATTTTAAGATGGGCTCCGGAAGACCGGACAGACTGGGTCATTGAAGAGACACTTCTGCGTCATGATGACGGCAAGCCCGTTATAAAGCGAGTCTATCACACGCCTAAAGGGGACTTGCAGGCGGTTTACCGGAAAGACGCCTACCAGAAATGGGTTTTGGAACCCATTCTGAAAGAGGAGACCGAGGCGGGGTGGCTCAACTTTCGGCCCGCACCGGAAAAACTGGATACCACACCACTCCGGGAGTACCTGGCTAAACTCAAAGGAGAAGCCTTTACCCTGCTTGACATTCGGGGTTCCTTTGACGAATTATGTGGCTTTCGCGGCCTGACCGAAACCCTCTATGATCTCTATGATCATTCGGACAAAACTAAGGCGACTCTGGCATCCCTGCGGGACTATACCGTGCGTCTGGTGAAAAAGTTGGGCACAACGGGAATTGATGGGATTCTTCTCAATGAATCGGCTGTCGGGACGGGGCTATCGCCAAAAGCATTTCTGGAATTTGTCCTGCCTTATGATCAGGTGATTGCTGAGGCTGCCAAGGAAGCGGGGCTGCTGGTCAGCTATCACATTTGCGGGAAAAGCAACAAACTGCTGGAACTAATGGCGGAAAGCGGGGCCGACGCTATAGAAACCCTGGCACCGCCGGAAGTATCGGGGGACTGTGATCTGGCGCAAGCCAAGAAAAGAGTTGGGGATAGAGTTGCCCTTTGGGGAGGATTTAATGAACGTGTGCTTGCCGCAGGCGATCGACAACTTGTGAAAAGAGAGGTTCACCGTTGTTTGTCCGCGGCGGCCGAAGGCGGTGGGTACATTTTACGGGGAGCGGGGCAGATTTATGAAGCAACTCCGGAAGCCTGGGACGCCTTCACAGAAGCGGTGGAAGAATTTCAATCATGAAGTCGAAAGGGAGGAAGATGGGCATGCGTCAAGAAGATCTCCTGGATTTGATGGATCGACAGTTTGAGCGGGCGGGCAGTCGGGAAAACCGGATTAATAGCTCCTTTTGGGAGGAGCGAGGTCCATGGAATCGTGACATGTGGCGAGGGGTACCGAAGAGAACGGACCATGGTGTGCCGTTTACGATCGCTCCTGACAATTCCTGGTGGGCCAAAGCTTTGGGCATAAGCTTGGTGGATTTTTACCATGATCCGGCAAGGCACATGGAGTTTCAACTGCGTCTCAACAACTATCGCTGGGACCATTTCCATGACAATACACCGCTGAAGAACGAACTTTTTATCTGGTTTTCAGTGGTTACGGAACTTAGTCTGTTCGGTGCTCCCCTGGAGTTTTTCCCGCAAAGAGAACCTTGGCTCAAGGGAGAAAGCGTTTTGGCGGACAAAGAAACCTTGGATAGGATGGAGTTCCCCGATTTCCACCGCAGCGGACTAATGCCGCGCATTCACGCCTTTTATGAGCAAATGGGGGAGCTAGCGCAGGGAAAAATGGAGGTCATGTTCCCGGAATGGGTCAGAGGGCCCGTGTGCCTCGCGATGCATCTTCGGGGGATGGAGAACCTTTTGATGGATATGCTGTTGGATCCGCCCTTTGTGCATAGGCTCATGCGTTTCATCACCGATGCCAGGAAAGAATGGATGTTGCAGCGGGCAAAGTTCCTCAAACAGCCGATTGGACCGGCAAAATTGTATAACGATGAAATTGATGGTAATATCCTTTCCCCAGCCCTCTATGAGCAATTTGTTCTCCCCTATGAGCAAGAGATCGCGGATTTCAGCGGTGGGGTGCTTTATTGGCATAGCTGTGGAAACACCACTGCTTTTATTTCCGACATTGCCAAACTCAAAGGTCTCCAACTCTTTCACGTGGGTCCCTGGACCGCTTTCCAGGCAGCGGCAGAAGGCTTGCCCCCAAACGTGGCTCTGGACATTGACTTAGAACCGATTCATAATGTTCTGGAAGCCACTTCGGAGGAAATGGCTTCCCACCTTGAGGAAATCAAAAGAGCCTGCGGGGACCGCCCTTTCTTTGTACGCGCTGACGCCTTTCAGCCTTACAAAGAACTGGCCTGGGAAAGGGAGCAGATTGCACGGTGGTCAGAGATTGCCCGCAAGACGCTACAGAGATGGTAACTGGGGAAAAACAGGATGGGAATCGGGAAGGGACTAGACGGAGAGGGAAGGGTGGTCAGTGAGTGGCGAGATCAGAGGCGTTTCAACCGGTGCAATCCTTGGAAAGGGCTATCTCGATTTTGGAAACAGTCGCCACCCGAGCGCAGGGAGTGAGTCTCAAAGAGTTGGCGGAGGCGGTAGATCTTCACCCGAGTACGGTTTATCGCTTGGCTGCGACGTTCGCAGAGCATGGCTATGTGGAGAAGAACCCCGAAAATGGGCATTACAGGTTAGGCTTGAAGGTTATGGAACTGGCCAGTGTCCTCATGGGTAGTATGGAACTGAGGACGGAGGCGCAGCCGGTGATCTGCCGTCTCGTGGAAGAGACGAGAGAAACAGCGCATTTGGCTATTATGGATAATGGCCAGGCGGTCTACATTGACAAACGCGAACCCATGGACATCATGAAGATGTATTCTCAGATCGGCAAGCGGTCCCCCGCCCACTGCACGGGAGTGGGCAAGGTCCTGCTGGCCTTCGAGCCGGACGAACAGATCGAAGCTACGCTCAAAAAATGGGGCTTGAAGCGCTACACGGCCACGACAATCACCGAGCCGGAGAAACTGTGGGAAGAGGTACGGACGATTCGCTCCCGCGGATACGCTATTGATGATGGTGAACATGAACCGTTCCTGCGCTGTGTAGCCGTTCCCATTCGGGATTACCGCGGTACGGTAGTGGCCGCTTTAAGCGTTACTGTGCCGGACTCAAAGTTTACGACAGAATATAAGGCCCGGTTGATTGATCTCGTGCAAGGGGCGGGCGCGGCCATCTCACAGCGGATTGGTTACGTCGACAGGGCCGAGAAGGAGTTCTAGTATGCCTGATGTTATTACTTTGGGAGAAACGATGGTGGCTTTTGTGCCACTGCTTAAAGGACCTTTGCGTCATGCCGCTCTTTTCACTCGAACAGTTGCGGGTGCGGAATCCAACGTGGCGGTCGGTGTGGCTCGATTAGGAGGCTCGTCCGGGTGGATCAGCCGTTTGGGTAATGATGAGTTTGGCCGCCATATCCTATCCTTTATCCGCGGGGAAGGGGTTGACACCTCACAGGTTAAATTTGAGGCCGGTGCGCCGACCGGGATCTATTTCAAGGAACTGCGCAATGGGGCGGAGAGCAAGGTGGCGTACTATAGACAGGGTTCCGCGGCCAGCCATTTGGGCCCTGGTGACATTGAGCCTTCCTACTTTCGAGGGGCGAAAATCCTCCACGTCAGCGGGATCTCTTTAGCCCTCAGTTCCTCCTGCCGGGAAGCGGTCCACACAGCCGTTTCCGTGGCCAAGAAAGCGGGGATGCTTGTCAGTTTCGATCCGAATCTACGCCTAAAGCTTTGGGGGATAGAGGAGGCCCGGCAAGAGGTTCTCGCACTCTTGCCTGCGGTAGACATCTTCTTGCCGGGCATTGAAGAAGGGAAAATCCTGTTTGAGGTCGAGGAAGCGTCAGCGATTGCCCAGAAAGCCTGGGAGCACGGTGCCGGTAGAGTGATCGTTAAAGAAGGTGCCAAGGGCTGCCTGGTTGCCGACAAAGAACGGATGGTCCGCATTCCGGGTTATGCGGTTAAGGAAGTGGTCGATCCCATCGGAGCCGGAGACGCTTTCGCTGCCGGGTTCTTAACCGGCGTGCTGAAAGGATGGCCCGACGTTCAGTGTGCAAGATTGGGTAATGCCGCCGGAGCGCATGTTGTGACAGTGAATGGAGACGTGGAAGGACTGCCAAGTCTTGACGAGGTTATGACTTTGCTGAATGGAGTGGGGACGATTTGTCGTTAAAGGAGTGGCCGTCTGTGTTAAGTAAGGAAGATATCTTGGCGAGAATCATCCGCGGGGGGCTCATCGCGATTGTCCGGACATCGGATCCGATTTTGGCCCGGCAAACCGTGCAGGCCATCGCGGCGGGGGGCGCCGAGGTGATTGAGGTTTCTTTTGTGGTACCGGCTGCGGCTGGGCTTTTACGGGACTTGGCTGAGGAATATAAAGAGAGGAATGTCCTTATTGGTGCGGGAACGGTATTGGATTCGGAAACTGCCCGTGCGGCAGTTTTAGCTGGAGCCCAATTCGTCGTTTGCCCGGCACTCGAACCCGATACGGTTCGGCTTTGTCAACGCTACGGGATTCCTTGTGTACCAGGAGCTATGTCCCCGGGAGAAATACAACAGGCCCTGACGCTTGGGGCGGACCTAATCAAGTTTTTTCCGGCCTCGGCTTTTCAACCGCACATTGCTAAAGACCTCCGTGCCCCTTTCCCCCAAGCTAGGCTAGTACCCACAGGGGGCGTAACCCTTGAGAATGTCGGCGATTGGATCCGCTTTGGGGCGACGGCGGTTGGCGTGGGCGGGGAGATAACGGCTCCGGCCAACGAGGGAAGGTTTTCTGAAGTCACGGCTCTGACAGATGCTTTCCTGCAAAAGATCCGGGAGGCTCGCCAGGGTAGATAGACAAGAAGCGATAGATATTGAAGTTCAGGAGGAACCTTTCAGTGCCAAGGGCGGGGGTTAGCAGAGGCCGAGATGGTTACCGCTCGTCGATTGATGAAGGAAAGGACTAAAAGGCCCATGAAGATAACCAAGATGGAACTTTTTCAGGTTCCTCCTCGCTGGCTGTTTTTTAAGTTGGAAACAGACCAGGGTATCAGCGGTTGGGGGGAACCGGTGGTCGAGGGCAAAGCAGCCACCGTGGCGATGGCCGTTAAGGAGTTTTGTGAATACCTGATCGGGAAGGATCCCCTACGGATTGAAGATCATTGGCAGATGATGTACCGGGGAGGGTTTTACCGGGGCGGCCCTATTTTAATGAGCGCCATAGCGGGGATTGATCAGGCGCTTTGGGATATTAAAGGAAAGTATTTGGGAGTCCCTGTTTACCAATTACTGGGTGGGGCTTGCCGTGATTCTATGCGTGTCTATTCCTGGATTGGTGGAGACCGTCCGGCGGATGTCGGTCGGGCCGCAAAGAAGATGGCAGAACGCGGCTTTACGGCCGTTAAAATGAACGCGACCGCCGAAATGCACTACATTGACTCTTTTACCAAAGTGGAAGACGTTCTTCGTCGGGTGCAGGCTATTCAAGAAGAAGCCGGCAAATCCATGGGCATCGGACTCGATTTCCATGGCAGGGTGCATAAATCCATGGCCAAGGTTCTGGCGAAGGAGCTGGAACCCTATCATCCTCTGTTTATCGAAGAGCCGGTTTTACCTGAAAATAACGAAGCGTTGCGCGAAATTGCCAACCATACCGCAATACCCATTGCCACGGGAGAGAGGATGTTTTCCCGCTGGGACTATAAGTCTCTGCTGGCTGACGGTTATGTAGATATCATTCAGCCGGATGTATCCCATGCGGGAGGGATTACGGAATGTAAGAAAATCGCGTCCATGGCCGAAGCCTTTGATGTGGCTGTGGCTCCCCATTGCCCCCTCGGTCCAATAGCTCTGGCAGCTTGCCTTCAGTTGGATGCCACGGTGCACAACGCTTTTATTCAGGAACAGAGCCTGGGGATTCACTACAACCAGGGTGGTGACTTGCTCGATTACTTGGTGGATCCGGCGGTTTTCGCTTATGAGAAAGGATTCGTTCGGATTCCGCAGGGCCCCGGCTTGGGCATCGAAATCAACGAAGATTACGTCCGGAGGATGGCTGCTATTGGGCATAACTGGCATAATGAAATCTGGCGCCATGCGGATGGTAGCATCGCCGAATGGTAGGGAAGCAAGGAGAACGTTGACGGAGTTCCTATAGAAACAGTGGCTCAGGGATTGTTCTGGTTGCACCTATAGAAATGGATGTCCGGGTGAGAAGCGTGGTGCGAAGGATGATGTGAAAAGTACCAATAGCCTCCGGGAAAGAAACAAGAACGGGATTGTTTAATGAGCGCCTAAAAATAGAACGTGGCGGGCTTCCAATCACGTGGGCAGGCTTTAAGCTATCCTGAAAACGATCCCGAGAACTTAAATCCATGAAGGCAAGTGTTCCCGAAAACCCCAGATATTACGTTTCATGAAGAATTGTTCTGGGGTGTTAAATGTAGTGTTCGTTTAGTTTGCGATTCCCAATACCTGAGGGTTTGTAATTATTACTTGGAGTCCCAGGTTCTCCAGTGTCCTTAGCGAGTGTCTGATAGTGTATGTCTTTTTTCTTCGGTCAAGGAAATCAGCCATGGGTCTTTGTATTTTGTAGTTCTAACCATCGGGGCCTGGAGGGCTGCAATGTTCCTTGAAAAAGTTACCATTAAGAAGAAAATAGAACCTACAATATATTACAAAATCATCGCTTCCTACAGGGATAAAGACGGAAAAACCAAACACCGCCTCATCCAGAACCTTGGTGTCCTATATGAAACCGATGCCTAACGAATGCGGATAACCTTAAAACTGAGCAGAATTCAGAACAGGTTTTAGCTAAAAGTTCCGATATTGTAGTCATAAAGCATTGGCTGTTTTTGCCAATATTTTGTTGCATTCCTTGTGGGAAACCTTTCAGTTACAGCGATTTTTCTCAGGTGTTTTATTAATAGGGTCATGTGAGGCATGGTACTTAATCGCTGCATGGAATCCCTGGGTAAAATCCACGTTGTGGATTGGATGCAGAGCACTGTGCTACCCGTGGTGTGTTGGTCTCCCCCGTTACTGGATGATTTCGCAGTATACCAGGAGTTGGATTTCCTTAATCGACAGGAAATCGCTTTGCAAACTCATCTCAATACACGAGAGAAGATTAACTAAAGGGAGCCGGCAGGGACAGAAAGTACTGGAGAATATTAGTTATGGGGGTGTAGTCATGAGTTCATTGACTTCCTTGGAGAGAATAAGGCGTGCGGTTGACTTAGGTCAATCTGATTGTATTCCGGTAGCCCCTTATATGGGTAACCACGGGGCGGCGGTTGCCGGGGTTTCAATTGACAAGTATTGCCAATCAAGCGAATTGATGGCAGAAGCTCAGTATAAGGCTTGGCAAATCTATCAACAAGATGCCGTCGTAGCTCAATCGGACAACTACTATATTGCGGAAGGATTTGGCATAACCGTTGAGCATCATCCCAATGGCACGCCCACTCTCAAGACACCTGTTGTCAACGAATTGAAGGATATTGACCGCTTGAAAGTCCCCAATCCATACACAGACGGGCGTATGCCCATCTATTTAGAGGCGATAAAACGTCTGGCAAAACTGGTCGGAGAGCGAGTGGTGGTTAGAGCCCCTGGAACCGGCCCCTTATCCTTAGCTTCACATCTAATGGGAACTAACCAGTTTTTAATAGAATTGGCCACAGCCTCTATGGAGCCAGGGGGTGAAGCAGAAAAATACCTTTTGAAATTGATGGACTTGACAACCGAAGCGTTGTTTTCCTTTGCCAAGGCATGCTTGGAATCAGGTGCGCAGATGGTTCAGGCAGGCGATTCGTTAGCTTCAGGGGATGTGATATCCCCCGATACGTACAAAAAATTTGCTTAAAAGCGCTTCTTTAAAGAGATCGGTCCCTTGGCTAAAGAACGGGGTGCGATGACGCTCTTGCACATTTGCGGCAATAACACTGCCGTTTTGGATCTGATGGCAGATACCGGGGCTCAAATCCTTGAGCTTGATTACAAAGTCGACATGAAAGTGGCTAAGGCAAGGGTCGGTGAGCGTGTTTGTCTAATGGGTAATCTGAACCCGTCTGCGCTTTTGTTGCAAGGAACAGTTGAAGAAGTGGAGCAGGCGGCAGCGCAGGTGATCTCGAATGCCGGTCCCAGGGGGTTGATTTTGGGTTCCGGGTGTGAGGTTCCAATGTACGCACCCCAGGAAAACCTGCTGGCAATGATCCGTGTAGCCAGAAACAGCCGAAGTTGAGGCCAATTCAGGATATCCTAATTTACTTGTGAATTGAAGGTGTTAAGAGGTGTCTGTAAACGTCATGGTTCCGTCGGTGTACAAACGCGGTGACGGAGTGTTGCGGGACCTAGGGATGTTCTGTCAAGCCCATGCCAGCACGGTCTTATTAATTGGTGGTAAGCAAGCCTTAGAGGCTGTAAGAGAACCTATACTGGAAAGTCTGCACAGATATAACCTGAAAGTCGTTGGGCCTGAATGGTACGGTGGCGAATGTACCTACCGGAACATTGAGCGAATTAGCCAGTTGGCTCACAAATCAGAGGCTGGTTTATTAATAGCCGTTGGCGGTGGTAGAGCTTTGGATACCGGAAAAGCAGTGGCCTACCGTAACCACATTCCCTGCGTTACTGTTCCTACCATTGCTGCGACTTGTGCCGCTTTTACTCCCCTCTCTATCATCAATGACGAAAACGGTGTCTATATCGAAAATTCACCACGTTCCGCTTGTCCCGCAGCCGTGTTTGTTGACGTTGAAGTGATCCTGCGCGCACCACAGCGATGGCTTTTCGCTGGTATGGGCGATACTTTGGCCAAGTGGTACGAACTACGAGCGACCGGCAGCAAAATTCCGGCGACCAGCTGGACGCTGGGTGGTATCAACAATGGTAAGATCTGTTATGACATCATCAAGAAATTTGGACCTGGGGCCAAAGTGGCCATGGACGAGGGAAAGGTTAATGAAGCGCTGGAGAATGTAATTGATGCCATTATTTTTTACGCGGGTATGTCCTCCATTCTTGGGGGCGAAAAATGTAGAGGGGCTGCGGCCCATTCGATATACTTTGGCTTTACCAATATTCCTGCGGCGCATTCGTTTGGGCACGGTTTGTTAGTGGGGTTTGGCAACCTCTGCTTACTTGCTCTGGAAAGACGAGGTGAGGCCGAGATTTTAGAGGAAGTTAAGTTAGCTAAAAGCTGTGGGGTTCCAACTACTTTGGCGGAAATTGCGGCAATGAGTGACGATGATATCCAGCGCGTTGCGGAAGTTGCGGTAGCCGCTAAGGATATGGGAAACATGCCACAGGCTATAAACAATCAACAGGTGGTGGAAGCTATCTATCTGGTTGACCGGTTAGGACGAACAGTAAGCAGCTAGAGAATTATCTTGTGAGTGGGGAGGCGCCATTGGGAGGTCTGACATGAGCGCGCGGTTTGCTGGATGGTATTCCCATTCCTCGCGTAGTACGTGTCCGTTAGAAATTCGATGATTCGCACGTTTGGCTGTAAGGGATAAGATTTTGGAGATGAGGTTCTTGACTCGTACCCAGGGTAGGACGTGGAAGCGTGAGTTCAAACGCTTCACGCATTGTTCCCCTTGTCCCATCCGATGAGTTCGTCGCGGGGCCGCAGGTCCAAGCGGTCGCTGAAAAACCGATGGCGCCGGGGAGAGTTTCTAACCCGGTATAGATGAGGTGGCGGATTTGAGTTCTGGGCAGGCGCGTATAGCAGAGGTAGTGAGAACGGGCAGGTCACGGTGCACAACGCCTTTATTCAGGAACAGAGCCTGGGTGTGGGGATTCATTACAACCAGGGAGGTGACTTACTCGATTACTTGGTAGATCCGGCGGTTTTCGCTTATGAGAAGGGATTCGTCCGGATTCCGCAGGGCCCCGGCTTGGGTATCGAAATCAATGAAGATTACGTCCGGAGGATGGATGCTATTGGAGCACAACTGGCACAATGAAATCTGGAGCCATGCGGACGGTAGTATTGCCGAATGGTAGGGTTAGCGTAGCAGGGAGAACGTCAGCCAGGTTCTTGTAGAAACCGAAGCTCGTTAAGGATCGTTTAGCGTTTCAAAGTAGAACGTGCAGACTTTCGATCACGTGGACAGGCCATAAGCTAGGCAGAAAATCAATTGTGAAATCGAATCGCTAAATTGTTTACGCGACTGTTGGATCACGATAGGAAATAGAACAGGAGGCTGAAAGAATGTCCGACATGCAAGTGATTAAAGAAGCGGTAATCAGCGGCAATGCCGCAAAGGTCAAAGAGAATGCCGAAATGGCCGTGTCCGAAGGTGTGGATGTAGGGATTATTCTCAATGACGGCCTCATTGCCGGAATGAATGTGATTGGGGTGCGTTTTAAAAATAACGAAATTTATGTGCCGGAGGTATTGATTGCCGCACGGGCCATGCATGCGGGAATGGCCGTGATCAAACCCTTGATTGCCAATTCCGGGGTGCAGGAAAAAGGGGTTGTCGTCTTGGGCACGGTCAAAGGGGATCTGCATGATATCGGCAAGAATTTGGTGGGGATGATGCTGGAGGGCGCTGGCTACCGGGTTATCGACATCGGGGTTGATAATGCACCGGAGAAGTACTTGCAGGCGGTCAAGGATCAAAAACCCCAAATTGTCGGCATGTCCGCGCTCCTTACGACGACCATGGGCCAGATGAAAGCCACTATCGAAGAACTCGGATCCTACAGGAGGAGTGTCAAGGTCATGATTGGCGGAGCGCCTGTGACGCAAAAGTTTGCCGATGAGATCGGGGCCGATGCCTATGCCCCTGACGCGGCCACGGCGGTGGAATTGGCCGAGAGGCTTTTGACCTAAAGGGGAAAATGTTCGTCTGAACACATACCATCCGAGTGATAAAAGGCCCGGCAGCCTAAACTGTCGGGCCTTTTAACGCACCTCGGTTCATACCCTAGTCTTCTTCATCAGCGGTATCCTCACCTCTTTTACCGCCGGTCCCAAAACCGCCGCAAGTTTGCTGTTTCCGTCCCGTTTCTGGGGAATGGAGACATGCAAATTGTCTCCCAAGGTCTCAACTAAAGCGTCATCCTGGGTGAGATCCGGCATTTCCACAATGGTCCGCATAGTCTTGAACACGTGATGATGTCCGCCAAGCGGTGTTCGGGAAAGGGGAGGCCGGATAGCAAGTTAGACTCTATGACGCATTTCCCTATCTACGCATGGCAAATCAAAACACTCGTTCACGTGTCGCGTCGTTAAGGCCAGATTAGAACATTGTGAAACATAACGTAAGTAAGCAGCAGAATGCGAAGACGAAGGTGGACAATGTCCTAACCCCAGCGGTCATGGGATGGTCGCCAAACGATTGCAACAAGGAGGACCTACCATGGACACAGAAACCAGAGAACTCTTGCGGAGATTCCGCGTGACCCTGCGGGGCAACGGGCTCAGCGAAGCCCAATGTCAGGCCAGACTTGCCCAGGTGATGGCATTGCATCGAGAACTCGAACGGGATCTTGCCGGGATACTACTCCCGGCGCCCAAGGCATACGACAACGACAGCAGAAACGTCTATGCCATGCGGCAAACGGGCTGAATCTGTTCCAGCCCGTTTTGTCCGCCACGAGCGTAAAGCACTTGACGATTTCGCACAAAAAAGCAAAAAGACTTGATAGGGCCGGTATCAAGTCTTTTTGCATATTCCAGCTGTTTCGTCAAGCCGTTGGTACCTAGATTCCCCTGGTCAGTACAATGCCCATTCTCTTTGTGCCCTTCCCTGCTTCATCCCCAGCCGAACCCTAAACACATGATACAAGGAGGAACGTCATGGATACCGACATCGAAGAAGACGAGACTCTGAAACAACTACTCTCGATCAATCAGGAACTCCTGCGGCTCTACCGGAAAAGGCTCACCAGTCTGGGGCGAACCGAAGCGCAGATTGAGGCGAAGATGGCTCCGCTGGAGGCCCGATGGGAAAAAGTAAAAGCCATGCTGGACGGCATAAACACTGCGGCTTCCGGCGAGTGCGCCTCAGAATGAAGGGGCCTTTGGGTCGTTTATTTTTCGCTCGGCAAGCAGCGGCGTTGCAGGATTTCAGATAGGACTTTGGAATCCCAAGGCACCTTCTCCTTCTTTAAATATTACAACATTGGGGGGAGATCTTCGCGAATGCCAAGCCTTAGGTAAGAGCGAGCCATTAGCCAAATCAGAACAAATATACCAAGATTTATATCTGCCCTTATCCATCGTCGGTCTCCTTTAAATCCTCACGTCTTAGGGATCGGCAAAAAAGACTATCCCCATTGTAAAAATATATATAAAGAACAGGACTTCAAGAGTTACAAGAATTCTTGAGGCATTACTGATGGGCGAAAAGTCTCCATGCTTGCAGTGGCAAAGGTCGTAACGCTAATATAGAAAAACGTAAATAATTCGGAGACGATATCTTTTCCGAAATGCTTACCCGTAAAACTTCCCGGAACCATCTGATATTCAAGGTCATAAGCAACGGCGAAATAAATTAATAAAAGAGTAATGGCCGAGACCGCAGGAACAAACGCTGTAAGCATATGCCTGTTTGTAGCTGTCAACACCCTAAACACATAGTACGATACCCCTGCAGTTGCGATGATCGAATAAATGACGACTACAGCTGACCCGACCGGGGGTTCCTGAGGTTCACAATATCCATCTGAACTCCCTTTATCACTCTCGTCCTTCCATTGTTTATGATTTGCCATAAGCAGCAATAAAAGCACATAATATTTTCTGCCTGGGAGAAGGGTACCTGCATCCTGTCTAACCGATAGTGTTAGAAGCGCTATTGTAGAATATGTTCAATTTATTCTATGGAATGATATGATAATGAGTTTAAAAAGGGCTTTTCCCAATTTCATGCCTGTACCCTTATCGACAAACATTTTCTTGCGCTATTATTACTCTCTTTAATTCTACCATCTGACCCTTCTACGAGAATTCCGGCGAGGAAGATATTGGAATAAAGGTCTGTTGTGTTAGGCCTTTCCACCGGAGGGCAGAATGATTTGCAAAACATATAAATATAATGAAGTTTAATATTTCGTTAGGAGGAATAGATATGTTCAGCTATCGCCGCCGTTTGTTGTTTCCAGTCCGAGTAGAACATCCAGACCCCAGGTTCGGAAAGATACTGCTTGAACATTACGGCGGAAGGGACAGCGAGTATTCAGCAGCTACCCAGTACTTAAACCACCGCTCAAACATGATGAATCATTATGTCCGAGAGCTTTTGGGGTTAATCGCCGCCGAAGAAACAAGTCACATGGAAATGATTGCAGTGGCTATTAATAAGCTTGGCGGGCCTCCACTCAGTTACGTAAATTCAAAGGGCATCCCCTGGAACATGGGTTACGTTGATCAAAGTCTCGATCCGATAACTATGTTGCAGGCAGATGTGGAAGCAGAAGTAAGGGCGCGGGTCTTGTACAATTTACATCTCACGATGACAAATGATCCTGGCCTCAAAGCGATGATCAGTTTCTTAGGTAGTAGGGAAGATGTTCATAAATATCTTTTTGAGAAAGCACAGATGATGTTGCTCAGGGCAGCGGCACCGAATGAATTTAGCGGGCTGATCTACGAGTATAGAAGGAGTTTGCAAACTCTTGAGTGAGCGAAAGATCATTCTGTGTTAACCTCATAGTCGTAAAAAAAAGGCAGGTCTACAAAATTCGTCGGGATTTCTTAGAAGGCTAGTTAGGGAGGATGGAAAAAGTGGAAAATGTAGACGACAGGGCCTTGCTACTCATGTTAAGCGAACTGCGGGAACTTAATCGTTTGCGAAGTGAAAACAAAAGGTCTATTGAAGAAGTCGTGGAACGGCTTCAACACCTTCAAGAGGTTTTTGATGCCATTGAAAATAAGGGATATGTAAATCGGACCTTAATCCGGGAAATAAACTCCAATCTTTTGCGGTTGTCCATTCTTTCTAACCCCGAAACGGCCAACATGTTTCGTAGAAGGATTGAGAGTACAACGGTCGGCCAGGTGGAGTTGTCACGGAAGCGCACCGATCAAGGGTATTACACAGTGACAACCGGTCTCCAGGTGCTCGAAGTCGAAGATTACCTTTTGCTGGAGTTTGTGAACCCTTTCAGATCCGAGAGAGTCATATGCCTTTCAACGACTTCAATCGGCTCTAGTGGAAATACATCCATTGACATTTGCCGAAACATGCCGCTCGCTTGTCCCGGCGTTGCTCTAACCCCGCGGAACTTAAATACAGGCTTTAATGACAGCAGCTTTGTGACCATAAAGTATGCTATTAGGAACAACGCGGTACAAGAAGGCGGGCAGTTGCTTAGTTCATTTATTCAGGCCGAAGGCCCTGTCATGATTGATTATCAAGGACGCCTGATTCTGTCCGAGGGCAACAGTCTCACGTTTTGCCTAAAGAATCTCGCTAACAAAAGCAATGTTTTGACAACGAATATTTCTTGGTTCGAGGAAGCTGAAACATCAGAATAGGGAGAACGGCACAGCGTATGGGAAAAGAAGGAAGCTGCTGATCGTTAAAAACGATGAATCTTAGGGGCATCGTTTTTTTGTGTTTGTTAAAGAATAAGCCTAGAGAAAAAGAGGAGGATGATGGCTTTATGAAGGTCACATTTCCACATATGGGAAACTTATGGGTTGTCGTGCAATCGCTCTTTGAGTCGCTTGGTATGGATGTTGTCGTGCCTCCGGAAAACAGTAAGCGCACTCTTGCGCTGGGCGCAAAGTTATCACCCGAGTCCGCCTGTCTTCCGCTAAAACTCAACCTGGGAAACTTCATAGAGGCAGCAGAAAGGGGAGCCGATACTATAGCCATAACCGGAGGAATCGGGCCTTGTCGATTCGGTTATTATGGAGAAATAGAAAGGCAGATTTTACATGAAGCGGGATATCCTTACGATGTTGTCATTCTTGAACCCCCAGACGGCAGCTTCTGGGGTTTACTGCAACGGATTCGGTATTTGGTTGGAAGGAAAGTTTCCTGGTACAAGATTCTGAATGAATTTCTTTTTTCCTATCGTAAAGCGGTTGCTGTTGACCAAGTTGAAGATGTGATACATAGAGCCCGGCCGCGCTTCGCGAATCCCATAGAAGCCGAACGACTCTATCAAGAAGCAAAAATCCCGCTGGCAGGGGCGACCATGAATACCGAACTAAAAGCTGCCGTAACCCGGTTGGAAGAAGGTGTTCGGGAAAAGGAGCTTCAAACTGGCAAAGACGGTATACGTGAACCTGTGCGTGTGGGCGTCGTCGGAGAAATCTACACCCTGCTTGATCCTTTTTCTTCGGTCGATGTGGAACAGCAGCTGGGCCACTTGGGGGTTCATGTCGCCCGTTCAATCTACCTGTCCGGCTGGGTGGCAGAACATCTTTTCCACGGTCTCATCGAGGGATATCGTTCCATGTCACCTTACCGCAAGTTGGCAGAACCTTATCTGCCCCATTTGGTTGGAGGGCATGGACGGGAAAGTATCGGGGCTTCGGTACAATTTGCCGAGCAAGGCTTTGACGGCCTAATCCACTTGTTCCCGTTAACCTGTATGCCGGAGATTACGGCCGCCAGTATTTTACCCAGGGTGCAAAAAAATTACGGGATTCCCATTCTAAGACTGGTCATGGATGAACATTCCGGCCGTGCGGGGGTCCAAACTCGCTTGGAAGCTTTTGTGGACTTGCTGGAGCGGGCAAGTGCACTAAAGCAGGATGAGGTAAGGAAAAAAGACATTTCGTTCAGACTTACGGCAAAATGAGCTCAGACGATGCGTGTAACATTCAGTGTGTATTGGCTGGTGACATACTAACGTAGAATGAGGCTAGGCAGGAACCGGAGCCGGGAGAAAGATTGAATGAAAATGGCAATTGTCACGGAGACTTTTTTCCCTTCAAGGGACGGCGTTGTCACCCGTCTCTGTGCCACGGTTCGCGGGCTCCGAAGTAACGGACACGATCTACTCATTGTCGTCCCCGACTTAGGCATTGACGAATTCGGGGGAACAGTGGTTAGAGGGGTACCCGCACGAACCTTTTTCTTTTATCCGGATTCGGAAGTTTGCTCTATCCACATCAAGAATAAAAAATGCCTGCAAGAATTTCGGCCGGATGTGGTCCACGTGGTAAATCCGGCCCTGTTAGGTGCAGCAGGCATTTATTACAGCCGCCAGCTGGGATTGCCGCTGATCGCGCACCTATGACATAGTAGACGTCTGCCCCAATTGCCCCAATGCGGGGAATTGAGGCAAGGAACAAGGACTGGTCCCCGGGAAAGGGATGCCGGACCCCAAAATGATTCGTATTTGACCGGGCACGAAGTCATAAGTTCCATATTGTGGCATTCCCAAGAATACTACGATGACTTTTACAACACTCTCCCAGCCGTATGCTGGTTTAAACTAAATTAGATTTGAGGCACTCATATAATTTCTTTGTTGTGGAATGCTAAGGTAAATTACCGTCTGCCAGAGGTGAACCATGTTCCGGGCACCAAAGCCAACAGCTTCAAAACAACAAAAGAATGTGACCAAGGCTTTGGAGCAGCCACAAGAAACGCATCGCCTATCCGCAAATTTGGCGCACAATTTAGAGGACTTGCGCCAAGTCTTCGACCTATGCGCGGATATAAAATTCCGCGAATTCCAGGTCAATGCCGAGCCGCCCATTAGCGCGTGTGTTGTTCATGTTGCCAACCTGGTTGATGAAAGCTTGGTCAATGACAATGTATTAAGAAACCTTATGCTTGGCTTACCGTCTTCGTTTCCTGCGTCAAATAATGTGCAGAGAAACTTTCACCAGGTATTAAACGAGCGGCTGCTTTCTGTAACAGAGACGCAGACTACATCAGACCTCATTGAGACGGTCAATTTTATACTCAATGGCAATATCGCGCTGATCATTCAGGGCAGTGACACCGCTGTTATTGCCATGGCCGGGGAAAGCAAGGGCAGGGCGGTGGGTGAACCGGAAACGGAACCGGCGATCCGCGGGCCTCGGGACGGATTTGTCGAAGACTTAGGAACAAATCTGAGTTTAGTTAGGCGGAGAATCAAATCGAGCAGGCTGAAAGCAGAAATTCTCCAAGTGGGAGCAGTCACCAAGACAAAAGTTGCGGTAAGTTACGTTAAGGGAATTGTGGACGACAAACTTGTGGAGGAGGTCCGATCACGTTTACAGAAGATCAATGTAGACGCGATACTGGGTAGTTCTTATATCCAGGAAATGATCTCCGACGAGAAATTCAGCTTGTTTCCGCTCATTCAATACACCGAACGGCCGGATAAGGTAGCAGGTTCTCTTATGGAGGGTAGGGTTGCTATTTTTGTGGATAACGATCCAATGACTCTTCTTGCGCCAACTACTTTCGTCATGATGCTTCAGGCCAGCGAAGACTATTATAATGAGTTCTTTTTCGCTTCCTTCATTCGAGTCATAAGATACATCGCGCTTAACCTGACAATTTGGCTTCCCGGTGTAGTCGTGGCGATTTGGTCATTTCATCAAGAGCTGATACCGGACCGTTTACTTGCAGTCATCTCCGTCGCCCGCCAGAACTTGCCTTTTCCAATCTTCGTCGAAGTACTTGGCTTGGAACTTGTTTTTGAATTGCTGCGGGAAGCAGGGGTGAGACTGCCAAAAACAGTTGGACAAGCCGTAAGTATTGTGGGAGGTCTCGTGATTGGTGAAGCCGCCGTTAACGCCGGATTGGTCGGACCGGAACCTGTGGTCGTGGTCGCGATGACCGCCATAGCCTCATTCGCGATCCCGAATTATTCCGCCGGAACCGCCCTGCGCCTTTTGCGCTTCGTGTTAATCATTTTAGGGGGGACCTTAGGTTTTGTTGGCATCGTTTGGGGACTGATGCTAATCCTTTTCCACCTCTGTGATCTCCGCTCTTTCGGTGTTCCTTATCTATCACCTATAGCCCCTGTCAGTCCGGGTGATCTGAAAGACACTATGGTAAGGTTTCCTTGGTGGGCGATGGATCAGCGTCCGAGATTATTCGGTGCCAAGGAACCTTCCCGGCAAGATCCTGACCAAGGCCCGCAAAAACCGCAAAAGGAAGACAAGAAGTGAGTGAGCAAGAGGTCATATCCGATAGACAATATGTTTACCTCTTTTTTATTATTGTCGTAGCAACGATTGTCCTTTTTGTGCCCCAGGTACTAACGAAGGAAGCGGGACGTTCGGCCTGGCTTGTTCCGCTGCTCATTCCACTCATTGCTGGTTTGGGCTCTTTTGCCATTGCCCTTAAGCTTAGCCAGCGTTTTCCTGGCATGGCGCTTCCACAGTATTCGGAAGTAATCCTGGGAAAGATGTTGGGCAAGGCCATTGGGATAGCTTATCTTTTTTACCTGGTTTCCGGTACGGTCGTCATTATCCGTGAATACACAGATTTCATCAACATAACAATGCTGCCGAACACTCCGAGACTCGCATTAATCCTAATGGCCGTTGTTCTGGGTTCTTACGCAGCTACGAAAAGGATTGAAGTGATAGCCAGGGCGGCTCAGTTTGTCTTACCTCTTTTCCTTGGATTCAGTGTATTTATCCTCCTGTTAAGCATTCCGGACATGCATCCCGATAATCTCCTTCCTTTATTTGATGGGGGATTCAGTCCGATTGTGCGGGGGTCTATTGTTCCGGCCTACTGGTTTGGGGAAATCGGGTTCGTGGTTTTATTTCTTCCGGTGGTTAACAAGCCTAGACAGCTGTGGTCCAAGGCAAGTTTTACCATGGTTTTGGTTGCGTTGTTTATCGTTTGGGAAACAGCGTCTACCATTATGGTTTTTGGTGCCGCTGTCACAAAAAGCCGCCTGTTCCCTTTCTGGTCTTTAAGTACTTATGTTGAGTTTCAAAACTACATCCAGCGGGTGGAGAGCCTCTTAGTTATTACGTGGCTGGAACTGATCTTCTTGAAGATAGCCCTGTTTTCTTACATGGCCTTAACGGTTACGGTTCGAATTTTTGAGTTTAAATCTTTGAAAAGGGTTCAGTTTTTCCTCGCGATTATAGAAATCCTTGGTTCTTTGCTGTTTTTCACTAACATTGTTGACCTGGAGAAATGGACCATTGGCTTTTTGGCACCCTTCGGCTTAACATTGGAAATTGTGATACCGTCGCTCTTGTTTCTGGTAGCCCTCTTGTGTAAGAAAGCGGGGCCAGTATGAAAAAACTCGGTTTAAGACGCAAGGGAAAGCGAGTGGTGATATTTTTGTCTATGGTGTCGTTGATTCTCGTCGGCGGGTGTTGGGACTCACGAAGTATCGAACAATTAGCAGTGGTAAAACTAATCGGGTTTGACAAAATCTCGGACAATGGTATTAGCAAGTGGCAGGTCTCGGCGGTTATTCTTCAGCCCCATCTGAGCACTTCGGGACCCGGAGGGAATGGGTCCAATCAAGCAGCCTCTCCCGAAATAGTATGGAAGGGGACAGGTATCTCTATCCGCGACGCGGTCAATGATTTTGGTAAACGGATTCCCAAGACGCTCTTTTTTGGACAGGAAAAAGCCGTGGTGATAGGGAAAAGGGCGGCTGCCACAAGCCTGAAAGAGATACTCGAAATCAGAGAGCGTTTCGACAATGCACGCCCTCGCAGCCTTGTTTTGATCACCAATGGGGAAGCATATAATATTCTCAAAGCCGAGGCAGAAGCAGCCCAGAGCCTCTCCGTCGAGATTGGAGAGACTGCGATGAACACGATTGAACCACTGGGTAACGCTGAAGAAGTTTCAATTACGCAGCTTTTAGGGTGGTTGCTCAGTTCCGATAGGGACGCCGTCTTGCCGGAAATAGAAACCTACCAACCGGTTGAGAAAAGGCCCGGTATTAGAAGTAGTCCTGCGCAATCGATTTTGATCCAACATATGGCGGTGTTTAGAGCGGGGAATTTGGCCGGGTGGTTGGATAAAGGGGAAACGACCGGCTATTTGTTGGCGACTCACAAAGTCAGGAACGCCCAAATCGTGGTACCGTTTGACGATCAAGGAAGTCAAAGATTTTTTGTCATAAATAAGTCCGACCCTTGTGTTACCCCTAATTATCTGGGGGACAGACTTAGGTATGACTTGGAAATCAAGGTCGGGGGACAGATATATGACAGCGGGGGGTTATCCCTTACCAGCAGCAAGATTAAGGAGTTGGAGCCGAAGATTTCCAGTGCTATCGCCATGCTGGTAAAGAAGACGATAGATAAGTCACAGGCTCTCGGGGCTGATTTCCTGGGTTTTTCCGAGGCACTGCACCGCAAAGACCCTGTGGCTTGGGAAGAAATCAAACCGAACTGGAGGGAGAGGTATCGCCAGGCAGAAATTGATGTAACAGTTCGTAGTAAGATCATGAATATCGGAAGGGGTGCTTCTGAAATAGCACCGGAGCCCTAGAAACCGGAGTTTGCGGCAGCCCTAATTCATTCTTTCTGCCGTTTCGGGGCAGAACCCGGCTAGTTTGCGAAAGATGGTGTCGACCTTATGATCAAACAGGGATGGTTGGAACGGGACGATTTCAGCACCAAATTAACCAGCCTTGACTTTTTTGTGTGCTCGTAACACCGAAGCCAGGCTGCATATTCTAGTTTTTAGAGCTGTGGAACTATCTAACGAGGCGAAGTGATTCCCCGTATTTCGCATGAAATACTTGCGACGATGTCGACGTAAAGTACGATGCTCCGGAAGGACTGGGGAAAGAGACAGCGAATATCTTATCATATTGTGCCAGGCCTGGAACGATGGAACATTTATTCCTAGAGGCGATTCCATACGGAGGCGGCCTTTTACAAGAAAAGAGGCGAGGGTTTTGATTAATGAGGAAAGACTTTGGAGCCGCTTAATGGTTGTCAGCCGGATTGGGAGGACGTCGGAAGGTGGGATGACTCGTCTTTCGTTCACACAGGAGGAGAAAGCTGCCCTGGAACTGCTGCGCACTTATATGGAAGAGGCAGGTTTGACGGTCCGTAGCGATGCGGTCGGCAACCTGATCGGGCGAAGAGAAGGGTTGAACACCTTGGCCCCAGTAGTCTTAATCGGTTCCCATATTGATTCTGTCTACAATGGGGGAAATTTTGACGGCCCGTTAGGGGTACTTTCAGCTCTGGAAGTCTTACAGACGATGGAAGAACAGACGATAAGAACCGAAAACCCTATTGAAGTGGTCGTATTGAGAGACGAGGAGGGAGCACGGTTTAGTTTCGGTATGGTGGGAAGTCGTGCCATGGCAGGCACTTTGACGCAGGAAGATCTGGAACATAAGGATGATGGGGGTCTATCCATCGCTCAGGCTATGGGACAGGCGGGCCTTGATCCAGCGGCTATTAGTAAGGCCAGGCGGCCTAAAGAATCGATTAAGGCCTATGTTGAGGTGCACATTGAGCAAGGAAAGGTTTTGGAAAAGAAGAATCTCCCGGTTGGCATTGTCAGCGGCATGTTTGGCATTGTCTGGCTGAAGTTCAGTCTGGAAGGTGAAGCGGGGCACGCCGGGGCGACACCGATGAACATGCGCAAGGATGCTTTGGTTGCAGCGGCGCGAATTATTCAGATGATTGAACGGGAAGCTTCTCGCACAGAAACGACGGTTGGAACCGTAGGCCAAGTTCAGGTATTTCCTGGAGGAATCAACATTATTCCTGGGCGGGTTGAGTTTACTTTGGATTTACGTGCTACAGAGGCAGTTGTCCTACAGCGGGTGGAAGAAGCTATTCGTTGTCAGACAGAATTAATCTGTAAAGAGCGGGCTATTCAATGCCAACTCGAGATTTTGCAACGGATCCGTCCTGCCGCCTGTTCTGAACATGTACAGGCTGTAATCCGCAAAGCCTTTCGAAAACGTGGGCTGACGGAATTCACTCTTGTCAGTGGAGCGGGGCATGATGGTATGCAGTTTGCCCATCTTTGGCCAATTGGGATGGTTTTTGTCCGTTCCGAAGATGGAATCAGCCACAATCCGGCAGAATGGAGTTCACCGAAGGACTGCGCGGAAGGAGCGAATGTCCTCTATGAGACAGTGTTAGATTTAGCAGGATTCCGCAGGTCAGCCCAACCACGGCGGCAGCCGGAACAACCATCAATCTGACGATCCCCCCGGACACCGGGATGCGGTTAAAGGTGATGGAACGCATGAACCCAATGTGACTAATGAACAGTTTAGAGAAGACATAAGGGGATTATTTTGTCAGCCTAGACGTAGTATGGTCGATGTGATAAAAGGAAGATAAGAAGGTAATATTGGGTTATGGGTTATGTTTTGGTTGTCAGGGTATTCTTTTTAGAGGGGGATTAAAAGTGGGAAATAATGAAGTCCTTAATAAATTATCCGTTTGTGGGTTGGATTGTTCGAGATGTGCAGATTATGAAAATGGCGAGATAAGAAGCTTAAGTTCCAAATTATCCGAGCTATTAAACGGTTATGAAAGACTGGCGAGAATGAAAGCAATAAACGACCCGACTTTTGAAGGATATTCCAAATTTGCTCAGATTCTTAACCACTTTGCCCAAGGATCTTGTGGAGGATGCAGAAGTGATAACGTCAAATGTCCGTTGGATTGTCATGCAAAAACCTGCGGCAAAGAGCGTAACATCGAGTTCTGCTTCGAATGTAATGAGTTTCCGTGCGACAAGCAATTTGAAGGCAAGCTGAGAGAGCGGTGGATTGAACGAAATAATCGGATGAAAGAGAGCGGGTTAGAGAAATATTACATTGAGCAAAGCCAGTTGCCAAGATACTAAGGATTTATGCCAAGTCCAGTTCCCTCCCCAAATCATCGTGTATCTACACTTTGCAGCCTTTGCGGTGCGAAATATCCCATATTCTTGAGGGTTCTAAAGGCACGGACTAAACCCGTAAACCGTGTCCTGGGTTCATGGTATAATGAATCTGTACAACTCAATAGGGCCTGGGTGGGCGACCAATCCCCTGAAAGGGGGTGAGGCCTTGACGGTGTATCAATCACTTTCACTAATGATTGCGTTTGCAACCTTGGTTGTGCTGATACTCAGACATAAGCAAAAGTAGCCCGCCCAGCAAGCGAGAGCTACTTTTGCTTTCGATACCCCTGTTAGGCCGCCCATTGACGGCTGTGAGTTGTGCTACCGGGATGTTTGCCGCGTCCCGGTATTTATTATGCCTTTGACAGGTCTATTATACCACATAGCTGAAGACAACGCTATGATGGTTACTTCACAGTTGCAAGAAGATAGCAACTTCTGTCCCAATGAAGCATGCTAACTCTGATGGCTGAGAACCTTTATCTTGTGGGTGGTTATACCACATCACGCGTACTGCATGCTCGCCTTGGCTCCTCCTCGCAGCGGGCTTTTCGTATGCCGGAAAAGGGGGCGGAAGCTTGTGTATACCATTTGTTCCGTCTTAGGTGGCGACTCAGACTTGCAATTTCGGCCGGTTTCATCAATCACAGGCGTTTGGAGTCCAAAGCAGGATTTTTCAGCTGAGTAGAGAACTTCTATGCCAAGAGCAGATCACTCGAACCTGCCTGCTAAGGCGAAAACGGTCGGCCTCTTGAAAGGATCGCGACACTATGTCCACAGATCTTCAATGGGACTATTTAGCCCGCTTTTTGAAGAAATGCACCTAAACACGGTGAACGGGAGCCTGTTCGATTAAATAAGACAAATTTTGTGACTTAGTGGAAGGATTTTCCCTGCGGACGACGAATGGTACTATTCAGTAGGAATAAAGTCCTAAACGGTCTCAGAGTAAGGTAAGAGCCGTGTTTTTTGGCAGAATGGTGCGGCAAATATACCGTCCGCGCGCCACCGATCTCGGCGACGGCAAGCATGCGCCGGATGACGCGCGATTCGCACACCCATCCCTTTACTACATAGATACGCAGAGAACGGTTTACTAATGGGGGTCTCAGACAGCGGAACATAGAACAGGGAAGTGTATGTCCGGGCGGGGGACCTTTGTGGAGGCCAATGTGGATGGCAAGCTCCAGTTTCATGTCGCCGCTGTCTGTTAATATTAAGGAAGAAGTCAAGCGGCGGGCACGAGGGAGCCGTCTCACCGTGACAGACACAGGCGGTCTAACCAACATGGGCCGTCTAACCGCGGCAGACGCGGGCCGTCTAATCGTGGGAGACGCGGGACGCCAAATCGGCTTGCCATAATCGCCGCCGGCTTAGACAGAAAAGGGTTCTTGTCTGAAGAAGGGTTGGGTGATTGCTATCAAGAGTGTATTGGTGACGGGGGCAGAAGGTTTTATTGGCAGAAACCTGCGAGGGGCTTTGGCTGCCCTTGAACATGTGGAGATCCTCAGGTTCGATGTGGGGAATACGAGGGAAGAACTGCGGGAGATGGCAGAGGCCGCTGATTTCGTTTTTCACCTGGCCGGGGTGGACTGTTCGCAGGACGCCGAGGAGTATGACGCGGGGAACCGGCAACTGACGGAAGAACTGGTGGCCTGTCTCCGAGGGGCGGGTCGGAAAACTCCGCTCCTTCTTTCCTCCTCCACAGAAGCGGAGCTGGACCATCCTTACGGGAGGAGCAAGCGGGGCGCCGAGGCTTCGGTGCTCGGGTATGCTACGGACACGGGGGCTCCCGTCTTTGTCTACCGGCTCCCGAGTGTCTTCGGCAAATGGTGTCTGCCCAACTACAATAGTTTTGTTGCCACGTTCTGCCATAATATTGCCAACGATCTCCCCATTACGATCAGTGACCCGGGGGTCACGCTGAACCTTGTCCACGTCGATGATGTGGTCGATGAATTTTTAGGCCAACTGGAGGGAAAGTTCGGGCCCCAGCTGCCGCTGGCCGCACTGATCTCCCAAAAACACTGGACACCTTATTCGGTCTACCCGGTCTACCCCTTGAAACTCGGCCAAATCGCGGACCTCCTCTATTATTTCAAGGCGGGGCGCGAAAACCTCACCATCCCGAATGTGGGGGATGAGTTCACCAGGAAGATTTACTGCACTTATCTGAGTTATCTGCCGGAGAGCAGCTTTAGCTACCCCCTGAAAGCAAAGG
>LDXJ01000032.1 GCA_001029295.1 Peptococcaceae bacterium CEB3 | reverse complement strand
CCGAAGCCGACATGGCGAGGCGCAAGCGGGAGGAAAAACTTGAAAAGGCCGCGCGTTCCGTCAAAAACAATGCCTATGGCATTAAGAAAGGCGTCGACGAATACACAAGAGAAGACATCTTTGACAAGGAGACCGGCGAGGTTCTGGAGAATACGAAAAAGCTGCGCAGCGTGGATTTGGGAAAAGGCGGAGAAAGACGCAATGTATGACGGCTATTTTTGTATCATCACTAGCGAACTTGACTATGATGAGCGGAAAATGCGCCAAGTGTACGGCGGCCTTTGGCGGATAGAGGAGTCCTTTAGGATTATGAAAACAGACTTTTATGCCAGACCCGTGTTCGTGCGCAAGAATGAGCATATCCGTGCGCATTTCCAGATCTGCTTCGTCGCGCTCCTCATCATTCGAATCATTCAGCACCGTATGGGCGAAAAGGCACTGTCAGCCGAGCGTATAGCCAGAGCGTTGGGTGTCGCGACATGTCAGGTTTTGAAGGGCGGCATCATTCACCTCGACGATGTCGGCGGTGCGATCGCGTTCCAAAAAGGTCCGTGACAAGAAAGGCAAACTTGTGGATACGCTGGCATTTTCGGACGAAGATGAAATCGCGCTGGACTACAAGTTAATTCAGGATACGTACGACACAGATTGCTACAACATCTATTTTCGGCAGGAGGTGTTTAATAAGTTCCTGAAGAATATCTCCTTAGCATAACAAAATTCAAATACGGTCATATCAGAGAAAAGCCCGTAGTTTCAACACCTATGGGCTTTTCGCATTTTTCAAACTGTAAAAGTCAGGTTATAACACAGTGTCCCCTGCCACAACCATCTCTTGCATGTTTCAGCAGAACTGAAGCATGCAAGCATGAC
This sequence comes from Peptococcaceae bacterium CEB3, assembly GCA_001029295.1. GTDB lineage: Bacteria > Bacillota > Desulfitobacteriia > Desulfitobacteriales > Desulfitobacteriaceae > Acididesulfobacillus. The sequence continues at coordinate 41,438 of LDXJ01000032.1, read as the reverse complement.
TGGCTCTCATAAGCAACAATGACACGCTGTCTTTGGTTAAACCTTTACATATCCCGGTTGCATACCCGCCCCCCGAATAACTTTTTACAGAAACCTCCCCTAGACCAGACGGGACACCCTGCGGCATCCCGTCTGCGATTGGTTCTCTTCTAGACTGCCCTGCTTCTAGAAATGCCTTCTCTCTCATTTCCTCCAACTGTCGCTATTGCGAGGATGAAACACATTCACGGACTTCCTCAAAAATACTTCGCGGCGAAGGCGACATTGTCCGGTGGACAATGTCGGCCAAAGACTGAGCCTACCCCGACCGAAGCACGGTACGTGGGACCCACTCCCACTTGTAGAAGCGGGAGTCCTACGTTTGGATAACAATGGACGGGAAAAAATAGCCCTATTGGTTTGTAAACCAGCAGGATTTTGCTTAGCTGGCGTAGTAAACTTAGTGTAAGTTTAAAGTCCTTTTGGCCGGACCCAGCAAGTCAACCGCCAAAAGGGCCACCCAGAGAGTAAAATTAGGCCGCGAGATAAAGTATCTGTAGTCGATGAGGATGAAAATGGGTGGTGTGACGGCGGAATACAGGGTCAATTTCTGCGGTCAGTTCAAGCTAAATGAAAGGAAAACAGGAGTGCAACGTTGTGGAAAATAGTCCTATAGAAAACTTCAGCAAATTATATCCGATTAAGTCGGAAAAAACGTTATATAAGGATATACAACCTTTCGATTCCGGACAGATAGAAGTCGGAGATGATCATCGTATTTATTGGGAAACATGTGGAAATCCAGACGGGAAGCCTGTGCTGGTCGTACACGGTGGACCGGGCTCTGGAGCAACTCCATACTGGAGGCAGTTTTTTAATCCAAGTCTGTATCGTGTTGTATTATTTGACCAAAGAGGGTGCGGGAGAAGCCAGCCCAATGCCGGAAGTACAGAGACTGCTTTGCGGTCGAATACCACAAGGAATCTCATTCATGATATGGAAAAAATCAGGATCAAATTGAATATAGACAGATGTATGCTGTTTGCGGGTTCGTGGGGCACAACCTTATCACTGGCATATGCAATAACGCATCCAGACCGCGTTACAGAAATGATCCTTTGGGGCGTTACTACAACAAGAAAACAGGAGGTTGACTGGTTCACATGGGGAATGGGGCATATTTTCCCGAGCGAGTTCGATGCCTTTCTTTACCCCATAAAAGATGTATTGGCGGACAATAATATTCCCTTAGCGTACAATAAACTTTTGACGTCCTCTGACCCTGCGGTATATATGCCTGCTTCATGGGCATGGTGTAAATGGGAAGATCGTCTTACAAGTTTAGGAAATCATATAAATCACAATGAAAGATATCTGGATGATCATTTTAGACTTTGTATCACAAGGCTTGTAACACATTATTTTGGGCATTATGCGTTTTTAGAAGATAAATATATCATAGGAAACCTTAATAAAATTAAAGATATACCTCTAGTTATGGTGAGGGGGCGCTTGGATATCAGTTCACAGTTAAGTATTGCCTGGACGATACATAAGCATCATCCATTATCCGACTTGTATTTAATCGATAATTCGGGCCATGGTGGTTCCGATTATATGCATCGAGTACTCGTAGGTGCAACTGAATATTTCGCGGAAAAAAATCCCATCCATTCTCTTCCGGAGAGTCCGTCGGTTGGACCCCGACGCCCCCCAGGCACCGCCAACGGAGGATGAAAAGACTCGGCGACAGAAGCCCCGGGGATCTCCCACGGGGCTCGAATTTGCCCAAAAAGCAGGGCCACTCCCTTGTCCTAAGACTCCCGGGGAAGCTCCCCTCCGTCCCGCGCCAAAACCTCGCCTGTAAAGCGGGCCAAGGTCCGGTAATACAGATTTTGGCTCCGGTCTGCCACCTGATTCAGGCACAACGGCAACCATTCTTGAGTTAATCTTAAGACGTCGTGCCAGACAAGAGTCAGATCCGGCGCCAGCCCATCCGCTTCAGTGAGACTGGTGACCACTTCGTCAGCCATAATAGCCAGAAAAGTCAGCAGCAACAGCGCGTGTTCCGGCTCATTCGGCCAAACACCGGGTGTGCCGGACAGATACTCCCGCCAGTCGAAAGCAAAGCGGGCATACCAGTCTTCCACGATGAGCCGGCGCCGGTTCAAATCTGTCTCCCGCGGGAGATACGCCCCGGCTCCTAAGGGCACCATCGTCCCTTTCAAAGGCACCCTAAACAACCTCTCATACTCCGTTTGGGCGTCGGCGAGAAATTGGGGAAGCTCTGAAGGGTCCAGAACGATCTCGCTGATTTTTTTCAGGTCATGCACCAGTATCCTGGGCATCCCTAAGCTCTCCGCCACAACCAGCAAAGGAGGGGACATGACTTGTTCCAGCCACTCCTGAGCGGGCGGCCTGCCTAAAAACACGGCGGCCAAACCGTAGAGAAAGCGCCTTCCTGACCACAATTCAATTTCTCCCGAACATACCTCACTTTCTTCCGAACACACTTCAATTTCTTCCGCAACGGACTCTGGCATAACCTTCTTCCCACCGGAAGAAGTGGCGCTTATTTGGCTGAGCATTTCCATCCCCCCTACATCCCGTCTGAACCATTTTGTTACCTGCAACGATCTTCAAGTCACGGCTCGTATCAATTGGTGCCTCAGACTTTGCTGACCTTGACCCTAAAACTTCGCTGATCCCGACCCTTAACCTTCGCCGCTCTTAGACCTTGCTGATCTTCACCTTAGTGTCAAAATACGAAGCCCCACCGCCCACCGGATCTTCCAGACACGTTCCCCAGCCGCTGGCGTCCTGCATATCCGGATCCAGACGCATGAGCGGATTGAGCCGCACCCCGCCGTTGCGGGAGTCGTCCCCCTGAAGCGTTTGGCCGTCGACCTGCCAACTGCCTGAACCATAATGCCAATGGCCGAAGGAATTGGTAAACGTGACCACACCGGGCCGCACTCCCGGGAGACTGCGGACCTTCCCCGTAATCCCCCGGGGATAACTGGCGGATGCCACCCTAATCCAATCCCCGTCCGCAATACCCAGACGTTTGGCATCCGCGTCATTGAGTTCAATATAGTTCTGCGCCAGAAGTTCCAACAGCCACGGGTCATTGATCGTCCGGGATTGGGTATGAATCGGCAGTTTGTACGTCGTCAGATGGAAATTGAATTCCTTTGACGAATCAATCTCATCCAGCAGCCGCCCTTTCAAAGTCCGTTGAGGCAGCGCAATCCCCGTACCATGAAAAATCTCACCGCTAATCGCGTTGTGAGTGCTCCCCACTCCCTCGTTGTAAATTTGCAGCAGGTTTTTGGCACTGCCATAGCGATGAGTGAGCCAACCGGGTTTATCCCCCAGGTAAGCCAACCCGTAGTCTTCAAAACGTCCACCCCGGGCCATGACATAGGCCACTTTGCGCCACTGGGCCGGAGTCAAGACAGAGCCGAACTGCTTCTGCCAGCGGGCCACGCTCTGCATTTCCGCGGCCGTGGCATCAGGCACAGGACCCATTTTGGCCGGTTGCCCCAGGGAATCAAGCTGCAGATAAGTGCCGGCATCATAAGCGACGTTGGCGATCATGCGCAAATAGAAATCTTCCCGCCGGTGCAGGCTTCCCCCGTCCATGAAGGCATTCTTGCCGAAGCCCGGCATCCCCAACTTCTCGGCCACATCAATATAATACGTTTCAAAGCACATGGGCCGTCCGTCTTTCGTCTTAGCCATCAACGGATCGACAATCGGCTGCCGGATCCCGATCACAGACGTGGGTGTCGTCGGAAATCCCGGCAAAGCTCCCCAAGCTTCCAGGAACGTACTGTCCGGAACGATATAGTCAGCATACATGGATGTCTCGGAAAGGACGATGTCGTCCGTGATAAAGAGCGGCACTTTGTCTAGGTCTTTGATCATGCGGAACCAAGGCAGTTTCTCGTCGTCCGCGCCACCCATCCCGGGTGGGGCCGAATAGGCCGGATTTCCCATGTGCTGGTAGACGATTTTGGCGGGGTATGGGTACGCGTCCCATATTCCGCCGAAGATTTCATGCCAAATACCGAAGCCAAAGGGATACCAAGGTCTTTTGGCCGGGAAAGGAGAGCGGCCTTCATTTTTAAGTTCCTTGTAGTAGGTGGTCTTCTCGTAAAAAGCACCTTCGCGCGAGATTTTGACCCCATTTGGGACACCTTTGGGCTGGTTGGGCCATTTGCCCAAGTGGAACGGTGAGGTGGGTTTAGCCCCCATGAAATCGGCTGTGCCTCCGCCCGCCATATATCCTCCCGCCCAGTCAATGTTGCCGATGAGGAAATTGAGGGTCATGATCGAACGCCCGTTGTAGAACCCATTGGTATGCATAGCAGGCCCCCGGTAAAAATCGGCCACTGCTTTCTTGCCGTGAGATGTGAACTCCCGGGCCAATTCGGTGATCACCTGGGTGCTCACTCCGGCGAGTTTGGCATAGTCCGCCAAAGTATGCTCCTGCGCTGTTTGGTAGAGAATCTGCATAGCTGTCAGGCAGCTCACCCCGCCCACCGTCACCGGTTTTACTTCCAAATCCCCCTGAGGCCAGAGGAGACCCTGAGCCACCGTATCAAACACGGCTGCCTGACCACCCGCGTCAACCACCACATATTTATCGGCGTCGGCGGAACCGGCAGCCGCCAGTCCAACGTCAGCCGCCCGGGCAAATTTGTGCGCTTTAGGATGAGAGGGATCGCTGATAACAAGGTAGGCGGCATTGGCATAGTTCGGCTCCCCCTGAGCCTGAGCCGCCTTCAACGTGGTATTCATCAGGAAGCGGCTGTCATAGCGGTGATTCTCCAGAATCCAGCGAACCATCCCCATAGCCAGGGCACCGTCTCCGCCGGGTTTTACTGTAATGAAACGGTCCGCGTGGGCCACGCCCGCCGTGGCCGAAACATCCACCAGAACGAACTTCAGACCCTTGGACGAGGCGGCCGCAATCTTCCGGGCCAAAGCCTGCATAGGAAAATTAGCGGTATAGATTCCGGCCCCAAACCAAATGATGAATTCTGAGTTGGCGATATCCGGTTTTAACATGGCTACCGCACCGTTCAAGGACTGCTGCGTAGCCACGTGGTGATTTAACTCGCAGATCCCCACATGCGGCAGGGCGTTGACACTGCCGAAAGCGGTGGCAAAACGCTGGATAAACGTATTTTGACCCACTTCAGCCCGTCCCCAGTACATGACCAGTTCGTTGGTCTGGGGACCCATGTCAGGGTGAGCCGGGTCTGCCGGGGTGAACCGTCCCCGGCCTTGGTTCCAAAGCTGGGCAAACCCTTCCACCCGGCGTTTCTCTTCCCCCGGTACATCTTTGAAGAGAAGCCCGCCGTTGACCGTCTCCTCGATCAACTGTTCCCAGGAGATCGTTTTGAATTTGCCTGAGCCTCGCGGTCCGATCCGTTTCAAGGGCTGAAGAACCCGGTAGGGATCGTAGAGAGTCTGGGCTCCCGCCTGCCCGCGAGCGCAGATCGAGTGGGGAATTTTTACCCGCACGGCTTCTTGAGGATCCGTGGCATAAGGAAGTTGCGGTTCCGTCGAGTTGGGGTGGTAAGGATTTCCGTCCAATTTCAAAAGGACATTGTTAAACACCCTGGCCTCCAGGCCACAGTCGGAACGGCATTGCCGGCAAACCGAATAGCGCACATCTACCCCAGGCCAGGACTCGACTCGCTGCGGGTAGACATATTGGCCGCGCTGCTTCACTACGTCGGGCAGCCAGGGCATGCTGCCCCACAGCCCTCCCAGCAAGGAACCGCCTAAGGCCACACCTTTCAAAAACGTCCGTCTTTGCATATTCAGAGTATCGCTCATCGCTACTTCCCTCCGTTTGTCTCCGCTTTGCTTACTCAGGGCGGCCGACATCGCCCGTCAAAAGACCTGTTTCCACGAGCAAGGATTTTGAACATCTTCCTCTGGAGAAGATCCAGTGAGTTAACATTCTTCAGTCTATCTTTAGTCTAGTTTCAAACTACCTTCGGTCTCTCATGAGGCCTAGCGCCCGGCTGCATTCACCGGCTTTTCCGTGACCCCAGGGCGATTCCCTGACGCTAATCTCTGCCTGAGCGCCCCATCATCCCAAGGAAAAACATTCATGACAACCAAAAAGACAAAAAGAATGAGCATAAACATTCCGAAAACCACCTGGACCGAACCTCTCCCCAACAGAGCCGGCGTATAGAGGACGAGGCCCTGGGATGCTTTCGCTTGGAGTTGCCCGCCAATAACGACATTGTACCGCATGAAGAAAACACTCACGAGCACGAGTAGGGAAGTCAGAGAAGCGGCCGAAGGTGAACGCCGAACTTTGGGCAGCAGGGCCAGGATCAAAGCCAGGACTAAGAGTCCGATTTGCCCGAACCAGAACGCTCCTGTCAAGGGGCCGTGTAGGAAGACCTGAGCAAACCCTTGGCTGGTCGCCGCATTCGCATAAGCTGCGGGGGCGGAGTTCAGGACATCGACAATATCGAAAAACACATCGACAAACATGACCCAGAGCATAATCTTCATTAACCCGCTCGTCAGGTTAGCGTCGACTCTCTGCTCCCGGGAAAAATAACGGAACACCAGGGTATAGACAACAATCATCAGAGCAATACCGGAGAGAATGGCCGAAGTGATAAACATCGGCATCATCAAAGCATTATGCCACAGTGGACGGGCCTTGATCGCTCCAAAGATAAAGCCGATGTAACCGTGGAAAGCAAAGGCCAGAAAAATTCCCACTCCGGCTAAACCCACGAGCCATGTGTGCTCCTTGGCCTGCCGCTGTTCGGAGGTGTCCGTGGAACCCAGGGCGAGCACCCTGTACAGTCTGGCTCGCCAGCCGGTCTCAACCGCGGCCAATTGACAGAAATCCACCCTGAAGGCCAAATACATCTCCACCAGAACCAAAAGCAGATACGCCGTCCAAATCATCGTAAAAAGACCCATCGGCGCTGAAGGAAGGTGGGGCCGGGTGAAGAGTTCCCACCAGCGGGAGGGCTGTTGGGCGTCTGCCAGTGGACCCACCGGGGCAAATAAGATAAAGGCGAATGTTACAAGCAAGGATAATTTGGCCAAGGGCTCATACTGTTTTTGTCCAAATACTTTGGACAGGGAGCCAACGATAAACGAACCCGCTATCAACCCGGAAATATAGGGATATGCCACGATGGGCAAAGTCCAATAAACCTGTTCCAGTCCCATGCCTTTCCTCTCCTTGTCGCAAATTTTGGGGGAATCTAAGGAGTGAACCATCTCCTACGGGAAGCAATCTTACAGGAAGCACTGATTATCCCGAACACCATCATCCTTAGGGAATCCTACAAGTGAACCCGGCCAATCAACCACATTTATGACCGGAATACTATTTAAGAATATCTGTAAAGATTTGAACCTACTTGCGGGGAGAATTCAGCTTTTGATAAGCCGTTGAATTGGTATTCATGGTGTAGGTGTAAATCAGGCGCTGGCTCGCCGGATTGTCGGCCGTCGCCAGTTCCCCGTTCAGTCCGATGTAAAAAACCTGTGGTTTAGTGCCGATTTCAGGTTTACGCACCTCAGCCGGGTAATGGGCCAAGAGTTGCGAAACCTCGCTCTTAGGGTCGAGCAGGTCCCCAAAAACGCGGGCCCGGCCGACACAGGTCGTGACACAGGCCGGAAGCAGTCCGGCATCTATGCGTTCAACACACAATGTGCATTTGTCCGCGGTATGGGAAATCGGGTTAAGGTAACGGGCATCGTAAGGACAGGCATTGACACAGGTCCCACAACCGATGCAGAGGCGTGGATCGACGAGCACCGGACCGTCGGCACGCTTAAAAGTAGCTTTAACCGGACAGACGGTGACACAGGGGGGATTGTCACAGTGATTACAGAGCTTGGGAATATTGCGCACTTTGACTTCTTGCACATAACTCCCCTCATCTGTAACCACATCCCCGCCGGCGGCTGCCACGGTCTTGCCGACTTGGCCCACGTCCACCCAAGTACGGTAATTTCCCACAGGAATGTTGTTCTCGCTTTTGCAGGCGACGACACAGGATTGGCAGCCGGTGCATTTGCGCAGATCGACCACCAGAACCCAATGGTGTTTCGGCCGCGCGGCCTTGATCTGAGCGAAATTATCATGGTAAATAGGCAGTTTGGCCGGGTTCAACAGGCGGCTCCAATCCTGCCAGCCGTCTCCCTTGTTGAGATTCGGGTCAGCGTAGCCTTGCCAAGTTAAAGCCTCACCGTCAGCCTGGAGCATCCCGCCGGGCTGACTTTCCTCTCCCGCCCGCCCCGCGGCCAGGGCCTTGCCGATACCCAGAGCACCGAACGCACCGGCAGCTCCTAACACCCCGCCCAGAGTAAGAGCCTTTTTCAGAAATCCCCGCCGATCTGGAGTTCTGCCCTCTTTCTCTTGAGCAGGTCTTTCATTTTCCGCCAACTTTAATCACCTTCCTCATTTAAATATCGAAAAATGGTTAAACGGTCCTGATGGGCATCTCAGTGCGCTCATCCCCATCTGCCATGGTGGCATATCCCCGGATGCTATAGCTCCTATGAGTTTTTGCTATCGCTCCTATGATTTTTAATTGTAAGGAATTTCATCGTGAATTTTAATCCGGCGGTTCCTGTAACTTTGTCTGCCTTCAGATCAGGGAAAAACCCTGATAGCGCGATTTAGCCATCAGGGTTTTTGATCAAAGGGTGTCATCTATGTTCCTTGGCCCCCGGAGCGAAAGGGGAGGGATAGCTCCTTTGGGACTTCACCTTTGCCCCTGAGCCTCCCCGGCGGGCAGAAAACCATGCTGAACAGCATAGCGAACCAACTCGGAGCGCCCTTTCAAACCAAGCTTATCCTTTACATGGGCCTTGTGGCTCTCAACCGTCTTAATACTGATAACCAGGCTTTCGGCGATCTGACGGTTGGTATACCCCATGGCCACCAATTTCAAAACCTCCCGTTCCCGTTCACTCAGGCTTTCCGCCTGGGTCTGGTTCTGTTTGATGTCAGGCGGCGGGAAAGCCTGGCGTACCAAAATCCCGCTTAAAGCCTGGTCCACGAAAGTCCGCCCCTGAGCCACTGTCCGAATAGCCGCCAGGAGTTCCACATCGGCGGCCCTTTTCAGAATATAGCCGCAGGCTCCCAATGATAGAACCCTCTTCACATATTCCTCATCGTCGTGCATTGTCAGCACCAGAACTTTCAGGTTGGGATGGCCAGCCGCCAGCGTTTCCAGGACCTGCAGCCCATCGAATCCCGGCATGCTCAGATCCAGAAGGAGGACATCCGGCCGGAGGCGGTCCGTCTGCGCCAGAGTTTCCTGCCCTTCACCGGCTTCTCCCACCACTTCCATATCCTCCTGGGCATTTAACATGAGTTTTAAGCCACTGCGCAGAACCATGTGATCATCCGCCAACAGGATTCGGATCTTCGTCACCTTGTTTCCCTCCTTCATTTTTCGCGACAGGCACGTCAAAGTACAAGGTCGTTCCTCCACCCGGCTCAGACTCAATCGTCATACGCCCCTCGACCAAAGCGATGCGCTCTTGCATGCCAAAGAGGCCCAGCTTTCTTTCCGCCGCCGCCGACGACGCCGTCCTCATGCGGTCAGGCTCAAACCCACAACCGTCATCTTCGACGATCACTAATGCTCTGTTTTCCTTGCGCTCCAGAATGACACTGACATTCTTGGCCCGGGCGTGCTTAGCCACGTTGGTAATTCCCTCCTGGATCACCCGAAAGAGGGTATTTTCCAGTTCCGGTGACATGCGCTCTCCCTCGGCAAAGCCATCCAAGTGCAAATCAATATCCAGACCATAACGTTCGGCGCTCTCCCGGCAATAGCGCTGCAAGGCGGCCGGCAAGCCTAGGTCATCCAGAACTCGCGGACGCAATTCGAGAGCCAGGTTATGCACTTCTTCCAAGATCCCGTCCGTCCTAGCGCGAAGCTCCGCGATATTTCGGCGCACAGCCGCCATGTCCGGCGCGGCCTCCGCATTCTTTAAGCCCACCATGAGAGAGGTAAGGGATTGACTCGTCTGATCGTGCAACTCACGGGCGATGCGGTGTCTCTCTTCCTCTTGGGCCGTGATCAGACGACCCAAGAGGTAGGAGCGCAGTTCTTCTTTACGTTTAAGCTCTTCCGAAACCCGTTGCAATTCCTTGTTCCGCTCCAATAGTTCCCGACTGAAGGCGCGGACTTTTTGGTGATAATCCTGCAGACTATCCATCATCTGGTTGAAAGTCAAGCCTAGCTGTCCGATCTCATCCTGAGCCCAGTCCAAAGACACCCTACACTCCAGATTGCCTTCGCCAATGGAGCGGGCCGCCCGGGCCAGCGCCAGAATCGGACGGCTGAGCAGGACTGTGAGCACCCAGGCCGCCAACAAACCCAGACAAGCTGCCACAAGAACTGTGAGGAGCAAGCGGTGGATAAGACCTCCCACGGTGAGCCAGAGGGTTTTCTCCGAAAGCCCCAGGCGAACCGTCCCGGCCCGCCCTTCGTCCACCGGCACAGCGACATCGTGAATCAAGCCGTCACCCGTCCTCAGCAGCTGAAGGTGATCGCGCTCAGATGGGTCTACCCGGTTGGCCGTTAGGAGTTCCACGGGAACCCCTTGACCGAAAGAACTGATCAGTACCCGTCCGTTGGGGCTGAGGATAAAGACATAGCGCACATCCCGGTTGTATTTTAGAGTCTCTTGTACCAGCTGATAGAGTCCAAAAACATTGTTTGTATAGATATAATCGACACTACTCGCCGCCACATCTTGAGCCGCGGAAATTCCCTGATTATCCAACTGCCGGCGGAAAGTCGCGACGGCTGATTGTCTGACTTGCCAAACAGCTATCCCGCCAAAAATCAAAACCACGAGGAGGATGATGCCCATGACTTTAAAACGCAGGCCGACCAGATTAAATAAGAACTTCACCATACGGCGCAGTGTTGCCTGCACTCGCCCCGTCATGGAGCACCCGCCGCCTTGGCTAAGGCGCGCACACTGTCATAGAGGGAATCTTTGACAGTAACAAAACGCTCGATATGCAATTTGGCCAGAATTGCTCTGCCCGAGCTATTCTTATTCATCCGGAGGAGGATCGTTTGAATCTTTTCCTTCAGGTGTGGATCCAGGTCCGCGCGTACGACAACCGGCGGCATCCCATAGGGCGGCGAAACCTGAATCACTTTTACTTTGGCCACCAGAGAAGGATTGCTGTCACGCAGGTAATCATAGACGGTACTGTCTACGGAGGCCCCGTCGGCCAAGCCGTCCGCCACCGCCTGGATTGCGTAGTCATGGCTGTAAGTATAAAAGTATTTGGCAAAGAACTTGTCAGGGGTGGAGCCCAGAGCCTTCACCAGAGAAAGGGGATACATAGTCCCCGTATTGGACATGGGATCGGTGAAAGCAAAGACCTTCCCCCGCAGCTGGGAAAAAGAGGTGATACTGCTGTTTTTGTTCACAATGACGTCGGCGTGATAGATCGTCTGTCCATGGATCACCGGAGCCGCCAAAAGCTCCATCCCGAATTCCGCGTGCCCGGCGACATAAGCATAAGTACAGACAAAGGCGACGTCGGCTGAACCCGCCCGCACCAGGTCATTCGCTTCCGCGTAAGTTTTCCGCTGGATAATCTCTATGGGCCGACCCAACTGTCGGCCCAGGTAGTTGAGCATGGCGTCGTAATAAACCCGTGATTCCTGGGGCGAGGTGATGGAAGCCAGGACGACCCTGACCGGATCTTTCTCGGTGGCTTTCCCCGCTCCGAGCGCAGTACTCATAGGCCCCTGCAAAGACACTCGCGGCACCGCCTGAGCTTGAGCGCAAGCCGTGAGGAGTGTCGAGGATAAGAGAAGCAGCAGCCCCAACAGGGCGACTTTGCCTTGGCAAACCCTTGAGGAGGTTGTTCTCAGCGTTGAGAAGGCTGTTCTCAGCGTTTGTCTTCTCCGTTTTGTTCTTGCCACGTCGGTCGTCCTTTCCTTTCTTTGGCACAGGTTTTGTTAGCCTCAAGCGCCACCAAGGCGCTGAGGATTTGCACGAGTGCAGCCTAAATCCAAGTTTCAAATATGTTCTCCAATTTCCATTATACCACATACCACAAAAAGGCTGCCATTTCCTTCCGGTTTCACAATTCCTCCTTCTCGGCGGACTGGTGAAAGATCTCTGCTTGGGCCGGAAAGATCCCCCGAAGTTCATCTTCGGAGGATCTTTCCTCCTAAAAGGGGTGGGGCCGTCGTCATTGCGGCGGATGGTGACTTTGTGGGGTGTTAACGCGTACTTTGGGTCCGTGATCGCGGTGTCGCGCTAATACCATAAGAACAGAAAAGGCCGTCAGGAGGAAACCGATTGTTGCAACCAGCACTTGGCCCACCCTGTAAGAAGGAACGAAAACGCTGTGGGCTATTCTGTGAGTCGCCCGCCAGGCCAGACCGATTAAGAGCGAAGCCCCCCCAGGGATAAAGCGTAATTGATAAAGGACGTGTAGGGAAATGGCTAAGGGGATAAGGGCAAACATCAGTTTGATGCGGCGCGAAGCAGCCCTGGTTCTAAAGGGTTGGGCGATTAATTTGCTTAGAACGGCTGCTAACAAAACGGTGGCCCAGTAAACGACGGAGAAGTCAATTTGCCACTTGATAGGTGTCCATACAGGGCGCACATACTGAAAATATATCAGCGGAAATACCATGGCCAGGGTAACTCCGATGAACATGGCATACCCTTGATTGATCCGGACCAGATGCCAAATTTCCCGGCCGGGAACCCTTAGGTTAAGTTCAACGGCATCGTTCGGACAATTGCGTACACAATGGAAACAAAGCTTGCAAGCAAGGTTGTTATCGAGATAGGGCAGGTGTTGGGACATGGGGCATCCGGTCAGGGTTTGCGTGCCTTTGTAGCATTCGTGGGTCGTACATTTATTCAGGCACAGGGTCGTGTCAGAGCGGATTTCAAAAAGGGCCCCAATGGATGCCAGACCGATAAATCCGCCCAGCGGACATAGATGCCGGCACCAGGTATGACGCGTGAAGACGGTACCAAAGGCAAAGGCCGCAATCTGTATGCTCAAGAGCAGAATGACGGTAGATCCGGGGTGAAGGCGCATCTGCGTAACGGTTTCAATCCAGAAGACCAGAGGAAACAAGAAAGTAATGAAAAGGTAATCGTACTTAACCAGGACATCCGGCACGGGACGGTTTAAATGTACCTTGCGCTGCAACAACTCCATGACATAAGCGAACGGGCACACGGTGCACCAGACGCGGCCCAAAATGGGGGAGACAATGGCTAAAGCCGGCCACCAAAGGCCCCAAATAATGGCAAGGACTTTCACGCCCACGCCACTGTGAGGTGAGAAGAGTAAAAGTAGAATACAGCCGTAGAAGATGGCGGTGGTAAGGCGTTGACCCCAAAGAACGAGGCGGCCGTCTCTAATGGTCTTCATGAGAACGCCCCAGAAGAGGAGATTAACGCTGCTGCCATTTCTTTGAGCTGTCGGACCCAAGAAGATTTGTTCCAAGCCAATTTCGTCAGAGTCTTCCAGGAAGAAAGCGCGTTCAATCACCTGCAACAGCTCCGTGACATTGCCTTGACGATAGTCGTGCGACAGGAGCAGCTTCATCACTTCGGCATGAATGGTCGGGACCGGGCGGTTGAATTTCTTGCCCAGCTTTTCTAAAACGCCTTGGATAATAATCGGGATGTCGCGCTTGCGTTGGCGAAGGGGGGCAAGCGTATAGGTTTGCTGAAAACATGCACGTAACTCAGGTACCAGGTCGGATGTGGACAGAGAGAGATCTCCTTCCACTGTACCAACAATAAAGCATTTTCCATCCAGGTTTTGTATGCTTTCGGCAAGAATCAACTGAGTGCGGGCAGAGATTTTATGAATCTCTTTGACGACCAGCGTTCCGCCTTCAGCCAGGTCGAACAGACTGTTCCCGTGTAAGGTGGGCCGATCCGCGGGACTGGCCTCCGACATTATGTTGCCCCATTCCCGGTCAAATTGCCTTCCATCCACCACGGCGAAAGGAGTTGATCCGCCAGACAGTCGCTTATGGATATGCCAGGCCAACTGTTGGCGACCGGTACCCCGCTCACCGAATAACAGCAAATGTTCCCTGCCTTGGACGAGTTCATCGATTTTCTTCTCGATTTCCTGACTGGTACGCGCACTGCCCCAGATACCATAAAAGCGGTCTTCATTGCGGGTGAGTTGCAAGGCGGAACGCAGAAATTCCTTATACCTGGCATCCCAAACCGCATAGTTGACTTTGTTGACACTATGGGACAGTTTTTCTGTAAAACCGGGATAGAGCTTGGGCCAACGGACCAACATGCGGGCAAAGTGCTCACTATCTAAGGACAACACCCGGCATTGACCTTGAGAACGAACTGTGGTGGGTGCGACTTTCCCGGTAAAGAGAGCGAGCTCGCCAAAACCCTCACCGGGTCCGAAGGAATTCACCTGCCACGAGGTGTACCCCTGTTTGCCGACGAGGGATTCGGCATGCCCCTCAGCGAGCACGTAAAAGTGATGTTGTGTTTCACCTTGCTGGATGATGTCCTGGCCTGGTTCATATTCATGCCACTGAAAGTCTTCTGCCAGTTCCACCAGTTCCTGGCCATTGAGGGCAGATAAGAAGTCGACTTTTGATAAGAAGTATACTTTGTCGTTCATTACCATGACCTCCAGCCAGAAAAGTAGGGGAGCAGATAAGAGCGGCGAGGAGAAGAAAAGAAACTGAAACAGATGAGATGAGATGAGATGAGCAGACAAGAAGAGAGAATATACGAAATATACCAAAAAGTAGCCAACCTTTCGAAATCAGCTACTTTTCCAGTCCTTATGATCCGGTCGCCCAATTTGTGCGGTCCGCTGTACTTAGGAATAAGGCGTTTAGGGCACCTCGGGTTCGTTGATTTATTATACCCCAAGAAGGGAGGTCTTCGCAATAAAGAGATACCAGTTTCCTCCAAAAGGGGACTTCCTCCAAAAGGGGACTGGTACTTCCCCTCTTCCCCCCTTCTCCTGGCGTGGCTCCACTTTTCGCGTACGGACCAGTGCCTGTACCGCACAGGGTTAAGCCAAGTTCAGGTAATGGATGCCTGGTAGATCTTTTGGATAGAGTCAGCCAGCACGGCATTAAACTCTGCGTCAGACTGCGTGGCGGTTAAGCCTTCCGAGAGGGCGCGGGAAAAACTCGCAATTAGACCTTGATTAAGTGCCAACTTCTGACTCGCCTCATCCCGGCTGTAGCCGCCGGACAACGCCACCACACGCAGGACGCGGGGATGGGCGATGAGGTCTGAGTAGAAATTGGCTTCTGTCGGGACCGAAAGCTTCAGCATGACGGTGACACCCTCAGGCAAAACATCCAGATGCCGGAAGATTTCGGCCTTGAGCAGCCGCTCCGACTCTGCCTTATCGGTGCCGAAGATGTCGACCTCCGGTTCGATAATTGGAACGAGTCCGGCTGCGGCAATCCGCTGACCGTATTCAAACTGCTGATCGACAATCCGTTTGATGCCTGTGGAGTCTGCACTCTTGATTACAGAGCGCATCTTCGTGCCAAATATCTTGCGTTCAACCGCTCGCTTCAGCAGATCATCCAGATCAGCGATGGGTTTCATCATCTGCACACCGTCACTGAGCGGGGTCAGCCCCTTGTCCACTTTCAGAAAAGAAAGGATCCCTTTCTTCTTCCAGAGATAATCACCGGTCAGCATGCCTTCAATGGAGCGGTCCATAGTCTGTTCGAAAAGAATCGCGCCCAATATGTACTCGGACGTGAAGGCCGGACTGGTGATGATCCGGGTCCTCATGGCATGGACGAGATTGAACATTTCCTCCTCGCCAGAGTATGAATCCTTAGGTATCCCATACAGTTCCAATGCTTTAGGGGTGCTGCCACCGCTTTGATCCAGCGCTGCAATAAACCCCTTCCCGTGACGCATTCTCTCCGCTTGCTTGCTATCCATGTCATATCCCCCTTTGGTTGAACTAACGGATCCATGGCAGCCTATCCATGGTTCCCTGCCTGCGCCTGCTTTTCCACGCCTGCTTTGGTCCGAGAACATCAAAACATTACCCAAAGTATACCACATTCTGGTTGGCTTTCCTACTGTGCGCTTTTTGAGTCTTTGAGTCAAGGTTATTTTTGTTGTCGCGCTCCATCTCCATATTTTTCTCTTGACGTTTACGTTAACTGGTGGCAGAATATTCTTATCTCTAGAAGCCACTTGTCTACCCCTTCGAGACATCCAGCCCATCACCGGCATCCGGCGGCTGCCGGCTTGACCGGAAGGCAACAATCAGGAAAGGGGATCCGGCTTTTGAGCAAACACCAACTACCAATGACCATTTCCGAACTTGCCCAAGAGTTCATGCTCACCCCCAGGACCATCCGCTATTACGAAGAAGTGGGACTGCTCACCCCGCTCAATCAGGAGAAAGTGAACCAGCGGCTCTACGGCCCGCGGGAAAGGACTCGCCTAAAACTCATTCTTCGCGGCAAAAAGCTGGGTTTCTCCCTGGCAGAAATCAAAGAAATGATCGACCTTTATGATGAGGACCGCAGCGAGCGCCTCCAACTCGAACGCACTGTGGCCTATGGCAAACGGCGCCTCCAAGAAATTGAGGAAAAGATCCAAGAACTCATCCTGATCCGGGAAGAACTTTTGGACTATCACAAAAAGTTTTGCGCCAAGCTGGACGAACTCAAGAGCCAAAGCACCGCAGGGCAAGCAAAACAGCCTTAGAGAACCAACGTGTACCCAAGCAACCCGGGCGTACAGCGTCAACTCGGTCATGCCGGGGCGACCCGGACGCACCCTGCCCACCCGGGCATGCTGAAGCGATCCCGGCGTAGCTGGGCGACCCAAGCGTATCGGACACCGACAAACTCCACTACCGCGGAGAAGGTCCACAATCACCCCGAAAACTCGCAGCACCTTTCGGTCAAATCGAGCCTTCGTCGTTCGCACCCCGCAACGGTTCACCGGATTCTTTTGACGGGCTCCGGAGCTCGACTGTAAAGAAACAATCATGAACTATCCGTTCGCAAAGTAGAATGAAAATGCACAAGGACATTTTCGTAAGAAAACTTGGACAAGGAGGAGAAGATTGAATCATGTTCGATTTCCTTTTGACTGATACGCAAAGAACCTTGCAGCAAGAAGCCGCCGCATTCGTCCGGGAGAAAGTCCCCCGGCAACTGATTCTGGATATGGACGCCGAGAAGGTCACTTACCCCCCAGATTACCTCAGGGCCTTGGGAGACGCAAACCTTTTAGGCCTGCGCTTTGACAAGTTTTACGGCGGGCGCGGACTCCACTGGCTGGAGGAAGTGGCCGTCCTCGAAGAAGTCGGGGTCCTGGGTACCAGCTTAGCCTGTCTTTACTCTCTCCCCTCCATCGTCGGCGAAGCTCTTGCCAAATTCGGCTCGGAGCACCTGAAAGAACGCTACCTTAAACCCACTCTTGCCGGAAAATTGTATACGGCTGAGGCCTTGACCGAACCCCGCGGCGGCTCGGACTTTTTCGGAGCTACGACGGTTGCCCGGCGGGACGGGGGCAGCTACATTTTGAGCGGACAGAAGCGCTTTGTTGTGGGGGCTGAAGGTGCCGATTATTTTATGGTCTACGCCAACACCAACCCGGAAGGCAAACCACATGAGAGCATGAGTGCTTTTATCGTCGAACGCGGACCCGGAGTCGAAGTTGCCCACGTCTACGGGCTTATGGGTACACGAGGTGGTGGAGCCGGTCGGGTGATCTTTAAAAATGTACGGGTCCCTGAGGAAAATCTTCTGGGGCAAGAGGGGCAAGCCGCAAAAATCTTCTATCAGATGATGATCCCAGAACGCTTGACCAGTGCCGCCGGGGCTTTGGGCATGGCCCGCTCCGCTTTGGACGTGGCCGCTGCCTACAGCACCAAGCGCAAAGCTTTCGGCCACAAAATCAAAGACTTTGAGGCCGTCAGCTTCAAAATTGCCGACTCACTTACCCGACTGGACGCGGCCCGCTCCTTGGTCTATTCCGCCGCCCGCGCGGTTGACGGCGGTGTCTCCCCATCGTTGGCCCGCCGCCTGGTCTCAGAAGCGAAGAAATTTGCCACAGACACGACTTGGGCCGTGGTCAACGATGCCATGCAGATCATGGGGGGGATTGGCTATACCAATGTTTACCCCATTGAGCGTCTCTTGCGCGATACCCGCTTGATTATGATCTGGACCGGCACGAATGAGATCATGGACCTCATCATCCAACATGAATATTACAAAGAAATAGCTGCCGCTCCCAACAACAAGAGGTCCAGCGAGAACGATGCCGAAAACGCGGACCTGAGTGAGGAGAAAATCTACGAGTAACCCTCCTTGGCCTGCCTTTCTGGCTAAGAGGCTGGGGGTTCAAGGACAAAACAACCTTAAACTCAGGAGTCTCCAGGGAAGTTTCCCAAAGAGACACAACGGACCCAAAGCACTGGGACTACCCCACAAACCCATAAGCAAGGTATCGAGGGAAATATCCTAAAAGAGACATATTATTATGTTTTTAGGAGAGAAAGGACGACGGCTATGGATACACTCTGGCGCGTTATTGAGCGAAACGCCCTGAATTACGCCAATAAGACCGGCCTCCGCTATCCGGCGGGCTCCCGGGCCTACACTTGGCTTGACCTCTATACGGAAGCAACCCAACTGGCCACCCGGCTCCGAGCCGCGGGTGTGCGGTCGGGAAACGCCGTCGCCCTCTTCTCGACCAACAAACCGGAATTCGTGCTCGGCTTCCTGGCGGCGACCTCACTCGGGGCCGTAATCGTTCCCCTGAATGTCAGGCTGACAACCCGCGAAATCTCCGGTATTCTCGCCGACGCGGAAGTGGAATTTTTCCTCTTTGCGGAAGAATTCAGCCCGATCGCATCTGAACTCTCACGGAGCGGAGTCCACACATTTGACCTCAGCGCAGGTTTAAGCGCCGACCTCAGTGTCGACTTCAGTGCCGACCCCAACGCCAACCTCAGCGCCGACTTCAGCCCCGCCCCAGACCCCGACTCTATACCGGAAACAAGGCAGCAAACGGTACCGCCCCAACTCGCCGAGACACTCCCTGCTGCGGCAGAGACCGCCGAAATCCTCTACACCTCCGGCACCACGGGCAAACCCAAAGGAGTCAGATTGTCCCATGAGGCCGTCCTGTCCGTAGCCAAGATCATGGCCTATGAAGCAGGGATCTACGCCGGTGACAACTGCCTCATCCTCATGCCCCTCACCCACTCCGCCCCGCTCAACCTTTTTCTCTGGGGAGCTTTTTGGGCGGGCGCAAGTGTCACCCTGGGTGACTTTGCCCCGGATGTCCTGCTCAGGTATGTCTCCCAGGAAAAGACCACCCATTTCTTCGGAGCTCCGGTCGTTTACCAGCTTTTATCCCGGATGCCCAACTTAAAGGAATGGGATCTCTCCTCAATGAAGCTCTGGATCTATGGGGGTGCGTCGGTCAGTACTGAACAAATCCAAAAATGGCAGCAAGCCCTGTCTGGGCGATGGATGGGCGTTTACGGCCTAACAGAGGCCGGACCCAACGGTTCGGCCCTCCGTCCCCATGAACATGGCCCGAAAACCGGAAGTATTGGCAACCGCGGCACGGGCAACTCTGAAATCCGGGTGGTCCGGGCTGATGGCACGACACTGCTCCGGATGAAGCCGGTGAAATTATCATCCGCTCCGAAAGTGTCATGCTGGGGTATCACGGCAACCCCGAAGCCACGCGTGAAACCTTGCGTGACGGCTGGCTCTACACCGGGGACATTGCCCGCCGTGACGCCGACGGCTACCTCTGGATCCTGGATCGCAAGAAGGACATGATCATCTCCGGCGGCGTAAACGTCTACCCTAAAGAAATAGAGGATGTCCTGAGTATGCACCCCCAAATCGCGGATGTCGCCGTCATCGGGGTCCCTCATCCTGACTGGGGCGAAAGCGTTCTGGCCATGGTGGTACTCCGCCAGGGAGAAACGCTTGCTCCTGAAGCCATACGTGACTTCTGCCGAGGCAAACTCGCTGACTATAAAATTCCTCGTCTGGTTGAGATCGTCGACACCTTACCCAGAAATGCCTCGGGAAAAATCCTCAAACACGTCCTGCGTGCCGGCTGGGGTGGTCTGGCTGGGCACTGACTGTGACATAGTGATAACCCTGATAACCCTGATCATGGTGACCGTGAACTTGGCTAAGGAAAACGTTATAATAAAAATGTGGACCAAGACATAAAATAGACCGGGATGCTACCAACATCCCGGTTGTACAACCAGCCGCCGATGGGCGGTCGTTTGGGGAAAGAGCAAGTAGCTCTGTGCAAGGTAGGCTACTTGCTCTTGTGTTTCATCATTTACTAAAACCCTACATGTACTAAGACCTAACATGCTGCACCCCCGGCATTGGCACTAACGGACAAAATAGCTTAGAACATGGCAACGCAGACAGCCTTCGGGAGAGGGCTCTCCGCGTTGCCTTTTCTTTTTCACTTTCCTAGCGTAAACCGGCGCTGTCATCCCACTTAATTGGCCGGATAGGCTCTCGCCACATTCACTCACACACTGCCGTGACTGCCGTGCTTGTGCGCTCACTCACCCACATAATAATTGATCAAACAACCTTTAAGAATGATTTCCCTTTCATCGGTCGTCAAGTTTCTTAGCCACAGCTCAATGGGCTTGACTCCGGTGGAACTTATGAGTTCGGCCGGTATTACCTCCTCACCGCGGCTGACCCTATCCCGAATATCCGGAATAAAAATGAAATCATCCACCTTGAGAGTAAGGCCCACGGCGCTGTCCACCGTAAAGGGCAACATCCCCCAGTTGATCAGGTTGCTGCGATAGCGTTTGGTGGCATATTCGCCAGCGATATTGGCCCACCCGCCTAAAACCTTCTGACAGGAGGCGGCCTGCTCCCGGGCAGAGCCGTCACCCGGCTTTATGGCGTAAATCGTCGTCCCAATTCCCGTGCTTGCCAACAGGGAGCTCAAATCGCTGAAAGAAGTGGAGCAGTTTTCCAGCACTTTTAGACAAACTTCTCTCAAGTTGTCGGAAATTCTCGCCTCTGAAGGTTTTCCAGTTGCGACTTTCCCCGCGGTCACCTCGACTCTGACCTGACCGGTCACATCCGGATCCAATACATCTTGACCGCTAACAACTTCGTCGTTCACCATCTTCTTGGCCACAGTCTCGGAGCTTATAACCTGTCCGACTGGAGCCTGTCCGACCGGAGCCTGTCCGGCTGCAACCCGCCCTGCTACAAACTGCCTCCGTTCCAGTTCCAAGGCCTTAACCCGCTTGGCCCGGCCTACATAGCCCGGGTCTTTCCTCGACAGGGTGAACTCGGCCAGTTTGAGCGGATTCGAACGGTAAGAAGACGTTTCACCGGAAGGAATGAGTTCGTCGGTGGTTGTCACCGGATCGTGCAGCACTGCGGCGACTTGTAAGAGCAGGTTTTCTGGAAGCGGGGACATCCTGGGCCAATCCGCGATATTGGGTCCGAAGCGCAGCTCATGTTCCGGTTGGGGACTGGTGAACCCTTGATACACTCTGTGAGCATAGATCTCCCGCTCAAATTCATACGGCTCAGGTTCAACCGGAGCCGGCAAACCCAGTTCCGTAGCCGGAGTTAAACGTCCGCCGTTGATGGCCGTGGCGGCGATGGAGCGCGCATCCATCAAAGCGACCGACGCTATCTGACCTTCGCCCGGTTTTGACCCCTCCCGGTTGGGAAAATTGCGCGTGGTATGTCTGATGCTCAAGCTGCCGTTAGCCGGCACATCCCCCGCCCCGAAACAAGGCCCGCAGAAAGCTGTCTTGACGGTTACGCCGGCCCGCAGCATCTTGGCTGCGGCACCGTTTTCGACCAGTTGCAGATAAACCGGCTGGCTGGCCGGGTAAACGCTAAAGGACAGAGCTCCGTTTCCAATCGTGTGATGATCGACAATGTCTGCCACCTGAACCAGGTTTTCAAAGGTACCGCCCGCACAGCCGGCCACGACAGCCTGGTCCACCGTCAACCTTCCCCCGACAAGGTGATCCGGGAGAGAAAATCGCAGGGCAGGATTGTCCAGCTGTCTTAGCCCTTCTTCTTCAACGGCCGCCAGGATCTCATGAGCATTCCGGTTCAGTTCGGAAATAGGGTAAGCATTGCTGGGATGGAAAGGCAAAGCGATCATGGGCTCAACCTTTTCCATGTCAATCACAACCATTCCGTCGTAGTAAGCGACTTCTCCGGGCTCTAACCTGGCATACCCTTCCGGCCTGCCGTGGATCCGGAAATACTCCTTGACCTTTTCATCGGTCAGCCAAATCGAACTCAAACAGGTGGTCTCCGTCGTCATCGTATCGATGCCGTTGCGGTAATCCATCGATAGGTTCGCGATACCCGGACCCACAAACTCAAGGACCTTATTTTTAACAAAGCCGTTTTTAAAGACCGCGGCGATAAGGGCCAAGGCCACGTCCTGCGGCCCGACTCCCGGCTGGGGTTTACCTGTGAGATAGACGCCAACGATCTCGGGGTAGGAAATATCGTAAGTTTTTTCTAAGAGCTGTTTGACGAGTTCCGGTCCCCCTTCCCCGACCGCCATCGTACCCAGAGCCCCATAACGGGTGTGACTGTCCGAGCCCAGGATCATACTGCCGCAGCGAGCCATCATCTCTCTCATGTATTGATGAATGACTGCCTGATGGGCGGGAACGTAAATGCCCCCGTATTTTTGCGCAGCGGAAAGCCCGAAGACATGGTCGTCTTCATTGATCGTACCGCCGACGGCGCCAAGGCTATTATGACAATTCGTCAGCACGTAAGGAAGGGGAAACTCCTTCAGTCCGCTGGCCCGGGCCGTTTGGACAATCCCGACATAGGTGATATCATGTGAAGCCAAAGCGTCGAAACGTATTTTCAGGGTCTCCCTGGCGTTTGAAGTTGAAGAGTCATTGGCAACATTATGCGCGGAGAGAATATGGTAGGAGATGGTGTTTTTCCGAGCCGCAGCGGGATCCAGGCTTGCCGGGTTAATACCCAACTCTTCTGTCTCAACCCGATGCCCTTGCAACGCATCTGGAACCTGAGAGCCCTGAGGTTGCAAAACTTTTGTCCCTTTGACAAGGTAAACACCGCTTCCGATCAGACGAACCATGTCCGGCACTGCACCTCCGTTAAAGCTACCTAAAAATTACCTATAAAATTACCTAAACTTATGTCGGAAACACTTTATCATTATGGCACAAAATCCCGGGGATTTCACTAACTTTTTCTGCGCCGGGCAGCCCGCAAAAACCTCGTTTACAAAAGAAGGATATCGCCCGAAAATATAGAATACTCACATCGGCGGACAAACCATCATACTCTTGTAATGAGAGAGCTTGTAAGAGAAGAGCAAAGAGCGAAAGGGGATGTTCAAAGTGCCAAAGTATTTACTTTTGAAATCGGCAGCTCCGACACCCTACGCGACCTATCAGAATTCAGGACAACCGCTGTCTGATACCCTGGTCGGCTTGAGGGATCTCTATGGAGCCATCGAAAACCAGGGGGAGGAAGGCTCTTGTTCGGCTTTCGCCTCGCTCCAATTCCGCGGGGCCCTAAGGAGACATGCCGGACTACCCTGGCTGAATCCCAGCGAACAAGCTCAGTATTACGAAGAACGGAAAATGGAAAACACAGTTAACCAAGATTCGGGGGCGAGCCTGGAGGATGCGCTGAGTGTATTGGAGAAATACGGAGTTATGCCGGAACGAGATGATCCTTATACCCCTCAGGATTTCGCCGTCGACCCTCCGCCGAACGATTGGAAACGTTCGCTGAGACTGAGTCGCCGACAGGTGCAGAAAGTCAATCCGGATACTGTATTAGCCGACACCCTGGATGCCCTGACTAATGGCCATCCCGTCTTGTTCGGTTTTACCGTCTTCAGTGAACTCGAGTCGCCGGAAGTGGCAAAGACAGGCCTGCTGCCCATGCCCGCTCAGGATTCTCAGGAACTCGGCGGACACGCGGTTAATGCCATCGGCTACGATCCGACCAAGCAACTGGTTCTTGTCCTGAACCAATGGGGTGCGGATTGGGGCATCAAACTTCCCCAGGAGTTCAGGGGCTGTTTTTGGATGCCTTATCAGTATTATTCCAGTTACTGTATGGATGCCTATGTCGGTTTCCCCGATTCACCCGCCGCGATTCAATCCTGAGCAACGTTTAAGATGTAGTGGCAACTTAAAAGTAGATATATTGCTCCAACTCTTTTGTGTGAGCGCGGCTCACAGGCACCTCCACAGAAGTCTTCCCTTGCAAGGTGAGCAGATACCCCCGGTTAAACCCCGGGGAAATTTTTTTGACGAAATCCATGTTAACAATGTAGTTTCGGTGGCAACGGAAAAATCGCCGGTCATCCAGCTTCTGCTCGACTTCCTGCAGCGTCTGCTTTAACACATACTTCTCTCCGGCGGATGTAAGCAGAAAAACCTCACCCCCCTCGGCATAAAACACTTGGATCGTCTGACTGTCGAGGACAATCATCATCTCACCGTCATAAGCACAGAATCTCTGGGGATGATCGTTCGCCACTCGTTCCGGAGCAGCTTCGGGGGCTTCGGACGCGTTCAGCAACTGAACTTTCCTCATTTTGCGCAACACGCGTTCCAGATCGGCTTGTTCGAACGGTTTCAGGATGTAGTCTAAGGCGTCGACCTCATACCCTTTCAGAGCAAATTCGTCATAAGCCGTGACAAAGACAATGGCCGGCGAATCTTCTCTCTGTTTTAAAATCTCCGCCATTTCCATACCGCTGAGCCCCGGCATGCGAATATCCAGGAAGACAAGATCCGGTTTAAGTCTTTCGACCATGGGCAAGGCCTCGTCTCCGTCATGGTAAATCCCGCTCACTTCAATATCCGGTATCCGCTCCAGTAAGCGCGCCAAGGCCTCACACATGATCACCTCGTCATCAACGATGAAAACCTTAAGTTTTTTCATGGCTGCCTTCCTTTCTGTCCGCTTCCCGGATGCGTGTCGCCGAAAACTCCCCGATATGAAGAGGAAATCTCACAGTAACGGAAGTCCCTTTATGCCATTGACTTTGTATTTTTAAGCCGAAGTCGCTCCCGTAGATCGTCTGGATACGCTTACGAACGTTAAAAAGCCCAATCCCGCTTTCTCGCTCCGCAGGGACCGCTTCGCCCTGTCTCACCTTTTCCAGCTGTTCTTCCGACATCCCCACCCCGTCGTCTTCGACATTGAGGTACCAACTACTTTCATCTGACCAGCCGGATATCTGGACCGTGCCATTCCCTTTCTTCAAACTGAGGCCGTGACGGACGGCATTTTCAACCAGGATTTGCAAGGAAAAAACGGGAATCTCGCAACCCAAAAGCTCAGACGGCAAGGTTTCCACCAGGTTAATCCTGTCGCCAAAACGCACTTTTTCGATCCGAATGTAGTTGCGCACCGTTTCCAGCTCTTCCTTGAGGGTCACGACCTCCCGTTCGGGATTCAGTGTTTTGCGAAAGAAACTCGCCAGGTTCTTAATCAGGGTAATTGACTTGTCCGGATCCGTGCTGATAAGAGCCTGAATTGTGCTCAAGGTATTGAAAAAGAAATGGGGATCGACCTGGGCCCTCAGCATTCGGTATTCAGTCTGTAATAACAGAAGTTGTTTCTCCTCGACCTCGCTTTGACCATCCCGCACCGGGCCTCCGGCTGCCTGAGAGGCTAGAAGCTGTTGCTTGCTCGAAGGCATCTCACCCTGCTTGCCTATTACGTCGCGAAGAACGTACACAACAAAAAGCAGGGCCAAACTGTGCAGGAGAACGGCCGGAAGGGCGAGGGCGATCTTCTCGTCTGAGTGCCAGGCCGCCGCAAATGGCTGCGAAAATCCCAGGGTCAAGGCCATCAAAACACACTCACCCAAAAAGCCGGTCAAAGCCGCCAATTGCAGATCCATTTTGTGAAAGCGGAATTTCCGCGCGAACAAGCCGCCGATCACACCCATTGCCATATTGGCTATGACCGCAGCCCATATGCCGCTGCCGTTCCCCAACAGGCGGGGCAGGGCATCCAGAACGCGGGGCAGCACACCCAAAACACCGGCGAGCAAGCCCGTGAGCGGCCCGCCCAGAAGTCCGCCCACTTCCGCCATGATTTGACGGGCATTCGTCAGAAACCCGTACTTTGACGCTAGGTTGAGCCAATTCCCCGCAGCGGACAAGATGCCAAAAAGTACCCCCAAGGCGATCTTACGGGGCAAGTCCCGGCGCGCACCGCTCCGGGCGCCGCCCCCAGTTGAAACTTGGGAATCCGGATCTTGCGAAAGTTTGCCGGTCGAACCGATCCAGGCCCCGCGCACCGCCGGCACCCGGGCTATTAAGAACGCCGCCATGCCTAGGACACTGACATTCTGAACGATCTGAAAAAGGAGAAAAGCATTGTTCGCCAAAGCTACCCTTCCGTTTCGTCTCTGACATCCCCCCACGGCTAAAGCCGTTTTTGGGTTCCACTGAACCGTGGTACAAACGTTTTTCTAACGCCCGCGGACCGACACTTTCCGCCCAGCCAAAAAAGGCAGTCTTTATGAGAAGGCTGCCTTACATTATACCATATACCATCCGCCAAACGGCGGTCAAGGAGGTCCCTGTTTGCGCCGTTTGCGCAGTTAACGAGATGGTTTCACCGAAACTTCTTTCAGTAAACCCGTGACTTCCCAGGGAACACTCGCCACTTTGACCCCGGCGGCTGTCAGAGCTTCCACTTTGCCCTGGTACGTCCCCATTCCCCGCTCAACGATGGCCCCCGCGTGTCCCATCCGTTTTCCGGGAGGGGCGCTTTTCCCGGCTAGGTAAGCCACCACGGGCTTCTTCATTCCTTTGATATACTCCGCCGCTTCTTCTTCCGCGTTGCCGCCGATTTCCCCGATTAGGACCACCGCTTCAGTCAAAGGATCCTCTTCAAATTTCTGCAGCACGTCCACGAAAGTTAAACCGACCACCCGGTCTCCGCCCATCCCGACGACGGTGGATTGACCGAGACCCGCAGCCGTTAAGTTCCCCACAATTTCGTAGGAGAGAGTGCCGGATCGCGCCACAACCCCCACCGGTCCCGGGACGAAAAACCGGTTGGGAGGAATACCTAACTTGCTTTTGCCGGAAGATACTATACCAAAGGTGTTGGGCCCAATAACCGTGGCGCCCCGGCGTTTCGCATAAGCCACAATGGCTATCTCGTCATGCACCGGAATATGTTCGGTAATCACGGCAACCACCTTGACCCCGGCTTCCAGCGCTTCCAAGACCGCGTCTTTAGCTCCCGCGGCCGGTATGAATATCACGGAGGCATCGATGCGGTGCTGTTCGCAGGCCGCCCGGACGCTGTCATATACCGGTACCCCTTCCAGAATGCTGCCGGCTTTGCTGGCCGACGTGCCGGCTGCAATTCGGGTACCATACTCCAGCATTTGCCGAGTATGAAAAAGTCCCTGTTTACCGCTGATGCCCTGAACGATGACGTTCGTATGTTCGTCAACAATAATAGCCACCTTAGAACCTCCCCCCATAAGTTACGATTTAGCCAGCTCGACGGCCTTTTGCGCCGCTTCCTGCATGAAGTCATAAGCCTCGATGCCGACCTCCCGCAGAATCGCCCGGCCCTCTTCCTGATTGGTTCCGACCAGCCGCACCACCACCGGAACCGGAATCCCGCGCTTCTTCTTGACTGAGGCGAAAGCTCTAGCCACATCGTCACAGCGGGTGATGCCCCCGAAGATATTAATGAAAATGGACTTGGGGTTGCGCGAGAGGATGAGTTCCAAAGCTTTAGCCGTTCCTTCCTCGCCCGTGCCCCCTCCGGCATCCAAGAAATTGGCCGGTTTTCCCCCGTAAAAAGTCAGCGTATCCAATGTCGCCATTGTGATCCCAGCCCCATTGGCCATAACCCCTATGTCACCGTCTAATTCGACAAAAGAGAGGCCCAGAGCGTGAGCCGCCTCTTCCGTAGCCGTTCTCTCCGCCACTTGGGGAAGATTCGGTTGGCGATAGAGGGCTTCCTCGTCAATTGTAACTTTGGCGTCCGCGGCGATTACCCTATCTCCGCTAAAAACAAGCGGATTGATTTCGACCAACTCCGCGTCTTTTTCCGTGAGGATTTTGTATAGGGTCTTTATGATTGTGACCAATTCCTGACTGTGCGGGCTCGTGCGCTCAATACCCATCCTTCTGACCACATCGCGAGCCATAAAGTCCTGCATTCCCAATTCCGGATCAATATGCATCTTGACCAGATGCTCCGCGGCGACCTCCTCTATTTCCATCCCACCCTGGGCCGAAGCGATGAGCACCGGTTTTTTGGCCGCCCCGTCAATGGTCAGGGAAAGATAAAGTTCTTTGTCAATTTTCAGTTTTTCTTCGACAAGGAGCGCTTCAACCCGGAGGCCTTGGATGGTGAGGCCCAGAAGCTCCGCAGTTGCCGCTTTCGCCTCTTCCGGATTATCGGCAAACTTGATCCCCCCCGCCTTTCCCCGCTTCCCGGAGAGGACCTGGGATTTAACCACGACCGGAGCACCGATTTCACGAGCGGCCGCGGCGGCTTCCTCGGGGCTCCTCACCATTTTTCCCAGGGGCACGGGCAGCCCAAACTGCCGAAAAAGTTCCTTGCCCATGTACTCAAACATTTTCACGCGCTTCATCTCTCCCTTCGTTTAGTCGAAACCACTGCGCTTAAAATTCTGCGCCAAGCTTCCCGCGCCCGTCCCCTCACGTTCGGACTTTCATACATATCCTCCGCGACCTTACTCAAAGCCTCCAATCCCTCCGGCGAACCGATATCTCCCAAGGCCTGGGCCGCCCTTTCCCGAACCTGGGCCACAGGGTCAGCCAAAGTCCGTACCAGGGCCGAGACAATTTCCGGCTTCTCCGGGATCCCGGCCTCCCTGCCGCTTGAACACATCTCCTCCGGCTTCTCCGGGATCCTAGCCTCTCTGCCGCCTAAACATCTCTCTTCCGCCTCCGGCGAAATAGCCTCATTCCCCTGCTTTCTTAAGATCGCCCAACACCTCAGCGCCTGGCAGGCTTTGGCCCGGACCAAACTGTCTTCTGCTTGCAGGGCCTCAAGTAACAAAACGACGGCCTCTTCATATTTCGCTGCAGACTCGATGATGTATAAATCAATTTGCCGGTCGGACTCTTGATATACGGCCCGAAAAAGCTCCCAAGAGACTTCCGCGGGAAATTCCTGCTTGACCCTCCGCAGGAGCGGAAGCAGAACGCCGGGATTTAACCTGAGGAGTATTCGTCTTGCCTCCTCCCGCTTCAGGCCGGCGGCCTGAAGTTGGGCGAGCAGTTCGGGAATTACAAAAGGCGCGATGACAGCGGCACTTCTCCCCGTGAGTCTGAGCCCCCCCGACCGGTCCTGTGCAAGAAAATCCAGCTTAATCAGCCCCCGGATGACACTTGAGAGAATTTCTCGTTCGGTCACCCGTGCCCCACTTTCCCGAGATTGGTTAAATACCTCTGCTCCTTCCCGTAGGACAGAGATTAAAGCGGCTTCATCCGAAGGCCCTTCAGGCCCTTCAGACCCCTCCCTGACCAATACGGCCCGCAAAAGATCCACCAGGCCGGAGATCGGCAGCGGCACTTCCAGTTCTACGCTCACCTGCTCGAGAATCAGCTTCTCTTTGTACAACGGTTCGGTCGTCAGAGCCCGGTGAAACGAGTAAAGGAAGCGAAGCTGCTCGGGCCCGCATTCCCGCAGTTCCGGCTGGAGCAAACAATCCTGGTAACTTGCCCCGGTTTGGCCGAGGTAGTGGCACAACTTCTTCAAGCTTAGCAGGAGCAAGTTCGAATAAGCCACCGGATAACCAATTTCTTCTTCGACATCCACGAGGGATTTTCCTGCCAGGTGGGCGCGCATAATTCGGCGCCAAGGCTCCCATGAGTTGCTGTTTTGGGCCGGACAGCCCGTGCGCAGCACAGCCGTCATGAGATCCGTGGTCAGACTGTCAACTACTGCTTGAGGGAACGCATATTGGGCCTTAAATTTCCAAGCGACAATGTCCGTAAAGGTCGGATTCTGCCAGAGGTCGGCGTTTCGAACCAGACAGTGTGCTAGATTAGGAATAATCACATTCCGAATATAGGACAAGGCCAAGGGGCTGCGTGGACCTCCCCACTCGTCCAACAGAACCGAAGCCAGCACCCGCGCCACGTCTGTCTGCCTTGGCGATGTGCCCGCGGCCCCTCCCGCTGTCAGCCTGATTGATGCCTGCGCCACGTCTGTCTGCTCCGCGTTTGGGCGTGTGGGTTCATCCTTGCGCCAATTCACGTGCTCACCCCTGTCAGCCGGCATTCCTATTATCTGCCGGGATTTCGGCTTCCATACCCAGCTGCCAGCCGATTTCCAATGCCTCGAGATTGCGCTCCGCCGTCCCCTTGGGAGCCCGGTTCAAGACAGCCTGCCTCACTTGTTCCCGGGTCAGCAAATTTCCCAAGGCTGCCACTACTCCCAAAGCCACTACGTTGGCACTTTGTTCACCGCCCAGACGGCTCCGGGTAATCCGCGTAATCGGGAAAGCGTAGAAATTTTTCTTTCTGGGCTTCACTTCCAGTACATATGTGCTGTCGACGACCAGAATGGCTTCCTCATCCAGATTTAGACCGTATTTTCTGTAAGCCTCCTGACTCATAGCCAGGACCAGGCCGGGATATTGGACTTTGGGATAGTGAATTTCCTCGTCACTGATGATCACTTCAGCTTTGCTGGCGCCGCCACGGGCCTCCGGCCCATAGCTTTGGGACTGAACGACATTATGCCCGGCCAAGACCGCCCCTTCCGCCAGCATAATGGCAGCGAGAATCAGCCCCTGTCCCCCAGTACCTGTGAGTAGAACCTGTTCTCTCGACATTAGCGTTGCCCCCTTTGCAGCCGTTGACGCAGCTTTTCGTATTCCCGGGTATACTCCGGAGCTTGCGCCCGAAAGATCTCCCCGATAAAGAATTCCTCGTCCCCGATCTCCTTGTGGCCTTTCATGACCCCGTGCTCTTTCTGCCAGCGGAGCATGTCCGCCGGGGTCTTGAATTTGTTCCTTCTTCCGTAGGATACCGGACATTGGGAAACCGCTTCAACCAGAGAAAAACCGGGATTATTATAGGCGTCAATGATCACTTTTGTTAGGAGTTGGT
Source organism: Peptococcaceae bacterium CEB3 (assembly GCA_001029295.1). Lineage (GTDB taxonomy): Bacteria > Bacillota > Desulfitobacteriia > Desulfitobacteriales > Desulfitobacteriaceae > Acididesulfobacillus. The sequence continues at coordinate 10,246 of LDXJ01000032.1, read as the reverse complement.
TATGATAGGTGGTCGCTCTGGCACCGTAAGTGGCCCCAGCCGCCTGGGCCACAGCCAAAAGCTGCAAAGGCCTTTCCAGGTTGCCGTAAGGTGAGGTGGTCGCCCTTTTGTCGTGGGGTGTGAGAGGTGAGCTTTGCCCCCCGGTCATACCATAGATACTGTTATTGATGACGATAGCCGTTAAGTCGATGTTGCGCCGGGCCGCGTGAATAAAATGATTCCCTCCAATGGCGGCCGCGTCCCCATCACCCATAACGACGAAGACATCGAGTTCCGGTTTGGCCGCCTTGATGCCGGTAGCAAAAGCCAAGGCCCGCCCGTGAGTCGTATGCAGAGTGTTAAAATCCAGATAACCGGTCATGCGGGAGGAACAACCGATACCGGAAACCACGACGACGTTATTTTGATCGAGCTGGAGTGTCTTGATAGCCCGAACCAGAGCCTGCATGACGGTCCCAATCCCGCAGCCTGGGCACCAGATATGTGGAAGGGCTTCCGTTCGGAAATACTCGGAAATCTCGCTGAACATTACGCCATAACCTCCCGGATTTTTTCTAGGATTTCACTCGGGGTAATAAGTTCCCCGTCTATCCGGTTATAACGGTGGACATTTTTCGGTCCGAAGACGCGCTCCACTTCACCCACCAGCTGACCATTATTCATTTCGGGAACAAGAAAGCTCCGTCCGCCCAGCTTAGCTATCTGGCCGGCAGGAAAAGGCCAAATGGTGATCGGCCGGAACAGTCCCACTTTCAGCCCTTCACGGCGGGCGGCAGTGATCGCCTCACGAACGGGACGAGCCGTACAGCCATAGGCCACAGCGACCAGATCGGCATCAGAGAGCTCCGCCTCTTCCCAGAGCTGAATCCGGTCCAGATAGAGGTCGAGTTTACTGGTCAGCCTGGCCAAAAATTTGCCCGCGACTTCCGGCTTACCGGTGGGAAGTCCGTTCTCCGCGTGGGTTAACCCTGTGACATGGTAACGATACCCCTCACCGAAATTGGCCATGTCCGGAATCCGGCTTTCATTGTTCTCGTACGGGATATAGCGGTCCGGCGGTACCGAAGGCCTTTTTCGGTTGACAATGGGGAGATTCTCTATCAGTTCCACCTTTTCCCGCAGGTGGCCGACCACTTCATCCATCAGCATGATGACGGCCGTGCGAAATTCTTCAGCAAAATTAAAGGCTTGAACGGTAAGTTCATAGCATTCCTGGACAGACGAAGGGGACAAAACGATCGCCGGGTGGTCCCCATGGGTTCCCCAGCGGGCTTGCATAACATCCGCCTGAGCCGGGGAGGTAGGGAGCCCGGTGCTGGGGCCGGCCCTTTGCACATCGACGACAACACAGGGAACTTCGGTGGCGATGGCAAAGCCTATATTTTCCTGTTTGAGGGAAAACCCAGGGCCGCTGGTCGCCGTCAGGGCTTTCGCTCCGGTAAGCGATGCCCCGATAACCGCGGCCATGCTGCCGATCTCATCTTCCATTTGGATAAAGGTGCCCCCCACCAGGGGAAGTTTCTCCGCCATGATCTCCGCAATTTCTGTCGACGGGGTAATCGGGTAACCGGCAAAAAACCGCACTCCCGCCGCCAGCGCTCCTTCAGCGCAGGCTTCATTTCCCTGCATCAAACGGGCCTCACTCATCTTTGCTCACCTCAATGTTAATCGCGAAATCCGGACAGAGCCGTTCACATATTCTACAGGCAATACATTCCTCCGGCCTAGCCACCACAACCCGGCCCAGTTCGTCGCTCTCCAGCACTTTTTTGGGACAGAAGGCAATGCAAACGCCACATTTTTTACACCAATCATGGTTGACAATTACCTGAGTATTTTCCGTTACTCTGACCAATGTTATGCCATCTCCCTTTTTTCCCGCTCCTTCAGTCCTAATTCAATCTTATTTTTCAATCTTATTATAGAAGCTGCCGCGGCCGCCGTCTTCAATCAGACCACGAATCAGCCAAAATTCCACTTAACCCGGCCGAAACCACCCCTGAAAAAAATAGGAAATTAGATAGGACAAAAAAATCGGCTTATGCTGCGCTTGCTCCAAAGGAGCAAAGAGGCGATAGCAAAAGCCGAGATCGCACTCGTGCACTTACCTTAGCCCATGGTGTCTCCTCTTACCGCCAAAGAGATTACCGGAAACGACGTGCCAGCCCCCGGCGGCGCTGGCGGCCACCAACAACCCGTTGAGCAGGCAGAGCGGAATACCTGACAACGCAAAATGGCCCGCAAAGATACCGGTCCCTACGACGATTCCCTCAGCAACCACTAACACCAGCCAGTGGGTTGGCAGGTGCCGGAAAGGCCCCAAGTTTTTCAGAAACTCCACCACGAGAAGTGTTGCTGTGACAGCTCCCGTCAATGAGCCGAGAGACGAGTACGTATAGAAGTCCAGCATTGGTTTCACCTCCCTGAGAGACAAATCAGACCTGCCTCCGGAGCGGGCAGGTCTGATTGCCGATAGTGTAGCAGCCAGGCTGTCATAGTGCCGGTGGCACCTTAGACCCTACGCTTTGCGTCTCCACCTTTCGATGGATTTGCCCTTATTACAACTATTTTTCCCACATGAAACCCTGGTATTGTTTCTTGCTCCTTAGGGCATTCAGCTTGACATTTGGCAACCGAACCCCGTTTTTCACCACCCCGCACCCTCGTCATTGAGTAGGCATCAGGCAAAGAAGTGAATCAGCTTGATCGGATCCATCGCCGGAGTCACCACGAAGACGAGAGCCAGGAGCTCTATAGCCCAGCTGAATGCCCCGGTTTTTCCTCGCGTGAACATTTGCCTCACCCCCTTTCTATATTTGTATTATAATAGCGAATTTTCAGAAGAGGACAACGCATATTCAGTCGAATTTCCAGCGTTCACCAAGTTCGGCGCTTGAGAACCTTCCGCGCGCGCTTCACTTCGCCGGCAAAAAACGCGGCTTCTTGCGGGTTTCTCAAGCGGAGATACGCTTGCCGCAGAAGATCGCAACAGGTCTCAAATTCGGCAGTGGGAGCAAACTTGGACAAAATCTGGTAACATCTGTTGAGCACGAGCAGGGACTGTTGAATTTGCCCCAGGTAGAGGCCCTTCTTGGCGAGGGCTGTAAGACAGGGCCCGGCCAGGAGAACATCTCCCCCGTCCGCGGCGGAATCTTCTTCAATCCGGGCCAAGATTCGGTCCGCCTCCCTGATGCGACCGTTAACCAGATAGATATCCGCCAGTTCGGCCAAGACGTAAAGTTTTGTCCTAGTGTTGCCATCAGCGGAGGCAATTTCCACACCCTTTCTTAGCACATATACGGCCCGGCTTAGTTTACCCGTTTCCTTGTAGTATTTTCCCAGGTTGCACAAGATGTCCGCCCGGTGCGGATCGTCCCTCAGGCTTCTGGACAGCGCATACCCTTTCAGAAGATATTTCCGTGCCTCGTTCATGCGCCCTTGGTCCAGGCTGACCTGGCCCAGTCCGGCATACGCGAGCAGCTTGAGAGAAGGAGAGCCCATCAAAACCGCGTTTTCATAGGACTTGATGGCCTCCGCGAAGTTGTCCATTCTCCGGAAGAGAGTGCCCAGGTTGAGGTTCACCATCGCCCCCTGTTCCCCGTCCCCCCAAAGAATCAGACTTAACCTCAGGCTTTTCAACGCCTCCCTATAATTTCCCCGAACCACCTGGACCCCCCCGATATCTCCGATAATGTTTGCTTTAAACCGTCTTTCCAAGGGGGATGTAGGTTTAAAATCCACAGCTTCCCTGAGAACCGCCAGGGACTGGTCAAAACGATTCTGCCAGGCTAATTTCAGAGCCTCATGCCAGCACAAGAAGTTCCGCCTTAGGGGCACCGGCCCTTGATCCATCCCGGCAATTACCCGGCAGACCCTTTCCACCTCATCCCGCTTGTTGGCATGCTCAGCACGCAGAGCTTGTTCTAAGGCTTGGTAAAAAGGCGCCAAGCTGCTCTCATCGGTACCCTTCCCCGAGCCAGCCCCGGATCGGGTAGGCTGGGTCTCAGAGCCGTGGCAGAGAAGGCTCTCCAGTTCCGCGGGCGCCAGACCCAGTTCTCGGGCAAGTCTTTCAAGGATCAGGGGATTCAGGGACCGCCTCTGACCATGGGCGAGCATAGACAGATAACTTTTGCTCACTCCGGCGCGCCTAGCTATTTCCGCCTGCGACAATCCCTTGCGGGCCAAGTAGTCCCCCAGAAGATTTGCCATAACAGCCCTACCTCCTGTGTTCGCCCTACGCGCTGAACATGCACTCTAAAAACGAAACGCACAACCTCACTACTTCCATATTTTCCATAATACATAAGAAAATCCCTGCCTTCGGGGCAGGGACCTTTGTCACAAATTTGACAGAAATCTTGGTATGCGGCACATTACAGAATGATAAGAAGGCCTATGGCAGCAGCGAAACCCATAGCACTGCCGAAGAAAAAAGGCGCCGGCGCACCGAACGTATTCCATAGAAAACCCGCCAGAAGAGACGCGGGAAGCAAAGCGACCCCTACTATGGCCGCGTGCAGACCCAGCACCGTCCCCCGCAAATTTACGGGAGCGATGTCAGCCAGTAACGCTTTCTCCACTCCATGTGTGAACGCGGTATAGAAACCGTAGACAATAAAGAGAAGCCAGAGACTGGAAAGCCGCGTGACCCGGGCAAAAGCAAAATAGACCACGCCATAAATCAGGTAGCCCACCACCAGAATTCTTTTGGGCCCAAATTTGTCCGAGATGTGCCCGCCTGGGTAGGACAAGAGACCGTAACTTAAATTGTACACCAAATACATTAGGACGACCACAGGCACGCCCGCCCCCAGTCGGCTGGCCCGGAGGAGCAAAAACTGGTTGGACGAATTCCCGAGCGCGAAGATGAAGGCCAGGACCAGGAAAGCCCTGAGCCGTTTGTCCAAATGACTCCAGGAGAAAGTGAAACTCACATTTACTTTGGCCTTTTTCACCGGATGTACCCATAAAAGAACGAATACCCCCAGAAGGGCGGGAATCATCGAAAGAAGAAAAATTCGTTTAAAGGATACGGCATCACTTACGGAGGATGTCTTCGTTAACAGCAGGTAGGATATCGCGACCCCTGCCGCCGCCCCAAAAGTATCCATAGCCCTATGGAGCCCAAAAGCCCGGCCCCGCCCGGCCGCCTGAGCCGAATCCGCGATCAGGGCGTCACGGGGGGCCGTCCGAATACCTTTACCCAGTCGATCGACCACCCGAGCCAGCAAAACCATACCCCACGAACCGGCGAGAAAGAGAAATACCTTACCCAGGGTTGAACTGCCGTAGCCAGCAATTGTAAGTTCCTTCTTGCGTTTCGTCCGATCCCCGATGTAACCGGAAAAGACCCTTAACAAGCTGGCCAAACTTTCCGCCATTCCTTCAATCACGCCGAGGATGGCCGGACTGACGCCCAAGGTAGCGGTGAGAAAGATTGGCAGTAAAGGATAAACCATTTCCGTGCTGATGTCCGTGAGAAGACTTACTATGCCCAAAACGACGATGTTGTACAACTTTTCACCCTTTTTCTGGTTTTAACTCTTTCAGGCGTTTTTAGCTCCGCATCATATACCCGGTAGCTCACTGTTTGGAGTTGACTTCATCAGTCTACCCCTGAACAGTTACCACCCTTTAGATAAGATCGTGAGTAAGTGAGCGCGGCTCCTTGCTATTCTCCGCCAGTCCGGTTATAATTTTGTACTGGAATCCGCTTCTTGTACTGAAATGCGCCTGTTGTACCGGACTTCACCTGTTGTAACGGACTCCGCCTGCGGCGTCTGGTCGCGCCGGAGTTCATGACACCGGAATACATTACTTCTGGTAACATATCACCTAGCGATGGGGCTCGCTTAGTGCCGACAAAGGCTGATGGCTCCTACTGTTCAAGACAGTAGGAGTCTTTTCGTTCTCAACCCTGTTTTCGTTCCCAATCTCATTTTATCAATACTCCCGATCCTGTTGACCGTTTTGGTTATAACTATTTTGGTTATAACTATATCAAATTTTTAAACTCAGAGAGAGAAAAGGAAAAGGATTTTAGGAGGTTTAAAGAGAAATGTTAAACATCTTGGCGATCGCTTTAGGAGGAGCACTAGGTGCCATGTCGCGCTATGGGCTGGGCGTATTTATCAGCAACCGCTGGAACCAGAGCTTCCCCCTGGGAACCTTTATCATCAACATCAGCGGGGCTTTTCTGCTGGGTTTCCTCAATGTTTTGTTCATCGAACGCCTGACAGTCAGTCCGGCCGTGCGACTCGGCATCGGCATTGGGTTCATCGGCGCCTACACAACCTTCTCCACTTTCAGTTTTGAAGCGATCACCCTCTTGGAAAACGGAAGTTTTTTTACAGCTGGCCTATATACTGTATTGAGCATTGCCGTTGGTTTTATCGGCACTGCCTTAGGTGTCGGACTGGCCAGGCTCATCTGAACCGTAAATCCAAATTTGTCGAAAGGGAGGGTTACATGATGGCTTTCCAAGGAAAACTCCTAAAAATCTATGTTGGGGAAAGCGAACGTTATCGGGACAAACCACTCTACCAATATCTGATTCGCTGGCTAAAAGAGAAGGGCATCGGCGGAGCAACGGCTTCGCGGGGGATTGAGGGATACGGGAAAGACAACATCTTACACACCGCCCGGTTATTGGAACTTTCTTCGGATCTGCCCATTGTACTCGAGGTCGTGGACCGCAGCGAGAAAATCGAGGCCATCATTCCCGAAATATGCCGGATAGTTCCCAAAGGCCTGGTCTTCAGCACAGATGTGCAAATTCATAAACACGGAAAAGAGTGACGGCGTATGGGTTCGCCCGCTGCTTCTGTCGAGCCGCTAGGAGACTCTGCCCATTACCTCTGCGGCTAGGCGGCCTCGGGCGAAATCGGTATTGCGTCACCCCTCCCTCGGGTTCGACATAAAATATGCCAAATAGCCCAGTTTTAACCTGAGGAGGGATATTCATGCCAACCTTTGCTTACGAACGCGAAATGAAACCCGGCTCGCAGTCCTTGGGCGGCCTGCCTGGAAGAATGCGTCCCCTGCGGCCGCCAGCCGCTTCTTTCCGGCCTGCCCCAGCTTCTGACGGTCTACCGGCCTCAGCTTCTGACGGTCTGCCGGCCTCGAATTCCCAGACGCCCTCAACCGCCAACCCCAAACCTCAGTTCACAAATCCCGCAGAAGCAGCGCAAACGCCGCTGAAGTCGGGAACATCTCCCGCGCCATTCTCTACCGTCCCACACCAAGGTGCATCCCAAGCACAAACCCTGCCCTTGCCTCTTCCCCTTCCTTTTCTCCCCCCCAACTTCGGACCCCGCGGCCGTTTGGCCCGCAAGCTTCCCCGCTTCCGTGCCCCCGAGCCCCAAGCCGCCAAACTCTCCCCCGCGCCGGTTGAAGAAATACTCCCCTCAACCTCCTCTCGGGAGCCCTCTCTCGAAAGTCTGCTGGCTGGCGGCTCCACCTGGCAGGAAACCGGCCTCTACCTTGCGAAGCAATACGGACCGCCGTTGTTGCGCCAGTTTGGACCTCCTATGGCCCGTCGGTTTGGACCTCCTGTGGCCCGTCGGTTGGGCACACCCCTTGCCAAACGCCTCGGACCGCCGTTGGCCCGTCATGTGGGAATACCTCTTTTGAAACGGATAGGCCTGCCCCTGGCGCGCAAGGCGGGAATGTTTGTGCTTAAGAAAATTATCCCCTAATCCTTTCGCCACTGGTCTCAGCCTTGATCCCCCGCGCCTTCACCCCTCATCTTTACAGCCCTTCACCTTCACCCCTTCATTTTTGGGCTCCCTGCATGGCCTCAATCCTTTGCAGAGGAGTAGGATGACTGTAGCTGAACCAGACAATGAACGGCGGCGGGGAAAAGTCAGTCAAGTTCTGCTTCGCCAGGTCAATCTGCAGACGAACCTCCGCCTGCGGATCCTGGGTGAGCTGAAGAGATACCTGGTCGGCTTGCCGTTCCATCTCCCGCGAGATGGCATTCTGAACCGGATTGGTGACAAACAGCGCCAAAAGAAAAAAAAGCTGAATGACGGCCCAAACCTGAGGCGCAGCCCGTCCCGCACCCGAATACCACGGGTGGAGGGCAAAGGCCAGTAAGCGCCAGGCGATAAAACCGCCCAGAATGCCTAACAAGGTACCGATCAAGACATGCCTTTTCTGCCAGTGCCCCATCTCGTGCGCCACCACCGCTCTGATCTCGTCCAAGGGGAATTTCAGAAGGGTATCATATAGGACAATGCGCTTGGTTTTACCCATGCCTGTAAAGTAAGCGTTGACTTTCGTCGTGCGCCGGCTGGCATCCATGACCAGCACGTCTTTGACGGGAACACCGGATTTGAGCGAGAGGTCATGGACCATGCTGGTAATGGCCGGATTTTCAACGGGACGAAAGTGGTTAAACAGGGGTGCAACGACGACCGGCCAGAGAACGTCCTGAACAATCAGCCAGAGACCGAACAGGATCGCCCCAAGGAGCCACCAGGTCCTCGTCCAACGATTCAGCACCCAGAATACGATAAAAACCGCAGCCGCGGACAAGAGAAAATCCAGGGCTGTGCTCTTGAAATAATCCGACCACCAGGCCGGCAGGGATTCTGTCGAAAAACCCCAGCGATGCTGCCATATGTAACTGTTGTAAAAGGTGAATGGCAGGTTCAGCAAAGTCAGGATTAGCCAGACCGTGAGAAAAAATAAAAAGACGCTGCCCCAGTAATTATGGCCTGTGCGCGCCATCAACCAATCTTCCCAGCGCCGGGCGCGGCCGCCGAAGACAAACCAAACCAAAAATCCGGCCTGAAAGAGAAAGCCCATGATGTACAAAATCCTGGGCACTTGGCTGTAAGCCCGGCCGTTCTTAACCAGTTGCGGGGAAAAATACTTGAGAACCGCCGGATCAACCGGTCCCGGAAAGACTGAACTTTTGAGGTACAGAACAGCAAAGATCCCCGCAACAACCATCAGCCCCAGCCAAAAAACATTTTGCGCCGATGCCCCTCGCTCCATTTTCTTTTCCCCTCTCGAAATCGTCATCGCTCGTTAAGCTGCGTCTTTCTTGTCAGGGAACGACACTCGCTTTTCCAGGAGATTTTCCCTTTCCTAATTTTAACAGCGCTCGGGGCAAAGCGCAAGCTTACTCTCCCGCGGCAGGCCGGGGAACTCTTATTTCCTTGCTTGAACTTAGCAAGGCGCAACTGACGGGGTGATTGGGTATCGGGGATATAAGCCGCAATATAGCCGGTATTGGTTGACATGAGAATAAGAATTAGCTTCTATTTGATCCGCAGAATCCCTCAATTTTCTTAAATAGATATGGTTGAATTAAAGGGTATGTTAAGCTTTCAGGTATACTATCAAATAGCCTGATTTCAGTTATTTCATAATCCGGTAATTCTCCAAGGGATTCTACATCTGCATAGAACAATTGTCCAAAAGTCACTGCTTCTCCCGTGTCAACTGAATAAAACGATACAGGGACAATACTAAAATCCTCGGCTCCGGTTTCTTCAATTAATTCTCTTGACGCAGTAATATTTATATTTTCATTTTCTTCCCTATGTCCACCTGGGATTTCCCACGTACTTCTATTTTTATGCCTTACAAATATCCATTTTCCTTCATATCTCGCCATGATAACCGCGAATAGAAGTTGGCTATCATCTACTGATTCCAGTGCTAAAAGTCTAAAGATATAGTAGGCCGACCCGCTCTTAATTGTACGCTCAAATTGATTTTACCAGTTCATGGATCCTGTGTTTCTCAAAATCCGGAATATCCATAGAAAATAGCGCATATTTTCGTGGTGCAGGAGGGTATTTCTTCTCTCCAACCTGTCATTTTCTCTAAATGGTCGCAAGTGTCCCTTGGTGTAGGCCTGCATTTTTTCTGCACTTTTGACGAGTATCACCTTGGATGGAGANGAACGATCTGGTGGAAGTTATGAGTCGATTGTTTTCAAGCCCATGATCCTAAACCTACAGCAGTACTAAACCTCTAACTTTAAGTTTCCCAGGCTCCATGCGCCCGTTTAAAAAGCGGAATTGGTTCCTTCGATAGCGGCACGTTTAACTACCGTTTTTCGCTTCGGTCCTTTTTATCCATCAGGATTAAACGAGTATTTTCGGCCATGAGGCTTTTCTGACTGACGCGCAATACGGTATCCTTTTTTTGAAACTTGACCGGACATTGATCCTTGAAGGGACATGGAGTGCAGACGTTTAGGTCAAAGTGAGCACTCAAGATGCCGCTC
>LDXJ01000031.1 GCA_001029295.1 Peptococcaceae bacterium CEB3 | reverse complement strand
CAGTGGTACATTCACCTGGCGCTCACCGTCAGCGTAAAAGCGGAGAAGAAGCCGCCGAAGTATATGGGCGTGGACCTGGGGCTCATCGACCTTGCGGTTGCAAGCATCCTCGGATCTACCCTGTTCTTCAGCGGGGCGGAACTCGCCTACATCCGGCGGCACTACGCAGAACTGCGGAAAAAGCTCCAGAAGAAGGGGGCGCACAAAGCTCTTCGGAAACTTGGGAACAAAGAGCACCGCTGGATCATGGCCATCAACCACACCATCAGCCGCAGGATCATAGAGTTTGCCAAAGCGCATGGAGTCAGCGTCATCCGCCTGGAAGACCTGCGGGGTGCCCGGTGGACGAAAAGCCAACGGAAAAAGCAGCGCAAAGACGCGGGACGGAGTCTCCACTCCTGGGCCTTCTTCCAGCTCAGGCAGTTCATCGAATACAAAGCGGCTTTGGCAGGAATCGAAGTGGAGCTGGTCAATCCGGAGTTAACCAGTCTCACATGCAGCCGGTGCGGAGAAGTCAGAACCAGCCGCCCGGCGGGCCGGTGGTACACGTGCCCCCGGTGTGGAAAGGTTAAGCACATTGACGCAAATGCCGCCGACAACATTGCCCAGGCCATCAGCGGACTGAGCGAAGAGAAACGGGCAAAAACAATACTCAAGCCCAAGACGCGGAGAAGAACGACAGCCGCATAACTTAGCAGCCTGGTCAACAGGGCTGCCGCCCGGCAGGGTAGAGGGCAGGTGATCCCTTGAACCTGGCGGGGCGGGCCGTTTGGCACGGCCCCAATGGGAGAGCGAATGAAGGGCGGCAGAAATGTACGCGCGGACGCGAAACCCGACCGAACCCTGGCGTGAACCCGTGAGGGCACGGAATTCCAGGGAATCCTCGCTTTTTTAAAGCGGGGAGGATGTCAAGAGTATTTTGGGGAAAATAACAAGGCTTTTCATTCTGCATGATCCAACAATAGGTGTAGCAGACATTGACCTTAAAATCCTAGGGGCACGGATAGCACGGTGGGTTTACAAGCAACCATGTGATTTAGAGATCAGCAATGCTATTAACCAAGTGCGCAATATGCCAGATGATCATTGTGAGGAACGAGATTGCTTCCGGGACTGTAATTACTGGAGAAGGTGCCCATTAGCAATTATTTCCAAAGAATCATATGCGACTATTGAGAAAGGATTAAAAAGCAATGCTCATTCATTTAGTGTATGAGGAAGAGTACGTCGAGCAGCTTCGGCAGATCCTGGAGGATGCCGGACACACCGTTGCCGAATGGGACTATTCGCTAACGCAGTTTGCCGACTTCTCCGAGAAAAAAGAAGTCCACGCGGAAATCGCCATTGTGGACGGACAAGCCGGAGTCATGACTAAGCGGGAGATTATAGAATCCCTTGGAAGAGTCCGAAGAAACCTGCCCCATCTGCGTCTGATTGTCATTTTCTCTGATGATCTGCAAAGGGACGAATCTCTAATAGCCAAGCTCTTAACCTATTCCATCTACGACATGTATTTCATTGACAGCGACAAAGGCTACAGCATAGACACGCTGGAGTATTGGATCAGCCACCCAAAAACCTACTCGGACTATGACGTGAACACGCAGATTCAAGGCACTCTGGATCATGTGGAAAAGCCGAGGATTCAGGAGGTTCCGGCGGCACCGAAGCTGTCGCAACCAACTCAGCCGAAGACTATGAGTCTGCCCAAACTGCCGCAACTGCCGCACGTTGAAGTAAAACTCCCGGATTTTAGTTCGGTTGTGTCGAAAATACATCTCCCAAGGAAAAAGCCGGATGAGCCTGATGCCGAACTGTGCTGGGAAGACGAGGACAGTCCGGAAAGCACAGCCGATCCGAAAGCGCTGTTAGGGTGTGTTATCTGGTTTTGGGGAAGTGTTCCCGGCCTAGGTGTCACTTATGCGGCGGTTCAGTTTGCCAACGATATAGCTGAATCAGTGCCAGTGCTGCTGCTGGACGGGAACCTGGTACATCCGAGTCTGGCAAGTGAGTACGAATGCCTGAGTCCGGGATGGGAATGCTCGTGGCAGAATCGGACACCCGGCATACCACCGGAGAAGTATTATGCCAAAGGAAACCTGAATGTGTGGACAATACGGGAGCCCATTGAGGCGGCAGAGGCTGCCGAAATGTGGAGTGTTGCCTTGTTTCACATCCGGACACCCAGGCAGGTAGTTGTGGTAGACGGGGGGACGCTGCCACCGCCGGAAGGGGTTGATTTTAACGTGCTCATGGCAGACGGGACCCCAGGAGAGTTAGATGAGAAAACGGTGTGCCTGAGCAGGGAAGATGTACAGACGATGCGATTAAGGGACATCATTTGCGAGAAGGTGAAATCGCGGTGAGGAATATTTTCAACTGGCCGGTAGAGTTCCTAACATCTAGCCATTATTTTGGTGCTGCCCTTGGTACTGTCCGGTTTTTTCGCGCAGAAATGATTCAAGATAAAGTCCTTGTCGATGTTTTTCTGTGGCTGGACATTCTGCTTTTGTTTGTGCCGTCGATAATCTGGATCTACACAACAAGACGGCTTGTGAAATGGATAATAGCAGCTGTTGTCTTAATCGTACTGGTTGCGCAACTTGTATCAAATGAGCCAGTGCTGAAAAAGGTATCTCTCATCTTGTTTTCTGTGAGGCTATTCATGTCTTTGTATTTTCGGTGTATGCCGGGTTGGTACGAAGGAATTTAGCGCCGCTTGCCGAGACGCATAGTTAGTGTTGTTCCTTGTTCCTGTTGGCAAAAAAAAACTAAGAAATTTTCCTAAACCCATTGCCAAAATGCCCAAAAAGGGGTAAAATAGGCTCAAATAGGGGTGGGGCGAAGCCTACCCTCAATACTTGGAAGAACATGGAAGCCTTTTTTTGGGGGCTTCTTTTCGTTTGCCGAAAAACGGTATGCGCATACCCGGAAGGGGGGAGGAACTTTGGCTAACTGTATGCACCCGATCCTTTGGTGGCCCAAGCCCAGCCGGGAATTGGGCGAAAAAGAAGAGCGGCGCGTCCTGTCCCAAAAACATTCCTGGGAGTCGTGCAACTTTGCTCTGGCTAAAGCTAGGGGCTTGGTGCAAACACTCGCTCTTGCAAAGCACCTTGGCGTATCCACATCCTGGGTGCGCCAGCACTTTTGCTACGAGGAGTGGCACCATGCGTACAAGAAATACGGAGACGGCGGCAAAGCACACTTCTATGATCCAGGGACAATTCTGGAAACCCTGAGAAACGTCCCCGAACTGCAAAAGAGAATTCGGCGGATGGCCGAGAAGAAACATCCGAAAATTCTCTCCGATGCGTCCGTGTTAACGGGCTGGGAACGGGCGCTGGCGGAGATAGGAGCGGAAGCGAGATGCGAAGAAATCCAAGAAGACGAAATTCAATAGGGAGGGGAATTCAGTGTTTTGTCGAAGGTGCAAAACCGAAGTTAAGTACCAGCCGAAATCGTACTCCTGCAAATGCACCACCGTTTGGAAGGAGATTGCTGGAAAACGCATTTCTGAAAAGATAGCCGAAGCCCTTTTCCAGAAAGGCGAAACGGAAGTGCTGGACGGCTTCAAATCGAAGGCCGGGAAGCCGTTCAGTGCGGCCTTGGCGGTGGAAGGAGGGAAAGTCGTATTCCGGTTTCCCGAAAAGAAGAAATCCCAAGCCGGACAACCAAGGTCGCCTACGGCGCAACCGCACGCGCATACCCTTAGTACCCAGCCTCTGGACAATACGGTCCGGCTGAGAATCGAATCCGGCAACTCCGGCACGGTTCTCATCAGCGTGCCGGGCATTCTCAGCACGCAGATCAGCTATGGCCTGGTGCCCTCCCGCGAGGCGGAGTGTCTGGGGTGCATAACAGCCGCCAACCTTGTCAAGTTCCACAGAAACCCTCTGCCGAAGTTGGAAATCAGCCTCAACAATCTGGACTTCGCCCGGTATCTCTTGCGGGAGCATGTGCCGCGCAGCCAGGAAATCAAACACTCGTTGGAATTCCTCTGGAAGCTGCTGGACGAGTTTCCCGGCTGGTCAGCGAAATACGAGCACCAGAAACGGGCGAGGTTGCAGGGGAGTCCGCAGTCGAACGGATTCCCTAGGGGTGTGTTTCCCTGGCTCAAAGCCGAAATAGCAGAGGTTGGCGGGAACATTCGGGTCAGTCTACCGGATTCGCCGGATGTCCGGGCGCAGTTTGTGGCCTCGATTCGCCGGGCAGAAAGGGGGGAAGATGGGGTGTATATGGTGCCTAAAGCGGCGGAAGGGGTGGTCAAGGCGTGGTTTGGCAGCGTAAAGTAGGCAGTTCTTGTCTGCGCAGAAACGTTCCAAGAAAAAGGGGGAAAGGGGGGTAAGAGTAAAGGTGAAAAAGCTAAAAACGCAATCTAGAATGGCTTCCCACAAAGAACCAAGTCAAAATAAAGATTGTGTGGACTCCATAACCTTGAACGAGTTTAAGCAGCTTCTTGATGTGATAGCTATCAAAGGAATCAATCCGCCTAAGCGATCTAACCTTGGCTTAAAATTTGAAATTTAAAACTTGCACCTACAACATATGTTGGCGGGAATATTCGGGTCAGTCTGCCGGATTCGCCGGATGTTCGGGCGCAGTTTGCAGCTTCGATACGTCGGGCAGAAAGGGGGGAGGATGGGGTGTATATGGTGCCTAAAGCGGCGGAAGGGGTGGTCAAGGCTTGGATGGGTAGTGTGAAGGGAAATCGACCTGAGTAGTTTCATCTTTTTCGGGGAGGGGATATAATTGGATTATGCGATACCTGCGCGTAAACCACAGATTGGAGTCGGGGACAAGAGTACATCTTCAGATTTCAAAGGGGAAGATCCCGAAAATTAGGACCTTTGCAGGGGCTTCCTTTCATGTTCCCACCAAAGAGTATGTGACCGCATTAAAACAGGAGGGGGCGGTTGGATGCTCTACAAAGACTGTTTAGTTTGTGCTAAAATGACCTTTGAGGAATATTTGGGGGTGTGTCAAGCTGAATGCTGAGATAAAGAATATTATTGGGTATTGGCATAAACTCGAACACTTTTTACCATATGACTTTGAGGGTGAATTGGAGGGGGGTCTGTCTAGTCAAGTTCTTGCCGAAAATCTTAATGAGGCTAACCTCCCGTGGTCTGATAAGAAGAAGTATCCTGACTCTGAATCTCACACGTACCAACATACTGTATACATAGGGATCTTTTATGCAATTGAATCTATGAACACCATCAGAAAGGTACTAAGTATCAATGAATCATTTGATCCGGAAGATGTTTTTGAACTGAGATCCCAAAAAACTTGTTATGGCAAGCTGATAATTGACAACCAAGGTAAATACGTTGAGGGGACACTAAGTTTGTCGTCCTTTCCTTGGGCAACCGGTCGGACAAGTAAGTTGTTCCAAAGTAATTGGTCCACGGAGCTTTTTGATTACCAGCAAAAAGCACGTGAACTTTGTTCACACACATTAAGCGGCTTCTGTACGCTGGAAAAGTTGCGTGAATTGACGAAGAAGTTGGGGGAAATCGCCGGATGGCTTCCAAAGGAATTTAACTTTGCCGTTGTTTCAAGGGGGAAACAAATCAAGAATGCAGAAAGTGCCAATGTCTCCGATGAAACGAATGAAACAGAGGGGACGTTGCAGCAAATACTGAACAGTTTCTTTGCGGTCGATTTAGAAGAAGTCTTGCGATCGGCGGACAGTGCAGCTCTTACTCAATACCTTGGAGACGAAAGCACGCGTAGAATTAACTTAAACGAAGATCAAGGCGAATTAAGAGGAAGCCTGAGTGCAGACAATCTGCCGGTAGGACGATGGCCCTTTCCTCCGCACCAGCCGTTAAGCTTAATGCAACAGGTTGCGGTCAATATGTCGTTAAAATCGAAAAATCCATTGTTCTCTGTTAATGGACCCCCAGGCACTGGGAAAACCACGCTGCTCCGTGACATTATTGCAGCAATAGTTACGGATCGGGCCGAGACACTTTGCCTTTACAAAGCAAATCCCGAAAAAGCCTTTGTGACAAGCATAGAGATACTTAGCAAGAAGAAATTTAAAGGAGAAGCATGGGTATTGGACACCCCGCTAACTGGTCGGGGAATGGTGGTTGCCTCTTCAAACAATGTCGCTGTTGAAAATGTGTCACGAGAGTTACCTGTTTCTGATGTCAGCCATTATTCATGCGCTGAATACTTCAAGCAGATTGCCCAGAGTATATATAACGAGAATGCTTGGGGGTTATTATCCGCGGATCTTGGGAAAAGCAAAAAAAACGGGGATTTTGCTAGAGAGTTTTGGTTTCATCCCCAAAAAACAACAACAATGAAGAAGTATTTGGAGAACGTGGATATTAAGTCTCAAAGAAAAAGGGAATGGGAGGAAGCTGTAGAAAGATTTCAGGAATGCCGTAGAAATGTCGATAAATTATTAACTTTGGCGAAGGAGGCAGAAAGTGCACTTGACGGGAAGTTAGCTTCTCAACTGGAAAAAGCAAACGAGCAGATGGAAGGGGTTTCTTCTAACTTCTCCGAGTGTCAAAAGCTCCTTGAGGACACACAGCGCGAATATAGCCAAATAAAAGAGAAAAAGGGTGATGTGCTCGAAAACCGTAAAGCAGTGCAATCATTGCAACCAAGATTTTTAGTAGAGAAATGGATTATGATGTTTAAAAACCCCAAAAAGTTAAAAGATATCGAGGATAAAATCCTTCGCTACACATCTGAATTGGATGATTTGGATATAGCTTTATCCAACAAGGAAGAACAGAGAAGGAATCTTGAAGCTGAGTGCAAGGAGAAAGCCGACGAGTTAAAAAGGTTAGAGGGTGAACGCGTAGCTCTCTCAAATGAGTTAACCAAATTCGAGGAATCCTTTGAAAAAGCTAAAAGGAGATTTGGGGACTTTTTTCCTGATGAAATATTTTGGGCAGATAATAAGTTACAAACAGTTTCTCCCTGGGCAAGTAGCGAGCTTAACAATGCACGGTCTCAACTTTTTTTGGCGGCTCTCCATGTACATGAAGCATTCGTTAAGTTTCATAGTGAAAAATTTCAAAAGTGCCTTTCATCGTTCATGGACCTTATTCAAGGAAACCTAGATGAGTATGGAAACGAAACGGTTATGCAGTCCTTGTGGGAAGACTTTTTTATGGTGGTGCCTGTCGTATCAACAACACTGGCATCTTTCCGTAAGCTCTTCAAGGGAATGGGTAGGGAATCATTAGGTTATCTGTTTATCGATGAGGCCGGACAAGCACAGCCTCAAGCTGCTGTTGGTGCTGTATGGCGGTCCAAAACGGTAATAGTAGTTGGCGACCCGATGCAAATTGAACCCATATTCACTGTTCCCGAGGTTATAGTTGATAGAATAACAAAACATCTCGATATTTCCGAGAAATGGAATCCGCAATGTCAATCAGTGCAAACGTTGGCAGACAGGGCAAATTCAAAGGGGGCAATGATTAACGGTAGGTGGGTAGGGTGTCCGTTACGCGTTCATCGTCGTTGTCATAACCCAATGTTCGAGATAGCAAATGAAATGGCATACGATAATTTAATGATATTTGCTACAGGCTCTGGATTACGGACTGATTTACCGGAAAGCTGCTGGTATGATATTAGGGGTAACCATTTGGGGGATCAGAAGTGGATATCCGAACAGTGTCTATTTGTAGTACAGCTTTTTAGGCAACTAAAAAAGATGTTTACAGAGCAATTCCCTCCAGTTTGCGTCATTTCACCATTTCGGGATGTTGCCCGCAGAATAAAGGGACTTCTTAGGACGGAAATTTTGAAGTGGGATGCAAAACCCGAAAAGGATGTCTTGGAAAAATGGCTTAAGGATTCGGTTGGAACTGTCCACACATTTCAAGGGAAAGAAAATGAAATTGTAATAATGTTACTGGGAGTAGATGGCACCCAGATGGGTTCCGCAATATGGGCAGCAGAAACACCTAATATATTAAACGTGGCTTTAACTAGAGCCAAACAACGAGTCTACATCGTCGGAGACGAAAGCGTTTGGGGGCACTGCAACCATTTTGGGGTAGCTGCTGAAAAACTTCCGGGAAAGTACGAAATATAAATCTTAGCTGAGAACTGCGGTTGACGCCGGCCATGTAAAGTGGCACGAGTACATAACAAACAAAGGGTGTATTGATAGCACCCTTTTTCGGGGGTACACTCTCGACAAGAACTACGCCCTAAATAAGTGGTAAGAAAAGGAAGCCGATTGAGGCTTCTTTTTGTGTGCCTAAAATGAGGAAGGAGTGGTTGGAGTGATTCAGACGGGCAAAACAATTCTCCGTAGGCTGGTGAGTTCAGGGGGGATCTGGAGGGGAACTTAGGGACGAACAAGTGTGTTCTATTGTAGTTTTTTGCGTAAAATTAAGAAAGGGGTGGCTTTGCATGAAAATGTCGCGAGCCTGTGGTAGAATAGACTCAAGAGGAAAAAGTTGGGGGATGAGCAGAGTGAAGAAACTCGGGATACTGCTGGCAATAGCGGTGCTGGTGGTCAGTATGATGCCAGGGGTGGCTGCGGCCACGACGTACAATAATGATGTGCCGAGCGGGTTGACACTGATAGCTTGGACGGTTAACCCCAATGATGGCGGAAAAAGTACAATGATAAACTTTGTGTACTCAGGTGGTTTTAGCGCTCCAACGGGGATCAAGGCATCTTTTGAGCCTTCATGGCACACTATTGATGATGTTCGTCCAATTATCTTGGCGGAACAAGAAGGATATGGTAATTATCTTGGCGGAACAAACGGTAGCTTCGGTACAAATATTAAATTTGCTCCGAATGTGTTAGCCGCCATGAAAGTCCAGAATTTTAACCCCGCACAAGTTGGCGGAGCCAATATCCCACCTTCTTCTACGTCGCTAAGTTCGTCTCAAACAGCCTGGCTGAAAAGAGTAGGTTATTCCATTCCTGCGGCAAGCCAGCCGACATCAAAACCAGTCACCGCATCAAAACCGGCGACAACCTCAACGCCCACTGCACAAACACCATCTCAGCCGAAACCAGTGAAACAGCAGACAACTTCAACGCAATCAAGTACCACGGCACAAGCACCAGCGCAAAGCAATTCCAGTAAACAGTCAACTAGCGTCACTACGAATCCAGGCAAGACGATAAAAACCCCGTCTGGAAGTATGACCCCAGAAATGGTTGCTGCTGATCAGAAAGCGGTGGCTAAAAACCCACCGAATCTTAACCCTACGAACATCCCCATAAAAATCCCCGCCAAGCCGGTCAAGAAGGCAGGGGGGCTATTGTCTAACAGATGGGTATGGATTGGGATAGGCGTAGTAATCGTAGCTTTGGCGGCGGCTGTCGGTCGGATTGCATATTTAAGACGCAGGGCTGTTTAATGTAGTCTGTGGCTGAAGAGAAAAAGAAAAAGGCATGATCACCTTTCCGTTTTTGGGGGAGGTGTTTTTCTTTTGCCTGAAATCGGGAGGAGGTTCACTTTGGTGAAAAAGAAGCACTGGATGGTATCTATTCTCGCGCTAATCTTGGGGTTGGCAATGCTTAGCCCCCAGAATGCGTGGGGCATGGATAACTACACACATGATGCGGATATTTCGCGTGACAATGCCGTCGTCGATCCTAGCTTCAACGGGATTGCGTACAATAACGAACCGTATTATGTGAGTCTCAATTGGGATGGGCACCCGCAATATTCAAATACAACCCCAGTTGTTGTGGGGAGCGAGCTATATCAATATACCTACGATGCTGACCGTGGTGGCTATGGACATTTATGGCAAATTGATCTCAGCAAACCGCAATCTGGTTGGGAGCTCGGAGGGGGAGTGAGCTTAACAGCCAAGCCAATCGCTTACTTTGACGAAGGAACAAGTGGGGCCAACGGAGATGTTAACAATGCGGCTGGTATTTCCGGCCCAACAATTGCTCAAGGGTACTTGGCAATTGCGGTTGGTAAATATCTATATTGGTGGCCGTTAGGACATCCCGATCAAGTGCAGGATAGCCCAATAAGGGGAAACGCAGGGAATGACATTAATCTAATTGCTGCATCACCATTGATTACGCCACCTTTAACAGCATCGGGTACAGATTTAACTACAGACCAACCAGTTACTTGGCAAACGCCTTTTGCGATAGTAGGTTCATGGTCGGGCGGAGTGATTTCCCAGCCACTCGATATTCCGACAAATGTTTCTGCCAATAAAAACGTCTATCAAACCACCGAAGACGCTTCCAACGCCACCAACGACATTGTAACCTCATCCCCTGCCTGGGACCCCGTAACAACCTGCGTCGGCGGACAGGGGGCCGCCGTCTTCGGTGTCGATGCCTACCAAAGCGGAAAGTATCGGCTCATCCTCATGAACCCAGTAACCGGAGAGATTGACTCCATCTACAAAGACCAGAATGGCTCACCCATCTTCTACGGGCCTATCGACTCCTCCCCGGCCATCGTCACCAAGGCCAAGTTCCCCAGCACACCGGTCGCGGACGGCACAATTGTTGTGCCGGACCAGGGCGCGGCAATCTATGAACTTAGCGCAAACGGGAGCTACATGGCGGACAATACTATGGCCATGGATCAAAGCAATCCCTGTATCGCCAACGTCGCCTTAGACGGGAAGAACGTTATATGGGTAGGGAATGGGCATACGTCGCTCAATGCCGCGCCATTGGATCAATTTAATGCGCAATCTAGCACGAAAGGGCCGGGCTACGTTGGCCTAAACTCTCCGGCAGTGGTCAATAATGGTTCGTCGGACATTGTGTTTCTTGCTTCCACTGGACAGGATGGCTTAATGATCACGAACCCGGTGTCGGTTACTAATCCAGTGGCACTTTACAACGGGGTAGCCAAGGACACTTGGCAGATGCTCGGTTCCGTGTCACCGGCTTACACCTCCGTGGCCGCCGATGTAGGCGTTGATCCGACGGACGGTAAAACGCCTTTGCATTATATCGCCACCTGGACAGATGCGGGCTTAAACAGTCAGGGCTGTGTCGAACTCTGGACTCCAGCACCCTACGGGCTGACGGCCACGGCTGAGCCTAGCGTCGTAAACAGCGGCGACA
This sequence comes from Peptococcaceae bacterium CEB3, assembly GCA_001029295.1. Classification (GTDB taxonomy): domain Bacteria; phylum Bacillota; class Desulfitobacteriia; order Desulfitobacteriales; family Desulfitobacteriaceae; genus Acididesulfobacillus. The sequence goes on along the minus strand of LDXJ01000031.1, from coordinate 28,511 downwards.
AAGTTTTCGTGAATGCTATTCCGAATCCGCTCCATGTTACAAAGAGTATGACAGCCGTCGTAACCGCTGGCGGGAAGACCTTCCCCAGCATACCATTAGTGCAATGGAACAATCAGCCGGATCATGAAAATTGGCTGGTAGTGCTTACGGCACCGGCCAACTACACAGGGCACCAGGTCAAGTACACCGTTACCGTGACTGGGACGGATAACGCGGGGCATGTCGCTACCGCCACGACCTACTTCCTAGTCAACCCCATACCGCTGCCGCCACCGGGCAACCTTTCGGGAACCCTGAAAATAGTGGCCGTGCGACGAAGCGGGGCTACGCAACCGGCGGGAACAGCCTGGTACGCGGATCAATTGGCAACGACGCTTACCGTACAGACTCCGCCGCCTCCGTCCGGCTTGTTAAACGCTACGGTTACGGGATGGCGAATCACGAAAGCGTGGGTGGATACGCCGCAGGGAGTCTTTGAGAAAAACCCCTTTGGTCCGCCCCATATAGCCCGAAACAAGGCGAAAATCAACATGACGCTCAACGGACACACGGCTTTTGTGAAGTACAGAGAGAACTGGGCCGGATACCCGCCGCCAATCAATGAGCCGCAAGGTTATGTCATGGAAAGCGATTATATTGACGCACCCTTTGCGGTTCACGTGGACTACAAATACGAAGTCGAAAGAAGCAACAAGCACGGCACCTATTATGTTTGGGAGACTGGTTCCTATGATGCCAGCGGTGTTGCTTCAACGAACCTTGATATAACCGGGACGGAAATATACGGGTTTACCAAGGAAAGCGATTGGGTATATGCTCCGATCCAGGGATCAGTCGGATCGTGGGAGCCTTAATTCGTACCAGGTGCTTGCAGGGGGATTGGAAGCGATCCCCCTGCGTTAGGAAGGAGAAAAGCAAATGCACGTAAGTCGAAGAACGATTGCTACTGCCTATGTTATAGCCGTAACTTTTATTGTGTTAGCCATGGCAGGTACGTTCAGTCATGCGTATAAAATGATTGCTATGCAAAATACACTTGAGAGGGCCGTTCAAACGTCTGCTACAGCGGCATTAAGGGACAACGTCATACCAAATACAGCCACAGGCGAAATACGTATCTCAGACACGTCCGTAGTACGGCATGAGTTTGAAACAAAACTTCAGAACCGGATTCAAGGATTGCCCGAAGTCACGTATACACTACAAGCATTTCGGGTTTTCACCACGAGGGATGGTGTGGCGTGTTCCCTGCGTGATTTATCCCGAGCGGGTATCTACGTGGCAATGATTATAAGGTATGCACATGAGCAAATTCCTATCTACAGGGTCATTACGGCGAAGTCAAGTGGGTATTCCACACCGTGGCACCCTGAGCAAGGGAGGGCTTCTCTGTGAGAAAACATTTAGAGACGGTTTGCAAAACGTATAAGGATTCGGCTATGGGTGATGAGCGGGGTTTTGTCGGGGTGTATGTTCTTGCAGGAATGGGTATTTTCCTTCTCTTAGCGATGTTCACGACTTTTGCCTATGCCGCGAAAATCCAACAAATGGCAACTACACTCCACCGTGGAATCAAAGATGCAGCTACTATCGCACTTAGCGATAACACTATCCCTGATCCTGTTAACTACGGAATGCAGGTTAATAATACGTCGGCTGTTCAGCAGGAATTTATGAACAACATGCAAACTGTCCTCCAAAACTGGCCGCAGAGCACGTATACGCTCCAGTCCTTTAAGGTCTACGGCGAGTCTGACCGGGGCAGCCCGGCTCCCATAGGATTCTACGGAACCATACCGGGAACCAGCGCCTACGTCACCATGAACATGAATATTGCCGTCACTCTGCCACTGCTTCCACTGCCTACGACCCATTGGGCAATTCCTCTGCACGTCATGGTCAGCGCAAATTCGTTCGAGGAATCGACGAGAGTGTGGAACTTAGCAAGATAGCAAAAGGTCCCCGAAAAGGGGGACCCAAACGAGGAAGGATATGGTATACTGAGTTTGCACAATGGAATAGGGCAGGGTGGGCGGCCAAACCCCTAAATTCTCCAATCTCTTCATGGAAGGGGGTGAGGCCGGTGAACCAGTGGTATCAAGCATTAACCCTAATGATTGCCTTTGCAACATTAGTGGTTCTGATACTCCAGTTCGCTTACAACATGGCAAGGAAAAAGTAGCCCACCCCTAACCGGAAAAGCTACTTTTTCGGAAACCCTATATGGCCGCTCATCGTGGCCCGGTTGTGTAGGCTGGGATGCTCACAACATCCCGGCCTTTAGTATATATATTATACCTTGTAGGGGCCGTTAATTCAAGGAAAAAGAGAAAGGAGCACTGAAGAACAAGAATATCTTTTCACAAGACCTGAAAATGCTTGTCAATTGCCCTAAAAAGGGCTAAAATGGAGTAAATACAGGGTGGGGCGAAGCCTACCCTAAATTCATAGCAAGGCAAAGAAGCCTTTCGAGGCTTCTTTTTGTGTGCTCAAAAACAGGAGGTGAGTGCCAAACCGTATTCAGAAGCCATAATTGTCTAGGTACCGAAAACTAAATCAAGGAAAGTCGTTGCGTTATGCGGCGGCTTTTCTTCATGTGGAGAGGAGGTGAAAACGTGGAAGAAAATACCGAACAGGTTGTCACAATTAAGCTCAAGCTCTTCGAGCCCACGAAGACGAAGCAAGACATGTACCAAACCATGGCCGATAGAACAACCGATTTTGCTAATCGGTATCTTGGAGTGGAGAAGCCCATGCGACCAAAGTCATCAGCGGATGCCAAACTGTACACAGAGCCACTTCCAGCCATTGTACTAAATCAGGCCATTCGGGACATCGAAGCCAAGAAAAATGCCAAATCATTCAAGCGGCTCTGGCCGGACTTCAACAACCAGAATTTCCGGGTAGAGAAAGAGACCCTGCAGGACGGCGGAGCCGCCTGGAAAGTCTCCTTTCCCACCCTGGAGAAACGGGTGGGCGTGCCCATTCAAGTAGAGAAGTACCAAATTAAGTATCTGGAACTTCTTCTCTCCGGTCAAGCCAAACAAGGGACGGCGCAGCTCATCAAATGCGGCAGACAGTGGTACATTCACCTGGCGCTCACCGTCAGCGTGAAAGCGGAGAAGAAGCCGCCGAAATACATGGGCGTGGACCTGGGGCTCATCGACCTTGCGGTTGCAAGTATCCTCGGATCTACCTTGTTCTTCAGCGGGGCGGAACTTGCCTACGTCCGGCGACACTACGCCGAACTGCGGAAAAAACTCCAGAAGAAGGGGGCGCACAAAGCTCTTCGGAAACTTGGGAACAAAGAGCACCGCTGGATCATGGCCATCAACCACACCATCAGCCGCAGGATCATAGAGTTTGCCAAAGCGCATGGAGTCAGCGTCATCCGCCTGGAAGACCTGCGGGGTGCCCGGTGGACGAAAAGCCAACGGAAAAAGCAGCGCAAAGACGCGGGACGGAGTCTCCACTCCTGGGCCTTCTTCCAGCTCAGGCAGTTCATCGAATACAAAGCGGCTTTGGCAGGAATCGAAGTGGAGTTGGTTAATCCGGAGTTAACCAGTCTCACATGCAGCCGGTGCGGAGAAGTCAGAACCAGCCGCCCGGCGGGCCGGTGGTACACGTGCCCCCGGTGTGGAAAGGTTAAGCACATTGACGCAAATGCCGCCGACAACATTGCCCAGGCCATCAGCGGACTGAGCGAAGAGAAACGGGCAAAAACAATACTCAAGCCCAAGACGCGGAGAAGAACGACAGCCGCATAACTTAGCAGCCTGGTCAACAGGGCTGCCGCCCGGCAGGGTAGAGGGCAGGTGATCCCTTGAACCTGGCGGGGCGGGCCGTTTGGCACGGCCCCAATGGGAGAGCGAATGAAGGGCGGCAGAAATGCACGCGCGGACGCGAAACCCGACCGAACCCTGGCGTGAACCCGTGAGGGCACGGAATTCCAGGGAATCCTCGCTTTTTTAAGCGGGGAGGATGTCAATCCGACAGCACCGTTAGAGGATACAAAAAGTTCTGAATAGCGGCGGCCTAACGGCGACCGTATAGAGGCTACTTGTACAGCCAGCCAAGCTCCTTCGGGAGACTTGAGAATCCCCGCGTTTCAATGCGGGGAAGAAGTTAAGGGGGCGTTGAAATGTATTGCATTACAAGGGAAGATATGAAATTTGGGCAATATTTTGTTCCTGCAAGGACAAAGGCCAAAGTTATTAGCAAACCGATGTATCACGATGTAGGATTACCAGGTTTACAATTGTATATTGCCATCAAATTGTTTGATATACATCCTAACCCAAAAGCTGGTGCTGGTGTCCCACTCTCGGAAGTAGAGATAAACAACGAACTTGAAGGAGTTCGCATGAATGGTTCCAATTCAAAAATGGAAGGTATTGTTGTATATACCCATGGCAATCAAGTTTACATGGACGGTGGTGATGAATTCTATGCTAGTGCGACACTCAGTAAATTGATGGTTCAAAGAATATTTGGAGAAGATATTCCCAAATTTGTAGACAAGGCACAATACACTCATGATTGTTACACGCTGGAAAGCGTAATTGGGCACCTCGAGAATGAATTTTCTGATTGGGTAAAAGGAAATTGCGACTTTAAGATTTTGACCGAGGAAGATATTGAAAACGGCGAAGGGATGGATGGATCTGAGCCTGGGGATAGTGTATTATCCGAGTTAGGATTGAAGCAGTTTTACGAAAAGCAGCTTGAATTCCAAAAAAAGCTAGAAGTAACTGGATTCACTTATGAGTTTAAGGGTGGCCTTATTTGGGAATAACGATATAACGGACAAAGGTATCAAGTTGGACAGGCATTAACTGGAGGAGGAATATGAGTAAAAACCGATTTCTAGCCATTAGCGACATCCACGGCTGCGCTGATCTTCTCGTGGCCGTCCTTGAGCAAGCCCAATACCAGCCGCACTCAGACCAACTCATCCTTTTGGGAGACTACATCGACCGAGGCAGTCAAAGCTACGAAACAGTCCAGATCGTCAAATCCCTTGTCCGAGACGGAGCTATTGCCCTTTTGGGGAACCATGAGGACATGGCAATTCAAGCCATCGAAAGCGACGGCATAGAGCAGTGGTTCGCCAACGGCGGCAGATACACAATCCGGAGCTACACCCAGAATCATACCTTCGTTGAGGACGACATCGGCTTCTTCAAGTCCCTGCCCCTGTACCACGAAACCGAGGACTACATCTTCGTCCATGCCGGGCTTAATCCGGACTATCCCCGGCCTGAGACGAGCGACCGCGACACACTCCTTTGGATTCGCGAAGACTGGCTTCGCTGTGAGTACGTTGGCAAGCTGGTGGTCTTCGGTCACACACCGGCGAGAAGCGTCACGTAGGATGCACGCGGCGGCAAAATCGGGATCGACACCGGGGCCGTCCGTTGGGGCACGTTGAGCTGCCTGGAACTGCCCACGATGAGAGTCTACACGGCGAGTCCGCAAACGTTCGTTCAACAGAAAAAGAAGGAAAAGCGAGCCATGCTCAGCCGCCAAGTGCTCGCACTGCGCCAAGTTACTATTAGAAAAGGAAATTCCGGGTATTGAAAAACTTCATTGTCCACCGCCACATTGCGACACAATTTGCGTGAAAAGTGTGGTAATATTACTACAGAGCAAATGATAAAGGTAAACCCGCCGAAAGACGGGGGCGCAAAGCTATGGGTCTAAGGCTTTAAGCTATGACTGCCAAGCTGCCATTGTAATTAAGGTTAGCCAGCCTTTCTCTTTGCTTTGGAGACGGGCTTTTTATGTGTCGGAGCGTTTGTCCATGGGAGATAGAGTGTTTAAATGGCTCTCGCCATTTAAATAGAAGGCCCTCAGATCATCCATTACCCGCAAAGTAGCAAATGATCTGAAGGCGCTGCCCCTACACAAATGTAGGTGTCTTTATGATACACCTACTTGGGGAAGTTGTGAAGGGAGATTTTTTAAGAAGGGGGGGAACCTGTTTGCCATATATCTCCCCGAATTTCAACTGGTTGTTTACACCAAAGGAGTGGAAGAAAAGGGTCTTAGTCTGGGCAGAGGCACTCCCACGTACCCTGTTTCCGATGCGCTCTTTGTGGCGCTGGCGCACCTGATTCCCCACTGCATCTGCTCACGAGCAGGAAGCGATTACTATCGGGGTTATTGAGGTGTGATATGCTATCGGTACGGGAAGTGCTGATGCACTGGGTTGTCAGGCCGGGCTCAAGTCAATGTTGCTTAACAGGGCGACTAACCCCACACCGAACCGGAAAGCTGGGGGCTGGGGGATGCCCGTACGATTTGCGCGAGGGAGGGAATTGGGCCGTATTTTTATCTCTGAAAGTAATGCAATCGGAGTTTGCTAAAATTATAATGAACCGGAGGTAGGATATGAGAATTAAGAAGTTGGTCGCTCTATCAGTACTGTCGTGTACAATGCTAATGATCTCTGTTTTTCCGTCACAAGCTGCTACGTTAAGTACCACGAAGTTTCCACATGCAGGACCGAATCGCCCGGGGAATGGGACCGGACATTCCGCGCCGGTCTACGTTACCAGGAATATTGCCCCTTCCACTAAAATTAAACCTGAAGGTATTCCGGGAACGCATCCTGTACTCGCTTTTCCCGAACCGTCACAAATAACCGTTGCAATTTATGACCGGAATAGTAGTGGCGCAGAGGATTTTAATGTTTGGAATGGGAATGTCACGGTGGATTTCGAGCAATATGTCAAGGATGTTCTGCCAAATGAGTGGTATGAATCCTGGGCAAGCGATGGATTTAATTCACTGGAAGCAGGAGCGCTGGCTGTTAAAACTTATGGGTGGTATCATACGATATATCCAAAGGATTGGCGTCATGGTGCCGACGTAACAAATGGAACCGCTTCGCAAATGTATGACCCGGGATCAGGTGCTAAGGCACCTAATTGTAGTCAGGCTGTCGACAACGTGAAGAATCAGGTGATTGGTAATTATACCATAAATAGCGATGGCTCAGTAAGCACCACACTATTAGAAACTTGCTATTACGCAACCACTTCACCGGGGTATGCTATGAGTCAATGGGGGAGTTATTATGATGCCCAGGACGGAATGGATTATTCCCAAATTATTAATAAATGGTATAAAAATCTAGCCGTGCATGTATGTGAGGAAATCGTAAATGTCCCAAATTCATAATTGAAAGTCCACACAAGCAAGGAAGAATGTGTCCCATTCTTCCTTGCACTATAAAGCCGAAGAGGAGGAAACCATGAGAAGAAAATTCTTATGTGTACTCATTTTAAGCCTTGCGTTTGTTTTAACCGCCTGTGGCATGAATCCATCGACTCCTTTAGTAAGTAGCAACCGAGTAACTCCGGGTCAAATTTCTTCTAATACAGGTTCACTGGATTCCCAGAACCAAGAATTGGATATAAATGGACCAGTACAAGTCAACCCAGCGCCACAACACAAGCCACTAGACCCTAAAGGAATGTTTAGTAATGATGGAGGAAAAACCTTCTATCTAAGCCTAACAGGCTTAACTGTTCATACTGATCCTCCAACAGAGGGAGCAGCCAAGGTTGCATGGGACTTCTATAGTTATCAAGGGAAGCAAGAATATGATAAAGCATTACTTTGTTTGCGCGGTCATAAGCATCACAATACGATGATATATGACGGATTGACAGGTAAAGAAGGAACTCTGTATCTGAAAGAAGTGATCGGGGCAAATCTGATCCGCTGGTCAGATATTACTGGAATTGTTTCTAAGGAGCAAGAAGACGAGGGAGCCTACCAGTATAAAGTCATCTACTTGGAGCTCAATTTGAAACTTCGGGGAAAGTTAACGAAGGAGGAAACCTACATGCGTAACGGACTTAACTGTGTTGCCGTTCACGTTATTAAAGAAAAAGAAGGAGATCCTTGGGAAATCGTTCTTGAGACTGGGACTCCGTGGATGGAAAAATGAGAAACTCACTCAATTCTGGCTTGGGACTATTTTGGGATCGACACCGGGGCCGTCCGCTGGGGCACATTGAGCTGCCTGGAGCTGCCCACGATGATTGTCCATACGGCGAGTTCGCGACAAACGCTCGTTCATTATAAAAACAAGGGAAAGCGAGCCATGCTCAGCCGCCAAGTGCTCGCACTGAATCAAGTTGCTATTGAAAATGGAGATTCCGATTATCGAAAAACAGTATTGCTCGGCGCATTGCATTTGTGCGAAAAGTGTGGCAATATTGACTCAGAGCAAATGATAAAGGTAAACCCGCCGAAAGACGGGGGCGCAAAGCTATGGGTCTAAGGCTTTAAGCTATGACTGCCAAGCTGCCATTGTAATTGAGGTTAGCCAGCCTTTCTCTTTGCTTTGGAGACGGGCTTTTTATGTGTCGGAGCGTTTGTCCATGGGAGATAGAGTGTTTAAATGGCTCTCGCCATTTAAATAGAAGGCCCTCAGATCATCCATTACCCGCAAAGTAGCAAATGATCTGAAGGCGCTGCCCCTACACAAATGTAGGTGTCTTTATGATACACCTACTTGGGGAAGTTGTGAAGGGAGATTTTTTAAGAAGGGGGGGAACCTGTTTGCCATATATATCCCCGAATTTCAACTGGTTGCTCACGCCGAAGGAGTGAAAGGAGTGGTAAGAAGGGCCTGTAGTCCAGGCAGCGGCACTCCCACGTACCCTGTTTCCGATGCGCTCGTTGTGGCGCTGGCGTACCTGATTTCCCGCTGCATCCACTTACGTCTCAGAATATCTGGCAGATAGATCAGGAAGCGATTGCTATTGGGGGCGGATATACGATAACTCGATAACTAACGAGCGCGGGAAGTACGACGCAACCGGAGTGTCCTCGGGTACGTACTTCGAGTTAGTTTCTAAATTTGGTGCCAGCAGGGCGATTCGGAGTGTTGGTGAATTGTGGGAATGAAACACTGGAGAACTTCCAATTGGGGCAGGTTGTACAGGCATGGGAAGCCATTCATGCGGCGAGGTTCTGGAGAACAGCGCACGTGAGGTAGATTGATGGCAACAAAGGAAAGCTAGTTCAATATTTAGAAGGAGGAATAGGTAATGAAAAAGGAGATTGTTAAGGGGAGTATGTTAGTATTCATGGTCATGTTGATCATGACGTGTCTTGTTCCCGTGTCATTGGCAAATGTTAATACTGTTGCTACTACCGGATATTCCGATCTGTCTGCGGCAGAAGTTACGACAATTGGTGGGGTCCTTAATAATATTTTATCGTCAGAGTTAAATATTGTAAAAACACGTACAACTAAAGACTATAGTAGTGTTATTAACGACAATAAGTTATTACAGCTAATACAGGAAACCGAGAAGTTTAAAGAAAAATGGTACAAAGACGTTAATTTCAAAATATATGGCTATAAATCAAATGTTAAAATAAATAATGCAACAAAATTAAGTGGTAACAATTATATGCTAGATGTTACTTTCAAAGCAGAATTAACACTAGGTAAGGATTTTCCAATTCATCCACAAATGTCGGATAATTATGTGTGTCAAGTAGAAAATAAATCTGGTCAATGGGTAGTAGATAAGTTGATAAATAAAGCTGACTATGCCGATATGATTCAAGTGGAAAATCCTAATAATAAGCTAACATCAATAAATGATAGTGACGTGTTAGCCGATAACAGGGCGATTTTGGATACAAAATTAAAAGGTTTGGAAGCGAGATCAGCTAATATATATCAACTTGAGAAAAACTATGAAGCAATAGCAAAGAACAAAGTAAAAGAAACCCTCTCAGGTAACTCTGTCAAAGCCAGTTTTTCGGCTGCTTCATACTCTGGAATAAATAGGCAAGCCGTAGTAAATTATGCCGAAAAATATGCATTGAATTATAATCCTGCCTATCCAAGCTATTCTGCAGACTGTACAAATTTTGCTTCACAAGCTGTTTACGCCGGAGGAGTTCCTGCAACTACGACTTGGTATTCAGGTTCTTATGATTGGGTAAATGTAGGAGGTTTTCATGACTATATGATAAATAACGGTTATGCAAAGGAGATCGCCTTAAATAGCAATGATAAAAATGGTGCTTCCGAGGATATATCTCTTGGAGATATCATTCAATGGGAAGAACCGCTTGCGATTTTTTACAGCCACAGTACTATTGCAACTTATGATAGTGATACGTATGGTTGGTTACTTTGTGCTCATACAAACAATAGGTTAAATTATCCGATGTCTATGTATTTTTCACAGTTCTCTAGTGATAGGGACGTGCATTTTTGGTAAAAGTCTCTTAAAAGTGCTCGGCTTCCACGGTTTTTCGTGGATTTGGGCATCCGTAAAGATATGGATGCCCTTATTCATGCGGGTTTCGCGCGCGTTGTTTCCACACAATGCCAGACAGTAAAGAGTGGATAATAGATGCTATCCTTGATTCTCGGCAAAAATTATACCTACAGGACTTTTGATTCGATTTGGCCAGTTTAGTTGAAAAATAGCCTGCTTTCAAGCTTGTTTTCTGCATAATTTCTTGAAGTTTACCGTGTTTCCCTTGTGTATCCCCTCACATGTAGGTATAATTAATTTAATTCAAGACGTGGAAACCACCGCCATTGATATTTCTTTTAAACCCGATAAGCCGCCACCACAGCCCTCGACTCGTTGAACCATCCGACGTGGGGTCCTATGTCAAGTCCACTCCGGGGAAAAAGACGTAGCTGGATAGTGTCCAGTTTCAAACTAAAAGACTGTTCAATCTTAGCGGTCAAACTGTTCAGTTAGACCTGGCATATTCAACCTTGACCAATGTCATCTATTAACCAAGGTGCATTATCACCATTTTTAATTAAAGTGAAATCATCAGTTTGAGTTCCGCTTGGCCATAAATAACTGCTATATAGAGATACATAAGTAACTCTGTACGCAACAACATTATCCGGCTTAACTCCGTTTGTTGACCCACGACCATACCCCAAATAAGCATTAGCAGTGGTTCTATCTTCATTTCCAACACTCAAAAGCTTTATGAATACCAAACTCTTAAAACCAAAAACCCTGTTAGGTTGAGCATACGATTTAGTCAACGTGGATAATAAATCTTGCTCATTCTTCTCATTGTAGAATCTGAAGTAGTTTTCAATTACTTGTTTTGGTTGCAACGTATTATTTGGGCCGGTAGAAACGTTTTTAGCACCAAATCCCATTAAAGTTAAAACAACCATAATACTTATAAGCCCCACAATTAGCAAGGTTTTTTTCAAAATAATCCCCCATTTCGCAAGATGGTTTTTAGGAAAACAAGGAAACTGACCAGATAGCTTACCACTGGTAAGACCCCATGTCTTTAAAGTTACCATCAAGGAATCAAAAATACCGTTAGCGTTTAAGGTCAGTAATCCTTGGTACTCTTGAGCCCGATAGCTAGACGGACCTCGACGACCTAGTGTACAATAAATTGTCTCTCAGAGAACGCAGGGTAGAATGCTTCCTTTGAGGTTGCCGCTCTAGGCGTAGCTCTACCGTCGCAGAATAAGCTACGTAAATGCAAGTCGTGTCTAGATATCCAGAAGAAGATTACTGTTGCCTGCAGCATCGCCCCAGGGCAAGGAAATTCAAGGCTTCAGAACAATGACCAAGGATATTTTGCCCTTAGACGAATGAGCCGACTACAAAAAGCCAAGATGACTAGAGCGTGAGTTCTTACGAAAAATCAGGAAGAATAATTACACATCTACACAAGGAAAGGGGCAAAGATTGCATATTAAACTGGAGATGTTCTTGTTTTCGTTGTGCCCGAAATGCAGGATATTACCAGTATCTCGCGTTTCTTCTTGCCCATATTATACTGCAAAACAAGGTCAGTATGCAACATAGACAAAGCCAGGGCGGATTCCAAGCAAAAATATTTTTTCATAAGCCCTAAAAAAGCTGGTCTAAAGCCCCAAAAAGCGTTAAAATAGACCTAATAGCAGGTGGGGCGAAGCCTACCCTAAATAACTGGAAACGTGTGGAAGCCTTAAAAGGGCTTCTTTTCGTTTGCCCGGAAACGTGTGCGCGTACCACCAGGGGAAGGGGGGGTGATAAATCCTACACACCAGCCGTACATCAGATGGCTTAGGGCCGCTATCAGTAAGGCTGCCGGAGACACCGAAGTTCGGCGACCCTGCTGCGGCTGAAATGAAACGCTCGCTCAAACGAAAGAGAGGGGGAAGGAATCCATGCTCTGCCTCAGCCGTAATGATCCACTCAGCCGTAAACTGCTCAAGGAAAACATTCAGCCGTCCGCGTCAAACAAGTACCACAACCGCAAGGTCCAACTCGACGGGCGTACCTTTGCTTCGCAGAAGGAAGCCAATCGGTATGCCGAACAGATACACAATCCGGAGCTACACCCAGAATCATCCTTCGTTGAGGACGACATCGGCTTCTTCAAGTCCCTGCCCCTGTACCACGAAACCGAGGACTACATCTTCGTCCATGCCGGGCTTAATCCGGACTATCCCCGGCCTGAGACGAGCGACCGCGACACACTCCTTTGGATTCGCGAGGACTGGTTGCGCTGTGAGTACGTTGGCAAGCTGGTGGTCTTCGGCCACACACCGGCGAGAAGCGTAACGTGGGATGCACGCGGCGGCAAAATTGGGATCGACACCGGGGCCGTCCGCTGGGGCACATTGAGTTGCCTGGAGCTGCCCACGATGAGAGTCTATACAGCGAGTCCGCAAACGTTCGTTCAGCAGAAAAACAAGGGAAAGCGAGCCATGCTTTGCCGCCAAGTGCTCGCACTGCGCCAAGTTACTATTAGAAAAGGAAATTCCGGGTATTGAAAAACTTCATTGTCCACCGCCACATTGCGACACAATTTGAGTGAAAAGTGTGGTAATATTACTACAGAGCAAATGATAAAGGTAAACCCGCCGAAAGACGGGGGCGCAAAGCTATGGGTCTAAGGCTTTAAGCTATGACTGCCAGGCTGCCATTGTAATTGAGGTTAGCGAGCCTTTCTCTTTGCTTTGGAGACGGGCTTTTTATGTTTCGGAACGTTTGTCCATGGGAGATGGATAGATAGAGTATTTAAATGGCTCTCGCCATTTAAATAAAGACGCCCCCAGATCATCGATTACCCGCAAAGTAGCAAATGATCTGAAGGCGCTGCCCCTACACAAATGTAGGTGTCTTTATGATACACCTACTCGGGGAAGTTGTGAAGGGAGATTTTTAGGAAGGGGGGGAACCTGTTTGCCATATATATCCCCGAATTTCAACTGGCTGCTCACGCCAAGGGAGTGGTAGGAAGTGAGGAAGTCAACCCTTGACAATTCTTATGGGGATTGATCAATCCTTAAACGTAGGCGCAGTTTCCTACTCGGATTTGGTCTGAACCTCCTGTGGTAAAGGGACGGGGTCACTATGGTTGAGGCTTTATTGCTTTACTCCGGGATGCAGTGGTTTCCCGAGATAAAACCGAAGGAGAGAGGAAAATGAAGAAATTCGTTATTCGTCTGGTGACAGTGATTTTCGCGCTATTGATAATGGTTCAGCCGGCATTTGCCGCTACTAGTTCAGGTTATTCCTGGAACATGCCCTATCCGGGCTACGTCGTTAACGGAAAGGCTAATGGGGTTTTGCATAATCTGCCCGCAGGAACATTGGTTGATTCTGGGCAACTGTGTGAGTATGCGGAGCTACAGGGGGCTGTCGGTCCATATGATATCAATATCGCAGTTTATAAAGAAGGCATATTGTGGGATACTGAAGTTAGTAGCCAAACCGTTACGCCATCAGCAACGTTAAATCAGAATGTATCTTATAGCCATAATGCCGGCACTATTTCAGCAGGAACTTACTACGTATTTATTAGCAAAGTAAATGGTGCAACGGATGGATGGAGTACAGAAGGTACAGGGACATTGAGTGTGAATTGAAAGCAGTAACACAAGTTGCAAGAAGTTTGACTGAGCAGTTAGTAATGCCTTAGATGTTGTGGTGATGTATCATAAGCATAAGATAATCGCGAGGGGTGCTGATGGCTTTAAAACCTCCAGTATTCCTCGCTTCTCAGATGCTCAGCAAGTAGCAAGTAGTATTTTTTGTACTGGCTGGAATTTTGAATGCTGCATGTGAATTGCGAGCTAAGAATGTGAAAGCCAACAGTTAAGGGAAGGTTACCGGATGACGTAAGGGCTGCGAGGGAGGGGTCAGGAATGGGACTTGGTATAATGATCGATGTTAAGACTATAGCGCCGCTAGTCGCTTTGATACTCGCGGGATTAATCTATTACTTAAGGCGCAAAAAGGAACGGAGTGTGGGGTACATATTGTGTTTCACAGTGTTCTGTATTTATCTTGTTTGCGTAGCTCACTATACTCTTTTTCCAATTCTTTTGTTCAACCGCACCCTCGTGGAGCGGGGTGTCAACTGGAAAACCGGCCTGAACTTTATTCCTTTTCGTGAACTAACACTTAGTTATTTGAGTTCAGTTCAGGGAGTGGGAAATATTTTACTCTTGCTACCATTTGGGTTCGGTCTTCCGTTTATAAGTCAGGTCAATTTTAGAACCGTTATCTGGAAGGGAGCCCTATTTTCTGTTTCCATTGAACTTTTGCAGTTTATTGAGAACATATCTCATTTGTCCGGTTATCTACTGCGAACGGTTGACATTAATGATGTTATTCTTAATGTTATAGGTGCGATTCTCGGCTTTATCGTGTTCCAAATACTCTCTTGGGCATATTGCAGGAGTACATCACCTAACGAAACGGTGAAAGGAGTTTGGAAGCATATCCATGGTGTCCTCACCAAAAGCGAAATAAGTGGACAATAATAGCGGACTGTGGCGGTTCACGTTCTTTGACGGTAAGTTAATCATCTTCAGTGGCGTTTGCCAACGGTATTGTGCTTGCCGTCTATGTCGATCATCTTAAGTTTTGTAAGTTACTACCACTGGCACCAAAGACGTGAGATAGCCATGACAACCTCGCAAAGATGAGCGAAGTGACCGACCGGGCGAGTCCGGGGGTAGTTCAAAGCGGCAGCGACAAAAAATCACTGTTGCCATCCTTGAGCTACGAGACATCAAGTCCCTTGTCCAAGACGGAGCCATTGCCCTTTTGGGGAACCATGAGGACATGGCAATTCAAGCCATCGAAAGCGATGCCATAGAGCAGTGGTTCGCGAACGGCGGCAGATACACAATCCGGAGCTACACGCAAAATCACGCCTTCGTTGAGGACGACATCGGCTTCTTCAAGTCCTTGCCCTTGTACCACGAAACCGAGGACTACATCTTCGTCCATGCCGGGCTTAATCCGGACTATCCCCGGCCTGAGACGAGCGACCGCGACACACTCCTTTGGATTCGCGAGGACTGGTTGCGCTGTGAGTACGTTGGCAAGCTGGTGGTCTTCGGCCACACACCGGCGAGAAGCGTAACGTGGGATGCACGCGGCGTCAAAATTGGGATCGACACCGGGGCCGTCCGCTGGGGCACGTTGAGCTGCCTGGAGCTGCCCACGATGAAGATCTATACAGCGAGTCCGCAACAAACGCGCGTTCAAAAACCGGCCATAAGCAAAGGAAAACGGTCTCTCAGCACGATAATGTGAGAAGACCGCTTTTCATTGGCAAAATATGGCCGAATATGGTACAATAGAGACAGGTACAACAAAATAGGGCAGGTTGGGCGGCTTTCCTCCCGGACGGTTCTCCGGCTTCCTCGAAAAGAGAGAGTGCGGGGTTTCCCGACGGAAAGGGCTGAGGCTATGAGTACGTATCACGCCTTAATGTTCGCAATCTCGGTTGCGGCATTAGTCATACGGATACTGAAATTTGCCACAGAACACTCAGGAAAGCAAAAGTGGCCCAACCCTAGCACGGGAGCTACTTTGCTTTCGTTGCCACCTATAAGCCGCGCAATCTGCGGTTCGTTGTACCCGGAGCGCGGGATATGCAACTATCTCGCGTTCCTTCTTACGCACATTATACTGCCAAACACGGCAGGTATGCAAGACGCTCAGACGAAGCAGCGCAGCCTAGACAATGACTCAGATAAAAACATTTTTTCACAAGACCTAAAAACACTAGCCAAATACCCCGAAAAGGGCTAAAATGGACTAAATAAGGGGTGGGGCGAAGCCTACCCAAAATACTTGGAACCATATGGAAGCTGCTGAAACGGTAGCTTCTTTTCGTTTACCCTTTTTTCGGGGCGGTACGCGCATACCGTTGAGAACGCCGCGAGAGAAAGTAGAATAGAGAAAGGAAGATGCTAATGTACACACCAGCCGAAACCCAAAAATATTCTGTCCAGTACCAACACCACTCCGGGGGGATAATGACCATCTTCGACCTTACCGTGAACTACCTGCAAAACGCGACAGTCGCCATTCACCTGCTTGCAGAACAAAAGCACAACGGTATCTGGAAAGTTCTCAGTGCAACCATCGACGAAGACGCAACAACCGCTGCTCCGGAAGAAGCACTTGCAGACATTGCCGAGCTGAGGTGGTATATCTTTCCGGCGAAAGAGCAACGCAGGGAAACCCTACCTACGGTAGGCGTTTGGAGGATGAACAAGGTTATCATTGCCGCCTGTTTGCCGGATCGATACAGCCAAGAACGTCGCTCGCTAAAAGACCAAATAAAACAACCCAGCGCGGAAAGACGGCTCTGCTGGTGGCCCGACCTGGAAGCATGGACCTTGGCCGAGCAGATTGTCTCGCACTCGAAACAAGCGTCGGCAGGGGCAATAGAAATCAAATATTTCTCGTTTTCCGAGTGGTTAACCTCTCCGGATGTTGCCAAGCAAATGAAAGAGATTTTCGATACAATGAGCGAAGAAGAGGACGATCCGGAACACCTGCAAACACTTCAAACACACATGTATGCCTTCATGTACAGCCGATACCTTCGGAATATGAGGACCATGCTCTTGTACCTGAAAAAAAGAGAAATAGCCGCAAAAATAGTTTTGGGAGAAACGAAAAACGAAATGCCGGATTTTTTCATAGAAGAAATACCGCAGACGAGTTCTCTTGGCGTTGCAGGGAAAATAAGAGCAGTAGTTTCCCTCCATAGCATCTGGCCGGGTACCAACACCGGCGCAGATATGATCGGGGCAGCCATATACGCGGGAGACACCCACGTCAGCGACTTGCTACTGTGGTTGAATCCCTTGGTCGATGGCTGCGAAGAAAAAGCGATAGAGCCCCTTTTGCAAAAGATAACAACAAAATGGGAAATCCAAAAAATCATCATGGCTCAGAATACGTTGCCCTTCGAGATTTGTCCTCATTGCCGCCAAGTCCGGCTTCCGGGGCGACCCGATAAGCAAAGCGCGAAGAATGTAAAGGAGATTGCGAATGATTAAAGATTTGCAGAGAGACCAACTTGTCACCGGCTTTTTTGCCGTCAAAGACATGGCCGAAAAGGAAACCCGCGAAACCAAGAAAAAGTATCTCGACATGCTCCTGGTCGATACCAGCGGCGAGATAAACGCCAAAGCCTGGGACATCCCCGAAGTCCTCCGGGGCGAACAGCCAAAGCGGGGGGACATCGTGAAGGCCGAGGCCCTGGTCCAGGAATACAAAGGCAGCCTCCAGCTCAAGCTGAACAGACTGCGCAAGGCGACAGATAACGATCCATATGAGCCGCAATCCCTCATCCCCTCGGCCCCCACGCCGCCGGATCGCATGTGGCCCATCGTCAGCGGGTTCGCAGAAGCCATTCGGGACGAACAGTTTCATGCGGCGGTTGCGGCAGTCCTGCAAAAATACAAAGACCGCCTTCTGTACTATCCAGCCGCCAAAACGTACCATCACTCCTACATGGGCGGCCTTCTCCAGCACATCAGCACCATGCTCCTTGCCGCCGAAAAACTAACGAGCGTCTATCCGTGCAACACGGATCTCCTGTACGCCGGGATCATCCTCCACGACATCGGCAAAGTCCGCGAACTCAGCACAGACGCAACCGGCCTGGGCACCGAGTACAGTCTGGAAGGAGAAATGCTCGGGCATATTTCCCTGGGGCTTGCGGAACTGGAACACCTAACCGGCTTGGACACTGAAAAGAAGCTGCTCTTGCAGCACATGATCCTCTCCCACCACCAAACACCCGAGTGGGGCAGTCCCAAGCGGCCCATGTTCAAAGAAGCCGAACTCCTGCACCACCTGGATATGATCGACTCGCGCATGTTCGACTTCGACAAGGCTCAGGCAGAAGAGGAGGGGACACTCTCCGCCAGAGTGTCATCGCTGGAGAGAAAGGTGTACCGGCCCTCATCCGGCTAATTTTCCGCCAAAGAAGGAAAACGGCCAAAAGACGAAGAAAAGAAGAAAAAGGGGGTGATAAAGCGGTGGTAGGGATTCCGGCCATAGGTTTCAGCAAAGTATTCCTGCAAACAGTTGTGGTCATACTCTGGTACATGTTCCGCTATTTTTGGCCGCTCTGGGGGGCTCTGGTTCTCATCGGACTCATAAAGTTCGGCGTTGGCATGTACCACCGGGCCCAATTGAAACAAGCGGGTATCGGCGACATCGACAAAATGGACGGCAGGGAATTCGAGCTATATTTAGTCGTCCTCTTTCGACAGCTTGGATGTGCCGTCCAGCCAACACCGTATACCGGCGACCGGGGAGCGGATCTGGTGCTCTCCAAAGACGGCACCAAGACGGTTGTCCAGGCGAAACGCTACGCCAAAACCGTAGGCAACAAAGCCGTGCAGGAGGTTGTCGCGGCCAAGGCATATTACCGGGCGGACAAAGCCATGGTGGTAACGAACAGCCACTTCTCCAACGCGGCGGTTGAGTTGGCCAGGGCAAACGACGTAGAATTGTGGGACCGAAACCAACTCGTGAAAGCCATTCTCAAGATACAGAACACGAAAGGTATTTCCAAATCCGTAGCGAAACGCCTTTGAGCGAGCGTTCTTCATAGGAATAACACATCATCGAGCGATAATATGAGAATTGGGGAGGAAAAGCAGGGAAATTAGCCAAAAATGATAAAATACCCTTTACAGACTAGGCAAAACGCGATATATTGACTTCCTCCCCGCGTTGAAACGCGAGGATTCCCAAGTCTCCCGAAGGAGCTTGGCAGGCCGTACAAGTGGCCTCTATGCGGTCGCCCTTAGGCCGCCGCTTTACTTTTGAGTGTACGCTTCTTGATTGTTGCCAGCGGGTAGAGTCTCATGGGATTTAGACAGAGTGCGTGGCTTACCCGTGACAAGTCAATTCCCGGACTGGCTTTGCGCAGAATATTAGCCGCCCCGTTTAAGTCAGCGTTTACGGCTTGCCCATCTGCACTGCGATAGAGTCCCCGTTTTACCCGTTTACCTCTGAACACGTACTTTTCAGCGTGCTCCGGATCATATTCCGGCAACTCATCCCGATCCAAGAAACTTGCCTTTGATGTGTAACTCTCCGTGATTTCCACGTACTCAATACCATTCTTTTCGCACAGGTACGCCAGAAACCGCCGGAATTTCCAGAAGGGAATCTGGACGAAGTTTTGATTATTCACATGACCGATATTGATTTCCTGCTTCCAGCCGGGATTAACACCCACAACTACCCGCCCGATTTTGTTGTCGAGGCAATGCTGCAAAATCAAGTGACCGGCTTTGCTCAGGTAGTCGCGCATGAAGTTTTCCCGGTTGTAGGCGATCAACGCCAGTTTATTGGTTTCGCCTTTGATCCCTTGCAGGTCTTTCATTGATTGGAGTCTGGAGCGTTCCTTGTTGTACCATTGATTGACTGATTTCAGCCGCTTCCCGTCGATCAAAAACGCGGTTCCGGTAGTACTAACACCGGCTGCCAGGGTATTTACCCCAAGATCCAGAGCTAAAGTTTCCGGCTCCCATACAGGTTGTGCCTTATCTGCTGTTTTATACACAAACTCCGCTTCCAAGAAGCGGGCATGGTGAAGGGGGTTTAGGCGCACTTCCCGGATGGGTAGGTCAGCTATACGATCCGGCACACGAATTTTGATGGTTAAGCCGGGATGCTCCTTCATGAACCGATGGGACATGGGCACCTGAAAATAGCCGTCGTGAACAGTGATCGCATTGGTCGAACAAAGAAGTTGAGAATAGCCGTCCTTGGGTAGATACTTGGGAATCTTGACTTTCTCCGCTGGATATTGCCTCAATGCCGCTTTTATACTGAGCGCCAGAAACGATTTCATGTCTCCACGCGCATTCATTAGGATCTGCTGACTGACTCCGGCTTGGATCAAGTGGTAGTTCTCATTCGTTTTGCACTGATGGTAGAGCTTATTGAAGCTCAGCAGTCTTCCCGTCGCAAAAAAGTGCTGGCGCAGAGCGTAGAGCGCCACATTGTAGAGGTTTTTGGCATACCGGTGGAGCAGACACAGAATCTCATATTCTGCTTGCGTAAGCCCTTTGATCCGTACTTTCTGAGCAGCAAACATTTCGTTTTCACCCCCTCTCTAGTGATCTTGGCATTCTTCGATATAATGCCGAATGGTTTCTGCCGAGACATTCCCTGCGGTACCCACGTAATAGCTTGGTGCCCACAAGGTTCCCCGGCCCGTCTTTTGAGCCAGATTAGGAAACGCCATGAGTACCCGTCTAGCTGACCAGCCCTTAAATGCTTTTACAATCTCAGCCGGTGCATATTTAGGCGGGGCAGAAACAAACAGGTGAACGTGATCCGGCATCACTTCCAACGCAATGATTTCCCACTCTTTTTCCCGCGCTACAGTTTGAAGTGATTCTTCAACCGCCAGAGCTACGTTACCCGTAAGAATCTTGCGTCTGTACTTTGGTATCCATACTATGTGGTAGTTCGTAAAGTAAGTTGCATGTCGAGTCTTCTTGTATTTATCCATAGTTTAATTATACCACAAATACTGACTATGTGCATGAGATTTTTTGAGGAAAGCGCTCTCATCCCCGGAATCGAATTCCGAGGTTTTCCCGCGCACGTTCTATAATCTTAGCGAAGGGAACAGGTTGAACCTCCTTTCCCTGTGTCCCCGAGCCGGATCATCTCCGGCGGCATACGGTGCCGTCGGTGGAACGCACGATCCGCTCCGTGCCAAGAGTACGGAGTTCAAGAGCCTCTAAAGTAGAGGCTTATTCTTTTTTGTCCTCAAAACGAAAAAACCAAGGAAGGAAGGAAGCCATGCTAAAAGCCATGTTAAGAAATCAAAGAAGAGTCGCCATCCTCTCGGCGGGCCTTCTAACCCTCATCTGTACCGGCCTCATCTTCTACCGGGCCGTAGGAACCACGGGCTGGGGTTACGACGTTCCCTGGCACACCCTCAACGGTCTGCAAATCCTGCGTACCCACACCATTCCTCTAACCGACACCTGGACATGGAAAACGCCCGGACATCCCTGGGGGGATGCCGAATGGCTCTGGGATCTCGTTTCGGCCTGGATCTACCTTCACTGGGGTTGGTTCGGTCTGCGCCTCTTGGTCGTTGCCGTCATGGACCTGCTCGTCCTCAGCCTGTGGCGTTACGCACGCGCATACCAGCCCCTCTCCGTTCAGGTGCTGCTCTCCATTCTCGCCAGCTTCGCCTGGATCGTCGAAACCCAGGCTAGACCGCAGATCGTCTCCTACCTCTTCTTTGCCTGGGCCCTCCTGTCTATCGAGAAAGCCCGTGCAGAGCAAAGCCAACGCCCTCTTTGGTTCTTTTTGCCGATCCTCCTTATCTGGAACAACATGCACGGCTCAGCCGTCCTTTGGCTGGGCCTTATCGGCTTGGAAATGCTCTTTGCCTGGAAAAACGCAAAGAAGTATCTCGCCGTTGCCTTAGCCTCCCTGGCCGTCTTCTTCCTGCGGCCCGACCCCTTCGCCATGCTCCACTTTCTGGGCCGCCAGATCACTCCGGCCAACCTCGTCATCAGCGAATGGCTCTCACCCAATTTCCACCTTGCCAACCAACTTTTCATTCTCGGCTTCGGGCTGCTGCTCGTCGGCTGCGTCTGGGGGCAAATCGGCTTGCGGGATAAACTGTGGCTCGTTTTCGGCGGGGTCGCCTACTTCATTGCCCAGCGCTTCTCCGCCTATGCGGTTATTCTTACCTGGGTTGTCTTTGCGCGTTCGATCAAAGTGCCTGACAAACTCTACCGCAGTCACTTTCTGCGGCTCATGGCAGTCATTATCCTGGGGGTCTCCTTGGGAGTCGGTTTTACCCAAATCACATCCCCATTCAACGCACCGGCGGAGCAGGGAGCCGCCCGGTACCTCGCGGCTCATCATATTCGTAGGGCGGTCAACGAATACAGCATGGGCGGCACCCTGGAGTTTTACGGAATCAAAACCATCGCCGACGGACGGGCGCTCTGGGCCGGTGAACCCTGGTTCAGCCGTTACTGCGAAGTCAACCTTAATGAAATCCCTATCGGACCGTTCCTCAAGCAGGATGCGCCCGGTATTCATACCGTCGTTTGGCAGGACAACGGGCTCGGCGCTTGGCAGATGAATCACCTGCCGGGCTGGAAACAAATTTACGATAAGAAAGGAGTCGCAATATGGCAAAGAAAATCTCCGTAATCATTCCGGTCTATAACGAAGGCACGCTGGTTGAAACGTGCTATCAGCGCGTGGTGAAAGTCCTCTGGGATACCAAATATGCCTATGAAATCCTCTTTGTCGATGACGGGAGCACCGACGGGAACATTCTCGACACACTCGTCGATCCTCATGTCAAAGTTATTCACCTGGCCCGCAACTTCGGCCAGCAGATCGCGATCACCGCCGGGCTGGACGCGGCATCCGGGGATGCCGTCATCATCATGGACGCGGACCTGCAAGACCCGCCGGAACTCATCCCGCGAATGCTGGAACTGTGGGAACAGGGAGCGCACATCGTCTACGGCCAGCGTCTCAGCCGTCAAGGAGAAACCTGGCGCAAGAAAGTCACGGCCAACCTCTACTACCGGCTGCTCAGCCGCCTGACGGATGTCAGAGTCCCGGTGGACGCGGGGGATTTCCGCCTCATGGACCGCCAAGTCGTGGACGTGCTCTGTCAGATGCGGGAACACAGCCGCTACCTCCGGGGACTGAGTGCCTGGGCCGGGTTCAAACAGGTACCCCTTGCCTACGAACGCCAGGGCCGGGCCGCCGGAGAGACGAAATACACCGGACGCAAAATGATGCATCTCGCACTGGACGGCGTGTTCTCGCTTTCGTACCTGCCCCTGCGCCTCATCACGTACAGCGGGCTTTTAACGCTTATTCTGTCTCTTTTCATGAAGCCGCATGTGCTCATGTTTTGTATCGGCTTGCAGGGGACGGTGGCCGGAGCCGTGCTGGGAGCGTATCTGAAACAGGTTGTCGAGAACACCCGGAACAGGCCATTGTATACCGTTGTGGAGACAGCCGAAAAGGTGGGAAGCAGCGCAGGACGATTGCAACGAAAAGATGCCTCCTGAAGCAATGGCAAAGAACAAAAAGGCCCCCGAAAAGGGGACCTAAGCGAGGAAGGATATGGTATACTGGGCTTGCACAACCAAATAGGTGTCGGGTGGGCGGCTTTTCTCCCTAGGGTGCCCCTTTCCTTCCGGTTGAACCGAGAGGATAGAGGGGGGTGCCGGGCAATGAGCGTATATCAATGGCTAACGCTCGCAATATCGTCTGCGGCGTTAGTTTTGTCCATACTCAGGTTTGCCAAGGATTCTAAGGAAAAGCAAAAGTAGCCCATCCACTTGACAACGGAGGCTACTTTTGCTTCCCAAGTCCACCTATCAGCCGCTTACTGCGGCCCGGTTGTGCAGGCTGGGATGCTAGCAACATCCCAGCCTTTAGTATGTATATTATACCTTGTAGGGGCAGTTAATTCAAGGAAAAGGAGAAAGGAACGTATGAGAGCAAAAACATTTTTTCACAAGGGCCAAGATCGCTTGCGAAACACCCCGAAAAACGCTAAAATGAAGTAAATAAGGGGTGGGGCGAAGCCTACCCTTAAATTATGGTAAGAGATGGAAGCCCTCGCGGGGGCTTCTTTTCGTTTGCCTAAAAAGGGGTATGCGCATACCGCAGGAAGGAGGAAAATCGACCATGGCCTATTTTTCAAGAAAACCCGAAGGAATATTTTGGACGCAGAAGAAGGCGCGCACATACCACATATGCCTGGGCAGCATGGATTGCAAGGGAATTAGCCCAGGAGAAACATACTGGGAAAGAACAACTAGGCTCAAGGGTAAGCCAGCAAAATTCTGCCAAGGATGTGCGGAAAAACGGAAAGAAGACGAAGGAGGATGGGTGGAAGGATAGAATGCACAACAAATGTACACTCCAGCCGTTTGTTAAATGGGCGGGCGGCAAGCGACAGCTCCTACCGGAAATTACGAAGCGAATTCCGAAACACTTTGGCACCTACCACGAGCCCTTTGTTGGCGGTGGAGCCATTCTGTTTGCTCTCCAGCCGGAAAGGGCCGTCATTAACGATGTCAACTCGGAGCTTATGAACTGCTACCGGGTTATCCGGGATTCCCCCGATGAGCTGATAGCCTACCTCAGCCGACACGAAAACGAAAAGGAATATTATTATCGGATGCGGGACATCGATCTAGCTCCGGACTACGCCGGTCTCTCCCCGGTCGAACGTGCAGCCCGTATTATCTACTTGAACCACACGTGTTTTAACGGCCTTTTCCGAGTCAATAGCCACGGCCATTTCAACGTCCCTTTTGGCCGGTACGCAAATCCTCAAATCGTGAATGAGCCGGTTTTGCGGGCCGTTCACGAATATTTAGCCAGAAACAAAGTTGAGATTCGCAATACGGACTTTGCGGATACACTGCTAGATGCTGGACCGGGCGATTTCGTGTATCTCGATCCCCCCTACGACCCAATTTCGGATTCAGCCTCGTTTACAGCTTATAACTCCGGCGGTTTCAGCCGGGAAGAACAGGTGCGCCTCAAAAAGTTTTTCGACGCGCTCACGGCAAAGGGATGCTGCGTACTTCTCAGCAATTCAGCCACTCCATTTGTGGTAGATCTGTATGCGGAATATGAGCCGGATGTCGTTGAAGCAAACCGTGCCATCAACTCCAATGCAACCCGAAGAGGAAAAGTACCGGAGATACTGGTTAGCAACTATGCTTATTTAAGGAGGTGTGTGTCGTGAACAAACAAGGCCCATACGGAATCCCCTACTGTGACCATACTTGGTCCCCGGTAACAGGATGTTTCCATGGATGTACCTATTGCTTTGCTCGCCGTATAGCTCAACGCTTCAAAGGGAGCAAGGCATTTCCCAACGGTTTTGCGCCAAGTTTTCATCCAGGGCGATTAACGGAGCCATTGAAGCTCAAAAGACCTTCTCGCATTTTCGTTTCGGACATGGGGGATCTCTTTGGCGATTGGGTGCCGACAGAGTGGATTAAGCAAGTTTTGCAGGTGGTAGAGCAGTGTCCGCAGCATACATTCCTTTTCCTAACGAAAAATCCCAAAAGGTATGCTGATTTCGTGTTTCCATCCAATGCGTGGATCGGTACTTCGGTGGAGAATCAAGCTGCCGCCGACGAACGGATTCCACTGCTTTTGCGCACACCGGCGGCGACAGTGAGATTTATTAGCGCAGAGCCGTTGTTGGAGCTGGTGGATTTAACATCGGTACAATTTAATAAATACACAACCATGAATGTATTGGAGGGATGCGGGATTAATCTAAAATCCGTTTGTCAAGCCATACCAAACATATTTTCAAATAAACTAAACTGGGTGATTGTTGGTGCCGAATCTGGGCCTAATGCCAGGCCAATGGATGAAGGCTGGGTAGAATCGCTAAGAGATCAATGTATTTCTGCAGGAACGCCTTTCTTCTACAAGCAAAAAATTGTCAATGGGAAAAAGGTGGTCATGCCGGAATTGGAGGGTCAACTACCCCCACTTAACGCCTAGCGGCGTTTGAAGTGGGGGCTTGGGGAAACGTGTAAGCCAGGCTTATACGCCCTCAGGCCCGGTTGATTATGCCTTAGTGGTCGGGATGTTTACCGAAAGGGGACAGCGAACCACTACGTTAAGCCGGAATAGATAGGCACCCTGGGATCCTCCACACGTTCCAGGCTCTGCGGCGGGTGTTTAAACATCTCTGAGGGTAGGAGAAGTGATGTCCGCTTAAACCCGGCATTA
This sequence comes from Peptococcaceae bacterium CEB3, assembly GCA_001029295.1. GTDB lineage: Bacteria > Bacillota > Desulfitobacteriia > Desulfitobacteriales > Desulfitobacteriaceae > Acididesulfobacillus. The sequence continues at coordinate 2,421 of LDXJ01000031.1, read as the reverse complement.
ACATTGGCAATGTGGACCGACTGCCGTAAGGCAGACTTATCTCTTCGAGGAGATGATGAATGTGGTCTATGTGTTATCCCAAGAAGGAAAACCGCTTATTCCAACAGAACGGCATGGGAAGGTCAGAAGGATGCTCAAAGAGGGAAAGGCCAAAGTTGTCAAAGCCAAGCCCTTCACTATCCAGCTTATGTATGAAACGACGGAGTACACACAACCGGCTACGTTAGGATTGGATTCCGGGTATAGTAATGTGGGTTTTTCAGCCGTCAATGCTGCAAAAGAATGGATCGCCGGAGAACTCAGTCTTCTTCAGTGCCAGGTCGAACGAAACAAGGAACGATCAAGGTACCGCAGACAACGGAGGAGCAGACTCCGTTACCGCAAGGCAAGGTTTAACAACAGGAAAAAGCCCGAAGGTTGGCTGGCACCCAGTCTACAGAACAAGCTTGATACTCATATCCGCTTGGTAGACAAGATTTCTGCCCTGGTTCCCATAAGCAAAGTTGTCGTAGAAGTTGCCGCCTTTGATATCCAGGAGATTAAGAACCCTAACATCGAAGGCAAAGGATACCAACAGGGAGAACAGTACGGTTTTTGGAACCTGCGGGAATATATCTTTCACCGGGACAATCACCAATGTCAAAACCCGGACTGTAAGAACAAAGCCAAAGAGAAAGTCCTTCAGGTCCATCATATTGGGTTCTGGAAAGGGGACCGGACTGACCGGCCAGGGAATCTGATCACGCTTTGCACTAAATGCCATACTCCGGCAAACCACCAATCCGGCAAGTTCCTGTATGGATGGGAGCCGAAAGTCAAGAGCTATAAGCCGGAGACATTTATGAGCGTAGTGCGGTGGAAACTGGTTAATGCTATTGGCTGTGAACACACCTACGGGCATATCACAAAGACATTGCGTATTGAGTCGGGGCTTGAAAAATCCCATGTGAATGATGCGTTTTGTATTGCTGGGGGAACCAGCCAGCAGCGAGTTGATCCGCTACAGATTAAGCAGATTCGGCGGAATAACCGTAGCTTGGAGTTGTTCTACGATGCCCGGTATATCGACATCCGGACAGGTGAGAAAGTTTCTGGTGGAGAGTTGTTTTCAGGTAGAAGGGCCCGCAACATCAACCTGAATGGTCCAAACTTGCGTATTTACAGGGGAAAGAAAATGTCCAAGGGGCAGCGCAGAATTCGCAAAACGAGATATGCGTACCAGCCCTGTGATACGGTACTCTTTAACAACCAGAAATATGCCGTTAAGGGTATTCAAAACAAGGGGGTTTATATTAAGCTAAAAGATCTAGCCAAGCCGGTTAAGACAGAGCTGGTTAGCCCGTTATAGGATACGCGCGGGAAAACCTCGGAATTTGATTCCGGGGATGAAAGCGCGTCCCAAAAGTTTTGCTAAAAATATTTTGTAAAAAGGCCCAAAAAAGGCTTGTAAACGGCCCAAATCCGCGATAAAATGAGAAAAACAGGGTGGGGCGAAGCCTACCCTAAAATATTGCCACAAAATAGAAGCCCGTAAGGGCTTCTTTTTGTGTGTCTAAAAACAGGAGGTGAGGGAGAAAGCACAAGAAATTGTAATTGCCTGGAACTTAATCGAGAAAAGTCGTTGCATCATGCAGCGGCTTTTCTTCATGTAGAGAGGAGGTGAAGAAATGAAACAGACTGACGAAGAGAAAGGCCAAGTCATCACAATCAAGCTCAAGCTGTTCAATTCCACGAAGACGAAACAGGACATGTACCAGACCATGGCCGACCGGACAACCGATTTTGCGAACCGGTATCTAGGACTTGACAAGCCCATGCGTCCCAAAAGCTCAGGGGATGCTAAGCTGCACTCAGAACCCTTGCCAGCCGCTGTCTTGTGCCAGGCTATCCGGGACATCGAGGCCAAGAAAAATGCCAAATCGTTCAAGCGGCTCTGGCCGGACTTCAACAACCAGAACTTCCGGATAGAGAAAGAGACCCTGCAGGACGGCGGAGCCGCCTGGAAAGTCTCCTTTCCCACCCTGGAGAAACGGGTGGGCGTGCCCATTCAAGTAGAGAAGTACCAAATTAAGTATCTGGAACTTCTTCTCTCCGGTCAAGCCAAACAAGGGACGGCGCAGCTCATCAAATGCGGCAGACAGTGGTACATTCACCTGGCGCTCACCGTCAGCGTAAAAGCGGAGAAGAAGCCGCCGAAGTATATGGGCGTGGACCTGGGGCTCATCGACCTTGCGGTTGCAAGCATCCTCGGATCTACCCTGTTCTTCAGCGGGGCGGAACTCGCCTACATCCGGCGGCACTACGCAGAACTGCGGAAAAAGCTCCAGAAGAAGGGGGCGCACAAAGCTCTTCGGAAACTTGGGAACAAAGAGCACCGCTGGATCATGGCCATCAACCACACCATCAGCCGCAGGATCATAG
>LDXJ01000030.1 GCA_001029295.1 Peptococcaceae bacterium CEB3 | reverse complement strand
CTAAGAATCTTGTTTCCTGGGCTGGATGCTGTCCACGCAATGATCAGAGTGGAGGAAAAGTAAAATCCACCCGTATATCTCGTGCCGGCTGTTATTTGAAACCTCTTCTTGTTCAGGTTGCAAATGCACTTCTCAAGTCTAAGAAACACCCTGAATTCAAAGAGAAGTATCACAGAATCAAGACCCGCCGGGGTCACAAAAAGGCTATCATCGCTGTCTGCAAGATGCTCTTGACCGCTATCTGGAATATCTTGCATAAGCAGGAGCCATATACCCCCGAAGGCTTTCTGGAGCACCGCCCTGTCAATGAATCTAAGGTTCTGACAAAGGCGCAGGCTCTGGAACTTCTCAGGAAAAGAGGTTACACAATAACAGACGAATCTCCCGTAATCGCTTAATCTGAAAACTCCCAATGTTATTTTTTCCCATTCGCAAAATGTGAATGGTTTGTTTGCTGTGCGCTTTTTACTCCCTAGCCAGTACCTCTTTGTTTCAAACTTCCCTCTCCGATCCCTATCCTCATTATATTATACCGGACAGGCCCAGTCTGGACAAGGCCTGGACAAGCAAGAAGAAAATGAGATTTTGCAAGCACGTGCCGAATTAGCGGATTTCTTCCTCGTAATCCTTCCGGGATTATCCTTCGATCTCCGATACAGAAATGCAGTAATAGACAAGTCTGTTTTCTCACGTCTACACCTTTACAGGGCCAGGCCTTGAGGGATAGGTGCTTTTATCAGCACTCCCTAACTGTACAAAAGGCAAGACGTCCGCAAGATGTCAGTATGAGCAGCGTCTAAAGCTTTCGTAACTTGAGTGTAAGGTGAGGGTAAAAAAATATTTTTTAAACCCACCAGCTTGAAGCAGGAATTCGGGAAAATACAGCGAATAATACTACAAGTAAGAATGTAAACGTTTACTGCTAATGAGCAGATATGCATAGATAACGTTTACGGAGAGAGGTAGTTGGAAGTTGTCGCCTACGATCAAAGATGTCGCCCAAGTTGCCGGAGTATCCATAGCGACCGTTTCCCGGGTTGTCAACGGGCGGGGCGTTAAGCCGGAAACGGAAAGAGTGGTGTTGGACACAATTGAAAAATTGGGTTACCACGTTAATTTGGTGGCCCGAAGTCTAAAAACCAGCAAGACGCAAACCATTGGTTTGCTTGTGCCGGATTTTGGCCCGTTCTTTATGGAGATTGCCAAGGTCATTGAGGAGGTCCTCAACGGTTTTGGTTATAGCCTCATCGTCTGCAGCAGTGATGAAAACGTCGAGAGGGAACAACAGCGCGTCATTATGCTCAAAGAGAAACAAGTGGACGGAATGATTTTGGTTCCTTCAAGCGAACAAGCCAACCATTTAGCGGAAATCCAAGCCGAGGGTGTTCCGGTTGTCTTGCTCGACCGTATGGTTTCCGACTTTCGGGGTGATTGTGTCCTAGTGGATAATGTAAATGGTTCATATCTGGCGGTTGAACACCTCATTAATCAAGGTTATGAGCGCATAGGACTGATCAATGGCCGTCAGGAAGTGACCACCGGCCAAGAACGGTACCGTGGATTCAGGCGGGTTTTCGAGGACTACAACATGGCGGTATCCGAAGATTTGATTCTTAACGGAAACTTCACGACTGAGAGCGGTTATGCTCTCATGAGACAATTCCTGGAGTCTCCCAATCCTCCGGAAGCGGTATTTGTCGCCAACTATTACATGACGATTGGCGCTCTGCTGGCCATCAACGAGTTGGGGATTAAGGTACCGGAGTCTCTGGGACTGGTGGGTTTCGACAGTATGGATCTTACGAGATTGGCGAATCCTCCCTTAACCGCGGTGGTTCAGCCCATGCGGGAATTGGGAGAAGAGGTTGCCCGGCTCATTTATGAAAGGGTGAATGGGGATGATTCTGGTTTTCCGCGATTGCTGCGCCTTAAACCTGAGTTGGTGGTAAGAGAGTCTTCTAAAATGGTGCGGGGGTTACGTACTCAAGAGGGTCCGGGTTCCGTACTCAAGAGAGCCCATGGGGCCTAGGCCCTCGCACGGATTCAGAGCAAAGATTTTGAAAGGAGATGGAGTCGCGTGAACTCAAAGGAGAGAGGCATGGCGCCCTTCCGGGGTAAAGAGGTGGATCGTTTTCCGATGTGGTATGGGGCCGCGCCGGAAACAACGCAAAACGTAATGGATTTTCTCGGAGCCAAGACAGAAAAAGAAGCGCTTTATGACATTCTCGGTATGGACTACAAGACTGTTCGCCCAAAGTACATCGGCACACCCTTCAAGCAATATGAGGACGGAACGGTCGACAATGAATGGGGGATTCGCAGGGGCGGTTATCATTGGGGGCAGGCCCTAAACCATCCGCTCAAGGATGTGGAGACTGTCGAGGAAGTTGAAGCATACCCATTCCCCAAGCCGGAGGATTGGGATCCCAAGATTTGTCCTGAGGATTTGCAAGATTGCGAAGGTTATTGCGTCATTGGCGGGACCTGGGCGCCCTTCTTCCACGATTCCATCGAACTGATCGGCATGGAACGCTTCTTCATCGAAATGTACATGAACCCGGCCCTAGCTCAGGCGATCGTTGAGCATACCTTTAACTTTTATTACGAAGTAAGCAAACGGGCTTTTGAAGCGAATCCGGGTGTGATCGATTTCGCCTTCATCGGCAATGATTTTGGCTCGCAGAAAGGGCTCTTGATGTCACCGGATATGTGGCGCAAGTTTTTCAAGCCGAGTTTAGCGAAGTATGTGGAACTGGCCCATAAACACGGCGCCGTGGCGGGTTTGCATTCGTGCGGCGATATTCATGAGATCATCGGCGATTTAATTGAAATTGGCTTTGACGCCGTGAACCCTATTCAGGTGTTTGCCCACAATATGGATCCACAAGTCCTGAAACGGGAATATGGTGGCGACATTGTATTCTTCGGTGGGATCGATGTCAATGAGGTCTTGCTGTACGGCAGCGAAGAAGACGTCCGGGCCGAGACACGAAGGATCATTGATATTCTGGGCAGTGACGGTCAGTATATTGTGGCTCCTTCCCACGACTACATGCTGCCTGAACTGCCGGCCCGCAATATCGTCGCGCTGTATGACGAAGCCAAGAAGTACGGCACTGGGAGATAATCTTTGTTTGTGGGAAATCACCCCGGCACACTTGACGGCTCAGACAAGGGCGTCCCTGAAAAGAGCTCGACTGGAGAAGATTGACTTCTAAACGCTAAGTATCCAAACCCGTTACGAGGGAGTGTGGTTAATGAGTTCGTCAGTAGGCAAGAGGGTCGTACCCTTCATTTCAAAATATGACGGTTCGGAACACTATTATTTGCAGGATGTCCCGCCTTCTTATACGGGAAATCCCATGCCACTTGTAATCTCTCCGCACCCTTGTACATGGAGTGCAGAGGCGGATTATGAGAATGGTCCGGCTGAAGCGATTGCTCCACATCCGGGGTGGAAAGGGCTGCCTGAAAAATATGGGTTCATTCTTGTTGCCCCTTTTGGTCATGCCCGAACCACGGGAGAATTAACCTGTCTGGGATATGAGGGGCAGATTGCCGATATGGGACAGGTGATAGACGAGGTTAAAGGATTGGGTTTTCGCATTGATGAGAGTCGAATATATGCCTGTGGGTTAAGCATGGGTGGGCAAGAGGTTCTCCTTTTTACTGCCAAGTTCAATAATCGGGTCGCGGCCGCTTTCACTTTCAACCCCGTGGTAGATTTGAAGACTTTCTATGAAGATATTCTCCAGTGGGATGACCCCAATATCAGTTCCTTGGGAATCATAATTGAACAGGAAGTTGGAGGAAAACCGGCTGACGTACTGAGCGAGTATGAAAAGCGAAGCCCCCTTTCTTACGCAAATGAACTTAGCCAAGTTCCGCTCATGCTTTGGTGGTCTGATATGGACGCAGTGGTGCCACGGGGATTAACCCATCACAGTAAGAAGCTTTATGATTTGATAAAGACGATCAAGCCAAAGGCACCTGTGGCAGAGTACAACCATACGATAAGCCATGCTATTGGGAATTTCGACTTGTCTCACAGAATCTATGTCCACGAATACTCTAATTACGAGTTTGCGGTTCAATGGCTGCTTCTCCATCGGAAGAAACTTGTTTAGGGGGTGAAACTTTGAAAACGGTACTTGAAATGAAACAAGTGAGCAAGAAATTTCCGGGAACGTATGCCGTAAAAACGATTGATTTCGATGTTTTTGCCGGAGAAGTCCATGCTCTTCTGGGAGAAAATGGCGCCGGTAAATCCACGTTAATGAAGGTGATAGCGGGTTATTTTAATGATTATACTGGAGAAATCCTAGTGAACGGGAAAACAGTACAACTTCACTCGCCCGCAATGGCCAAGGCAAACGGTATACAAATGATCTACCAAGAATTGAGCTTGGCAAAGCCTATAAGTATAGCGGAAAATCTATTGGCGGGCAGACTGCCAACCAAAGGCACATGGCTGCTTGATAGAAAAACTCTCATCCACGAATCGAAGAAACTGCTGGGCAGAGTCGGTTTGGGTCATATTGATCCTTTGGTTGCTGTTGAAGAAATCAGCCAGAGCGAGGCGGAACTCGTTGAGATTGCCAAGGCCCTGGGGAACAACCCCAGTATTTTGGTCATGGACGAGCCGACATCTGCCCTTTCGAAGGAGGAAGTAGATCGGCTCTTTGGCATCATTAATGTGCTAAAAAAGCAGGGAATTGGAATCGTTTATATTTCCCACCATCTGCCGGAAATTTCCAAAATTGCGGATCGCGTTACAGTTATGCGTGACGGTGAAAAAGTCGCAACCAAAGATATCACAGACGTAACCACAGAAGCTTTGGTAGAAATGATGATCGGACGTGCCGCAGGCGAAATGTATCGTAAAAGAAGTTCTTCGATAAAAGAGGATGTAAAATTAGAAGTAAAAAAACTTTCCAGACGGGGATTTTTCCATAATATTGATTTTCATGTTAGGCGAGGAGAGATTCTAGGAATCTGCGGCTTGTCCGGTGCGGGTCGGAGTGAATTGGCTAGATCGTTGGTTGGAATCGATCCGATTGACGGAGGAGAAATTCATTTGGACGGAACGGAAATTCAATTCAGATCCATGAATCGCGCCCTGGCCTATGGACTGGCCTACCTTTCCGAGAGCAGAAAGGAACAAGGACTGGCTTTAAGACTTTCCGTCGGTGAAAATATCCTATCGGCCTCCATTTCGAGATATTCTCCCAAGGACGGTAAGGAAATAGTGAAAAAACTGATTAAGGATCTCCAAGTTAATCCCGCTGAAGACCATAGAATGATAGCCACTTTGTCCGGAGGAAATCAACAGAAGGTATTATTGGCTAAATGGATGGCTACAGAGCCTAAGGTACTCATTTTAGATGAACCCACACGGGGTGTGGACATTGGCTCAAAAATGGTTATCCACCAGGCCGTTATGGAAATGGCGAATCGCGGTTATTCTGTCATTCTAATCACGTCAGACTTGCCGGAACTCGCCGGATTGTCAGACCGCGTAATCATTATGAGAAACGGCCATTTCATTGGCGAAATAGATCGGGTTGATTGCACGGAAGAAGAATTGTTGTTAGCGGCGAATGGAAAGGGGGAATATGTGAATGCAATCCGCGAATCTAGATGAGCTTAAGAAAGACAGCCGGAGTCTGGAGCTCAATACATTGAGCCTCTGGATCAGCAAGCTGGGTATTTTCATTGTAGTGGGGATCTTTCTGATTGTTGGGCCCTTGGTTTCAGCCAAATTCTACACTTTAGCAAACTTAACTACGATTCTCCAGACCGTTGCTATTCTTGGTATCGTAGCTGTGGGTGTCGCATTTGTAACCTACAGCGGTCATTATGCAGATTTGTCAGTGCCTTCTGTCATGGCTTTTGCAGGAATTATCACTGTGGCCACCTTGCACTATGGAATTGCGATTAGTCTGCTCCTTGGCATACTTGCGGGTCTATCAATCGGTATCATCAACGGTTTTGTCGTAGGGGTTTACAAAGCAAACCCGATTATTTGGACTTTGGCGGTAGAGTATGTGCTCAACGGACTCATGCGTTGGATATGGGGAGCTAATCAAATTTACCCTGATCTCCATGGAAACAACGGCAGGGCAGCTTCGAGCTTTGTGAATCTTGCCCGACAATATGTGGGTCCCATACCCCTTGTCTTTATTCTACTGTTTTGTGCAGTCATCATTGGACAACTCATCCTTAGCAAAACGAGATTTGGCCGCAGGTTAAAAGTAGTCGGGTCTTCAGCGGAGGTTGCCAAATTTAGCGGAATAAACGTTCCTCTAACAATAGGGATCGCATTTTTGATATCGGCCTTTGCCGCTTCCATTGGCGGGATATTCCTTACTTCTCTGGTGAAACTAGGTGTTTACTCAAATGGAACCGGTTACGACTTTAACGCTGTCACCGCCGTTGTGGTCGGCGGAGTTTCGCTGGCAGGCGGGCGCGGCAATATAGTGGGAGTCTTGGGCGGAACGCTTTTACTGGGGATTCTTGTTAATGTTCTAAATCTAATAGGGGTATCTCAGCTGTATCAAACGATTGTGGAAGGGGTCATTTTCATCATTGTGGTCGGAGTTAATCAGAAATCGTTGAGAAAGTTGGGGAGAGACGATGCTTAAAACGGGAAGGAACGGTAAGATCTCTTCAATGGTCAATCGATACAGAATCGTATGGTTATGTATCATCACATTCCTGGTTATGTCAATTTTTGCGCCCCATTTCTTTAACCTTTACAATTTTACAACTATCTTAGAAACAATGTGTTTAAATGCTGTGGTTGCCATCGGATTCACCATCGTTATAATCATGGGCAAGTTGGATCTTTCCATTGGTTCCAATCTCACCCTGGGGGCAATGTTTGTTATTGGATTTGAGCCTCATTTTGGTTGGACAATCAGCCTGCTCATCGCAGTAATTTCGGGAGGAATTGTGGGTTTGGTCAATGGGCTCTTGGTTGCAAAGGCGAAAATTGACTCCTTCATTGTAACCCTGGGAACCATGACGATCGTTCAGGGAATTGTATATTTGTACGCCAATGGCGGTGCGTTGTACACCAAAGACACAGGCTTAGGTGGATGGTTACAGCAATCTTTTATTCCGCTATTTCCCCCAATTGTGCTCATTTCTGTAATCATCATCCTCGTTTTCGAAGGAATCTTGACCTTCACGCGTTATGGCAGGGGCTTTTACATTCTGGGCGGCAATAAGGAAACTGCCTGGTTGGCAGGACTGAAAACGGATCAATATCTTATCCAAGGTTTTACCATCTCCGGTATGACTGCTGCGTTGGCAGGCGCACTTTTTGCCATTACGTTAAATTCTGCTCTGCCCGACTTGGGGGTTAGCTCAACCATGCAGGTTATTGCCGCAACCATCATTGGTGGAGCGTCGATGGCAGGTGGAGAAGGGAGCGTGGTTAAAAGCATGGTTGCAGTTCTCACCTTGGTCATCCTGTATAACGGGTTGACTTTGTTGGGGGCGGGCAATTCCATCCAGATCCTTTTCAGCGGTTTAATCTTGGCCGTTGTTGTCTTACAAGAGTCCTTCTCTCTCTATCAACGGAATAAACTTCGCGGACAACGGGTTGAACTACTGAAAGAATTCTCCTTGAAACGTTAAAGTGTAGGGTTTGGATGTGAGGAGGTGGTAGGGGGTAGGAGGCGAAAGGGTGCCATGATCTGAATGTAAGGAGGTGGTAGGATCGGAGAGACAAAGAGACCGCAGTGGAGTAGATGTCGAGTAGCCAAAATGAAAGAATCAGTGGGGGTGCATATCTTGTTAAAAAAAGCAGCCGGAATTTTAACGGCAATGGTTCTTGTCGCAAGTCTGGTGGCCGGGTGTGGAAATCAACCGAATGCAAGTCAAGCAGGTACAAGCAAGTCAACGGCAGAAAAAGTAGACGTATCATCTTTGAAATCGTCTGACAATCAACCTCTCATACAGCCGGGTGCTGACATCAAGCCTCCTCAAAGGCCAGCAGATCCCAGTCAATTGCCCAAAACCGATATCGGACATTGGTATGACATGGAGTGGGCAGGTTGGAATGTGAACAAAGTTAATATTCCTAAGTCCCCTGCAAACGGAGCTAAAGGCAAAACCATCATTCTCATTGAGCCGGGTGAACATCCTTATTTCACCGCTTACACGAATGGTGCTCAAAAAGTCGCCATCGCTTATGGAATGAACTTGAAGGTCATGACTGGTGACTGGAGCGTGGCTCAGCAGACTCAACAAGTAAAAGAAGCGATCACGCAGCGTCCGGATATGATTATCATCCCCCCTGTCGCCGGTGATGTTGCAGAATCTTTGTTTAAACAGATTAACCAGGCCGGAATTCCGTTCATCGCCAGCAACCTGCTACCCAACAACGCAGCTATGAAATATGCCTTGGAATGGACCGGTCCGGATGATTGGGGACAGATGAAGCTTCTCGCTGACAAGTTTGCCGAGTTGATGCACAATACCGGTGATTACGCTATCGTAAGGCACATGCCGGGAGCTTCTCCGTATTATTCGAGAACATGGGGAGTGGAAGATGAGCTGTTAAAAGTTGCGCCGAATATGAAGGTGCTCGACGCGCAAACCGGTAAGCTGGACGCGACAGTTGTTCAACAACTTGTTTCCGGTTGGTTAACTAAGTACGGTACCAAATTAAAAGGTCTAGTGCTGGACGGTGACTCCGCTGAAGTTATTGGGGCTCAACAAGCGTTGAAAAACGCGAATCGAAGCGATGTTGTCATTGTTGCGGCCGGGAATAGCAAAGTGGGTATGGATGCCATTAAGAGTGGATTCCTGGCGGCGGAGACATACCAGACTGCTGAAGGTGATGGCGCGCTTCCCGTCTACGAAGCTGCGCAGTGGTTCGAAGGTAAGACTATTCCCCCGGTACGTTATCTTCCTCAAAAGATTATCACGAAGGACAATGTAAACCAATTCTTGCCTGCACAATGGTAAAGAAGTGAGGTAATCACCAAGTTATTGAGTGTATTGTGCACAGGTGTTGCAACGCTTGTGATTCACGGTCAAAGTGCAGCAGAGTGGACTGCAGGGAGGGAAGTGGGCCGGCCGGTCAACGGTTGCGCTTACTGTTGGACCGGTTGGGCGCGCGGGGCCGGCCAGGTTCGCTTCTCCTTCCCCATCTCCGGCTATTATGACACGCAAAGTTTATCCCGGCAAGCGGGAAGCTAAGAATTGTTTCATACGTAGCTGCGGCGCCAAGGTACGAAGATCTGCAGTGCAGATCTTCGCCGAACCGCAAACCGTCAAACAATACTTAAGCGGTGAGGAATTCGTGCACTGCAGAGCCGCTCGTTGACCCAAGAGTGCTGAAAAGCGCAAGGATAGCTACAGGACTTTGATGTTTTCCTGTGGAATGCCCAAAGTCAGGCTTGATTAGGCCAGTTCTGAAGCATTCGAATTTGAAGGAGGGAAGAACCGTGAATTCCAAAGAGAGGCTGCTGACCGCCCTGCGTAAAGGCACGCCGGATCGCGTGCCGGTGACTGTACACCAGTGGCAGGATTACCATTTGAAGTATTACATGAACGGGATGGATGCCCTGGACGCATTCAAGACTTGTGGGCTGGACGCTTCGATTCAGTATTTCGAAGCGATGGGCCAATTCTGGCTTCCGGGAAGGGTCGAGTCGAAAAAATACTCGGAGGAATGGATCGATGAGGTCGAAATTGTCAGGGACGACGTCAATGACATGGTGGTTCACCATACCATCCATACCCCGAAAGGCAAGTTGACCTATAAGACAGGGGGGAACGAGAAGACAACTTGGATTACCGAGTTCCTTATTAAGAATCCGGAGGACATCTATTTACTGAAATACATGCCGGTGCCCAAACTGGACCAGCGCGCCATTGCGAAGGAATATGATCGGATCGGCGATGACGGGATTCTCCGGGGATTTGTCTGGGGAGATCAAGCGGGGTGCTGGCAGCAGGCTTGTTGCTATTATGATACCATGCCCATGGTTTACGCGACGATCGACGAGCCTCAGTGGGTGCACGAATTTCTGGACATTTTATTGGAGAAAAAACTGCAGTTTATCTATGAATCTTTGAAGGGCGCAAAATTCGATTTGATTGAGACCGGTGGCGGAGCCTCCTCGTCAACAGTGATCTCACCGGCTATGTTCAAGGAGTTTGCTTTACCCTATGACAGAAGAATCCATGACGCTTTACACGATGCAGGGCATATCTCATCCTACCACACCTGTGGGGGTATGCGCGGAATTTTTGACTTAATCGTGCAAACGGGCACGGATGCATCCGAAACCTTGTCGCCCAAGGCGGTCGGCGGCAACATTGAAGGTCCGGAATTGTATGAAGCCATGCATGGTAAGGTCTGTCTCATAGGCGGAATGGATCAGATTAATATCCTCACCAGTACGCCGGCCGAAATCCGCAAGGAGGTTCGCCGCCTCTTTGACGTATTCGGTCAAGGCGGGGGATACATCATGTCTTGTGCGGATCATTTCTTTGATGATGTACCCAAGGAAAACCTGCTCGCGTATGCCCAGGCTGCCCGGGAGTGTACCTACTAGATCTGGGGCTGCGTGACGAGGAAACGTTACGATGGGTCAATCCTCGCCACCTCACCACTGTCTTGGGGGTGCCCACCAGGAAAACAGAATCCTGAAGGCTGGCGAAGATGCTTGTGTTTCAAAATTAAATAGAGAAGATTATGCAGAGAAGTCGATCTGCAAAATGATTATTTGGGAGGAAAAAACGAATGCCTATTCTAGAAGAAATTTCTGCTGCCTTACAAGTGGGTAACGGGAAAAAAGTGAAAGAACTGGTACAAAACGCGTTGGATTCAGGTATGGACGTCAATGATGTCCTGATCCAGGGTCTGATTGCCGGAATGGATGTTATCGGGGGCAAGTTTAGGAATAACGAAGTCTATGTGCCCGAGGTTTTGATTGCCGCCCGCGCCATGCACATGGGGATGGACATTCTGAAACCCCTGCTTTCGGCGTCGGGCGTGGAACCTGTCGGCAAAGTCGTCATGGGAACGACTAAAGGGGATTTGCATGATATCGGCAAGAACCTGGTCGGGATGATGATGGAAGGAGCCGGCCTGGAAATTATCGATTTGGGCGTGGACGTGGCGGCGGACAAATTTGTCGCGGCGACCCAGGAGCATAAGCCGGATATTCTCGCCATTTCCGCGCTGTTGACGACGACCATGCCGGGCATGAAGAATGTCATTGAGGGGCTGGCCGAAGCGGGTATCCGGGATCAGGTTAAAGTAATAGTGGGAGGGGCGCCGGTCACACAGAAGTTTGCCCGGGAGATCGGTGCGGATGGGTACGCTGACGATGCCGCTTCCGCGGCCGAGATGGCCAAGAACTTTTGCCTGGCCGCACAGTAAAGGGATTCCATTCTATCGGATGAATACACGGAAGAGCGGATTGCCAGAGGGGTCAGACGCCGAGGGTCTTAAGGATGATATGGACATCGCATAAGTCAAACGGTTCCCCGACAAAAAAATAGGAAGAAGGTTGCTTATGCCTGAGAAAAGCAGGGCCGAGATTAAAACCGAACGTGTACTGAAAGCTTTGAACCACGAAGAGCCGGATCGGGTGCCGATAACCGACTTCTTCTGGAGTTTGTTCATGAAGAATTGGCAAAAAGACAAGGCTCCAGATGACTTCATTTACGAGCACTATGATTTGGATCTGCTCGTGGTCACCCCTAATATCGACCCGCGGGTTATGCGCAGCCGCTTCATCGAACGGAGCGAGGAGCAAATGGTCTACGAAACCGGCTGGGGATCTGTTATTAAGCGTCGGACGGAAGCCCCCATGCCTATGTTTCTCGAGTTCGGCATCAAGTCGGCTGAGGAATATGCCTCTTTCCAATTTGATGATCCTCTTGATCCCCGGCGCTATTATGACGAACGGGACGACATCATCAATACGGGCGATGATTACATGGTATTGCCGAGTTTCGCGGAAACTGTGGAACGTTACAAAAACGACTTTTTTATCTGGGGAAGTGTTTGCGAACCGTTTGAAGCTTTGTGGCGCTGCCGGGGTACGGAAGGAGCCTTAATGGACTTGGTCCTCTACCCGGAAGAGACTCAGGCCTTTATCGACCGCCTGACGGAGCACATGCTGGCGATCGGGAAGAGGCAGATCGAGATGTTCAATTTAAAAGGAATGGTGATCTGGGGAGATGTGGCCTATGACAAGGGAATGTTTTTCTCGCCGGTCACCTGGAGGAAAATGTTTTTTCCGGCTGTCAAAAAACTCTGCGATGAATTTCATCGCCTGGGGGCTAAGGTCATCTACCACGGCTGCGGCAATGCCAGCGTCATCTATGATGACCTGATAGAAGCCGGGATTGACTGCTATAATCCTCTCGAAGTAAAAGCGGGCTTGGATGTTGTCGAGCTGAAAAGGGTATACAAGGGGAGGTTGGCTTACTTTGGCAATATCGACGTCCGGATTTTAGCGGAAGGAAGCCGGGAGGAGATTAAACGCGAAGTCCTGCGCAAGCTCAATGCCGCCAAAGGGGGAGGGTACATCATCGCCTCCGATCACTCGGTGGCGGCCAATGTTCCGCCGGAGAATTACGAGTATATGGTACAACTCGTGCGCGAGTACGGAGGATATCCCCTGAAACTGGGCGAGTATGATGAGGAAATTTAGAGGGAAATTAGTTTGTCAGGGAGGAATGAGTCTTGAAACGTTATGGCTCCGTCATCAAAGTCAAGGCAGAGAAACTGGAAGAGTACAAAAGACTCCATGCCAGCGTTTGGCCGGATGTCCTGAAAACGATTAAAGAATGTAACATTGCGAATTACTCAATTTACTACCGGGACGGGTATCTTTTCAGCTACTTTGAGTATACGGGTGAAGACTATGCGGCCGACATGGCCAAGATGGCGGCAGACCCGGTCACGCAAAAATGGTGGGATGTTTGTAAACCCTGCCAGCAGCCATTGGACACGACCCAAGAGGATGAGTGGTGGGGGGATATGGACGAGATTTTCCACTTGGATTAAATGATCAGAACAGGCGTGACTTCCGGGCAGGAAAAGAAGTCTGAAGGGTTCTCGGTCCATATTTTTTCACCCGAAGGAGGCGGTCCTTCATTGCGTTATTTAGCATTTGATCTGGGAGCAGAGAGCGGGCGGGCCATTGTCGGCACGCTGGACGATTCGCGTCTGCAACTGCAGGAACTTTATCGTTTTCCGAATGAGCCGGTCCGGGTGGGAAGGCATCTATACTGGGATGTCCTCAGGCTGTTCCGGGAGATGAGCAATGGCTTGAGGGCAGCTGCCGGCAAATACGGGTCAGACCTAAAGGGTTTGGCTGTTGATACTTGGGGCGTGGATTTCGGCCTCGTGGATGGAAAGGGTTATCTTCTGGGTAATCCCTCCCATTACCGGGATGAGCGAACTAGCGGAATTATGGAGGAAGTTTTTCAAGTGGTGCCCCGGTCCGAAGTATTTGGACAAACGGGTATTCAGAGTATGGCCATCAATACGCTCTACCAGCTTCTTGCTGTAAAAAAAGAGCAGCCCGAGTTGTTAAAACAGGCACAATCCTTGCTCATGATGCCGGATTTATTCAAGTTTTTCCTTACAGGAGTAAAGGAAAGCGAATTCACGATTTCCACGACGAGCCAAGCCTTCAATACCCGACAAGGGACTTGGGCCAACGGTTTACTGGAGTCGTTGGGATTACCGGTTGCTCTCATGCCGGACATTATCCAACCTGGCAGAGTTGCGGGCCGGCTCCTGCCCGGGATAGCTCGCGCAACGGGAATCGGCTCCATCCCGGTCCTGGCCGTGGGCAGCCACGATACGGCCAGCGCCATGGCAGCTGTGCCCGCCATGGATACTGACTACTTGTTCATCAGCAGTGGCACGTGGTCTCTGGTTGGAGCGGAGGTCCCCGTTCCCGTCGTAACCCCCGAAACCCTTGAGGCGGAGTTTAGCAATGAGGGTTGTGTGGGGGGGACCTTCCGGCTCTTAAAGAATGTCACCGGCTTGTGGCTCTTGCAAGAGTGCCGCCGGGTCTGGGCAAAAAAGGGTGAGATGTTTACCTATGATGAGATGAGCGGGCTGGCCCGTGAGGCTAAGCTTTCTACCCTAGCCCCTTTGGTCTTGCCCAACCATCCGGTTTTTCTCAACCCTGGGGATATGCCTGCTGCCATTCAACGTTTCTGTGCCGAGAACGGGCAGGCGGCGCCTCAGACTAAAGGTGAAATTATCAAGTGTGTCTTGGTGAGCCTGGCTCTGGAGTACCGGCTGGTGCTGGAGAAGTTGGAGAATATCTTGGGCCGGCGCTTGCCGGTGATCCATATGGTGGGCGGCGGCATCCATAATGAACTGCTCTGCCAGTTTGCGGCCGACGCCTGCGACCGCCCAGTTCTGGCCGGACCCGCGGAAGCAACGGCTACCGGAAACGTGTTGGTTCAGGCCATGGCTTTAGGGGAAATCGCTACGTTAGGCGACGCCAGGAATATCGTGCGAGGTTCTTTTACGGTGAAAACTTACGAAAGCCGGGAGCAGGAACTCTGGGCTGAGCTGTACCGGAGGTATTTGGATCTCAAAGCAAGGGTGAGCGGGTGAGATGTGTGCAAGGATCTTGGTATGGCGTCACCCTATCAGGTTATCGCGGAAAGGTGAAGAGTGCAGATGCTCGTTAGAGTTCGCTTAAATTAACGCTTGGATACCAATTGTCGGAGTATGGCGAAACAAATTGTACAGAAACCATTGTCCGTGCACTCTTGGACTTTAGGCACAAAGGAAAGGGATGGGGTTTTTATGGAGCATAATGAAGGAGCCAAGCGGTTGCGTGGGAAGCTGCCCAAGGTCGGCATTCGTCCTACGATTGACGGGCGGAGAAGGGGAGTCCGGGAATCGCTCGAGGGTCAGACGATGGGAATGGCCCAGGCGGTGGAACGCCTAATCACGGCGAATCTGAGGCACGTCAATGGTATGCCGGTAGAGTGCGTGATCGCGGATACGACGATTGGCGGGGTGGCCGAGGCGGCTAAATGCGCGGAGAAATTTGCCCGGGAGGGAGTGGGTGTATCCATCAGTGTCACGCCGGCATGGTGCTACAGCGCCGAAACCATTGATATGGACCCCCTTTTGCCCCAAGCGATCTGGGGCTTTAACGGTACGGAAAGGCCTGGGGCAGTCTATTTGGCTTCGGCCCTCGCTTCCCTAAGCCAAAAAGGGTTGCCGGCTTTCGGGATTTATGGCAAGGATGTTCGCGATGCTGACGACAGCGTCATTCCGGAAGACGTAAAGGAAAAGATCCTTCGATTTGTCCGGGCAGGCTTAGCGGTCGCGGAGATGAGGGGGAGGTCCTATTTGTCGGTGGGAGGCGTCGCCATGGGCATCGGCGGTTCCATCGTCGATCCCGATTTCTTTCAGAGCTATCTGGGCATGCGTAATGAATACGTCGACATGAGCGAACTGGTTCGGCGCATCGAAGAAGGGATTTTCGACCCGGAGGAATTTGAGCGGGCTTTGAACTGGGTCAAGAAAAACTGTCAGGAAGGCCCGGATAACAATTTGCCTGAGAATCAATCCTCACGGGAGAAAAAAGATCGTGATTGGCAAACTTCGGTCAAGATGGCCATCATTGTGCGGGATCTCATGGTGGGTAACCCAAGGCTGGCCGACTTGGGTTTTGAAGAAGAGGCAGAGGGGCACAATGCCATCGCGGCTGGTTTTCAGGGACAGCGCCAGTGGACGGATCATTTCCCCAACGGGGACTTTATGGAGGCCATTCTCAACTCATCCTTCGACTGGAACGGAACGAGGGAGCCCTTCATCCTGGCGACAGAAAACGATAGCCTCAACGGGGTAGCTATGCTGTTCGGCCATCTTCTGAGCGGAACGGCTCAGATCTTTGCCGATGTGCGGACTTACTGGAGCCCGGAGGCGGTGAAACGGGTCACGGGTCAAGAACTCTCCGGCTTGGCAGCGGGAGGGATTATTCACCTAATTAACTCGGGAGCCGCGGCTTTGGACGGTACAGGTGCGCAGTCACGGGACGGAGAGCCGGTGATCAGGCCGTTTTGGGAAATTGCCGAATCGGAAGTGAAAAAGTGTCTGGAGGAGACTTCTTGGCGGCCTGCCATTCTGGGCTATTTCCGGGGCGGGGGCTTTTCTTCCTGCTTTCTCACGCGAGGAGGGATGCCGGTAACCATGTCCCGGGTGAATCTCATCAAAGGACTGGGGCCTGTTCTCCAGATTGCTGAAGGATACACGGTGGAACTTCCTCCGGATATGCACGCGATTTTGAATGAACGGACGGACCCCACCTGGCCCACCACCTGGTTTGTGCCGGTTTTGACAGGAGAAGACGCTTTCAAGGATGTCTATTCCGTGATGAGTCATTGGGGGGCCAACCATGGAGCCATCAGTTTCGGTCATATCGGCGGCGACTTGATCACCTTGGCCGCGATGCTGCGCCTGCCGGTCAGCATGCACAATGTCCCGGAAGAAAGGATTTTCCGGCCCAGCGCCTGGGCTGCATTTGGTAGCAAGGATTTGGAGGGGGCTGACTTCAGGGCTTGCGGGAATTTCGGACCGATGTACGGGAAATATTGAGGAGAAGCCTAAAGGCGATGTTAATCGGAGATTCCTTTACAGTCAGGCGGGGCGTCTTGCTTGTTTAGAAATGAACCCATGCAGGCGTCGGGGTCGTGGTCAGTGTGGGCGAGTCAACCTCAAAGCGTCACCCGAAATCAGACTTGTTTAAAGCTTGGGGGAAAGCTCTTTTTAAACAGACCCCAAAGGGCCTTTCCCCAGGCAGGCACTGTCTACGGCCCTAGCGTAGCGGCGCTGGCTGCGAACTACAAAATATGCTTCGGCCGGTCTTTTGTAACCGAGGGACTAACCAAGGCGGATGGATACGGAAGACTAACCCCGAACAACGCTTTTGAATTTGCCAAGATCGTAGCGGCATCTCACGAAATAAGGAAGTCGGCGTTCCAAAGTCCACCTCTTTGCCGGGACCGGGCATGGAGGGCATCACGAGAGGGATGCTTCTATCTTGGATTCGTAAGCTCAGCTTGAGATGTCCCTCTTGGCAGCGTCCAAGACTCTCCCTGGTGAGGCTCCCCCCTGGTGAATCGAAATACCCCTAAAAATATTTTCCTAACGCCCCAATCCGCAGCAGGAATTTAGGAAAGCATAGCGAATAGTATGACAAACAGGAGTGTAAACGTTTACTGGAGAAGAGCGATGATGGATGAATAACGTTTGCAGAGAGAGGTAGGTGTTCACTTGGGATTATGAGATTTTTTGATTTTTTTCGAAAAATACTTGAAGTTACAGTAGAAACTGTTATAATTATATTAATAAAATTGAAACGTTTCCAATAGCTAAGACCTTGAAAGGTGGTGCGAGACAAACCGGGTATTCCTCCGTTCAATAGCTATAGGTGAAAAGAAAATATTCTAAGACGAGGTGCTGCATGTGGGTGAAAGGAATGCCAATACCTTGACCAATGAATCTCAGAAAGTTCTGGAAATGCTTGGGATTGATAAACGTTTCCAAGGCGTACATGCCCTTAAAGAATGCACTTTTGAACTAAGAAAGGGCGAGGTCCATGCCTTGGTCGGGGAAAATGGAGCCGGGAAGTCAACCCTGATGAAGATTTTGACAGGCATCTATCAACCTGATAAAGGAGAAATTGTCTATAACGGCAAAAAAGTCCACTTTAGAACCGCCAAGGAAGCACAGGTTGCCGGTATTTCAATTGTTCATCAGGAACTCAACTTGATGAATCATTTAACAGCCGCTCAAAATATTTTTGTTGGCAGGGAAGCCAAAGGCTTCATGACCGATGATCGGGTTATCAATGAAAGGACCCGAAAATTGTTTGACAGTCTGAACCTAAACATTAAACCGACGGATAAAATAAGCTTCCTTACTATTGGCAAGGCACAAATGGTCGAAATCGCCAAAGCAATCTCCTTTGAGGCTAATATTCTCGTTCTTGATGAGCCGACAGCAGCTTTGACAATCAGCGAGACCGAGGAACTGTTCAACATGATGAACGAGCTGAGAGCCAAAGGTGTTTCGATCATTTACATCTCTCACCGCTTGGAAGAGATCGAGGTGATGGCCGATCGGGTGACGGTGATGAGAGACGGTCAATATGTCGGAACGCTGGTCATGAAGGATGCAACACTCGATCAAATAATCAAAATGATGGTCGGTCGTACTATTTACGAGGAGCCCAAAACAAAAAGCCATGTAAAGCCGGATGCCCCTGTGGTCCTGGAAACGAAAAACCTTTCTTCACCTCTGGTTAAGGATGTCTCATTCTTGCTGAGACAAGGTGAGATATTGGGTTTTGCGGGACTGATAGGCGCCGGCAGAACAGAAGTGGCAAGGCTTGTCATTGGCGCCGATAGAAGATTTAGGGGAGACATATTCGTGAGTGGCAGGCAGGTGAATATTAAGTGCCCGAAGGATGCGGTCAGCCACGGCATTGGTTATCTTTCCGAAGACAGAAAGAGATACGGTCTGGCACTCGGACTCTCGGTAACTGACAACGCGATGCTGGCATCTTTGGATGATTATGCCAGCTCGGGATTTATCAATCAAAGAAAATGCGAACAAGAAACGTACAAGTATATAAAAAGCATAGATATCAAGACACCATCCAGTCGCCAAATAATTAGGAACCTTTCCGGCGGTAATCAGCAAAAGGTCGTCATAGCCAAATGGCTCATTAAAAACTGCGATATTTTGATTTTTGATGAACCGACGAGAGGGATAGATATCGGCGCCAAGAGCGAGATTTACAAACTTATGAACGATCTCGTAAATCGGGGGAGATCGATTATCATGATTTCGTCCGAACTGCCCGAATTACTCAGAATGAGCGATAGGATTATTGTGATGTGTGAAGGTGCCAAGACGAAAGAGCTGGATATTTCCGAGGCAGACTCAGAAATCATCATGAAATACGCAACTTTAAATGATGTCGGGGGTAAAAAGCATGGTTAATGGTGAAAAATCCGGTGTTCTTGAAGCCATTAGGCGCAGCGGCCTGCAAAAGCTCTTGGCGCTGGGCGCATTGCTTATCATGTGTACGTTTTTTTCGATCTTCGGCCAGAACTTTTTTTCACACTCTGCATTTATGAATATTTTGGATGCTTCATATTATATCGGATTTATGGCCATAGGCCAAACGTTTGTTATTATCACGGGGGGTATCGATCTCTCCGTTGGTACGGTTATGATGAGTGGGGCCCTTATTGGTGGCGTTGCCTATAACGTATGGCACTGGCCCATAGCTTTTTGCTTGGTTGTTATAGTGATCGTGGCGACTATATTCGGTTTAATCAACGGTTTGTTGATTGCGAAGCTTCACCTTCCTCCCTTCATAGTAACGCTCGGTACACAGTTTATATCGCTTGGTTTCGGCTCAATTGTGGCCGAGGTTCAGACGCAGCAATATCCCACTGTCAATCAGGCTGACGGTTGGTTTAAGACTGCTTTCTACAGGACCCAGGGCGGGTTCCCGATGGGTGCTGTCTTTCTCCTGCTCTTCTTCATCGCAGCCTATATATTGCTGACGAGAACAAAGCTCGGGCGTTATACCTACGCGATTGGCAGCAACGAAGAAGCGGCGCGCATTTCCGGCATAAATATCGATAAATGGAAGGTAATAGTTTATGTGTTAAGCGGTTTTTCGGCAGGACTGGCCGGAATATTGTACGCGGCGACTTATACAACCATAGTGCCCCAGACAGGCAATGGGTTGGAATTGTACGCTATAGCGGCTGTTGTTATTGGCGGGACATCCTTGGCAGGCGGCGTGGGTTCTCTGGTCGGCAGCCTAATCGGCGTCTTTATCATGACCGTTCTTAAAGACGGCCTTATGTCGATGAACATGCAGTCACAGTGGCAGATATTTTTTACCGGTGTCGTTGTTATCCTTGCAGTTCTCCTCGACATCTACAGAAGCAAGAAGGCGGCTCAGGTGAAGAATTAGGATTCCGGAGAAGGCTGTACAGCAGCAATGCATTGAATATACTCTGGAATTCGGAGGGGGGTAATTGCCGAATTGACGTTCTTCTCAAGCAGTTCTCAAGAAATGAGCCTGACTGAGAAATTGGTCCGGCAGAAAGGATGTGAAAGTATATATTTATTCTTAGGACGACGGTGATTGAACAGACATTTTGACATTTTTAGGTTTTAATAGTTTTAAGAGTTTTAAGAGAGGATTGGTAAGTTATATGAAGAAAATTATAACTGTGTCCCTTGCAGCCATGCTTATTCTGAGCGGCTGCGGTAGTGCCCCACCGACAAAGAGTCAGGCAAACGGAAGTTCTTCCGCGACGGCCGGTGCGCAACCTTATGTGGCGATGGATGCAAAAGGTTTCCAGTTTCAATATTGGCAGGTTGTTGAGAAAGGGGCTCAGGATGAAGCGAAGAAGCTTAACATAAAGATTACATTCCAGGGCCCTGACAACGAGAGTGATGTCGCGCAGCAGGTCGACATGGTTAACGCAGACCTGGCCAAGAAACCGGCGGCGCTCTGCCTGGCTGCATTGTCCACCACGGCATTGTCATCCCAGCTAAGCAAGGCCAAGAGTATGGGTATACCTGTGATAGGTTTCGACTCCGGTGTCCCGAACGATTCCTCCGGCGCCCTGGTTGCCACCGCTGCAACCGACAGCGTCAAAGCGGCAGCCATGGCTGCAGATCACCTTTTCGATAACCAGGACTTCAAGGCCGCTCTGACCAAAGCCACAACGGCTAATCCGGTTGTGATAGGTGTGCTGTCGCAGGATGCTACCAGTGCTTCCATCATCCAGCGTACAACAGGCTTCATCAACGAAATGGTCGCCAAGATTCAGAGCGAACCGAATTTTGCCAATGCGGTGGAAGTCACCGGCCAGAAGAAGTACAATAAAGCTTCTAGCAGCCCTGCCAAGGTAAACATCGCTGTCAGTATTCCTCCGTCCACGGTTCAATCCGACGTGCAGAACTCCGCTCAGCAACTTCTGAACCAGAAGAACTTGATCGTCATCTTTGCTTCCAACGAGGGAGCTGCTGATGGTATGCTTTCCGCCACCAACGATGGTTCTGATCTCAATCGCTCCACAGGAAAGTACAAGAACCTCCTTGTCGTAGGTTTTGATGCCGGCAAAAACCAGAAAGCTGCCGTTAAAAGCAAAGAATTCCTGGGTTCCATTACGCAGGATCCCTATACCATCGGGGTAGATGCCGTTCTACTTGCTTCCAAAGCGATCAAAGGTGAGCCTGTCTCCAATATCGACACCGGTGCCAAGTGGTACGACAGCACCAACATGGACAATCCGGATATTGCCCAGTTGCTCTACAATTAATCCTTTAGTCCTCCCGAATTGTTTGGCCCAAATGACTTCCTGCAGTTGAAGGCAGGAAGCCATTTGAGCCGACGTAGAGTGCCACAATCGTGGACATCAAAAAAGTCAGGCTGGTTTAGAAATAAACTGGGTTCGCTAATGCAAATATCTGAATAGGTCTAAGCAAGGGGAATTTTAATGCCAACAATTAAAGATGTAGCTAAACTGTCTCAAACGTCGGTTGGCACAGTTTCCAGGTATCTAAACGGTTATCATCTTAAAGCTGCTAACCAAGCGAGAATTGAAAAAGCCATTAAAGAGTTAAACTTTAACATTAACCCCATAGCCCGGGGATTGAAGACAAACAAGACGAAGACGGTTGGGGTACTGGTCCCGGAGCTCTCGAAT
Organism: Peptococcaceae bacterium CEB3; assembly: GCA_001029295.1. Taxonomy (GTDB): domain Bacteria; phylum Bacillota; class Desulfitobacteriia; order Desulfitobacteriales; family Desulfitobacteriaceae; genus Acididesulfobacillus. Next base: position 15,685 of record LDXJ01000030.1, on the reverse strand, counting down.
ACGTTTAGCGCTCACGTCATCGAAGGCATGGAACAGGTTTTTGATGAACATGGTTATAGTCTACTCGTCTGCAATTCTCGGAACAACCCAAATGTTGAAAGTGAAAAACTGCGACTCTTGCGGGATAAGCTGGTCGATGGAATCATCCTGATGTCTGTGCAAGATCTGGGCGGCCATATCCGGGAAATTCAAGAGAATGGCTTACCAATCGTGCTGATTGACAGGCTGATTACGGACTTGTCCTGTGATGGCGTTGTTTCGGACAACGTCAACGGGGCCTATCGGGCAGTAGAGGTGATCATCAATCGTGGGCACAAGCGAATTGGTATAATTGCCGGACCTCAAGAGATCTACACAGCTAAAGAGCGTTTGGAAGGGTATCTGCGCGCCCTCAAAGATTACAACATCCCTGTAGACGAAAGCCTTATCTGCGAGGGTCACTACACACAAGCAGGTGGAGCGCAGGCGCTGGACTTTCTTTGGGAACGGCCAGAGCCACCGACGGCGGTCTTCGTTTGCAACAATGACATGGTGGTTGGAGCCGTTAAATGCATATCAAGCAAGGAACTTACTATAGGCAAAGATATTTCCTTGTTTGGCTATGACCAGCTGGAATTCTCCCAGATCGTTAAACCACCCCTTTCCTTGGTCATTCAGCCCATCGAGGAAATTGGCCGCCGGGCGGCAGAGATGTTGGTCAGGCGCCTGGAAGGGGATTTCTCGGGGTTTCCGGTTGTTCAGCGGTTAAAGACAGAAATGGTGGTCACGGATTCTGTGCAGACAGTAACATAAGATAAATGAAGCGGTTCTGAAAAAAACCAATTCCTTTTGAGTCACCTTGGAAACGTTTCAAATGACTAATATCACTGTTGCCGATCTGCTCAGCTTATCTAAAGGTAGGTTTATTGTCCCTTGTGATGTCGCCATTCGGTAAGAAGAATTCCTCCCAAGGTGAACTGCAGCGCCGGCATCATTGAAGAACGAAATCAAGGACCTGGTCAACCGTGTAACACGGGAATGACTGGCTTAGAAAAAATAACAGTCTTTGGAGGCTAACGGGTCTATGAAAAAAAGAGGGATTTTGAACGAAAGGATTTCAGGAGCTATTGCCGGGTTGGGACATATGGATCAGATGATCATTTGTGATGCCGGGTTTCCTGTTCCTAAAAACACGGAGAAAATCGATCTTGCCTTAAGCAGCGGTATTCCCAGTTTCAAGGATACTCTCAAGGGGGTTCTGTCGGAAATGGTCGTAGAAAAGATTGTCCTGGCTGCGGAGACGGAGAAAGTCAGTCCTCAGTTCTACCAGTGGCTGAGAGAGGTCTTTGTCAATCAGGAGTGTGAGGTTGTTCCGCATGCCCAGCTCAAGGAATTGTCCAAAGAAGTCAAATTTGTCATCCGGACCGGCGAGTTCATTCCCTACGCCAATATTCTCTTGATTGCCGCATCTCAGCCGGAGGGTTTCAAGCAAGGTTTCGATGTGGAAATCAAGTAAGAGGCAGTTTCCGCAATTCAGGTGAGCCATTTTATAGTAATCACAAATTGGAGCTAGGTGATGAATCATGGTGATGCCAAAGAAATTTATTTCGATAAGTGACGGAGGTACCCGGAAATTTTGCCTGATGTGATGGATTCCGCTGTGCACCCAGCCCACCGGCTGAGCCCTAGTTTACGGAAGGAGACGTGATTACCATCCAGACTTTCTGCCGGGCCAACGGCCAAGCTGTGCCGGAAGGTAAAGGGGAAATCATCCACTGCGCCTTGGAGAGCTTAGCTTTGGAATACCGTTTGGTCTTGGAGCGCTGGAGAGGATTCTGCAAAGATCTCTTCCCGTGATCCATATCATTGGAGGAGGGGTTAAGAACGAATTGCTGTGTCAGTTTACAGCTAACGCCACAGGTCGGGCGGTTTTCGCCGGCCCGGTTGAGGTTACGGCCAGCGGCAATGTACTGGTTCAGGCTATGGCTAAGATGCGCCAACCCCAATTTTAATCAAGCTGGGATTTTGTATTTGGGTAGAGGAGGATATCAATGGCAATTATTAGAGGAACTAAAAGATTGCAGGGTGCAATGCCGAAAGTGGGAATTCGTCCGGTTATTGACGGGCGACGGCGAGGTGTGCGGGAACTTCTGGAAGAGCAAACCATGGGCATGGCTAAAGCTGTGTCAGAGTTGATTCAGACGAACCTGAGGCATGCAAATGGGATGCCGGTGGAGTGTGTGATTGGAGATTCTACAATAGGCGGAGTGGCGGAAGTGGCCAGATGCACGGAGAAATTCGCGCGGGAAGGTGTCGGTGTTTCCATTACTGTAACGCCCTGCTGGTGTTACAGTGCTGAGGTCATCGACATGGATCCTTTGCTACCAAAAGCCATTTGGGGGTTTAATGGCAGCGAGAGACCGGGGGCAGTTTTTCTCGCTTCGGCATTGGCATCACATAACCAAAAAGGACTGCCTGCCTTCGGGATCTATGGGAAAGATGTTCGTGATGGCGACGATGAAATGATCCCGGACGATGTTCGGGAGAAACTCCTGCATTTTACCCGTGCCGCCTTGGTCGTGGCTGAGATGAAGGGTAAGTCTTACCTTTCACTGGGAAGTGTTGCGATGGGTATCGCAGGTTCCATCGTCGATCCGCATTTTTTTGAAAGTTACTTAGGTATGCGTAATGAGTATGTGGACATGTCGGAATTCGTGCGCAGGATGGAAGAAGAAATCTATGATCCGGAAGAATTCGTTCGTGCTTTGGAGTGGGCAAAGAACAATTGCCGCGAGGGGTTTGACAACAATGCACTCGACAAACAGGCCTCAGGGAAGAAAAAGGACCAGCAATGGGAAGTATCCGTTAAGATGGCCATTATCACACGGGATCTTATGGTAGGTAATCCACGCCTGGCAGAATTAGGTTTCCAAGAGGAGGCTGAAGGACACAATGCCATCGTGTCCGGTTTTCAGGGGCAACGGCAGTGGACGGACCATTTCCCCAACGGCGACTTTATGGAAGCCATTTTGAACTCATCTTTTGATTGGACGGGGATCAGGGAATCCTACGTACTGGCGACAGAAAATGATAGTTTAAATGGTGTCGCTATGCTGTTCGGCCATCTGTTGACAGGTACGGCCCAAATATTCGCCGATGTGCGGACGTACTGGAGTCCCGGGGCCGTCAAACGTGTCACCGGCCAGGAACTCTCAGGTCCGGCGGCAGCGGGGATCATCCACCTGATCAATTCCGGTGCTGCAGCCCTGGACGGAACAGGACGGCAGGAACGGGAGGGTCGGCCGGTACTGAAGCCATTCTGGGAGATCACCGAAGAAGAGGTCAAAAAATGTCTGGAGGCGACGTCGTGGCGGCCGGCCAGCCTGGGATATTTTCGAGGCGGCGGATACTCCTCTCAATTTGTGACGAGAGGGGGCATGCCGGTAACCATGTCCAGGCTCAACCTAATAAAAGGATTGGGGCCTGTTTTACAAATTGCAGAGGGTTACACAGTGGATTTGCCGCCGGAGGTTCATCAGCTGTTGGATGAACGTACGGATCCAACGTGGCCCACAACGTGGTTTGCCCCCATTCTCACCGGCGAAGGGGCTTTCACTGATGTCTATTCGGTCATGAATAATTGGGGAGCGAACCATGGAGCCGTGAGCTATGGGCATATTGGAGCGGAACTAATCACTGTGGCATCCATCCTGCGCATTCCCGTATCCATGCATAATGTCGCGAAAGACAAGATCTTTCGGCCCGGCACTTGGGCCGCTTTCGGTACCCATGACCTGGAAGGCTCGGACTACCGTGCCTGCGCCAATCTTGGCCCCTTGTACAATAGGAGTTGACGGGAATTGCAACAGAGTGGGCTTTGAGATATTTCGTCATGATCGTATTTTCAGTTAAGATGTCTGCCTTACGATAAAGTTAAGCGAGGTTGTGATAACATGCCATATTCAATCGGGGTCGATTATGGAACGGAATCAGGCAGAGTGCTTCTCTTGGAGTTGACCACAGGGAGAGAAATAGCAGTTTCAGCAGTTCCCTATGCCTGCGGAGTCATCAATAAAGTGCTTCCGGATTCAGGCGTAGAATTGGCATCGGATTGGGCCTTACAAGACCCTAGGGACTATGTCCGTGTTCTCACGGAGGGCATCCCCATGGTGATGAGTGATGCACAGGTTGAAGCCGACGAAGTCATCGGGATAGGTATAGATTTTACCTCATGTACCGTGATGCCAGTGGACCAGCATGGAACACCCCTGTGTTTTTTCCCCGAATGGAGGTCTCATCCGCATGCCTGGCCCAAGCTTTGGAAGCATCACGCGGCAAAGGATCAGGCCAATCGTATGACCGGGCTGGCTCTGGCACGGCAGGAAGAGTTTTTGCCAAGATACGGCGGACGGATCTCGTCGGAGTGGTACTTCCCGAAACTTCTCCAGGTGCTTGAGGAAGACAGGGATGTTTATACAGCATGTCAGGCCTATACCGAGGCGGCTGATTGGATTGTCTGGTACCTGACAGGGAATGAACGCCGCAACAATTGTACAGCAGGTTATAAAGCGTTGTGGCTGGATGAAATCGGCTTACCGGCAAGAGACTTCTTTACATCTCTTCACCCAGAGTTTGGCGATGCGAGAGAGAAGCTGGGAACTACTTTCTATCCCTTGGGAACAAAGGCTGGAACCTTGCGACCGGAAATAGCACTGCAATTAGGTTTGCCGACGCGTGTCGCAGTTTCCGTCGGCAACATCGACGCCCATGTATCCGTGCCGGCGCTGGCGGTGACCCAGCCCGGTTCTCTCGTTATTGTTGCAGGTACGTCAATTTGCCATCTCACTCTCACAGAAGAAGAGATACTTCTGCCCGGAATTACGGGCGTTGTCAAGGATGGCATTATACCGGGTTTCTATGGCTATGAAGCGGGTCAGGCAGCGGTCGGGGATATGTACGCATGGTTCGTCAAACAGGCTCTGAGTTCCGACTACCACAATTTGGCGCTAGAGAGTCGGCGCAACGTGTATGACTATCTGGAAGGTTTGGCGGCTTCTTTGGCCCCGGGAGAATCAGGACTTCTGGCCTTGGATTGGTGGAATGGAAATCGTAGTATACTGGGAGACGCAGACTTGAGCGGGACGATCATAGGGCTCACCCTCTCCACCAGACCGGAGGACATCTATCGGGCATTGTTGGAGTCCACTGCCATGGGGACCCGAAGGATTGTTGAAAATTTTGCACAGCATGGTATTGAGGTTAACGAGCTGGTTATATGTGGCGGGATTGCCCAAAGGAGTCCTTTATTAATGCAGATATATGCAGATGTCTGTGCGCTACCGGTGGTTGTTCGGAATTCTTCGGAAATCCCCGCCCGTGGAGCGGCACTCTACGGAGCAGTCGCCGCGGGGAGCGGAATGGGTGGTTATGATTCAATCGGTGAAGCGGGCAACGCCTTGGCACCCGAAGTATTGCATACTTACTTGCCTCAGTCCGGGGGCAAAAAGGTGTATGAGGAGATATATCAATTGTACAGGACAGCTTATGATTATTTTGGCTCGGAACATGCTTCACTCATGCATGAACTCAAGGGCCTCAGGACTTCGGTCCGAAGTACTGCTAGGGATAGCGGGGCTGTAATCGAACAAGTTCAGACCATCTGTCCTCCCAAAAGGCTGCCAGTGACCTGATGGATGATATTGAAGACGAGAACATAGACGAACTTACTGCGGGGCCGCTGGTTTGTGGGATGAAAAGCGTTCTATGGCAGCTGGGCTTGAGAGAAATTCGCTGTGGCATAGAGCGCTTTTAACAGCTGTTCGAGAACGCCCAAGTCCTGAAGAGGCAGGATCGTATCTTGAAGAGGTGTCGAAGCTTCGCCATAACGCGTGGTCAAATAAAGAACAATCGCCTCTTGCGTGGCTTTTGTTTTTCCGTTCAAAAGGCCTTTCTCCAAGCCTCGTTCTAAACCCCTTTCCAAACCCTGTTCCATTCCTTCGTGGATACCCTTTTTGATGCCTTCCGCGAGCCCTTCCGCCCGACCTTCTTCTTTGAGCCACTGTTCGATCTGTGTCATCTTGAGCACCTCCAGCAATCTGCGTTTATACTCCTCCGGCAGAATACGATCCGTGACGGCCACGATGGCTCCTATGACAAACGTCCGGATGTCCATGGCGAGATCTTTGGCCAGTTCAGCGGCCCGGATAGCCATATCCTCTTCTGTACTTTTGCTTTTCATCAGGGGTAAAAAGATTAGCTTCAGAATTTCTTCCTCCGTCAAGGCCTGGCCTTGGCTTATCTTGGCGTGCAGTTTTCGGTATTCTTCATCTCCATCATAGTCTTTCATATAGACGTTATTTACAGAATAAGTAAGCGAGCCGCGACTGAGAAAGTCAGGCGCCTCGGTGATGCGACCGGAGTAGATGACGGCTGTCTAAATGGGTCAAAGTTTCAGCCATCGCCTTCATGATCACGTCGTTATTCTGGCGGGTGACTTCGGCTTCCATGAATTCACCCCTTTTACCCTCATTATAGTGGATCTTGTCAGTCAGGGGAAGACAGGTCTGGAAATAAACGGTTTGCGCCGGCAAGAGAAGGAAGAACAGGTCCGGTTTTTTGCCGAAGAGGCCGATGTTTTAGTTTCCACGGAAACCGGCAGCGAAGGGCGCAATCTCCAGTTCTGTCACCAGATGGTTAACTATGATCTGCCCTGGAATCCCATGCGGATAGAGCAGCGGATCGGGCGCATTCACCGTTTGGGTCAGGATAAGAATGTCAGGATCTACAATCTATCGGCGACTGACACGATCGAAGCGCACTTGCTGGAGTTGCTTGATGCCAAGATTAATATGTTTCAGTTGGTCGTCGGCGAACTGGATATGATCTTGGGCGACATCACGGAAATTGGAGAGGAGTGAGGAACCGGGCAAGAAAACCCGACTTGAACAGCAGTTGGCCGCAATCTTGGCAGATCGTGAACGGCGGGAAAAAGATCTGAACGAGCGCTACGGGGTGGAGGTCGATATTCGTCTCGATCACGTGGTGACGTACCATGTCCCGGCTTGCGGGTCAGGCCTGAACTTGTAGCACAGGGACAAGTTGCTGCCCCTTATACTGTCCTCTTTAACCCGGTCATCGGCGAGATCGAGCCTCCGGCTTGTGAATGCTGTGGCAACCACGTGACGCGTTTGGTTCCGTCAAACGGGCGTTTTGTTTGTGACAATTGTCTGTGAGCCTGTGAGCTTCTCGCCGGAAGGGTGAACTCGTTCAACTAAAGTTGAACATCGAGGGATGAACCGGACAGATGACAGGCGGGTAAAGCGGGTGAAACGGGTGAAGCACGTTTCCCGCGCAAGAGTCATATATTGGAAGTGGAAGACGGGCAAACCCGGCCGAACTATGAAGGAACGGGGAATGAACCCATTTTCTTATCTTCTGGGCCCTAGGGTCATACAAGAAATAAGAAAGGGTGTTTGCAGATGCCGGTATTTCCTCCTTCAGGTTTCTTTCCCGGTATTCCGTTCGTGGCGGCTCTGTTTGACCTCTATCCAATCGGCACACCACTTATTGTCGGGATGGATGCCGGTTACTGGACAGGGGCGTTCGGCGGAATCCAGGACGGGGTAGCCCTGTTGACCAATGCTCTGCTCCATTCGAATATTGGCGGTGCCATTGATGGAATTCGCCCGGTTGTGCGGATTCCCCTGCGGCAAATCACTTTTGTCAGTCAATAAAGAATGGGCGGAGAAGGGAAAGGGATCGGCTTTGGCCGGTCCCTTTTTCTCCTAACCTTTGTTCTGTCCGTGCAGGAGACGATCAACGATTCGTATATCGCGGATATGGCCAAATATGCGACGTCGGCTGAAAGCATTCGTATCATGGCGGCTTATCAGTCTATCCCTGCCCGGCTCGCCAAGGAAAACAAGAACTTTCAGTACCGGCTGATCAAGTCTGGCGCCAGAACGCACGAATATGAGCTGGTCAATCCATTGGCTCACCGGCTCAGGCGTGGTCACGAAGGTCTCGTCCTTCTTTGATCTTTGCCACGGGGCCTCAAGGTTTCCGTGGCTTCTATTTGCTTAAAACAGCTTAGCCTGATTCTTTCGGGCACTGACGTCGGGTGGTGAAAAAAGGAGACGGAAAAAATCCGCAAGCTGAAACTCCCGTGATATAATCAACGTGTTGCCAAAGCGGAGCCAGTAACACGAAAGGGGTATCCATAGAGAAAAAGGTATCAGTCAACTCGTTGAGTTTCCGCTAAACGTTGGGGCTGCGGTGCGGAACTCTACCCCCAGCGAAGAAAGTGAGCAGTAAAGCCCTACAGAAGTGGCATCCCAAGCGGCGGTCAACAAAAAAAGGATGATCAATAAGAGAAGGACAGAAGAACAGATAAAGAAGAGAAGAAGAGAGAAGGGGAGAATGGATGTGGATCGTTCAAAGCTTTTGGGGGAGGAAAAGATCGGCCGCCTTTTGGTGAAGTTCTCTATTCCGGCTATCATCGGGATGCTGGTCAATGCTCTCTACACCATTATTGATCGAATATTCGTGGGCCGGGGGGTGGGCTCCCTAGCTCTTTCCGGAACGGCTATTTCTTTTCCGATTCCGCTGGTGATTATGGCCTTTGTGATGTTGGTAGCGCTGGGTGCAACATCACTCATCTCGATCCGCCTGGGCCAAGGGAGAACGGAAGAGGCGGAGAAGATTGTCGGGAATAGTTTTGTGCTCTTAGTGATCATCTCTTTGGCGATCACTTTGGCAGGGTTTCTCTTTATGGATCCCCTGCTGATTCAGTTTGGAGCCAGTGCCGAAGTTATGCCGTATGCGAGGGAGTTTCTGCGGGTTCTCTTGTGGGGGGTGCTATTCCAAAGCATCGGCTTCGGGATGAACAACTTCATTCGGGCCGAAGGGAATCCGCGCGTTGCCATGTTGACGATGATTATGGCGGCGGTTCTCAATACGATCCTAAATCCGGTGTTTATTTTTGGCTTTAAGATGGGTGTGGCGGGCTCGGCCCTGGCGACAGTGATTTCGCAGGCACTGGCTTCGGCTTGGGTTTTATCCTATTTTCTGGGTAAACGGGCTTTGCTCAGGTTGCGCTGGCGCCATATGCGCTTGGATGGGAGTATCGTGCGCGGGATCATGGCCATAGGGCTCTCTCCCTTTGCTATGCAACTGGTCGCCAGTTTGGTGACGGTTATTTTCAACAAGAGTCTGGCCTATTACAGTGGGGATCTGGCTATCGCAGCATTTGGCGTCATTAACAGTGTCGTGATGGTAATTTTCATGCCGGTTTTTGGCATAAACCAGGGGGCGCAGCCGATCATTGGCTTTAACTATGGGGCACGCAAGTTTGGGCGGGTCAAACGGACCTTGAATTTGAGCATTTACGGGGCGACAGCCGTGATGATCATAGGATTTTTGGCTACCCAGTTTTTCCCGCAGGCCATCATGAGCTTGTTTAGTGTGGGCGACAGCGCGATGATTGCGCTGGGTTCGCGCGGTCTCCATCTCTACTTAATGATGCTGCCCGTCATAGGGTTCCAGGTGGCTGGTGTAAATTACTTTCAGGCTACAGGCAAACCCAAGAAGTCGCTTTTCTTAAGCTTATCCCGGCAGCTCATTTTTCTGACTCCCGCACTACTCGTCTTACCAGTCTTCTGGGGGCTGGATGGCGTCTGGCTGGCAGGGCCGGCTTCAGATTTCTCCGCGTCCGTTTTGACAGCGATTCTCCTGGTAAAGGATGTTAGAGGTTTGCCGGTTAAGGCGGGGCAAGGGTTCGCTGTCTAGACATGCAGACGAAAACTGCCCTGTCCGACGCTAATGTGCAGGGAAAAGGATAAAAACAAGGAGGTAAAGGGTGAAGACGAGTATGATATAGGGGTTGCTATCGGCAACGAGTCAATAAAGAATGGGCGGAGAAGAGAAAGGAATCGGTTTAGGCCGGTCCCTTTTTCTTGGATGGAAGGATAAGGTTAGAGCGGAGACCGGGTTGCTCGCTGGACTGATACAGGCAAGAACAGAAAACAGGATAAAGAATCAGTATACCGTGATTGACAGAATAGAGTGGGAAAGCTATAATAGTTGCAAGAACTTAATTTACTTAATAAACAAACGGGATCGGAGGGGACGATTGCCCTCGGCACGGGCGGCCTGTGGGGAGTCTGCAGTGTTCCGGCGAATTTTCCCTGGGAGGTTATAAAGCGCAAAAGGCAATTTCGTTACAACACGATGGAGATACCTTACGGGGAATGGAACATTTCCCCACAGATATGTCCGATGAAGAAATTCCAGCCGTTATTTTGTTCCACGGGTTTACGGGAACAAAGTTAGAGCCACATCGCCTATTGTTGAAAATCTCACACGCTTTGGAGAAACTGGGTTTTGCTAGCTTCCGGTTTGACTTTTTGGGGAGTGGGGAAAGTGATGGGGCCTTAGTCTTGTACACGAGGAGAGAGATTTTACGTCTTGGAGCCGCGGTCTAACACGACATAAACGTTAATCCGACAACTGCGGCCTTGAGCGCAAATTGGACGGTCAGTTGTGCAAGAACTGCAAATACGGAGTGACAAGGGGGTATCTGTATGCCAAGTAAAATCGTTGAACAGAAAAATTACGATGTCGTCATCGTCGGGGGCGGAATGTCAGGCGTTTGTGCCGCAATAGCGAGTGCGAGGCATGGTGCCAAAACCGCCCTTATTCAAAATCGACCTGTTTTGGGTGGGAATGCGAGCTCAGAGATCAGAATGCACATCTGTGGTGCTGATAGCCATGGCACCAGGGCGAACGCTAGAGAAACGGGAATTTTAGAAGAGATACTGTTGGAAAACAGGAAGAGAAATTATAACAATTCTTTCTCTATCTTCGATACGATATTATGGGAGAAAACAAGGTTTCAGGATGGGCTCGACCTATTTCTGAACACACACATGACGGGCGTGGAAGTAATAGACAGTCGGATAAAGAAGATAAAAGCCGAGCAAATGACAACGGAAAAGGTATTTGAAATAGAAGGTAAAGTATTCATGGATGCGACCGGCGACGGTACTTTGGCGGTATTGTCAGGGGCGGAGTATATGACGGGGAGGGAAGGTAAAGACGTTTTCGGCGAACAGTATGCACCTGAAGTCGGTGATGAGTACACGATGGGAAACACTTTACTTTTCAAAGCCGTGGACATGGGAAGATCTGTTCCGTATCAAAAACCGCTTTGGGCAAACACCTATACAGAGGAGGATTTGGCATACAGGCAGCACGTTGAAATATCCGCCGGCTACTGGTGGATAGAACTGGGAGGGGAAGCACTGAGCACGATAGCGGATGGCGAAGAGATCAGAGATGAGTTATTAAAGGCAGTTTACGGTGTTTGGGATCATATAAAGAATAGCGGGCATCATAATGCGGACAACTTTGCGCTTGATTGGGTAGGATTTCTCCCCGGGAAAAGGGAGAGTAGGAGAATTACGGGAGACTACATTTTGAAGGAACAGGACTGTTTGACCGGACAAATATTTGATGATGCCGTCGCTTATGGCGGCTGGCCAATGGATATGCATGTTGTTGGCGGGTTAACAACTAGATTGGAACCCAATCGATTCATTCATTTAAATGATGTTTACACAATTCCATACAGAAGCCTCTATTCGAGAAATATCTCTAACCTCCTTATCGGCGGAAGGGCCATAAGCGCGTCACACATGGCCTTCGGTTCGACAAGGATCACGGCGACATGTGCCGTTGTGGGACAGGCCGGTGGAACCGCCGCCGCTCTGGCGGTAGAAAGGGGAATTCTCCCGCGGGATGTCGGAAAACATACTGGTGAGCTACAGCAAACCCTTATGAAGGACGATTGCTATATACCTGGTTTTAAGAATGATGCTCAAGGGGATATTGCGCGTTTGGCAAAAGTATCGTGCTCCACAAGCGTCGCGGGATGTGACTGCATTAAGGTTATTAATGGTATAAGTAGAAATGTGGGTAACGAGAAGAATTGTTGGATTTCGGAAGACATTTCCCCGTCGGGCGAATGGATTTCCTTGGAATTTGGGCAAATGATAAATCCGCGGCAAGTACACTTGAAATTTGATTCAAATCTCTCCAAGGAAGTGATGATCTCTTTGTCGCACAGTGTTTTATCCAAACAAACCCCGGGGATACCGGGAGAACTCGTCAGAGATTATAGTATTGAATTCTATAGAAAGGATGAAATGGTCTATAACGTAAATATAGAGGGCAACTACAAAAGGCATTGTATTCTTGAAATAGGTCAAGAGCTGCTTTGCGATAAAATGAAAATAAACGTTCGCTCGACGAATGGTGACAAAAAGGCAAGAATATTTGAAGTAAGAGTATATGAAAAAAGGAAAAAGCGGAGTAAGGAGGAAGAATAATGTTAACGAGCAGAGAACGCCTTACAAGGCTTTTTAACGGGCAGGATATCGACAGGGTTCCCATTTGGCTTTTGGCGCCCTATCATAGACTGAGCTGTTATGCAGACATTTATAATATCCCGTCTTATCGCAAGGTCACGGAACAAATAGATAAGTATTGTGATACTTTCGACCGTAGAGACTTTTACACCGGGTTTTGCTATAATGCATCTCCAGACGTTCGGGTAAAAAAAAAGGAAAGAGTAGAAAACAGAAATAGAATCAGTGAGGAGATCGTCACTTATAAAGATTTTAAACTTATCAAGTCTCATTCCACGGGAAAAGACGGAACAAAGATAAAGTTCTTCGTGGAGGACATTGACGAATTAATGAAAATTCTCGACATGCCATATGTTCCGGTTGAACCCGATATTAAACAATATTTTATCGAGAAAGAGGAACTTGGCGACAAGGGACTAATGATGATTGACATTGGGGATCCGCTGGTACCCTTGCATTATTTGATGAATGCCGAGAACTTTTCGATATTTTCTCTTACCGAGTACGATAAGATATTGCAATTCACCGATGTAATGTACAAGAGAGTGCTAAATTTATACAGATACCTTTTGGAGAAAAATGTAGGCGAGGTGTTTTTTATTGTAGGTGCCGAGTTCGCCGGCCCGCCAATGGTTTCACCTTCGAAATTCAATGAGATGTCTGCGCGTTACGTCAAAGGCATTTGTGACTTGATTCGAGAATATGGCAAGAAATCGATTGTGCATTATCACGGTAACCTTTTCAGGGTTCTTGATGGAATGAAAGAGATAAACCCTGATGGCCTCCACACTATAGAGGCACCGCCGATCGGTGATTGCACAATCCCACAGGCGAGGGAAAAACTCGGGAGTGATCTGGTACTAATAGGTAACATACAATATGACGATTTAACGCGGAAAAGCAAAGAGGAAATAGACGAGATGGTGAAACAGGCAATAGAGGAAGGGAAAACGGGAAGATTTATATTGTCACCTACGGCAGGCCCTTATGAGGATTATATTAGCGAGAAGATGGTTGAAAACTATCTGACATTTGTTGAAGCCGGAATAAAATACGGCAAGTTATAGAGGCTGAAGCCGTGAGGGGCGTGCGCCTTGCCAGAGGGTAGCGTTAAGAGATTCCTCCGCATAACGGTTCATTCCGTACGTCTTCGAGGAGTGCATAAGGTGCGCGTTAGCGCGCATCTTATGCATGCAAGCCAAGGAATTTCCGGCTTTGCTCCTTGAGATGCCTAGCCCGTGTTCGCTTTGTTTGGCGGGCGTAGGGAGAAGTGGCAAGTTAAATGTTGGCAGAGAGGAGTGGGTAATAAATGCTTTGATTTGAGATTCAGGGCTATCTTGCGGGCTCAGTAACCGAGTAATCTCTCGTGTTAAAAAAAGAGAAAAGGAGGATCGGAATTATCAGAATAGGAGGAAAGTATTTGCAAGATGATTGAGAACGGGCTGGGGACAAGTACGATTGCTGAAGAGAAGGGGGACGCAACATGGGGAATTGTACGAACTCTGTTGACGACGTCCTTGTAGAAGCCCTCAAGCCGGTTATGACCACAGGCACACCGGCCCCTGGCAAGTTTGTCAAACAGGTGGCACCGGAATATGTGGGTACGGGTGTATATCATGCGCTTTATCTGCCCACGAACTGGGTAGCGGGCAACCAATATCCGGTAATCGTTGAATATCCCTGCAATCAGTGGGAGTCGTTTACTGGAAAGGTAGAGGACGCAAACTTAGGGTATTATTTAACGACGGGGCAGGACTACATTTGGGTGGTCATGCCCGTCATACAGGATAGTGCCAACCTGGATTTTGGATTTGGGGAGGAGGACACAACAGCCAATTACTTGAAGACAAATCTGAGGAGAATCCTAGATACCTACGGCGGGGATCCTAGTCAGGTCTTTATTACAGGGTTTTCAAGAGGCGCTATCGGCTGCAATTATTATGGGACGTATGATGATTCGGTGGCCGACATCTGGCTGGGATTTCTGCCTGATGCACATATGGACGTGGGGAGCTTAGTTAGTGACCCAGCTAGTGCTAAAGTCCGTGTGGCGAGGACAAACGGAAGGTCCACCTTTATCGTCTATGGAAGCCTTGATTCGAGCTCGGCCAGTGATGCCCAGACAGGAGAACATTGGCTGACGGGATTTGGTGATCCGTTCATAGATTGTGAAATCCCCAATCTTGGTCATACCGATACATGGGTGGAATATGACAATCCTGCCAGGCAGCAAGCGAGGCAGTGGTTGAACGACATTCGTACGCACCTTCCGGGAGTCCATAATGTCAGCGGAAGGGTCACAAACGACCAGGGAACCGGCCTGTCTGGTGCGTTAGTGGAAACAGGTCCTACCCACTTTACTCGCACAGACGGGGATGGATATTATACTATAAAAAACCTTGTAGACGGTTTACACACAATTTCCGTCATGCAAAGTGGGTACACTTTTCCGAGTCAAAACGTGACATTAGCGGGAGCAAACATTGGAAACGTAGATTTTACGGGACAACTGTGTGACTTGTTTGATGACTTCGAGGATGGAAATGCAACCGGAGGACACGTTATGGACTGGGGGTGATTCTCAAACACATTTAGAGAAAGTGTAAAGGTAAAATAAGAAAGGGGGATTTGGTCAAATATAAGGAGCGGGTAGTACTATGGGCTGTCCCCGATAAAATAAACACGCAGAACTGCGATTTTTGAGTTAGTTCTTTGATTTTCATAGCTTTATGGGGCTCTGCCCCAAACCCCGCCCTCGTCGGGAGGCAGACGGTCATGATTGAACATGACCGGTTACAAAAGGGTTTTGGTACTTTGGCCTGTCAAGGGGAAAGGATCCTTGACAGGCGCCCACTGAGTTCGGTTAAGCCGCTACTCTTGACTTGAGATGTTCCCTGTATTCGCAGGGCGACATGTAGCCTAAACTTGAATGCCCCCTGTTACGGTTGTAGTAGGCTTCGATATATTCGAATATTGCCAGGCGTGCTTCGTTCCGAGTTCTAAACCTTGTCAGATATACAAGCTCGTTTTTCAGGGTACTGAAGAAGGATTCAGCACAGGCATTGTCAAAGCAGTTACCTTTTCGACTCATGCTGGAAACGAAGCCGTGTCTCTTGAGCAATGCTTGATACGCGTAACTGGCATATTGGCTCCCACGATCCGAGTGATGGATGACCCCTCTGGGTTGATTTGTTCGGAGGATGGCGCGCTCCAAAGCGTTCATGGCCAGTTCTTTGGTCATCGTACTATCCAAGGACCAGCCGACGACCTGCTTGTCGCAC
>LDXJ01000029.1 GCA_001029295.1 Peptococcaceae bacterium CEB3 | reverse complement strand
CAAAGTTTTGATTGTTCACATGACCG
Organism: Peptococcaceae bacterium CEB3; assembly: GCA_001029295.1. Taxonomy (GTDB): domain Bacteria; phylum Bacillota; class Desulfitobacteriia; order Desulfitobacteriales; family Desulfitobacteriaceae; genus Acididesulfobacillus. The sequence goes on along the minus strand of LDXJ01000029.1, from coordinate 36,724 downwards.
ATTTTGATTGCTTGCTTCCAGCCGGGATTCACACCCACCACTACCCGCCCGATTTTGTTGTCGAGGCAATGCTGCAAAATCAAGTGACCGGCTTTGCTCAGGTAGTCGCGCATGAAGTTTTCCCGGTTGTAGGCGATTAACGCCAGTTTATTGGTTTCGCCTTTGATCCTTTGCAGGTCTTTTATTGATTGGAGTCTGGAACGTTCCTTGTTGTACCATTGATTGACTGATTTCAGCCGCTTCCCGTCGATCAAAAATGCGGTTCCAGTAGTACTAATACCGGCTGCCAGGGTATTTACCCCAAGATCCAGAGCTAAAGTTTCCGGCTCCCCTACAGGCTGGGCCTTATCTGCTGTTTTATACACAAACTCCGCTTCCAAGAAGCGGGCATGGTGGAGAGGGTTTAGGCGTACCTCACGGAGAGGTTGCTTAGCTATACGATCCGGCACACGAATTTTGATGGTTAAGCCGGGATGTTCCTGCATGAACCGATTGGACATGGGTATCTGAAAATAGCCGTCGTGAACAGTGATCGCATTAGTCGAACAAAGAAGCTGGGAATAGCCGTCCTTGGGTAGATACTTGGGAATCTTGACTTTCTCCGCTGGATATTGCCCCAATGCCGCTTTTGTGCCGAGTGCCAGAAACGATTTCATATTTCCATGTGCCCTCTTTAGAATCTGCTGACTTACTCCGGCTTGGATCAAGTGGTAATTCTCATTTGTTTTACACTGATGGTAAAGCTTATTGAAGCTTAGCAGTCTTCCCGTCGCAAAAAAGTGCTGGCGCAGAGCATAGAGCGCCACATTGCAGAGGTTTTTGGCATACCGGTGGAGCAGACATAGCATCTCATATTCTGCTTGCGTAAGCCCTTTAATCCGTACTTTCTGAGTAGCGAACATTTCTTTTTCACCCCCTCGCTAGCGATCTTGGCCTTCTTCGTTGGCATGTCGTGTCTTATGATGACTGTTCATGGCCATATTCTACCACAAAGGGAGGACAATAGTTTGAAATTCTTTGGGGAAGCGCTCTCATCCCCGGAATCGAATTCCGAGGTTTTCCCGCGCACGTTCTATAACTTAGTTGGCCCATTTACGGGTGTTACCATAATTGATTCTTTGCAGGTATCGTAATAAACTAAATAGATATCCCAGTAAAACACCAATTACAACCAAAATTGCTAATATCCTTATTGCGTCAGTAAAATATCTCAGCAGCGGAACCGTTTTAATGCTCATCCCGGTGAAATAAGTTACTGCCTTATTTGTGGCGATTGCACTGATTACAAAGGGAAATGTTAACGCGGCATGACTTGGGTAAAACCTCAATTTAATCACTCTAAAGAAATATATCAAAATAAAGACGGAAAAGGTTATTAGTGACATAGTAAAAAGAAGAGCTGTTAGTATAATATTAATATCGGCTACCTTGAATGCGCTAAGATATCCCGCCAAACACAGGAACCCCGGAGCTATAAAAATAGTCATAGTCGGCTTTACCGGTTCTGAAATTTCTTTTATAATGGTCACTCTATATATGATTATTGGCAATAACAACAAATAACAGACTGTGCTAAACCAAAAAACAACCTGCCCAATACCTTCTAGGCCAAAATTCGGAGCAGTAATACTTGCCACACCTACCCCAACGTAAACAACAAAGGTGTTCGGGAAAAAATTCTTTACAGTGAAACTTGAAACGATGAATTTCGTTGAAAAAGAAGCAATTATTAAACAATGTATTAGCAACCCTATTAACCAAATTCCATATCCAACTGTATGAAAACGCAAAGGTACGTAAGTTGCTAAAACCATCAGTGCCATGGGGAAAGTTGCAATAGTACCTACCCCTAAAGGGTTTTTAACTTCTCTTATAAAATCCTTGAAATTTATAAATTTCAGGATTAATAAAATTCCAATTAAGGCCGAGATTGACCCAAATAACCATTTATATATCCCCCCGTAAACTCCTACTAAATTTCCTCCAGATGCCAATCCTAACATTAATCCAGAAATAGCTAATGGTATCTTCTGAAATCCTCTTATCATCGTCTTACCATCCCCTTATCGCCCTGTCCTCCTCAAAATACAATATGACAATCCCAGTTCTTCACATAATCATGCAGAGGACACAAAGGCCCCCTGCATGATATGAGCTTCTTAGAGGCGAACTATACCGCTGTATTGATCATTTTCGTCATCTTTATCTACCGGCGTCTCTCCTTCAGCCGCAACACAGAAACCGCCGCCCTCACTGTAACCCAAAGTTCCTGCCACTTCGACGACGTTGCCGCAACCCATTGGCGCTGCCCCCGGCAGTCTGAATTGGGTCACATCGAGCTGTTCAATGGGAACTTCTTTGGGTTTCTCTAATTGCGGAACCCAGTCATACGGCAGCCGATAGGCGCGATAAACCATATTAAGCGTGTGCTTCTTATCCCAATAGGGAGAGATATATTCCCAAACCAATTCATGCTCTTGGGTGACCTCAAAAATTCTCCCTCCGGATCCTTCCGTAATCACAGTGTTCCCATTCGGCATTCTTTGGGCGCTGCTGATGAAAGGACTGTAAAAATAATGGGAGTGGAAGGGTTGTAAACGACCGGCTTCAGTCGGCGTATACTGCCATATGATTTTTAATGTGACCGGATCGATTTCCAGTACCCGCGAATAATCCCGGCGATAAGCTTTTACTCCATAAGGGCTCACCATACTGGGCAGCCCGTAACCGGCCCAACCGCCATTGTCAAAGATGAGGATATTCCCTTCTCCGGGAAGGCCTCTAGGGATCATGTGAACGTGATGTTGCCCAATAACAATCCCGAGCCTTTTTAATTGCTTGCTGGAACTATAATCCGGGCCAAGTCTCCAGACAATTTTGCCGGTTTCCTTGCTGATAATGGCCATGATATTGGTTTCACGGGCACTCCAGATAATATTATCCGGATGGAAGCGCTCATCCCCTTGGTCGTACCATTTGTTAGGCCCCAACGGGGACATGGCATTCAGATGCATCCAGTCTCCAATGCTCACCCCACCCGTCTCATGCGTGTTCGGGTCGCGGAAGAGCACGTTTTTCTCTGCTTCCGAAAAGCCTAATCCATTAAAATGCTCGCTTAAAAGCCATTCCCAAACAATATTTCCTTCCCAATCCACTTCAATAATGGCGTCATCCAGCAGGGGTTTATCCGAGATCTTATGATTTACCACATTTTTATGACACATGATCAAGGTGTTTCCGCTATCCACCTTGGGAGCCATCCCGGGTACATAGTATCCTACCGGGTTCCCTTCCCTCTGATAGTCGTGGTGTACCCTGGCCATCCATTGCGGTTTATGGCCCGGATCTTCTACATACTCATACTTATTGAATTCCCAGACTACATTTCCGTCCCAGTCCACCTGGACCAGGTCAGTATAGTCCTGATAACCAAACTTGTTATCCCGAGTTCCGCGATGTCCAAGGACATAACCACCCGGAAGCATTTTGTTAGGAAAACCATGTAGTCCCTTCCATAGCTTAACTTCCCTTCCATTCATATCAATCAGCAGGGCTCCGAGTTGATGCGCTTGGAAGATCGTGTAGCCATTGCTGGCCTTTTTCGGGTCATAGACTGTGGTACCCGATGGATATACGGTTGGAATTCCCATTCTTAAATCCTCCTTTGATACATCGTCTAGAGATTTTGGCCCTCTTGTTCTAATGTTTCCTTTCACAAGAGTTCTTACGATAAATGCCCACGCATTTATCAGGGTTTCCCCAGAATGCAGTAGTGTGCCGCCACTTTCACCCCACTTTTTCTTCCACGGAACCTTGCCTCGCCGCATTTCAACAAGTTTTGATCCAGCAAAGGCTAAGTTTTCCTTATGTGAACGATTAGGATTTCTAATACCTTAACTATATCGCAAACCCAAGTATTAATGTGTAGCGTTCACTACAAGTGGAAAAGTTTCTTAACCGCATATCATTTTTTGGCAGGGTAGAATTTTATGTCTTACCTTTTAGATTCAATTGCCAGCTCGTATCATGAGCTGGCAATTGATTAAGAAATTACGTTCTTTCTATTTCAGTATAAACTTGGTAATCTCTCGCCTTGGCGCGGTAAGGGAACAGCTCACTCCACTGGAGAGCTTTGATTCCCTGTCGTACATTATCCGCGCTCTCTCCCGGCGGTAAGTGCTTAATCAGGTAACGCCATTTATTACTTCCCGTTGTTGTTTGAATGAATTCTGCCGTTGCGGCTAGTTCAGCCGGAGTTAGATAGGACAGGCTGCCGTCCTTGCGTTTCACGGCCCGAATAGTCGTTTGCAGTCTAGCCTCCTGACATCGACAGAGTAAACCTAAGCTTTTGCGGATATCCTGCCCGTCTACATCCTGTTCCAATATTTGAGGATATAGCTCAAGGGGCCCCAGCACATTCATGATCAGAACATTGGCAAGACCTTCATCAATGACCCGCTCCAGTATTTCACTATTGCGACCGTCCGTATCGACTTGCAGTTTCAGCTGATTGCTCTTAAGATATTGCAAGACTTGGATCAATTCATCCCCGTAGGCTGGGTCGCCTTGCGACAAATGGATTCCATCGACCCATTCCTGGTGCAATGTCCCCACGCCGAAAAATCCGTCTAATTTTTCTCCCGCGTGAAGATAGGCAATAGCTGCGCCAATGCTTTGCCGAATATTGCTCCCGTCAACAATAATCGGAAACTCTATGCCTTCCGGACCTCGAAAAACCGCACTGCGATTCATTTTATAAAAGTTCTGAAATTCCTCTTTCCCTTCAGCCTTCATATCTCTTTCCACATACTTAATCTGCCGTTGATCCATATAATGCTTTACAATTTTGCAGCGCGTACAACCCGTCGCCGTGAAGATCACCAGACTCATGCTGTCACCCCTCCGTCGTTTTTAAATAGTCGGCATATTGTCGGGACGTGAGTAGTTCTTCAAGTTCTTCTAAACTTTTTGGCTCAACCTTAATAATCCAGCCCTGACTATAGGGCGAACGGTTCAATAATTCCGGATCATCCTCCAACTCCTCGTTTATAGCGGTTACTGTTCCACCGATGGGCATTATCAAAGAAGACACCGACTTTACCGATTCCACCTGACCGAATACCTCTCCTCGTCCAAAAACATCGCCTATTGAGGGCAGCTCGACAAAAACCAAATCTCCCAGTTGGTCTTGCGCATAGTCGGAAATGCCGATTATGGCTCCGTGATCTTCTATTTTTACCCAGGCATGTCTTGAATCATAGGAAATTCGCTCCTCAAATATGATTTCCTCGATCCTCTTCTTGCTTTGTGTCATTCCCTCTCGTCATCCTCTCCTGTGACTGCTAGATAAGATTCACCTTATTTTATACCGCGTTCTGGTTGAAACTTTGTAACAACGCTTACAATTGGTAAAGAAAACCTCCGGTATTTTTGCCAAACACGTAAGAAGGCTTATTCAAAAGCATATTCTTTTAAATCTTGATAATTTATGAGCGTAATCCTTTCATACTTGTATTCCAACACCCCAAGTGCTTTGAGTTTATTGAGTATCTTCGTAATTGTTACCCTGTGAACCCCGAGCGTATTGGCCAACTCTTCATGGGTCAAACGAATGACAACTGCGTCTTGGGGCTGCCCTTTACTTTTCTCATAACAATACAAGCAATAGAGAATTCTGCAGAGATTCTGCAATGTATTGCGAACAGAAACGTCCTCGAGCTGGGCTGCCAACATTCTTGACTTAATCGCCAGGGACTTCATAAGGAAAAGGCTGATTTCAAAATCCTTCTGACAAAGCTCCATGATAATCTCCTTGGTGAAGAAATATACTTCCGCGTCAGATATAACGATTCCCTCAAATAAACCCGGTTGGCTATGGAAAACAAACTGATCACCAAAGATTGCCCCTTCGCCGTTAATGGAGATTACCTTAGCCGTACCGTCTTTGCCAATAAAAACCGTTTTAATCCTGCCTTTTTTTACAAAGTAACAGCCATTTAAATTTTCCCCGATCCGAATGATGCTTTCGCCGCTTTTTTTGAGCTTTTTGCCGGAACTTTGCGTCAAATACTTATCCCAAATCTTTGGTGTTAATCCTTCCGCGGCAAGGGTCGTCTCATCAATCATCATTGAAGTAGTAATGTGTTCATTTAATTCCTTTTTATTAATACACACATCGGAACACCTCCTCAATATTGCCTAAAGCTCTTCTGAGGAACTTCCAATTACCGCTCAAATTTGTTCAAAACATCGCAAAAAGGGCCAAAAAGGCTAAGCCTTGACAGTAATTGGCATTTCTAATGCCTTAACTATAGCGCATATTCGCGAGCTAATTTGTAACATGCATTACAAATGGAAAATGATCTTTAGCAGGGTTACCTGTTTGAACAAGAGCCAGTCCCCCTTATAGACACGTTGTTCAGCCATGTTATTCAAAAATAGCTATTTCCACATTAGTCCGCGCCTATGCGTGCTTGTTACAAAACCGCTTTTCCTCTCATCATCCAAGTGTGAGACTCCCACTTCTACAAGTAGTAGTGGCGCTCTGCTTCGGTGGGGGCAGACTCCTCCACCGAAGACTCGATGTTCAGTTTCTGCTGAACGAGTTCACTAAAGGGTTGACAGGGTATCATCTCTTCTATTCCTTTAGTTATTACTGCTGTCCTTGGCCAAATAATCCCTGAACATTGGCTCCACAAAAGCATAGCGCCCATGCGAGGTTTTTTCAATGATCCCTCGGTTTAGTAAGAAATCCACGGCCCGTTTATTTTCATTGGGATTATGCTCTTTTTTCAAACATCATTACACCCCTCGTAAGAATGCGGATGTCGTTTACTCCACCCTGGGTGATTGGCTTTTTCGCCTGCATTTCGTATTATACTCTATGTAATATTATGTTACTATCAATGTAATAATACAAGTCGGGCCTTTGCCAGCTTCGTATCCGCTCCTTCCCTACCAGTCCAATTATTACCATCCATAAAATACCGATCAAGGTTACTGCGGCACGCCCGAGCTGCTCTTACTTACAACGAATACTTTCACACAAATCTTTACCCTTCCCTGTGGCAATAACTGGCACAGGGACATACAGTAGACTAGAAGTCCGACACCTATCTCATTCCGGGAAATTACAGGCAGCCGACTGGGAAAGCCCAGGTCGTTATCATCTTATTGCTAAACGCCCTGGTAATCGTATTCTGAGAAGGAGGATGAAATTCTATGTTCGGACGCTGCGGTCACTTTCCTCATATTTCTCCGGTGGGCGCCCCACCGCATATCGCACCCATAACGGGTCCCTGCTGTCCCCCCGTGATCGCGACCCCTTTCACGGGTGCCGGGATCGGCGTGGCCATCATCGCGATTGCAATCTTGATCCTTATCGCCCTGGCAATAATCTTTTGACCGTCAACACCCTTTCCCTGACAAAAGGGCACGGCAGAAACCTAAGCACTGGGATGACTGCCGCCAAGGCAGTGAGAATCAGCCCTGGAAAAACCGGGGCTGATTCTTATAAGAAAATTTTTTTAGCAACAAAATAGTCAGAAGCATCGTATACCAAACGGTCGTTGTCAAGCTGATGGGGTGTCCGCTTTCTGAGCTGAGTACGGCAGATACGCCGGTCTACAGCGCGGACTATTGGAGATCATACGCTGTTTCGCCGTGAATGGCACTATCAAGACCCTGAATCTCCACTTCCTTGGACACGCGGACGGGTTCAAAGAAATTGATCACTTTCAGGATTAAATAAGTGACACCGAAAGCATAAAGAGTGGCAAAGGCCACACCGAGCACCTGAACGAGAAACTGGTGCACGTTGCCCTGAATCAAACCGCTGGTCTGATTCACGGCGGACACTGCGAATACCCCGACCAGGATGGAACCGAGAATGCCGCCGACTCCATGCACTCCCCAGACATCGAGCGCGTCGTCCCAGTCCAGCTTGATCCTGACCCGTACCGCCACATAGCAGACGATCGCCGCCAAAACGCCGATAATCAGCGCGGCCCAAGGGCGAACATAACCCGCCGCCGGAGTGATGGTCGCCAAACCGGCCACCGCGCCTGTGAGGACTCCCACCATAGTCGGTTTCTTCTCATGCACCCAGGAGATGAGGAGCCAGGTGATCATGGCCATGGACCCGGCAATATCGGTATTCACGAACGCGGTCGCCGCGACCCCATTGGCCGCCAGGGCGCTCCCTCCGTTGAAACCGAACCAGCCAAACCACAAAAGTCCGGTTCCCAAGGCGACAAAGGCGATGTTGTGCGGTCCGGCACTTTCCCCGGGGGCCAGAACCCGTTTGCCGACAAAGAAGACCGAAGCAAGAGCGGCGACTCCGGCACTCACGTGCACGACGATGCCGCCGGCAAAATCGACCAGCCCCATTTGGGCCAGAAATCCTCCGCCCCAGATCCAGTGGGCCAGAGGGATGTACACCAATATGCTCCAGAGAACCAGAAACTTAAGGTAGCTTTTAAAGCTGACCCTGTCGGCAAAAGCACCCGTGATCAAGGCCGGGGTAATGATGGCGAACATTTCCTGGTAGACAAAAAAGACCAAGAACGGTATCGTGGGCCCGTGCGCCGGGTTGGGAGCCATGCCCACGCCCTGCAAACCGAAATACTGAAGATTGCCGATGATCCCGTGATAATCCGGGCCAAAAGCAAGGCTGAACCCGCCCAAGACCCAGATGGCTGTAACGATTCCCATGGAAACGAAGCTTTGAATCATGATGGTCAAAACGTTCTTTTTGCGCACCAGTCCGCCGTAAAAAAAAGCTAGTCCCGGTGTCATGAGACAAACCAAGGCGGCGCTGATGAGGACAAAAGCCGTATCTCCGCTGTTGATCATAACGAAACCCCCCACTGTCTAATAATTGCGTACATACATAGCTTAAGACAGGGCAGTGTTTCCGTTAATCAGGGTTTTTCCGTATTTCGATACAATTATCTCTGTATTTTTCCCCGCGGCAGCCATCACTCTTTGTTTTGGGTTTTAGCTGCCAATCTCCCACTGTTCAATGCCGAGCGCTGCCTGTTTTTTCCTTACCCGTATTTTCACGGCTCAATCATGTGATTGCGTACGGCATAGAGGACCAAATCCGTAATGCTCTTAAACCCGAGTTTGCGCATGATGTTAGCCCGGTGAGTTTCCACGGTCTTCAAGCTCAAATTCAGGATGCGGGCGATCTCTTTGTTGCTGTTTCCTTCAGCTAAGAGCTGCACGACTTCCCTCTCCCTGGCGGAAATCAGCTCGGGTTTGCTCTTTTTCTGGCTGAAGTTTTCCACGAAGCCGGCGACGATCGTCGACGTAATATCCGACGAAATATAAATTCCCCCGGCCTGAACAGTCCGGATAGAGTCAAGAAGTTCCTCCAGGGCATTTTCTTTCAGCACATAGCCGTTGACTTCCAGTTGGTAAGCACGGGCGACAAACTCCTCATTCTTGTGCATGGTCAAAATGATAATCTTGGTCTCCGGCCGCTCACGTTTCAGTCGTGCCGCCACATCCAAACCATTGAGCCTGGGCAGAGAAATATCGAGAATCGCTATGTCCGGCTGCAAACGCAGAATTTCCCGGATCGCCTCCTGACCGTCCGCCGCCTCGCCGACGACCTCCAGGTCCCTTTCTTGCTGAAGCAAAATTACCAGGGATTCCCGCAGTATTTTATGGTCATCTGCCAAAAAAACCTTAACCGTCATAAGGTACCTCCATCAGGATACTCGTCCCTCGGCTTTCTGCCGTGATAATTTGCAATCTCCCTCCCAACATCTTCAGCCTCTCCTGCATAGAGCTGAGGCCCAAACCGGTGTGAATCTCATCCGGATTGAAACCGCGCCCGTTGTCGCTGATTTGAAAGAGGTAAAGATCGCTCCTAAGCCGGGAAAAGTGAAGCATGACTTCCGTTGCCTCGGCATGTTTCAAAATGTTTGCCAGACATTCCTGGATGACCCGGTAAAGATTGAGCTGCGCGGTGTCTTCCCAGGGGGGCAGGTCCGCCGACAGGCTGAACTCATACCTTATCCCGCTCGTCTTGCCCAAAGTCTTCAAAAGCTCTTCGATCGCTGATTTTAACCCTCTTTTTTGCAGAATGCCCGGTTTCAAATTAAAGAGAACCCCCCGGATCTCCTCAATGGTTTCCGTGGTCAGGCGGACGGTCCGTTCGACCTGTTCACTCAACGCGGGATCCTTTTCTTCCGTTCTGACCTTGTTGGCAATCAGGCCTAATTGCAACTTGAGCGCCGCCAGGGACTGGCCGACACCGTCATGCAGGTCCCGGGCTAATTTCACCCGTTCATGCTCCTGGGTTTCCGCTAAAAGCTTAGCCTGTTTCTGCAACAGCTGGTTTTGCTGTTGAATCTTGCCGCTCAGGTCCTGGGTCAAATTCTCGTAGTGCGTGATTTTCAAATATTCCTGCCAGGAGTAGATGTCGCCAAACTCGACGATGTTCAGCCCCTTCTCCTCTTCTTCCTCCGTCACTCGCAGGCCAAACTTTTTCTTAATCAGGTAAAACATGAGGAGGCCTAAGCCGAAGGACCAAACGAAGTTTACCGTCACGCCCAGCAATTGTACGAGAAACTTTACCCAGCGCGACTGCCCGCCCAGAAATTGCGGAGAGGCGAAAAAGGCCAATAAGATCGTGCCAGCCGCCCCGCCGAAACCGTGGATCGGCACCGCGCCCACAGCATCATCCAGGCCTAATTTTTCCAGCAGCAACCCGGCCAGAACGACGACGGAACCGGAGATGAAACCCACCATGACCGCAGCTAACGGCTCCAGGTAGTTTGAGCTGGCGGTGATGGCGACCAGACCGCCCAGGGCACCGGCAAAAATCGCCTCCATATAGCTGTGGTCCCGGATAAAGAAGCGCGTCGTCAAAATGGCGCCGACCACGCCGGCCGCCGCCGAGAAGTTTGTATTTAAGAGAATCAGCCCGATCCGATCATTGAATTCAAGCAGACTGCCCCCGTTGAAACCGAACCAGCTGAACCAGAGAATAAACGTGCCCAAGGCCGCAAAAGGAATATTGGATCGGCCCAGTTTCTTGATCTTTCCTTCTTCATCCCATTTATCTTTGCGTGGTCCGACCACGATGATCCCAGCCAGAGAGACCCAGCCCGCGGTCGCGTGGACCACCGTCGCTCCGGCGAAATCCATAAACCCAAGGTTTTTTAACCAGGCGGATTGATTTTGAAAAAGGTCCCCCCAGACCCAATGTCCGAAGAGAGGATAGATAAACCCCGCCAGGAAAACCGCCGCCAGCAGTAAAGGCAGGAGGCGGGTTCTCTCAGACATGCTGCCCGAGACAATGGTCACCGCCGTACCCGCAAACATCAGCTCAAAGAAGACAAAGACAAAGCCCAGGGAATTATGAGCCTGGGCCAGGTTATTCAATAACCAGTAATGCCCGCCGAAGAGACCCCAAGGGCCGGGGCCGAACATGAGCGCAAAACCCAAGAAGGAGAAAACCAAAGTGGTGATGATAAAGGTCAGGATATTTTCAATGGCCACACTGACGACGTTTTTGGATTGGATGAATCCGACCTCATAGCAGACGAAACCCGCCTGCATAAAAAAAACGAAGCAGGCGCTGACGATCAGCCAGAGATGATTGAGATTGACTTCCATGAACCGCTCATGCTCCTCGTTTTGCCTTGCCGAGCCGGCGCACTTCCGCGGAACGGCTGACATTGCCCCTATCATACTACGAAACCTTGGCGATCTTCAAATCTTTGGCGGTCTTCAAATCTTGGCGATCATCAAAGGGTCAACCCGCCGTCGACGCTCAAAATCGCGCCGTTGATGAAAGTCGCCTCGTCATAATCCGCAACGACAACTTTTGCCCCTTCTCGAAAAAAGAGAAGCGCCGTTTCCCGGCCGATCCCTTTCGCTCCACCGGTTATGATAGCTACTTTATCTTGCAGCCGCAATGAAGATCACCCCCCGCTTAAAATTCTGGTTACTATTCAGCGCTTAGAAATTTCCCCAAATAGCGGGTTGCCTTGCCACTGCACAGCACGCTTACCGCGAGCCGGAGCCGCGTACTCGCCGGTTTCGCTACCGCGCCAAACTTCTGGGCAACACCTGTAGTCAACCTGTGGCGCGACTTAAAGGACCACAGCCCCTCGGGCTTTTTTAGTCCTTGCCCCCGCCGTTAACCGGCCCATCGGCCCGCTCACCTTTGACCCTTCTGTAACCCCTTTCTGCAGCCCCGTGCCCTCTTCCCCACCGTTTCCCCCGGAAGAAACCCAGGATGCCGCCGGGGAAAAACAGGACGATCAGGATGTACAACAAACCGAAAATAAGGTGCCAGCGCTGCAAGAGAGGATAGTGCTCAGCCAGGCTGGAAAGCCGGTCACTGGCAAAATTGGTGAGCCCCGAGCCGATGAAAGCCCCGTAAAGTGTTCCGGTCCCACCGATGGTCGTCATGAGCAAGGCGTCGATCGTTTTGTCCGTCGCCATCACCCCCGTGCTGACAAAGGCCTGTTGCAAGGCCCAGGCGATACCGGCCAGGCCGGCCACCACTCCCGCTACCAAGGTGGAAATCAGTTTGAAGCGGATCACGTTATAGCCCAGAAACTCCGCCCGTTTCTCATTTTCCCGGATCGAGAGCAAAACCCTGCCGGTCGGGGAGTGAATAAACCGCCGCACCAAAATCACGGTCAGGACCGCAAAAACCAAGATTAAGTAGTAAAAGAGGGTGGGGTCCTCCAAGAAATGGGGAATCGAAAAACTGAACCCATCCGACCCGTTCGTGACCGCCCGCCATTTCTCGGCAATGATGGCGAAGAGCTCCGCGAAAGCCAGCGTGATCATCGCATAGTAGACGTCCTTAACGCGCAGGGACAAATACCCAATCACGAGGGAAATCACCAAGGAAATGAGCACCGTGCCGAACACCGCCAGGAGCAAAAAACCCAAGCCCGGCCCGGTATGCTTGAGGATGATAGCTACCGTGTAAGCACCTGTGCCGAAGAAGAGAACATGGCCGAAGGAAACGATCCCCGTATAGCCCAAGAGGATATCGTAGCTCATGGCAAAGACACCGAGGATGAGAATCTGGTCCATGAGGTTGAAAACCGCGTAAGAAGAAATAAGGAGAGGCAGCGCGGCCAGGATCAGGACGACGAGCCAGGGCAGCCCGGACGCTAAGGACAATCCTTTGGCCTCTTGCCACCCATAGTGTCCCGGCCGTCCAAGAAGTCCCCGCCATCCGGATGGTCCAGGCCACTCCGCTCTCACCCGTTCCCCCCTTTCATCTCTCATTTCACTCACCCCCCATCCCAAATAAGCCGTTGGGCCGCAGCAGGAGGACCACCGCCATGAGGAGGACATTCACGGCCAGGGAGGCTTCCGGCAGAAACCAGGCCGTGTAGGCCCCGGCCAGACCCACCAGGATACTGCCCAGAGCCGAGCCGAGGAAACTCCCCATCCCGCCGATGACAACCACGATAAAGGCGAGCATCTGGTTCTGCAAGCCCATGTCCGGGTTGACCGCGCCAACCGCCGGGGCCATCATCACACCGCCCAGGGCCGCCAAGGCGGCTCCGAAAGCGAAGACAAGGCTGAACACCTGCCGGATATTGATGCCCAGGGCCTGCACCATTTCGGGATTCTCCACCCCGGCCCGGACGACCATGCCCAGGCGCGTCTTGGTGAGAAGGAGATGGACCGCGACCGCTACCACCAGTCCCACCGCCAGGGTGAAAAGCCGATACTTGATCAGGATGACGCTGCCGATAGCCCAGCTGCCCGCCAAGAGCGGCGGCACCGGAGTGGCGATGATGTCCGGCCCGAAGACGGCCTTAACCAATTCATTGAGGACGATCATCACCCCCGTGGTGACCAGGATTTGGGCAATGGCATTGCCGTAAACTCGCCGTACGGTCAGCCTCTCGACCACCCAGCCCACCAAGAGCCCCACCAGCATCGCGCTGACAAGGGCCAGGATGAAACTGCCGCTGTGGGCAAAGACCACCACCCCGGTATACCCCCCGAGCATGAACAGACTCCCGTGGGCAAAATTGAGAACCCCCATGAGACCGAAGATGAGAGAGAGACCGGAAGCGAGGAGGAAGATCATCATCCCGGTGGACAGGCCGTTTACAGTTAAGTTAACAAAAGTTCCCATGCCCATTATCCCGCCCTCCCCCTCTCACCGTTCGCCGGACTGATACCCAAGTAACGGCGGAGCAGTTCCCGATCCTGTTCCAATTCGCAGAGGATCCCCTCACGCACCGTGTGCCCATCGTCGATGATGACATAGCGTTCTCCCACGGCACTGGCCAAGGCAAAATTCTGTTCGACCAGCACGACCGTAGTCTGATCTTTGATCACCCGCAGGGCCCGGGCCAGTTTTTCCACCATGATCGGGGCCAAACCTTTGCTCGGTTCGTCCACCAAAAGCACCCGGTTGTCCCGGACGAGGGCCCGGCCGATGGCGAGCATTTGCTTCTGCCCCCCGCTCAAACCCCCGCCTTTGCGGCTGAGCTTTTCTTTGAGGTCGGGAAAGACATCCAAGACGAAGGTCAATCGTTCCTCCGCGGACTGATCCCGCCCCCGCATGGCCAGACGCAGATTCTCGTTCACCGTTAAGGCGGAAAAAACCGCCTGATCCTCCGGCACAAAACCCACTCCCTTCCGGGCAATGACGTGAGGAGGCAGACCCTCGATCCGTTTTCCGTCCAACAGGATCTCTCCCTCGGTCGGAGGGGTCAGACCCATAATGCTGCGCAGGGTCGTCGTCTTACCCGCCCCGTTACGGCCCAGAATGACCGTGACCTTTCCTTCCGGAACCGCGAAAGTGATATCTTGCAAGATCCGAAATTGACCGATGTGGGTCTTAACCTGCTTGAGTTCTAATATCATAGGGGTGTCCCTCCCAGATAAGCGGCCTGGACCGTGTCGTTTTCCATGATTTGCCGCGGTTCCCCTGTTGCCAGCAAACGCCCGTTGACGAGAACCACCAGAGTGTCGGATAGGGAGAGGACCATGTCCAGCTTGTGTTCGACGAGCAGGATGGTGTGCTCCCCCCCGGCTTTCAGCTGTCCCAGCAGCTCGAGAATCCCCGGCACCTCTTCGACCGCCATACCGGCCGTGGGCTCATCTAAAAGCAGGACTTCCGGCTCCAGAGCCAAGATAATCGCGAACTCTAATTTGCGTTTGTCCCCATGGGCCAGAGCCCGGGCCGGGAGGTCCATTTTATCGCCCAGATAGACGGATTCGAGCAGATCCTCCGCTTTCTCGGCAAACTGCCTGTATTTACGGTGGTGGCGCAGGATCTGGTAGTGCACTCCCGCCCGGGCTTGAACCGCCAAGCGGACGTTTTCCCGTACCGTCAAGTTGGGAAACACATTGGTGATCTGAAAAGTGCGGCCCAGACCCCGGCGCGTGCGCTCATGAGCCGGCAGGCGGGTGATATCTTGCCCTTTGAAAAAGATCCTCCCCCCGGACGGTTGAAGCTCCCCGCTGAGTAAGTTAAAGAACGTGGTCTTACCCGCTCCGTTCGGCCCGATGATCGAGGTAAAAGTGTGGGCGGCGACATCCAGACTCACCTGATCAACAGCCGCCTGCCCGCCGAAGTTTATTGTGAGTTGTTCCGTGCGAATAATAGGTTCGGTCATACTCACCTCCTGGGATACGTTGACGCCTTGGGTGCAGACTCCCGGGATGGGGAGGCCCGGCCTCCCCATAAGCTCTGTCGTGTGTCAAATCTCGGGTCGTCACTCCACGAACGCTTCAAAACGAGACATGAATTCTTTAGGCTTATCGATGAACACCGCGTGACCGCAATCCGCCATAACTTGAAGCTGTGCAGTGGGTCCCAGCGCCCCCACCGTTTCATCAACCATTTCCTGAGTGACGATCATGTCGTTGTCGCCCCGGATTACCAGCACCGGCATCGTTATCCTGTCCACAAGGCCGTTCCCATTCAGAACTCCATTGTTTTCATTGGACAAGTTAAAGTTATGCATCGCCCAGGCCGAATCAGGAAAGAACCGGCAAGTGAGTATGTCGTCGATCAGTTCTTTGTACCAATCCTCATCCGGTTGGATGACGTTGAAAACCGCCATATCCCAAACCGCCCGGAACCCCTCGGCACTGCCTTGCACGAGGAGTGCAGCCAGATCTCCCGCGCCTTTGGTCAGAACTTCTTCTCTCGTCTTGAGATACTTGCCATTATCCGGGTCGGGATAAGGAAATCCTTTGACCGACACAGAATCCAGCAGGACCAGTTTCTCGACCAAAGCGGGATATTGGGCAGTAAAAAGCTGAGATACTCCGCCACCCATGGACCAACCTACCAGAATAAACCTTTTCAGATTCATACCCTCTATGAATTGCCTGACATCATCGGCAAAGTCCCAGACTGAGTTGATGGGCCTGTTGTAGGAGGACTCTCCCACCCCCCGCATATCCAGCGCATAAACCGTATACTGAGATGGGAAGGCAGGCATTAATCGTTCCCAATACTTCGAGGAAACCAGATTACCGTGAATCAGGACAATAGTCCTCTCACCCTGGCCGCAGACCCGGTAACCTAATGTCTCCCCATTCGCCAGCTGCACCCGTTTTACTTCTGGCTTCTCCACCTTTCAACCCTCCCTCTTTGAGAAATTAGAACTAAAAGAGGTGCGAACCGGAGTTCTCTCAAAACTGCAACAATCGAAGGTTTCGCCCCTGTCCGCACGAACTCAATGTTCCTACCTGCCGTTTTGAATGGGCGGAGCGGTCTCCGCCGGAGTCATCGTCCGCATCAGCACAGGCACGGGCCAGTCCACACCCTTTTCCTTTTCCAGGCGGATAGCGTACATCGTCTGCAAAGCCTGGTGATCTTGTTTGCGGAAAGTCATCTCACCTTTGGGGGTCTCAAAAGACATTCCTTCCATGGTGCTGATCAGCTTGTCGGCGTTGGCGTTTCCGTCCGTCTTTTTCAGGGCGGTGACGATAGCCATGGCGGCCGACATGCCTCCGGCTGTGAAAAGATCGGGAGGCTCGTTGTATTTCTTCAGGTGCTCTTTGACCAGCCAATCATTAATCGGGTTCTTGGGCAAACCGTAATAGTAGACGCAGAACCCTTCCATGCCGACCGCGTTCCACATGGTTTTCAACGCCGCAATATCCGGCGCCCCGGTGGAAAGTTTAATTCCTTTGTCCGCCACCTTCATGTCAGCCAATTGCTGCCAGGGCGTATTAGCTCCGGCCCAGATCACGAAGAGGTAATCTGGCTTGGCATTGATAATGCGCTGGATGTTGGCGGTAAAGTCGGTGGCATTGGCGGCCGGAAATTCTTCCGCCACAATTTTAGCCCCCAGCTTTTCGGCTTGAATCTTGAAGGCCTTTTCTCCGTCTCGCCCAAAGGCGCTGTCCGGTGCCAGCACGGCAATTTTCACTCCCGGCTTGGCGATGGCCGCCGCCCCGGCAACAGCATCCTGGGAGGAATTACGGCCCGTCCGGAAAATGTAGCGGTTCCACTGTGAACCTGTGATGGCATCGGCCACGGCCGGTTCCACCACCATGACTTTCTTGTATTGCTTGGCCAGGGGTAAGATAGCCAAAGCGTCGGTTGAGCTGGCACACCCCACCAAAATGTCCACTTTCTTGTCTTCCAGGAGTTTAATCGCCTGTTGTTTGGCTACATCCGGTTTCGTTTGCGAATCGGCAATGATGACATCGATCGGGTGCCCCGCCACCTCATTGGTGCCTTTCGTGGCATAGTCGATGCCCAATTTGAAGCCTCGGATGCTTTGCTGGCCGTAGGCTTCCAGCGCGCCTGTCTGCGAAGTCACGATCCCGATTTTAATCGGGGCTTTGGCCGACGGGTTTTGCCCGCCTCCGGCGGCGGACGGCTGCGAACCGCAGCCGGTCAGAACCAAAAGACCCGCCAGTAAAAGAACGATTCCGATCCGTGCCTTCTTGAAGGTTTTCCTCAACTTAAGCCCTCCTTTTGCTCGCGCTCCCTGAAACGGTAAATATTCGCCGGAACTTTCCCATACACTGATACTTGTCGATACCCGCTGATACTCACCGCTTCATCGCTACTCACTGAGATTCTCACCAATACTTACTCGTGCGTACCTACACTTACAGATCCTTGCTCATACGTACCGAGACTTACCCAAGACTGCTCATTCGTGCCGGGACCTACCCAAGATTGCTCATACGTGCCGAGACCTACCCAAGATTGCTCATACGTGCCGAGACCTACCCAAGATTGCTCATACGTGCCGAGACTCCCCACTGAAACAAAACACGTCCCACGTTCTCTTCCCTTTTCTCCTTTTTCTTTTACTTTAGTTCCCGTTTCAGAATTTTTCCGGCCGCACTATGCGGCAGATAAGGGCGGAATTCCACTTCTTTGGGCACCTTGTACCCCGCCAGGCGCGTGCGGCAGTAGGCCATCACCTCCTCGGCCGTCAGGTTGGCTCCGGGTCTAAGCACGAGGAAAGCCTTCGGCACTTCCCCCCATTTTTCATGAGCCAGGCCGACGACAGCTGCTTCTTGGATATCCGGATGGCTGTAAAGCACTGTTTCCACCTCGACGGGGTAAATGTTCTCACCCCCGCTGATAATCAGATCTTTCTTGCGGTCCACGATGAAATAGTAGCCTTCCTCGTCCCGGCAGGCCAAGTCTCCGGTGCGAAACCATCCGTCCTCAAAGGATGCCTCCGTCGCCGCCGCATTGTGCCAATAGCCCAGGCAAGTATGGTTCCCTTTGATCAGCAGTTCGCCCACTTCATTCACCCCCGCTTCCGGGCCGTCCGCGGAGATGATTTTTACCGCACTGTGGAAAACTGGTTTGCCGACAGAACCCATTTTGCGGCGCATATCGGCCGAATTTAGGGCGAAGCAGTTGGGCCCCACTTCCGTCAAGCCATATCCCTGCTTAAAGGTAAGTCCTTTGCGCCAGTACGTTTCGTAGACAGCTGGCGGGCACGGCGCCCCGCCGGAAATACAGAAACGTACGGAAGACCAGTCCGTGCCGGCAAAGTCCTCTTCGGCCGCCATCATCTGAAACATGGTCGGAACCATGAACACGATCGTCGCCTTTTCCTCGTTGATCAGTTTGATGGCTCCGGCCGCTTGAAAGGCTCCCGGCAAGAGGAGGGTTCCGCCCAAATGGATTAAAGGGGTTGTCAGGACATTGAGGCCGCCGGTATGGAAAAAGGGGGTGAAAATAGGAGCAATATCCGAGGAATTAAGTTCCCAGCTGATCGCCGTATTCACGGCATTCCAGGTAATCATGCGCTGGGAGAGAAGAGCCCCCTTGGGGAAACCGGTCGTACCCCCGGTATAGAGAAGCAGCCAGGGGACTTCGAGCGAACGCCAGGGGCGCGGAAAATCCCCGGCGAACGGTTCGTTCATGATTTGTGAAAACAGGGAATCTTCCGTCTTCTCCGCGGCCAGGGCAATAAAACGTTCTATCTCCGCCGCGGCCCGGATGGCTGCCGCCTCCTTCAGACCCGGATCGTAGAGGAGAACGCGAGGGGCACTATCCCGCAGAATGTACTCCAATTCGCCCCGGCTGAGACGGAAGTTTACGGGCACAAGGACCGCCCCCAACTTCTGCGCGGCAAACAAAGCGAGTAGGTGCTCCGGACGATTCGGAGCCAGGATCGCCAAGCGCTCCCCCTCCCGCAACCCTGCCTCGTGATAAAGGAATGCCGCCAGCTTCTCACTCTGCTCGTTTAACGCCGAATATGTCAGACGCTCCCCGCTGACCGTGTCAATGACGACCAGGCGTTCGGGCGAAAGTTCGGCACGCCGGAGCAGCCAGTCCACCGCATACATCGGCATCCTACCTCCCCTCTCTCGCGCTCAGGCCCTCCATGATCATCGTCATGGCGTCGTTTATGACGGATTTAGGCACATCCTTTTCCTCCCACAGGATCCACCGCATGCCCAAGGCATCCGCGATACCCATCAGGGCATAGGCCACGGTCTCCGCATCCAGGGGGCGGAATTCGCCTTTCTCCATCGCGGCCTGCAGTCCGTGCACATACCCCTTGGCGAGCCGCCGATAGTACCATTTATAGAGTTCCTCGTCGACAAATTCCGCTTCCTGAACGATCCGGTAGAGATTTCGGTGCTTCTTCACGTAAGAGAAGAAAGCCGCCAAACCTTTTTCCTCAGCCTCCCTCCTCCCCTGCGCTCCTACCAAAGCCTGACTCACCTCCCGGCGCAAATTGTGGCTCAGGTCGCGGACCAATTGTTCGAAGATATCCTGTTTGCCGGGAAAATAGACGTAAAACGTACCCTGGGCCACTCCCGCCTTCAAAGTAATATCCACGACCGACGTGCGAAAGTACCCTTTGCTTCCGATCACTTCTTCCGCCGCACTCAGGAGTTTTAGCCGCGTCGCCTCCCCCTTTACCGTTTTGGCCTGGAATGTGTTCCCAGTCCTTTTTCCCGCCACCTCATTTTCTGCTATATGTGTCAAAGCACTCACCTCATCGTTATGTCATTTGATCTAATCGCAAGACTCCGCGTCCGGCGTCCGCCGAACGAGTTCACTACCACACCCCGATTCACGCCAAAAGCTCAGAACCTGCCTGTTAAACTCCTCCGCCTGTTCGATAAAGAAGAGGTGCCCCGCCCCCGGAAAAGTAAACAAGCGCGCCCCGGAAATTCGTTCCGCCAGTAAAACGGAGTTTTGCGGCGGTATCACGATATCCTCTGACCCTGTGAGTACCAAGGTCGGAACCCGGATTTGGCCCAGATCCTTTTCGACGTCGAAAACCGCTCCCGCCGCAAATTGCCTTTCCCAGGCAAAGCGCGGTGTGGGTTTATTGAGGCGGCGGTCAACCAATTGCTCGACGAGACTCGGCTCCCGGGCCATAAACCCTGGGGAAAAAGCAGCCCGGAAGCCCTGACGGATAACCTGGGCCGGCGTTAAAGCCGCGATCTTTTGCATGCTCTCCAAAGCTGCGGGAGTAATCGGCAGACTGTGCGGCCCTCCGAATGAGGTGCAAGCCAAAACCAGGCTGCAAACCCGCTCCGGATGGCGCAAAGCCAATTTCTGCGCTATAAAACCTCCCATGGATGTACCCAGAATATGAGCTTTGGCAAAACCCAATCGGCTGAGAAGGGCGGCGGCGTCATCGGCCATAAGGTCGATGGAATAGGGTTCGTCCGGCTTGTCGCTCTCCCCCACCCCTCGGTTATCAAAGATAATTGTCCGATGCGACCGCGCCAAGGCGTCAACCTGGCGAAACCATTGCCAGCTCGCATAGCCCAAACCCTCGATCAAAAGAGCCGGCTCCCCTGATCCGTGGATTTCGTAATAGAGTTCAATTCCGTTGGCCCGGCATCTGGGCATTTTAATCCCCCTCCCTTGGAACCCTGAAATTATCGCACAACCCTTGGACTTAAAGGCTCAGCCGCCTGCCCCCGACTTTTGCCGGGAAGAAGATTCAGCGAAGTGGTTTACGAAGTACCCCCCCAACGAATGGTCACGGCATCCCAAGCGTACCCTATGCCCGCGCTGACTAGTACCACCACATCCCCGTCTTTGATCCGGCCTTGGGCCAAGGCCAGGCGGAGGGAGAGCACCTGGTCTATTTGACCCAAATGCCCGTAGTCCTCAAGATAGACGGCCTGTTCTTCCCTTAAACCCAATTCCCGCAAGACCTTCTCATGAGCTGAACGCTTCATATGGAGGATCGCCAGGTAGGCGATGTCACTCACTTCATAACCGCTTTGGCTGACCGATTCCCGTACGACCCGGACGAAGTTCGCCATGGATTTTGCGTCTAACCTCTTCTTCATGCCCTCCGGGTCAAACACGTCCAGGTAATTTTGCCGCTTGGCCAAGGCCTCCACCGTTATAGGAACCTTTGTTCCGCCCGCCACTACGGCGACATCCTCGGAAAAGGCGCCATCCGTAACCACGCTGCTCGCCAGAACCCGGTTACGGGTATATCCTTTACGCAAAAGGACAGCGGCCCCGCCGGCAGCCAAATTATAGAGAAAACGCGCTCTCGGATTGCGGTAATCCACCAAATCCGAATTCCTGTAACCTCCCGCCACCAGGACCGTCTCAATATCTGTATGGGTCAGCATCAAACTCTTGGCCAGCTTCAAGGCCAAAATGGTCGTGCCGCAGCGCAAAGCCACATCGAAAGCCCAGGCCCGCGCGGCCCCAATCTCCTTCTGCAGCTTGATGCCGGCAGTCCAAATGGGATACTCTTTATGTTCTTCGCTGACAGAAATAATCAGATCTATCTCTTCGGGCTTGACTCCCGACTCCGCCAAGGCCTGCTCCGCGGCCCAAATTCCCATCTGACAGGTATGATCGCCGGGTCCGGGCACGGGTTTGCGCCGAAAGCCCAATTTCCGCTCAACGACCTCCCGCGGAAGGCCGCTGGCGCTAGCCACCTCAGCGCTGGTCATAAAATGCTCCGGAATATAGAGCCCCGTGCCCATGATCCCAATTGGGATGGTTTCCTGCATCAGCTGTAACCTCCAACCAACCGGTGGTTATTGAATACTGACTCACTTATCAACTTTTGGGCCCAAAGGCGCGACAAGTACGCGAAAGTCTCTCGGAGGCACGTTTTTCCTGCCTGTGGGGCCGGTTTCTCGGAAACTATGCCGCCTTTACCGGTTTGGGCAACGGATGAGATATGAATCAATCGTCAACTTTTTCAGACTTATTATAAAACATCTTCTTTTCAGCCGGTATAATTTCAGCCCCAAAGGTTGATTTTCCGGGTTCAACAGTCGTTAATCCCCGCTCTGACGTTTAGCCGGCGGTGCAAGGTCAGCGATAGCGATAGAACAAGTCAGCCAGGACGCCCCCAGTTGGGGACGTCCTGGCTCAGATCTTTGGCACCGCCCAAACAGATAGCGGTCCCTCACGCTCACACAAGGTTACGCTCAATCTCCATTCCGGAAGGGGCGTTCTTGACCGTATAGTAATATTTGCCGGAGGGAGAAAAGAAGTTGGCCCCTTGAGCCAAGAGAGCGCTTCCCTGAGAGTTGATCCGATAGACTCCGCTGCGGGAACTCACCAGGAGACCCTGCCCCGACATGCTCACACTTGAGTCACTGTCCCAGGGCACCTTGCCTTGCCAATGCAGGGAATAATCCGGCCGTTGAGGGCAAGGCTGGTTGTCGGTGATCGTCCAAACTTTAATTAGATACCCGTTTTGAACCGTACCCATGTAAAGCTTCTTGTTCCAAACCCCCAAGACTTTGTCCAGAGGATTAGAGGCGACCTGAACCCTTTGACCGGCCTTTTGCGCGACGACCTGCCAGCGATGATTGTCAAGGGCATCGTAATAAATCGCTCCTCTGTCCGGGGAAACCGCCAGGTGAGCCACCTGCTCTCCCCGCCAGCTCACGACCTTGACGTTCTTCATGACATCGACTTCGTAGAGACGGTTTTGCCCCTGATTTTCAGCCGAGAAGAACAGGAGATTGGTAGCTGTGGACAAGGAAACCTGAGTGATTTTATCCCATTGCAAGTCGGGAGGGAGAGTCGCCGCATAGCGCTCGTTAACCCCATTTTGCCCAGCCGCCACTTCCACGCTATAGATCCCGACGCCCATATGCCCCGGACGGTTGGGATCGGCTCCTACCCCGGATTCAAAGAGGAGGAGCGCCTCCCGGTCGGGGAGCCATTGATAAGCCATGAGTTTGCCGTTAGGGCGGGGGGCTGCCTGCCAAACGACCTTCTTTTGCTGAAAATCATAAATGTTTAAAGTCGAGTTATTTTGGAAGGCCAGATAACGGTCATTGTACGAAACCTGGGGATCCGTCACCTGCGCGGCGGGCAAAGGAAAGACCGCCTTCCGAGGCGCAAACAATCCCGGCCCGGCCGTGGAGGGAAACATCACCTGGGCGACCTGCCGATTGAGAAAATAGTACAGGGGAACCTGCCACAGGAGACCGATGACTACCCAGACCAGGATCTTTCTGAACCCTGTGTGCTTGCGTTTATAGTGTTCCCGCGGCAGTGGAGTCCGCCCCCGCAATCCGGCGCTTTTGCGCTGAACCGAGTAGTTTCGCCCAAGCGTATCCGTACTTTCCGGGTAACTCGCAGCCGTCCTTCGATATTGCTCCATTTTCCCTTCCCATCTCCATGATTTTATGCCCGTCTGTTTCCGCTTTCCTCCAATGGTGAGACCGTCACTTTTTACTTCCCATCTCCCGCTTGTCATGCCTCTCATGCTTCTGATTTCTGGGCTCCGCCGTACCACCCAGCGGCAGTTCTATACAAAAACGCGCCCCCTGCGGAATCACGTTCTCCGCCCAAATGCGTCCGCCGTGCGCCGTCACAATTTTCTTCGCGATGCTCAGCCCCAAACCGTAACCGGGCACATCACGCGAGCGGGCTTTGTCGACCCGGTAGAAACGGTCAAATATCCGTTCCAGCGCGTCCGGCGGCAGCCCGGGGCCATTGTCCTCGACCGTCAGTCGGGCCTCTTCTTTCTCCTTTAACACGGATAACAATATCTTTCCGTCTTCCGGAACATATTTGGCGGCGTTCTCCAAGAGAATCCGGATCAACTGTCTGAGATAAAGGGCGTCGCCGCTAATGTCCACATCGTCCAACCGATACTCCAAGTGCCGGGTTCTGAGGAACGGCAGATTTTCAGCCGCCTCCGCCACCACCTCGCCCAGATTCAACTTAACCCTGTTCAAGCGCATATCCTCTCTCGCTAAGGTTAAAAGACCCTCTACCAATTTAGCCATAACCTTGCTCTCTTCCCCGATGGCCTTGGCCGACTCGCGCACCACTTCGGGCTCCTCGGCCCCCCAGCGCCTCAGGATATCGGCGTGTCCGCTGATCACCATCAAGGGGGTCCTCAACTCATGTGAGGCATTGGCCACAAACTGTTCCTGCTGCTTAAAGGATCTCTCCAGGCGCTGCAACATCTGGTTGAAATTCCGGCCCAGCTGATCCAATTCATCGCCATTCCCCCGCAGGGGCAGGCGCCGGTCGAGGTCCTCCGCCGTCAAGCGGGAAATTTCCCGGTTCAAGTCGCCTAAAGGATGCAAGACCTGGCGGGAAAGAATTAAGCCGCCGATCACCGCCAGCATCAAAGCTGACCCCACTAACCAGAAGATTTGTTGGAACAGGACTTTTTCGGCCAGCTCGATTTCTTCCAAGTCAATAGCCGCCTGCAGCCAACCCACCTCTTTGCGCCCCGAGAAAACCGGACGGGCCATATAATAGACGTCCTGCCCGTGCAGGATACGGATCTCCGGCCCTTCGCTTGCGACCACGGGGAGCTGCAACCTGAGGCTGCCGCTTTTCTGGATCAGAGTTCCGTTCGGGTAAGTCAGCTGAATCACCGCCCCTTTGGGGACTTTTCCTTTCAGAGCATCCGGGTCGCGGATATCCGTCACCTGACCGTCCCGCCCTTCATTCAGGCCGCTGATAACCTGGCTCACGGCGGTCTCCAAGGCCTGCCTTTTCTCTTGCAGCAAAGCTTCCCGGTTTACCCAAAAAGTCAGGGCGGAGAGCATCAGCACCGTCACCAAGAGCAAGAGCATATACCAAAACGTGATTTTCCAAACCAGGCCCAGCCTCGGACGGTCTAACAAAGAGCGCGCCTTGACCCGGTCATTCCTCCGCTCTGAGGACATAGCCCACTCCCCTCACCGTCTGCAGATAACGCACTTGAAACGGCTCGTCGAGCTTACCCCTCAAAAAACGCACGTAGACGTCGACGATATTCGTATCGCCATAGTAATCATAACCCCAGACATTTTCCAATATCATTTCCCGGGAGAGCACGTGCTGCGGATGCTCCATAAAAAAAGTGAGCAGTTCGAACTCTTTCTTGGTCAAATGGATCTCCTGCCCGGAAAAATAGACCCGGTAAGCCAAAAGATCCAGCTCCAGTTCGCGAAACTTGAGATTGCCCTGTTCTTGCGGCGGCTGGGGGTTTTTGCGCCGCAACACCGCTCGCATCCTGGCCAAGAGCTCCTCCATGGCAAACGGTTTGGTCAGGTAATCGTCCGCACCCAGATCCAAGCCCAGGACCTTATCCCTTACTTCACCCTTCGCCGTCAGCAAGAGAATCGGAATGTCTTTTTTCAGCCTGATCTCCCGGCAAACTTCGTATCCGCTCAGGTACGGCAGCATAATGTCGAGCAGGATAATGTCCCAATCCGCTTCCAGCGCCCGGCTCAGGCCCGTCCTACCGTCGGCCGCGAGGCTCACTTGATGCCCCTGGTGCTGCAGTTCCATACTGATCACTTTAGCTATGGCACGGTCGTCTTCGACCAACAAAACATTTAGGGATATTTCACCCTCCGGCCCTCCGCTCATGCGGTCACCAGTTTCCTCTTAACGGCAACCCGGACGACCCGCCCATCCTCGGCAATCCGAAAAACGCGGATCCTTTTGCCTTTTTCCGTCCATTCATGACAGCAGTCGTGACAAAAATAACGATCACGGCCGATCCGACCCGAATTATGTCCGTTGCACAATGGGCACTTCAAGCCATCCACCTCCTGCAAAAGAACGGAAAATGTTCATTTCGTCATATATTGACAAGATTATTGGCGCTTATTCGTTCTTTATGTCCATCATGTGTTTGCTGATAAGGATACACTGCGCAGATTAAAACTCGATTAAAAGCCCGTGAAACTTCAGTGAAGAAAGGGAGAAGAAAGTTTCCCCATCAACCCTCTGACAGAACAAGCTCTCGCCGGCTTTTTTCCTCCTGCCGCCGTCCCGAAGACAAGCTCTCTCTCCGGGCCCGCGCCTCTGAGCGCACAAACCCCAGATAAACCTCCAGGGTGTACAAAGCCCACATAAGACGGGCCGACCGGGAAGAGAGCCGACCCGTGAAGCGATCTGCCAGGGCATCCCACCTGAAATAGCGCCCGATACCGGCCGCCGGATCTAAAATAACCTCCAGCATTTTCTCCCGCCATTCCCCCTGCATCCAGGCGGTGACCGGAACCGGGAAGCCGTTCTTCGGCCGCTGGCTGATCTCCCGAGGCAGATAAGCCGCCAAAGCCTGTCTGAGCACGGTTTTGCTCTCCCACTGGGAAACCTTGAAATTGAGAGGCAGGGCGACGCCAAGTTCGACCAAATGATGGTCAAGATACGGCAGGCGCATTTCCAGACTATGGGCCATGGTCACCTTATCCGATTTCATGAGTGTATTCTCCGGCAGCCAGGAGAGCAGGTCAAAGCGCAGCATTCGCTGTTCCTCAGGCCAATGTTCATCCCCTAACTCTTCCAAACCGTGGAAGGACTTCACTCGCAGTTCGGCCCAGACATCCGGCCGGTACAGCCCCTCTTTGTGATCCGGACGCAGCAGCCCGCCCACACCGAAATACCTTTCCGGCAAGCTGAGACTGAAGCGCCTCGTCTGCGCGGGAAAAGCACCTTCGGCACAAGCGCGCAGCCAGCCCGGCAGGGCCCGGTAGCGCCGGCATTGCAGCGGTTCCCGATAGACCGTGTAGCCGCCGAAAAGTTCATCTGCCCCCTCACCGGAAAAGATCACTTTCTCTCCCGCGGCGGCGGCAAATTCCGCCAGAAAATAAAGCGGCAGCGCGGTCGGATCGGCAATCGGCTCATCCATTGCCAGAATGACCTCGGTCAGTCTCTCCTCGACTTCACGCCGGGTCACAAGCCGTTCCCTGTGCACCGTCCCCAGGACCTTGGCCGCGGCCCTGGCCTGCTCCAGTTCCGAGAAATAGCGGTAATCACGCGTCTTCTCCGGCTGCTCAAAACCCACCGCATAGGTGCGCGCGGGCTCTCCGCGCGATTTTTGATGCAAGGCCGCCAGCCCGGCCGAATCAAGTCCGCCGCTGAAAAAGTACCCGGCGGGCACCTCCTCGGGCCAGCGGATCTCCCAGGCATCGTTCAAGGCTTCGTCCACTCTCCGCACGGCCTCGGACATGGACAGAGCCAGGGATTCCTCCGGCAAA
Source organism: Peptococcaceae bacterium CEB3 (assembly GCA_001029295.1). Classification (GTDB taxonomy): domain Bacteria; phylum Bacillota; class Desulfitobacteriia; order Desulfitobacteriales; family Desulfitobacteriaceae; genus Acididesulfobacillus. The sequence goes on along the minus strand of LDXJ01000029.1, from coordinate 8,821 downwards.
CGCCAGTATCTCACCCGGCGGGCATCCAAATGCTCGCCCCGCCAGCCGACGATGAGGCTGGTCCCGGGCTCCAATTTGCGAATGTGTCTGAAAAGAGTATAGGGTGCCGGGACGTAACGGTAACTCAGGTATTGGTCCAGAGCGCCCAAGTCCACTTGAGGGTCTTCCACTCCGTGCAGTAAAGCCTTTAACTCCGAGGCGAAGCTGAGATCGCTGCGACTCCCGTTCAGATAAAAATAGAGAGGCTTAACCCCCAGTCGATCCCGGCTGAGCAGCAAACGCCGCCGGCGCCCGTCCCAGAGCGCCAAGGCAAAGGTCCCCCTTAAATGGGCCGGAAAAGTGAATCCGTACTCCTCGTACAGGTGAGCAATAACTTCTCCGTCCCCACCCTGGCTGAAACGATGCCCACGCTTGATTAAACTTTCCTTGAGGGATTTATAATTATAAATTTCCCCGTTGAAAACGACGCGAATTTGGCCCCCTTCATTTTGAAACGGCTGGTGTGCGGTCCCCCGCTCCACAATCGCCAGGCGCCTAAACCCCAAGCCGATGTTTCTTCCCACATAGAAGGCTTCTTCGTCCGGCCCGCGATGTTGCAGCGAACCGGTCATCACCCGCAGCAACGGCATATCAACCCGTTGAGTGCCGGTCAGAAGCCCACAAATTCCGCACATACAATGATCCTCCTTTTTAACACCCCTAGAGGATATTGTATCTGATTTCTCTTAAAATATAAGGAAACCCACATTAAAACGGGATTAAAAGGCAATCCAAGCGCCCAACCGTTTGCTGTTTCCCCTACTCCTAATCCTGCCACTCGAATTCCAATCCTTTGATCCGTACTTTATCACCTGTGCGAATGCCCCGCTCCCGCAGAGCCTCGTCCACCCCCATGACGCGCAGGATAGTCTGCAGGCGGTAAACGCCTTCTTCGCTTTCAAAGTGAGTCATGGCCACATGGCGTTCGACCTCGCGGCCCCGGACGACGAAAACGCCATCCTCATCCCGTCCGATTTCGAACCTGTCCGCCGGGTCGGCTTTGGTCAAACGATGCCCCTCCTCAACTCGGACCACCGGCTCCGGCACCGGAAGCCCGGGGAGCCGTTGCCCGACTCGACCCAGAAGTTCTCCCAGTCCCTCCCCGGTCAGAGCGGAGATCGGAAATATCTCATAACTTGGGCCCAAAGCTGTCTTGAGTCGTGCCAGATTGTCCTCAGCCCCCGGCATGTCCATTTTGTTGGCGACGATCATCATGGGACGTTCGGCCAAAAAGGAACTGTACTGAACCAGTTCGCCCTGAATCAGGCGAAAGTCCTCCAAGGGATCACGCCCTTCCGAACCGGAAACATCCAAGACATGCAAGAGCAGGCGGGTCCGCTCGGTGTGGCGCAGGAATTCATATCCCAAACCCGCCCCGCTGTGAGCTCCCTCGATCAGCCCGGGAATATCAGCCATGACAAAGCTTTCTCCGTCAGCCAGACGAACCACCCCGAGATTCGGCACGAGAGTCGTAAAATGGTAAGGCGCGATCTTGGGCTTGGCCGCCGATACTTTGGCAATGAGGGTCGACTTGCCCACGTTGGGAAAACCCACCAAGCCTACGTCCGCCAAGAGTTTGAGCTCCAGAAGCAGCCGCCGTTCCTTGCCCGGTTCTCCGTTTTCGGCAAAAGTCGGGGCCTTGTTGGTATTGCTCATAAAGCGGGCATTTCCCCGCCCGCCTCGTCCGCCCTGAGCCACCACTGCCCGCTGCCCGTCTTCGACCAAGTCGGCCAGCACTTCCCCGGTCTCCGCGTCTTTCACCAAGGTTCCCGACGGGAGGCGCAGACAGAGGTCCTCAGCCCCTTTACCATGCATGTTCTTGCCTTGGCCGTGCTCGCCCCGCTCCGCCTTGTAATGGCGTTTATAGCGAAAATCCACCAGAGTCCTGAGCCCCCGGTCAGCCACCAAAACGACGCTGCCGCCACGGCCGCCGTCCCCGCCGCTCGGGCCGCCTTCGGGCACATATTTTTCGCGGCGGAAAGCCACCGCTCCGGCCCCGCCATCCCCGCCCTTGACATAGATTTCGGCCTGATCATAAAACATTTTCTGAGGCTCCTCTACCTTTTTTTCCCTGCCGGGCGCATTTGCAGTCAGTCCCCACCGCGGACTGACGCGGTCAGCGAGGCTTAACGCGTCGTCTGCGCGTCCGCGGCCTGAAACGACCCAGTGGCAGTGTCGTTGCCCCAGCGGGATCCGCATGCCATTGCCCATCCGACGCCGGCACCGCTGCGGCACCAGAACCCGCGTCTCTTAAAGATCCGCCGGCCGGTTCTGCCGCCACTTTTTCCCGGCGAGCCATTCCCCCATCTTCTCTCCCCGGCTTTCGCCGTGCTTTTCCCGGCGATACAATTCAAAGGAGGCCTCCAGTTCCTTCCCGGCGGCCGTAAGCATGACCCGGGCCTCCAGGGAAGAACCGGCCGGGAGATAGGAGCGCCCCAAAGCCAGACACTCAGTAGTGTACCCGTACAAAGACTCGGCATACCCGGGCTGCCGGGGTGCCTGCCAAAACTTATCCCCTTGCAGTTCTTCCGCCAACTCCACTTCGCAAGCTATCTCTTCTTGGCGCAGGCCCAAAACGAGCCCCAGCAGAACCGCCGCCACATAAGGCTCCGGGATCTGGCCGAGCCGCTGTTCCGCTCTCTGGTAATCCGCGATGCCTCTCAGGTAGGCTAAGGCCTTATCCGCCTGTTTAAGCTGCAGATACCCCATAACTACCTGCCAGTGGTTCATAAGATCATGCCGCTGCAACCGGTACCATGCCAGTTGCTCAACCAGAAGTTTCTCCGCCAAGCGCTCGTCGCTATCCATAACCCTATCCGTCGCCCTATCCATAGCCATACCCTTCCTCACGCGATCCCAAAACACAAAACATAAAGAAACAATCACAAACTATCCGTTGACAAAGTAGAGTGAGAAAAACCGAAAAACCCCCGGGGGCTATCCCGGGGGTTTAGATTTTCGGGTTATTGTGCTTGAGCAACCGGGCGTTCAGAATAAATGCTCACCTGTTTGCGTTTGCGATCCTTGCGTTCGAATTTCACGTAGCCGTCGGTTAAGGCGAAGAGAGTATCGTCTCTGCCGAGGCCGCAATTTTTACCCGGGTGAAATTTCGTGCCGCGCTGACGCACAATGATATTTCCCGCTAAAACAAATTGACCGTCGCCCCGTTTCACGCCAAGGCGCTGGGCCGCACTGTCACGGCCGTTACGAGAGCTTCCCACTCCCTTTTTATGAGCGAAAAGCTGCAGGTCCATTCTCAACACGGAGTCCACCTCCTCTGTTCAATCATCAGGTATTCGTTTCCATAAGCCGCCCGGATCCCCTCCAGGCCCAGCCTCAGGGTTTCCAGGATCCACTGAGCCCGGGAAAGTTCCTCCCCGCTCACCTGACCGAGGCTGCAGGCAAGAAACCCCGTCTCCTCACGGACCTGCGGGGGAACACTCAGAAAATGTTCCAAACCATTGACCGCGGCGATGCTTAAAGCCGAAACCCCCGCGCAGACAACATCTTCGCCGGGGTCGGCAAATCCCGCATGGCCGCTCAGCTCAAACCCATGGATAAGCCCTTGGGAATCAAGCCAGACGGAAAAACGGAGCCCCTGGGGTCCGGCTTGGGATCGGGTACGGCAGTTCTCCCCTGGGACGCCCAACCTACGCTTCGAGCGCCTCGACAAGGACCTTTGTGTAAGGCTGCCGGTGTCCTTGTTTACGGCGGTAGTTCTTCTTGGGCTTGTATTTGAAGACAATGATCTTCTCCCCTTTGCCATGTTCAACAACCTTCAAGAGGGCTTTTGCGCCGGCAAGAACGGGGGTTCCCACTTTGACCACGCCATCCTGCTCGACGAGCAGGACTTTCTCTATCGTCACGATGTCACCGACATTGGCCTTCAGTTTCTCCACCTTCAGAGTATCCCCTTGTTTAACCCGGAATTGCTTACCTCCGGTCTCAATCACTGCATACATTCTAACACCTCCTCTATCCCAGACTCGCCTGAGCAGGTTAATTCTTCCCGCGCCGAGAGAGACCCCGGGCGGAAAAAACTATTGTCGACCTGTTGCGCGCGGTTGCGGCAGAGAACCCACCACATTTTGTTATTTTAACACGCTTTCTTCTATCTTGTCAAACGCCAAGCGGTGCACTGCAGAGCCGCTCGTTGACCCAAGAGTGCCGGAAAGTAGGCTCAATTAGTACATAGTCAGATATCCATGCCCGTCACAGGCCTGACAGGGTTTCGTAAAGCGCGCGGCCAGCGTCCGCCCGACTTTCTTGCGCGTCATCTCCACCAACCCCAGCTGGGTAAGACCCAGAATGTGACATTTAATCCGGTCCGGAAGGCAGGCTTCCTCCAAGGCCTGCAAGACCCGCTCTTGGTCCGCGGCCGCATCCATGTCAATAAAGTCGATAATGATGATACCTCCCAGGTTGCGCAGGCGCAGCTGCCGGGCAACCTCCTTCGCCGCCTCCAGATTCGTGCGCAAGACCGTCTCTGCCAAAGACCGCTTCCCGACATACTTTCCGGTGTTGACATCAATGGCGACCAAGGCTTCCGTACTGTTGACGACCAAATAGCCGCCGCTTTTCAGCCATACTTTCGGGCGCAGGGCCTTGCGCACCTCATCATCGACCCCATAACGGGAAAAAAGGCTGCCGCTCGGGTCAACCGAGACAGCCCTTGAAGCCGGATGCCCGATATCAGCCAAGGCCTCGCGCATGACCTCGGCCACTTCTTCCCGGTCCGCGATGATTTTCGTGACTTCTTGGTCGACCAGATCGCGAACCAGACGTAAAATCAATTCCAGGTCCCTGTGCAGCAATCCGGGAACCGGTGCCGTTGACTTTTTCTCCCGCAAGCGCCGCCACAGCCCGGCCAAACGCCCGAGATCCTCCCGGATTTCTTCCCGGGCAGCGCCTTGCGCCAAGGTGCGCACGACCACTCCCATACGGTCGGGCCGAACCTCGGCCGCCAGACTTCTTAAGCGTTCGCGCTCCTCCGGGTCCAAGATCTTACGGGACACTCCCACATAGTCCACCTGCGGAACCAAGACCGTGTAGCGCCCCGGCAGAGTCAGATTCGTCGTCACCCGAGCTCCCTTGTTCCCCACAGGCTCTTTCATGATCTGTACCAGAAGCTGCTGGCGCGGCCGCAAAACCTGTTCGACCCGAACGTCGGGCGGGACGACCGGCCGCTCTTCTTCGTCAAGAGTGTGGGGGGGCACCGCGTCTCCCACATAAAGAAAGGCGTTTTTCTCCAGGCCGATATCCACAAAGGCGGCCTGCATCCCGGGAAGAACGTTCTCAACTCTGCCCAGGTAAATATTTCCGACCAGGCCGCCGCCGGACTCGTCCCCTTCAAACACTTCCACCAACCCGTTATCTTCAAACAGCGCGGCCCGCAGCTTCTCTGCTTGCCCCTGGAGAATAATTTCCCTCAAGAAACCGGTTCCTTCCTTTCGTTTTCGCCCGCCGGATCTAACGGGCCTCCGACTTCGATCCCGGCCCCTTGGCTGTATCCAAGGGGGAATAGTTCTGCCCCCGGTACTGAACATAGATCCCCGTTCGCCGGACGCGAGCCGCGTCAAGGTCAAAGGGGAGATTTTCGAGCTCCCGCAGGCTGGCCAGTACTTCCTCCGGGCGGACACCCCCGCTGTTGCCCACCTCCACCTCCAATTCCAGCACGACTTCCTCTCCCTCGATCCCAGCCGTCAGCCTCTTGACCCAGGGTCGGATATCTTTCTCAGTCGGGCCCCTTTTAGTGTAGCGGGCATAGGAAACATGTTCGCGCCCCAGCCAAGCCTGAACCCCCTCCCTCAACCGTTCCGGCCCAATGGGCAGAGCCATGGGCACCCGGATCAGGTAACCGGCAGAATTGAGAATGGCCATCAAGGCTTTGCTCCCCGGCGCCATGACACTTCCCTCCAGCAGGCGGATTCCGGAAGGCAGCTGTTCCTGCAGCCTTCCCAGGATCTCCCGGATATCCATCTCCTGCCTGAGTTCAATATCCACATATTCCTTTTGCCCCTCAACTCCCACTGCCAAAGCCGAACCAAAAGAGATCTTGGGGTGCGGGTTAAATCCCTCCGAATAAGCCACAGGGATCTGCGCCCGCCGCATCGCCCTTTCAAAAACCCGGGCTAAATCCAAATGCGCAATAAATCTGGCCGCTTCCATTTTGGAATAGGCAATTCTCAGCCGCATAAAGCTCACCCTTTCAAATCGATCCTGACCCCTCTCCCCGGACAGACCCCGCAGCCGGTGCACTCCGCGAACCGGCAGTCCTGCGTATTTGTTTCCCGGAGGGCTTTCCAGTGTTCCCGCCTCAAAAACTCTTTGCTCACACCCGACTCCAAATGATCCCAAGGCAGGACATCGTCGTAATCCAAAGTCCGGTTGGCGTAGAAGCCGGGGTCCAGCCCCAGCCCGCGGAAACTCTCCTGCCAGAGCCCGTAACGAAACTGCTCCGTCCAGCCGTCAAAACGGCACCCGGCCCGGTAAGCGTGTTCCAGCACGTCGGCCAAACGGCGGTCCCCCTTGGCAAACACCGCTTCCAAAAAACTGGTCGCCACATCGTGATAATTGTACTTGATCCGCCGGTCTCGCAAACGTTCTTTTAAATACTGCTGCTTTTGCGCCAAGGAAGCCTGAGCCTCCTGGGGCTCCCATTGGAAAGGGGTGTGGCTCTTGGGCACAAAAGAGCTGGCGGAAACCGTGAGCCGCACATTGCGAACTCCCAGCCGCCTGCCCAGATCCAAGACCTTGGCAGCCAAATCCGCAATCCCGTCCAAATCTTCCTGGGTTTCCGTCGGCAGCCCTATCATGAAGTAGAGCTTAATTCCGGACCAGCCGGCGCGAAAAGCCGCCCCCACCGCTTCCATCAGGTTCTCTTCCGTGACTCCCTTGTTAATCACGTTGCGCAGGCGCTGGGTTCCCGCCTCCGGCGCGAAAGTCAGACCCGACTTGCGAACTTTCTGAACCTCTGCCGCCAATTCTACGTCAAAGGAATCGATCCGGAGGGAAGGGAGGGATACCCCCACCCACTCCCCGCCGTAGCGGGCCAGAATGTCGCCCACGACCGGCCGGATGCAAGAGTAATCCCCCGAAGACAGTGAGGTCAGGGAAATCTCTTCATAACCGGTGGAACGCACCAGTTTTTCGGCCTGTCCCAAGAGCGTCTGCGGGGACCGTTCCCGCACGGGCCGATAAATCATCCCGGCCTGACAGAAACGGCAACCCCGGGAACAACCCCTCATCACCTCAAGCATCATCCGGTCATGGATGATCTCCAGGTAAGGTACAATCGGCTCCGTGGGAAAAAAGGCCTGATCCAGATTATTGACAATGGCCTTTTCCACGACCCGGGGTACCCCGGGTTCTGCCTCGATCCCTTGCAGGCGCCCGTCTTCCCGATAACTGACCTGATAAAACTCCGGGACGTAGACACCTTGGACCTGAGCCACGCGCCGCAAAAAGTCCGCCCTCGGCCGGGGGGTTTCCTTCTGTTCCGCCACCAGGTCCAAAACCTGTGGCAGCTGCTCCTCGCTCTCACCCAGCAAAAAGAAATCGATAAAGGGAGCAAGCGGCTCGGGGTTAAAGGCGCAAGGTCCTCCCGCGATCACCCAAGGGTCCCCCGCCTTGCGTTCCCCGGCCCGCAGGGGAATACCCGCTAAATCCAACATGTTGAGGACATTGGTAAAGCTCAGTTCGTATTGCAGGGTAAAACCCAAGACGTCAAAAGTCTTGAGAGGCCGGAAAAATTCCAAGGCATACAGAGGCACCCCGTTTTCCCGCAACCGTGCTTCCATATCCACCCAAGGAGCGAACACGCGCTCGCAGAGAAAATCCGGAAACGAATTGACCAGGTGGTAAAGGATCCGCGTCCCCAGATGGGACATACCCACTTCGTACACATCCGGAAAAGCAAACGCCATATGGACCCGGGTACTCTCCCACTCCTTATGAATAGAATTCCATTCCGCGCCGAGATAACGCCCCGGTTTCAACACTCGCGCCAAAAAACGATCTACCTTTCGCCGGATCTCCGCGGCGTTCTGTTCACACATTCTGCTTGAATATCCTCCCGTAGTTTTTCGCCTGGGCTTGGACAGCCGGCTTGTCTGTTGCGTCTGTTGTGGCTATATATTATAACACAACTATCTCGTTTCATAAAGCTTGCCTACGGGATAATGAATCCCCTCCCGAATCATTCCCTCCAAAATTTCCGTCTCCGTCAAGGTTCCCGCCGCGTCAAATTCAGGCCCGGCCAGGGAAACCAGCGCATAAGTATCCGGAGTCAACTCTTCCACGACCCGGACCAGGGGAACTTCCCTGTGCACGGTCAGCCAACGGCTGGGCATCAGCCCCCTGCGTACCAGGTCCTCCTTCTTGTGCCCTGACTTTTACAGTTTGAAAAATGCGAAAAGCCCATAGGTGTTGAAACTACGGGCTTTTCTCTGATATGACCGTATTTGAATTTTGTTATGCTAAGGAGATATTCTTCAGGAACTTATTAAACACCTCCTGCCGAAAATAGATGTTGTAGCAATCTGTGTCGTACGTATCCTGAATTAACTTGTAGTCCAGCGCGATTTCATCTTCGTCCGAAAATTGCCAGCGTATCCACAAGTTTTGCCTTTTCTTGTCACTGGGACCTTTTGGAACGCGATCGCACCGCCGACATCGTTCGAGGTGAATTGATGCCGCCCTTCAAAACCTGACATGTCGCGACACCCAACGCTCTGGCTATACGCTCGGCTGACAGTGCCTTTTCGCCCATACGGTGCTGAAT
>LDXJ01000028.1 GCA_001029295.1 Peptococcaceae bacterium CEB3 | reverse complement strand
GAAAACTTGCGTCAGCCCTGATTCAACCGATCGCTCAAGTGAGCGATCGCGGCGCCAGCCGAGTTTTCTTTATCCTATCAGAAAGTATAAGTCGCTCGCAGGATAAGAAAACTTGCGTCAGCCCTGATTCAACCGATCGCTCAAGTGAGCGATCGCGGCGCCAGCCGAGTTTTCTTTATCCTATCAGAAAGTATAAGTCGCTCGCAGGATAAGAAAACTTGCGTCAGCCCTGATTCAACCGATCGCTCAAGTGAGCGATCGCAGCGCCAGCCGAGTTTTCTTTACCTGATCAGAGTTTTTGTCATTCTCTGGGGAAAAATATATTGCATATATCCAGGACATGTGCAATAATATTTTCATAAGGAGGTGGAAAATTCACTATATTCTCAACACGATCAGACCTTTGACCTGAAAAAGAAGGAATGAGGTGAGGTTATGGAAGACAAGGGCCAGGTCCAGTTCCAAACAGAAGGGCACAAACTGGCAAAAGTGTTGGGTTTATCAGTTATCATTGCCTCGGCGGTATCGCAGGTCTATGGCGCCAGTATCAATTACATTTCGGTGACGAGTCTAAGCGTTTATCCCAAAGTCGAATATCTTGTTCCGTTGGCCATGTTCTTTACGGGGATTCTCCTGTTGCCCAAGGTTTACCTGTTCATGCGTTTTTCCAGGCACATGCCCAGGGCCGGATCGACCTATGTCTGGACCAGCCGGAGTTTGGGGGTGGGATGGGGCTTCATCGTTAATTTTATCTGGTGGCTCGGGATCACGGCTTCCATGGGGTTTCTGGCTTTTGCCTTCGGCACTTTTTTGGGTCAAATGCTGCAGCAACTACATGTTGCCGGGGGAGCTTTCTTGCTCAGTCCGGCCGGGCACATCATCATCGGAACTCTGGCGATCTGGGCGGTTTATCTGCTGCATTACAGTGGCGTCAAAAACTACGGCATCTTTGTGAAGGTGATGTTCATCGTCGTCTTGTTGGCTGCTGTTATCACAATCATCTTTGGTTTTGGCAATTCGCCCGCTCATTATGTGCAAGCGGTGAGTCAAATGGTGGGTAAGCCCATTGTCAACCGACAGAATTTGGGAAGTCCGTCTTTGTCGTCCTTTTTGGCTCTTTGCACGATTTTTCTTTTTTCCTACGGGGGTATCAGCGCCGCGCCGAGCTTGGGCGGAGAAACGAAAGACGCGGAAAGAAATATGCCGAGGGGCATTTTCTTCGCTTGGGTGGTTTCGATTATCGCCTACACTTTGGTTACGTGGGCCGTGTTTCATGTAGCTCCCTGGTGGGCGAGTGTGCGGCTGATCGCGCTCAAACACAGTGACCTGGCTACGGTTCCGGGCATTATCAGTGTCGTGGCGCCTCGCTGGATCGGCGTCTTGTTTACGTTGATAGTCGTTATTCTGGCCGGGAAATCTTTGGCACCTGAGATGATGTCCAGTTCGAGATTCATTTTTGCCTGGGCCCAGGATCACGTCTTTCCCCAGGTCTTTGCGAAGACATCCCGATCAAAGAGCCCCTACGTGGCGCTGGCTTTGTCGGCCGTGCTAAGCAATCTGTTCCTATTGGAGTCTGCCCTAAAAGGCTGGGCCATAGGGGTGGTCGTACGCTCAACCAGTATTTTAGTGGTCTTGATTTTTACCGCTATCAGTCTCTTGAATTTCCGATACAACAAGAAGTTTAAGGAGGTCGGTTGGGCTAAGGAGATCGCCGCAGGAACGGGGATTGTCGTCGCCGCGGTTCTGTCCATAGTAATTTCCCTGGTCTTGCTGCAGAGTGTCTTGATCTTGCCCAAAACAGCCTGGCCTTTCCAACCGCTTTTCCAGATCATCATCGGGGTCGTGGTAGCGTTGGCTATTCATGTTTATGCCAGGATGCGCATGGATAAGTCCGGCATTGACATCAAACAGATCGAGACCAATTTGCCGTTGGACTAGGGGGCAAAAGTGAACATATTTGGAAAGGAGCATTAAATGAGCCAGATTATTGAAGCATCAGTTCAAGCGGAACGCATCATCAAACAAGGACTGGAAGTCCGGGCCGGAGAAGAGGTGATTATTGTCTGCGACACGGCCACCGACATGAGAATGGTCTACGCGCTCGCTGCCGCCGTGCAATCCGCGGGGGCTGAGTATGTTATTTGCATGACCCCCAGCAGGCGGCCCGGTGACAAATCCACCAATGTTTCCAAGATCATCGAGAAGGCCTACGAGGGAGCCGATGTCAGTATTGGAATTACCCGAACCTCCGGTGCTTCCATTTATAACCGCAGGATTTGGGATTTGCTTAAGGCGGGAAAGATTCGACATAATTCCATGGTCATGCGCGACATGGTCAATTGGATTCAAGGGGGGGCCTTGGCTGACTACGAAGCCCTTTTTGCCGAAGGGGAGCGTCTGGCCGCTCTCTGGCGCCGCAGCCGGACAATTGAGATTACCACGGCGCTGGGGACTCAGTTGAGCGGCCAAATTTCCAACGTGGTCTACGTCGAGTGCGGAAAAGCCCATAAACCGGGCATGCAGATGGCTTTTTCCGACGGGGAGGTTTCCCAGGCCCCGGATGAAGGGACAGTCAATGGCACTCTGGTGGTTGACGGGCCCATCTGTTACCTCGGCAGCCATCCGCAGCCGGTGCGTTTGGACATCCGGGACGGCCGTGTGGTCAGCTGCAGCGGGGATCCCATCGCCGCCCGCAGACTCAACCAAATCTTCGCCGAAGTCGAAAATGCCACTAACATTGCCGAAATAGGCATCGGGCTCAATCCTGAGAGCCTTTTCAACGGGGACTTCGAAGAGGAGAAAAAGGCGCGGGGGACGGTTCATGTCGCGATCGGGGCCAACGTCAGTTACGGAGGGACGGTTTATTCTCCGATTCACATGGATATGGTAATTTACAAACCCACGGTGACGATGGATGGTAAGCGGATCGCGACCGACGGGGCCGTGGTGTTTGAAACACCGGCCTGACGAGCCGTAAACCGCCGCAAGCCCACGAACGTGAGGAAAGGCAGTTCCCGGCTTTGAACGCAGCGGGAACTGCCTTTCATGTCTGTCCTGCGGGGCAGGGGCCGACTCTGCTTGGGGTACTGTCCCGAAGGCTTAGGCACATTCCGCTTGGGACATTGATGACAAGGCTAAGGTGTTTTCGCTTGGGGCATTGGCCAAAAAACTTAGGCACATGCCCCTGCCTTTAACCGGCTTTAGTCAGGGGAAGATTCGGGTCTTGCCTTAATGTGAGGACGGATTTTCTTCCGTTAGGTTTTGGGTGGGATGAAAGCCGGAGCGTAGACATTAAAGGTGGACCAGGTCTCTTCAAAGACATGCAAGGTGTCCGCCACTTGAGCGGGAACCCTATGGGCGATTTGACGCAGCAAGGCGGTGATCATGGCTAAAGGAGCGGCAAAAGAATCCATATGGGAAGGGATAGCCGTCGGGGATAAGAGGACTTCATCGGCATAGGGAACCAGAGGTGAGGATGCATAGTCTGTCAAGGCCACGATTCTGACCGATTTCTTCTGCAGAAACTCTAAGCAGCGAATGGTAAAGCTGGAATAGCGGGAAAAACTAATGCCCAGCACTAAGTCTTCGGGACCGAATCGGTTCAACAGATCAAGGGTTCGCGGGTCACCGGTAAAAAGCGCCACATTCTTATCGAACAGGTTAAGGTAGAATTCCAGGAAGAGCCCCAAGGAAACGGTGCTGCGGGAGCAAACGATACCGATGGCGCGAGCGTTTAGGATCGCGTCCACAGTTCTTTCGAAGGTTGCCGGATCGAGCCTCTCCAAGGTCAAGATGATATTTTGAATATCATCTTCAAAAAACTGAGCCACGGCCCGTTGCTCATCATTTTCGGGAAGGCGGGAGAGGCGGAGGCGTTCTCCTGTCGTCAGCCGGGCGCGGACGATCTCCTGCAGTTGACGGGAAAGTTCAGGAAAGCCTGAATAACCGATGGAAACAGCGAACCGCGTGACAGTCGATTCACTGACACCGGCTTTTTGAGCGAGGTCGCCGGTATTATAAAAGGCTGCCTCTTCCGGGCTTTGCAGAATAACATCGGCGATTGCTTGATGAGCGGAACTCATTTGGGCGTAGTACTGCGGGATCCTCTGAAGAATGGGGGAATTTGAGTGCTGGCTATGTAAATTCTCGGAATCTGAGTTTGGAACATTTGAGTTTTGGAAACCCGGGTTCTGAGGATGGGAATTTCCATGATTGGAGTTTTGAGGATGTGAGTCTCGAAGATTAGGGTTCTGGGGATTAGGATTCTGGGGATTAGAGTTCCGGGGCTGTGAGTTCTGAGGATGCGAGTTGATAGTAATCACTCCTGCTTAAAATTTTCGGCCGCTTTCAGCCTTTCAAGGTGAGTGGAGATGAACAATCAGCAATTATTTATACTCAGCGTGGACTCCCGTAAGACAATTTCAGGCTTTAAGATTATGGTGGTTGTCCTTTTAATTTTGCCGCTGATTAGGCTTGACAACAGCTCTACACCCTGACGTCCAAGTTCCTCGGTGGGCTGGCGGACCGTACTTAGGGCGGGATGGAGTAGGGATGCAAATGGGTGGTCGTCATAGCCGATAATTGCCAATTTTTCCGGAACGGCGATCCGGAACTTGCGTGCCGCATCAATCACCCCAAAGGCTGTATTGTCATCGGCAGCAAAAATGGCTTGCGGTAGAATTCCCCTGATGATCCATTCTTTAGTTATCTTGTATCCGGAATAGATCGTGAAGTCTCCGGGGGCCAGTAAAGCTTCATCAACCGCAATATTATGATCAAGTAAAGCCTGCTTGTAGCCATTCAGCCGCTCGGCGGTGCTTTCGTATACGCCGGAGCCGAATATGTGCCCGATCCGTTTGGCTCCGGCGGTGATTAAACTATTTGTTGCCTGGTAGCCTCCGTAGTAGTTATCTACAGTAACTGATGATGCTTGAATATGCGAATGGTGTTGGTCTAAAAGGACAAAAGGGAAGTTGTTCTTTTTTAGTTCCAAAAATAATGCGTCATTTTTTAGGGGGCTCAGGATCAAGATCCCGTCGACACGGTTTTCCCGAAATAAACGCACCGAATTGGCCTTGCCAAATTGCAGATCGTCAGCGGCGAAAGAAGTGACCAAGAACATCCCCTTATCGCGCAGAGCCCCTTCAACTGAGGCCAGAACCTGAGCCATGAAGGGATCAAATACAGTGGGCAGTATCAAGCCCACCATTCCAGTGCTGCCCCGGGCCAGGCTCTGAGCGACGGCGTTAGGCTGGTAATCAAGGTCCGCAATGGCAGTCAGCACTTTTTGCCTGTTGTTTGCACGCACTTTGGGAGAGTTATTCAGTACACGTGATACCGTGACTACGGATACCCCGGCTTTTTTTGCCACGTCATAGATGTTAACCGGCATCTGAATCTCCTTAATAATACCTTCCCATGCTAGGGTCTGCAATTAGGCTTTACAGACTTTTTGCAGGGGCATCATTCATGTTTTGATGGAGAAGTTCTACCTGTTTCTTGACATCCTGGAGTCTTGGTCCATGGAGCGGATACATTTTAAAGAAGGCTATTGCACCGATGAGGGAAATAAGCGGGATAATTGTAATGAGGGCCTTAATGCCCATGATGGCACTGAGGGGTTGGGCCTCGACCGGGAGGTTGGCATTGTACCCGGACATGGTCAGGATGCTGCCCATGATGATGGATTGGAAGGAGATGCTCAGTCTGACCATAAAGCCGTTGATCCCAAAGTACATTCCTTCGCGCCGGGCTCCGGTGCGGAGTTCATCCTCATCAACCGTGTCTGATAACAGGACATTCAGCAAGATCATGAGTCCGGCTAAGCCAAAGCCGATCAGGGCAGCGGTGATCACGGCTCCGGCAAAGCCGGTGACAAACCAAAAAGGAATAAGTGCTAGTCCGTAGAGAACGGAACATAGGATAATGGTATATTTCGAACCTTTCTTATTGGCAACCTTGGCCCACATGTTCACAAAAAAGAGGGCGACAATGAATATTGTTCCGAGCATGACGGACACTTTTAAGCCGCTCACATGTAAGACATATTTCGCGTAAAAAGGGAAGCCGGCTTGTAACATAACAAATGTAAACTGAAGAAACATAGCACCCAAGACGTAAGTGAGAAAAGCCCTATTTTGAAAGGTCGCTTTGATCGCAGCCCACATCGAAAGGCCTTCACCACTACGATAGGTTGAGTCTTCTTTAGAGCCGAAAAGGCTGGTGATCAAGGACACAAGGGTTAGTACGGCAAAGGAGATGCCCATGGCCGGCCAACCGATGGCGCCGTAGAGCAGTGGAGGTATAGCGATCCCGGTAATATTGCCCACAATGCCGAAACTTTGGCAGATGGCCGATACTTTAGTCCTTTGCTCCTGCGACTTGTACATCTCGGGGAACAATGATGTCCAGTTAAGTATAACCATAGTATATAAGGTGTCAAACAAGAATACTATAGACATAAAATAAACGAACATTAAATTTGTACTCTGTCCCAACCATTTTAGGGGTGGCGTCCAGACGAGTATAAAAGTCAAGGCTAAGGGAAGTGAACCAAAACGGATATAAGGGATTCGTCGGCCCGTTTTCCAGTGCGAACGATCCGATATCTGGCCAAAAAGCGGATTGTTAATCGCATTCCAGACACCGGAGATGGCCATGCCCAGTCCAATGAGTTCCGCAGGCATCTTGAGAACATCAACATAAAAAAAGATCACATAAGTTGAAAAGGCTGACAAGGCCAGGGAAGCCGCAAAGTTGCCCGAACTATACAGGATGTTTTTTCCTCTTGACATAGCTTACAACACCTCCATAATTTAAGCGCTTTAATTTTGTCTCATATTTTACACTAATATCATATAATTCACAAGAGTGCAGCAATGAAAATAAGTGGGGACTTTCGTTCGAGCGATATCCCTCAACAATTATCTCTCTAAAACTGTTTTCAATTTCAATCGATAATTCAGTAGAGGCCGCGGCGACCTCGCAGAATTATACGGCAGGATGAAGAATTGTTCCGGTTAAAGTTAAAGCGTTTTAATTGACTGAATAGTGTTCGTGTGCTAAGATTTGGGTGGGAACGATGGGTCAGGCATACATATGCTCACGGATCATTGCCTGGAATCGGAGTCCGAGAAGAGGAGGGGTCTATATGGAATTAAGTGACTTTCTGCCAATTCCCGAGTTGGAAAAATGCAAGAAACTTTTGTGCATACAGCCGCACCCTGATGACAATGAGGTAGGCGCAGGGGGAACCATTGCTAAGCTGGTCAAGTTTGGATGCGATGTTACCTATCTTACCATAACGGACGGGAGTATGGGCACATTGGAGGCCCGGGTTAAACGCGAAGATGTGGCAGCTCTGCGCCGGAAGGAAGCGGAGGCGGCCGCGCAGATTCTAGGTGTCGGAAGACATATCTTTCTTGGACTGGTTGATGGCTCTTATCCAAACGAACAGGAGTTAGCCGGCAGGATTGCCGGAGTTATCAGAGAAGTGGAGCCGGATATGGTGCTGACTGTGGACCCGTTCCTGCCGTATGAAGCCCATCCGGATCACCGCAAAGTGGGAATGGCTGCGGTGGAGGCCTGTGTATTCAGCGTGTTTCCTTATTTCCACTCTTATAATGATCCGGAACCGGCCAAACAGTGGAATGTGCAGGGGATTGCCTTATATAATACGGCTTACCCTAACACATTTATCAATGTCGATGATACTTGGGAACTTAAACTTGACTCAGTTGGCGCCCATCAAAGTCAATTTGCCGGCGCAGATCTGGAAAGGTTTAAGATGTATTTCGACTTTAAGGCGCGTCAGTTGGCTGAAGGGCGGGGGTTCACCCGTGCCGAAGCCTTCAAAGTACTGACTCCGCTGCATTTGCATGCTAATGTAGACACGATTCATTGCTAAAACGGAAGGAGCATTTCAGGGAAATGAGAAATCTTAAACTGGTTGTGATTGGCGGAGGCAGCAGTTATACTCCTGAACTGGCCGAGGGACTGATCAAAAAGCACGCTTCCCTGCCAATCAAAGAAATTGTTTTGGCCGACATCGGGGACGGACGGGAAAAAGCCGGGATCAATGGGGATTTGCTCAAACGGATGTACCGGAAGGCCGGCTTGGATGTTAACGTATGGGTTACTTTAGACAGGCGGGAAGCCTTGGCTGGGGCTGATTTTGTCGTCACCCAGTTCCGCGTTGGCGGCCTGGAAGCGCGGGCTAAGGATGAAAGCATTCCGATGAAGTATGACCTGATCGGTCAGGAAACGACCGGCCCGGGTGGTTTTGCCAAAGCTCTGCGCACGATTCCGGTTATTTTGGAGATGTGCCGGGACATTGAGGAATTATGCCCAAATGCCTGGTTGATTAACTTTACTAATCCGTCCGGCATTGTAACTGAGGCGATTCATACACATTCCCAGGTCAAATGTATAGGGTTGTGCAATGTTCCTATCAATATGGAAAGGGCTGTCATGCGGCAGTTGGGGGTTGACTCCACACGCTTGCACTGCCGGTTTACGGGGCTGAACCATTTGAGCTTTATTACCGCCATATACCTGGATGGCCGGAATATTATCAAGCAAATCCTCGATTCTCCGGCCGTCAAAGATGAGGTGGTTAAAAACATTCCGAATGTTGATTGGGCCGGTGGCCTTCTAGATGCTTTGGGTGTGATTCCTTCCCCTTATCTGCGCTATTTTTATTTTGAAAAACAGATGTTGGCCCAAGAGAAGGAAAATGTGCGCCAAGGTCTTGGCACCCGGGCCAATGAAGTTATGGAAATCGAGAAGAACTTGTTTGCTCTCTACAAGCGGGAGGACCTCGATGTAAAGCCGGAGGAACTGGACAAACGCGGCGGGGCATTATATTCTGAAGCAGCCGTTTCTTTGATGGATAGCATTTGGAATAACCGATCCGAGCTGCACGTTGTCAATACCCTGAACAGAGGGTCAATCACAGATTTGCCTGCGCACAGCGTCATCGAGACGAACTGTATGGTCAATGCTGAAGGGGCATTTCCCTTAGCCAATGGACCTTTGCCAATACAAGTGAGGGGTCTGGTGCAACAGGTTAAAGCTTACGAAGAGCTGACTGTAGCGGCTGCTGTGACCGGGGACCGCAGTAAAGCCCTGATGGCTCTGTTGAATAATCCTCTGGTTCATGATGTGGAAACGGCGCAAAGATTGCTGAATGATCTGCTGGAGGGACACAGACAACATCTGCCCCTATTTTTTCCGGAGGAGGGAGAAGGTTGAGGTACTTTGCCGGTATTGACGGTGGGGCTACAAAGACACAATGCCTCATTGGGGACGAAGAAGGAAACATATTGGCGTCGGGTTTTGCCGGCCCTGCCAATTATCAGGTGGTTGGGAAGGAAGGTGCCCAAGGGTCGCTCGAAGCAGCTTTCCATCAGGCGCTGAGTGAGGCTGAGCTTGTGCCCGACCAAATTGCCCATGTCTTATTGGGATTGGCGGGGGCTGATTTGGAGCAGGATTTTAAGGTCCTAAATCAGGTATGCCAAGGGATATTCGGAACTGTTCCTTTCACGGTGGTTAATGACTGCTGGATCGGACTGAAAGCCGGGAACCCCGATAACTGGGGAGTCGTAACGGTTGGCGGGACGGGGGCTAATGCGGCCGGACGCACCCAAGACGGTAAGGAAGTCATTTTACGCGGTATGAGCTATGAGATGGGGAACTGGGGAGGGGGCATGGATCTCCTGCGTGATGCTCTGCATTGGGCTTTCAGGTCTGAAGAAGAGACGGCGGAAAAAACCTTATTAGCAGAAGAAATCCCTAAATTACTGGGTAAAAAGACAATGGCGGAGATTGTGGACACAGTGCGCAGTCAACAGGTCGATCAGGAAATAATCTTTGCTATTCCAATCATCGTCTTCAAGTTAGCTTCGGAGGGGGACGTGGTGTGCCAGGAAATTCTCATCAGCATGGGCAGAACGCTGGGCGAGATGGCTGGAGGGATTATTCACCGGTTAGGCATCAAAGATCCGGAGGTTCCTGTCACTTTGGTTGGCAGTATGTTTAAAGGCACTAACCCATTGCTGATTGACGAATATACGACAACGGTTCACCGCACCGCTCCCAGGGCCAAGATTCGTGTTGCTGATGCCGAGCCGGCCTATGGGGCTTATCTGATGGCCAGGGAAAAGTGTCTGGCGTAACGCAGTGTGGTTTGTGTGCGTCCGAACGAGTTTCGGAGACCAGCGAAGATTTCAACCCATGAACTCCGCTTTCCTGAACCCTGGCCAAATCCCCCGCAAAGCCAAATAGTAATGATAATCTTCCATATCCACCAAAGCTTGGTTGGGCATGGAGACAATGTTTGCGTTTCTGATGGAACCATCCCGGCAATCAATAACCGGTATGCCGATGTAGTGGTTTCCCATATTTTCCTATCAGAAAGTATAAGTCTCCCGCAGGATAAGAAAACTAGCGTCACCGCCTTCGCCAAAAGGCTCGGCGCAAGCCGAGTTTTCTTTGTTCCGGCGGAAAGTAATTTTCCGTTGGATAAGACAACTTGCGTTGCTGCCTTAGCCCGGACGTCCCGACGGGACGTTCGCAGCGTCAGCTGAGTTTTCTTACGAAAATGTGACATTTTCATTCAACTTTAGTTGAACGAGTTCACTGTACTTTGTGAACGGATAGTTTATGATTGTTTCTTTGTAAAGTTATTGCTTTTTGTTTCCCAGATGGGGGATAATAAATAATGGGTAAGGGGAGGAGGAGGCATCATTTTGCAGGAGAATAAGAAGAAAATCCTTGAAAGTTCGATCGGGATTTTTGCCAAGAAAGGGATTCATCAGGCCACTCTCGCCGATATAGCTGCCGCGGCCGGAATAAGCAAGGGAACCCTATTTTACTACTACAAGTCCAAGGGCGAACTGCTTTATGATATTTTGGACATCAGCACTGCTGAAATCACCGATCTGATTACCGGAGTAATTCAGGCAAGTAACGGTCAGGTAAGCGAAGGGTGTCACCCGTGCCCCCTGTGTCCCCCCGGGAGCATTTGACTCAGACCGGCTCATTCAACTATAATAGAAGAATATTGTGACAATACGGCGAGCAGAGGCGGAGATTTTTATGCCAGAGAAGACGGGGAAGAACAATGGAGAGGGAGCGGGAGAGGGCCCCGCCCAGGGGGGGCCGGAGAAGCTCTGGACTAAAAACTTTGTCCTGATCGTTCTGGCCAACTTCATTATCTTTTTCGGCTTTCAGATGCTGATGCCGACCATTCCCGTTTATGCGGAAAAGTTGGGCGGGTCGCAATCCGAAGCAGGGTTGGTCATGGGTATCTTTGCCATTTCAGCGGTGCTCATTCGTCCCTTTGCCGGACGTGCCATAGATATTTACGGGCGCAAGGTAGTTTTTCTCTTGGGTTTGGCAGTTTTTTTCGTTTCAGTCCTGGCCTACAATTGGTTACCTACGGTTCTGTTGCTGGTCCTTTTTCGCCTGATTCACGGGTTTGGCTGGGGAGCCTCCAGCACGGCGGCCGGGACCATTGCCGCGGACACGATTCCCCGTCCCAGGCTGACGGAAGGCATGGGTTACTATGGCATCGCGAGCGACATTGCCATGGCCTTGGCTCCGGCCTATGGGCTTTTCCTCATAGGTAGCTACGGCTTTCCGGTCCTCTTCTTTTCTTCGGGGGCAGCTACCTTGCTAGCGATCATTTTAGCCTGCCTTATCGCCTATCGCGGGGCCTCCCGGACGGAGCGCGCGGTCAAGACAGCCTTTTTTGAGAAAGCCGCCTTCCGGCCTTCTTTGCTAATGTTTTTCGTGACGATGACTTTTGGGGCGATTGTTTCCTTCCTGGCTTTATATGCGAGCCATCTGGGTATTCCCAACATCGGGATCTTTTTCACCTTCTATGCCTTGGCCCTTATGTTGAGCAGGCCGCTTTTCGGGCGCTTGGCCGATCGCCGGGGATTTGATATTGTTCTGGTGCCGGGGATGCTGGCTATCTTGATGGCCATGTTTTTGCTTTATCGCGCGCAAGTCTCCTCTCAGCCCTTGACCATCCTGCTGGTGGCAGCGGTTGTCTACGGGTTTGGTTTTGGGGCCGTACAACCGAGTTTACAGGCGATGGCTGTGCTCAATGTACCGTTTAACCGCAGGGGAGCCGCCAATGGGACGTTCTATTCCGCCTTTGATCTCGGCATCGGTCTGGGTTCCGGTATCTGGGGTGTGGTTGCCGATGTCTGGGGTTTCAGCGCCATGTACTTAGGTGCGACCGTGCCTGCTCTGCTGGCCCTGCTTTTTTACCTCTTCCTGGGCAGACGGAAAACGTCGGAGCATCAGGGCGGTTGAAGGTCAAAGGAGCCTGACTTGGCGTTGACTTAAGGTTGTCCAAGGCCACGGGGTATGTTATTGCCAATTAGTGCCAATTGGGGTCTGGTACTTAGTCTCTAGTCTTTTTCTCTTTCTTTCCGGGCGGGGTTCCGCAAGAGAAATGACGGCGGGTGGGTAGGCGGAGATTTTGGACAAGAAAGAGGTAAATGGGGATGGGTAAAAACGAGGGCGACGGTATCCGCAGAAGAAGCGAACTGGACAGCCTTCTCGCGAAGGCCGATTGGCGGGGATTGAGGTATCGAGCCAGCCGGGACCGTTCCGTCGTGAGGCAACTGCAGAGTAGAGTGCTGACCGCGTCAGGACTGCTCTTTTGGCGTACAGTGGAAGGGCTGGGCCGGGTGGGGGGTTGGTTGGAAGAGGAGAGGCCGGGCTATGCGCAAGAGCTGGTTCGCCGCTATTTTTGGGCGCTCAATGAAGAGTCGGGCGGCACGGCTTGGAATGCCGGGCAGGCCATCGGAAGCATCATGGCCAACAGTCCGGACACGTGCGGGCACTTCCATTGGGCATTCAGTGACTTGTTGGTAGATCCAAGTCTGCGGGATGGAGTTTTGTGGGGATTGCTGCACTTGACCCTGGAAGCTCCGCAATGGGTTTTTCCTTTGGAAGAGCGGGTTAAACCTTTCTTGGGGGCGGGCCCGGCGGAAACGCAACTCTTGGCTGCGTTAATCTATCGTTTCATGCAGGAGTGGACGGAAAAAGGAAAGGGCTGGGAGATTTCCCGCGCGGCCGACTTATCGGGGGACGAGACGCCGGTCACGCTATATCAGGAAGGAAAACTGAGAACCCTTCCCTTGCGCTCGTGGCTGCAAACGGAAATGGTCAGTTTTTGGACTCAAACCATGGATATGGGCGGGGTCGAAGCCCACCTGACTTTGGCCGGTTGCCGTGAGGGGTTATGTTGGATTAGCTCAGGCAATCCAAGGGAGGAGGAAGAAAGGCTGCGTGCCTGGGTGCGGCGGCACTTACCGGGGTCTTGGTTGGCGCGGACTTCACGGCCGCATGAGGAGGTACTCAGGGAACTAGGCGAGTATTTTCAGGGTGTGCGCCGCGAGTTTGAGGTGCCCCTGCACTGGGAAGGCACGGACTTTCAAAAGAGGGTCTGGCAAGCCCTGACAGACATCCCCTATGGAGAGACCCGGAGTTACCATGACATTGCGGTATCCGTGGGCAGTCCCAAGGGTTCCCGTGCGGTGGGCGGTGCGGTTCATGAAAATCCGGTTGCTTTTGTCGTTCCTTGTCATCGAGTTATTGGACAAGACGGAGGGTTGACTGGGTATGCCGGGGGCCTTGAGCTGAAAGCCGCTTTGCTGGAGCTGGAGAAAAGCAAGGGTTCCTTACCCGGCCGGATGTGACGAGAGACTAGACTGTGAATTCTCAGCCTTGGCATTCTCTGTCTGCGCATTTCCAGTTTGCAAGTGAGGCAAAACTCTGCCCTTGCCAGTGCTGACTTACAACTGGGCAGGCGGCTTTCGAGCCATGCATGATTTGACAACCTTTTGGTCAGACTAGAGATTGAACGATTGAAAATCTCACTTGAGCGAGAGCAAATGGTGAGTGAAAGGACGGTCAATCTCATGAAGCACGTTTACGCTCTAATCGTCAAGTACGTCATGGTAGCGGTGATCCTCTATGTGGTCCTGGGACTGTTTTACAGCGTCGGGATCGGGGATATTCTGCTGCTGAGCCTCGTTGTAACAGTTTTGGCCTATCTTCTGGGGGATTTGCTGGTTTTACCGATGGGTGGCAATATCATGGCCACGGTGGCCGATTTCGTGATTGCGGTTGTCGCCGTCTGGGGAATCGGCGGGTATTGGTTGAATTACGGAATCAGCATCATTCCCGCCCTCTACTCGGGTATATTGATTGGAGTAGGTGAATGGTTTTTCCACAAATACATGGTGGGGCGAATCGTGGACAATCATGTGGATCCGGCGGAGTAAGTTCTTTAAAGACAAGACCCCGCCTTCCGTCCCGGCTGAGGTGACGGAGGGCGGGTTTTTGTGCATGGTGAGAGGAAGAAAGATACATAATAAGGTCCAGGGTGTGGGCGAGATGAAAAGGAGGGCTAAATTCAGTGGCGAAAAAGATGAAAACGATGGACGGGAATACGGCGGCGGCCAGTGCTTCTTACGCATTGACCGAAGTTGCGACCATTTTCCCGATCACTCCTTCTTCACCGATGGCGGAAAGTGTGGACGAGTGGTCCGCGCACGGCAAGAAGAACTTGTTTAACCAACCGGTGAAGGTGGTGGAGATGCAGTCCGAAGGGGGGGCGGCCGGGGCCTTGCACGGGTCTCTGCAGGCGGGGGCCTTGACCACGACCTATACGGCTTCCCAAGGTCTGCTGTTGATGATTCCCAATATGTATAAGATGGCAGGGGAATATTTGCCGGCAGTCTTTCAGGTGAGTGCCAGAGCCTTGGCTTCCCACGCTTTATCGATTTTCGGCGACCACCAGGATGTGATGGCAACCCGCCAGACCGGATTTGCCTTATTATGCTCGGCCAGTGTGCAGGAAGCGCAAGACTTGGCTTACGTAGCCCATCTGTGCGCGCTGAAAGCCCGTGTGCCCTTTCTGCACTTTTTTGACGGTTTCCGCACCTCCCACGAAGTGCAAAAAATCGAAGTCATCGAGGCCGAAGATATTGCTAAACTGGTGGATTATCAGGCTTTGAAGGATTTCCGGGACCGGGCCCTCTGCCCGGAACACCCGGTCCTGCGGGGAACCGCTCAGAATCCCGATATTTATTTTCAGGAGAGGGAGTCGGGCAACCGGTTCTTCCGGGCCGTTCCGGACATCGTCGCCAATATGATGCGGGAGATTAAAACTCTGAGCGGCCGGGAGTACCAGCCTTTCACTTATTATGGGGCGGCTGATGCCGACCGGATCATCGTCGCCATGGGATCTGTCTGTGAGACGGCTGCCGAGGTTGTGGATTATTTGAATGCCCGGGGGGAAAAAGTGGGAATTCTGAAGGTTCACCTTTACCGCCCGTTTTCCGCTCAGTATTTCTTCAACGTTTTCCCCAAGACCGTGCAAAAGATCGCCGTCCTGGACAGGACGAAAGAGCCGGGTTCGCCCGGTGAACCGCTCTACCTGGATGTCGTGCGAGTGTTCTACGAACAGGCCCAGAAGCCGCTGATCGTCGGCGGGCGCTATGGCCTGGGCTCCAAGGACACGACCCCCGCGCAATTGGCGGCGGTTTACAAAAACCTAGCCCAGGCTCAGCCCAAAAATGATTTCACAATCGGCATTGTTGACGATGTGACGTTTACCTCCCTGCCCGAGGGTGAGCCCATCGAAACGACCCCACAGGGAACGATCAGCTGCAAGTTCTGGGGGCTGGGTTCAGACGGAACGGTGGGGGCGAACAAATCGGCGATCAAGATCATCGGGGACCACACGGATATGTATGCTCAGGGTTATTTTGAATACGATTCCAAGAAGTCGGGCGGGACCACGATTTCCCACCTGCGCTTTGGCCATAAGCCGATTCAGTCCGCATACCTCGTTTCCGGGGCCGACTACATAGCCTGTCACAATAAGTCTTTTCTTTGGCAATATGACCTCCTTAAAGGGCTCAAGCAAAACGGAACCTTTGTCCTCAATTGTCCTTGGAATGCGGACGAGCTTGAGCGGAATCTGCCGGCGGCCTTAAAACGCTATGTCGCGCGCAATAACATAAAATTTTATGTCGTCGACGCGATCGATATTGCCCGCAAAATCGGTTTAGGCGGCCGGATCAATATGGTCATGCAGGCGGCCTTCTTCAAGCTGGCCAATGTCATCCCGCTCGAAGACGCGGTGAAATATTTGAAGGACTCAATCCAGACAACCTATGGGAGAAAAGGCCGGAAGATCGTAGAGATGAACTGGAAAGCGGTCGACGAAGGGATCAACGCCACGGTCAAGGTGGAGGTTCCGGCCGCCTGGGCAGAGGCGGCTGATGAAGAAAAAGAGCCGACCGTGAGCGCGGAAACCGAGTTTTTGAGGAAGATTCAAAGACCGATGGAACGCCACGAAGGGGATGACTTGCCGGTCAGCAGTTTTGTCGGGAGGGAAGACGGGACGTTCCCGCTGGGTACCACTAAGTGGGAGAAACGCGGGATTGCCGTCATGATTCCGGAATGGCAAATAGACGAGTGCATTCAGTGCAATCAGTGCTCATACATCTGTCCGCACGCCACGATCCGGCCCTTCCTCCTGGATAGGGCGGAAGAGGAAAAGGCATCGGAAACTTTTAAGACGAAGAAAGCCATTGGCAAGGAGCTAAATGAGTTCAACTTCAGAATTCAGGTGAGCCCGCTCGACTGTACAGGCTGTGGCAATTGCGCGGATATTTGTCCGGCTCCAGGCAAAGCTTTGATCATGAAACCGGCCGACGAACAAATCGGCAAACAAAGCGGCAACTGGGAATTTGCCCTGACCGTGAAGGAAAAGAGCAATGTTCTCAATCTCAAGACCCTCAAGGGGAGCCAGTTTGCCCGCCCACTCCTGGAGTTTAACGGCGCCTGCCCCGGCTGCGGCGAAACAGCGTATGTCAAGCTCGTGACCCAGCTTTTCGGGGATCGGATGATGATTGCTAACGCCACAGGCTGTACTTCAATCTGGGGTGGCAGTGCTCCTTCCATCCCCTATACGACCAACGCGGACGGCCGGGGACCCAGCTGGGCTAACTCCCTCTTTGAGGACAATGCCGAGTACGGTTACGGTATGTATTTGGGTGTCAAGCAGATGCGCGAGAGACTCGCGCTCCTCATGCGCGGCCTGCTGGAGAGCGGGGTGCGGGAAGAAACCAAGCAGGCCTTGCGCGCCTGGCTGGAGCATTTTGCGGACGGGGATGTTTCCCGGGCGGTTTCCGATCAAGTCCTTCGGGCCATCCAGGCGGAGCCGGATGTCAATAACCCGGTCCTCAAGCAGATTTTTGAAGCCAAAGATTACCTGGTTAAACGGTCACACTGGATCGTCGGCGGGGACGGCTGGGCTTATGATATCGGTTACGGCGGTTTGGATCACGTTCTGGCGGCGGGAGACGATGTGAACGTCCTCGTGCTGGATACCGAAGTCTATTCCAATACCGGGGGCCAGTCCTCGAAGGCGACGCAAACGGCCGCCATCGCCAAATTCGCCGCTGCCGGGAAAAAGATCCGCAAGAAAGACTTGGGTCTCATGGCCATGAGCTACGGTTATGTTTATGTCGCTCAGATCTCCATGGGTGCCAACATGAACCAAGCGCTTAAGGCGATTGCCGAAGCGGAGGCATATCCGGGTCCTTCCTTGATTATCGCCTATGCGCCTTGTATCAACCACGGGATCAAAGCCGGCATGGGGACGTCTGTGTTGGAAGGAAAGCGGGCGGTTGCCGCGGGTTACTGGCATCTTTACCGTTACAATCCGCTGCTGAAAGAACAAGGGAAAAACCCCTTCATCCTCGATTCGAAAGAGCCCACCGCGTCCTTTAGAGAGTTTCTGTTGGGTGAGATTCGCTATGCCTCGCTGGCCACGGTGTTCCCGGATGTCGCCGAGCAGCTGTTTGAGGTGGCTGAACGGCATGCCCGCGAGCGCTATGAATCCTATAAGCGCCTGGCGGAGATGAAGTTCCCCGGCAGTTGATCTTCGAGACGACGAAGCGATAAAGGGTCGTACTGACGTTTCAGAGAAAACGTGTTATACTGGGATAGACAAAAAGAGGGGAGTATGGTTTTGCGTTCTTAGCAATAGGTCGTGTTATTCAAGAAGGCAGTCCTTTCTGTAAAGACTACCTTCTTGACCTCACGTTCACAGACATCTACATGCAGTTTGGAACGTCCGCCACACACGGACAGGCTGGAAATTTTAGTTAACCAGTAATTACCTTTAGCCGAATTGGCATGCCACGATTAATATTGTAGCGGTCGGCCAGATTTGCTGCGTACCGCCCAAGGGACAGATGTCCGCGACTGTTGATATAAGCCACAGCGGCTCCTATTTCTCTAGCATCCGCAAAGGTCTGCGAAAGTGGTAGCTCAAACATTAAAGCATTGTCGAGAACTACCTTTAACTGTGACCCATAGGTAACGCCAATCTTATCAAGGTCTCGCCGAGAAATGTTCGTCCAGACGTTTCCGAAAGGCCTGTCGATTGCTGCTACGACCCCAACGAGCTCACTTTCCGACATTTTTCGCGGGAGGACCTTTTTGAACCTTACGATTTCTGAGTCACCTAGGGGCTGACCAACCTCAGATAAAGGGTACCCAGCAGCTAAGTAGGCAGACGGTAGGGCTACCATCTCCCTGCTGAAAAAGGTTGGCTCAGGATTTTCAGGAATCACATTAGTAGATGTGATTTCATAGGCTTCTAGGTATCCGTGTTCCTCTATGACGTCCGTAAGTAATCCATTGTTTGGGGCTACATATATATAACCTCCGACGCCGCGCTCTATACCAAACCCAGCTCCGGCCCATTGGCCCAGTGCCCCACCTTTCGCGGGCCTTTTAATCCGTAGTGCCAATGACCTTGCCATAGTACCGGTTGCAGGGTAGGTAGTTGTCGCAAATACGGTTCTTCCTTCCGGGAAAAAGCGAGGCAGATCAACGATTAGCCTTGCCCCCTGCTCGACGTCGAACGGTGTCATGGAATGACATATGTCGATGATCTGCGCTTCCGGACACACGCTAAGCATTAATCCCTTGCAAATTCCTACGGAATCATCGAAGGCGCCGAGGTCACTCATAAACGCAATAATTGGCCTCTGAAATACGGTCTTATTGTCCACCTTTTCCATGTTCTATTCCTCCCCGTCTGTCATTACAAAGGCTTTTGGTCGCTTCAGTCTTCTCGTTCCTCGACGCTTAATCTGGCTTTCCTTTTTGCCCGCTCATTAAACCTAGCCGCATCAATGATGAACCTCTCATGCGTCCCTGATGAGATTTGATCTATCCCGTCATGTCCCTCGACGTGAAATAGTAGTTTTTTACCCTCGATCTGTTCTAAGCGGACGATGACTTTAACCGTCAGCCCCGGCGGTGTAGCGGCGATATGGCTTAATTTGACATCTGTTCCCACGGTTTGTTCCTTGGGCCAATCCAGATAGGGGTTCACGGCTTTGATACATGCCCATTCGAATAAACCCACCATGAAACCCGTGGCTAACACTTTGGGCATGACCTGAAATTCCTCCGCTTCAGGGTAGAGGAAAGGAACCGTTTTGTTTTCGGGCACAACAAATGTGAATTGAAAAGTTAGACCGGGTTGCAAAATGCCTTTCATTATGGGGCACTCCTTTCCGAAAATATTCTGATAACAATAGTAGCGTAACCCAGCCTGGAAAACAAACAAATTGATTTCATTAAAATCATGAAGGAAATTCATATGTCGCTTGATGAGGGGTAAATGCATGGAATGGAATCAAATCGTTGGCTTTTATTATGTCGCGAAATTGGGTGGGTTTACTAAAGCGGCTGAAAGCACGTTCAGAACTCAGTCTGCGCTGACTCATCAAGTTAAATCTCTTGAAACAGAATTGGACTGCCTGCTTTTTGAAAGAATTGGTAAGCGCAAAATCCGACTTACGCCCGCAGGAGAAAAATTCTTTCAATTTGCGGAGTCGCTAATAGAAAAGTACAATTATTTAATAGATGATTTGAACGAATTAAAAGGCCAAAAAAGAGGACAGCTTAAATTAGCTGCCCCCTTCACAACTCTGTATCACTTACTCCCCGAGCGCATACGAACATACTCCCAGCTGCACCCTTGGGTCGAATTAACGCTTCTCGACCGTCCTCAACAAGACGTCTTGCTCCTTCTCAAAGAAGGCGACATCGATTTTGGTTTGGTTCTGGAGTCTATCGTTCCTAAAGGATTAAATAGTCTTCGCTGGAAAGAAACTGAAACGGTTATCATGGTACCAAAAGGTCATCCCTTGGCAAGAGAAGCACAAGTCCAATTACAGCAAGTGGCCCAATACCCCTTAATCCTGCCCCCACGCTCGGCGATGGGACGAACCAAACTGGATGAGCTTTTCAGCAAACTTGACATTAAATATAGGGTTGCCATGGAATCATCGAATGTCGAACTTAGTTCTGTCTACACAGAGATGGGCCTGGGAGTTTCTTTTGCCACTTTGGTGAAGGAACATCCGAATATCGAAGACAGAAATTTGCAATTCATTTCCTTGAGCCACTATTTGGAAGCGGACTATGTTGCATTGGCTATGAGAAAAGCCACGTCGTTTCCCTCATATAAGGCCAACTTTGTAAATGTACTCTTTGGCAATGCGAAAAATTCCTAAGGCCTTTATAGATGTCTTCGTTTAAGCATTGCGAAAGCGGCTGAGAAACCCGGAACGCTTTGCCATACGACGACAGCGGCTTGGGACATGTTCGCAATACGCGGAGCGTTAGACGACAGGCCCGCTTCCGCGGCTGCAAAGTAAATTAGGGGGAGGAAAACCATATGCCGAGATTATTTGGGGAGAGGATTATGCTGCGCGAGTATAAGCGCGAAGACTTGGAACACATTAGGAAGTGGGTTAACGATCCGGAAGTAGTCGATAACCTGTCAGATATTTTCCTGGCGCCCCATACTCTGAATAATACAGAGGACTTTCTGGATTCTGTACTAAAAGGCGCACGTCAGAATTCCTATTGTTTTGTCATTGCCGATAAAGAGACAGAAGCATATATTGGTCAGATCGACTTATTCAATATCAATTGGAAAAATAGGCATGCCGAAATAGGTATCGTGATTGGCGAAGCCGAGAATAGGGGAAAAAGAATTGGTTCGGAAGCTTTGACGGTGTTGCAGGACTTTGTTTTTAACAGGCTTAATATGAACCGTCTTGAGATTAAGGTCCATTCGTATAATACGAGGGCCCATCGGTGCTACTTGAAAAGTGGTTTTGTAGAGGAAGGAAGACTCAGAGAAATGTTTTACATTAACGGGAAGTACTTTGATACGATCATTTTATCTATGCTCAAGTCCGAATTTGAAAGCAGGATGCAAGCGCGGTCAATCGTGTAGTCCATGTAGAATTAAAGAACTTTGGCCTTTTTCAGCGGGCTGGAGGGTGCCACGACACCTGGTCACCCACGCAACCTCTATCCAATTATTCGACGTCCGCGGGCATACGCCTCGAAAACGCTTTCAACGCCTTTGAACTCAACCTCTACTAGAAGTCTTCCACCCGGCTGAGCGGATGGACTTTCTGGCGCTGGGCTACCTCATAACGGCATAGGTCATATTTCGAATAAGTGCATTGCAAACCGCACTGATGGCAGATACAGTGTCCCTGGCAGTCTCGACAGCGGCAATTCGGCATAGACAGCAACCTCTTTCCGATAGTTAGGATATTCCCTTTACTTCTAAGTATTGCATAAATTCATGCGAATCATTCATGGAGGGGAAAGTTTTCCAAAGGATTGGTGGATGGGACGGTGGCGAACATCTCATATCGGGTTGGGATGGTCAAAGCGGTTACAGAGAGCGGTTACAGAAAGGGGTGGCAGTATCTGCTTGCTGTCACCCGCTTCTGCTCCGTTTCTGTCCCCTCCAAAGCCTCCTGTTCAAAAAAGCCTCCTGTTCAAAAAAGCTCGCTGCTCAAAGAAACCCACTGCCTATCCGGAGGTATGGCCTCGGGAAAAAAGCAGCGCATCCTATTTCTGATTCAGATCGACCCACTCCTTGGCATACTCTACGTCGTCCTCGCTGGGGATGGCGACGTTGGAAACTGCTTTCGTTTTTTTTATGTTCGCCCAGGGAGCGGTATCATGTTTTTCAACGGGAGCCTGCGGGGAACTTTTTTTACCCTGATCTGCCGACATTCTGATCCCTCCTGACTTCATCCAATCGTGAGATTCCCACTTCTCAAAGTGGGAGTGGTTCCGGTTCCCTGTCCTCTGCTTCGGTGGCGGTAGGCTCCATCCTTCAGCGCGCTAGCGTTCGTTAAAGGCTAAGCGCTTTCGGCGATAGTGTCCACAGGACACTATCGTGATGTTCAGCTTTTGCTGAACGAGTTCACTTTAGTATTTGCCTGTTGGGGTGAATGTATGAGGTTGATTCATGATGCGACAAGGAAAGTTGTGCCACATGACTGCTTGAATATCTGTGTTCCGGGCATGAGCGAGTGTTGCAATTAACCGGGCATTTTGTTATAGTTGAACCACCGAAGGGGAGTAGTTTCTTAAACAGTGTCAACATACTGGCTTACGAGCCTGGCACTGTTTCGCTGGCGGCGTAACGAGACCTTTGGCGTAGGGGGACCTGCGCCAAAGGTCTTTTACTTTAAAATAAAAGGGAAAGTTTGGGGGAGACTAAGGGCGGAGTTTACTCCGGGATTGACAGGATGGGGGAAAGTCATGGTCTTTATCTTTGCGGTTTTGTTGGCGGCGGCTCTCTTGATCTATTTTAGCTGTGAGCTTTTTGTCAACGGAATAGAGTGGACCGGGCTGAGGTTCAATATCGCCAAAAACGCGGTTGGCACCGTTTTAGCCGCGGTGGGAACGGCGCTGCCGGAAAGCGTGGTAACCTTCATTGCCGTGGTTTTCGGCAGGAATCTTCACCAGAAGGATATCGGGGTGGGCGCAGCCCTGGGCGGGCCCTTGGTCTTAAGCACGATTGCCTATGCCGTCGTGGGTTTGAGTCTGCTTGGGTTTAGCCGCAGGCGGGCCAGCGGGCGGGATTTGGACCTGCGTGGCAGCAAACTGGGGCGGGACCAAGCATGGTTTCTGTCGATCTTTATCTTCAAGGTGGCTTTGGGTTTTTTCGTTTTTACGGGCAAGGCTCTGACCGGATTTTTGTTTCTGGCGGCTTACGCTTTTTATTTCTACGCGGAGATGAAGCCGGGGGGCGAAAGCGGCAAAGGAGAAGCGATGGAACCGCTGCGCTTTCGTCCGCACTCTTCCCGGCCCGCAACGGGCTGGATCGTTTTTCAAACCCTGTTGTCGCTCGTTCTGATTGCTCTGGGCTCGCAGATTTTCGTGCACTTTTTGGAAAGCCTCAGCGGCAGGATCGGGCTGCCGTCCCACGTAGTAGCACTCTTTCTGAGTCCGGTCGCGACTGAACTGCCGGAGATTCTCAACGCAGTGATTTGGGTCAGGCAAGGGAAAGAGCGGCTGGCTTTGGCCAATATCAGCGGGGCCATGATGATTCAGGCAACCGTGCCCAGTGCCCTGGGGATTCTCTTTACCCCCTGGCTATTTGACAAATATTTGGCTATGGCTGGCTTGTTCACGATCCTGTCGATTCTCTTTCTCTGGTTCACTTTGCGGCGGCGGAAACTTTCGGCTTATCGTCTGGCTTGGGCCGCGGCCTTTTACGTCCTTTTCGTCATCGCGGTTTCTCAAAATATCTAGTTCGTGCCGGGTGGGTGGCAAAGGCTGCAAAATACATAATACATGAGCCGAAGGCGTTTACTTTTTTCTTCAATTCTAATTAAATAAAGAAGGAAGGGTATGCGACGGTTTTGCGAGAAGTCATAGTCGGGAGAGGCTGCCGGGCTAATGACTCGG
The DNA here is from genome assembly GCA_001029295.1 of Peptococcaceae bacterium CEB3. GTDB lineage: Bacteria > Bacillota > Desulfitobacteriia > Desulfitobacteriales > Desulfitobacteriaceae > Acididesulfobacillus. Next base: position 11,863 of record LDXJ01000028.1, on the reverse strand, counting down.
CCTGGGAAATAAGTATATCCCGGTTTAGGGGAATGTCGGTTTCAAGAGGGACAGAGAAGACAAAAGTAAAGACGGGAAAAAGAGAAATAGGGAAAGGGAGAAAAAGAGGAAGGATGGTGCGCATGGCGGTCGAGATGAAGCTGCCACCGGTTTTGGACATAATCCGGGGCAATATTGTAAAGTACGGCAACCCTCTGGCGCTGAAGGGCTCAGAGGTCGCGGCCTGGGCTAAAGGCCTCAAGTTACCCAAGGAAGGGGAGGTCCTTTTCTATACGGGTGGAGAGTATCAACTTCTGCCCTTTATCGATTCCCTGGTCAAGACCATGACCCATATTGACCAAGGAAGCAAAAGCTTTTCCCTGATGATGGGAGTGAGAAATATCCTGGACAAAGCGGGCTTCAATGCGGAAAAAGTGTACGCTTCCGTCTTGGCCAAAGATCGGGAACGGTTTAACTCCGTTTGTTACAAGGCGGCCTTTGTCCTGCAGAAGCTCGGCTATGATCTGGCTTATGCCGGGGATGAGGAACTCTACAGCGGAGCCTTGCTTTACGAGCTGGGTTTTTGGCAGGACTTGAAAGAATATGCGCCTAAAGTCAGGCGGATGATCGAGAAGACCCGGGCCAAGACCGTCGTCTGTCTTTCTCCCCATGCGGCGGAAGTGCTCAAGCTGGTATATCCGAAAATGCTGCCTGGGTTTTCCATCCAAGTACGGACGTTTGTTGAGCTCGTTTGGGAACGAAGGAACAAGCTGCCCGCGATTTCGTCCGCTCCGGTCGTCATTCATGATTCCTGCCGCCTGGCCCGGGAACTCGAGGTGGATGAGGAAATCCGGGATATTCTGATCGGGGCCGGAGTACCGGTACGCGAGGCGGAACGCAACCGGCAGTGGACGACTTGCTGCGGGGGGCCGGGCAAGCTTCTCTTTCCGGAGCTCTCGCACGTTATGGGTTCGCGCCGAGTGACCGAGTTGGAGGAAACCGGGGCCGAGACCATTCTTACCTCTTGCCCCTACTGCCTGGCGGCTCTGGCAGGCGGACAGGAGAAGGGCGATAAGACGGCCGTGGAGGACCTGATTGAGTTTCTGTTTAGGGGGTATGCAGCGTGAAATCGGACCTGACGAAAGCCTTCGCGGACTACGCGAAAGACCTCAATCAAGCCAGCCGGGATGAAAATATACAGAAAGCCATGTCCAGAGCGGTCAAGTCTTATCGGGCCACGACGGATGAAACGATGCGGCGCTTTCCGCACACTCCGGATTTGGCGGCTGAGGTTCGGGAGATCAAGACCCGAGCGATACAAGATAACGCGGCTCTGCTGCAGGAAGCTATGGCTTCGGTAGAGCGCAACAAGGGTAAAGCTTTTTATGCTAAGGATGCGCAGGAGGCTTTGCGGCTCGCTTTGGAGATCATCGGCCGGGGTAAGGTGGTTGTCAAAGGAAAAAGTATGTTGGGGGAGGAACTGCACCTTAGGGAATACCTGGAGGAGCATGGCAATGAGGTTTGGGAAACTGATTTGGGCGAGTTCATTTTGCAGCTAAAGAAAGAACGTCCGATGCATATTCTTTCACCGGCTATTCATGTGCCGCGGGAGCAGGTGGCGGACATTTTCAGCAAGTTCTTTCAGAAAGAAATCCCGCCGGACATCGCGGCGGAAGTGGGAGCGGTCAGGGAGTTCCTGCGTGAGAAGTACTTCAGCGCGGATGTCGGTATCAGTGGGGCAAATGTCGTGGCGGCCGACACCGGGGCCATGGTGATCATTGAAAATGAGGGAAATGTCCGCCTGTCCACAGGGGCCCCGCCCGTGCACCTGCTCATGGTCGGGGTGGAGAAAATAGTACCCACATTTCAAGAGGCCATGAAGGTGGCCGAAGTCACTTGGCGCTACGCCCAATATGGTGTTCCGGGCTATGTCAATATCATCAGCGGGCCCAGCAAAACAGGAGATATCGAGAAAGTGACCACTTACGGCGCACATGGGCCCAAACAGTTCTACGTTATTTTTGTCGACAACGGGCGCAGTCAGATGGCCGGGGATGAGCGTTTCAGCCAGGCACTCCATTGCCTGCGCTGCGGGGGCTGTATGTACGAATGCCCGGTCTTTCAAGTGACGGCGGGACATTTCGGCCACACCTACCTGGGCGGAATCGGCGCGATTTGGACGGCTTTTGTGTCCGGAGGGCTGGACGAGGCGGCTCCCCTTTTGTATACTTGCTTGCGTTGCGGGCGCTGTGTGGAACGTTGTCCGATGCGCATCAATGTTCCCGGCATGGTGGGAGAATTGCGGAAAATGCTCGTCTACGGGGAGTCGCTGCCGGGAGAGGATTTGCCGGAGGCCGCCGTGGCCGGCGGGGTTTCACACGCGGCGGAGACCTGAGACCGAGGAGACAAGGAAGCGGCCGTAGGGTCCCGGAGCCGGCCCGCTTTCATATCGGAAAAGGCCGGTGTTAGGTTTCAACCTGTTCTGGGGCCTTAGTTCTTTGTCTGCGGGATTGCCTTGTTCTCATGGTCAATTCTTCTTTCGCCGGTCAGACCTCTGAGCACGCCTGTGTCAGGAGCAGGATCGTGATCATGATTCTCCGGGCTTTGTTCCGAACCCTTACCTTAACGGGTAGGGGTTCTTTTATCTGCACATATCACAGAAGGTTTTCTTTTTCTTCTCTCAATTTCGAAGAAGGAAAAAGAGGGCACCGGGTCAAATAAATACCGTATACGCTTTTCAGGGAGACCCCGATGCACGATATGTTTTTCAGGGGGAACTTGATGCCCGATATCCTGTTCAAAGAGACACGGATGCGCCATATTCAGGCAGGTTCTGGTTGAGTGGGAAATCCGCAAGTACCTGGAACCTTATCCCGGATGCGCGATATCTCGGGGGATTCTGGTTGATGAGGGAACTTAAGGGAGATGGCGGGATCATGATGAAGGTGGTTTTGGTGGATGACGAGGTTCCGGCCCGCGCGGAGCTCCATTATCTGCTGGAACAGTTTCCGGAGATTTCCATCATCGGGGAGTGCAGAAGCGGCGGAGAAGCCTTAGAACAAGTTCCGCTTTTGCAGCCGGATATCCTGTTTATGGATGTGCACTTGCGCGATATGGATGGCCTTGACGTGGTTCAAAACCTTCAGCGCCTAGGTGTGAATTCGTTTGTGGTTTTTGCCACTGCCTTTGACGTGCATGCCGTCCGTGCCTTTGAGCTCAATGCCGTGGATTACATTCTTAAACCTTTTAGCCTAGAACGATTGACGATGACCATCGACCGGATCAAGAAACGTTGCCGGAATAATGAGAGCGAGCTGGCCGAAACCATTGCCCAGCTGATGGCCCAGGCAGGCCTGAGACAGCGGCCCCGCAGAATCCCGGCCACGGTTAAAGGAAGGGTGACCTTGATTGATCCGCAGGACCTGCTTTACGTGATGGCGGACGGTCGTTACGCCTGTCTGGTGACGAAAGTGAAAACCTGGGCCACGACCTACAGTCTGCAGGAGATTGAGGAACGGCTGGACCCCGCTCAGTTTATCAGGACCCATCGGGCCTATTTAGTAAACCTTGACCGCGTGAAAGAAGTGATTCCTTGGTTTAACGGAACCTACAAGATCGTTATCGATTATCCGGAAGTTCAGGAAGTTCCGGTCAGCCGGACTTACGTCAAAGCCCTCAAAGAACGCCTGGAGTTCTGAACCTCTAGGTACTGATCAAAAGTTCAGAAGTTTGCGGTTCGAGGTCCGGAGTCCGAGGTTTCATCCTTGGGTGTTGTAGGTTGCGCCTGATGCAGGTTTTTTTAAGTCCTGTGCCGGGAAAGACGCACTTCATTACGAAGTTCTCGACGGAGTCGTCGAAATTGCGTTAAAATATAGGCGGAGCTTGTCATAATCTGCAAGAAGAGGAAGGTGAGTGAACCTGCTGGGCTTGTTCTAAGGCGAGCTAAGTACCCTTGCCTGTGGCACGCTGCTCACTGCCCATCTCGTCCTTATATTTCGGTTTTCGGTTGAAATCTTGAAAAAAGAGGTGACATTATTTTATGAATGCGCTTACTTTAGTCATTGCCGCGGCCTGTATCCTACTCCTGGCCTACCGCTTCTATGGGGCGTTCATTGCGGCCAAGATTCTCGTTACCGATGAGACTCGTCAGACTCCGGCCTACCGCCTGGAGGACGGGCAAAATTATGTGCCAACCAATAAATGGGTCGTCTTCGGTCATCATTTTGCGGCTATTGCCGGGGCGGGACCCTTGGTCGGGCCGGTATTGGCGGCTCAGTTCGGTTATCTGCCCGGAGCTATTTGGATCTTGGTTGGGGCCGTGATGGCCGGAGCGGTTCACGACATGGTCATACTTTTTGCCTCTGTCCGCTACAATGGGCGTTCCCTATCGGAAATTGCCAAAGCGGAGATTAGCAAACTGTCCGGTCTGACAACGGGAATCGCTATTCTCTTCATTTTAGTTCTGGCCATGGCGGGTTTGGCTGTCGTCGTGGTGGGTGCCATGGCCAAGAATCCCTGGGGAGCTTTCATCATTACTATGACCGTACCTATCGCCCTCCTGGTCGGCTTGTATATGTACAAGATCCGTCCCGGAAAAGTGGGGGAAGCGTCCGTGGCCGGCGTGATTCTCGTCTTTGTCGCCATCGCTTTGGGGCCGGTGGTCGAGGCTTCCGGGTTCGGCTCCTTTTTTAACTGGTCGGCGAAGGCGATGTGGGTCATCCTGCCGGCCTACGGGTTTGTAGCGGCGATTCTTCCGGTTTGGCTGCTTTTGGCACCCAGAGACTACATCAGCAGTTATCTGAAGATCGGAACCATCTTGGCGTTGGCCTTGGGGATCATTTGGGTTCATCCCCAGATCCAGATGCCGGCCATTACTCAATTTGCCTACACGGCAAACGGTCCCATTGTGAAAGGGCCGGTTTGGCCGTTTGTCAGCATTACGATTGCCTGTGGGGCGATATCCGGTTTCCATGCCTTGATCAGTGCCGGAACCACTCCGAAGATGATCAGCAATGAGCGCGACATCCGGCTGGTGGGCTTCGGGGGGATGCTGATGGAAGGGTTCGTAGCGATGATGGCTCTGATCGCCGCGACAGTCTTGAAGCCGGGCGACTATTTCGCGATTAACACCCCGGTTCAGGCGTTTGCTGCTTTGCACATGCATACGGTTGATTTGCAGCAGCTTTCAAATCTGGTGGGGATGAACCTAGCCGGGCGGACCGGGGGAGCCGTGACCCTAGCTGTGGGTATGGCGCACGTTTTCTCACGTGTGGTGGGCGACCAGTTGATGAAGTATTGGTACCAGTTCGGCATTATGTTCGAGGCGTTGTTCATCCTGACAACCATCGATGCCGGGACCCGTGTGGGCCGCTATATCTTGCAGGATTTTCTCGGCCGTTATGTGCATAAACGCTTTTCCGATATTCACTGGTGGCCGGGTGTGCTCCTCACGAGCCTGGTGATCTCTTTCGCTTGGGGCTATATGCTCTGGGGCGGCAACGTGGCCAGCATCTGGCCGATTTTCGGAGTTTCCAATCAACTGTTAGCGACCTTGGCTTTAGCCATTGGCACGACGGTTATCTTGCGCAATGCCAAGAAGATGGTCTATGCTTGGGTGACCATTTTGCCCTTGATTTATATGGTTGTCACCGTCTTTTTCGCCGGAATCTGGTCTCTCTTCAATCAGTATCTAGCGATTCACGACTATGTCAAGTCAGCGCTCATCGTCATTATGTTGGCTCTGGCCGTGATCATCGTGGTTGACAGTGTTTACCAGTGGGGCAAGATTATCGCTGCTCGTAAGGCCGGCCGTTCCACGGCCACTGTCTCGCTCCCGCTTTCCGGAAAATAAGCGGCAGTGGAGGATCCGTAGGGCACAAACCGGTTCAGTCCGCCTGTTTCCCCGTAGTAACAGAGGTCCCTTCGCTTCTCGGAAAAGAGAGGCGAAGGGGCCTCTTTGTGCGCGCCCCCAAAGAAACGCTGCTGAGAAACGGTGCGGCGCTGGCTATATGGCCTTGTCTGCGATCTCCGGTGTCGTTTCCTGGGTTGTCCCGAATACTCTGAGTTGGGGGTATCTTCAAGAGGACCGGTACATCCCCAAGGGGGCATCACTCAGTGGTAAAATATAGGATCCTAACGTTCGACGGAGGCGGAATCAGGGGTGCGTTAACAGCCGCACTCTTGACTCGGCTGCATGACGAGTTTCCCGGGCTGCTGCATGGGGTGGAACTCTTTGCCGGAACTTCGACGGGTGCGATCATTGCCCTCGGTTTGGCTTACGGGGTTACACCGTCAGCCTTGACGGACCTTTATCTCAATGAGGGTGGCACGATTTTTGCGCACAAACACTGGGGTCTATGCCGGCCCAAGTATGGTGCGGAGGGGTTGCGCAAGGCACTTGAACGTGTGTTTCCTTCGGATCTGTGTCTGCAAGATCTCAAGGCCCGGGTGCTTATCCCCGCTTTCCGCCTCAACGACGTGCGAACCGGGACTTGGAGACCCGCTTTCTTCCATAATTTTCCGGGATCCTCTACCAGACAGGAGAAGGTTTTGGATGTGGCCTTGGCCAGCAGTGCCGCTCCGGTCTACTTCCCCTCCCACAAAGGGTACATTGACGGCGGGGTTGTCGCGGGTAACCCCAGTACGGCGGCCATTGCCGAAGCCATTCACGAGGAGCGGGGAGGCCAGCACCTCAACGACCTCCGTCTGCTCTCCCTCGGGACCGGGGTCAATCCGGAGAAGATAACTGCCGCTACTTCCCGCTGGGGTCTTTTGGCTTGGATGTTCCATCGGCCCCCGGTTTTGCCCCTGCTCGAAATCCTTCTCAACGGAGTGGGTGAGGTGGACGATTATATGAGTGCCCAGCTCCTTAAGGAAAGATATTTTCGCCTGAACCCCAGGCTGCCGGAACCGGTGGCGCTGGACGACGCTGGGAAAATTCCCGGCTTGATAGAGAGGGGCCGGCAAGAGGATCTGGGTCCGGTCCTGAAATGGCTGGAGGGTGTTTGGCTTAGCTAAGACAGAGAAAAAACGGGCAGTCGCACCGAGAAAGTCGAACCCCTGCCGAGTTCGCTGGTTAGAGCGACCTCGCCTCCGTAAGCTTGAACCAAACTTCTGACGATGGCGAGTCCGAGCCCTGTGCCCGTGTCGGACGCTTGGGTTCTTCCACCCCGGTCGAACCGGTTCCAGATCGAGTCCCGCTCCTCGGCCGGAATCCCCGGGCCCCGGTCCTGCACGGAAATTTCGACCCAGCCGTGACCGGTTCGGCAGGAGAGGACGATTTCGCTTCCAAGGGGTGAAAAGCGCAAAGCGTTGTCGAGCAAGTTGAGAATGATTTGTTCCAAACGGTCTGTGTCACAATCCACCGGGGGCAAGTCCGGCGGGAGATCCAGGGTCAGTCGGACGCGCTTTTCCTGTGCGGCGGTTTCGGTTTGGGCCTTAATCAGGGACAGAACGTGAGGAACGGATACCTGTTCGTGCGGGAGTCCGCGGGAACCGTCGAATTCAATCCGGCTCAGATCCAGAAGTTCGTTGACCAAGCTGCGCAAACGCAGGGTTTCTTGGAGGATTGTCTCAAGATACCGTCTTTTCTGGGACTTGTCGGTGATCACTTCGTCCAGTAATGCTTCCGAATAGCCTTGCAGGTAAGAAAGGGGGGTTCGAAGTTCGTGGGAGACATCTGAGACAAATTCGCGCCTCATCTCATCAAGACGCCGTTCTTTGGTGACATCGTGCCAAACGGCGACGGTTCCTCCACACTCTTGATCCATGGTAAGCGGTGTCGTCTCTACCTGAAATACCCTGTTTCCACTTTGAAAATCTCCCTTGCGGGGCACGGCATCGAGTAACGATTGCAAAAGCAAGGATTGAAGGTTTTCCGGCAGATCGTTCAGGCGCAAAGCGCACTCCCCGCCCGGGGCGGATGCGGAGAGATCTTTCCCGGCGGGTTGCGGTGCGTTCGGGCCAAACTGTTCCATGGCTACTCGGTTGGCCATGACGATTTCCTGGTTCGGAGCAAGACTCAAAACCCCGTCTCCGATGCTGGCCAGAATGTTAGCCAGCAGTTGGCGCTCGTGCGCGATCTCTCTCAGATTAAGCCGGATTTCCGTGGACAGGGTGTTGACGGACTGGCCCAGGGAGGAAAGTTCGTCTGTGGAGCTGAGTGGCAAAAGGCGGTTGTAGTTTCCGGTGGCGATATCCTTAATGGCCCGATCCATTTCGACCACGGGATTGGCAACCCGTCGGGCTACAAAGAGGCCGAGGGGAAGGGCGAACAAAAAGGAGAGTGTGAGGCCCCAACCGATGGAATCCTTGACAGAGCGGCCGACGGCTTCGAGATAGGTCATAGGCTCAATGACGAAGACCGCTCCGATAATTTTCCCATTTTTGCGGATCGGATAGGCCACTTTAAGAATGGGATGGGTTTCGTAAGGATCATTGCCGGAAAAAGCGATGTGACCGCCCCGGCGGAGGATGGCCATATCGGATGCGGGCATAATATAGTTGTACCAATTCCGCATTTGATTCGTGGCGAGAAGCACGTGGCCGTTGATGTCGGTGGCCACCAGATCGTAGTTAAGAACCATGTCGAGCAAGGAGAAGTCCGCCCGAGCCGCTTGAATGTCGGGGAGGGCGGCGAGACGGGTGGCCAAACTGGAAGCGGTGTTATTGAGTTCTTCACTCTCTTCGGCCGAATACCCGTAATAAAAGTCATGCGTGGATTTGGCGAGTATGCCTCCGAAAATGAGCAGGACGAGGAAAACCCAAGCGACAATTACGATCCAGATCTTACCTGCGAAACTGCGGAAAATCATTTTGGCACCTCAAATTTATAGCCCACTCCCCAAACAGTTTGCAGGTAGGGAAAAGGGGCGACGGCGTTTAACTTTTCCCTGAGGTTCTTGATATGCACATCGACCACTCGGAATTCCGCGAAATAGTTTTCACCCCAGGCCTGGGACATGATCTGTTCGCGCGAGAACACCTGGCGCGGGGATTTGGCCAGGAAGGCCAGGAGACTGAATTCTTTAGGAGTCAGGATAATGGCCTGACGGTGCCATTCCACCCGGTGCAAAGCGGTGTCGATCAGGAGATGGGGATAATCCAGAGGCCCTCCTTCGGAAGCAGAAGATGCTGAGGAGCGCCGCAGGACGGCTTTGGCCCGGGCGGTCAGTTCTCTCGGACTGAAGGGTTTAACCAGATAATCATCCGCCCCGCAGTCAAAACCGAGCAGGCGGTCTTCCACTTCTCCTTTGGCTGTCAGGAGCAAGATGGGAAGATTTTGCCGGGCGCGGATTCTCTGGCAGAGTTCCAAGCCGTTCATGCGAGGCATCATAATGTCCAGGATGATCAGGTCAAAGCATTCTCGGTTGAGTATCTCCTCGGCCTCGACTCCGTCGGCGGCCTCGCTGACATCGAAGCCCGCGTTCTCCAAATAGACTTTAACCAGTTCGCGCAAGCCGGCTTCATCGTCTACTAAAAGGACTTTTGCTCTTTCCTTCATCAATCAACACCTCGAGTTCTTAGGGTTAAGCGGGATGGACCTGAGCTGGTGTGAGCCATCTGCGGCCCTCAGGGCGCAAAGCCGTGAGCAGGGCGCCGGACGGGGAAAAGGGGAGACAAGTAGCGAACAGAGCAAAGGAGCGGAGGAACAGAGCGGTGCAAGCGAGTAAGTGGGTGAAGAAAGTGGGTGGTGTAAGCAGCTTGAGATGTCGGGGGATGGTAACGAGTGAAAGTTCAGGAAAGCAGCCGGCGCAGGCCTGATTCGCACAGGCCAGATGTCGACCGGTAAAGAAAGTGTTAAGATCAAGTATGAATGTGAAAGTGCAGTGAAGTCAAGCGAATACGTTCAGGGTGAGTCATTCTTCATGATTTCTTTATTTTTTCTTTATCAAAATCAAAAAAAGATCCCCTAGGATCGATTCTGCAGACATACTTCTGAAGAATTAGTCAAGGAGGAACGATCCCCATGAAGAAAACCGTATTCCTGGCTCCAGCCGTACTGCTCTTGTCCCTGGGCTTGACGGCCTGCGGGACGACGACAGCCGCCTCGTCCACCCCTTCTTCGCCTTCGGCCGGCAAGACCTCAACCGCAGTGGCTTCCTCTCTTAAAACAGACGCCCTGTACATGACGATCAAGCCCGGCTTAAAATTGGGTTCGGACGGCAAACAGCATGATTCTTTCTCACCCACGGATTTGACCTTTACGCAAGGGGTTCCCACCAAGGTGACTGTCTTAAACTATGACAGTGGTTCCCACGATATTGTTTCCAAGGACATGAATCTCAATCAGCAGATTCCGGGTTCCAAGAAAAAGGGTGTCCCTTCGGTGACGACTTTTACGGTGGCAGCGGCCAAGACAGGCGACTTCCATTGGGCTTGCGATGTTCCGTGCGACGGGGCGGCTCATCCCAACAAACCCGGTTCCAACAAAGGCTGGGCCATGAGTCATGACGGCTATATGGCTGGAACTTTCCACGTCGTGGCCCAACAACCTTCTGTCGAAAACGTGGCGATGACTGTGCTGCCGGGGACGAAACTGGGCTCTGACGGAAAGCTGCACGACATTTTCTCGCCCGCCAACCTTACAATTCGTAAGGGCGAGACGAAAGTGACCGTATACAACTATGACGGCGGTTCTCACGACTTTGTCTCCAAGGACTTGAATCTCAATGTGCAAGTGCCGGGACACAAGAAAAAGGGTGACCCGTCTGTGACCACCTTCATCATCAAGGCGGATAAAGCGGGAAATTATCACTGGCTCTGTAATGTTCCTTGCGACGGCGCGGCTAATCCTAACAAACCCGGCTCGGCCAAAGGTTGGGCCATGAGCCATGACGGTTATATGGCTGGCGTTGTGCACGTCGAGTAAAGCACAGCCATCCAATTTACTCGTGAACAGTCCTCGCAACAGGGTAGAACCTCAGGTTCCCGGGGGGATCTATCGGATCCCTCTGGGAGTGCGAGGGATTTCGGGAGATCATCGCCGAAGGGGTCCCCGAGAATCTATCAAACCTCTTTGAGCCGCAGAGATGCGGCTTTTTTGCATTTCAAACTCGTATGGTGCCGACGGCACTGACAAACGACGAAAATGCCCACGGCGGAAACCGCCGACGACAGAGAGGATTTTACTCGCCGCCACCGAAAAGTTCTAGTGAAGAGAGGTGTGTCCATGGAAAAGAGGTGTTAGCGTGAAAACAATAGAATCGCTGATTACTTAGAGGAAATCTAAAAAAAGGCGGACTAACCCCTTGGAGCAAAAAACGAAAATTTTTTAGGCAGGCTTTAGAGTAGAATCTAAAATATCCGAAGCTTGAACAATCCCTTGTGATATCAACAGACTGACAGCACGCTTCAGGGCTTTCTCCTTTTGCTTGTCGCGCAATTCCACTGTCATATCGACCTGGTAGAGGTCACAGGGATTGAAAACCTCGCCGGTAGAAAGCATGTGGTAAATTGCTGTGAGGATCATCCTAGCGATGGCGATAATGGCTCGCTTCTTTCCACGCCTCTTCGCAATGCGCTCATACTTGATTCTGTAGTAAGGGTTGTCCTTCGCTTTGACAGCAGCGTGAGCAACCTGAACGAGGGCGGGTTTGAGGTAAACCCCAGCTCTCGTGATGCGTACAGATTTCTTTTTGCCGGCAGATTCATTGTTGCCAGGCGTTAAACCCGCCCAGCAACAGAGCCGCTTGGAGGATGTGAAGTGGGTCATGTCGGTACCAATCTCGGAGATGATCGTGATGGCAGAAGTGCGGTCAACTCCGGGAATGGTACAAAGCAGCTGGATAGCGTTCTCATAAGGAGCAACAAGCGTATTTAGCATAGTGTCCAGGTGGTTGATGGAATTCTCGACAAACTCAAGATGACTGCGGATCAATCGAGC
>LDXJ01000027.1 GCA_001029295.1 Peptococcaceae bacterium CEB3 | reverse complement strand
GGCGTCGACGAATACACAAGAGAAGACATCTTTGACAAGGAGACCGGCGAGGTTCTGGAGAATACGAAAAAGCTGCGCAGCGTGGATTGGGAAAAGGCGGAGAAAAGACGCAATGTATGACGGCTATTTTTGTATCATCACTAGCGAACTTGACTATGATGAGCGGAAAATGCGCCAAGTGTACGGCGGCCTTTGGCGGATAGAGGAGTCCTTTAGGATTATGAAAACAGACTTTTATGCCAGACCCGTGTTCGTGCGCAAGAATGAGCATATCCGTGCGCATTTCCAGATCTGCTTCGTCGCGCTCCTCATCATTCGAATCATTCAGCACCGTATGGGCGAAAAGGCACTGTCAGCCGAGCGTATAGCCAGAGCGTTGGGTGTCGCGACATGTCAGGTTTTGAAGGGCGGCATCATTCACCTCGACGATGTCGGCGGTGCGATCGCGTTCCAAAAGGTCCGTGACAAGAAAGGCAAACTTGTGGATACGCTGGCATTTTCGGACGAAGATGAAATCGCGCTGGACTACAAGTTAATTCAGGATACGTACGACACAGATTGCTACAACATCTATTTTCGGCAGGAGGTGTTTAATAAGTTCCTGAAGAATATCTCCTTAGCATAACAAAATTCAAATACGGTCATATCAGAGAAAAGCCCGTAGTTTCAACACCTATGGGCTTTTCGCATTTTTCAAACTGTAAAAGTCAGGCCGGGGCCTTGTGAGTCCGCGCCTGCCCCGTCCGCCCTTTTGTGTTATAATACATCAGTAAACTCGTTCGGCTAATAAAGTTAAGGAGCATTCGGTTGTCATATGGAAATCGTTGTCGCCCATCGCCAATTGGATTTTGATGCCCTGGCCTCCATGGTGGCGGCCCAGAAACTCAACCCCGGCAGTGTTCCGGTGGTAGAGGGCAAGCCGTCTTCTTATGTCCAGGATTTTCTGGCCCTGGCCAAAGATCGCCTCTCGTTGAAGACGGCTTCTCAGGTGGCTCCGGAAGATGTCAACCGGGTCATTCTGGTGGACACCCATGATTTGCACCGGTCCGGCACCCTGGCGGAGAAGGCGGCCGGCCGGCCGGGAACAGCGCTGGAAATTTATGATCACCATCCTTATTCTGGGCCGCTGCCGGCAGGGGTGCATGTGGAAACAGTGGGGGCCTGTACAACACTGCTGGTGGAGCAGATCGCTGAGCGCGGTATTTTGCTTAGCCCTTTTGAAGCGACCCTTCTGGCTCTCGGCATTTATGACGATACCGGAAGCCTCTTGTTTGAGAACACGACCGTGCGGGATGTCCGAGCCGTGGCCTTTCTGTTAGAGAGAGGGGCACAATTGGCTGTGGTGGCCGAATATTTGCGCCGACCGCTGTCCAATGAGCAGAAAGCGCTGCTTCAGCAGGTGTTGGACAAGGGCAAGACGGAACTGTTTAAGGGAATTCTGGTTTATTTGTCACAAGCGGAGATTCCGGATTACGTCGGGGGGCTGGCCCTGCTTGCCCACCGCGTGGGGGAATTGGAGGGGCCCGAGACCTGGTTCCTGGCCGTCAAAATGGAAAATCGGGTCTACCTGGTGGCCCGCTCACGGGGCAAGGGCTTGCCCGTGCAGGAGATTGTGCAGGCTTTGGGCGGATCGGGACACGAGAAAGCGGCTTCGGCCACGATCAAGGGCGGTAATCCCGCGGACATTCTGCAAAAGGTGCGGGCGGAGATTGAAAAGCGGGTACAGCAGCCATTCCGGATTCGCGACATTATGAGCTATCCCGTGAAAACCGTATCTCCCGAAACCCACCTGGCCGAGGTGGAGCAGATCCTCTTGCGTTATGGGCACACTGGGGTTCCGGTGGTTGAGCAGGGAGTGTTGGTGGGGATCATCTCCAGGCGAGACGTCGAAAAAGCGATTAAACACGGCCTGGAGCACGCGCCGGTCAAAGGTTTCATGGCCACCCGGGTCATTACGGTGGAGGCGGATGTGCCCTGGCATGCCGCTCAGGAGTTGATGGTCCAGTATGATGTGGGGCGGTTGCCGGTGGTTGAGGATCACCAAGTCATCGGTATCGTTTCCCGCTCCGATGTCCTGCGCATGCTGCACGGGAGCGCCGTCCCGGTGGAGGCCGTGCTGGCGCGGGAACGCAGCCAGGCCGTGCGCTCCGATATTCTGGACCTCTTGGCGAGGGGTTCCGCGGATACTCGGGAACTGCTCCGGCTGGCCGGGGAGACGGCAGCGGGGGAGGGCATCGCGGTTTACGCGGTGGGTGGTTTCGTGCGGGACTTGCTGTTGTTGACGCCCACTCGGGACCTGGACCTTGTCGTCGAAGGCAACGGTCCCAAGTTCGCCGGGGTCCTGGCGGAAAAACTCGGTTATGGTGAACTGACGATGCATGCCCGTTTCGGAACGGCCAATATCCTGTTTCCGGACGGCAGGCACGTTGACATAGCGAGCATGCGGCGAGAATATTATGAATATCCGGGGGCTCTGCCGGAGGTGGAAAAGTCCACCCTGCGCGACGACCTCTTTCGCCGCGACTTCACGGTCAACGCCATGGCCATCGCTTTAAACCCGGAATGCTTCGGCGAGTTGGTCGACTACTACGGGGGCATGCGGGATTTGCTGCAAGGGGAAATCCGGCTTCTCCATAACCTAAGTTTTATTGAAGACCCGACCCGGATCCTGCGGGCTCTGCGTTTTGCGGGGCGGTACCGGTTCAGGCTCGCCAAAGAAACGGTGGAAGCCTTGGACACGGCTTTGGACGCCGGCGTTTTGGAGAACTTGAGCCGGGAACGATTTACGGAAGAGTTGTTGCTTGTCTACCGGGAATCCGAGTATCAGGCCATCGGCCTGGCTCTCGTGGAGTACGGGGTTCTCAGCCGCTGGTTTGCCCGGGAGTACCCGTGGAATTTCAGCGGTGAGGACGGAGACGGGTCCCCTTTGGAACGCTGGTTGCACACGCTCTGCCGCTTGAGCGCGGAGGAGGCGGAAGAGGCTCTGCAAAAGCTCCGGCTTCCCCGGCCTTTTGCCGCTTACACCAGGGCCTATTTCCGGCTGCGCGGGGAATTGGCGCAAGTGCCGCCGAGCTTGCCGGACCTTGACCGAATCCTGAACCGGGTTCCTCTGTGGCTGGTCAGGCTCCTGGCGCGGGAAGAAGGCGGAGGAGGAGCCTCAGGTGGGGGAAAGGCGCTGACAGAGTATGCTGAGGCCCTGGAGAAAATGAAGATGTCCGTCAACGGCCGGGTTCTGCAGGCAGCCGGTCTGCGGGAAGGGAAAGCCGTCGGGGCTGTCCTGGTCCGCATTCGGTCCGCTTGGCTGGCGGGGGAAATAAGAAGTCCGCAGGATGAAGAAGATTTGGTGCGGCGACTGCTGGCCCAGACGGAAAGAAAGGGGCAAAGCCTTGTTTGATTTTAGCTTATCAAGCCTCATCGCGAATATTCCGGCTCTTTTAATCGGGTTTGCTTTCCACGAATTTGCCCACGCTTGGGTAGCGGACTTTCTGGGGGATCCCACCCCGCGCAGTCAAGGGCGTTTGACTTTAAATCCGTTTGTCCATCTGGATATCTTCGGCAGCCTGATGGCCCTGCTCTTTCGTTTTGGCTGGGCCAAGCCGGTCATGACCAATCCCAGCTATTTCAAGGGCAACCCGTTGCGGGGAAGGATGCTGGTGGCGCTGGCCGGGCCGGTCATGAACCTTATGATCGCTTTTTTGGCCATGATGCTTTTCCTTGTGACGTCAATCGTGCTGCCTGCCTCACTCTGGAGCCAGTATAACCAGGTCATCCAAGATATTTTTATGGCGATTATTCTCATGAACCTGGGCTTAGGCATTTTTAATCTGATTCCGATCCCTCCGTTGGATGGTTTCGCGGTCTTGAGCGGGTTCCTGCCGGCGCGCTATGCCCGTTACCTCTGGGCCCTGGAGTCCTACGGCATGCTGATTTTGGCCTTGGTGCTCTTTACCAACGTGTTGGGGGCTGTGCTCTCCCCGCTCATGTCCTGGCTTTTTAATCTCTATTGGAATATCGGCCAGCTTATTTTTGCGCCCTGGCTGCATTGAAAATCACGGGAGTCTGATTTCATATGGAAAAGAGTCATCCGGCCCCTTTGGTCGAGCTGCCCGTTTTTCAAGGACCGCTGGATTTGCTCTTGCAGCTGATTCAAGCGGAGAAAGTGGATATCTACGATATCCCTATCGCTCGGATTACGGAACAGTTCATGCGGACGCTGGAGAAGATGGGTACGCTGGACATGGAAGTGACGAGCGAGTTTCTGGTTCTGGCGGCTCACCTGCTTTACATTAAGTCTTCCCTTCTGCTGCCGAAACCGCTCAGGCCCGAAGAAAGCGTCTCGACGGAAGACCCGCGTCAAGAACTGGTGGAACGGCTTTTGTCCTATCGGGCTTACAAGGAGGCCGCCCAATGGCTGAGCAGCTTGCAGGGAAACACCGGGCGGCGCTATTTCCGAGAACCGGATGTGGAAGCCCTCACGCGCCAGGGTCGGGCCGGAGATCCCCTGGCAGGTGTTTCTTTTCCCGACCTGTGGCAGGCTTTCGGGCAGGTTTTGGCCAGGACGGAAAAAGGAGAAGGCATAGAACATCTGAAGCCGGACGAGATAGCCCTGCAAGTCATGCTGAAAGATGTTTGGCGGCGGGTGCTATGGCATCCGCGGGGGATCGGTTTCCGCCGGCTTCTGCGCACCCCGGACCGGCTGGAAGCGGTGGTGGCCTTCCTGGCCGTTTTGGAGTTATTGAAAGACGGAAGGATCCGGGCGGAACAGTCTTCCTCCGGGAACGAGATTTTCCTCTTTCCGACGGCCAAGGCTTGGGAATTTGCTGAGGAGGAGTGACCGTGCTTTTTCGCGAGACGGAAATGGCCGCCCTGGAAGCACTTTTGTTCGTGGCCAAAGAACCTCTGTCCTGCGAACGGCTGGCTGAGATCCTGGCGATGAACCAGGAGGATGTCACGGAGCTGATTCGGGATTTGCGGGAAAGCTGCGGGAGTGAGTCTCGCGGCTTGACTGTGGCGGAAGTCAACGGCGGGTTTCGTTTGGCGACCAAGCCGGAGGTTGCGCCTTACATAGAACTTTTGTACAAACAGCCCGCGACCGGGCTATCCGGTGCGGCTTTGGAGGTCCTCTCCATAGTGGCCTATCGGCAGCCGGTGACGAGGGGAGAGATTGAATTTCTGCGCGGGATTCAGTCAGATACGGCCGTAGCCACTCTGGCGGAGAAAGGTCTCATCCAAGAAGTCGGGCGGAAAGAAGGCCCCGGTCGCCCGGTGCTTTTCGGCACAACCGAGCGATTTTTGACTCACTTCGGTTTGCTTTCTCTCTCCGACCTCCCCGCGTTGCATTTCGAGCAGGTGGAGGAGGCAGCCGAAGGGCCCGGGGGAGCGTCCGGGAGAGCGTCGGGAGGGGATGCTGCAGGAGAGAAAACGGCCGGAGAAGAGAGCGCCGGGGAGGATACCGGGCGAGAGGACACAGCCGAGGAGAACACGATCAGGGAAGTCGGCGCCGGCAAGGCTGGCGCCCGAGGGACCGAGTCTACCGTCCGAGAGGATATCGCCGGGGAGGATGAGGAGGATAGTCCCGGACAGGATACCACCGCAGAGAACACGGTCCCAGAAGATGCCGTGAAGAGTACGCCGCTCGCTGAGAAATGAGGTTCCGGGGGGAACGAGCGGATGCCTGCAGTGACGGCAGGGGCGGACGCTTAGCTTAAAAAAGAGGGGCAGCTGAAGCACGAGTATAAACCGTTGAGAAAGCGGGAATCTTAGGATTTTAGGAGGTTCCGGTAGGGTAACGGGGTGATGTCGTGCGGATACTGGCTCTTTTTTTGGCATTGCTTTTTTGGCTGGCCTTGAGCTTGGCCATTAAAGCTCAGATCGATTTCCGCTACCGGCGTAAAGACGAGCGTGACCACCTGGAGATTGGTCTCCGTGCTTTGCATGGGTTATGGCAGTTCAATCTCCAGGTTCCGACCATTCAGTTTTCCTGGGAAAAGGGTCCCCTGATTGAAATGGACCCGAGCGTTCGCTCCGGCCAGACGCGGAGCAAAATGAAAACACAGGCCCGTTTTCGCTATGTGCGCCATCATTTTCTCCTCAGGCTTTGGCCCAGGCTGCATCGGATCATGGCGGGTTTCAGGCGGGCCCGGGCGCGCTTCTATCGGAGTGTGCACTGTACGGCTCTGGAGTGGCGGGTCGCGATCGGGTGCCGGGATCCCGTCCATACCGCCCTGGCCGCCGGGGCTTTCTGGTCGGTTCTGGGTGTCGCTTTGACCCGGTTTTACCGTCAGATTCAAGTTCGGGTGAAAAAACCTTTGCTTCAGGTCACTCCTCTCTTTCAAACACCCGGGTTTTCTTGTGACATTCACTGCATATTCCAGTTGCGTATCGGCCATATTATTTTTGCCGGCATAAGTTTGCTGCGGACAATCCGGTTGGGAAAAAGGGGGTAGTGCCATGGGCAATCATCCTATCGAAGCACTCATGAAGACAGCGATGGAAAGCATTCAGCAAATCGTTGACGTGAATACAATTGTGGGAGACCCCGTGGAAACACATGACGGTTCAGTGATCATCCCGGTCTCGCGGGTGGCTTGCGGGTTTGCCGCCGGCGGCAGCGAATTTTTGCCCGCGGATGAGCAGGGTAAGGGTCAAGACCAGGGTAACGGACAGGAGCAGGGAGCGAATGCTCTGCCTTTCGGCGGCGGCAGCGGCGGCGGTGTTTCCGTTCAGCCGGTCGGCTTCCTGGTGGTCGGCAATGGCCAAGTGCGCCTCTTGCCGGTGGACAGCAATGCGGTGGTCGAACGGATTATCGATACGGTCCCGGACCTTATCGACAAAGTGTCGGGCCTGTTCAAGAAAAAGCAGGATGATGAGGATGACATGGGGCTCGAGGACGCCTGAGTCATTCTAATCCCCCCTTCTGTCTCATAAATTGAGACGAGGGGGGTAAGGTATGGTCAATTTAGTTTGGCTGATTTTGCTGGTCAGCGGCATCCTGGCAGCTGCGGCCACGGGAAGAATCGACACGGTGACCGCCTCGGCCCTTAAAGCCGCCGAGATGGGAGTGGAGGTCGCCTTTGAACTGATCGGGGTGATGAGCCTTTGGCTCGGGCTCATGCGTTTGGCGGAGGAAGCGGGTCTGGTCAAAGGGATCGCGCGCCTGTTCGGACCGGCCATTCGCATCCTCTTTCCTTCACTCAAACCTGACAGCCCGGCCTTGGGTGCGATCATTATGAATCTGAGCGCCAACATTCTGGGCTTGGGCAACGCGGCCACTCCTTTCGGCTTAAAAGCCATGCAGGAACTGCAAAAGGAAAATCCGGAGCCTGAGGTTGCCAGCCCGGCCATGTGCACGTTCCTGGCCTTGAATACCTCGGCGATTACGCTGATACCGGCGACGATCATCGCGGTGCGGCTCAAAGCCCAATCGGCGCACCCGACCGAAATCATCGGCCCCACCATCTTTGCCACCGGCTGTGCGATGACGGCCGCGATTATTGCGGACCGCTTTTTTCGGCGTGGGCAAAAATTATGAGCGTGATAGGCGAGATTTCGCGCTGGGCGATTCCCTTTTTGCTTTTGGTCGTACCGGTGGTTGCTTTCTTGCGCAAGGTTCCGGTCTATGAATCTTTCGTTTCCGGTGCGGAAGAGGGGTTTAAGACCGGAGTGCGCATTCTCCCTTTTTTGATCGGGATGCTCGTGGCCATGCGCATCTTCATTGACTCCGGGGCTCTGGAACTGTTGGGCCGGGCCTTGCGTCCGCTCCTGCTGCGCCTGGGGCTTGACCCCAATCTGACGGCGATTATCCCGCTCGCCATCATGCGCCCGCTGAGCGGGTCCGGTGCTTTGGGAGTCGCGACCCAGCTTATCTACCGTTACGGCCCGGATTCCTTCATCGGTCGTTTGGCTTCCACTTTGCAAGGAAGCACAGATACCACGTTTTTCGTCCTCACGGTGTACTTTGGGTCGGTGGGGATCCGCAAGTACCGCTATGCGTTAAAGCTGGGCCTGCTGGCCGACCTGGTCGGACTGTTAGCCGCCATCTGGATAGTGACCAAGGTTTTTTGACCAAGAGGAAAAGCGGCTCCCATCCGTTTTCGGGTTTATTCCGGCAGGCATGGAGCATACTACTGTTGAACCAAAAGGGGGAACGGTGGTATGCTTTTTATTGTATTGCCTGCCTATAATGAGGAGGAGGGACTGCAGGCACTTTTAGAGAACACGGAAAAAGCCTGCAGCGGCTTGCCCTACCGGATCATTGGTGTGGATGACGGGAGCCGGGATCAAACCGGCACCATTATACGGGATTATGCATTCCGGTCCGAACGGGTCGAGGCTGTAAGCCACGGAGAGAATAGAGGCTTGGGTCCGGCTCTGCTCAGCGGTTTCCGGCGCGCGCTGGAGTATAAACACGACGGTTGGGCGGAAAACGGGGGTCCCGCGGGAGGGGAAACGGCGGGTGACCCCTGGCCTGATGCCATTGTTACTTTGGATGCGGATAATACGCATTCGCCCGAACTGATCCCTCTTCTCTATCAGAGGATCCGGGAAGGAGACGACCTAGTGATCGCTTCCCGTTATACCCCGGGCGGCAGGCAAAGAGGCCTGTCGCTTCTCAGGCGTTTTCTTTCCCGGGCCGCGGGTACCGTCATGAAGTGTGCGTTTCCGCTTCCGGGCATCCGGGACTACTCCTGCGGTTTTCGCGCTTACCGGCTCGGTCTTGTGCGCAAAGGGTTTGCCGCCTATGGTGAGCGGCTGATTGAAAGCACTAATTTCTCTGCCACTGTGGAGCTGCTCCTCAAACTGGCCCCGTTCTGCCGCGGCTGGAGTGAGGTTCCTTTTGAGCTGCGCTATGACCGGAAACGAGGGGCGAGCAAAATGAAGATCTGGGCCACGATTTCAGGGTATGTCGCCTTGATTTTCCGCCACAGGCGGTTAACCGCATATGGGGGCTTCCGTGAACGGTCCGCGGATTGGTCCGCGGATTGGTCTAAAGATGGGCCTAAAGATGGACCTAAAGAGTGGGCTGAAGAGTGAACAAGGGAGTAAAGCGGGCTGTTTTTTTCGGCATCGTCGTCTTGGCGCTCGGCCTGCGCCTGCGGGGGATTATGAATCCCCTGCTCGACGACCAGGCCTGGAGGCAGGCGGATACGGCCAGCATGGGGCTCAACATGCTGGGGCATCTGACCCATATCCCGAATGTCTTTTTTCCCAAGCTCTTCTATGATGGCAGCGTGCCCCAGAAGGTAGAGCTGGAGTTCCCTTTCTTGCCTTACCTTCTCGCTTGGACCTGGACTCTCTTCGGCTGGGCGGACATCTGGGGCCGGCTCTGGGCCATTCTTTTTTCCCTGCTGGCCCTGTGGGGGCTCTACGACCTAGGCCGGAGCCTTCTGGGCGAGCGTATGGCTCTCATGGCAGCGGGTTTCTACGCGGTTACCCCCTTGGCCGTCTATTACGGGCGGGTGGTTATGCCGGAGCCGGTGGCACAGGCCTTCAGCGTCTGGGCCCTGGCTTTGGCTGTCCGTTGGCAGAGAAACGGGCAGCGGGGCTTTCCTCTGGGGCCGGCTTTGGGGCTTGCGGGTGCGGCCCTGGCCAAATTGCCGCAATTGATGCTCCTGCCGGTCGCCCTGACGCTGGCTTTTTGGCCCCGGAAACGGGCGAAAGCCGGCTTCCTCCGGGCTCTCTTTTTCTACCTCGTGGTGAGCATGGTGCCGGTTATGCTATACTATGGCTGGGTGCACCTTGGCACTCGGGGACAGGGGCAATTTGTCTCAGGCATTCTCACCCAGCAGGTGGCCTCGGGAAAAAACTTCTTTCCCGAGGCCCTAAGGGTTAATATCTATAATGGATTCACGCGCGTCCTCTTGACGGCTGCCCTGTTGGGAGTTTGTCTGCTGCCGTGGCAGCCCGCGGCAGCCCGCCGGCCCTTGCTAATCTGGGGCGGGATCAATGTGCTCTATGTGGCGGTGGTCTGCTTGCGCATTCCGCTGGACTATTACCTTGTGCCCTTGGCCCCTTGGTTTTGTTTGCTGGCCGCCGCGGGATTGGGGAAAATTGAAGACACGCCGGGAAATGTGCTGGCCGTGGTCGTGCTGAGCCTCGCCTGTTTTAACGGCTTCCGCTTGCTCACACCGAGGTATGCCTGGAACCCGGACTATCTGGTCCAGGCCGGCTGGCTGAGGAAACATCTCCAGCCCGGTCAGTATTTGCTCCTGAGCGATTCCCCGCCCATGACGCTCTATTACACGCGGACACCGGGGTTCAGGTTGAGTACAGGTTCCCTGCCAGCCGCCGTCCGCGAGGTGGAGGACTCATCCGCCGCCTACCTGGTCCTTTCCCCTTATACCCGGCAGCCCCCCGCCTTTAGGGCGGAAATCCGCCGCCTTTACCCGGAAGTAGGGCCCGGAATTTTCCGGCTGGGGCGTTCCACGCGCTCGCGGCTGGAAGCGGGCAAAAGCGGCTAAGCTCTTTGGTTAAAGGAGAGACTATGGAACAAACGGCTGGAATTCGCCTGCAGAAATTCTTGGCTCAGGCCGGCTGTGCTTCGAGAAGGCAAGCGGAAGGGATGATCCGGGCCGGCCGGGTTGCCGTCAACGGCCTGACCGTCACCGATATGGGCAGGAAAGTCCTGGAGAGTGATGAAGTTCGCCTCGATGGGCGTGCGGTTCGGGCAGAGCAAGGCCGGCATTATTATCTCCTCAACAAGCCGGTCGGAGTGATCAGCAGCGCCCGGGACCCGCGGGGACGCCCGACGGTGGTGGAACTTCTGTCCGAAGTGCCGGTTCGGGTGTATCCGGTGGGACGCCTGGATTTTGACACGTCCGGGCTTTTGCTTCTGACCGACGACGGGGAATTGGCCTATCGCCTCACCCACCCTCGCTACGGGGTGGAGAAAACCTACCGGGTGACGCTCCGCCCAAGGGTGGCGCCCGAGGCTCTTCGGGCACTGAGGACGGGGGTTCTCCTTGAGGACGGAAAAACCGCTCCGGCCCGGGTCAGAACAGCGGGCCGGGAAAGAGACTGTGAGATTGTCGAGATCACTATCCACGAGGGTAAAAACCGGCAAGTGCGTCGCATGTTTGAAGCCTTGGGCTATCCGGTTTTGAAGCTTGAGCGCGTTCGTTTCGGGCCCATCCGCCTGGGGAGCGCGCTGAAACCCGGCAAGTTCAGGCCCTTGACGGAACGGGAAGTAGAAGCGTTAAAGAAGAGCACGGGTCTGTCGGAGAGAGACGCTGCCGGAGACTGACGTCTCCCCCTAGTGGGCCGGGAAAAGCGGGTGTTCCAATTCTTTGGACCATTTTTCGACGTCGCGTCCACCGAAGGATGAGAGGGCATTGGCGACGGAATTGACCTTTTCCTGTTCGGTTTCAACTAAGACCAAATAATGTCCGGTGCGGACTTCGTGTTCGTAATGCCGGGCTCTCTCGCCGCTGAGGCCGTGGCTGAGGAGGGCGTCCGCCAGGCCGGCGCCGTCGGGTAAATGACCGAGTGTATTGGCTATCGGCCCGGCGGCCAAAGTGACCCCGAGATTGGGAATGTCGAGAGGAGGCGCTTGGACGAGCCAGGCGTTAAATAGGTCGAGGTTTTTTTCCACCGGTCGGTAGGAAATTTCACTGGCGATTTCCTCGGCAAAGTTACGCTGGCGCAAGAAGTCTTGGCGGACAACCAGAGATATTTTGCTATTGGCTAAAGACTCTCCCTGGATTTCCTCCAGAGCTTCTTTGGTCTGAGCCGCTCCTTTAAAGATAGCGACAACCGTTCTTAACATTTTCATTCCCCCTGTGTGTGCGTTGGCACTAGTATATCCTTAAGCGTTAAGGTTCACGCGCGCGGAAGGGAGAAAGCTTGACGCGGTTTTTTGTCCCCTATGTATATCCGGTCGCAGACCGTTCACGAGAGCTTACCCGCTCTCCAGGAAAACGTCAATGTCCTGTGGCTATCTTTGCACTTTCAGCACTCTTGGGTCAACGAGCGGCTCTGCAGTGCACGCTCGCCTTGGCGCCGGAGCTGCGTACTCGAATGCTCCGCTAACGCGCCTAACCTTTGGGTATTCCTGCATGTGAACCCTGAGGCGCGTCTTAACGCTGCGCCTTCTGCGTGCGCGGACGCTCCTTTGCCTGAAAGGTTCGCTAAGCACTTGCAACGCTCGCTCGTTCACTTTGACGAGACGCTGCCCTGCTCCCGTAGGATGCCGTTTCTTGATCCCCTATGTATATCAGGTCGAGGTTCACGCGCGTGGAGAAGGAGAAAAGGATTTCTTGTAGAATATTGGAACCTAGAGCCGGACAAGTCCCTGGCGCGACTATGGGCGAACATGATTAAAGAACTAATGGGGGATGGAGTGTGAAAATTCGTATCGGTGAGGAAGTCCTGACAGAACATATCCGAGTGCTTGTTCGCCTGGATTTTAGGGGTGAGCCCCGGAGCAGCCGCTTTTTCTTCGGGGGAAAACGCAAAGAGGAGATGGCAGAGCTCTTCCGCGAGCAGCAAGTGGCCCTCTTGCGCAATGTGCCCCTCCAGGGAATCGTCATTGAAGATTTTGATCTGAGCCCGGAAATATACACGATGAGGGAGAACAAAGGCCGCAAAAATAAGGACGTGGCTTACGCTCCGGTCATTCTGAAGCTGCGTTTGCAGAATCTGGACGATTTGCTGCCCATTCTGCTTAAGCCGGAGTTTCGCAAGATAGAGTTTGTCAGTCCGGAGGAAGTGACCATTCATCGTTTGGACCTGGAAAGGCTGCTGTTCCGCCTGAGCCAGACTTACCAACAAGAACTGGCGGCGTTTGAACAGAGACTTTTCCAGTGAAAGTTGCCTGAATTGCCCACTAGTTTCGGCCTGAGGAACATGTTACACTGGAATATGGCAGGCAAAGGTCTGGACACTAGACCGGGAAATGAGGAATGACGGATTTGGAGCTAAAACCAATCAAGACACGCAAAATATACGAAGAAATAGCCGAACAATTACGGAAACTGGTCGCGGGAGGTAAACTGAAACCAGGCGACCGCTTGCCCTCCGAACGGGAACTGGCAGAGCGCCTTCAAGTCAGCAGGGCTTCGGTGCGCGAGGCTCTGAGCGCTTTGGAGATGATGGGGCTGGTTGAGGTGCGCTCAGGTGAAGGAACCTACGTCAGGCATGTCAACATGGATTCCGTGGTGGCTCCGCTGGCCTGGGTGCTGGCCCTGGAGAAGGACACGGTGGAGCAATTGATGGAAGTGCGCAAGATTCTGGAGACGCAAGCGGTCAGGTTGGCGGCCGAGCGCGCGGAGGAACCTGAGATAAGGGAAATGTCAGAGGCCTTGGAAATCATGCGCCAGGACCTGGAGACAGGGGAGTTGGGCGAAGTGGCCGATCACCGCTTTCACTTTGCCATCACCCAGGCGACGCACAACCAAATCCTCGTGCGCATCATGAACTCAATTTCAGATACGATGCACGAGACGCTCAAAATAAGCCGGAGGAAAATGTTCAGCTCCAAGCCGATGCTGGAAAAACTCTACCATGAACACGCGGGCATTTGGGAAGCCGTCCGCGAGCGCGATCCGGCCAAGGCGAGCCAACGGATGCTGGATCATCTGATCGGTGTGGAAGAAGAAACTTTGAAAGATTTGTAAACGGGAGCGAAATCGGACATTTTGAAGGCCTTGTGAATGGGGGTGTAAGTTGTGGCGGCAAATAGTCAAATGTTGCATCATCCGTATAATTGTCTCAATGTCAAGAAACCGTTCGCCAGGGCCTGCCGTATCTGTATCGACGCCTGCCCGCACCAGGCTATCAGCGAATTTAGAAAGCTGGATCCGGCGGTCTGCACGGAGTGTGGAGTCTGTATGGCCGCTTGCCCCAGTGACGGTTTTGTCGATCGGGGAAGCGACGGGTTGCACGATTACCTCTTTCAAGCGGAGGAGATCGTCTTAAATTGTCCGCAGGCGGCCCCCTTGGGCTGGGAGATCCCCTGCCTCGGCCTGGCGGACCGTGACCTGTGGTTGACACTCATGTTGCTGGCGCGCTCGAAACCTGTGCGAATTCTCACGGGGGTTTGTGCCGAATGTGAGGATCGCCAGGCTTGCGCCCGGTCTGTGGACATCTTTGGGCAATTGCACGAAGAGTGGCCCGGGCATCCTTCCCTGCAAATTCAGGTCAGACCGGACCGGGGTGAGGAGGTTGTTAAGCCTTCACTTCGCGGCGCCGGGCGGCGGCCGGCCGGGTTGAAGGAATGGCGCGCACTGGGCTGGAAGAAAATGGAGGGATTGCTTCCGGGACTGGCCGCGGACGAAAGTTATGACATTCCGCGCACCCGCCAATGGTTAGCCGAGGCTTTGGAAGGGTGTTCGGAAGAGGAAATCCCTTTTCAGGCTCTTTTTGTCCGAGATTCGTGTACCAGTTGCGGGGTTTGTGCCGCGATCTGCCCCCAGGGGGCCTTGGAGAAACGGGAAAAAGGGGAGCGAGTGCAGCTTGTGCTGCAGCCGCTCAAGTGTGTGCAGTGCCGGCGCTGTGTGGAGATCTGCCAGTCCAAGGCTTTGGATTTTGTCTCTAAGCCATTTTCCCGGCGGGTACTGACGGGGAAAGTCCTCCTGCACGAAGGGAGCCCGCGTTATTGCAGCCGTTGCGGCAAGCAGATTTTTGACAATTCGGAGCCCCCGTTGTGCATAGCCTGTGCGACGTCCGCCCCCGAAGGGGAAGACGATATTTCCTCCTCGGCCTCGGAGTGATCTTGTGAGCGCGGAGGCGGGCCGGGCCGGCCTGCCGGCCGAACGCGAGCGGAGTCCGAGAGGACGACCCCCGTGAGGGCAGCACCCGCGCGGACGGATCCCGAGAGTGGACTTGGCTGGGGCTTGGTCGGAATGGCTATGTCCGGAGTGTAAAGAAAGGAACAGTAGAAAGAATACAATGGCAGAGAACACGGTCCTTGTTATCGGCGGGGGTGCCGCCGGAATGATGGCGGCGGGGCAGGCGGCAGCCGGCGGAGCCCGCGTTTTTTTAATTGAGAAAAATGATCGCTTGGGTCGCAAGCTTGCGATATCCGGCAAGGGCAGGTGTAACATCACCAATGACAAACCCATCTCGGATTTCTCTGCGTACTACCCGGGCAATGGACGGTTCTTGCAGGGAATACTGCATGAATTCGACAATGTGCGCTTGCGCTCGTTTTTGGCCGGCTACGGGGTTGAGACCAAAGTTGAACGGGGAGGCCGGGTTTTTCCGATTTCCGATGAAGCCGAGAGTGTTGTGCGGGCCTTGGCCAAGTTCCTGGCCGTTGCCGGCGTGGAGGTCCTGCTCGGACAGGCGGTGGAGGAGGTGATGGTTGCCGGGGGAAAGGTGCAGGGTATCCGGGTAGCCGAAGGCAGGACTTATCCCGGCAAGGCGGTCATTGTCTGTACCGGAGGGGCCTCTTATCCCGCAACCGGTTCAACCGGGGATGGCTACCGCTTTGCCCAAGACCTGGGTCACAGAGTGATTCCCCCCCAGCCGGCCTTGGTGCCCCTGCGTACGGCGGAAGGGTGGGTAGGGGAACTGCAAGGACTTTCTCTGCGCAATGTCGCGGCGACTTTAAAAGTGGACGGCCGGGCGGAAGCTTCTGATTTGGGGGAAATGCTGTTTACGCATTTCGGAGTTTCCGGTCCCTTGGTGCTGACTTTGAGCCGGCGGGCCGGGGAAGCGCTCAGGCAGGGGAAACGGGTCGAACTAGAAATTAATCTGAAACCCGGCCTCACTCCCGAGCAACTGGACCGGCGTTTGCAGCGCGATTTCAGCCAGGAGGCCAATAAGCAGTTTAAAAACGCGCTCAACGCCCTCTTGCCCCAGAGCCTGATCCCGGTCATCATCAGGCTGGCGGGCATTGACCCGGAAAAGGTCGTGCACCAGGTGACCCGGAGTGAACGAAAGTCTTTGGCGGCCCTCCTGCAAAGTCTGACCCTGACAGTTAACGGGACTCTGTCCCTGGCGGCGGCCATTGTGACCGCGGGTGGAGTGGACGTTAAAACCATCAACCCCAAGACGATGGCTTCCAAAAGTGTCCAAGGTCTTTATTGGGCGGGGGAAGTGGTGGATGTGGACGGTGTCACGGGCGGCTACAACCTTCAGGCCGCTTTTGCCATGGGCTACAGGGCAGGGCGCGCCGCCGGACAGTATGCGCAAGGCCCGGTCTGACTCGGCCACCCGGCGCATAGACTGTTCGTGGGGGGATGATCATGCGCCGGAGGTACCGACCTTGGGGAGAAGCGCCCAACCGCTTGAACCGCCTGAACCGCCTGAACCGCCTGGAAAAACTGTTAATTCGGGTCATGATTCTGGCTTCTCTGGCAGTGATGCTGGCCCAAATAGGGAGAGCCAGGAATCCGCTGGATCTGTATTTTGCTATGGCGGCGAAAGTAGAGAATCCGCCTCTGACGGTTCCGGCCTCCGCACTCGCGGGCGGAGTCCCGCCACAACAGCCGGTACAGCAACCGGCACAACAGCCGGCGGGGCAACCGACCGTACAGTCGGATCAACAGCCCGGCCAACAGCCGGGCCGGGAGGAGTATCAACTGGTCTTGCGGGCTGAACCGCCCGCAGGGGTGAGGGTTTGGCAAAACGGCCGCCTGATTGGGGATCTCAGCCGGGGAACCTTGAACACGCAAGTGCTCAAAGGCGAAGTCCTCCTTGATGGACGTGCGGTCAAAGGTCCGGTGCGTGTTCAAGTGGTGCAAGAGGACAGCCGTTTGCGGCAGCCGCCCCTTAACCGGGCTTATCTCATTGACGGCAACGTTCAGACGCTCCCGGTGAGCCCTTAGGAGAAGAGACGTCCGGGAGGCGGAAGCGGTGGCCGCGATCTTGCAATAGGGCAACGGAGAGACTATAATTCACTCAAGGTGTGAACGCGGATAGGGTTGCACCGGCTGATTTCGGGAGGCTTCGAAGTCCCGCAGGCGGATGGCCCGGTAGTATGGAGAGAAGACGATTTGTCGGCTGCATAGGTGATATAGGGGAAGGACGGTGGGCTTTAGGGGAGTAAGGCACCGGGCGAGGTGTCTTTTCTTTGCACTTGGGGAGTGGTGTTCTTTAGGGGAGTGGTATGTCCGTGAGGATGGGGAGGTAAAAGTTTATGATTGCCCAAAGCAAACGAGTAGCGATGGCTGCCCTAAAAATGGCAATGACGGAAAGTCGGGAGGAAGAAACGGAACTGAAGGAGTTCTTTGCCAGGCAGGGGATTAAGACTGCGGGCGTGGATTACGGCGGAGATTATGTGACTTCTGTGAAGAAAATTATCGAGCGGGCCGTGGTGGCTGCCAAGCGCGAAGGGGTGATCAAGGAGACCCACGGAGACGAAGGCGCGGTGGCGGGAGCGACGCGTGAAGCGTTGACCCAGATTATGCCCAAAGCCATAGGGCTCAATGTGGGTGGCAAAATCGGGGTCGCGCGACGTGACGAGCACCTGACCGTGGCTATTTTCTTTGGGGTCGGGCTCTTGCACTTGGATGAGGTGGCCATGGGATTGGGCCACAGGGCGGCTCCCAAGGAAAGCTTGTAGGCAGGACGGAAAGACGGAAGGACGGATGGGAAGGGCGGGGGCAGGACCCGACGGGAGGACAGGACGGTAAGGAAGGGAGAGGTCTTATGGTGCGGGGAATAAGGGGAGCCACAACCGTTGAGAAAAATAGGGCAGAAGAGATTCGGGTGGCGACCCAGGAATTGCTCCAGGCGATTGTCAGGGAGAACAATATTGCCTTAGAGGAGATCGTGAGTGCCGTTTTCACTGTGACTCCGGATCTGAATGCGGACTTTCCCGCTTCTTTTGCCCGGGAAATCGGCTGGGAACGTGTGCCTTTGCTCTGCTCCACGGAGATTCCGGTTCAGGGTGCCATGCCGCTCTGCATTAGGGTTTTGCTCCATGTCAATACGGACCTGACCCAGAAGGAGATGCGCCACATCTATTTGCGCCGAGCCGTGAGCCTGCGCAAAGATTTGGCCGCCCAATGAAGGGGTTAGGCAGGAGTAAACATTTTGGTGCGAAGATCTTGAAAGTGGGTATTGACGAAAAAGACTCCTCTCCTATATACTAGGTTCAGTGAGAGTGACTGACTCGAAGCGAATAGGCTTTCCTTGAGTCGGTCAGAGTTAAGTTAGTGAGCAGGTTTAGGCAGAGCGTAGGGATCGAGTAAGCCACAATTGTACAAGTAAGTTGAGTTTAGCAGAGATTAGGGTTGCGCGAAGTTGAGTTGAGCTGAGATGAGGTTCTGGTGTAATGAAACCGGCACTCATTTGAGTGTTGGTTTTTTTATTTTTCTTTAAATCCCGGCGTATGAAGCCGGGAGAGAAAGCTGGGGTGAGGAGAAAGGTGTTTGCGCCAAATCGGGAGTGGGATCCGCTGAGTACAAAGGTGTTTGTGGCAAGTCGGGAGTGGGGCTCGGTCAGTGCCAAGGTCCGCCCGGAGGCGGGGATTTTGTATCTGGCTCGGCTGGGGGAGCGGTTGGGAATGCCCTGTCGGTTCGTTCTGGAAGGGCAGGAACGTGAGCACGAACGTTCGTATCTCGGGTTCGGCCAAGGCTGGCTGGTGGCAGGTAACTATCGGTCAGGGCCTGATCCGCTCGAGGAACTGAGAGGATTCCTGCGGGCCTGGCGCCGGAACTGTCAACCCTGCGGCGAGGGAACGGGTGTCCCCGTTTTGGAGAGCGGTCTGATCGGCTATTTTGATTACGAGTGGGGGCTTGTCTGGCAAAAACCCCAATCTACCGCGGCCGCACCCTCGTATTTCTTCCGCGCCTGCCCTGTGAATGTTATCTGGTTGCCCAAAGAGGACCGCCTGGTTTTGGAAGTATTCGCGCAGACAAGGGCCGGGGCGGAGGACCTCCTGGTCGGCTGGGGACGGGAGATCGATGATTTTTTGCGGAGTGCGGGAATTAGCCGCTCGGGTGTGTCCAACCCCGGGCGGGGCCCGTACGACCCTCGGGAGGAGGACGGCCCTCGGGAAGAGGATGGTCCTCGGGAGGGGGATGGTTCCCGGAAGGAGGAGAAAACCCCTGCCGGAGGAGAACTAAGACCGCGCGAAAAGGGGTTGCCGCAGGAGGAACCGGCACCGCCCGTCCCCTGGCGGAGCAATATGGACCGCGCTTCCTATCTGGAGAAGGTTCGTCGGATTCAGGAATTCATTCGGGCGGGAGATATTTTTCAGGGAGTTTTCTCTCAGCGCTTTTCCCGTCGGGCGGAAGCAAGTCCTTGGCGGATTTATGAACGGCTGAGGCTTCTCAATCCTTCCCCCTATATGTTTTATCTGGAAGGAGAGAAAGAGACTCTGGTTGGGAGTTCTCCCGAACTCCTCGTCTCCACACTGGGGAAGAGGGTGGTCACCCGTCCGATTGCCGGGACTAGGCCGCGGAGCCCTAATAAGGCAGTCGATAAAGCCAGGGAAAAGGAATTGCGTCTGGATGCCAAGGAGAATGCCGAACACGCCATGCTGGTGGACTTAGGGCGAAACGACATCGGGAGGGTGGCCAGCTATGGCAGTGTCGAGGTCAGTCAATACGCCAAGGTCGAGCGCTTCTCCCATGTCATGCATCTCGTCTCCACTGTAGAAGGAGAATTGGGTGCGGGGGAAGACGGCCTTTCCGCTCTGAAAGCGGTTTTCCCGGCTGGGACTTTGAGCGGCGCTCCCAAAGTGCGCGCTATGGAAATATTGCAGGAACTGGAGCCCGAGCGCAGAGGAGCGTACGGTGGTGCCCTGGGGATCGCGCGCTGGAACGGGGATGTCGATTTCTGTATCACCATCCGCACTTTACAAGTTCGCGGGAATATGGTAAATGTCCAGGCCGGCGGGGGGATTGTCTACGACTCCCGGCCGGAGAGGGAGTACGCGGAAACGCTCCAGAAAGCGATGGCTTTGATGAAGGCGGTGGATGAAGTTGTTGACGGTGATCGATAATTATGATTCTTTTACGTACAACCTCGCTCAGGCCTTGGGACGTCTGGGGGGAGAGGAGGTGCGGGTCTGGCGCAATGATGAAAAAACGGTCGCGGAGATTTTGGCTGAGAAACCCTTGGGCCTCATCCTTTCACCCGGTCCCTGCACTCCGACGGAAGCCGGCATTTCCCTGGAACTTGTGCAAGAACTGGGGGAAAGGGCAGCCCGGGGCGGCGGAGCGGTCCCGGTCCTGGGTGTTTGCCTGGGACATCAGGCCCTGGCCATGGCTTTCGGCGGCCGAGTGGTTCGGGCGCCCGAGGTCGTACACGGGAAAGCATCTGCAGTCTACCATTGCGGGGAGGGCCTGTTCGCCGGCCTGGAACAAGGGTTTAAAGCGGGTCGCTACCATTCTTTGATGGTGGACAGAGAAAGCCTTGGTCCGGAGTGGGCGGTGACGGCGCAAACGGCAGAGGGTTTGGTCATGGGGATAGAACACCGGGAACATCCGTTTTACGGGCTGCAATTTCACCCGGAAAGCATTCTGACGCCGGATGGGGACAAGATCTTGCGCACGTTTCTGGCCGTGGTGGAGGGAAATACAGCTGCCGCGGGTCCGGAACGAAAGTATGGTTAATGAAGTATGGTTGATAATGATAGTAAGGAAGACGAGCTGAGGAAGGAAAGGGGAGCGGAGTATGAGTGCGATTCGTGAGGCTTTGGACAATCTGACCCGGGGAGAAAATTTGCCCGCCGAACTGGCGGCCGGGGTGATGGCGGAACTCATGGCCGGGGAACTGACCGGGGCCCAGATCGGGGCCTTGCTTCTCGGGCTGAGGATGAAAGGGGAGACGGCGGAGGAAATCGCCGCTTTTGCCGGGGTGCTGCGGGGGTTGAGCGAAAGGATTCCGGCTCCTCCCGGAGCGGTGGACACCTGCGGAACGGGTGGAGACGGGGGAGGAACCTTCAACATTTCCACCACCACGGCCTTTGTAGTGGCGGGGGCGGGAGTGCCGGTAGCCAAGCACGGCAACCGTTTTGCCTCAGGCCGCTGCGGCAGCGCTGACGTCTTGGAAGTCTTGGGGGTACCGCTGGATTTGAGTCCGCGCGAGAGTTCCGCCAACCTGCGGGAGATAGGGATGGCTTTCCTCTTTGCTCCGCTGTATCATCCGGCCTTGGGCAAGGTAGCCGCTCACCGGCGGGAGTTGGGCGTGAGGACCATTTTCAACCTGCTCGGTCCGCTCTTGAATCCTGCCCGGGCACCCTTCCAGCTCCTGGGGGTATCTTCCCGCACCCTTTTGCCCAAGTTGGCCAAAGCCCTGCAGATTTTGGGCGTGGAGCGGGCGATTGTCGTCGTGGGAGAGGACGGTTTGGATGAAGTCAGCTTAACCGCTGCCACCCAGGCTATTTTAGTCGAAAGGGACAAATTTATCCCCTTCCGTCTGACACCGGAGGAATACGGCCTGACGCGCTGTTCCCTACCGGAACTGCGGGGAGGCGGGCCTGAGGAAAATGCCCGTTATACTTTGGCGGTCCTGGAAGGAGAGCCCGGTCCCAAACGGGATGTCGTCCTTCTTAACTCCGGAGTGGCGTTCTTTGCGGCGGGCAAAGTGAAAAATATTGGGGAAGGGATCGCTTTGGCCGCCGAGAGCATTGACTCGGGCGCGGCCCTCGGGAAGCTGGAGGCCTTGCAGGCGGGAAATGCGAGGAGCTTGGCCCTTTGAGATGGGTTCGGGAAACCGTTCCTAACGGCGGAGGCGAAAGCCCCACTGGCGGGTGAACTCGTTTGGCTGGTGAACTCGTTTGGCTAAAGCTGAACATTGAGGTTCTGGGAGTCTACCCTCACCCAAGCAGAGGACAGGGAAGCATTCCTACTTGCAAAAGTGGAAGTCTCACGCTTGGATCAAAGAGCGGGAAAGGAGAGAAAAAATGAGCGTCATAGAAAGCGTCAGCATCACAGAAAGCGTCAGTGTCCTTGAAAGGGTCGGGAAAAAGGAAAGCAGCATAGAAAAGAATGGCCTGCGCGGGCAAGAGGACCCGGTGAAGAGCGAGAGCAGGCACGCGCTGATGGTCGGGGGGGACGAGCGGCCGGGCCGCTTCGGTCCTTTCGGCGGAGCTTACGTGGCTGAGACCCTAGTCCCGGTCTTGCGCGAAGTCGAAAAAGCGTATGCTGAGGCAGAGAAAGACCCGGCTTTTACGGAGGAGTTTGTGCACCTTTTGCGGGAATATGTCGGGCGCCCCTCTCTCTTTTATGCCGCGGAGCGCCTGAGCGCCCAGCTGGGCGGAGCGCGGATTTACCTGAAGCGGGAGGATTTGAATCACACCGGGGCCCATAAAATCAACAACACGCTGGGCCAGGTGCTGCTCGCCAAACGCATGGGGAAAAGGCGGGTCATTGCCGAAACGGGAGCGGGGCAGCACGGGGTGGCCACGGCGACTGCCTGTGCCTTGTTCGGCTTGTCCTGCATCGTTTATATGGGGGAAGAGGACGTCCGGCGGCAGCATTTGAATGTCCTGCGCATGCGTTTGTTGGGAGCGGAGGTGCGCTCGGTCACCCAAGGCTCCAAAACCTTGAAAGACGCCATCAATGAAGCTTTACGCGATTGGGTGAGCCATGTCGAGGATACTTTCTATTGTTTCGGTACGGCGGCCGGTCCCCATCCCTTCCCGACCATGGTGCGGAATTTCCAGGCCGTGATCGGGCGGGAGACTAAAGAACAGGCCCTGAAGGCGTTAGGCCGCCTTCCGGATGCCTTGGTGGCCTGCGTGGGGGGCGGAAGCAACGCCATCGGCTTTTTCCATCCCTTCATCGAAGATACCTCCGTCCGTCTGATCGGGGTGGAGGCCGGCGGAAAAGGGGACGAACCCAAGTACCATGCGGCGACTTTGGGTCTGGGCGAACCGGGCGTTCTGCACGGGGCCTACAGCTATTTGCTCCAGGATGACGACGGGCAGATCCAGCCCACACATTCCGTCTCGGCCGGTCTCGATTATCCCGGGGTAGGTCCGGAGCACAGCTATCTCAAAGAAAGCGGCAGGGCCGAGTATGTGCGGGTCGGGGATGATGAAGCCGTCCGGGCCTGTGAAATCCTCTGCCGGAGCGAGGGGATCCTGCCCGCGCTGGAGAGTGCCCACGCCTTGGCCTATGCCTTTAGATTGGCGGCGCAGCTCAGCGGCGAAGAGGTCATTGTCGTCAATTTGTCCGGGAGAGGGGACAAAGATGTCGAGACCCTATCCGCTTATCTCGCGAGGAGGGATTGTGATGAGTGAGAGACTGGAGGAGGCTTTTGTCCGCCCTGCTCGGGGCCTAACCCGCCTCATCGCTTATGTAATGGCGGGGGATCCTGATTATGAAACGAGCCTGCGCCGACTGAGAGGGTTGGCTGATGCGGGTGTCGATATCCTGGAGTTGGGGGTGCCTTTCAGCGATCCGATGGCCGATGGGCCGGTGATTCAGGCGGCGGGGGGACGGGCTCTGGCAGCCGGGATGAGGCTGAGCCGGGTCTTAGACATGGTGCGCGATTTTCGCCGGGAGTGTGAAACCCCTCTTCTCCTCATGAGTTACCTGAACCCCCTTTTACGCTACGGTTGGGATGATTTCGTCCGGGAAGCCGCGGAGGCGGGGGTGGACGGCTTGATCCTGCCGGACCTGCCCTGGCGGGAGGGACGGGTATTCCGCGAGAGAGCGGAACAACTGGTGGGCCGGCGTTTAGCCTTTATTCCCATGGCGGCTCTCACCGGTGAGGCAGAAGACATTGAAGCGTTGCAAGAGGCTGAGGGCGGCTTCGTCTATGTCTTGGCTAAGAACGGGATCACGGGCGGGGAGTCGGGAATCGCGCCGGAGGTTCTGGATTTCATTGCTCGGCTGGGAAGTGATTTGCGCCTCCCCCGCTGTGTCGGCTTCGGCCTGCGCAGCCGGGAACAGGTAGAACGCTTGGCTCCGGCCGTGGAGGGGGTCATCGTCGGCAGCGCCTTGGTGGAGCGCCTTTCCGGCTTGGATCAAAGCGGTTTACAGGGCGCCGAACTGGAGGAGGCCGAAAGAGGAGCGTATGCCTGGCTCGGCGATCTTTGGCAGGAAAAGACCTATAGATCTTAAGGATCTAAGATCTTGAAGATCGTTTGCGTGCCGCATTCCTTTGAATTGATTCAGGGGTTGTTGAGAAAGAACATTTATGCTAAAATACGAAGAATAAAGGTGTTAAACAGGGTGATGATCCCTGTTTTCACAGTACGACGGCAGGACGGTAGGACGGCGGTTTAAATTCCCGATCGGGTCAGATGATTATCCCGGTTTGGTTCCGGGAGGAGCAGGAGGGGAGAGACAGAAGTTTAAAGTATGGTTCGTCGAATGGGGTAGTACAGTAGGATGGGAGTGGTGAAATTTTCAGCACCCTTCTATTCAGGGTGCTTTTGTTTTTGTCTCAGGCTGCTTTTGCTTTTATCGGCACTGGGTCCAGCTCGGAATGCCTGGGTTTTCGGCGGGGCCGGCGGGCGAGGTCCCGCCGGGGGAACCAAATTTTGCCTAAGACAATAGAATAGAATAAAATACCATTAGGCTAGAACGACACAACAGAATAATTAGGGTAATAGTTTGGAGTGACAAAACGGGATCGTTCGGACAATCGTTGCTATCGGAGCAACAATGCGGCACGAATCAACGAACGCCACGACTCAACTTACGGCAAGACACGACAGTACGGAACGGCGCTACAGAGTGAACGCTCCCCCGGGGACAGCAGCATGGCCAGTATGGTAGAAAGATGAGGGAAAAAGAGATGATCATTGTACTGAAGCACGGCAGCGGAGAAGCCGAAATCAAAGAAACGACGGATAGGCTGACTGAACACGGGTTCAAGGTTCACCTTTCACAGGGCGTGGAAAAAACCCTGATCGGCGCGATCGGGGACCGTTCGCACCTTGAAGCGTTGGATCTTGAGGCTTTACCTTGGGTGGAGAAGGTGGTAGCAATATTGGCACCCTACAAACTCGTAAGCCGGGAGTTTCATCCTTCCGACAGCATTATCAAAATCGGGGATTATGAAATCGGGGGTTCGCAGATTCACGTCATGGCCGGCCCCTGTGCGGTGGAAAGCAGGAGTCAGCTTCTGGAGACGGCCCACCGGGTACGCGAGGCGGGAGCGACCTTCCTGCGGGGCGGCGCTTTTAAGCCCAGGACTTCCCCCTATGCTTTCCAGGGGTTGGGTGAAGAAGGATTGCGCTATATGGCCGAAGCGCGCGAAGAGACCGGCCTTCTGATTGTCACCGAGGTCATGGATGTCAGGGATGTGGAATTGGTGGCTTCTTATGCCGACGTCTTGCAAATCGGGGCGCGCAACATGCAAAACTTCTACCTCTTAAAGGAAGTGGCCAAAGTGGACCGCCCGGTTCTCCTTAAGCGCGGTCCCTCCTCGACCCTGGAAGAGTGGATGATGGCCGCGGAATATATCATGGATGGGGGCAATTACCGGGTCATGTTTTGTGAACGCGGCATCCGCACGTTCGAGGAATACACCCGCAATACTTTGGATCTGAGCATGGTGCCGGCCCTGCATGAGCTTTCCCATCTTCCGGTCATTGTTGACCCCAGTCATGGAACTGGGCGCTGGAATCTGGTGGCCCCCATGGCGAAGGCGGCCTTGGCTGCCGGAGCCGACGGGCTGATCGTGGAAGTCCATCCTCAGCCGGAAAAAGCCCTCTCCGACGGCAAACAGTCTCTGACTCCGGAGAATTTCCGCCTGATGATGCGCGATTTGTCACGCTTGGCCCAGGTGCTGGATCGCGAACTGAAAGGGGCTGTTCTATAGTGTCAGGCCTTGAGCGGGAGCGGCTCTCCCCGGGTTGGCTGGGAGACAGCAGCCCGCAAGCCTGTGTAGTGGGTCTCGGCTTAATCGGGGGTTCCTGGGCCGGGGCCCTACATAGGCGGGGCTGGCGGGTTTCGGCCGTCGATCACAGTCCTGACAGCTTGGAGCGGGCCCGGGAAATGGGCTGGATCGATGAAGGCTATTTGAGTATACCGCAGCGTCTTGATTTTGATTTCATTGTGTTAGCGCTCCCCCTGCCGCTGCTTCGGCCGAGTTTGGCACGGCTGGGCGGGAAAATCCGGCCGGGGGCAATCATTACGGATGTCGGCAGCCTAAAAGCGGAGATCTGCGCCGAAATGCCCGAACTTTTAGGCAAGGACGTCTGTTTCATCGGCGGGCACCCGATGGCAGGTTCGGAAAAATCCGGTATTCAGGCCGCAACGCCGGACTTATTCCAAGGCTACCCCTACGTGCTGACGCCGGAGGGCTGCCGGGAAGATGCCCTCTTTAAACTGACAGCGCTTTTGGAAGATATGGGGGCTCATGTGGTCCTGCGCGGGCGGGAAAGGCATGACGAGGAAGTGGCGCTGGTGAGCCATGTGCCGCATTTTCTGGCCGTGGCTTTGGCCCTGGCGGCGGAGGATATTTCCCGGGAAGGGGATTCGGCTCTGGAACTGGCCGGGCCCAGCTTTCGCGAAGCGACGCGCGTGGCGGAGAGTTCCCCCGAGATGTGGCGGGAGATTGCGCTCAAAAATCGGACGGCGATTCTCGCGGGACTCGAGTGTTGGCAGAAACGGCTGGACGAGCTTAAGGGCCGCCTCTTGAGCGGGGACGGAGAGGGAATCGCCGGATCTTTCCGGGCCGCGGCCCGGGTGCGCCGGACAATGAGGTGGGAGGATTAGGATGAGTGGAATCTTGTTCCAGCCGGCTTCCGCGGTGGAGGGAACGGTGACCGTCCCGGGAGACAAATCGATCTCGCACCGGGCGGCCTTGTTCGGCGGGATGGCTGAAGGGGAAACCCGGATTACCAACTTTTTGGCCGGGGAGGATTGCCTGAGCACCTTGGCTTGCTTGGCCAAGCTGGGCGTAACCTGGGAACGCCGGGAGAGCGAGGTCTGGCTGCGGGGAAGGGGAACGGCCAACTGGCAAGAGCCGGAAGATGTCCTGGATGTGGGAAATTCGGGAACCACGGCCCGCTTGTTGTTAGGGGCACTTGCCTCCTGTCCCTTTGCGTCGACGCTCAGCGGGGACGCCTCCATCAGGCAAAGGCCCATGCGCCGAGTCACGGATCCCTTGAAACGGATGGGGGCGACGATCATCGGGCGCCGCAACGGCGATTTTGTTCCTTTAACTATCCGCGGAGGCGGGCTCAAGGGTTGCGCTCACCGCACGGAGGTGGCATCCGCTCAGGTGAAATCCGCCCTGCTCCTGGCGGGCCTTGGCGCGGACGGACTGACAAGTGTCGAGGAACCGCAGGTTTCCCGTGACCATACGGAGAGAATGCTGCGGGCTTTCGGGGTCCCGGTGACGGTAGAGGGCAGGAGGGTGCAGGTCCGCGGGGGTTCCCGCCTGAGAGGGCAAACGGTGGCGGTCCCGGCGGATATTTCTTCAGCCGCTTTTTTCCTCGTCTTGGGAAGTCTGGCCGGCCGGGGAGAGATCGTCCTGCCGGAGGTGGGTATGAATCAGACGCGGACAGGAGTGCTCGATGTCCTCCGCCGGATGGGAGCTGATATTGAAGTGCTGGCGGAGCGGGAACTCGCCGGTGAAGCCAGGGCCACTTTACGCGTACGTCCGGCCGATTTGCATGGAACAGAGGTTTCCGGGGAGATCATTCCCCGCCTCATCGACGAGATCCCGATTTTGGCCGTTGCGGCCAGTTTGGCTGAGGGAGAGACCGTGATACGCGATGCGGCTGAGTTAAGGGTGAAGGAGACGGACCGGATCAAGACAGTGGCGGATGGCCTCAGGGGCCTGGGTGCGGCTATTGAGGAACTTCCGGACGGCCTGCGCATCAGGGGAAAAAAGCGCTTGCCGGGCGGAAGGGCCAAGAGTTACGGTGATCACCGCTTGGCCATGTCTTGGGCGGTGGCCGGTCTTCTCTCCCGCGACGGGGTTGCGGTCGAGGGCATGGACGCGGCGTCTGTTTCTTTCCCTGATTTTCTTACGGTTTTAGCCCGGATCGTGCAGCGCTGACCCTGGCGCTGTGTTTTGCCAACACGGCCCGGATGGTGAAATAGCTAACCGTCTCTGTCCCGCTTTCCCAGGTTTCTTCCCGCAGAGCCTTCCGAGTCCAGCTGCTCCCGGAAGCGGCGGATTTCCGCGAGAAAAACGTCTCCGTACTTGGCCAGTTTCTTCTCTCCGACCCCTGTAATCCGAAGCAAGTGCGAGCGCTCTAAAGGGCCCGCTTCCGCCATTTCCCTGAGCGTGCTGTCGGCAAAAATGAGATACGGAGGCACTTTTTCCACCCGCGCCAATTCCATTCTCAAACGGCGCAGGCACTCGAACAGGTCCGGAGCGCCGCTCTCCAGTTTTTCCGGCTGAGGGAGCCGCCTCTGCCATACTTCCTCTTTCCCTTTCAGGACGGGCAAGGCCTTCGGCGCCAGCTGGACGACCGGATATTGCCCGCCGGCAAGCCTCAGGTAGTTCTCGGCGATGAGATAACTGATCAGATCCTTGATCTCCTGAGTTGAGGTTTTCGGCATGATCTTGTAAGTGGACAGCTTGTCCAGATTCAGCTCGCGGATCTTTTTCGTCGCAGCGCCTTTCAGAACATCGGCCACAAGCGTCGCGCCAAACCGTCCACGAAGGCGATAAACACAAGAAAGAATCTTTTGGGTTTCCACCGTAATATCTACCGTTTCCCGGCGGTCGTCGCAATTGCTGCAGTTGTTGCAGCTCTCCGGAGCGTCTTCTTCCCCAAAGTAGCGCAGAATCCACTGGCGCAGGCAACGGTCGGTATGGCAATAATCAACCATGTGCTGCAGTTTGTCCAATTCCCGGTCTTGGCGCGGCCCAAAAGCGGTTTGCTCAATTAAGTAGCGCTGGGTCTGAACGTCTTCAGGGCCAAAGAGCAGAACGCATTCCGCCGGTTCTCCGTCCCGCCCGGCGCGACCCGCTTCCTGGTAATAGCTTTCCATGTTCTTGGGCATGTTGTAGTGGATGACATAGCGCACGTTCGACTTGTCAATGCCCATGCCGAAAGCGTTGGTCGCCACCATAACCTCTTTGCGGTCAAAGAGAAAGTCATCCTGACTCTCCCCCCGTTCCGTATCGTTTAAGCCCGCGTGATACTTAGCGGCGGCTATTCCCTTTAACCGGAGAACATCTGTAATCCTGTCCACTTCCTTGCGCGTGGCGGCATATATAATCCCCGGCATACCTTGCTTGGCCCGGACCTGCGACAAGACAAACTCCCGCTTGTTCTCACCGCGGAGTACCGTAAAGTTCAAATTAGGCCGGTCAAAACCGGTCACCAAAACCTGGGGCTCGCGCAAACCTAAGAGGTGAACAATATCCTTTTTCACCTCTTCCGTTGCGGTCGCGGTGAAAGCCCCCAGCACCGGCCGCTCCGGCAATGTTCGGATGAAGGGGCCAATCTGGAGATAGCTCGGCCGGAAGTCATGCCCCCATTGCGAAACACAGTGCGCCTCATCAACCGCGAGAAAGGAAATATCCACTTGCGTGAGCAGCCTCAGAAAGCTCTCGTTTTCCAGCCTCTCCGGCGCGAGGTAAAGGAGCTTGCACTCGCCCGTTCGCACCTGGCGAAAGCGCTCGGCCGCTTCTTGCGGGGACAGTGTGCTATTAATGAAGGCGGCGGGAACTCCCATCTGACTGAGGGCATCCACTTGGTCCTTCATCAGGGAGATCAGAGGGGAAATCACAAGCGTTAAACCTTCCCGTAATAGCGCGGGAATCTGGTAGGCCAAAGATTTCCCGGCTCCGGTGGGCATGACGGCCAGCGTATCCCGTCCCCCGAGAAGGGACTCAACCGCTTTTTGCTGTCCCGGGCGAAAAGAGGAATAGCCAAAGTACCTTTGCAGGACTGTGAGGGCTTTGTTGGTATCCATCTGCCTGAACCTCCTTTGTTTCCACTCTACCATTATTTTTCGCCTTATGCTATACTGACTTCAGTTGAATATGAATCTTCGGGGCAGGGTGAAATTCCCGACCGGCGGTGATGATTGCCTGCGCAATCCAGCCCGCGACTCGGTGCGGCCGTTAGACGCACCGACTGACTTGGTGAGAATCCAAGGCCGACGGTACAGTCCGGATGGAAGAAGGTAAAAGAAACTGGGTAAGGCCAAACGGTCATCCCTAGTGCTGAGTGTATGCCCCGCGGAAATAGCGATTTCCCCGGGGTATTTTTGCTGTACACAGGCCTTTCTAAGAAGATTCGATTCAAACATTGCAATGATATGGAGTGGTTTGGGTTGACTGAAACAAAACAAGCATCGCGCGGGGCCATCTGGTTGATTGCCCTCGGAGCGGCCATGTGGGGCCTGGACGCTGTCTTTATCGTCGCGCTCCTGCACCACGTGACATCTTCACAAATCGTCTGGTTGGAACACATGGTCTTGTTCCTCTTTGCCGCACCTGTCCTCATCTGGAAACGGCACGAACTCAAGTACCTGAATGCAGGCGACTGGGTCGCGGTTCTCTTCATCGCCTGGGGAGGGTCCGCCTTGGCTTCTATTCTCTTTACGGCCGGCTTTACTTACGGGAATCCCAACGTTGTC
The DNA here is from genome assembly GCA_001029295.1 of Peptococcaceae bacterium CEB3. GTDB lineage: Bacteria > Bacillota > Desulfitobacteriia > Desulfitobacteriales > Desulfitobacteriaceae > Acididesulfobacillus. The sequence continues at coordinate 2,887 of LDXJ01000027.1, read as the reverse complement.
CTCATCCTGCAAAAGCTCCAGCCGATCTTCGCTGTCCTTCTCGCTTCCTGGATGCTCAAGGAACGCATGCGGAAAGCTTACTGGCCTTTGTTCGCCGTGACGCTCGCAGGCGCTTATCTGCTCACCTTCGGCTTCCATCTTCCCGGGGCCGGCGGCGACATGACGCGGCTCGCCGGTTCGCTGTTCGCCATCGGCGCGGCCGCGCTCTGGGGCGGCTCGACCGTCATGGGTAAGCGCCTAGTCGGCAAGGTTTCCTTTACGACAACGACTGCGCTTAGATTCGCCGTTGCCCTGCCCTTTTTGACCGTCATCGTCTTAGCCCAGCATCCGAACTGGCAGAACGTCGGTCAAGCGCTTACCCTGGCGCCTGTTTGGGCCAACCTGCTGTTCCAGGCTCTCGTGCCGAGCCTCATTAGCCTTTTGCTCTATTATCGGGGATTGGACGGCGTCCGGGCCTCATATGCAACCATCGCCGAACTCGCTTTCCCGGCGACCGGCCTCCTCCTTAACTGGCTCGTACTGCACCAGACCATCGATCTTGGGCAGTGGGTCGGCTTTGCGATCGTCTGGTTGGCTGTACTGCAGCTCTCGCTCATGAGAAACGAGCCGGTGCCGGTAGTTTCGGAGGTTGAACAGGCAAATTTCGCACGTTAGGTTTTTCTCTTGCGTCCGCCCGGGGAAATGCCGGGAACGCTGCCTGATGGCGTACCGCGCAGGGTGGAAGATCAGCCTGGGCTCCCTCGTGGCGAACATCGCCCTCGTTCTCCTTCCGGTGGGGGTTTTAGTCTACTTATTTGTTAGAAGGGGATCCGCAGAAGGATATTCCTTGCGACAGAAGAATAATAATAAAGATCCGGGGGCGGCTTCTTTAGAGCATGGCGGGTGTAGCCTGAGCGGGTACATCGGGATCGAGATGCGAGGGTGCGGAAAATGGGGTGACAGGGGATGCCCAAAGAATTGACCCATTGGCAGGTGGCCCGCGGAGTGGTCAGCGGGGGAGTGGCGGGGCCGGTGCGCGATTTAATTGCCCAAGCGCCAGACCTTTATTACTTGGGCGCGGTGGCTCATGACATTCCGTTTTATGATTTATCGACACCGGCCGGAGCGAGCTTGGAACGCATGGGCAATCACTTGCACGGGGTGAACGGGGAAAATACCCTGGTTCCGCTCTGTGATATATTGACCGAGTCCTTGCGGGAGCCGGGGAAAGATTATCTTTTGGCTTTCTGCTTGGGGATGTTGACGCACTTTGTGACGGACAGCACCTTTCATCCCGCGGTCTACTATTTAAGCGGCAATTACTTTGACCCCGACCCGGTCCGGCGCAATCGGGCTGTGTTTCACCACCGCCTCTTGGAGACAGGGTTGGATCTTTGGCTGCAGACCCGCCAGCCTTTGCGCTATCCCCAGAGTTTGGCCGGCTTGTGGCGTTCTGCGGGCCGGCGCGGTAAGGAGGCCTTGAGTCTTTTAATCCAGCGTTACGCGCCTGCCGGGGATGAAGGGAGCCGCAGGCATTTTTGGCGGGCTTGGCGCAATCAGCGGCTTCTGCAGAGTGCGTTCAAGTGGTCCGTTCCTTGGCGGATTTTGCGGTTCTATCGCAGGTTGGGACACCCGGGCAGCGCTAAATTGGAAGCGCTTTTTTACCCGCAGCCTCTTAACCTGTCTTTTTTTGAGACTCGAGCAGCCTGGCGCCATCCGGTGAGCGGAGATCTGAACGAGACTCAACTGCCCGACCTCTTCGTTGTCAGCGTCGAGAAAGCGATCGACCTCTTCAACAAACTGGGGGCACGTGCCCCGCAGGCTTGGGCGGATTTTTTGCGCACCTTTCCTCCCGTTTCTTTGGAAACCGGGCTGGCCTACGTGCCGGTGCGGGAGATGAAATATTTCCTGGAGGAGGATATCAGCAGGAGCCTGCAGAAATCTCCTTAGAAGCTTAGGAGACATAGGGGGGGCCCTGGTTCCGGGGGACTGCGGTTTAGGAGGACTTTGATTCCAGGGGACTGTGCTTTTGGGAGGCTCTGGCTCTCGTGGACTGCGGTTCCCAGGGGGTTCTTGTTCCGGGCTCTTACGGGGCCGAGCAGGGTTCACTGCGAGGTTTTTGCGGGCGTACAACGGATAACTGCGGACTGACCGGATGAACCAGCCGACAGAAGCTGCAAAATAGAGGTGTGATTTCAGTGCAGAAACCCCCTGATTTTTTGGTCCAAAGGCAGGAATTCGCCCCTGGTATGCCGAATTGGTACAGTATGACGGAGATATTCTGAGGTATCAGAATATAACTTGCACATATGGTTATTTGAGGTGATGTTTGCCGTGTTTAGAGAGAATACGTTACATAGACAAGAGAAATTGTTTAATAATTTAAGTGGAATGGACCCTCGCTATAAAAAGAGACTGGAAGAGAGTTGGGCCGGACTGTTTTATAAGCATGTTTTTTGTCAGATTGACGAGAGGTTGTTTTCTCCTCTTTATTCGAGTGATAATGGACGTCCCAATTTTCCTATCAACATCTTGGTTGCGCTCGAAATCATCAAGCATTTGAAGAACTTTACGGATGAAGTGCTTTTTGATGCGTTTGCCTACGACTTTCAAATTTCCTACGCCTTGGGCCTACGTAATATCGGCGAACGTTATTTTGCACGTAGAACCTTCTATGATTTTCGGGCCAGACTGTATCAATACACCTTGGAACACCCCAAGGAAGGAAGTGTGATCTTTCAACAGTTTGAAACACTCGTTCAACACTTCATTGAAGTCGCTCAACTGGATACCGAGGAACAGAGAATGGATTCAACTCAGATTATGTCGAACATCAAGCGGGCTGGGCGACTCGCCTTGGCTTATGATGTTTTGCTTCAAGGAATCAAGGCATGTCCCTTGGAAATCC
>LDXJ01000026.1 GCA_001029295.1 Peptococcaceae bacterium CEB3 | reverse complement strand
CTACGGAACATCTGCACTTTTAAGGAGGATAAAAGAAAACTCGGCAGACGCGAAAGCGGCTGACGCAAATTTTCTTAATCCTACGGAACATCTGCACTTTTAAGGAGGATAAAAGAAAACTCGGCAGACGCGAAAGCGGCTGACGCAAGTTTTCTTAATCCTACGGAACATCTGCGCTTTTAAGGAGGAAAACCAGAGTGAGTCGGCAGCCGAAGGAAACGACGCAGGAGCGGATGGAAGCTATGAGCTATTTTGCCAAATTGGCTTTTTGCCGCGACCAGGGGCTGTACGTCATCCATTTTTACGGGGCGCTTTTCCTGGCGGGAACGGTCGTGACCCTCGCCCTCCGGGAGAGCAAGATCGCCATCGGCTGGAACAATGTCATCTACATACTTCTCTTGAGCAGTGCCCTGCTCGGCTTGTTTTTCGTGCTTAGGTACACCTGGGAAAGAGAATATCGGAGGCAAATGGCTCAGGCCCTCGCGGGTGAGGACGGATTGGAGAGCGCCCTCAAGGTGCAAGCGGGCGTGAGGCGGGAGCAGTTGGGAGTACAGCTTCTGCTTCAGCGCCTGTACCGGACTTATGAGGAGGAGCTGGCCCAAGCGCAGCGCTCCCAGGATTTGCACCGGGTCTTTATCGACCGCTGGGTGCACCAGATGAAAACCCCTCTTTCCGTGATCGACCTTTCGGTGCAGCGGGGGGAGAATTTCCCTCCGGGAGAAGCGCGGGCTCTCCTGACCAGCATCGGCGAGGAGAACGACAAGCTTTGGCACGGCCTGGACATGGTGCTGCACTGGGCGCGCTTGAGGGAATTTCATTTAGATGTGCGCATCGACCGGGTCTCTTTGCAGGAACTGGTAAGACGGGTGGTCAACGAACATAAAAAGGAATGGATCCACGCCTCTGTTTATCCGCAGATCGAGGGAGACGATGCTGTGGTGGAGACGGATGAAAAATGGCTCGTTTTTATCCTACATCAACTGATCAACAATGCGCTTAAATACTCCCGCCTGAAAGAAGGAAATAAGCACTTGGTCTTTCGCATGGAGAGGGAGGGTAACACGGTCAGGTTGGTTGTGCGGGACGAGGGTGTGGGCATTGCGGCGGAGGATTTGCCGCGTATTTTCGATCCTTTTTTTACGGGGGAAAACGGGCGGCGGGTCAGGGAGTCCACCGGCATGGGTCTCTACTTGGTGAAAGAAGTTTGTGCCCATCTGGGGCACGAAGTGGCGGTCAGTTCGACGGTGGGCGAAGGGACGGCCGTAACGCTCACCTTTTCCCGGGGTACCTTGGACGGGATGAGCGGAAGGTGACAAAAATGTAAGGTTTGGCGCGGAACTTGTAAGCTGAATCGCTCCCGGAATCTTTTCTTTTCGGTTACACTAAACCGGAAGAAAGGAGGAATTGCCGTTGACGATTTTAAACATGACGGTCTTAAAAACTGAGGGTTTGAGTAAAACCTATGGTTCCAAGAGCGGATTTCTGTATCAAGCGCTGGAGGATATTCATCTCCGGATTGAGAAAGGCGAGTTTGTCGCCGTGATGGGTCCTTCCGGCAGCGGCAAAACTACTCTGCTGAATATTCTGGCCACGTTGGACCGGCCGACGCTCGGACGGGTGGAAATCAACGGGACGGATCCCTCTCTCCTGAAGGAGGGAGAAATGGCCATGTTCCGCCGGCGGGAGATCGGTTTCATCTTTCAAGATTTCAATCTATTGGATACGCTTTCCTTAAGGGAGAACATCCTCCTACCGCTGGCTTTGGACAAGACGGGAGTGGAAGAGTGTGCCGCCCGCTTGCGGGAGTGGGCGGGGATCCTAAACATCCGGGAAATTCTGGACAAGAGAACCTATGAAGTCTCGGGTGGAGAAAAGCAACGGGCGGCTATCGCCAGGGGTTTGATTCATGCGCCCTCCCTTCTGTTTGCCGACGAACCGACGGGAAACCTGGATTCCAAAGCATCCCGGGAGGTGATGGAGTCCCTGGCGCGAATCAATAGTGAGCGTGAGACGACGATCCTGATGGTAACCCATGATCCTTTTGCCGCCAGCTATTGTAAACGTATTCTCTTCATCAAGGATGGCAAGCTGGCGGGAGAGGTCCGGCGGGGCGCCAATCGCCAGGCTTTTTTCCAGCAGATCCTGGACAGTGTCAGCGTGTTGGGGGGGAACCGGGAATGAGTCTTTGGCAGTTGGTTCGCAAAAATGTGAGAGGACATCTGCACGACTACCTGGCTTTTTTTCTCAGCAGCATCTTCTCCGTCACGATCTTTTATCTCTTTTCGGCGTTCATTTATCATCCCGCGGTGCTGAACGGGTATATTTACGGCGGTAAAGAGGTGCGCCTGGCATTGCAGGTTTTGGAGTATGTGATTGCGATCTTTTCCTTTTTCTTTATCCTTTATTCGATCAACGCTTTCTTGCACGCGCGGCGGAAAGAACTGGCTCTTTTTTCTCTCTTCGGTATGAACAAGGGGCAGATCAAGCGCATGATCCTGCTGGAAAACGGCCTGATTGGCTTCTTCGCGGTCCTAGCCGGAATCGCCCTGGGCATTATGTTCAGCAAGTTGTTTTTCATGGGTTTGTCAGTCTTGTTGCAGGTGAAGAACCCCCTCGGCTTTGTCGTTCCTCTCCGGGCTGTCGGCTTGACTGCCCTGGTATTTCTGCTGCTATTTTTCGGGATTACTTGGGTCGCCCTGCTGCCCTTGGCCAGCCAGTCGGTTATCGAGGGACTGCAGGAGTCCCGCAAACCCAAGTCTCTGCCCCTTTTCTCGTGCTGGCTTACGCTTGTGTCTCTGCTCTGCCTGGGAGGTGGGTATTATTGGGCGGCACGCGTGACGACGATAGATCTGCTGGTGTCTATTCCTCCGGTGATCCTACTTGTGACGGTGGGGACCTATTTTCTCTATACCCAGGGCAGCATTGCGCTTCTGCACGGGTTGCGGCGCCGCGGTTCCTTTTACTACCGGGGGACCAACCTTCTGACCGTGTCGCAGCTGATGTTCCGCTTGAAAGACAATGCCAGGGTTCTCTTTACGGTCTCGATCTTGAGCGCAGTGATTCTCACGGCTTCAGGTACGCTGTTTTCCATGTACCAAAGGACGACGGCCGAGTTGGTCGGGCATTTTCCCCAGACCATCGGTTTTGTCCAGAAAGGAACGCAAACCGTGGTCGCACCGGGGAAGGTCGAGGATATCGAAAAGCAGGACGGGATTTCCGTCGCTTACCGGGCGAGGTTAGTGGGGGTACCCGTAACGTTGCCGGAGGTGGCGAAGGGTGCTTTCGCCGGAACAAGATCGCTTGAGGCACTGGCCGTTTCGGCTAAGGATTACAATTTTTTGGCCGAGCGGGTGCCCGACCGGAAAACCGCGACACCGTCCACAGGCCAAGGAGTCTTGGTTCTGCCTTATCCGGAGATGAAGAATCAGGTTTTCTATCCGGCCGGAGAAACAGTGACGGTCCGGGCGGGAAATTCCGCCTTCAGTTTGACAATGGAGGGGCAACGGAGCGGAGCGGTTGCTCTTCCCGTGCAAGAGGCCACTTTTTTGCTCGTTCTGAACGGTGCCGACTACCAAAAAATCTTGGCGCAAACCTCGGCCGCCGACCGGGTGACGGTTTACGGGTACGAGTGGAATCATTGGGAAAAGGACCAGGGCAGCGCTCAAAAAATCCGGGACTTGGTACCTCCCAGGCTGCAAAATCGCTTCTTGTCCCGTATCCAGCCTTATCTTCAGGCTAAACAGACTCTGGCCCTGACGATCTTCATTGGGCTCTTTGTCAGTGCCCTGTTCTTTCTGGCTGCGGGCAGCATGCTCTATTTTAAACTGTTCACTGAATGGCAGGAGGATCGTGAGCAATACCGGGCTTTGAGGCGGATCGGGGTAACTCTCCCCGAGATTCGCAGAGTGATGGGGACCCAGATCGCGCTCCTCTATTTCCTGCCCTGCCTAGTGGGAACGGTGCACATGTTGGTCGCCATGAAAGCGCTGGGAACGGTGCTGGCGGCAAATGTCTGGGGTTACGCCGGCGTGGTGATCGTCCTCTTTTTCGTGATGCAGACGCTCTACTTCCTAATGGCCAGGCATACCTATTGGCGCAGGATGAGCCGGGAAGCCTTGTAAAGGGGATACGCGTGCGAAAGGTCCTCCTGCCGAGCGGCGGCGGGAGGACCTTTTTCCTCGGTAACTTCCCCATTCAATTTTGTGGACCCATTATATCACTATCCCTTAGCCGGTCCAAGGGGAAAATTGGCGACGTTTTGCATAAGGAGTACCCTTTCAGAGCTAATGGTCTCAAATTATGGAAAGGGTACGAAAAGATAAAGGAACGTAACGACGAGTCAGTGATTCCAATTGATGTTTCAAACGGTCAGCGCAATCGTGCTTATCGAATTGTCGATACTATTTTAAAGGCGTTCAGGGAACTAAAGAGCAGTATCTCTGTCGATCGTGGGGATAGAGATAACATCAATATAATCCTGTTGGGTACCAGGATATCTTTCAGCTTAAATGAGTGCGAAACAAAGCGGCGGTATCTTGTTGAGAGAAGAACAGAGTTTAAGCCGCTATACGAAATGGTTTATGACGGAAGGCCTCAAATCAACTGGGAAATATACAAAGCAAGGAATTCATGTACTAATTCCGAAAGGGCTTCATCAAGTTCCATATCATACATTGATGCCGTTGACAATCGGTTGGAAAAGCAAATTCCGACAATGATTACTGAGTTGTACAAGCAGTGCTGCGACAATGAAATAGTTGCTCACCTTAACTACAAAAAACAAGTTTTAGAGTACCAGTTGGAGAAAGAAGAACAACGAGCCAAGGAATTAAGAGAAGAGCAGCAGCAACGTGAACAAAAAAAACAGGCAAATAGGAATGCACTAATCAATGATATCCCGGCGCATGCAGACAGGTGGTTTAAACATGAGTCTCTTTCAAGGTATGCCAGTGAACTTGAAGCGAGCTTGGCTACTTATGCAGATGAAGAAACAGCTCGATTATTAAGAAAATATATTCTTCTGGTACGGGAGAATGCCGACAACTGTAATCCAATTAACTATATACTTTAGAAGAATGCGAGCGCTTGAATCGCAAGAGCTCGACTAAGCCAACTGGCGCTGACAAGGAAGATTTGAAATGGGTCGTTATAAAGTGTAGCCCCTCTTGATTGTTTGGGGTGAGTTCCAGAAACTCGTGGTTGCTGGGCGAATTTAGATGAGTTTTTGGTTAAGTCAAAATAGCACTTTGGAAAGTATCCCGACAAAATAGAGTTCTATTGTTCTATTTGATAGTAGAGAGTTTGGTACATGGGAAGAAAGGGTAAAAAGGCCCCCTAGAAATAGAGGGCCTAAAATGCATCGAATCTCATACTTAAACTTCTTGTTCTCTTTTTGTTCTCTTTCTCGTTAAATTCAAAGCCGTTTTTTAGATAAAATTCGGGGGTATCCGGTCTTTCAGTAATGTCGGCGTCGACGATAATACATCTACATCCTACACCTAGTTCATTGATCTTTTCCAAGAACCCTAGGCTTAACCATAGCATAAACGAACCATAAGGTAAATCCTTATATTTTTTGTCAGTGGCTAATTTCCCAATTTTAACAGCTGGTACAGAGTTAAATGGAATGTCCAGGCCTTCTTTAGATTTTTCTTCTGAATCAAGCAAAAAGGAATCAGTACTCAAAGCCATGTATGAGATTATATCGCCATTTTGTTTATTGATTAGAAGTTTGATTTTGGAAATATTTTCATTTATGTACTGTTCGGCATCATTTAAAAGAAAAGAATTGTAGTCTTCCGAGCTACAATCAAAGTCATTCAACCTATATCCTTTAGAAAAATTGACAAGCTCTACCAGGGGTAAAATGTACTCATACATTTCTTCTTTATAAAACATTACTTCGAAATACTTAACAAAGCCTTTAAAGCTTTTTGCCTTAAGTCTTTTTTCCCATCAGGTTTTTGCAAATCATTTACCAATTTGACAAGATCCTTACCCTTCAAAACGGGTGTTGGTGCTATTGGCATAGCCATTAATTTTGCCTCCTTTTCAAACCCCGGTAGAGGCTTATCTCCTTTGCCCATATGATATCACCTTTCCGTAGTGGATTCAATAAGTAGTATGCCCGTTTTTACCACTTAGAAGGGAAGAAAATTGGTTCCCAAGAAAAATGGTGATGGTTATTGTCTTAAGGATCTTTCCTAACTATACGGGGAGTTCGGGATACTTATCAGGAAAGTCAGAACACGTATTGGGATATTTACGGCACGGATCAGGATATTTACGCTGCGGTTAAGAGGCGAATAATGATGCTCATGGCGCGAAACGGCCTTTTAGATGTTTACGGGCGGTTAAGAGGCATGGAGGTCTAATAATGCAAGTTTGCTATACAGAATAGAGAGTTTACAGCAGTGAGCAGGAAAAATGCGGGAGACACGGAATAGGGAATCGGGGACAGAGAGACAAGTAGATAATAACTTCGGATTCGACAAAAACCGTGCACATTGAATTGATGGGTACGGGTTCGACCTCGGCTGCCGGATCCGTATCTTCCGGGCGCAAATCCAGTCCCCTGAAGATAACGTCTAAAAAGCGTCCGGTACCGGCGGCGCATTTGTCATTCATGACAAAGCTGACGACCTTGCCTTGGGCGTTTTTCTTAATAACCTTGGCATCTTGTCCCCCGAGATCCAGGATATAGGGAACTTCGGGGAAAAAGTAGTGGCAGCCTTTCGCTTGGCAGGTGATTTCAGTAACCACCCGGTTTTGCGGGAAACTGACGCGGCCGTAGCCGGTGCACATGTTGGTCGCCATGAAAGCGCTGGGACGGTGCTGGCGGCAAATGTCTGGGGTTACGCCGGCGTGGCGATCGACCTCTTTCGATCGCCCTCTTTGTCGTGAAGCAGACGCTCTACTTTCTAATGGCCGGGCATACCTATTGGCGGAGGATGAGCAGGAAAGCCCTGTAGAGGGGATACGCATGCGAAAGGTCCTCCGGCCGAGCGGCGGGAGGACCTTTTTTCCTCTTATTTCTCTTATTTCTTTATTCACTCCCTTGAGACTTTAACAAGATATAGTTCTTTGATTTCTCGATCGTGTTTTGAGGATTCCATTTGGAGAGCTTCTACTTTCGTGCCCAGGATTTTCAGATCAGTTCTTACTTCCTTGTTGAATCCTTTTTGGGTCTCACGCCAATCGTAATAAAGCACATCCAGCTTCTTGCCAAACTCTGTTTCCATCCGCACCTGCGCAGATTCCACGTTGCCCAGGCGGGATTTAACCCCGTCCAGGCGAGATTCAACTCTAGTCAGGCGAGAATCCAGACTGTCCAGCTTATTAAGAACTTTGCCAAAATGCTCGAGCATTAGGTCTTGAAATTTTTCGTTGTCCATGGTAACTCCCCATTCACTTTGGTGGACCCATTATATCACTATCCCTAAGCCGGTCCAAGGGGAAAATTGGCGACGTTTGGTAGAAGTACAACCGCCGTCCACCCGTGCCGTCGAGAGAGTGGAACCTAAGTATTTGAAGAGTTCTTCATTAGCTAAGAGTATTTTGTGCAGGTCTTCTCCTTCTATTTCCTCTGCTTCAAACAGTCGGACTGCCTCATGAGCCCTTGAGGACCAAGGGATTCGACAAATTGTGGGAAGTGCCTGTCCCCTCGGCGTCCCCTCGGCGTCCCCCTCGGCGTCCCCGTTCAGTAAAAGATTGTGGAAATTCAAAAAGGCAAGGAGGAATTTCAGGCTCGGGCGCGAATATATTGTGTAAAGGATGTGCACGAGCACGAAGCAAGGTAGACTCGAATTGCTCCCACGGCTGCTGCTTCTACGGCGGCGCAGGCGAGTGAAACAAGAAGCTGAAGTTTCTAGTCACGGTTTTTGTCCCACAGCTCGGTATCTTCATAGCACCTTCATGGCACATTCTTGGTACCTTGTTGGTACTATCCGACATTCTAAACGATGGCGAGGTTCCAATGAAAAGAGTAACGATTAAAGACATTGCAGAAAAGTTAAATGTTTCCCGGGGCACGGTCGACCGAGTCCTGCATAAGCGCGGGGGGGTCAATCCCGAGACAGAGGCTTTGATCCTGGAGGCTGTGAAGCGTCTGGATTATCAGCCGGACCGGATCGCCAGGGCTCTGGTTAAGAAAGACAGATACACGATTGGCTTTATCGTACCCAGGACACCCATGAGTTTCTGGGGTCAGGTGATCTTCGGAGCCGAAACCGCAGCCAGAGAACTGTCGGATTTCGGGGTTGAGGTAAAATTCTATTTTTCAGAGATTCGTGACGGTTTCAGGGAAAGGACACTGCTGGAGGGAGCCTTGAATGACGGAGTGGCGGGCATTGCCATCACCCCAACGGATCCGCATCTCGTCCGGGCGCTCATCGATAATGCCAGTGAAGCCGGGATCCCGGTGGTTACTTTTAACACCGATGTACCCGACAGCAAGAGGCTTGGTTATGTTGGGCTGGACGGGTATCTCGGCGGCCGCGTGGCGGGCGAACTGATGTACAAGTTCTTGGACGGTGCGGGAGAAGTAGGCGTCTTGACTGGGTTTCTGAGTACCCAAGACACAGAGGCGAGAAGGAAAGGGTTTCTCGAAGTCGTGGGCAGCATGGGCAAAGAGAACATGACTACGGTGGGGACTTGGGAGAATGCGGACGACAGCGGAAAATGCTACGAGGTGACGGGGAAAATCATCCATGATCATCCGGATCTGCGGGGGATTTTCGTGACCAATTCCTGCACCGCGGCTGTGGGGGCGGCTATCGTCGATCAACACCGGGAAGGCAAGATAAAGCTCATAGGTTTCGATGTCAATGAGGAAGTCAGCCGCCTGCTCAAAAACAACATCGTCACAGCCTGTATCACCCAGAATTCTTTTCAGCAGGGATATCAACCCATTCGGATTCTCTTTGATTACCTCCAGGCCGGTTTCAAACCGAAGCATCCCTATATTCTCAGCCGGCCGGAAGTCGTTTTGATTGAGATGCTCAACGGTGAAGGGGGGCTGCCGCGGCACTGACTGTTTTTTGGTGGACGAGATGTGCACGAGCACGGAAGGAGGTGAGGCCCTAGCGCACCCGGAGACCAAACAAAGTCTCGAAAGACCAATGAAGAACACAAAGGAAAAAGGGGGAACGGTTCATGCAAAAAAGGCTGAGAAAATTGGGGGCCGGGTTGGCTCTCGCTGCACTTACGCTGTTGGCTGTGTCCGGCTGCGGCCAGGCGCCGTCTTCAGGCAATTCTGGAAGCTCTGGTAAGTCATCAGGTCCAAAGCCGGTGATCGGGTTGTCATTGCCTACACAAAGCACGGCCGTCTGGGTCTTGGACAAGAATCAAATGATCGCGGATGCGAAAAAGATGGGGATTGATCTCAGAGTTCAGGTCGCGAACGATGACTCGGGTCAACAGCTGTCTCAATGCGAAAGCTTGATCAACCAAGGTGTGAAAGTACTCATTGTAGCGCCTAATGATGCTCAGGCCGCCGCCGCGATCATCCAGCAGGCCCACGCGGCCAAAATAAAAGTGATCTCTTTTGATCGACTCATCACAGGCGCCGATGACGACTTGTATGTTTCCTTTGACAATGAGAAGGTGGGGGAACTGCAAGGGAAGTATTTAACCCAGCATGCCCCAAAAGGGAACTATATTGTCATGTCCGGCGACCCCACGGATAATAACGCTTTGCTTTTCAAGAAGGGGGCCATGAAATATATCCAACCGCTGGTTGCCAAAGGAGATGTCCACATCGTAGCGGACCAGGCAATTCAGGGATGGCAGCCGGATAACGCGATGAAGATCGTGGAAAATGCGCTGACCTTGGCTAAAAACAATGTTCAGGGGATTTTGGCCCCCAATGACGATACGGCCGGGGCTGCCATCCAGGCTTTAGCGGCTCAGGGCTTGGCCGGCAAAGTGGTAGTCACCGGTCAAGACGCGACCCTCTCCGGAGCTCAAAGAATCCTGGCGGGGACCCAATCTATGACCGTTTTTAAAGACACCCGGGTTGAAGACCAAGCGGCTATGGACGCAGCTCTCAAAATGGCTGAAGGAAAAACTCCGGCGACGAACGGTACAATTAACAACGGCAAAATCGAAGTTCCTTCGGTTTTACTCACACCGGTCGTGGTTGACAAATCGAACTTGGACAAGGTTCTCATTGACAGCGGCTATCTGAAAAAGGCGGATGTTTACAAGAAGTGAAAGTTCTCTGAGTGACGGACAGGAAAAGTTCCGGCAAGGGAAGGGGGATGGCGGATGGTCTGTTCCTCTTCCCCTTCTGAACGGGAGGTGAAACGATGGATTGTAATCAGAGTGACTATTTGCTGGAAATGGTGGGCATCAAGAAGGAGTTTGCCGGGGTGAAAGCCCTGGAAGATGTTAACCTGCGGGTGAAATGGGGTGAGGTACACGCTCTGGTGGGAGAAAACGGGGCGGGAAAATCCACTCTAATGAAAATACTCAGCGGGATGTACCCAGTCGGCCAGTATGAGGGCCGGATCTTAATCAGGGGGACGGAGCAATCTTTTCATAGTTTAAAAGACAGTGAGAAGACCGGTATGGCTATCATATTTCAAGAGCTGACTTTGGTCAAACAGATGACAGTCAGCGAAAATATCTTCTTGGGTAACGAAATTGCGCGCAGGGGTATTGTCGACTGGAACAGCACGTACGAGTTTACGAAAAAGGCCTTGGGGGAGGTCCGCCTGGACCTTAACCCCAGCACCAAGGTGAAAAATCTGGGGATAGGGCAGCAGCAGTTGGTAGAAATCGCCAAGGCAATCTCCAAGAATGCCGAGATTTTGATTCTGGACGAGCCGACGGCCGCTCTGACGGAAACCGAAAGCGCTAACCTGCTTCAGATCGTTCTAGAGCTCAAGAACAAAGGGGTTACCTGTATCTACATTTCTCACAAATTGAACGAAGTGCTGCAGATAGCCGATACGATTACCGTTCTGCGTGACGGCAGAACGATAGCTACGGAACCCGCAGGGAATATGAGTGAGAACAAAATCATTTCCTTGATGGTGGGGCGGGAGTTGACCCAGCGCTTTCCGCGCCAGGAGCATGTTCCAGGCCCGGTGATGCTCAAAGTCAAGGATTTAACCGTTTATGATCCGGATATACCCGATAAGGTTGCCCTCAAGGGCATCAGTTTCGAGGCGCGAAAAGGCGAGATATTGGGAGTGGCGGGGTTGATGGGCGCCGGGCGCACCGAGCTGGCCACGAGCATTTTTGGAACTTACGGACGAGGGATTAGCGGCGAGATCTTTCTTGACGGGAGAAAATTAAAACCGGGAACACCTCGCGAGGCCATCAAGTCCGGCTTGGGCTACGTTTCGGAGGACCGCAAGAATAATGGTCTCGTGTTGACGATGGATATAAAAAACAACGTAATGTTGGCAAGCTACGAGTCTGCGACCAAGTTGAAGGTAATCAATCAAAATGAAGTGATCCGGCACAGCAATCATTTTGTCTCTTCCCTGCGCATCAAGACTCCCTCTTTGGAACAAAGAGTGCAAAACCTGAGCGGCGGCAATCAGCAGAAGGTTGTCCTGTCCAAGTGGCTGATGACGAACCCGAAAGTTCTCATTATGGATGAGCCCACCCGAGGCATCGATGTGGGAGCTAAATACGAGATTTACAATATTATGAACGATCTTGTTAAACAAGGAGTCAGCATTATTATGATCTCCTCCGAACTACCCGAGATTCTGGGCATGAGCGACCGGATCGTTGTGATGCACGGGGGCCGCATAGTAGCGGAAATGGCGGCGTCCGAAGCCACCCAGGAGAAGATTATGTCCTATGCGACAGGAGGCGTGAAGCGTGGATAAAGGAAAAGAGACGGGGGCCCAGCGCGAAAACGGGCGCAACACGGCGGGGGATCCCTTTCTGACGGCCGTGCTGCAATCTTTGCGCGCCAACATGCGCGAATACACCATGGTTATATTGTTGGTGGGCATCTGGCTGGTGTTTACGTATTTAACCAATGGCATGTTTATTGAGCCGCGCAACCTGTCAAACCTGTTTCTGCAGTCAGTCAGCGTCGCTGTTTTGGCGGTGGGCATGGTCTTGGTCATCGTGGCCGGACACATTGATTTGTCGGTGGGCTCCCTGGTGGGATTGATGGGAGCAATTGCGGCGTATCTGCAGGTCAACCTGAACATGGGCACCGTTCCGGTGATCATCATCACCTTGCTTGCCGGCATTCTGGTCGGTATCTGGCAGGGGTACTGGATCGCTTACCGGGGAGTGTCGGCCTTCATCGTCACTTTGGCTGGAATGATGGTATTCCGGGGTATGGTTATTAAGGTTACAGGTGGAGCGACGATTAGCCCGATGAACCATTCTTTCAAGGAAATCGGTCAGGGATATTTGCCCAAGCTCATCAGCACTGCACCGATCAATGATTCGAGTGCCTTGCTGGGTCTGGTGGTGATTGGCCTTTACGTTTTTTGGCAAATCCGGCTGCGAAAAAGCAGAGTGAAGTATGGGTTTGAAGTTCCAGATAAGAAATTGTTCGTGCTGCGTCTTGCGGCCACCTCTTTAGTGATAGCCTTCGTGTTTGGCATTATGACGGACTACATGGGGATCCCTTATGCGGTTTTGATCCTCATGGCTTTAACCGTGTTGTTTAACTTTATGGCCGAGAAAACCGTTTTCGGCCGTCATATTTACGCTATCGGCGGCAACAAAGAAGCTGCGCGCTTCTCCGGGATCAACATCCGGCGGACGACGATGATCCTATTCATTATTATGGGCGCTTTGACAGCGGTTTCAGGCATCATATTTACAGCCCGCCTAAACGCCGCCGGTGCTTCCGCGGGAAACCTGTTTGAACTGGACGCCATCGCCGCCGCCATTATCGGCGGTGCTAGTACGATGGGAGGGGAAGGGAGTGTCTACGGCGCCATCATCGGGGCTTTGGTTATGGCCAGTATCGATAATGGTTTAAGTCTGATGAATGCGGATGCTTCTTTACAGTATATGGCCAAGGGATTGATTCTCTTGTTTGCGGTCTGGGTTGACATTGCCAGCCGCAAGCGCGCAACCTAAACTCGAAGTGGTCAAGGAAGGGTGGAGGAGAAACAGATGAATTCCAAAGAAAGATTGATAAGACGACTGGCAGGTAAGGCGGTGGACAGGGCTCCGAACTGTAATCTCATTATGGCGTTTGCCCCGCTTTATATTGGCAAGCCGCAATCCCAGTTCTACTTGGACTACGAGGTTCTAGTGGAGTCCAACCTGCGGGTAGCTAAAGATTTCGACCTGGATATCCTCGGGGCTATTTCCGATCCGTTTCGCGAAGTTTTCGATTTCGGGGGTAAGGTCGAGTTTCCGGAGGATGATATTCCTCTCTGTTCGGATAATCTTTTAAAGAGCTACGACGATCTGCCAAAACTGCAGATCTTTGACCCTTACCGCTCGACCCGCATGCGAGACCGCATCAAAGGAATCGAGTTATACAAACGGGAGGCAGGAGACGAATACCCGATCATGGGCTGGGTGGAAGCGCCTTTTGCCGAGGCAGTCGACCTGCGCGGGATGAATGAGATCATGCTGGATGTCTACGACAGTCCGGATCAGGTCCACCAGCTACTGGAAATATGTTTGGAGGCGGAAATCCGTTCAGCCGTAGCTCAAATTAAAGCCGGTGCGGATCTCATAGGAATGGGGGATGCCGCTGCCTCCTTGCTCGGCCCGGACCTTTTCGGAGTCTTTGCTCAGCCTTATGAGCAGCGCCTGGTGGCCGCCGTGCATGAGGCGGGGGCGTTGGCCAGACTCCACATCTGCGGGAACACGACGGCTATCTTGAACTTGATGAAATTGAGCGGGGCGGATATCATTGATGTGGACTGGAAAGTGGATTTCAAGCTGGCCTGTGAAACTTACCGGGGCTATGCGGCTGCCTGCGGCAATTTCGACCCCGTGGCCGTGGTGCAGCAGGGAACGCCGGCCCTTATCAGGGAGGCGGTCTGGAAGTGTTTGGACGCGGGGGACGCCAATACCCTAATCATGGCGGGCTGCGAGATTCCCCTCTCGACTCCGCATGAGAATCTGAAAGCCATCGCCGAGGCTTTACGCGATTATCCGCGCTATTGATCCGGGCTGACACGCGTGGGACATTTACCCGGTGTTAAATCGGGGCTTGAAATGTAGTAAATTTGGGAGAAGAATAAAAGTCAAGCGGAATGAGGAAATAGAAACAGAAAGGAAGCGCAATGGTGAGGAAGGAGGTCCTCCGCAAAGAGAACGACAGGATAAGACGAAGAGGATTAGACGGAGATGATAAGAAGGAGACGATAAAATGACAGATAAAATCAACGTGGGGTTACTGGGCTATGGCTTTGCCGGGCGGGTATTTCATGCTCCTCTGATCAATGCGGTGTCTTCCCTGAATTTGTATGCTATCGTGGAGCGGCACGGTGACCGGGCCGGCCGAGATTTTCCGCAAGCCTTGGTTTTGAGGGAGAGCGACCGGCTCCTGGAGGATGCCAAGGTCGATCTGGTGGTGGTGGCTACCCCCAATTCCAGTCATTTTGAATTGGCCCGTCAGGCCCTGTTGGCCGGTAAGCATGTCGTCGTCGACAAGCCGTTTACTCTGACGGCGGCGGAAGCCCGCTCCTTGATTGAGCTGGCCCAAGAACGGCAAAGAGTACTGAGCGTTTACCAAAACCGGCGTTGGGACGGGGACTTCCGGACGATTCGGGAACTGGTTAAGAGCGGCATGCTGGGGGAGATTGTGGAGTACGAGGCCCACTATGACCGCTTCCGCCCAGAGGTGAATGAGGGAGCCTGGCGTGAATCGGGAGAAGCCGGTTCGGGCATCCTCTTTGACTTGGGTTCCCACCTAATCGATCAAGCTCTGGTCTTGTTTGGCTGGCCCGATACAGTGACCGCTGACCTGCGGGTTCAACGGGAAGGGGGTAGGGCAGTTGACAGCTTCGAGGTCGTCTTAGGTTATCCCAAACTCAAGGCTGCTTTGAAGGCGGGTATGATGGTGCGGCAGCCGGGTCCGCGCTTTGTGCTGCGGGGGCGGCTTGGCTCATTTCTTAAAGGCGGTTTCGATCGACAGGAGGATCTCTTGCGCGCGGGGCAAAACCCGGCGCCTGATAATGCCTGGGGCATCGAGCCAAGGGCACAGTGGGGAACGATCGAGGCCGAGATTGACCACATGCATGTTGTGGGTCTCCTTGAGACCCTGCCGGGATGTTATCAGGCTTTTTATGAAAACGTTGCCGACGCTATCGCCAGGGGCTCCGATCTGGCCGTGAAGCCTGAGGAGGCTTGGCGGACGATGAGGATCATCGAACTGGCCGAACTCAGCAACTCAGAGAAGCGCACGGTTAAGGCCGTGGAGCGTATAGAGGAAAGCAAGGCGTGAGTGGGGTAGTTCACTGCTCTTATGGTCAAATGCATGATGCTACAAAGTTCTGACATAATGCTGATCCAGGGACGGCAAAAATCTTAAAACGCGAAGAAAAATCTTAAAAGGCAAAGGCGGATGATTTGACGTGCAAGCTGACGAAATCAAAGATTTGATCATTAAAGGAGACGCTGCTGGGACAGCACGGGGCGTGGAAGAGATGCTTGCGGCCGGACTCGCGGTTGACGACATCATACAAGGAATATTGGTCAGTGCCATGAATGTGGTAGGGGAAAGATTCCGAGACGGCCAGATATTCGTGCCGGAAATGTTGATAGCCGCCCGGGCGATGAAAGCCGGCCTCAAAGTTCTTGAACCGCTGATCCTGCAAGCGGGACGGAAGTACCTGGGTAAAGTGGTTATCGGGACCGTGAAGGGAGATCTTCATGACATCGGGAAAAACCTCTTGGGAACGATGCTGCAAGGGGCGGGCTGGGATGTGGTTGACTTGGGAGTCGACGTCGCGCCGGAAAAGTTTGTCGAGGCGGTGAAAGAGCATAAGCCTACGGCTATCGGGCTCTCCGCCCTCTTGACCACAACGATGGGTTCGATGAGGACGGTGCTCGGCTTGTTGGAGCAAGAGGGATTGCGTTCCCAGGTCAAAGTGCTGGTGGGCGGCGCTCCTGTGTCTGAAAGATACGCCGCGGAGATCGGCGCGGACGGTTACGCGCCGGACGCGGGAACAGCGGTGCACGTGTTCGCCCAGTATGCTTCGTAAACCTCAGGAAGGTTCCAGCATCATCAATTCGGATACATGGGTTTGACGACCTCGTGCCAACAGAGCACGAGGTCGCGGTGTTTTTGCCCCGCGTTTGGCACAACGCAAGATTGGCTTTGATTGCGTCTACGAACTGGCGATGAGTACTAGCGATGAATAAAGAAGAGCGGTGAGGAAAAAGCCGATAAGGCACCCAGGGACCCAGGGGGTGCTTTGGGTCTGTCCAGTCTGAGGTTACCTTGACCGGTCTTTCACGGATGGTATAATGATACAATGAGTGGAAAAAGATCCTGTAAGCCTGTTCGCGGATGAGCCGGCAGATAAGCGGTGGGATAGGACTTAGGGTGAATTTCCGGGCAATCCGGGGGACTGGGGTGGGACTGGTGGAGGAGAAACAACCAACTGACTGTCTGCAGAGAATAAGAGATATTTACAGCAGGCTGAACACCGCCGAGAGGAAAGCGGCTCAATACATTTTGGAAAATCCCGGCGATATAATCCATTACTCTATCACGGAAGTGGCGGAAAACAGTTCAGTGAGTGAAACGACCATCTTTCGCCTATGCAACAAGCTGGGTTACCGGGGATATCAGGAACTGAAAATCAGCTTAGCCGGCACGCTGATCGAACCCATTCAAAACATTCATGAAGAGATAAAAGAAAATGACGACATGTACATTATTATGAATAAGGTTTTCACTTCCAACCAGTATAGTATGAAAAAAACCCTCGACGTCAATGAAGCTAAAACCCTCGCGGAGGCGGTTAAGTTCATGCTCAAGGCGCGTCAAATCTTGTTTTTTGGCATGGGAGGCTCAGGTGCCATTGCTTTTGACGCCTACCACAAGTTTATTCGTACGGGGATTGAGTGCTCCGTTCATACGGATTCGCATTTGCAGGCGATGTTTGCCGCGATGGCAAAGAAGAATGACGTGGTCATGGCCATCTCCAATTCCGGAAGCAATAAAGATCTCGTGGAAGCGATCGGTTTAGCGAGGAAGAATGAAGCAAAAATCATCGCCATCACTGGGAACCCCCGCTCCCCCCTGACGAAGGTGTCCGATCTGGTTTTGGTTTCATTCGGACAAGAATCCATGTTTCGCAGCGAAGCTATGGAGTCCCGGTTAAGCGCTCTTATGCTCATCGACTGCCTTTATGCGGGTGTGGCTCTGCAGCGAAAAGAGGAGACTCTTGCAACATTGGGTAAGATACGAGAGGGTATCGCGACCAAGCGGTTTTAATATTTTTCGGCGTAGGTGAGATTCAAGTGCCGTCTAGAGGGACGGTACTTGAGTTTTGTTTTTTGGGGAGTGTGTGCGAAAGAATTTTTCGTATTGACAAAATCTTAAGGAGGTATATACTTGGAGGTGAAAAAAGTTTCCTTCTTCTTGAGCAATACGCGGTACATATCTTGGCTAGAGGAAAATTATTTTCGGGAGGAGTACATTGGAGTACCTTGTAGGTGTAGACGTAGGAACGACGAGCACGAAAGCAATCGCTTTCGGCCTGGACGGACGACCTTTACGGCAGAAAAGCATCGAATACCCCATTGAGAACCCTTTTCCTTCTCATTATGAACAAGACCCTGAAACTGTTTTCGCTGCGGTTTTGAACTCCGTTAAAGCTGTGGCGGGGCAAAGGGACGAGGACGACCTTCTAGGTATTGCTTTCAGTTCGGCTATGCATAGCGTCATTGCCGTAGACCGCACGGGCACAGCGATGACCCATTCGATCATCTGGGCCGATACGCGCAGCAAAGAGTATGCCGATACCCTAAAAAACAGCCAAGTAGGGCACCGAATCTATCTCAAAACAGGGACGCCCATTCACCCTATGTCACCGCTTTGTAAATTGGCGTGGATAAAGGAACATGAGAAAGATATTTTCCATAAGGCTTATAGGTTTATCGGTATAAAAGAGTTCATACTGTTGAAGATGTTTGGTCAATATATTGTCGATTACTCTATCGCTTCCGCAACCGGACTTTTTGATCTGTCCCAACTAACTTGGGACGGCGAAGCTTTAGCTTACTTGGGGATCGACGCCGACAGGCTTTCTCTACCGGTGCCGGCGACTCATATGTTAACCGGTATAAGAAAAGAATACGCCGAGTATATGGCCATTCCCGAAAATACCCCGTTTATTGTCGGAGCCAGCGACGGTTGTCTGGCGAATCTGGGAGCGGATGCCATTAGGCCTGGCTACGCGGCGGTAACGATTGGCACGAGTGGGGCGATTCGGGTTGTGGCCAACAAGCCGGCCGATGATGAAAAGGAAAGATTGTTCAGCTACGTTCTGACAAAAGGTCGTTACGTACTGGGAGGCTCGGTTAACAACGGCGGCATAGCCCTTAGGTGGTTTAGGGATACATTTGCTCAAGCCGAGTTGAACTCGGCCGGTGAGAGTGGCGTTGATCCCTACGATCTTTTGACGGCCGAGGCGCAAAAGATCGTGCCCGGCTCGGATGGTTTAATCTTTCTGCCTTACCTGCTGGGTGAACGGGCTCCTCATTGGGACGCCAATGCCAAAGCGGTCTTCTTCGGAATTAACATGGCGCATACACGGCAGCATTTTCTGCGGGCAGTGCTGGAGGGAGTGACTTTCGGACTTTACAGCATCGGGCAGGCGTTGGAAGAAGTCACGGGAAAAATCCAGCTGATTACGGCCTCGGGAGGATTTGCCCGCTCGGAGTTTTGGGTACAGATGTTGGCGGACATGTTTAATACGAGAGTGCGTCTAGCCGAGAGTTACGAAAGTTCTTGTTTCGGCGCGGCGGTTATGGGCATGAACGCCTTGGGAGTTATTGAAGACTTAGAGGATGTTGACAAATTGCTTTCGTTCACGCAGGTTTTTGAGCCTGACAGGGTGCGAAATGAAATCTACCAAAGAAACTTTGCCATTTTTGAACGCATTTACGGAAAGCTAAGGGATGAATTCACGAAATATCAGTAAACGATATGGCGGAAGGAGCAGCAAATGATCTAGACAAAGGCGGGTATGTGTGAAATGAGTTATTTACCTCAAAAAGGGAGTAGTACAGGACCTTGAAATGTGCTTGAAAAGACGACTCGAAGAGGCAACAGGAGGCTGGGACTTTGGAAATCGGAATTATCGGACTCGGGAAGATGGGTTATAACTTGTGTTTGAATCTAATGAGACGCCATCATGATGTCACCGCCTTTGATTCTGACGAGAATAAGGTTGAAGCGATTGCTGAGCAGGGTGCCGCTAAAGCCGACTCTATCGGGGACCTAGCGCGCAAACTCAGCAAAAGGCGAGTCATCTGGCTGATGATACCGGCGGGTGACACAATCGACGAGGTAATCAATGAATTGCTGCCCGCGCTTGAACCCCGTGACATCATCATCGATGGCGGTAATTCGAATTTCAGGGATTCCGTACGGAGGTACAAACTCCTAAAGGAAAAAGAAATTGATTTCTTGGATTGCGGGACAAGCGGCGGAATCGAAGGCGCCCTGTCCGGTGCCTGCACCATGATCGGCGGGGAAAAGGAAGTTTATGCTTACTGCGCAGAGATTTTTAAAGGCATCTCAGTCGAAGGCGGTTCTCTCTACACAGGAGAGCCAGGCAGCGGGCATTTCGCGAAAATGGTCCACAACGGGATCGAGTACGGAATGATGCAGGCCCTAGCTGAAGGCTTCGAAGTTATCTCAAAATCAGATTTTAATTTCGATTATGACAAGCTGGCAAGTGTGTGGAATCATGGCTCCGTTATCCGCGGTTGGCTTATGCAATTGGCTCAGGAGGCCTTTAGTAAGGATAAAGAGCTGAAAAGTATCAAGGGGATCATGTATTCATCGGGAGAGGGGAAATGGACGGTGGAAACCGCGCTTGACTTAGGGGTGCCAACGCCCGTTATTGCCTTGTCTCTCTTTATGCGCTATCGCTCCTTGGAGGAAGATACGTTTGCCGGGAAAGTCATTGCGGCTTTAAGAAACGGGTTCGGCGGCCACCCTGTCGAAAAAAACAATTAGCGAGGAGGGGAGGACGTACTTGATAGGCAAATTGAAGTAGTACGAAGGAGGAGGACAGCACCCAAGAAATTGCGACAATGCGACGACCTGCTAATGAGCGAGGAGGAGACAATATGCAAGCAAAACAGATAATTACAAGAACGTTGCTACGACAACCGGTAGATAGAGTTCCAATTGTAAATATATTTAACTTAAATTATCTGGTAAAAAAGCTGAACTTACATGGAAGTGTTATAAATTCCTATTTGGAGAACCCGTTGGACACCATCATATCATTCCAAGAAAGCTTAGGGCACGATCCGGTTATTAATTTGTATAGCTTTCAGGAACCAGATGTCGTCACTTGGCCTTCGGCAATCATGAAGTGGCAAGATACAAAGACCTGGAATATAACGGAAAAACTTAATGCAAACGAAAACGGAAAGCAGGTATCGAGAACGATTGCGACTCCCGCAGGAACCATGAGGTTTGATTACCGACAGGAAAAATACCAGAAATGGGCTATGAATCACCCTTTTAAAACAGGGCAATCTTTAGAAATGCTAGAATACCGACCCGATCCGGTAAAGTGCGACGTAACCGCGATAACAAAAATGTGCCAAACAGTGGGAAACCGGGCGTTCGTGTTTGTTACAGTTCCGGGAGTATTTCAGGAAGCCTGTTCAATTTGCGGAACTCAAGAAATGATTATGGCAATATATGATCAGCCCCAATGGGTCAACGACTTTTTTACCGCACTAACTGCATATACACTGACAACCGTTTCTGCATTGGTGTCGTCGGGCGTCGACTGTATTCAACTCAACGAGTCTTCGGTCGGTATCGGTATTTCCCCAGAACTGTATAAAGAATATATTTATCCTTATGATAAACAGGTTATCCAGCAAATTGTTAACCCGGGATTAATAAGTTCGTTTCATGTATGCGGAAAAAGTAATAGGCTCTTGGAGTTAATGGCGGATACAGGTACAACCGCCATAGAAACTCTTGCTGTACCCGAGGTTGCTGGTGACGTTGATCTTGCATACGCGAAAAAGAGGGTTGGTAAACAGGTGGGATTATGGGGGGGATTTAATGAACGGGTACTGGTAAGTACCAATCCAGACGATGTCCGAAAAGAGGTGTGGCGATGCTTAGATAGTGCCGGTCACGATGGAGGTTACGTACTGCGTGGTTGTGGTCAAATTTATGAAGCTAATGACAGCAATTGGCTTGTTCTTGAGCAAGCGGTCAAGGAATGGGGCGAAAGTAATTTGAGGTGATTCACTGGTAACAAAATCAAAGGGGGGCGTAGGATTATGAGTCCAAACGGAGGAAACTCCATCAGGAAAGTTGTTGTAGCCAGCACAATTGGTACTGTTCTTGAGTGGTACGACTTCGGTGTTTATGGGATGGCCGCGGCACTTGTATTCAACAAACTTTTCTTTCCGAATAGTAGCCCGTGGGTCGGAACTTTGCTTGCTTTTGCAACGTTTGGAGTAGGTTTTTTTGCGAGGCCGTTTGGTGGAATGCTTTTTGGCTATGTTGGTGACAGAATAGGTCGTAAAACGGCCCTAATGGCAACTATAATCATTATGGGTCTGGGAACAACTTTAATTGGTCTTCTGCCGACATATAGGACTATTGGTTTTTGGGCCCCCGTTCTGCTGATCGTCTTAAGGCTTGTACAGGGATTCGGCGCAGGGGCAGAATATGCAGGGGCCTTGGTGTTTATCGTAGAAAGTTCAAAAGAGCGAAGAGGATTTTTCGGTAGCTTTCCCTCGGTTTCAATTCCCATCTCGATTATGTTATATTCCGGTATATTTGGTTTACTATCGATGATGCCGCAAGGAGCATTCCTCGACTGGGGGTGGCGCATACCATTTCTGTTAAGCATTGTTACAGCAGCAGTGGGGTTGTATCTACGAGCAGGGCTACATGAAACACAACAGTTCTTGGAAAAGAAGGAGAAGACTAAGGTTAACCCCATCAGA
Organism: Peptococcaceae bacterium CEB3; assembly: GCA_001029295.1. GTDB lineage: Bacteria > Bacillota > Desulfitobacteriia > Desulfitobacteriales > Desulfitobacteriaceae > Acididesulfobacillus. Next base: position 10,036 of record LDXJ01000026.1, on the reverse strand, counting down.
CAAGTGTTTTCAAAGCATCCAAAGGAGTTAATTATTACGGCGCTACTTCAATTTCAGGGTGTACACACATATATTATTCAGGCATTTGTTCTGTCATATTTAGTGTCCACATTGAAGTTCGCTAAAGCATTCAGCTCGTACGCTCTCCTTATTGCGGCGTTTATAGGGATATTTGTCTTAATAATTTCCGGCGTTGTTGCAGACAAAAAAGGCTTGAAGGCAGTATCCCTCGTGGGAGCCGTGTTATCAGGGTTATTTGCGTTTCCGATGTTTGCATTGCTTAATACTGGCAATCCGTTTATCGTCATTCTGGCGATGACCATTGGACTCGGGGCAGCCTATGTCATGTGGGGACCCTCTAGTGTTCTTTTACCCCTGTTGTTTCCGGTGGAGTCGCGTTACAGTGGTGTCGTGATAGGTAGGGAATTTGCTAATGCTATTGTCGGTGGAAGTGCACCCTTTATCGCTACTTTGCTTTTGCACATCTCACATGGTTCTCCTTGGTCGGTTGCTGCCTATATGGTAGTTTCCAGTGCAATTGTTTTTGTCAGTATTTTCGTTATTAAAGAAGATACGATAAGAAAGAATTCGTAGCGCTTCATCACTTGGGGAATTGGCATTATTAGGTGCCTAGTTGGTAAAAGTCAGTCGTTCACCGCAGTGGAGGTGGTACCCTCGTGCGGGGTGCTACTTCCACAAGCCCCATATAGCCGGTGATACTCCGAGGACGTTGGCTTGGATATCCTTTAACCACTGGGTCAAAATGCGTACCTTTTCCTTTTATTAGTGTTGCATTACTTAAAGGCCGTAAGGAGCTATCGGGTTTGGGCTTATATTGTATGAGAGGTTGCTATTATTCGCAGTGGTAGGCTTAAGAGAGTTTACATTTGCGGTAAATACTGGGATGGTGTATTAACGAGGTAATCCATTATCCATTTTGATAAAAGGTATTATTTGGGAGGTACGGGTAAATGGGGCTATCACACAAAGAACGCATTCTGCTGGCTATTATGCATGAGCAAGTTGATTATTTTCCTGTCCAAATCGAATTTACACCCACCGCTCTGGACAAAGTTACTGAAGCCTGGGGCATACCAGACAATGAGGAATATCTAATCGATCGACTAGATAACCATTTGGTATACGCGTACCTCAATGATCCTTTTGGCAAAATTCGCAAACGGATGTTTGCAAAGACAGAGAAGGTTCTGTTCGATGAGTGGGGTGTAGGTTGGGATACCCAGCAAGAAGGCACCTTTATTGCGTATCATCCCCTTGCAGATCTAAGTCGGTACCACGATTATCATTTGCCCGATCCATTTTCACCCGAGATGATGGATTTTGCTCGCGAAACAGTAACCAAATATGCCAATGAGTATTTAGTACCGTCTTACCAGGTTACCTGTCTTTTCGAACGGGCTTGGGCTCTCAGGGGGTTTGAGAACTTCTTGACAGATATGCTTCTAAACCAGGATTTCGCGGAAGAACTTCTGGACAAGATTACCGACTATCAAGTGGAAATCGCTAAACGGAATGTGGAGGTGGGAGTAAACTGTGGCCGCACTGGCGACGATTACGGTGGACAACGCAACCTACTTATGTCTCCCACGCTCTGGCGAAAGATGATAAAGCCCCGTTTGGCCCGTATCTGGGCCGTATATAAAGAAGCCGGACTCCCGGTAATTCATCATTCATGTGGCGATGTCCGCCTAATATTGGATGATCTAGTCGAAATGGGACTAGATATCCTGCACCCTGTTCAGCCGCAAGCCATGCCTATAGAAGAGCTGGCCGGTCGCTATGGAAGAAAGTTGGCTTTTTACGGCGGAATATCGACCCAGGTAACCCTGCCGTTTGGTAACCCAGAGGATGTACGCCAAGAAGTCAAACATTGCGTTGAAACGTTAGGTGCCTACGGAGGTTATATAATTGCCCCGTCAATCCAAATTAGTTCTGAAGTCCCGATGGCCAATATTGACGCGTTAATCAGGGCGGTAGAAGATTATAAAGCTGGAAAACTGTGACCGACTAGGGTATGGCTGCGTAATCGCTCTTTTGATTTAGTAAATCTCAGGTAGGGGCTTTGGGAAACGTACCGATAGTAGTAACACCGGCACCGGAGTGTGGTATCACCATTTCCAAGATGAATCATCCATGAGGGCCAAGTGAAAAGGCCTGAACAAAAAGATGTCGGCAAATCACGCCGTAGCACCAAAGTTAGTCCGTGTTTAGAAGTAAAAGTGTTATGAATACGAGTGAACGTGGGGGCGAGCCGACATGGGCGAAGAAATCATAAGACGGAAGATTGAGCTTCACAAGGCATATTGGAACCGGGAACCCTTGAAGAGACCATTAGTATCCTTCCAAATAGGCGACTATTTTGTCAGTCGTCGGTATAATGCTTCACGGCATCTTCTCACAGATGGCAAAAAAATTATGCCCGAGATGATCGATGTGGATGCGTATATGGAAGATTTCGAGCGGATGTATGAGGAAGCCTGTTCAAGTGGTCAGGACGGTTTCTGGGTGGCCGAGCCGTTAAATGGGATCCCGTGGTTAGAAGGAATGCTAGGATGTGAAATATACGGGACGCAGAGTAGTTTCATTTCAATACCGTATGTGAAGTCAGCCCGAGACCTGCAGACTGTACGGTTTAAAGAAGACAATTCGTGGTTTAAAAAGTATCTTGAGTTTGTTGAGAAACTTAATAGGGCTTCATTGGGAAGATTCCCGGTCGGGCAGCCTATTTTAAGGGGGGCTTCCGATGTGGTGGGAGCCTTGATGGGGCAAACCGAATTGGTATACGGACTCGTGGAAGAGCCAGGGATCATGCGCGACGCTTTTTCCAAAGCTGTCGCTATCTTTAGGCACGTGATTGAATCCCAATTTGATGCAACCCCCGATTTTTACAATGGATATTCTTTAGGCTTTTATCACATTTGGTGTCCAAGGCGGTGCCTCTGGTTTCAGGAAGATTTATCTGCTTTGCTTTCGCCGAAAATGTATGACGAGCATTTATTGGAACCTGATACACGATATGGCGAAAGCTACGACTATACGGTCGCTCACCTGCATCCGGCATCCTTCTTTATTCTCGACTCGTTAATGCAAGTAGGGAACATAAAGGCCATTCAGGTGAACAAAGACATAGGGGGTCCTGCTACCAAAGAAATGTTGCTGCAGTTTAGGAAAATCTTGGTGAAGAAAAACCTAATAATTTTTGGCGATCTTGATGAAGAAGATATCGATTGTATCATGGAGGGTCTCCCGTCTTCAGGGATATTTCTCAACATTAGTGTACCGACTGCCGAACGGGCGAGAGAACTGTCGGAATACATTCACACAAAGTAGCCTAATTGACGAATTGTGCGCCGGCAAAGAATCAGTTGTGGAGTCCTAAAAGGGCTCTGGGGACCAGACCGTTGTCTTTAGCCTAGCTTCTGGTGGGCACAAACCAATTCTTGCTGGAACTGGCCATTGCATCAACGGAGCCTGGAGGCCAGGAAGCCAAGGGATCGAGGCTTTACTCTGCTTTTCCAAGGCGTGTCTGGAGTCAGGGGCCCGTGTGGTTCTGGTAGGTATTCTTTGGCTTAAGTGGATGTTATTTCTCCTATTACGTACGAGAAATTTGCGTGGGCTTTGCACAAAATACCTTCTCACTGAGATAGAGCCGCAACCTAAACAACACTACGCAACGACTTTTTTGCATACTTGCTCTCCACCCCGACGGTAAGTCGGTTTTGCATGCTATCTATAAGAGAAGGAGAGGTAACCGATATGTCAACATTACATGAAATGGCTGAGGCCGTTATCAACGGAAACGCTAAAGAAGTCAGAGAGTTTGCGGAAAAGGCTTTAACCGAGGGGCTTGCACCGCAAACCATTATTAATGACGGCTTAATTGCGGGGATGAATGTGGTTGGGGTTAGGTTTAAGAACAACGAAGTCTATGTACCCGAAGTGCTCATAGCAGCCCGGGCGATGCACGCAGGGATGGATGTGATCAAACCGCTCCTGACCGACAGTGCCGTACAGGATAAAGGGACCGTCTTGATCGGCACAGTTAAGGGAGACCTGCATGACATTGGCAAAAACCTGGTGCGCATGATGCTGGAAGGCGCGGGGTATAAGGTTATCGACGTAGGAGTGGATGTATCGCCGGAAAAGTTCGCTCAAGCCGTCGAAGAGTATAAGCCCCAAATTGTCGGCCTTTCCGCACTTTTGACAACCACCATGACCAACATGAGAACCACGATAGAAGCGCTGAGATCGTATCATGTTCGCGTGATGATCGGAGGAGCGCCTGTGACGCAGAAATTTGCCGATGAGATTGGGGCCGACGCCTATGCCCCTGATGCGGCTACAGCCGTCGAGAAGGCGAATCAACTGCTGTCCTCTAGCTTCTAAAGGATATAGCGAATGCATTTGTCTGACGGAAGATTATTTGGGCTATTAAAGCAAAAGATGTTGTTCTTGGAGAGAGAACCAGTGTTGTCCATTTGAACAAATCATGATTGACTTAGAGGGGTCAATAAAACAGTTCGATCATTATTTTGTTCAACCCGATGTGCCGGTTAAGTCGAAAGGAAAGGTTACGGCGCCATAATTATGAAAAAAACTAGGCGATTGTGAACACGAGAGGAAGATTAACTAAAAGGAACCGACACGGAACAGAAAGTACTGGGGAATACTGGTTGGGGGTGTAGTCATGAGTTCATTGACTTCCTTGGAGAGAATAAGGCGTGCGGTTGACCTGGGTCAATCTGATTGTATTCCGGTAGCCCCTTATATGGGCAACCACGGGGCGGCGGTTGCCGGGGTTCCCATTGACAAGTATTGCCAATCAGGCGAATTGATGGCAGAAGCTCAGTATAGGGCTTGGCAACTCTATCAACAAGATGCCGTCGTAGCTCAATCGGACAACTACTATATTGCGGAAGGATTTGGCATAACCGTTGAGCATCATCCCAATGGCACGCCCACTCTCAAGACACCTGTTGTCAACGAATTGAAGGATATTGACCGCTTGAAAGTCCCCAATCCATACACAGACGGGCGTATGCCCATCTATTTAGAGGCGATAAAACGTCTGGCAAAACTAGTCGGAGAGCGGGTGGTGGTTAGAGCCCCTGGAACCGGCCCCTTATCCTTAGCCTCACATCTAATGGGAACCAACCAGTTTTTAATAGAATTGGCCACAGCCTCTATGGAGCCAGGGGGTGAAGCGGAAAAATACCTTTTGAAATTAATGGACTTGACAACCGAAGCGTTGTTTTCCTTTGCCAAGGCATGCTTGGAATCAGGTGCGCAGATGGTTCAGGCAGGCGATTCGTTAGCTTCAGGGGATGTGATATCCCCCGCTACGTACAAAAAATTTGCTTATCCTTACGAAAAGCGCTTCTTTAAAGAGATCGGTCCCTTGGCTAAAGAACGGGGTGCGATGACGCTCTTGCACATTTGCGGCAATAACACTGCCGTTTTGGATCTGATGGCAGATACCGGGGCTCAAATCCTTGAGCTTGATTACAAAGTCGACATGAAAGTGGCTAAGGCAAGGGTCGGTGAGCGTGTTTGTCTAATGGGTAATCTGAACCCGTCTGCGCTTTTGTTGCAAGGAACAGTTGAAGAAGTGGAGCAGGCGGCAGCGCAGGTGATCTCGAATGCCGGTCCCATGGGGTTGATTTTGGGTTCCGGGTGTGAGGTTCCAATGTACGCACCCCAGGAAAACCTGCTGGCAATGATCCGTGTAGCCAGAAATAGCCGAAGTTGAGGCCAATTCAGGATATCCTAATTAACTTATGAATTGAATTGAAGGTGTTAAGAGGAGTCTGTAAACGTCATGGTTCCGTCGGTATACAAACGCGGTGACGGAGTGTTGCGGGACCTAGGGATGTTCTGTCAAGCCCATGCCAGCACGGTCTTATTAATTGGTGGTAAGCAAGCCTTAGAGGCTGTAAGAGAACCTATACTGGAAAGTCTGCACAGATATAACCTGAAAATCGTTGGGCCTGAATGGTACGGTGGCGAATGTACCTACCGGAACATTGAGCGAATTAGCCAGTTGGCTCACAAATCAGAGGCTGGTTTATTAATAGCCGTTGGCGGTGGTAGAGCTTTGGATACCGGAAAAGCAGTGGCCTACCGTAACCACATTCCCTGCGTTACTGTTCCTACCATTGCTGCCACTTGTGCCGCTTTTACTCCCCTCTCCATCATCAATGACGAAAATGGTGTCTATATCGAAAACTCACCACGTTCCGCTTGTCCCGCGGCCGTGTTTGTTGACGTTGAAGTGATCCTGCGCGCACCACAGCGATGGCTTTGCGCTGGTATGGGCGATACTTTGGCCAAGTGGTACGAACTGCGAGCGACCGGCAGCAAAATTCCGGCGACCAGCTGGACGCTGGGTGGTATCAACAATGGTAAGATCTGTTATGACATCATCAAGAAATTTGGACCTGGGGCCAAAGTGGCCATGGACGAGGGAAAGGTTAATGAAGCGCTGGAGAATGTAATTGATGCCATTATTTTTTACGCGGGTATGTCCTCCATTCTTGGGGGCGAAAAATGTAGAGGGGCTGCGGCCCATTCGATATACTTTGGCTTTACCAATGTTCCTGCGGCGCATTCGTTTGGGCATGGTTTGTTAGTGGGGTTTGGCAACCTCTGCTTACTTGCTCTGGAAAGACGAGGTGAGGCCGAGATTTTAGAGGAAGTTAAGTTAGCTAAAAGCTGTGGGGTTCCAACTACTTTGGCGGAAATTGCGGCCATGAGTGACGATGATATCCAGCGCGTTGCGGAAGTTGCGGTAGCCGCTAAGGATATGGGAAACATGCCACAGGCTATAAACAATCAACAGGTGGTGGAAGCTATCTATCTGGTTGACCGGTTAGGACGAACAGTAAGCAGCTAGAGAATTATCTTGTGAGTGGGAGGCGCCATTGGGAGGTCTGACATGAGCGCGCGGTTTGCTGGATGGTATTCCCATTCCTCGCGTAGTACGTGTCCGTTAGAAATTCGATGATTCGCACGTTTGGCTGTAAGGGATAAGATTTTGGAGATGAGGTTCTTGACTCGTACCCAGGGTAGGACGTGGAAGCGTGAGTTCAAACGCTTCACGCATTGTTCCCCTTGTCCCATCCGATGAGTTCGTCGCGGGGCCGCAGGTCCAAGCGGTCGCTGAAAAACCGATGGCGCCGGGGAGAGTTTCTAACCCGGTATAGATGAGGTGGCGGATTTGAGTTCTGGGCAGGCGCGTATAGCAGAGGTAGTGAGAACGGGCAGGTCACGGTGCACAACGCCTTTATTCAGGAACAGAGCCTGGGTGTGGGGATTCATTACAACCAGGGAGGTGACTTACTCGATTACTTGGTAGATCCGGCGGTTTTCGCTTATGAGAAGGGATTCGTCCGGATTCCGCAGGGCCCCGGCTTGGGTATCGAAATCAACGAAGATTAAGTTCGGAGGATGGATGCTATTGGGCACAACTGGCACAATGAAATCTGGCGCCATGCGGACGGTAGTATTGCCGAATGGTAGGGTTAGCGTAGCAGGGAGAACGTCAGCCAGGTTCTTGTAGAAACCGAAGCTCGTTAAGGATCGTTTAGCGTTTCAAAGTAGAACGTGCAGACTTTCGATCACGTGGACAGGCCATAAGCTAGGCAGAAAATCAATTGTGAAATCGAATCGCTAAATTGTTTACGCGACTGTTGGATCACGATAGGAAATAGAACAGGAGGCTGAAAGAATGTCCGACATGCAAGTGATTAAAGAAGCGGTCATCAGCGGCAATGCCGCAAAGGTTAAGGAGAATACCGAAAAAGCCGTGGCCGAAGGTATGGAAGTTGGGATAATCCTCAATGACGGTCTCATAGCCGGTATGAACGTAATTGGGGTACGGTTTAAGAGTAACGAAATTTATGTCCCCGAGGTGTTGATTGCCGCACGGGCTATGCATGCGGGGATGGCAGTGATTAAACCCCTAATTGCCAATTCCGGGGTGCAGGAAAAAGGAGTTGTCGTCATAGGCACTGTCAAAGGGGATTTGCATGACATCGGTAAGAATTTGGTGGGGATGATGCTGGAAGGTGCTGGCTACCGGGTCATCGATATTGGTGTCGACAATGCGTCGGAGAACTTTGTGCAGGCGGTGCAGGAGCACAAGCCCCAAATCGTAGGAATGTCCGCGCTTCTCACGACGACCATGGGTCAGATGAAAGCCACGATCGAAGAGCTCGGATCCTACAGGGAGAGTGTCAAAGTCATGATTGGGGGAGCGCCTGTGACTCAAAAGTTTGCTGATGAGATTGGGGCCGACGCCTATGCCCCTGATGCGGCCACGGCGGTGGAATTGGCCGAGAGGCTTTTGACCTAAAGGGGAAAATGTTCGCCTGAACACATACACATACCATCCGAGTGATAAAAGGCCCGGCAGCCTAAACTGTTCGGGCCTTTTGACGCACCTCGCTTCATACCCCAGTCTTCTTCTTTACTTGAGTTTGACACCCCTAATGCTGAAGGCCCCATCAATAAAGAATCTTGGAGCTTAAAAATTGGGCATGCCACCACATTTACCTATTTATGGTAATCATCAGGCCGATTGAACCCTTTCTGGTACCCGGACCCCGACGGCCTTGAAGGCCATAGCCGCAGCCCCGTGAACTTCGGTCCGTACCAGATACTCTTTGTCCTTAAAATCAAGCTTCATTTCGACTGGATTAGGACATTAGGAATTGTCGATAGGCGTGCAAAAACGTATAGCGCCCTAAACACTTGACCACTTGACGATTTCGCACAAAAAAGCAGAAAGACTTGACAGAGCCGGTATCAAGTCTTTTTTGCATATTGCAGCCGTTTCGTCAAGTGAGTTGAACGAGCGCTCAAATGTGACCGGCGCAATCCCGCTGCTACCCGAATTCCCCTGGGTACTCAATGCCCATTCCCTTTGTGCCCTTCCCTGGTTCAGCCGAACCCCAAACACTCAAACAAGGAGGAACGCCGTGGATACCGACATCGAAGAAGAATACCAGACACTGCAACAACTACTCTCGATTAACCAGGAACTCCTGCGGCTCTACCGGAAAAGGCTCACCAGTCTGGGGCGAACCGAAGCGCAGATTGAAGCGAAGATGTCTCCGCTGGAGGCCCGGTGTCAAAGGTTGCAAGCTATGCTTGAGGGTATAGGCGCGGCGACTTCCTGCAAGTGTTGAATATGTCGTTTGGTTTTTAGCAGTGGCCACGTCGCAGGAAGACTGTTCACATGGGACTGGCGCAACCTCGGTACTGTGTATCGGAATTTTGCGCGACCCTCAACTCCTATTTCCTTTGTGACTTTCCTCGGTTTCAGCCGGTCCCTGCCAATCCCCAATATGTACGAGGATGCCATGGACACGCAAGAGGAGGACGCTAGACAGTATAGCCGGTTACGGAAGATAAGGGGAAAGGACTTAACCGAATCGCAAGACACTTCCTCAAAATTTTCTCAAAAAAGCCCCTTGTTTGGATGTGCTGGAAATGCTATACTATCATCAACTTCGCTAATGTAAGAACGGCGTTTGACAATGTCAAACAGATAGGAGCAATTTATGTCAGAGAAAAAAATTATCCAATCGGTCGAACGCGCGATATTGATCTTGGAGTTATTTTCCAACAGGGATTCGGAATTAGCATTATCGGAAATTAGTCATAGATTGAGCCTGAACAAAAGCACGGCATTCGGTATATTAAGCACCCTCGAACATTACAACTTTGTTCAGAAAGCATCAGATACGGGAAAATACAAACTGGGCATTAAATTACTGGAACTAGGCAACATGGTATTGGAGCAAATGGATTTACGACAGATAGCAAGACCGTATCTAGATGAACTTGTAGCGAAGTTTTCCGAAACTTCCCATTTGGCTGTACTTGATGGATATGAGGTTGTGTATATAGATAAAGTGGATAGTGATCGTTCTATTAGGATGAATTCGGAAGTAGGAAGCCGGCGACCGGGCTATTGCACGGGTGTAGGAAAAGCCATCCTAAGTTACTTACC
>LDXJ01000025.1 GCA_001029295.1 Peptococcaceae bacterium CEB3 | reverse complement strand
CATCCCCGGACGCGGCGGGCGGCCTTCCATCCCCGGACGCGGCGGGCGGCCTTCCATCCCCGGACGCGGCGGGCGGCCTTCCATCCCCGGACGCGGCGGACGGCCTTCCATCCCCGGACGCGGCGGACGGCCTTCCATCCCCGGACGCGGCGGACGGCCTTCCATCCCCGGACGCGGCGGACGGCCTTCCATCCCCGGACGCGGCGGACGGCCTTCCATTTCCGGACGCGGCGGACGGCCTTCCATTTCCGGACGCGGCGGACGGCTCCCGGTCTCCGCACTGGCTACCCCTCCCTGAACTCTGTCGTTCGGGGAACCCGGCCGCACTGCCGCCGAGCTTATAGAGCGGGCCTCGCCGCCGTTCATCTCTTCATCGGAACCCGAAGCGACCTGCAAGGGTCCCTGCGTTATCTTTTGTTCCACATCCCGACCCGATCTCGAAGGCTGCTTGTTCTCCTGTGGGGCTGAATAGTGGGGCTCCGGCCGAACTCTATCTCTTTCTTTTTCCAAAGAACGAAGTTGTACGCGCAGACCATCTGCGTCAGCCTTTTCCACCGTACTCAAATGATTTTTAACATCGACCCCCATGGCTTCCAATCTGGACATCACGTCTTTACTGCTCAAATTTAGTTCCTTTGCTAATTCATGGACACGGACATTTGTCATAAAAAACTTCACCCCCACTTTTTCAGCACCGCGTTTCGCTCAAGCCGTCATCTCCTTGCCTCTAAGATCGCCCCGGCAAATCCTTGGTCCAATATCAAAACGGCCGCCCTCGGCGAGAGTCCTAAACACAGACCCAACTCCTCCTTACGGCCTGTAATCACTACCTCCAAATGACAATCACGAGCCCACTGCAGATATTTCTTCTGAATCGCTGGAACATCCTCGGCCAAAATGAGAAGACATCCCTTTCCCTTCTTGAGCATAGCCTCTACCTGCGCGTTCCCCGAGGCCACTTTTCCGGCCCTGCGGGCCAAACCCAACAGAGCCTTGACCTTATCTGTCATTGGGACTCCAACTTCCCTTCCAGTTCGTTGAGAACCGTTTCGGGAACCGCAACGCCAAAAGTCTTTTCGAGGCGGTGTCCCTTGGCCGCTTTTTTCAGGCATTCGGAATCGGGGCAGAGGTAGGCGCCGCGCCCGTTTCGTTTTCCTGTCGGATCGATTTCGACCCTACCCTCCGGTGTTTTGACAATCCGAAGGAGTTCCCTCTTGGGTTTCATCTGCTGGCAACCCAAGCACATGCGCATAGGGATTTTGCGGCCTTTCATTCCATCACCCCTTAGCCTTCTTCTTGTTACGGCGACTCCCTTTCTCCTGTTCCGCGAAATACTTTTGCGTCGCCCTGTCCCGTTCGCTCGGTTTCTCTTCTTTCGGCGGAACGGCTGGGCCTTCCCGGCCTGTCGTCCCGCCTTCCGAACGGCAATTTTCTTCCCCCTTTTTCGTTAATCCGTTGGAATTATCATATTCGGGTGAATTGATAAGGTCACCGGACCGAACCGGTTCGGTCGCTTCCTCTGGATACTCACCCTTGGCATACTCCCCTTCGGCATACTCGTCCTCGCCGTACTCGCCTTCGGCGTACTCACCCTCGCCGTACTCCCCTTCGGCGTACTCGCCCTCGGCGTACTCGCCCTCGGCGTACTCGCCCTCGGCGTACTCACCCTCGCCGTACTCACCTTCGGCGTACTCGCCTTCGGCGTACTCCCCTTCGGCGTACTCGCCCTCGCCGTACTCACCTTCGGCGTACTCGCCCTCGCCGTACTCACCTTCGGCGTACTCGCCCTCGCCGTACTCACCCTCGCCGTACTCACCTTCGGCGTACTCGCCCTCGCCGTACTCACCTTCGGCGTACTCGCCCTCGCCGTACTCACCTTCGGCGTACTCGTCTTCGCCGTACTCACCTTCGGCGTACTCACCCTCGGCGTACTCACCCTCGGCATACTTGTCTTGGTCCGCATAACCTTGATGCATACGGTTCACTGCGGTTTCGTCGTATTCCGTGGGCATGTCCTCCGTCTGAGTGGGAATTAATTCCTGAGCCGCCGCTTGGGACTCGCTCTTAATGTCAATTTTCCAACCCGTTAACTTGGCTGCCAAGCGGGCGTTCTGACCCTCTTTCCCAATAGCCAAAGACAACTGATAATCCGGAACAACGACGAGTGCCACTTTCTCATTGCTTTTGGGATAGACACCCGTCACCTTCGCCGGCGAAAGCGCGTTGGCAACATAATCACGCGGGTCTGCGGAATAGTTGACAATGTCGATTTTTTCGCCCTTCAGTTCAGCGACTATCGTTTGCACCCGGCTGCCCTTCGGCCCGACACAGGCTCCCACCGGATCCACGTTGGCGTCCCGTGAATAAACCGCTATCTTGGAACGCGCTCCGGCCTCGCGCGAAACGCCTTTGATTTCCACGACTCCGTCATGTATTTCCGGCACTTCCAACTCAAAAAGCCTTTTGATCAAGCCGGGATGTGTACGGGAAAGAAGCACCTGAGGACCTTTCGTGGTTTTCTTAACTTCTACCACAAAGGTCTTAATCCGTTCAAAAGGTCGGTATACTTCACCCGGAATCTGTTCCTGAGCCATGAGCAAGGCCTCCACCTTACCCAGATCAATGACGACGCTTTTTTGTTCGTAACGCTGGACCACACCTGTGACAATATCGCCCTCGCGGTTGATGTATTCGTCGTAAATCATGCCCCGTTCCGCTTCCCGGATGCGCTGGACGACCACTTGTTTAGCGGTCTGGGCCGCAATCCGGCCAAATTGACGCGGCGTTACTTCATTTTCTACAATGTCGTCCAGTTGATAATTAGGATCCACCTTATGGGCGTCTTCCAGGCTGATTTGGGTGCGGGAGTCCTCCACTTGCTCTACCACCGTCTTACGGGCGAATACCTGAAATTCTCCGCTAACCCGGTCAATACTAACCCGAACGTTCTGTAAAGAAGCAAAATTTTTCTTATATGCGGAGATCAACGCTGCCTCTATCGCTTCAAAAAGAACCTCTGCGGATATTCCCCGCTCTTTCTCCAGTTCATGAATCGCTTCGATGAACTCCATATTCATTCGCGTTTTCCCCCTTGTTCTGTCTGGAATCCCCCACCCATCAGAAGTCCACCAGCAAATGGGCCCGAGCGATCAGATCATACGGGAGCCTAATCTGTTCGCCCCGATACTCGAGAATGACTTCTTCCCCCTCCATACCTGCCAGGTAGCCGGAAAACTCACCGTAGCCATGAACGTTTTCCCGCGTGAACACTTGGACGAGCTGACCACGATAGCGCAGATAATCGTCCTTTTTCTTCAAGGGGCGCTCCAATCCGGGCGAAGACACTTCAAGCATGTAAGCCTGCGGGATCAGATCGGCCTCATCCAGGATATCTCCGACAGCACGGCTGATCTCCGAACAATCATCCAGATCTGCTCCGCCTTCTTTATCAATGTAGAGGCGCAAAAACCAATGAATCCCCTCTTTTATGTATTCAACATCCACGAGTTCCAAGCCACGGGCATGAACTATCGGCTCGACCAGGGCAGACACCGCTTCGACCACGTTCTGCTGCATGCCACCGCTCCTTTACTGACAACTTTACCCATAGTCTAACGAAACCTTTCCGGATTATACTTTAAGCAGGTAAGCCTGCGTACCCCACTGGGACACAGGACAAATGAAAGAGTGGGCTAGAACCCACTCTTAACCAACCTTGCCAAATTACCGTATTTAATATACCATAACTTCCCCTGCTAGGCAACTCTTTATCAGCCCTTCATCCGCTTTTTAGGAGAATTCTTTTACTTAAGAGAACAAACTCAGTTGATTCTCCTCCGGCAGACCCTCCAAACAGCCCATTTGACCTAAAACCTCAATGACCGCCGTGGATAGCTTGGCCAGTGAATGCAGTTCCTCAACGGAAAGGATACCTTGGGTATCACGCAGCCGCACCACGTTCTGAGCGGCCGAGCTTCCCATGCCCTGAATGGCCGCGAAAGGAGGGAGCAAGCCGGTGGCAGTCACTTTAAAGCGGCTTGCATCCGATTCCCATAAATCGACCGGTCTCACGGACACCCCCCGGCAATACATTTCCACCACCAATTCTAGAATCGTAAGCAGGTTCTTCTCTTTGGTCGTGGCTTCGTTCCCTTTGCTCTCAATTTCCTTAATTTTCGCCCGGCAGGCGTCCTTACCCCTCAGTATGAGCTCAAGATCAAACTCATCGGCACGAACCGTAAAAAAGGTCGCGTAGAAGGCCTGCGGATAATACACCTTGAACCAGGCAATGCGAAAAGCCATGGTAACATAGGCTACGGCATGGGCTTTCGGAAACATATACTTAATTTTTTGGCAGGATTCGACATACCACTCCGGAACCTCGTGCTGACTCATTTCTTCTATGTCTTCCGCCTTAAGTCCTTTGCCTTTGCGGACCCCTTCCATAATCTTAAAGGCCCGTCCCGGCTCCAAGCCTCGGTAAATGAGATATACCATAATGTCATCCCGGCAGGCGATGATTTCGGAGATCGTCGCCGTTCCGGAGCGGACAAGATCCTGGGCATTCCCCAGCCAGACATCCGTGCCATGGGACAGCCCCGAAATCCTGACCAGGTCCGAAAAGCTCTGGGGCCGCGTGTCTTCAAGCATCTGCCGTACGAACTTGGTTCCGAATTCCGGAATACCGTAGGTTCCCGTATTGGAGCAAATCTCCTCGGCGCTCACCTCCAAAGCATCCGGCTGCCAAAACAAGGAAAGAGTCTTGGGATCGTCCAGGGGGATTGTTTTGGCGTTCACTCCAGTCAGGTCCTCCAGCATTTTGATCACCGTCGGATCATCGTGCCCCAGAATATCGAGTTTGACCAAACGGCCCGAGATCGAATGGTAATCGAAGTGAGTCGTCACGATCTCCGATTTCTGGTCATCAGCCGGCCTCTGCAAAGGGGTAAAGTCAAAAACATCACATTCTTTGGGTACGACCATCAAGCCTCCGGGGTGCTGCCCCGTTGTCCGCTTCACCCCGGTGCAACCTTCCACCAGCCTGGCCATTTCCGCGGAGCGGACCTTCACTTGGCGCTCTTCCAGATAATTCTTGACATAACCGTAGGCCGTCTTATCCGCTATCGTCGCAATGGTCCCGGCGCGGAAGACATTGTCCCGGCCGAAGAGCTCTTCCGTGAATTTATGCGCCCTGGGTTGGTAATCGCCGGAAAAATTCAAATCGATGTCCGGAACCTTATCCCCTTTAAAGCCCAAAAAAGTCTCAAAAGGAATATCATGCCCGTCTTTAGCCATCTTCCGCCCGCAGCGCGGACAATCCTTATCCGCCAAATCCACCCCCGAACCGGCACTCCCGTCCTCAACCCAGATGGAATGAAGACACTCGGGATTAAGGCATCGATAGTGGGGAGGCAGAGGATTCACTTCTGTTATTCCGGTCAGGGTCGCCACCAACGAAGAACCCACCGATCCTCTTGAACCGACCAGATAGCCGTCCTCATTGGATTTCTTCACCAAAAGATGAGCGATTAGATAGAGCACAGAAAATCCATGCCCGATAATAGCGTTCAGTTCCTTCTCCAAGCGTTTCCGAACCACATCCGGCAAATCCTTGCCATATAACTCACGCGCTCTCTGCCAGGACATAGATTCTATTTTCTCCTCCGCTCCGGGAATCGTAGGCGAAAAAAGATCATCGGGAAACGGCTTCAGGACTTCTATCTGGGCGGCCAAGTGTTGCGGTGCCCTAACCACGACCTCAAAAGCCTCCTCCTCGCCCAGATAAGAAAATTCGTCCAGCATTTCTTCCGTTGTCTTAAAGTACAGCGGGGCTTGATCATCCGCATCCTCAAAACCCTTGCCGGCCATCAGTATCCGGCGATAAGCCTCATCTTCAGGGTCAAGGAAATGGACATCTCCCGTGGCAGCCACCGGCTTGTTCAGGGCCCTGCCCAGACGCAGAACCGTGCGGTTGAGTTCCTTCAACCCTTCTTCATCTTGGACGAGACCCCTGCGCAGCATAAAAGCATTGTTCCCGCGCGGCTGAATCTCTAAATAATCGTAAAAAGAAGCCACCCCAAGAAGTTTGTCCCAAGGTTCCCGCCGCAGAATGGCCTGCACCAGTTCTCCGGCCTCACAGGCGGAACCGACAATGAGACCGGTGCGATGCTTGGCAAGCACGGATTTGGGAATGCGCGGGCGGCGATGAAAATACTCCAGGTGAGAATACGTGATGAGTTGGTACAGATTTTTGAGTCCCGCCGCGTCACGCACCAAGAGCACAATGTGGCGGCTCTTCAGCTGCTGAGGCGGCATACTCCGGTCGGAGATATCATCGATGAGATAACCCTCCACTCCGAGGATTATTTTCACGCCGTATTTTTTCCCCGCCTCCACGGCTTCCGGAAAAGCCTGAACCACACCGTGATCCGTAATTGCCAGCGCGGCGTGCCCCCAGAGGCCCGCCCGGCGGATCAAATCTTCTGCCGAAGAGATACCGTCCATGGTCGACATCCGGGTATGCAAATGAAGTTCTACCCGTTTTTCCGCGGCTTGATCGGCCCTCGTAACGGGTGACACCCTGACCATATCCTTGGGCATGAAAGTCAGTTCTCCGGAAAAACGGTCAAACTGAACCGGGCCATCGGCTTTGATCCATTCACCGTCCCGCAGATCCGGGGGCTCGGCTTTTTCACCCCCAAACACCTTGGCCGATATGGAATCCGTCCGGTCCGTCAGATTAAACGTCGTCAGTTTGCGCCCGCTTTTCAATTGGCGGTGCTCCAGCGCAAATACCCGTCCGGTCAACACAACTCGGCGTTCCTCATCCACAATGCTCTTCAGCGCGACGGGTTCTTCTTTAACTTCTTTACCCAAAATACAGTCCGACCTGGGTGGTGCCTTCTTTTCAGGCGGAGGCACCAATAACCGCTCAAGGCATTCCCTTTCCACCTGCTCTGTCAATCGGTCATAATCGGCCTCTTCCCGTCCCTGGTCGTATTCACACCGAACCCTGACCCGGATCCCAAAGGTCTCGAAAAAATACCCTTCTACCTGGGCCCGTTTCAATTGAAAATATTCCACACCCAAAGCGTTGGCCGCGGGCAAGACCAGCGTCTCTCCCCGGATTTCATAGCCCGAACCCAGCCAACCCTTCATCGCCGGCAAGCTTTCCCCCAACTCACGCACAATCCGGGGCCATTCCCGGCTGCAAACCTGAGCCAACGTCTGATTTTCTCCGGGGCACTCCAAATGCCATTCCATCCCAATCCCCGGTGCGTTTCCCTCCAAGACCTCCCTCAGAGGTCCTAATGAACGTTCGTCAAGTTCGTAAGGGGAATAAAGATGGAAAATCCACTTCTTCTTCTCAGGGTATACCTCCACCCGTTTCAACGCCAGCGAGTCCAGGACGGGCCCCAGCATTTCCCGCCAAGTGGGCAGAAACCGGGAGAGGAGCGGGACCTCCGCCAGCGGCATCAGCCTAGCCATTCGTTTTCCTCACTCTCCCACGCGCTTTTTAAGCAGACAATTCACGTTTCAGACCGACAGACCCCTGTCTGCCGGCCTGTTTTTAAGGACGTCTAATAGGCCGGAACCTCGTGCTGCGACTCCATTCGAAAAGTGGAGTGTTGGCTTTTAGAGACGTCTCGCTTTTAGGAACGTCTAATGGGCCAGAGCCTTCTTGATGATATCTTGCACCTTTTCAGCTATTGCCTCCACCGCCACCAACTCCGTGGCGCCGTTTTTTCGCTCTCGGAGTTCGACCTGACCTTGTGCCAAAGCTTTGCTGCCGACCGTGACCCGCAGGGGGTAGCCCACCAGGTCCGCGTCCTTAAATTTAACTCCCGGACGCTCATCCCGGTCATCGATCACCACTTCGATCCCCAGCCCAAGCATCTGCTGATAAAGCCGTTCGGCCGTTTCCCCCACCTGCACGTCTTTAGCGCCGACCGGCACAATGATACAGTGATAAGGCGCGATCGGAAGCGGCCACATGATCCCGTTTTCGTCGTTATTTTGTTCGATAGCCGCCGCCGCCGTCCGGGTCACACCGATCCCGTAACACCCCATCACGCAAGGCTGCTCCTCGCCCTTCTCGTCAAGATAGGTCGCTTGCAGAGCTTGGCTGTATTTTGTGCCCAAATTAAACACCTGGCCGACTTCAATGCCGCGGGCCGCCTCCAGCGCAGCACCGCACTTGGGACAGGCTTCTCCTTTCTCCACCATTCTCAGATCAAAGACCTTATCCAGGCGAAAATCCCGCTCCGGTACCACGTCGAGATAGTGATAGTCTGCTTTGTTCGCGCCGCAGATGGTCTGACTCAGTAAGGGAACTTCCAAATCCGCCACGACCGTTAAATCGTCCGGAATACCCACCGGCCCCACAAAACCGGCCTCTGCTCCCAAAACCTCGCGGACTGTTCCGGGCCCGGCCAACTCCAGCCGGATGAATCCTCCCAGCGCGTTGTTGAGTTTAATCTCGTTAACCTCCCGGTCCCCCCGGACCAAAACCAGGAACACTTTCTCATCCCCTTGGTAGAGCAGAGCCTTCAAGAGCCGATGTTTTGGCAGGTTGAGGAATGTGCTGAGCGCTTCTATCGACTTCGCTCCCGGAGTGTAAACAAGTGCGCGTTCCCCGCCCGAAGCCTCCGTCCTCACAGGCCGGGGCCGGCACTCCGCCCGCTCCACATTGGCTGCGTAATCACACTTCGGACAGAAGACTACGGCCGCCTCTCCGGAATCCGCCAAGACCATGAACTCATGTGAACCCCCGGTTCCTCCGATAGCCCCCTGGTCCGCTTCCACCGGACGAAACTTTAAACCACAGCGCCTGAAGATGCGAACATAGGCATCATACATTTTGCGGTAGCTGACCCTAGCCTCTTCTTCATTCCGATCAAAGGAATACAGGTCCTTCATGATGAATTCCCTGCCCCGCATCAGGCCGAAACGTGGCCGGCGTTCATCCCTGTACTTATTTTGAATTTGATAGAGGAGCAGCGGCAGCTGCTTATAGGACCGGACTTCCGAGCGAATGAGTTCCGTGATGAGTTCCTCATGAGTCGGGCCCAAGCAAAATTCACGTTCGTGCCGGTCGCGCAGCCGGAACATTTCCGGCCCGTAAACATCCCAGCGGCCGCTTTCCCGCCAAAGTTCCGCCGGCTGGACAATGGGCATCAGGACTTCCTGCCCGCCCTCGGCGTCCATCTCTTCGCGGACGATCTGTTCAATCTTCCTCAATACCCTCAGTCCGAGGGGCAAATGCGTATAAATCCCGGCCGCCGCCTTGCGAATGTAGCCCGCTCTCAACATCAGGCGATGGCTGACAACTTCCGCCTCCGCGGGCACCTCCCGCAAAGTCGGATCGAAAAGTTGGCTTACGCGCATCAAATCATTCCTTTCTGTCTAGATAAGCCTCAATCTCCCGCCAAAGAGCCGGCACGAGCTCCACCTCCGGCAAGCTGGCAATGACCTGCCCTTTACGGAACAACAGACCCTTTCCTTGGCCGCCGGCAATACCAAAATCAGCTTCCCGAGCTTCGCCGGGCCCGTTGACCGCGCAACCCATGACCGCTACTCTCAAAGGCTTGTCCAGAGGCGGCAAATGAGAAAGCCGCTCTTCCACCTGCGCGGCCAAAGTCGCCAAGTCCACCTGCGTCCTGCCGCAGGTCGGGCAGCTGATCAGTTCCACTCCTTGCCGGCGCAAACCCAAAACCTGCAGGATCTGCAAGGCGACAGGGATTTCCTGCACCGGATCCCCGGTGAGGGATACCCGAATGGTATCGCCAATCCCTTCGGCCAGCAGAGTGCCGATTCCTACCGCTGATTTAACTACGCCGGACTTCACCGTCCCGGCCTCCGTGACACCCACGTGCAGCGGATAATTTACGATCTCCGCCATCTTCCGGTAGGCAGCCAGCATTAAGGGTACCCGGGAGGCCTTAAGGGAGATCTTGATTTCCTCGTAGCCGAGCTCTTCCAGAATGCGCACATGCCCCAGGGCACTTTCCACCATGCCCTCGGCCGTCGGCTCTCCGTAGCGGTCGAGGATTTCCTTCTCCAATGACCCCGCGTTGACCCCGACGCGTACCGGGACCCGCCTCTCTTGGGCGGCGCGGATCACTTCTTTCACTTTCCAGGGCGCTCCAATATTCCCCGGGTTCAGGCGCAGACCGTGAACACCTTCCGCCAGAGCTCTGACGGCCAGACGGTAATCAAAATGCACGTCCGCGATGACCGGCAGCGGACTGCGCCTGACAATGCTCCCCAAAGCTCCGGCCGCTTCTTCATCGCGAACGGCCACCCTGACGACTTCGCAGCCCGAGTCGGCCAGCGCTTTGATCTGGCCCAGAGTTTTTTCCGCATCGCGCGTATCTGTATTCGTCATGGACTGAATCACGACAGGAGCCCCCCCGCCGATCGTCACTCCGCCGACGTGCACGGCCCGTGTAAGCTTACGCAAGATCAAGCCCCCCAATTCATAGCAGACCGGCAGCCTCATCCTCCCTTGACAAATAGCTGCAGAATATCGTGGTAGGTCACGGCTAACATGACGAGCACGAGTAAGACAAAACCGACAAAATGAATCATGTTTTCCCGCTCCGGATTGAGCGGTTTACCGCGCAACCCCTCGACAGCCAGGAAAACCAGCCTGCTCCCATCCAAGGCCGGGATTGGAAACAGATTGAGCAGTCCAAGCTGGATGCTCAAGACTCCGGTCAAGCCCAGAAGGTTGGCCAAACCCTCTTTGGCACCCTGGCCGATGGCTTGAGCGATAGCCACCGGCCCCCCCACTTGCGCGGGTATCTTACCGGTTATCATTTCGACAATGGCAACCAGGATGAACTTCGTAAACTCAACCGTGCGTTCCCAACCCAACCCGACCGCCTGGAAGATGGACAGGCGCCGGTAGACAATTTCCGGGGCGATTCCGATCAGGCCGTAGCCTGTCTGCGGATCTTTCTCGGTCCTCACCTGGAGGGTCCGGGTTTTGCCCCCTCGCTCCAGGGTAATGAGCAAATTCTGATTCGGCCGGGCATGAATGACATCGGTCAGCCGGTTCCAGCCCGGCGTTGCCTCGCCGTCCACCGCGACAATGTGGTCGCCCGGAACAATCCCGGCCTTCTGCGCCGCCTTTCCTTGAACCAGGGAACCCACCGCGTTGCCCTGGGCCTGCGCCGGCAGCCCCAGGTAAGCAAAGACCCCCACAAACAAGAGCATCGCCAGGACAAAATTCATAATCGGCCCTGCCGCGATCACCGCCATGCGTTGCCAGACTCTTTTGTTCATGAAGCTCCGCTTGTCGTCGGCCGGCGCAATTTGCGGCTCGCCCGTCTCATCCGGTTCCGGATCCATGCCGTAGAGCCGGACAAAACCCCCGAGGGGAATGAGCCGCCAGGCGTAGAGCGTTTCCTTCCCCTGATGCCCCAAGAGTTTCGGCCCAAACCCGAAACTGAACTCCAATACCTTAATTCCGGTCACGCGGGCAATAATGAAATGCCCGAATTCATGAATCATCACCATCGAGCCGAAAACAAAAATCACAGCTAAGGCCGTTACCATGCTTATCCCCTCCTGCACAAGTCCTGAGCAAGACTCCGCGCCCAGAGATCCGCTTCCAATATCGTTGCCAAATCTCCGCCCTCCGACACCTCGTGTTGGGTACAGACTTCCGCGGCAATTTCCGTGATCCTGGCATAGGGGATCTCCCGGTTCAGAAAGGATTCCACCGCCACTTCATTGGCTGCGTTAAGGACCGCCGGCAGGGTGCCTCCCCTTTTCCCCACCCGGTAAGCCAGCTCAAGTGCGGGGAACCTCTCCCTGTCGGGCTCAAAAAAGCTCAAAGACTGTCCCCGCAGATTCAAGCGTTGGAAAGAATTGGGCCAGCGTCCGGGATAGCTGAAGGCGTACTGAATCGGCAAACGCATATCCGATCGGCCCAACTGAGCCAGGACGGAACCGTCCCGGTACTCCACCAGCGAGTGCACGATACTCTGGGGATGAATCAAAACCTCAATCTTTTCGTAAGGCATGGCGAAGAGATGGTGTGCTTCAATGACCTCCAGTCCTTTATTCATCAGGGTGGCGCAGTCCACCGTTATTTTTGCGCCCATCTGCCAATTGGGGTGTTGCAAAGCCCGCTCGGGCGTAATCCCCGCCAGTTCTTCCCCCGGCACCTTCCAAAACGGTCCGCCGGAAGCTGTGAGGATCAGCTTGGCGACACTCTCTCTTTCATCCTCCAGGCACTGGAAAATCGCGGAATGTTCGCTGTCCACGGGCACAACGGGGCGACCCGCACGCTTGGCCGCGGCCATGACCAGATCGCCGGCCGCAACCAAAGTCTCCTTATTGGCCAAGGCGACCGCCTTTCCCGCTTGCAAAGCAGCCAAGGTAGGCTCCAAACCGATGCGCCCGCTTACCGCATTAAGCACAGTATCGGCCGGACCGGCCTGCGCCGCGCGCAAGAGCCCCGGCATACCCTGGTCCACGGCAACCGGCAGGTCCCGCACCCGTTGGCGCAATTCTCGGGCCGCCTGCTCATCCATCATGACCGCCAGCGCCGGACGAAAAGCCCGCACCTGTTCCTCCAGACGCTGCACATTGCCGGCCGCGGTCAAAGCGTAAACCTTCAGCTTGTCCGGGTTTTCTCCCACAACCTCCAGAGCCTGCCGCCCAATCGAACCTGTTGAACCCAAAATGGCGAGTGTCTTCAAGATAATCTCCCTTCGCTTATTTCAAAACTCCGGTTTTCCGCAAAGCGCCATAAAAAATAACGAGCGTCGGACCCAGGATTAAACCGATACCTCCAAACAATTGCAGACCGACATACATGGAGACCAACGTCGGCAGGGGATCCAGGCCCAGGTTCTTGGACATAATCTTCGGTTCCAGGAACTGTCTCAGAACCACCGTAATCACCCACATCACCAAGACCTTCAAACCGGTACTCAGGGAACCCCACAATAGTAGGGCGACGATCCAAGGGATAAACAACATCCCGGTCCCGACCACCGGAACCAAGTCCAGGATTCCCGCCAAAACCCCCAAGAGCACCGCGTAGCGGTTACCGATGATGGCGAGTCCCACCATAGTCGTCACGGCCGTCACGGAAACCAGCATGATCTCCGCCCGGAGAAAGCCAATCAAAGCGCTACCCAAGTTTTGGCTCACAGCCTGGGCACTCTGATGCCAGCGTTTGGGGAACAGACCGGCCAAGAAACGCTTGACCCGGGGAAAGCTGGCGCTGGTCAAAAGGGTCGCCACAACCGAGACCACCATAATGATAAAAACCCCCGGCAGGGCGGCCAAAAAGCCCAAAAGCGCCAGACTTCCCGACTTGGCCCAATCTTGCATTGTGCGTACCAGGCTTGCCGTCGAGGAATAGAGGGCATTTTGCACTTGGGGGTTGACTTTGACGAAGCGTTCGATAGAGTCGATCTGTCTGGTTACAATATCCAGAACATAAGAATAGCTGGGAACCGAGTTCGCCAGTTCGCTCAATTCGGTGTAAAGGCGGGCCACCAGCAGAAAGACGAAGAGGGCGATGACCGCCAATGCCGCGACCAAGGTCAACAGGGAAGCGTAAGGCCGGCGAATGCGCAAGGTGCGCATGATGGCCAACACCACCGGCTCTAGCAAAAAAGCGAGCACAAGCGCCAATAAAAAGGGCAGAAAGGCGACCAGCAGTTTCTGCGCGGTGGCTCCAAAAACGGGCAGAAAATCACGGACAAAGTAAGTAAAGAGCCGGATGGCGAACAGGAGCGCTGTTACGATCACCAGGCGATTAAGATTTGTCCACAACGGGTGGCGTGAATCCATATCGGTATCCCCTTACTGCAGGAAGCTAACCAAATAATACACCAGAGGCAAGACAAATACAAAACTGTCAAAACGATCGAGAAAGCCCCCGTGGCCGGGAATCGTTCGGCCGGAGTCTTTCACACCGGCAGCCCGTTTGAGGGCCGACTCAAAGAGGTCGCCTATCTGGGCGCCGATACCCACCAGGAGGGCCAGCCCCAAGAGAAAACCCACCGGTATCCCCGCCAGCCAGGTACGCATTGCGAAGCCGGCTCCCAAGCTGAAGAAGAGCCCCCCGATTGAGCCTTCAACGGTTTTGTTCGGGCTCACGGCAGGGGCCAGAGGGTGCCGTCCAAGCACTTTCCCTATAAGGTATGCGCCGGTGTCGCTCGCCCAGACCAGAAAGAAAGTGACAAATGTCCACTTTATCCCCCATGGGCCCGGGAGACCCCGCAGGAGTAAAAAATGGGACATGAGCCCCGCCGTGTAGGTTACCGCCAGCAAATTGTAAAGGGCCTCCGCCAGGTTTGCTTCCGGGTAGTTGAGAGCAAATCTCCCCCCGGCCACCAGCAAAGAGAACACGAAACCGGGCCCGAGGCCCTCCCGGCCGTACAGGAACACCCCGGACAACCAGAGGATGACCTCCAGCGCATTCACCTTGGGCCAAGCCCGGTGACCCAAACGCTCTCCGATCTGCATAAACTCGTGTAAAGCAAAGAGGCTGATGGTGAGCGCCAAAACGAGCGTATAAGCCCCCCCAAGATAGGTTAGTCCTAAAAGGAGCGCAGCCCCAATCACGGCGCTGACTGTACGTCTTCCCATGGGTCACCTCTCGTTCACTCGTTCGCCAGCCCGCCGAAACGGCGACCACGCTGCTGATAAGCCTTGATGGCCTGCAGAAGGGCTTCTTCGTTAAAGTCGGGCCAATAATCCTGGACAATGACCATCTCCGTATAGGCACACTGCCACAGTAAGAAGTTGCTCAGCCTCATCTCCCCCGAAGTACGAATGAGCAAATCCGGATCCGGGATTCCGGCTGTATACAAGTAGCGATCAACTACATTTTCGTCTATTTCAGCACTCTTAAGGCGGCCTCCCTGCACATCCCGGCAGATCCCTCGCACCGCCCCCACCAGTTCGGCCCGCCCCCCGTAATTTAAGGCCAGGTTCAGCACCAACCCGTGATTTTTCTTCGTCCGTTCAAAGGCCCGGGCGAGCTCTGTCCGCGCTTCCGCCGGCAAATGCTCAATCTGTCCCAGAGCCCGAATCACGACATCGTTTTCATCGAGTTCCTGTAATTCCCGCCTCAGGTACTCTGTTAACAAACTCATGAGAATCCCGACTTCTTCCTTCGGGCGCCGCCAATTCTCAGTCGAAAAAGCATAGACTGTCAGGTATTCAACTCCCAGGCGAGAGCAGGCTTTCACGACTCCCCGCAAGGCCTCCACTCCTGCCTTGTGCCCGAGTGATCTGGGGAGTCCTCTCCGGATCGCCCAGCGCCCGTTTCCGTCCATAATAATGGCGATATGGCGAGGAATGCGTCCGCGGTCTATTTGGGCTGAGCTCACTTCTTTATTTCGTTTCCAGGGACCAGACCACATTCCGCCACCCCCAAACCCCGCTCTTTCTATGTTACCCACCGCCGGGCCAGCCGGACTTCTGCCACCCGCGTCGCCGACCCGCCCCTGTCCGCGTATCTCACGCTAAATTCCCGAGCCCCCCCGGCAGGGGCCAAAGGAGTCCGTCAGTCCGAAAAACCGGACACACCGTCTTCTGTCCTGTCTTCGGCGCCGCCGGCCACGACAAACTCCAGCCTTTCTTTCCCGCGCACCCGAACCACCCTGACCGCCCCGGCGGGCAGAATCCCTCCCCGGGGCCCGGTCCGCCGCACCGTGTACTCGAGTCCCAGACTTTCCATCTCCGCCCTTACCTCAGCCCAAAGACACGCCAGCCAGCGCTCCTCGTTCATACTTCCAGGATCTCTTTTTCCTTCAAGTCCAGAATATGGTCAATCTCTTTGACAAACTTATCCGTCATTTTCTGCAAATCGTCCTGGGCCCTCTTCAGCTCGTCTTCCGTGGCCTTATGGTCCTTCTCCAACTTCTTCATATGGTCGTTGGCGTCCCTGCGCACGTTGCGCACGGCTACGCGGGACTCTTCAGCCTTTTTCTTCAAACTCTTGACGATTTCGCTGCGTTTTTCAGCCGTAAGCTGAGGGATAATGAGACGGATGACCACGCCGTCACTCGAAGGATTCAGGCCGAGATCGGATTTCAAGATGGCCTTTTCAATCGACGGCAGGGTTGTCTTATCCCAGGGCTGAATGGCCAATACTCTGGACTCGGGAACCGAAAGATTAGCCAACTGTTTGACCGGGGTGGGCGTTCCGTAATAATCGACCATCACCCTGTCCAAAAGGGCAGGATTGGCGCGCCCGGCGCGCACACTTCCATACTCCCTGCGCAAGGCTTCCGCCCCTTTGCGCATTCTCTCTTCCGAATCCTTGAGTACATCTTCAATCATGCGTTGTCCCTCCCCACATAGGTTCCAATCGGCTGACCGCTTACTACTTTCCTGATATTTCCTTTTTCGGTCAGGTTAAAGACAATCATCGGTATGTTATTGTCCATACACAGGGATGTCGCCGTAGAATCCATGACCCCGAGCCCTTGACTCAGAACATCCAGATACGACAGGTGCTCAAACCGTTTGGCCCGCGGGTTTTTCAGCGGGTCGGAATCGTAGACACCGTCGACCTGTTTGGCCATTAGGATGACCTCCGCCTCAATCTCCGCAGCCCGCAGCGCTGCCGTCGTGTCGGTGGAAAAATAAGGATTCCCCGTACCGGCCGCAAAAATCACGACCCTCCCTTTCTCCATGTGACGAATCGCCCGCCGCCGGATATAAGGCTCCGCGACCTGCCGCATTTCAATGGCAGACAGAACCCGAGTATCGGCACCGGCTTTTTCCAGGGCATCCTGAAGCGCCAAGGCGTTCATCACCGTGGCCAACATTCCCATATAGTCAGCTGTGGCCCTCTCCATGCCCTGGGAGCTGCCGGCAATTCCCCGCCAAATATTCCCTCCTCCGACCACCAAAGCCACATCGACCCCCATGTGGCGGACTTCGGTCACCTGTTCGGCCACGGAGACCAGCATATCATGGGCAATGCCAAAACCTTGGCTGCCGGCCAGAGCCTCCCCGCTCAGTTTCAGGACAATCCGGCGGTAACGCACTTCGTCCATCGGATACCTCCATATAAATTATTTCTACATCCAATCGGAAAAGTCCTCTTCGGCCCGCTAAGAAACATACCGGACCCGTTAAGGAAAAAGAGAACACCCTGGTGTTCTCTGAAGAATGAGGCTCAGCGATTCATTTCTTTCATGACTTCAGAGGCAAAATCATCTTGACGCTTAGCCAGTCCCTCGCCCAGCTCGTAACGACTGAAACGGCGAATCACGATGTGCTCCCCTATCTTCGCGGTCTTCTCCAGCACGAGGTCCTTGACCGTCACGTCCGGATTCTTGATAAAAGGCTGCTCCAACAGGCAAATCTCCTTATAGAGCTTCTCGATTCGTCCTTCCACCATCTTTTCGATGATTTTCTCGGGTTTCCCTTCATTCAGTGCCTGGGCCTTGAAGATATCTTGGTTATGCTGCAAGACCTCAGCGGGAACATCTTCCCTGTTGACGCATTGTGGATTTGCCGCCGCAATCTGCATGGCAATATCTCGGACAAAGGAGCGAAACTCCTCCCCCCTGGCCACAAAATCCGTCTCACAGTTGACCTCCACCAAGACGCCGATCCTGCCTCCACCGTGAATATATGACTCCACCAAACCTTCGGCCGCGATCCTGCCTTCCTTTTTGGCAGCGGCAGCCAGGCCTTTCACTCGCAAATAGTCGATAGCCTTGTCCATATCCCCCGCGCATTCGGAGAGGGCCCTTTTGCAATCCATCATACCGGCCCCGGTTCTTTCCCGAAGCTCTTTCACCATACCCGCACTGATCACTGACATATTTAAACCTCCAGACCGTTCTGTTTTTACCCAAGCTCTCTTTACTTCATGAAAAAGGCAGGATGGCAGGGGAAAGACGAAAACCGTCCCCTCTTCACCCTGCCCTTTTTCTCCCGAACACTACTCGGCAGCCGCTTCCGTACTCTCGGACGCTTCCTCCGCTTCATCCAGGCTACCCTGCTGCCCTTCGAGAATCGCGTCAGCCATTTTCGAAGTAAGCAATTTCACAGCCCGGATGGCGTCGTCGTTCGCCGGGATAATCACGTCGATCTCATCCGGATCGCAATTCGTATCCACGATCCCCACGATCGGAATATCCAACCGGCGTGCCTCCGCGACCGCAATCCTTTCCTTGCGCGGATCGATCACGAAAAGAGCACTGGGCAATTTTTTCATGTTCTTAATTCCGCCCAAGAAACGTTCCAGCTTGCCCATCTCGTGGCGCAGGTTGGCCACTTCTTTCTTGGGCAGGACCTCGAAGACTCCCTCCGACTCCATACGCTCCAGGGCGTGCAGACGCTCAACCCGCTTTTGAATGGTCTGGAAGTTGGTCAGCATGCCTCCCAGCCATCTCTCGTTGACGAAGTACATGCCGCAGCGCTCGGCTTCCTCACGCACCGACTCCTGCGCCTGTTTCTTGGTCCCGACAAACAGCATGGTCCCGCCCTCGGCCGCCAGATCGCGGACGAAACTATAGGCTTCGTCGACTTTCTTGACCGTCTTCTGCAGATCAATGATATAAATACCATTGCGCTCCGTGAAGATGTAGCGTGCCATCTTAGGGTTCCAGCGACGCGTTTGATGACCGAAGTGAACACCGGCTTCCAGTAATTGTTTCATGGAAATAACAGCCATTGTGTTGCACCTCCTCTCTTTGTTTTTCCTCCGCAGGTTCATCCTGGAGCGCCCCCCGAAAACCCGGAGACCGACACCCCAATCCCTCTGCGTGTGTCGTTATGTCACACTGCAAGTAGAATATCACACCCTATCCCGCAATGCAACATCAAAGTCCTGTGGCTATGCTTACACTCTCAGCACTCTTGGGTCAACGAGCGGCTCTGCAGTGCACGCTCAGATCATGAGCTCTGGCCCAGGGAAACGTCAAAGTCTCCGTCCTAGCTGCGCTTGGTGTACTTTTCCAGTTCGTCGAGCAGATAATCGTTCAGCACCCTGATGTAGGTCCCTTTCATGCCCAAAGATTTGGATTCGATCACCCCGGCTGATTCAAACTTGCGCAGGGCATTGACGATAACCGACCTTGTAATCCCCACGCGGTCGGCAATTTTGCTCGCTACCAGCAGACCATCCCCGCCTCCCAATTCGGCAAAGATATGCTCCACCGCTTCCAGTTCGGAATAGGAGAGTGTGCCCACGGCAATTTGTACCGCCGCTTTTTTACGCGCCTCTTCTTCGGCCCGCTCCGCCTTGACCCGCAGGATCTCCATACCCACCACGGTCGCGCCGTATTCGGCCAAGACCAAGTCCGCGTCCGTAAAATCCTCGTCAAACTTGGCGAGCACTAAAGTCCCCACCCGTTCGCCGCCGCCCATGATCGGGACGACTGTCGTGATCTTATTGTTGAACTGACAGCGTTCTTTATAATTAAAAACACAACCGTTGGCCACCTGAGTCGAATTGGCCGTGGTTTCCGTGATCTTCATCAACCCTTCGTTATAGACCTCCGGAAAACGTTCCGAATGGACGACGATATCTTCCATGGTTCCGCAGGCAAAATCCTGCATAAAGCTGTAACCGAGGATTTTGCCCCTCCTGCCCACGATGTAACAGTTTGCTTCGACGGCCTGCCTCAATACTTTGGCCATCTCTTCGAAATCGACCGGATGCCCGGCTGCGCGTTGAATGAGCCTATTTATAGTCCTGGTCTTTTCTAACAAGCTTTGCACGGAAAATTTCCTCCTTTTTGTTCATTCCTAGGAAAATGTAATCTTTTAAATTAAGACACCTTACAAGATGTAGCGGGAAAGATCCTGGTTGCGGGCGACATCGCCCAGCCGATGCTGAACGTACTCCCGGTTCACCGTAACCGTATAATCCTCCGGAAGCTCGGACGCTTCAAAAGACAATTCTTCTAAAACCTTCTCCACGATAGTATGCAGGCGGCGAGCCCCGATGTTTTCAGTGCTGGAATTTACCTGATAGGCAACCCCTGCTATTTCCTCTATAGCATTCTCGCTAAATTCAACCCTTATTCCTTCCGTTTCCAATAAGGCGGCGTACTGCTTAATCAGAGATGACTGAGGCTCGGTCAGGATGCGCCTGAAATCCTCAACACTTAACGACTCCAGCTCCACCCGGATGGGGAACCTTCCCTGCAACTCGGGAATCAAGTCCGAGGGTTTGCTGACATGAAAAGCGCCGGCCGCCATGAAGAGCATATGGTCCGTCTTCACCGGCCCGTATTTCGTATTGACCGTGGACCCTTCGACGATGGGCAAGATGTCCCGTTGCACTCCTCCGCGGGAAACGTCGGGGCCGGAGGCTTCCCGCCCGGCGATCTTATCAATCTCATCCAGGAAAACGATCCCTTCCTGTTCAGCCCGCCGGATGGCCTCCTGCACGGCGGAATCCTGGTCAATCAGGTTTTGGGCCTCTTCCTGGATCAGAATTTTACGCGCCTCCCGCACCGTCACTTTGCGTTTCTTCCGTTTCTTGGGCAGCATCCCGGCCATCATATCTTGAAGGTTGATCCCTATCTCCAGGCCGCTCCCGCCCAACATATCCGTAAGGGGTGTGCCTTCTTCCACCTCGATCTCGATTTCGCGCTCTTCGAGCTCTCCCCGGCGCAATTGTTCGGCTGCCCCTTCCCGTCCTCTTTCAACTTCCGCTGAAGGTTTGGCCTCTTCCGGAGGTGAATTCTGCCCTCCGAACAAAGCCTGAAAAGGATTGAAGTTCGTATTTTCGTTCTGCTTGCCGGGGACCAACAACGCGATCAGGCGCTTCTCGGCATTGACGGCCGCCTGGGCCTCCACTTGGCCCATGCGCTCGGCCTTGACCATGCGCAGTGAACTCTCCACTAAATCCCGGACGATCGATTCCACATCCCGGCCGACATAACCCACTTCCGTAAATTTAGTCGCCTCGACCTTAATGAACGGCGCCCGCACGAGCTTAGCCAAGCGCCGCGCAATCTCCGTCTTGCCCACTCCTGTCGGCCCAATCATCAGGATGTTCTTCGGCAGAATCTCGTCCTTCAGCTCTTCCGTCAGCTTCTGGCGGCGGTAACGGTTGCGCAAGGCGATAGCCACTGCCCGTTTGGCTTGTTTTTGACCGACAATGTACCGATCAAGCTCTTTAACAATCTCCCGGGGTGTTAACTGTTCCATTCTTAGAGTTCCTCCATCGTTATCCGGTCATTGGTATAAACACAGATGGACGCGGCAATTTGCATCGCTTCCGTCACCAGCTTTCCCGCCGGCAAATCCGTATGCTTGGCCAGGGCCCGGGCAGCGGCCAGAGCATAGTTTCCGCCGGAACCAATGGCCATGATTCCGTCATCCGGTTCAATCACTTCTCCCGAACCGGATATGAGCAACAGGTTTTGGCGGTCGGCAACCAAGAGCAGGGCCTCCAAATTCCTCAGCATTTTGTCCGTGCGCCACTCCTTGGCCAATTCTACGGCGCTGCGCTGCAGGTTCCCGTGGTATTCTTCCAGCTTTTGCTCGAACTTTTCGAAAAGCGTGAACGCGTCAGCCACAGAACCGGCAAATCCCGCAATCACCTGGCCGTGAAACAAGCGCCGCACTTTGCGGGCCCCGTGCTTCATCACCGTAGCCTGGCCGAATGTGACCTGGCCGTCCCCCGCCATTGCCACCTGCTCATCTTTTTTTACCGCTACAATCGTCGTGGCATGAAACACCGGCAATCCTCCTTACAACGCACAAGTTTACTTGGAAATCCGCTCCGAGTCAAGAGTAATTGTAGTTAATTAACCTCTTTTTGCAAAAATTTCACAGAGTTTTAACATACTTCCCCCAAAACTGCGAAAATTGCCCCGAAATCTCAGCCAGACTTAAGTCAAACTAGGCCTTAGCTCTGGGATGGGCTCCCCTGTAGACCTCTTTCAAACGCTCCCTGGTCAAATGAGTGTAGATTTGGGTTGAGGATAATTTCTCATGCCCCAGAAGTTCTTGGACACTTCTCAAGTCCGCCCCCCCATCCAACAGGTGGGTGGCAAAAGTGTGCCTAAGCATATGTGGGTGAACATGGCATGCCAGAGCGGCCTTCTCCACCAGGCCGTCAAGAATTCGCCGCACCGAGCGGGCTGACAATCGGGTGCCCCGGTTGTTCAGCAAAAGCGCCTCCTCCCGGTCGTCACGGGCGAGAAGATAGCGCTTGACTGCCCGCCGGGAGGGAGCGGTTATAGGAATAACCCTTTCTTTGCTCCCTTTTCCCTTCACCCGCACAAGACCCCCTTCACAATCCACATCCTGCCGGTCCAAGCCTACCAATTCACTGACTCTCAAGCCGGAACCGTACAACATTTCCAAAAGAACCTGATTTCTTAGCCCCAAAAGCGTGTTTTGCTCCGGCGAGCGCATCAGTTTTTCCACCTGTTCCGCATAGAGAAAATCCGGCAGTTTCCGCCCCAATTTGGGGCTGGCAACTCTTCGCACCGGATTGACCGTGACAATCCCTTCGCGGCAAAGAAACTTAAAGAGTGTGCGCAAAGCCGCCAATTTGCGGGCAATGCTTTTTCGAGCCAATCCCTTCTCAGCCAACAACCCTAAGAAAGCCCGGATCGTCCGGATGTCCACCCTTGCCACCTCAAGTTCCTCCGGCTCAACCCCCAGACGGTCGGCCGCAAAGGAGAAAAACTGGTTTAAATCAGTCTGATACGCGACGATGGTTTTGTCGGCGCGGTTCAAAGAGACCTGCTGTCCGTAAAAAAGCGACAAAGCCTCATCCCCGGTCATCCCGCTCACCTGCCTCCAAGCCCGTCTCCGCCAAGAAAGCAGCCAAAGCTGCCAAAGCCCGAGCCGAAAGCCGGGCGTTTTTTTCGCGTTTGCCCTTGATTCGTTCCTGTAAGGGCGGCAACAAACCGAAACTGACGTTCATCGGCTGAAAGTCCCGGCTGGGGGAGCCCTCCAGATGGCGGGCCAACCCGCCCAGGGCCGTTTCGGCCGGAAAAATCAGCGTCGGCTGTCCCGCCAAACGCCGCCAGGCATTCAGCCCCGCCACCAACCCGCTGGCCGCCGACTCGACATACCCTTCCACTCCGGTCATCTGCCCGGCGAAAAAAATCCGTTCATCCCGGCGCAGGCTAAAGTCCGCCCTTAAAACCTCGGGTGCGTTGAGAAAAGTGTTGCGATGCATCACCCCATAGCGCACGAATTCGGCCTGCTCCAGTCCCGGAATCAAACGGAACACCCGTTTTTGTTCCCCCCATTTTAAATGGGTCTGAAAACCGACCAGATTAAACAACGTCCCGGCCAAGTTTTCTTTGCGCAACTGAACCACGGCAAAAGGCTGCCGCCCTGTGTGCGGATCGATTAAACCGACCGGCTTTAACGGACCGAAAGCCAGGGTTTGAGGTCCCCGGGCGGCCATAACTTCGACAGGCATGCAGCCTTCAAAAACTCTGCCCTCTTCAAAACCGGGTACAGTCGCTGTCTCCGCCCCGACCAACTCCCGGCAAAAGCGCTCATAGTCCGACTTGTCCAAGGGACAGTTGACATAATCCGCCTCTCCTTTGTCATAGCGGGACGCCCAAAAAGCCTTATCAAAATCAATCGACTCCAAAGTCACAATAGGTGCCGCCGCGTCAAAAAAAGACAAAGCCTTTTCGCCGGTGATGCGGGCGATATCCTCTGCCAAGGGAGCGGCCGTCAGCGGACCGCTGGCTACCACAACCACACCTGCAGCGGGTATTTCCGCGATCTCCCGGCGTACGATTCTGACCCGCGGCTGCTCTTGCAACTTGGCCGTCACTTCGCGGGAGAAGCCCTCGCGGTCCACCGCCAAAGCCCCTCCGGCCGCAACCCGGTGCTTATCGGCAGCCCGCATGATTAACGAATCCAAACGGCGCATTTCCTCTTTCAGGAGCCCGGCCGCGTTCTCCAGTCCCGCGGCCCGTAAAGAATTGCTGCAAACCAGTTCGGCCAGATCCCCGGTATGGTGAGCGGGGGTCAGCCGCAACGGGCGCATTTCATGGAGAACAACCTCCACCCCACGCCTCGCCAGCTGCCAAGCCGCCTCGGAACCGGCCAGTCCTCCCCCGATGATCTCAACTTGCATGCCCTGCTCTCCCGATTTCCCAAATTAATTGGCATTTTCCATTGCCTGCACGACTTTGGTATAACGGCACTCCGGATTTGTACAGACATAGCGTTTCTGACGCCGGGAACTTTTAACGACCATAAGTTGGCCGCATTCCGGACAAGGTTCCGGTGCCGGCAGATCCCAAGTCACAAAATCGCAGTCCGGGTAGCCGCTGCACCCGTAGAATTTCCGCCCTTTTTTCGAACGCCGGACCACCAGCGCTTTCCCGCAACGCGGGCAGTGAGCCCCGGTCTCCTCCAGAAGGGCTTTCGTATTCTTGCACTCCGGGAACCCCGGACAAGCCAGAAACTTGCCGTAACGGCCCATGCGTATGACCATTTTGCGGCCGCAGTGTTCACAGACCTCATCGGTCTCCTGTTCTTCGAGCTGGACTTTACCGATTTTCTTATCCGCTTCCTCCAGTGTTTGGGCAAACGGGGCGTAAAAAGCGTCGATAACCTCCCGCCAAGAAACTTCTCCTTCTTCAACATCATCTAGCTGTTCTTCAAAATTGGCGGTAAATTCGATGTTGACGATGTCAGCGAAAAACTCTTTCAACAGATTGAGCACGATTTCGCCCAATTCCGTAGGGGAAAGCTGTTTCCCTTCTTTCACGACATAGCCGCGGGTCTGAATCGTCTCAATCGTCGGAGCGTACGTGCTCGGCCGACCGATCCCCTCCTCCTCCATCTTGCGCACCAACGTCGCTTCCGTATAGCGCGGGGGCGGTTCCGTAAAATGCTGCTTTTCTTCCAAACGCGCCAAGGCGAGCGTTTCTCCCGCAACGACCGGAATCGCCAGAGCGCCCTCATCTTCGTCACTTTTGTCTTCCTCATCCCGGCTCTCCTGATACACCGCCAAGAAGCCGGGGAAGCGCACTGTCGAGGTATTGGCCCGAAAGAGATAGCTGCCTGCCGCCACATCGACCGTCAGAGTATCCAGCACGGCCGCACTCATCTGACTGGCCAGAAAACGCTCCCAAACCAAACGATAGAGACGCAGTTGATCCCTGCTCAAAAATTCCTTCATTTGTTCAGGTGTCCTGAGCACAGAGGTGGGGCGAATGGCCTCATGCGCTTCCTGAGCCCGCCCTTTCGTCACAAACCGGCGGGCTTCCGGCGGGTAGTACTCCGGCCCGTGCTCGGCCACGATATACGCTTTGGCCTCCTCCTGAGCCGCCTCCGCAATGCGCACGGAATCCGTCCGCATATAAGTGATGAGCCCGTCGCTCCCTTGGGCGCCCAGTTCGATCCCTTCGTACAGCTGCTGGGCGAGAAGCATCGTCTTCTTAGGGGAGAAATTCAGTTTGCGGTACGCTTCCTGCTGCAGGCTGCTGGTCGTGAAAGGAGGCGCCGGTTGCTTCTTCTTCTCCTTCTTGCGTACATCCGCCACCTGAAAGGAGAGCGCTGTCAACTCTGCCAGGACCGCGTCCATCTCTTCTTTAGACTTGATTTCCAGTTTTTCGCCGGATTTCTTAACTAGTTTAGCGGAAAAGGCCCCGCCTTTGGCCTCCAAAAAGGCGATCAAAGTCCAATACTCCTCGGGGACAAAAGCGCGGATATCCTCCTCCCGATCACCCACTAAACGCACCGCCACTGATTGAACCCGGCCGGCACTTAGCCCCTTTTTCACTTTTCGCCAAAGCAGCGGACTCAGCTGATAACCCACCAGGCGGTCAAGGATCCGGCGTGCCTGCTGGGCCTCCACTTTAGGCAGGTCAATCGCCCGCACATGTTTCAAAGACGTCTGAATCGCCTGTTTCGTGATCTCGTGAAACTCAATCCGGCATTTTTCGGCTAAATCGAGCCCCAATAGGTGCCCCAGATGCCAGGCAATAGCTTCGCCTTCCCGGTCCGGGTCGGAGGCCAGAAGGACTCGGTCGGCATTTTTAGCCGCGGTTCGCAATTCTTTAATAAGTCCTCCCTTGCCGCGAATCGCAATGTACTTCGGCGCAAAGCCGTGCTCAATGTCTACTCCGAGCTGGCTTTTGGGAAGATCGCGCAGATGGCCCATTGAGGCTTTGACGGTATAACGGCTTCCCAAGAATTTGCCGATGGACTTTGCTTTGGCGGGAGACTCAACAATGACCAAAGTCTTGGACATGCTTCACCTCAAAATCCTTTTGCTTGCATCCTTTTGCTAGTTTGCATTCTTTTGCTTGCTTTCATCCTTTTGCTTGCATCTTTTTGCTTGGCGCCGTTTTGCTTGGCGCCGTTTTGCTTTGCGTCGTTTTGCTTTCTTGCCGGTCCTTAGGTCAAAACTTCCTGAGACTAAGCATTATCTTAACTGCTTTTTGCCCGGCTGTCTAGATTTTCCGGGCCAGAACATAAAGCTGTCCGGGGAGTTGTTCGATGACTCCCGCCAGCTGAAGCTCCAAGAGGTGGAGCGGCAGTTCTTGAACAGGCATCTTTACCTTGCAAGCTAACTGGTCGACGTGAATGGGCAAATCACTCATCTGTTCCAGGATTTCAGCCTGAGCGGGATCGACATTCCCCCCCGGACCGCACCCTTTCGAGTAGCGCCGGCCCAGAGCACCCCTGTCTTCTGTCCCCTTGGCCGCGCCGCCACAGGCGGCTTCCCGCCGGGCGCCGGACTGCGGCCCGAGCCTCGGCTCCCCGCCGGCCCCCCCGTCTTTTCGCCAAACGGGAATTTCCGCCCAGATGTCGTCGACTTCATCTACTATTCTTGCCCCTTGTCTCAGCAAATGATTCGTCCCTTTGCTCATTTCACTGAAAATCGGACCGGGAAGAGCGAAAACTTCCCGTCCCTGTTCCAAGGCAAAATCCGCCGTTATCAGGGCCCCGCTTTTGGCCGCCGCTTCAATCACTACGACCCCCCTGCAGGCACCGCTGATCAGG
This sequence comes from Peptococcaceae bacterium CEB3, assembly GCA_001029295.1. GTDB lineage: Bacteria > Bacillota > Desulfitobacteriia > Desulfitobacteriales > Desulfitobacteriaceae > Acididesulfobacillus. Next base: position 4,116 of record LDXJ01000025.1, on the reverse strand, counting down.
CGGTTGCGGGCGGGAAAATGGCCGCCGTCGGGAGGGGTTCCCGGGACGAATTCACTGAGCAAGGCCCCCCTTTCCAGAATAGCTTCAGCCAGTTTACGGTTTTCCGGCGGGTAGATCGTGTCCAGGCCGTTTCCCAAAAAGGCCCAGGTCACACCGTCGGCAGCCAGGGTCCCTTTGTGAGCGGAGGTATCAATACCTCTGGCCAAACCGCTGACGATGACGATCCCCCTTGCCGCCACTTTGCGCGCCAAAAATTCGGCGGCAGCTTTACCGTACGCAGTCCCGCGCCGCGAGCCCACGATGGCTAAGCCCTCCTGTCCTTCGGACAAATGTCCTTTGAAATAGAGCAGGGGCGGGGCATCCGCCAGTTCGGCCAGAAGTTTGGGGTAATGTCCCTCCGCGGGCACAACCAACCGGATCCCCGCCCGTTCGAGTTCCTCCGCCACCCCTTCGGGCCGGATCGTCTTTCTCATGCCCAGCATAGCGCTGACCCAAGCGTCCTTCCAATTCGCGAAAGCCGGCGCGGGCGCATGCCATGCCGCCTCCGCGCTGCCGAAGACGGCGATCAGCTGTCTCAGCCGCCGGCTGCCCAAACCGGGAACCTCCCGCAAAGCAGCTCTAAACCCCTTTTCTCTCTCCAGATTGTCCATGAGTCCCCCCACCCTTCAGCCTTTCCCGGCTTTGGTCTTCTCACTTCTCTTTTCCGGGGGCCTTTTCCTGCCACATATTCTGTCGAAATGTCAACCTTTAGGCAAAATAGTGTAGCAAGGGAGTAAAGTCGTTCTTATCTTCCATAACCCGGCTCAAATCTCCCACCCGAGCCATCCTCTCCCTTATGTTGCGCAGGGTAAAATCCTCCGTCCGCACACCCGTCACGACTTCCTCCCAGCGAAGAGGCGCGGACACCGTCGCTAAAGGCGTTGGGCGCACACTGTAAATTCCCGCCATCGTCCGGCCCCGCCCGTTTTGCAGATAATCAAGATAGACTTTTCCTTCCCGTTTCTTCACACTGCGCTCCAGCGTGCATTCCGCCGGGCGTTGCTCGGCCAGAAAACGACACACTCCCTCGATACCCTTCCGGACCTGCGCATACGGGTAGCGCGGAACGAGAGGGAGAAGGATGTGGACACCGGAGGCACCGGAGGTTTTGACCAGAAACTTCAGGTTTAGCTCCAATAATATCTCACCCAACCAAAGCGCCACCCGCAAAGCCTCCGCGCTCCCCGAGGGAGGATCGGGATCCAAGTCAAACACCGCCCACCCCGGGTAATCCGGGCGTTCCCTCGTGGAAGCCCAGGCGTGAATTTCGATGCAGCCCAGGTTAATGAGATAGATCAGGGTCGGGAGCCTGTCACAGACGACATAGGTTAAACCTTGCCGGGAATGAGGATCCCGAAAGCGCTCCACCCAGGGCGGGGCCTGAGCCGGGCACTCTTTCTGATAAAAGGACGCGCCCCCGATCCCCTCGGGATAGCGCACCATCGTAAACGGGCTTTTCTCAATTTGGGGCAGGATGTAGGGGGCCATTTCCGTATAATACTGAATAAGTTCTCCTTTGCTGATCCCACACTCCGGAAAATACACCTTTTCCAGGTTGGTCAGGGTCAAGGTTTGGCCGGCGACGCCGACGGAAACCTCCTGTCTCTTAACACTCGATTTGTGCATGACGCAGCTTCCCTCCGGGCGTCCATTCCAGAAAGCGCACCTTGACCCGCCACTTGGGCCTGAGCCAGAGAATCTCGGTCTCCGGATCCCTGCCCGGGCCTTCCCCTGTGAACGGGCTTGCCGTCACTTGCTCGATGCGCTTCCCGCCCAAGGACCCTTGCAAGCGTTCCAAACCACCGGAAACACTGGCGACATAGATAAAATCCTCTCCCACCGGCCGTCCCAGGCACACCGCCTTAATCGTTCCTCCTTTTACCTTGAGCCCGCCGACCAGAAATTCACCTTTCTGCCAGTGTTTGATTTTCTGCCAGGCCGGGTCCTTGCCCGGGCGGTACGGACTCGAGTATTCTTTGGCCACAATTCCCTCCAGACCCATTTCCCCGGTGGCCGACCAAAGCTTATTTCCGTCACCGAAGCTTTCGATCACCTGAGTGTACTGCCCCGGGAGGGCAATCTCGGCCAGCAATTCCAGCCGCTCTTGCAGGGGTCGCGGACGAAAATCTTCTCCTTGCCAAAATAACAGATCGAAAATCACATACTCCACCGTCTGCCCGGACTGCCCGGACGTCTGCGGAACTTGCCCGGGACCGCTCCGCACACGTTTAAGCAGGGAGGGAAAATCCGGTTTTCCCCCCTGCAGACACACGACTTCCCCGTCGACAATACTCCCCGGCTTCAGCCATCCCAGACCGGCGGGGAGTTCCGGAAACCACGAATGGCCGGAGCGGCCACTTTTGGTCTGGAAGACAAGTCCTTCCGGACCGTGATAGGCCAGCCAACGGAACCCGTCCCATTTCACTTGGTAAAGATAGTTACCCGCGGGCAAGCTCGGCACTGACTGCGGTTCCATGGGTTGAAGCGGAAACTGCACGGTCCGAAAAACGTCCTCCGCCAAGCCGTCAAGCCCCCTTTGCTTTGGCTGCCCGCTTGCGTGGCTTCAGCCCGGACGGGGCAGGCTCGTCCGGACCCATCGGCGCTTCTGCGCTCGCCCTCTGTGCATCCGTACCCTTCGGGCCGTTACTCCGTTCACCTACCTCGTTCGCCTCCGCGCTCTCAGCCGCCCCTCCATTTACATCTGTGTTTACCTGCGGGTTGACGCTCCCATCTTCCCGTCTTGGCAGAGGTTGAACAGTCGGCCGCTCTTTCTTTTCCTTTAAAGGATCCAGATGGCCGGGCTCGCCGCCGCCCGTCCCGCCTTGCTTCTCCTCGGCCCTGGCGATGCTGGCCCTGAGGGCTTCCATCAGATCCAGGACCTGCCCCCCTCTGGGAGCCTCTGGCTCCCGGAAGGATTCCCCTTTCATTTTCTGCTCGATCATAGCCGCCAGCTTATCCCTCATCCCATCCCGATACTTTCCGGGCTCAAATGGTTTTGCCAACTGTTCCACCAACTGCCTGGCCAGCGTCAGTTCGGTTTCTGCCGGCTGAATCTCCCGCCACGGCCTCTCCATATGCCGAATTTCATCGGCATAAAACATGGTTTCCAAAACCAGTCCCTCTTCAAAAACGCGCAAACACGCCAGATACTGCTTGGAGCGCAGCGTCAAGTGCGCCAGCGCCACCTTCCCGCTCTCCAGCATGGCCAGGCAGAGCAGGCGGTAAGCTTTGGTGGCCGTATCCTCTGGGGAAAGGTAATACGACTTCTGATAATAGACGGGATCGATCTCTTTTAAGTCCACAAAGTCCAAGATATCTATGGAACGGGCTGACGGTTCTTGCACGGAAGCCAGTTCCTCGTCCGTCAGAATCACATAGCGATCCTTTTCATATTCATACCCTTTGACCAGGTTCCGGTTCTCAACCTCCGTTTCACAGCGCGGGCATTGTTTGACATAGCGGACGCGTCCCTGGCAGACATTGTGCAGATAGTGAAATTGGAACTCTTTCGACTCTGTTGCCGCGTGCATTTTGACCGGAACATTGACCAAGCCGAAACTGATGGAGCCTTTCCACAGAGTGTGCATATGAATTCCCTCCTCACGCCTTAGTGTGAGCAGGGAATCCCCTTTCCATGTAAACCTCCATCTCGCCGCTGTCGCGGCGACACAAATAGTAATGAAAACGGGATCTGTACCCCCGGACTGTGATAGAATCGATCCGGGGAGTAGGCACACTACAGAGCACGGTAAGGTGAGTTGTAGATGCCCTTTGGCGCATAAACAGTATGTAAACCAGTGTAAGAACTGCTGTTAAGCACAAATAAGTGGTCCTCCGAGACCGTACGCTAATCATTGTTTCAACTCTTGTTGAATGTGTGGCAGTTCAGTCACTGCCTTCTCCCCACCTATTTTTAATTGAGGGAGGTAGTAACTTGGAGGTCGTTTATCCCACTTGTTGTGGTGTCGATGTGCATAAGAAATTTCTCGTCGCCACAATCGTTACTTCTGATCAGTTCACGCCTCAGTACCAGAAAAAAACGCTTTTCCANCATTCAACAACTCAATCTTACAATTC
>LDXJ01000024.1 GCA_001029295.1 Peptococcaceae bacterium CEB3 | reverse complement strand
AAAAACAACAACAGACTCCGCCCGATGGTATTCACGGCGGCCGGCGACCCAGGCGATCCGATTACGGGTTCCCTGCGAAATTTGGGTCCCATCCAATTCATCCGAGTGACCCGGTCCAAACAATCGCGCCTCTGGAATGAACTCATTGCCCGCTACCACTACCTCGGCTATACGCGCCTGCCCGGAGCCCAAATCCGCTACCTCATCTATGCCGGGTCAGGAACTCTCCTGGGGGCCATCGGTTTTTCAGCGGCTGCTTGGGCCTTGCGGCCCCGCGACGAACTCATCGGCTGGGACAAGGAACAACGCGTGAAGCGCTTAAACTTAGTGGTTAATAATTCGCGCTTCCTCATCCTACCCTGGGTACGAGTCAAGAACCTTGCCTCCAAAATCCTATCCCTTACCGCCAAACGTCTCCCTCAAGAATGGCAAGCGATCTATGGCTACACCCCCGTGTTGCTCGAAACATTCGTCGATCAAGAGCGCTATCGCGGAACGTGTTACAAAGCGGCGAATTGGTCCTATGTCGGTGAAACCAAAGGACGGGGTAAATGGGACCGGCTGAACGAGTACAAACTTCCCGTCAAGGATATTTACCTCTATCCACTTCGTAAAAACTTTTGTGAAATCCTCACTGGATCGGATTGAGTCCGATCTTTTTTTAACTTTACTTTTTGACCGAAGGGTTTACTGAACATTTACTTATATCGTAAATGCCGGAAAGCCCGCTATCCAGTCCATCCTCCCCATTGTACGCCAAATCTACACTATAGTTGTTCTTCTTCAGGACCTGAGCGACGGCTTCGGACATATATTTTTCATCTTCTACCATTAAAATCCTCATTTTCGTAACTCCTATTCTTAACTTCATCCTAAATAGAACAAGATTTATCCACCACATAAGACATAACCAGGCCTTATGTGGTGGATTTTTCCAGTTTTCTTACTCAATTAGAAACAAATTGATGGTTTTGCGCAATTGTCTTCAATTGCGGAACTAGCCAGTCTATCGGCATTGCACTTGTGCAAGTCTTATTGATCCTTGTCTTTCCGTTATCCGGTGAATAACTTGCAACGCCTTTTTTTGTGATCTTGAGATTAATTACCATTCGAAATGGTGACATGCCCATCTGGACCGGTGGTTACACCGGCGGGAGCATTTTGGCTCCAAGTGTTTCCGCCATCTGTGGAGTAAGTTGTAACACCGTCTTGTACTCTGGCTAATAGACCGTGCCCTTCACCATGGCCTTGCGGTTTATTGCCATTCGTCAGGGTAACTTGACCATCAGGGCCAATAGTTTTAGTTACGCCAGCCGGGGCATTTTGGCTCCAGGTCTGACCGCCGTCCGTGGAATAACTTGCTACGCCGTTTTTTTGTACTTTGGCCATGAGACTTTGACCTGCATTAGTCGCATTAGCCGCATATGCTGCTCCAGTGCCTAATGCTGTAATAAGCACTCCGGAAAGAAGAATTGCGCCCGCTTTCTTTTTTCTTGTGTCCAAAAATGATGGTAAATGAATTTTCATCTTTTTGATACCTCCATAATATTTTTTGTAAGCAGCTGCCTTACATTTACCATCATAAACACTCAACCTTTAGTGAACCTTTAGTGAACCAGATCTGAAGCATGATTTTTTCGTGGGATAGATAGTCTGCAATATTATGCCAATTCGGAGGCTCTCGTAAGCAACAAAGACTCATTAACCCGGATTCCCAACTTTGTCTCGTCACCCTTTGTGAGTTCTGATTCTCTAGACACTAAACCATCCCGTAACCACACTTTTTATTGCCTATGTTTCGTTTCTCATGATACGCCAGGGTTGAAAAAGTAAATCCTTGAGCTTCTATGCTTCTAACCCTTTCCTCTTGCGTTCTTCTTCTTGAGCTCGTTTTTCTTGCCATTTTTCTCTTCTAGTCATCAGGGTTCACCCCCTTACAGGGCTTAATCCCTTTCAGGCAATCCTTGAAATCCTTCTGGAGAGGATGCATATAGATCGCTTTACGAGATAGGCTATATACTTTTTCCCGATCCATTCGACCCCGGCCTTGAGTTTCACCCAGATAGATCCAGTTCGAGGCTTTATAGCAGGTGCCCGCAAAGTAAGAGGTATCTACGAATGTCTCTAATAGAACGGGGGCATAACAATATTCGCGCAGCCAGTCCGCTTGAAGTTGTTTGACGGCTAAGGAATACTTTGCTGGCTAGGTTTTTAACATGAACCCAGGGTAGGACTAAAAAACGAGAATTATTAACGATAAGAGGGAGTCGTTGCTTCCGATCCTGGACATTCCATCCGATCCACTCATCCCGGGGGTGCAAGGCCCAAGCGGATGCCGAAAACTGAAGACAGCCGAGGATCGTCTCCGAGACAACTTCCCCAAGTATGTCATATCACTTGACGAGTTCGACATGAGCCGCAACGGTATCAAGCATAGAAACATCCGCGACTTTCTCTTGTCTCCTGATTGGGGCTAATTTTGCAAAGCACCCCAAGTCAAGCCACTACCCTAACAGCGAGAGTTTTCTGCTCAAACATTTGTGCGCCAATTTTTCCGCGACCCTGCCACTGTCTCCCAAAGACAATCCGCGCAGACGCCATTCCCGGAATGTTTCCCAGAACTCTCGTTCAGAAATTGCCCAGGTATAAATATCTTCATCATAAGGCCAAAATACGTCCACCCAAAGAACACCGTTATCGCTGAGGACTAAAACAAAATGAAAAAGCTCCGAGTTGTGCGCCTTGCCATCGCTCATAAGAATATTTGACCGCCCGCTGGGAAATTCCGAACGCAAATAAATAACCTGCGCCATATGGCTCCCGCCCCTTCTATCCCTTCAATAAACCCACCCCTTGGTCGGGCAAATCCCACTAGAATTTTTGAGCAACACACCAAAAAGGTGAGAATCGCCAAATCTGACACCAGGTTAGCATGAGGTTGAAGCCGCCGTCTATAGCAAAACTATATTCTAGCAATGCGTTTATCTTATGGCACGGGACACACGCCCTGTCCCGCCCCGGCGCCCCGGGCCACTAGAGCGAGGAGTCCCATGCCCAAACCGGCAATAGATGTCAGGGCAGAGAGCCGCATAACCATGTTGAGAGAACCGGCGGGCGGCCTCACGGCTGAACTCATCCCATCCGGGCATATGAGGAATCAAGATGATCCCCGGGAACTTTCAATTTAATTATACGCGCCAAAGATATCGGCATAAGAGGCGGCAGGCGTATAAGCCAACTGTCTCAAACTAGCAAATTTCGATGAACGGTTCAGTGAACATTTATAATGAATAAATCGTATGGAGCACCACTCTCTAAATGTAAAGTCCGTAAACCATATAATAGAACCCTCTGCCGTCTAGGGCGTTATATATGATCCGAAGCCAGGTTATAAAAACCTGGCTGTAGTTTACTTTGAATTAGAAGAAACGTCGCCGATTGTCGAAAGGTTCTATAAAAAATGGGAAGAACGGGAAGAACGGAAAGAAAGGGAAAAATGGGAAAAAAGGAAATCGCCGAAATTCAGAACGATTAAATCTTGGCATATCTAGCTGTCCTCCTTTCGTTATAGAATCGTGCTTTTCCAAATTCATTATTAAAAGATAACACCCAATGCAATAAGGATTAAGATAGCTATAGCAATGATACCTACTCCTACTCCTGGTCCTGCTCCACCATAACCGTACATTGTTTCTCCTCCTTGTAACTAGAATCCATCAGCAAATTTTAAAAATGCGTAGAATTAAAAAACAATACCCATAGCGATAAGCAAAAGAATGATTACGACTACAATTGCTATTCCTGCTCCAAAACGGGTTCCGATTCCGTCAACTCCTGCCCCAGCTCCAAGCGCCATTTTTAGCCCTCCTTATTTTTCAGTTCCAACTCGAATTGGATATTACATAATATGGAAATAAACAGAATCTGTTACAAGCTATACCAGCTTTGTACCCCAATTATTTTTTTAGGTCTTGCACTGTCTTGCACAAACTCTTTGCGGTCCTGTAAGCCGCCTTGCTCCGGATAGGATTCTCTCCTTTATTTTTTCGCAGTGTGACAAACCCTAAGGACAGAACATAATATATACCATCTTATGGTAAGAGGAGGCTCGCCAAATGGCATTTGGAGCAGACGGTACTGGCGCCCCAACTTTTCTGGCAGGCATTGGTATAGTAGCAGTTATTATCCTTTTGCTTATCGCCATGGGGATCGTATTTTAAGTTAGGGCCAAATTTCAACGAGGGAGGGAAAAACGTCATGTTCGGTTATAATGGCCATTTTCCTAATATTTCACCAGTTGGTGCCCCGCCACACATTGGGGCTGTTACGACTTGTTGCCCACCTGTTGCACCGGTTGGGGGAGTCGGCGCGGGGGTAGGTGTAGGGATTATCGCGATCGCTATTTTAATTTTAATCGCTTTAGGGGTAATATTTTAGGGCTTTTGGATTGTCCGAACGTCGTTGGGTGTAGGAAAGAGGGGTCTTGTGCATGACACCTAATACTATCGACAATGTGACCCCAACTTTCGCGGAAAGTAATTTCCTGGCGCAACGTCCGATACCCCCCGGTCTGCAACGCTTTTTGGCAAAAAGGGGGATCACTTCACCCGAGCAACTAAATGAACGAATGCAGTTCGCGCCCCGGATACGTTGGAGAAGACCACGCTAATCTGGCTTTTAGAGCTAGATCGCCTTGACCATGATTGGTTTATAAGAAAACGATTTGGAGGAAGATGGTTGGTATTAAAAAGGCTTTTCACTCAATTGATTATTCGTTGCTCGATACTCGATGTGAACGATTAAATTTCTCAAGCAAGGGGGTAAAGTAATGTTTGGGAACGGCGGTGCAGGTATAGGCGCTGGCATTGTGGCTATCGCGATATTAATTCTCATTGCGCTAGGTGTAATTTTCTAGTTCCAAACGAACTCTGATAGGAGGGGTAGGATTATGGGTTTCGGTGCAGGAATTGGGATTGTAGTCGTGATCATTTTACTTCTTATAGCAATGGGTATTGTGTTCTAATAAGCATTTTAGCTAATCCCCTTATCTTTCGGGAAAGGGGTTTTTTTTGACGAGAAAACTGAAAAGCACCCGCCCCGGCCAACGCCGGCCTCAGGTGCTTTTTCGCAGTCAGGTTGGCCCTTTCAACGACAGACTTGGCCAAATAGGTGCGCAAACTCGGCATTAGTGGTTTGCCCCTCATATGCGTGCGCATGACCGAAATCATACGTGGTACATCCACCATAAGCATGGATGTGACCTCCGCCGGGTAAAAGAATGGCTGGACCAGTAACCCCATTGTAAGAATGCACATGACCGTTGTCGAGGGTCGTCACGCCACTGTAAGAGTGGATGTGGGATGGTCCGGCGGGAATACCGCCACCCGTAGTTCCCGCCATAAAGTGAACGTGCCCGTGGGTGAATGAAGTGCGAGTAGCATAAGAGTGTACATGACAGTCAGGTGTATACAAAAAGTCGCCTCCTCTCTTCGTTATCATACGTTCGACGGAGGACAGGGGTGACGAATTTCGGGTTTTAAGAATCAGTTTTAGCTGCGTTAATCCTAGGAACCATGCTGCGGCTGCCCTTGTTCAAATCGTTTATTCTTACAGTAGAATCCCCGTCTGTCATATTAAGGAATCACGCTAATGTGGCACAATACGGAGCAACAGAATACTCTGAAAGCGTAGGGGTCTGTAGGAGGGATAGGTTCATGGACGAGGCCGAAAAAGCGGCTTTGCTAAAGATACTGGATGGGGTCCGAAAATTGAACGACTTACAGAGGGAGAACAAGCAATCTATCACTCAAATGAGGGATGACATTACCCATTACCAAAATATCTTTCAATCCGTCACTAGCAGAAACACGGCCTCAAATAAAATTCTTGTTAGAGAAATAAGAGTGGAGCTTCTTCGGTTATCAATATTGGCAAACCCAGCTACTCAGAAATTGTATCGTGCTTCTTCGGAAGCCGCAAATAGACGATTCCCCGAAAAGTGTACTAAGTCAATGAGGATTCACAGAACCACAAAAATGGCAGGGACCAACCGCAAAGCCGATCCTTGTTGACCTTTGCTCCACCTCCCCTCCAAAATATTCGCCACGGGATTCTATCCAGTCGATAAATTCGTCGAGCCACTGGTCGTGGCTCAGGTCCGTTTCCACGCAGCCGTTGATTTCGATGAGCGTTTGTTTCTCCATGTTCTCGTCTCCCTTCTTATCTTTCCGGTACACTTCCTCCAGTGGTACGTCGAGCACAGCCACAATCTTGGCGAGGATCGCGATTCCGCCCGGTCTTCCGTGCTCCAAATCGTTAATGTATTTGCCGGTTGTCCCTACCAGTTCCGCGAGAGCCGCCTGAGATAGGCCCTTCTCTTCGCGTAGGCGGGCTAGAAGTTGACCAATAGTGTTGTTCATAGGCTACCCCTTATAGCACTCAAGGCAATCCAATGTGCATGCGCAATGATGACCACTGCATAGACGAGGACGGCAAGAACCAGTAACCGTGTAACCAGTTTATGTGTTACATTCCGCGCCCTCCACAACAGGAAGCCGAGGATAACGGGCAGAGAAACTTTGGCGGCCATGAACGCGACGGGTTTCTCGCAATCAGCCACTGCATCGGGGGGTTGGCCTCCTCGATGGTGCCGAATCGTAGACCCCAGAGGGTCAATGACACGGAAGGATATCATATAACAGTGCCTAGCCAATAGGAAAGTCTAATTGCTCGTGAGGTATGCCGATAGATAATCCGTATTCTGTTGCAGCTTTCCAAGATCCTTTATCATCGTAATTAAATTTAAAAATTTTTCCTTTAAAAATGGCTATTACATTTTTCTCTTCCCAAAAGTGCATATACCATTTATCTTTGATATTTTTGCTTAACTTATCAATTAGTTCTTCCGAAACGCTAACTGTATATAGGTGCCATCTATCAGAAGGATTTTCATCTTTCGAGATTCTAACAGAATTAATTGTGATTTCATTGAGAAGTCTATTGTCCTCTAAACTCTCTTCAACTATCACACCCTGATACTTTTCCATGAACCTTTCACTCCACTCCATAATCTGAAAGTCGGTTAAAGCTCGAATTCGTCCAAATAGTTATCCGGCCCGGCTCGTGTTTGGCATCCGGTACAGTTTATTATTCCGATTAGGTTTGTTTAGTTTTTCTCTTCATTTGGGTAACGCCCAAAGGCACCTTTCCTTTCCCTAAAATCATGGGGACAACTAACCGATGAACAACCCAAATCTTGGGTTGCGTTTGACGTTTGAGCATGTTATATTCCTATGCGTTCCACCCTCTCCCATCCTTCCTACTTGCTATGTGACATGCCTCCGACGATCCTGAGGGATGATTTAGCTCTGATACCAGAGCAGAATCTTAATCTTTCCGACAGCTTTCTCACAATATACCACATCCATCAGACAATCTACTGCACCCTTACGCCGAGTCCGGGAAACGCCCTCCAACCATTCATTCATTCATTCATTCATTCGACCATTCGACGCGCTTCCATTATTTCCTGCGGCTAAAGACACGTCTCCAGCAACTTCTTCAAATTTTCAGTGGTCGCTTCGACCACCTCGGCCTTTGTCACTCTCTTCAGCGATGCTACCGTCTCACATACATCCCCCACCCGCGCTGGTTCATTTGAATCCGTTTCCAGCACTATCTCATTAAGTGCCAAAGTCTCCAGTACCGGGTTAATTGCTGGAATGTTACGCTTGTTAATAGAGATAAGGAATCCTCTTTGGCGATACTGGCGAGCTTCATCGACCGAACCGAGAAAGCCATGAATGATACCCCTTGGCGAGTGATCCCTAAAGTCATCAAAGACCTTCAAGATTTCCTTACTGGCACCCCGGTCATGTACTACAAGAAATAGATTTCTGTTTACGGCCAGACCCACCTGAGCACGAAAGGCTTCTAGCTGGACCTCCAGAGGAAGCGGTTCTAGTTCAGTTCGGAAATCATCGGACCTCCGGCGCATCACGTCGACTCCAGTTTCGCTGATTGCTGTCACTTTACCCTTTTTAATCAATTCGGCCATGGCACTTTCCGTTTCCGGCGTAAAAAGATCGGCCCGCCAAGGATGAACACCAATACATGCCTTTACCTGGCCGTACCTTTCCGCTAAAGAGACATTCATCCGCGAAGTCGTCAGATCCATGGCAGCTGCCAGTACGATTCCAACGTCATTATTTCCTGCCCTGGCTAAAGCCGCTGCCGGGTCCTGGTCCAAATGCGAATGCACATCTGCTAACATAGTCATCCTCCTACGCATTAGCCTCTGAAAATTAGCCCGTTTACTCTTCTCCTGGAGGCGTACACCCCTACCAACATGTCCAGCTCCAGTTATGCTGGCCGAGAGATACTCCTTTATGCCACAGAATGGGCAGTCGCGCGGCGAACAGGCCCCTTTTCTTATTTGCTGGGCAGGTAACCTGCCTTACGACAAGGTAACAAAGTAGTTTTCACTGTTTGAAATAACCAGCTGATACTTGCCGTCCTACCAAATAATTGCAAAAGTGAATTTCCTCGACTTGTAAAAGAGCGTTGAGGTTGCCGCTAAAAGTAGTCTGATAGCGGAAACCTCCATGCTCATATAGGTAGTTTGCCAACAGGTTTCCATCACAGCCCAATAGGTGGGCAGATCTAGCTTTTTTCAAGAAACCATAGATCTCCTTTTCCGCAATAGACGTATTCTCCAAGGCGTAGCCAATATAGTCGCAGGACCAAATTGGAATTCGTAGCATCTTGGAAAAGATATACTCAACACCGCTATATGGATTAAAACCCCGGTAAGAGTCGGTAAATGTATACTGCTCCTGCTCCAATTTAAAGTGCCAATCGTAAATATCCCCTGGCGAATACGGATTGTAAGTGGGACTTTTCTTAACGTAGCATTCATTGCGTCCTGAGATTATGATATTGAACAATTTAGCTTGCGTAATCACTGAAAGAAGCCCTCCCAATAGTTTTAAGGAGTCAAGAACCAAAATAGTTCCAGCGGTGAACACCTATTTGAAATGTTGCACATACTCAAATATTGCTCCGTCGGGGTGTTCTACCGTCATATTCCTGCCTGTTGGCACTTCCTTAACGCCTCTTATGATTTTAGCCCCTGTTTGCTCAAGACAACTTTTGAATTCCTGTACGGAATCAACGAGAAAGGTGGCTTTTGTGTTTCGGAAAGGTTTTAAGGTTTCGTTCGAACCGGCGATTAATAAAATATCTCCCACGGTTGCCAATTCCAAATGCACCTCAGGGTAGGCAAATCTCATCTCGGCCTTTGTCCCCAGAAGCTTTTCATAAAATAACAAGGCTGAATCTAATTTATCAACATAGACCCTTATTAGAGTTTTGAGTATTTTCATTCTGTTCGCCATCCTTTTCTTTAGTTACCATGGCAGCGAGATGCTACGGCATCAGCAAGGAGTCTTCAGCGGACCTTAGAACCGGAAAAGCGATTGAGGGTCGCCCATTCACCCTCCTGCGCGTGCACCATATTCCTGAACTTACAAAACAAGCTGCGACGCTGAGGAATGAGTTCGCGATTCCGCTCTGACAACTGTGTAGGTGACTCCTCTGCCGCTACTTGCCTCTCCTTTAAAGAATCTCCCGGATATTCAATGTGACGTGATAACCCTGTTCCGGCCCGTTGACAAACCGGCCCAAGCGCTCAATAAAGTTAACCAGTTCAGGAGTTGTAAATTGCCTGTCAATGCTGACCAAGTAGGGTTCTCTGTTGCCCAGCTGCACCGGGGTGGCAGTCTCCGTTGCCTCGGGCGTTTTAGGGCGATTGTCTGAACGCAACCGGTCGAGATGCTCAACCGCTGCCGGGCCGACTAGAACGTTGTTTCCTCTGATTCTCACCACTTCATATTTGCCGAAAAAGGAACTTACGACAGCAGGTGGGCACTTCCACGCGTCCATGATTTCTCGGTTCTTGTGCAGCCTGCGCAGTTCGGCGGCGGCTTTTTGTGCATCCTTGAAATCCAAAGCATCGAAGTCCTCACGCGGAGGTATTTCTCCTTTGAGAATGCGTTCCAAGAGCTCCATCAATCGAATCTCCCCTATCGTTGTAATACGTAGGACCCCAGGATAAACCACGAGCCTTTTTTGAAAGCCCGTCAAGCTCTCGCTGGGAGTCCGGACGCTTTCGTGCTTGCGCGTTCTCGACGCTCTATGACGTGCGCCGCTGGCGGCTCGCTTTTGTTCCCGGATTTCGTCTTGCAGTATCTGTTCAATGTTTTCATGCATAGAGAGTCACCTAAAATTCTCCTTGTCTTACCTTTTGATATGACCACGTGTTAGTATATTAGGCGGCTTCAGTCAAATATGGTGCAAAATGGCTGAAAGTATAACTTTGGGCAATGAGGATAGATAGGACGCACAGACTCGGTATTTCCCCAAAGGGCCAAGTGCCAAGTTCTAACCCAGAAGATTTTGGTCAGCCCAATCTTTTAACTCTTCCGTCCGCTCGATTTGCAAAGCCCTCAAAATTAATTCACGGTTGCGCTTCTCAACTCTCAGACGAAATGCTTTTACGTCATTTGAATCGCCGATTAGCTTTGAGCTCCACTTTCTCCCATGCACTATCTTGTTACGGAATGAATACAACTTTTTCTCTTCCGAATATATCTGCTGACGAGATATCTTATCCGCCTCGTACCCGCGTGTCCATGCAGCACGTTGGCTGACTGTGCGGGATATTTCCATTCCTTCCCCAAGCAAAGATTCTGCTAGAACCTCACTTAGTATTATAAACATTTCCACAGAAGTAAAAAGATGAGCACTCCGATTCGCGTCAAGAGCTACTTTTAAACGAGATTCATCATTCTTAGGCAAACGTTCAAGCGACTCATTAAACCAGTCGATAAATTCCCATAAATTAGATGGCAGTATTATTGCTTTATATGGTTGTGCCACCGGGCCTATTAGTTGGGGCAGTCTGGGGGTGTACCCCGACAAATTAGCACCCGAAGAACATAGTAATGATATGGGATATCGAATGACTGCTATCGGCGAAAAAAGTTTCTCAATCCATAGACATGTGATAGAAGTAAAATCATAATATGCGGCATCAATACCATTATCGTCATCAAACGGCGTACGCCCCGTCCACACGTAGCGGACCCTCATACCTAGAAACTCGCCCAATCTAGGTGCACCCACGCTATTGTCAACGCCGTGGTCAAATATATCCGTCAACAGTTTGTCGTTCTGACTAATTACGCTTAAATCAAACCAGGTAGAAACTCCACTTCTAACCATGATATTTCGTCCGCCTTCTAATGCTCGCAAAGGTTCGGGTCCCCATGGCCCCAAAATGGGAATATATACTAACCAACATTCTTTATGCTTGCTTGCTTCTACTAGAATTTGTCCAAGAACCTCATGGATCAATGCAGAGTTAGCATCAGTTCTACGCATGTCTGCCATTAAAGCTATCCTCGCAACCACTCGTTTCACCATTGTTGGATTAACCTTTGATAACACGTCTTCATTTATTTGTTCGTCGCAAGCGATTAATTCCTTTATGAGGTTGTCATAAGTTCCCCATCCCACCCTCTGGTGGAATTCACCGGGATCTTTCATTACGTCCGCTACAAGTTTATGGAAGCCGTCAATAACTGAGTCTGTTATTGCGATTTCTGGCATCATGTGCACCTCCACTCATTTCCTGTCTTTTCTCACCCCTTGTCTGATGCTACCGCTTCTGGGCCTCCAAGTAAAGGAATCTCCTAGTCGGGCATACACCCGCCTTTGACCTGGACACCCTTAAGGATTCCTCTCCGTATTCCATCCGCCCAAAATGGATTTCCGTTGACCTGCGGTGCCCAAAAGCAGAATACTGCCTCCCGAAGTGACATCCTAATCCGACGTGATGACAACTGTTGACAAAGTAGCCATTGTCAACATGATGTCGCCTCAATACCCACCACGAATCACAAATCAAGTTCACGAATGATATTCCCTAGCTTCCTCAGTTCTTCTTTCGTAAACGTGACCCCCTTCCCCATCTTAGAGTGGTCTGGCGACCATTCCCGAATGTCATACTTGGGCTCCTTGTCATTCCAGCTTATGAGGTTAAGCTCCTTTTTCCATCCCTTGGGGGACTCCGAGAGTATCCCGAGTGTTTCCTTGATCTCGCATTTAATGTCAGCCATTTTCTTTCCCCTTTTCGCCTTTTTCTTCTCCCTCTGTCTCCGGTGGACCAGAGGTAGTGTCGGCCAAATGGCCTCTCCCATGATCTGATGTCCATCGGGACATAGCCCAGGTTAAAAGGAAGTCCGCGTAACCGTCTGTGAAGCGGGCCGGCCCCCTAATTTTAGAGCCTTACTTCTGTACTCTCATAAAACTCGTAGTTTTATGATTTTCTCCACGGACGACTTGATGTAAGTTCGCTTGACACCGCTTGGTAGAGATTACGACTTCCAGCCCTCCAAGTGAAGGATTCGCTTCGCCGGGCGTACGCCCGCCCTTGACATGGATGCTCTTTGGCTACTTAGGGCAATCAAGCGGTTATTAAAGGTTTCTCTGCGTATTCCGTCCGCCCAAAATAGGGTTCTGCTGGCCGCTGGTACCTAATCGTGGAATGCGACCGCAGGAAGTTGTACTCATCAATGCAGCCCCTTATTGCTTGATAAACCTCGTAGGGCTTCTGATACTCTAGCATACTTACCGGTAAGAAAAATCAGCTCAGAGCATCGTCTGCCGGTTTGGTCGGAATGCCGAACAGAAAATAAACTCTGCTCTGCGAAAGGTCATCGCCCCTCGCACATATCCAACTCCCTGCGCGGCATTTTATCAGCCGCACCAGTCCATTTGGCGAGGGTCCATTTGATGCGTTCGCTGGGGCACCGTCCCTCAAAAACAGGTTTATGCTTCTTCCTTTCGTAGCCATATCCTATTCTTCGCTGTTGAACAGATTCTGCTGTTGCACGGCTGAGGACACCCGCTCCAAAATATGCGACTTCATAATCAGGCTACCCGCATACATTTTGTACTCGACGCCGCTCTGGATCGCCATTTCAGTTGCCGCGTCTGCCTTTGCCTTAACGACCGCATCATCAATCTTATCGTCGCGCTTGACCTCGATTAACTGGTAGGAGCCGTCGCTCATTTCAGCAAAGAAATCCGGGTAGTAGAGCCGAATGCGCCGAGATTCGGGGTCGTAGTATTGAATAGAAAGGTCTCCTTGATTACTCGTGAACATACCCGTGAAGTAAACCTTCCTGACCTCGTCGCTCGTGATATACTGGAAGAAGCACTCTTTCTCTGGCTTCGAGTCGAACACATAGGTATCGGCGTGGAAGCTCTTGGCGACTTCGGCAGGTTTGAACTGTGGGTCGTTGTTCGTCACGACCAGTTCGGGCTTGCCAGAGAACTCGTAGTAACCGCCTTCTTTCGGCTCTTTCAGGAGAACGAGGTCACGGTCCTCCGACTTGACCCTACTAACAACCTCAAAGATGGCGTGGAAAATCAGTGGGATAATGACGTCGTCGAGAATTTCGTTGTACTTGTTGACGGCGGTAAGAACCGTCTCCTCGCCGTCTTTGCACTCCCGAACTATCCGTGCCGCCAGAATAGGCGAGATGTTCAGGTATCGTGAAATCTCACCGGCAAGGGAGAATACGCTGTAACGTATACGCTCTTTCAGGTCGTCGATGTTCTTCTCCTTGACACTCATATCGTGAGAGATGCCGTCCTTCTCATACATCACGGCAGCGTATTTCGAGAAGTCTGTCCCTTCAAGGGCAAAGTCAATCGGCGCTGTGTAGCCTTTCTCCATGAGGGTATACTCACGCTTTATTCGCTTCAGCTTTATCAATCTCGGCGGCGGAAGAACCCTGACCTTATAACGCTGCGACTTGTCGGCGCTGGACTTCGTCATATCTTTAATGTCCATGTTGAAGTTCTTGTTAAGTTCGTCATCGAGGATATCGTAGTTCTCCTTAGAAAGGAACACGGTGGCGGATAGCTGCTCGTCAGTAATCTTCCGAAGGCAACGCATGGTCGCCTGGAGAACAAAAATCCTTGACTGTGGACTCCTGAACAGCGCTACACCGAAAAGGGAGCGGCAGTTCCAACCCTCACGCCCTTTGCCAACGAGGATGAGAAACTGTTTCTCGCTACCTTGGGTACCCGGCACATCGAGATCGTTGAAGTTGCGGATGTCCTCATTCTTTGTGATTTTATCGTCACCGACGTTCACCAGAATCTTTGACACGGGAACACCCAAGTCTGCGAGTATCCTTTCCACCATTGGCCGGACTTCATCGTTTGCCTCAGCGATGGTCGTGGCGAATATCGCCAGTTTGGGAGGAAGCCCCTCGTAAACTTTGCCGCCATAGCGTTCCCAGAACGTCTTCACGACCGCACGGAGGAACTCCTCGCTCTTGACGTTCTCAAAGGCTTTCAGGTCGGCGTCCTTCAGAAACCCCTTCCAGATGGACTCCCGAAGGCCGTATGCATACACAACCTCTGGAAGTAGCTGTCTGTTGACATAGGGCGTCCCTGTGTAGTTGTAGCAAGCGACAATCGACGTACTCTCGGCAAGCAAGTTAATTGTGTCTCGCAGACTGGTCTTCTTTGCGCCGCTTGAACGAATTTGCTTTTCGAGATCGGCACCGAACAGGTGGTGTGCCTCATCAACGTAGACACCAAGCTGGTTAAGACGGCAGAGTTTCTTGAACCGCTGATTATCCATCAGCGAGGAATCGTCCCGTACATCGTCGTCATTGTCCTTGCCCCCATAGACAGCTGACAACAAGGAGCCCTGTTTGAACAGCACATCCGCGGGCTTATCTTCCTTGCGCTTCTTCTTGACGATGATTTTCTGGGTGTTCGAAATGACGATGTTAAAGTCCGAATCGTCAAGGGTATGGAGGGTCGTCCCGCTTTCCTCAAGGAAGTGGAATTTAATATTCGAATCCAAGACGCGGGCGTACTCTGGCGGTACGACCTTGGTCTTATCAAATGTGATGATCTCACGTAGCGACTGGAGAACCGTTTTATCTGGGGCAAACACAAGGGCGTTATGGCAAAATCTCTTATCCCTCGTATACTTTTTCGCCAGAAGGAACTCGTAAAAAATACACGCTGCCATCAGAACGGTCTTCCCAAGCCCCATCGTCAGTGCGTAGATATAGTTCGGGTAGGTTTCCCGATACTTCTTCATCTGCTTAAAAAGCGTATCGGTAAGTTTCTCCGTGTTGTCATCCCACAGTGTTATCTGCCCCCCTTTGCGGACAGAGTAATAAGAAGCATTCGCAAATCTGTCGCGGCGATTGCGCCAGTCGTTGAACATCTCATAGACCTGGGCATTGTTCATGAACTCTTTGATAAAAATATACATCTCCAAAGCCTCAAACTGTGGCAGACGCAGGAAAGCCGATGGGTTCTCGTCACGGTCGTTATAGGTGAGGAACTTCCGGGTTAGGTCATTATAACGGGAGCGTATTTTGCCGCGATTGCTGGTGTAGTAGTACAGTAACTGCTCATAGAAAGCAAAGTGTTCATCATATTCGGAAGCCATCAGCGCACCTCCACTTCAAGAGACTCGGAGAGAAGGTCGGTGATCTTCACCTTGATGGAACCGGCATCGCTTGGAATGTCGTATACACCGGAAACCATGTTTTTCTTGCCTGGAACATCAGTAACCGTGGGTTGCATCACTACGCCGTCGTAATTCCAGTCTATCATAATAGACTCAACGAGCTGCCGCCAGTCCTCTACGTATTCTTTATGCAAAGACAGTTTTTGCATAAGATTCAGCGGGTAGAAGGCGCGGACAACCAGCTTGCCTCCCCCGCAGACGATTTCGGCTTCTGCCTCGCGCTTGAGTTGCAGATCGGCCTTGTCGCGGAGGATGTCAACGATCTCAATGTCCAGTTTGTACTCGGAGAGTTCTGCTTCCAGCGATGCTTTCAAATCCGGCTCGTGCCCCATGCAAACGACGGTAATCCTTTCGACGGGCTCACTTGGGTTCTCTTCCTTGCGCTTCTCGTAGGTCTTGTACGGAAGGTTCGCCTTCAACTCTTCGAGGTCGGCTTTCGTAGCGATGCGGTTGACCGGCATAATCTTCACCATTCGACCATCCAGTTCGCCGTCCCAGATGTCGCTCTGCGGAAAGGGTTGAATCTCCAGTGCTTCCATCAGGAGGTCATGCGCCTCGATAGGATTGCGGAAGAACTCATAGTTGTTGACATTGTAGACTTCAAAGCCTGTGTACTTCACGTCCTCAATGGATTTTTTCGTATGTTCCGGTTCCGTCTCCGACGAACCACCCGCACTGGCTGTAATGAACGACTGTTCCTTCGGCTTTAGTTCGTCGGCGAGGGATATGAGTCTCTTGGTGGCAGTCTGAATCGCGCCGAGGTTAATGTCCGCGCCGATAAAACGCCGACCAAGTTTCATTGCCACCGCCTGCGTCGTGCCACTACCCATAAAGCAGTCAAACACGAGGTCGCCAGGGTTAGAACTTATAAGCATAATTCGTTCCAGCAAAGATTCTGGCTTCTGGGTTGGGTAATCGGTTTTTTCTATTGCCTGTGAGTTGACTGGATTTAGGTCAACCCATATATCGTTGACTTTTGCACCGGGGTTTTCATCTAAATAACCTTTTTTTTGAGGCAATTCATTACCCAGCTGAAAAATCATGCCTTCAATGTACATTTTCTCCAACTCGGATTGCCTTTTTGCCCAAACTCGAGTATGTCCCAGAAACTCATACCTTAGATTTGGACGGTTCTGATTCATGTTGATTAACGGAACCCCTCTGAACCTGCGTCCCGGCCGCAATGGGGTCAAGCCGAGTTTCTCTTCTCGTGTTAACTTCACTATTTCACCAGAGGGCGTTTCAAGGTAGATATATTTAGTCCGAAGTTCGTTTTCTTTCAATGAAGAGAAAATCTGGTTAAAGGTTTCTTGGCTTTTGCATTTGACATAACAAAATATGGTATCATGTTCGGAACCAAAGTTCTTACTGTTGGTAGTTTTTGTAGCTTTTTTCCAAGCTATCTCTGCTTTGAAATTCTCAGGGCCAAAAACTTCATCCATTATGCTTCTAAGATAATGCGAGTTATGCCAATCACAGTGCATATAAATACTCCCTGAATCTGAGAGCAATTCACGTAAAATTATAAGGCGTTCGTACATAAACTGAAGATACTCATCGTTTGTCCAGATGTCACCATACTGCTTTTCCTCGAATACGGTGCTGTCGCTAGTGGCTGTCACTCCACGCATCGCTATCTTCTTCTTGTAGTCCGCCTTGGAATCGAACGGCGGATCGATGTAGATGAGGTCGACCTTGCCGCGAAACTCCTTTAATAGGTGGCTCATCACTTGGAGGTTATCGCCCCAGAATATCTTGTTTATCCAGCCGTTCTGTTCCTCACCGTACCGCTCCCGCAACTGCGCAGGAAAATACTGTGTGGAGCGGTACGGGCGTTTGCCCGTCCATCGCAGTTCGGGGAAGCCCTTAATCGTCGGGCGTTCGTTGAATTCAAATGTGATTTCCGCGTTGCTCACCGTCATCAATCCTCCAAGTTTCTCTTAATTTCCGCAGTAGTAGCGGAAATCGCAGCCTTCGCAAGTCTTGGGGGACTCTGCACGATGACTGTACTCTTTCCGCAATATCTTATGAACCGTGTCGTCGAACGCCTGAATCGTGGCATCGACAGCAGTCTTTTGGTAAGGGTAGCTGATAGTCGGGAGGCCGCCCTCCTCGCCCGTATAGTAGAGGTGCATCTTGCTCACCTTCTGACCCGTCCGCTCCTCCACAAGGTGAGCATAGACCTGAAGTTGCCGTCGGTAGTGTTCGAGCCGCTCTGCATCTTTGAAGATGTCGGGCTTCTTCTCGGACTTGAAATCCACGAGTTCTACCGTGTCGCCCTCGCCCTTAATGAGGTCAATCTTGCCCTCTATGATGTAGTCGGGCTTCACGAGGCTCACGTCGACCTCGGCTTTCCTCAGCGTGTGCCATTGTCCCGCCTGCCGCTCTGCGTAGCGGAGGACTTGCTTCAGGGCGGCGTTCCTCTGCGGCTCCG
Organism: Peptococcaceae bacterium CEB3; assembly: GCA_001029295.1. GTDB lineage: Bacteria > Bacillota > Desulfitobacteriia > Desulfitobacteriales > Desulfitobacteriaceae > Acididesulfobacillus. The sequence goes on along the minus strand of LDXJ01000024.1, from coordinate 8,980 downwards.
CAAGGTATGTCCGCTCGCTCTTCGTCAGCGCCGTGTAGTTCGTATCGAACCACCCGACGATGTTCTCCGGCTTGATCAGGTGTTCCTCGTGCCGCAGAGCAGCGCGGTGGATGTCCTCAATCGTCTGGTGGATGAGCATACCGAATAACATAGCGTTCACGCGGACGGGCGCGAACTCCAGTTCCTTGTAGAACTTGTACTGAATGGAGCAAGTCTCGTAAACGGTAATATCGGACGTGAACGAAAACGTGTTCTTGATGTTCACGTCCTTCACATCCTTGAAGTCGAACTCGGAGAAGTCGAAGCCCTCGCCCTCCGCGTTAGGCAGTTCCTCGTAGACCTCTCGGAAGTACATCGACGGAGTCCGCTTGTCCTCGTTGCAAGTAAGTACGAGGAGATCTTGGGCACGCGAAAACGCCGTGTAGTAGAGCCGCCAGAAGTCAAAGAACTTCGTCTGGTCATACGGTTCGAACGCAGGGCGCTTAAAATACTTCGCCTCCACGACCTTGATGAGGTCTTTGTACGACTTCCTTGGGATGTTGCTCAGGGAGTCAACCAGCACAATCGGGAACTCCATCCCCTTCGATTGGTGAATCGTCAAGAACGAAACGCACCCACTCGGCGCGTACTCCGCATCATCCTCGTGCTCCGAGATGCCGCCGTCAATGAGCAACCGCAGGTAGAGGTTAAAGAATCGCTCCGTATTTATATCAATCCACTTGGCGTTAAACACATCCACGCGGTGCAGGTACTCAAACTTATTCACGACCTGCGTAAAGAGCGCAATATTCCTCGCAGGGCGCATATCAACCACGCCGACCCGCATGTCCGTGCCAAGGATAGTCGAAAACGGCCTGAACTCAAACATCTGGTAAATCAAGCCTGAGTAAGCGTAGTCAGTTGTATCTTTCAGGCCGGCGTGAATCTTCCCGCGACGGCGTATCCAGTTACGGAGGTCAGCCGATTCGGGTTTCTCAAGGTATGCGTTCGCCGCCATCACGCAACCACGGAAATAACTATAGTGTTCGGGCTGCAGGAAGTGGTACTCCTCATTCTCAAGCCCGATAACGTACTTCGGGAACATCAGCATCAGACAGCCAATCATTAGCCGAATTTCGTCACGTTCAAAGAACATATCAGAGCGGGGCGAGTAGACGTTGACGCCGTTCTCTTCCAAGTGGCGGGCAAGGCGCGTAACACGGTCATGCTTCACAGAGTTAAACAGAAAGGCTATCTGGTTATAGTCGTTTAGCTTGCCCGACCCCATCAGGTCGTTAATGAAACCGAGAATCTTCTCACGCCATTGTTCCTCATCCCCGGTGCTTGCCAACTTCACGACAGCAGGGCTTTTGAGTGCGGACTTGGCGTGAGGCTCAATCGTCTTGTCGTAGCGGAATCTATTCCAACGGAAGCGGAACCGTGCTCCGTCGGTCGTCGCCATCCAGCTATTATAGAAGTCGACGATGTCGCTGTTAGAGCGGTAGTTCACGACAAGCGGTATGACCTCGCATTCGCTATAGGCGAACTTCGTGGGGAACTCAAGGATATTACGGATAGTCGCGCCCCTGAAGCGGTAGAGACCTTGGTCGTCGTCGCCTACGACGCAGATGTTTTTGTGACTGCCGCTGAGCAGGAACACAATCTGCTCTTGGATGTAATTCGTATCTTGGTACTCGTCTATCATTATGTACCGAATCTTCTTCTGGATTTTGGTTAGGATAGACGGGTTGTTTTTGAGAAGCCAGTAAGCCTCGATCTGGATAGCGGAGAAGTCCATAAAGTTGTTCTCAGCGAGGGCTTCCTGATAGGCTTCAAGCATACTCCCAAGAGTCACTATCTGCGGGTCAGGGTCGACTTTCAGTTCGTCAGGCTCAACGAGTTCTTCGGCAAGGTTGTTCACGAAGCCGCAAATTTCCCCTGCTTGCCGCCATGCACTGCTATTTGAAAGCACCGCGTCGATGCCGGGGATGCTGCGGAAGTTGTGGATGTTCTGGAACACCGCATAGTTCTGGTCGAACTGGTCGAGGGTGCGGTAGTTTTTCCTTAGGCGGGTGTACTCAAGGTGTTCCTTGATAATTCGCAAGCAGAGCGAGTGGAACGTGCCAATGTACATCTCGTTGATGTTCGCTACGATACCGCGCTCGGCGAGTTCGTTCGTGATGCGGGTTAAAAGTTCCTTGGCCGCCTTCTCTGTGAAAGTCGCCATCAGAATCTGCTCAGGCAGAACTCCCCGTTCCTGAATCAGATAGATAGCACGCTGAACGAGGGTATAGGTTTTTCCTGTACCCGGACCGGCTGTTATGAGTACAGGGCCATCGGCGGCTTCAATCGCTCTACGCTGCCCCTCGTTCGCGTTTCCAAAGTTGAACATTCTTTGACACCTCTGTTGGCATTAGTTGGCTTCTGTTTGCTCGTCACATTCGTTAATTACGTGACTTGATACGTTACCGTTTCAAGCTGAGAACCTTCTGTTACAGCGAAAAGAGCCGCATTCAAAATTGTCTTACTGCATATTCAGTTGGCCACATTTCCGGTAAGTGTTCAATGAAAATCATTGACTATTTGCTTAAAAATCCTCATGATAAGAATTTCGATTTTGTCCCCCTTTTTCATCCCTCCATGTTGCATAAGCCGGATGATTATCCGTCTGGCCGTAGATGGATTGCACCCGAGCAACAGTAGTAAATGGTTGTCAGCATTATGACGATCTGGGAAAGTGCAAGTCCAATCTTGAACACCTGGTCTTGTAACTTTCGGAACTCCGTGCCGAGGAATCTCTCTTCCCGCGCAATATATCATGCTCGCCCGACAACTCATTGCAACGGACAAACCGCCTAGTTCTACAGACCCACTTTAGTCCATCATTATCGTTCGACGATCTTTCTCAATCTCCTTCCCCAAAAGATTGATAATCCGAAAAAATGCGGCTATCCCAGGCCCCTCTCATTCACACTAACAAAGGACTTTAGGTATCTCGGCAAAGGGAGACACTGCATAGAAAGGGCCCCCTTCGTCCCGATACAGCATCGAGTTCTTGGCACAAGCCAATGCTCTGTAGAAGGCAACCATCCTGCGACCCCACCACCAGCAAATTTCCACCGGGCTCTCGGTACTTGACTGCTGGCTAGGTTTCAAGGTGGCTTCTTCAACTTGGCAAAACGCAAGTCGCGGGGGCGATTGGGCATCGAAGGTGCCCGAACAACACACGGATGTATGCACCGTGGGGTATCCCTTTTAATTTAATTCTACGAGGCATCCTTCAGTTCCTGCCAGAGTGCCCTGGCACAACCTTTTAGGGCGAGGCCACTCGCGCGAGTATCCCGGTAGGCCGGAGGAATCATACCCCAGCCGATCCAGGCTGTTTGAGACTGCTTCCCATAAACCGGCTTCGAAGGGGCTGCCTTCTGTTTCAGTGTAGCGTCGTGCATTTTAAGCACATTCGCGGCACAAATCAGCACTCCGCCTAGAACCGTTACCTCATGTGACCCAACACCCAAAAAACCGGCGCGAAGCAGGGGCATACTAAAGACACCTCATGCTTCCATTCCCACTATTCCCCTGCGTCATAACTCATTTCCACGCACCCTACTACCACAGCCCGTGCGGGTAATTTGTAAAAAAGATGTTTAGATGATTTACCCTCTTAGTTTTGAATACTTGTCAATATGCCATTTTCAAAATATAAATAATTGTTGCCACCATAGACCCACTGTTCGTCAGTTCCGTACTGGCTTATAGTTCTATTTACTTCCTCCGGTTTACCCCACATGGAATCTAACACCTGTTGTTCAGTCATCCCTATCCGTACACCTCGTGTCTTAGCCAAGGCCTTTGCCTTGGCTGCAGCTTGTGCCTTAGCTTTGGCTTCTGCCTCGGCTTGTGCCTTAGCTTTTGCTTCTGCTTCAGCTGCCGCCTTTGCCTTGATCTCCGCTTCTTTTTTCAGTTGTGCCTCGATCTGTTGATGAGTTCCGATAGTTATCTGTTTTTCGACAAAAACTCTTTTGCCATTAGTTCTCTTATCTGTTTCTATAGAGCGGCCCACCAGGTTCTGGCCGCTATCACCAATCAAGGAAGTCACTGACGAAGGTTGAGCAATATCAGTCTCTACATCTATAGTGTAGTCTCCGGGTTTTACACTACTAAACGTCGTCATTGCCCTACCTTTTACCACGCTAACGCTAGAACTATTAACCTGATTAAGTTGTCCGTCATCTAATATGACATTAAGTCTGGCTTTTTCCGGTAAATTAGTGGTAATATTACATTGTACTTTTCCGTTACTAATGACTGGTTTCACGTCCATCGTAACATTGATAGACTTTGTCTTTGCGGATTGTGAGCCGTCGAGGGACACGGTTTGCAGTGGACCACAACCGGTTAACATAAAAATGATTCCAATTACTATTGGGATAAAGCCCTTCCTCATAATAGTCGCCCTTTCCTGTAATTATTTGAGCAAATGGATTACACTTCCATTAGTTTTTGCACATTGTCCGCCATCGGTATGATCATTAAGAACTCCCTTGCTACGCTCAACAACCAGGGTATGTTTCCACAAAACCAACGTGTGGTCTCGTCGCGTTGCAAAGTGCACGGGCAACTTATCGTGCTACTTGACGGCAGCTTCGGAACCGAAAGTGACGGGGACGATTGTATAACAACCGCCAGTGTCGGTGTTTTTGCCACGTTTTCTATGAGTTAGACTTGACACGAGCCCTACGTCGAATGCTTCAGCGAGTCGAAGGATGTGGCTCATAAAGACGTATTCTTTGGGGGTAAGCCCCATCCCATTTCCTTTGAGGCAGCATCCGCCGCCCCCATGTCAAGTCTTGCTTTTGGGACGGTCGAGCTGCCTTCATTCCGCGAGCAAATATCCGGCAATAGGGTATGCCGACACAGAGCAGTGTGAACCATAGCCTGTTGAACCTTCTCCTTGCCAAGCCTTAAGTAATCCCCCCTGTACCCGACATTCTTCACGACTTGCCTTGCTGAAGAGCAAGCCTCCGGGTGTTCTCTTCGATGTCCAGAAAAACGGTGATCCCTTCTGACATGGCCAACAGAATAACAACCCCAATTAATCCCCCGATAAATGATTCAATAATCATTCCCACGTTTGGTGCACCGCCCATACCCATCACAATCAAGATTACCGCAAGGATGCCGACCAGTACGGCCAGAACCTTGTACAGTGAAGCGATAGACCTAAGTATCGGGTATCGTTCTTCCAACGGGGCGGCATAATTTGGTTCGCCCCCTTCCTGCACCGCCATCGTTTTCGGCTTTTGAATCGTCCCTTCCAGGTTGCTAATCTGGCTCTTTGCATATCCGGCTTCTTTGCTGTCGGGAAACTCACTAATGATTTGGTTATAGGTTTTTAATGCTTCCTCGAAATTCTCCTCGACGTACTGAAGGTCGTAGGCACGGTTGTAAAGCTGCTTTGCATTCATCTTGTCAACCTTCTTTCTAAACTCGGTCACATTCATGGTATCCTCACTCGCCATTGAAAATTACCAATTCTGAGATACTTACGCTTTCCCCGTGTGTCATTTCTTCCCACAACTTCTCGACAACTTCCCAACCCCCTCCCGTATTCCACAACACAAGGGGCACTTTGACAAAGCCGTCATATCCTCTAAAGAAAAAGATATTCCGCCGGTGATTTGTTGCCCTTTGCAATTCACATGACCATCGTAACATGGTCAGGCGACAAAAATTTGATTAGAGCTGCCTATCGCTTTGTAGAGATCGGTTGAATGACGTTTACTGCCAATGGCTTACAGCGACAAAAGCAAACTCGCTTTCGACAGTCCGTAGACACGTAAGGGGCCTGAAACCCTTATGTCATCTGGGTTTCAGGCACCTGTGGATAACCTGTCGTGTATCTACTTTTCAGCCCTTTCCATCAGCCGATTTCCACTCAATGAGATGAATGTTCTCGAGCTCGGAGCGCAGAGTAGCCCGAGTTTGTCGGGTCTCTACTTCAGCCAGACGCACCAGGACATGCCCGCTTAGCCTGGCCGAATTTTGCCTAACAGAGAAAGCGTTGTGTGTAAACACTTCTTACGGAATGCCTGTCCCCAGCGTCACCGGACGCACAACTTTCCCTCATCTCGCCCTAGCTCGACCGTCTCTGGCCAAGCTGCGAGTACCGGCGACTACCGCTTGGATATTCGAAAAAGGGTCCGCTCATTGAATATTCCGCATAAAATTGAACAGCTCGACCGCACGAGTTGAACACCCCACCGCCGAGATTGAACACGCCTACCGGTACCGTTGAACACCACCTGAGCGGTACTATGTTGTTACACGCAAACGCGTGAATACAACATAGGAGGTCATCACCATGACCAATTACCGCGAGATTCTGAGGCTTGACAGCCTTGGACTCAACAAAACTCAGATTGCCGAAGCATGCGGGTGTTCGAGAACGACCGTCATCCAAACGCTCCGGCTGGCAAAGGAGAAGCTGCTTCAGTATCCTTTGCCTGACAGCATGTCAGACAAGCAACTGGCCAATTTGCTGTTTCCCGCCATCACCGGCAAGCTTATTTTCAAAATGCCGGACTACGAGTATGTTCACCGGGAGCTTCAGAAAAACGGCGTCACGTTGAATCTGCTGTGGCTGGAATACTGCGATGCCTGCAGGGATGCAGGAGAGATACCGTATCAGTCCACACAGTTCAACAAGCACTACAACGATTTTCTGGTCAAAACAAACGCTACCATGCACCTAAACCACAAGCCCGGTGAAATCATGCAGGTTGACTGGGCGGGCGACACGGCTAGCGTAACTGACACGGATACAGGCGAAGCGATTCCGGCATATGTTTTTGTGGCAACACTGCCTTTCAGCGGCTACAGTTATGTGGAAGCATTCTTCTCCATGAATCAGGAATGCTGGACAGCAGCCCATGTCAACGCCTACAAGTATTTCGGCGGCGTCGCCAGGATCATTCAGTGCGACAACCTGAAAACCGGCGTAGACAGGCATGGGCGTCATGAAGTTTCTCTGAACCAGACCTATAGAGAGCTTGCGGAACATTATGGTACGGCGGTCATCCCGCAAGAGTCCGCACTCCTAAGGATAAGGCAATGGTGGAAGGCACTGTCGGCGTAATCTCCACGTTTATACTGGCCGCTATACGCAATGAGCAGTTCTTGTCCCTGCCGGAGCTGAACACTGCTATTCGGGAGCGGCTGGAGGCCTTTAACCATAAGCCGTTTCAGAAGAGAGACGGCAGCCGGGCGTCGGTGTTCGAAGACGAGAAGCCGTTTTTGCAGCCTTTGCCGCCAAGACCGTTCGAGTTGGCAACATGGAAAGTGGCGACGGTCGGGCCGAACTACCACATTTCCATCGATCGCATGAATTACTCCGTCCCCTATGAATACATCAAGCAGAAGGTGGATTTGCGTATTACGAAAGGAACTGTGGAGATTTTCTTTGACGGAAACCGCATCTGCTCTCATCCCAGGCTCTACGGCAGAGCAAATCAGTACCACACCGTAGAAGGTCATATGCCGCCGAACCACCAGCAATATGTACAATGGAACGGCGAGCGCTTCGCCAAATGGGCGGCTAAGATCGGACATAATACCGAAACTGTCATCCGCGCTATTCTCGCTGGTTACAAGGTCGAGCAACAGGGTTACAAAGCTTGCATGGGGCTTCTTAAGTTGGCCGACAAATACTCGGCACAGCGCCTTGAAAATGCCTGCCAAAGAGCCCTAACCTATACACCTCGACCGTCTCTGAAGAATGTGCAGACCATTTTAAGCTCCGGACAGGATAAGCTTGGGGACGACTCCAAAGCGCAGCTTTCTTCCTCTTCGCAGTACGGGTTTACCCGTGGCGCAGACTACTACGACAGGAGGAGAAAGTAATGCTGACAGAAAACACGGTTACCAAGCTCCGGGAAATGCATCTCAGCGTTATGGCTTCCGCCTTCAAAGAGCAGCTGACCGACCCGCAGTTCCAAAGCATGCCCTTTGAAGACCGTTTCAGCCTGATCGCAGATAAGGAATGGTGCGTCAGAAAAAACAACCACTTGAAACGGCTGGTAAAACAGGCCGGTTTCTCCGAGCCAGGTGCCTGCGTGGAAGATATTGAGTACCATTCCGACAGGAATCTGGATAAAACCCAGATCGCGAGACTTTCCACTTGCAATTACATTACCGAACACCACAATGTCGTGTTGCTTGGCGCCACGGGCAGCGGCAAAACCTATCTCGCCTGCGCTTTGGGTATGGCGGCGGTTCGCCATTATCTTACCGTAAAATACATCCGACTGCCGGAATTGCTCGTGGATCTTTCCATTGCCCGGGGCAGCGGCACGATTCGCAAGGTCATGGCTCAATACAAGAAATATTCTCTGCTGATCATTGACGAATGGCTGCTCTATCCGCTGCAGGATATGGAGGCCCGGGATCTGCTTGAGATCATTGAGTCCCGGTACAAAAAGGTATCTACCCTATTTTGCTCGCAGTTTGATATCCCGGGCTGGCGTGATAAGCTCGGCGATCCCATCCTCGCCGACGCCATATGCGACCGCATTATCCACGATTCTTACACGATTGTGATCGACGGCAAGGACTCGATGCGGAAACGTAAAGGCATCTCGGAAGATTAGAAGAGGAGCCTTCGGCTCATCGGGCTCTGCCCGAACCCGAGGTTTAACGCATTCAGGTTTTCCGGGAGAGTGAGCGTTATGTATAACTGCAAAAAAGAAGAGTAATCCCCTGCGTGGACGCATGGCATCACTCTCCCGCTAAACCCCGTAGCCGGCGCTCGTGTCGCTCCTCAGCGTTGCACTATCCTCCGCCACGGTAAAAAGCATGTTTATGATACCATTGGAACACGCCGACTTCAATGTACAACCCTCCCGGTGACACTGTTTAACTTGCGCGGCGCAGGTGTTCAATCTCGGCGGCGACACTGTTCAACTTCGGCGGTTGAGGTGTCTTTAGAAAACGGAATATGCAC
>LDXJ01000023.1 GCA_001029295.1 Peptococcaceae bacterium CEB3 | reverse complement strand
CGATCCCATCCTCGCCGACGCCATATGCGACCGCATTATCCACGATTCTTACACGATTGTGATCGACGGCAAGGACTCGATGCGGAAACGTAAAGGCATCTCGGAAGATTAGAAGAGGAGCCTTCGGCTCATCGGGCTCTGCCCGAACCCGAGGTTTAACGCATTCAGGTTTTCCGGGAGAGTGAGCGTTATGTATAACTGCAAAAAAGAAGAGTAATCCCCTGCGTGGACGCATGGCATCACTCTCCCGCTAAACCCCGTAGCCGGCGCTCGTGTCGCTCCTCAGCGTTGCACTATCCTCCGCCACGGTAAAAAGCATGTTTATGATACCATTGGAACACGCCGACTTCAATGTACAACCCTCCCGGTGACACTGTTTAACTTGCGCGGCGCAGGTGTTCAATCTCGGCGGCGACACTGTTCAACTTCGGCGGTTGAGGTGTCTTTAGAAAACGGAATATGCACGCACATACCGAGCATTCTTTTGTCCAGCATAACAACTTGTCCTCCCAACACACTTCATAATCTCAGGCAAGCCCGGAGATCCTCGAAAAAGCCACCTACTCCTTATACACGCTGTAGCCTCCATCGACCGGAATGACAGCCCCCACTAAGTAGTTCGCCTGCTCTGAGGCTAGGAGCAGGGCCTGACCGCATTCTAGAGAACTCCCATATTTCTCAACGCCTCTCTCAAAGCGAAAGGTGTCGTAAAGCGTATGGTAGGGAAGCCCGAAAGAGTTGCTCCAAGAACGTTTTCCTCTGTGTCGTCGATAAACAATGATTCTTGCGCCTTGATTCCATACATCCCGATAAGTCGATCAAAAATTTCTTTCTCCGGTTTCAGGAGTTTCTCTTTGAACGAAAGGATGCCCCCGTCGAAAATCCTGAAGAAGTCATATCTCCGGGAAACGTCGTCAAAGGCCAGTTGGTGGAAGTTAGACAAATAGTAGATTTGATATTCTCGCCTCTTGAGTTCCCTCAATATGTCGACTGTGGCGTCAATTTGCGTCAGCATTTGATACCAATTGTCCATCACATCTCGCAGCAGATCACCGACAGCGCTCCTCTTACAGATTTGATTCAGGGCCTCTTCTTCGGTAATCACTCCTCTGTCCAGCATCGGCCACTCTCTGCTTTTAAATACCTCTTCATAAATTTGCTCCGCTTTTTGTCTATCAGGAAGTTTTCCGTAAAGATAATCCAGCGGCTGAAAACTCAAGAGAACATTTCCCAAATCGAAAACGACATTTCTTATCATCCGTTCCGCTTTCCCTTCAACACTTGTCCCCACGCCCTTAACCTGGGAGTGGACAGTACTCCATAGACTCACGCAGATTCAAATCTGCAACACATAGAACGGGACTGTTCTCCCTGCAACACTTGACGGAACTTCTCCAATGTATCTGGCACCAACTTTTTCATAGAACCCTCTGGCATGGGGATCCGAAAAAATGTGCAGGCGTTCAATTCCTTCCCCTCCGCACCACCGCTTCAAAAAGGTGATGAGCTGCATTCCGATTCTTCGTCCAATGAATTCCGGCTTGACAAAAAGATGCTCTAGCCAAAAACCTCTCGGAATAACAACTTGGTTTATCCTGATATCGTCTTTCACCTCAACGATAGATGCATACCCAACAGAAACGCCTTCAGCTTCAGCAAGAAAGACCCCGTTTTGCCGAATGTAATCCGGAGTAATAGTTAATTCTTTGTTCCAGATGTCGAAATACTCTTCAGGATAGTTCCAATGCCCCTTGGACGCAAACGAGATAGCCGTGAGGTCGTCGCTATCGGCTTCCTCAGCTCGCCGAATATTCAGATCCACGGGAACTTCCCTCCACTCTCGTTTCGCTTTTTCCACCCGAACGCCAAGCCTGGCCGGCATGTGAGCTTATGCCTGCACTTTCTGAGCGATTATTGTGCTCATAGCGTGTTGGTGCGATATGCCGGAAGAACTGCAATCAAATATTAGCTCCGTGCATTCTCTAATGAGCCAGTCATGATAATGCGTGAACAATTCTCCCGAGATCCACGGACAGGCTGTCGGCTCCTTCTCCGGAGGAGGAGCGATAAAGGGCTTTCTCACAAACACATTGAATACATGCAGCCCGTTAGGATTTGTGAATCGTTTATAGTTGGCGAAAATTTCTTCTCGCAATTGAGGTTTGACATAGTGCAAAACACCGCTTGAATAGAGGACATCAAAGGCTGTCTCCAGACGAAAATCCATAATGTCGGCCTTGAAAATATTAACCCGAACTCCGGCCTTATCAGCCAGGCGTTTCGTTTTCTCGATGCCAGCATCCGATATATCGAAGGCTGTGACGTCATATCCGTTGCGGGCAAAAAATACGGCGTCTTTGCCTTCGCCGCATCCTATATCCAGCAGTTTAAGATGTGTGGACGGTGGCAAGAGCTCAAGAACCCGCAAACAGGCTTTTGAGGGATCAACTCCCCAATAATACTCACGTCCTTTGTACTCCTCCTCGTAGATGGTAACCTGTTTGTCGTAAGAAACGTATCCTAACAACCTGTCTACGCTGATGTCCAATGCCTGCGCAAGTCCTGGCAGCAAAGTGATATCCGGCAAGGTGTGCGCTGTTTCCCACTTGGAAACAGCCTGAAACGTTGCGCCAAGTTTCCGCGCAAGCTCCTCTTGCGTTAAGCCCTTTTCTTTGCGATATCTGCAAATGTTTTTCGCGAGTTCGTCTTTCATCTCTTTTCACACTCCTCTTTAAGGCTTATTCTATTGTGCCAAGGAGAGCGTTTCAATAACTTGGCAGTTGAGATGCACGTGGATTCAACTCAAGGTTGAAAGCACTGTTTGCATTCTCTATGCGTAAACCAGCTATTGTCTTTCTGCCACGCATCCACGAATGATCGGTTCAAAACCCAGGGCTTTCCACGCACTCTCGGCTTCGAAATTGTTCACGACATAGTTCAGCATGAACGTATTAACCCCAAGCGCCTGAAAAGCACGCATCATCTCATCCAGAAGCAGAGAACAGATGCCGCGCCTTCTAAAGCCTATGTCTACCCAGACATCGTGATCCAAAAAGCATTACCCAAAACTCCCCACTGTTTACTCCAACAGCATGCTGAGCATCTTCTGCCTATTCTTCATAAAGGCCTGCATCACTTGGTAGTGCTCCGTATCTTCATAGTCCACCCGCTCAAGCCCGTCCCCGATTTGATAGATCACTGCCTCAGGATAAGCCATGATGATCGGAGAATGTGTGGCAATAATGAACTGCGCCCCTTCCTGAACCAATTCATGCATTCTCACCAACATCGCCATCTGGCGGGAAGGTGACAGCGCGGCTTCGGGTTCATCGAGAATGTATACCCCTTCACCCTGGAATCTGTTTTGAAGTACGGCAAAGAAGGACTCCCCGTGGGATTGTTCGTGCAGCGAGCGACCGCCGTAGTAATTGATTAAGTCCGGGCCCAACTCGTCCACATTGGTCGCGAAATTGTAGAAGCTTTCCGCGCGCAGGAAAAAACCGTCGCGGGGCCTTTTTGTACCTTTCACTATCCTAATATAGTTGTTTAGCTCAGAGTGGGTGGCCCTGGAGGAAAAGTTAAAGTTCCTCGTTCCTCCTTCGGCATTGAATCCATAAGCGACGGCTATGGCTTCCAAGATCGTCGACTTGCCCGAGCCGTTTTCGCCGACGATGAATGTGACTTTGGGATCGAACGGCAATGAACGCAGTTCTCTGATTGCAGGCAGGTTGAACGGATATTCGGTAAATGACGGGACCTTCTCCCTCATCAATTCGATATGTCTTATGTACTGCTTCATGACGCTTGAATCCATCACACCATCCCCAAAATCTCATTTGCCAGGTTCTCCGGATTCTGACCTGCTCCCTCTCACACTATGGCCATGGACTTGCGGTTAGGCAATTTTCTGTCTGCCCAGAAAAATCGTTGCAAACAGTTTCGCAGAATCACTTAACCGCTATCGCGTCCTTCCTTGCATGCAACCGCTCCAGTTCCTCTTCACTGATTCCGAATTCGCTCAAGGAAGCTCTCCATTCGGACAGCTCTCCGTGCCAGTCTGTTCCGCCAGTCACAAGCAAATCATACTTCTCCGCAACATGCAGGTAGTTCTCTACATCTGCTCTCCCATGAACCGGGTAATGCACCTCAATGCCCATCAAACCGCGTTCTACGAGTTCCCCGATCTTTCGGTCATCTCCGACCAGCTTCGGATGCGCCAAAACAGGAATCCCTTGCGCCTTCAAGATGATGTCAATGGCTTCTGCAGGAGTAAATCCTTCGAGATCCAGATAGGCCTGACTCTCCTTCCCAAAGTACCGGTGATAAAACTCAGGCCACTGGTCCAGACTGGAGTAAAATCCATCCTTCATCATAGCTAGAAAAACGTCGGAACTGCAAATCCAAGACTTCCGTGGATTATGGCGCAGGACACTTTCCCATGCGTAGTGCAATAAATCCAACCGTTCCAGTCTCAAGAGAATCTCTCGCGTGTTTTCTGTTCGGGCTTTTGCCATCTTGCTCAAGAAGCTCAAGAGGGAAGGCTCCCGATAGTCGATAAAGTAGCCTAAGATGTGGATTCTCGTCCTGTTAATCGACGTAGAAATCTCCACTCCGGGAATACCTTCCAAGCCGCTGGCCTTAGCCTCTGTCAGAAACTCCTCCAGACCTTCAACCGTATCGTGATCGACGAGAGCCAAAACGCAAAGACCTCTCTCTTTCGCTTTCCGCACAAGCTCACGCGGGGAATCTGTGCCATCGGAGAACAAGGAATGCGTGTGCAGATCACCTATTACACTCACTTCATGCTTCCTCCTTCATAATTCCTATACTTCCCGACTGCGCCTGCCCAGAACCTTTCCTTTCATTCTCACGTTCACTGTATTGTTCCGGGCGGAGGTCTTGCTAACGATGGTCTTCGCTTTGTCCATTCCCGCGAGAAATTCCTTATTTCCGCAAGAAATTCTTCATTCCCGTGAAAGTCATTTCTAAAAATTCAGAGGTAAATTTCTTTACCTTCTCAAACAAGCCTACAACAGGGGGAAATGGTCTTCTTTAACGAGGCTGCCCAACTTGCCTTCCCAAGCCACTTCCTTGCCCTTATCGACCCAATGTATCACATCCCCTGGGTTGTCTTTTGCAAAAAACCCCTCAAGTCTCCGGGACATGTGGTTCGTTATCTTGGCCGTTATACCCACAGGGTCGCCATTAGCAATTCTAGAATTCAGTCCTTTGAGGCCATTCCGTCCGTTTTGCCTGGAAGGATTACAAGGACAAGGGCAAATCGAAATACCTCTCAGCGTGATTGCCCTTTTTGAAGCCACTGATTTCTAATCATTGGCTTCTTCTGTGTCTAGGAACATCATAAATCTCTATAAATTATCCGATGCCGCGGTAGGGACCTGCATGCAAAGGTAAATAATTCTTGCGGTTATGTTTTTAGGTCTAGTCGGACTCCTGGTGTTGTTTAGCCTTGGCCACCCTTTTCTTTTGAGCTTTTTCCTGTCGTGCCTCGTACATGTCTCTGATCCACACGCTGACGGGGGCTTTCCACATCTCATTTTTACTGGGGATGTTCTTAATTAAACTTCTTGGCTGCAAACCCATCTCTTTTGCCATTTTCACTGTTTCATCGTTAAGGCGACATTTCCGTTTGGCTTCTGCCCATTCGGAATCCTTTTTGTCCTTGTTGGTCATAACGTTGTCCTTTCTTCAAGCTAGTCGAATTAGCTGAAATACCCTGGTTTATTTCGTACCGAGGTATTTTCTCTGTAGTTCCTGAGCCTTTGCTGCGCCTTCCTCAGTAAAATAAACCGACTTTGCGTTACGGCTACCAGAAATATAACCTGCGGTGGTTAATTGGTCTAGCATTTCAAAAGGATAGCCTTTCCAGCTACGATAAGCAGATCCAAATGGAGATTTCTCCTCCCAAGACGTTAGGTACAACAGCAGCAATGTCAATTCTTCGATGGTATCTTCGATACTCATAATATTTGGTCACTCCTTAGGTATTGATCAATTGAGTAATAAATGCTACATACCCGAAAATGGTTGCCCGAGCCCCCTAATAGACCCGGCGGTAATGCTTAGCCAGATTCTCGAGTTGCCGCACAACCTCGTCAATCGGTGCTGATGCATCGATTTCAGTAGTTGCTGTGACACGTAATAGAGGTTCGATTTCAGCGAGATTGCGCAGGATGCAGTCTCGCTCTTCAGGACTTTTCCCATAGGTGTTGTTCTCTCTACTGGCAATCCGTGGGAGTATTACACTGGCAGGCGCACTAAGCAGGACGACATGGTCGAACAAATTGTAGAACTTTCCCTGATTCGACTTACAACCAGCTACAAAAAGTGTGCCTTGTTGGTGCTCGGTTAGAAGTTTGATGATAGCCTCTTCGCGCCAAACCCAGTCTGTGGAACCATCGGGTAGAAAGACCCAATGGCTCCACTTTTCGCTGTCGGTGTCCACCACGCGATAACCTCTTTCTCCCAGCTTCTCCAACGCAGTCGACTTTCCAGTTCCGGACATTCCCGTTATAAGCACTCTCGACACATTTCCTCCAAATAATACCATACTGTTTATAACTCTCGAAAATCAACTCCGAAATGGCTATTTCTCATGACGTGTCGAGTATTTGCGACGCGTCCCAACCGCTTGCACATTGGCAAAGTGTCGCAAGCCCTCTGTTGTACCTAAACCGCTGCGCGGTGGCTAAGGATTAGTAAATAACCCACTATTTTAATTTGAGACATGATATCACCTTCTCGGTCCCCAAATTTGACTTAGATCTTAGAAAGGATGATTATCATGCCCCAAAACTCTCAGATGCTTTCTTCCCATCCCCAACGAATGAAGTTCGAAATGGAGCTTCGCGGCCTGTCCCCCAATACCCTGAAACATTATCTCTCCCACTTGAGGATGCTGGAAAAGCACTTCAACAAGTCCGCGCCCCAGGTCCCGCCGGATGAACTCAAAGCGTACCTCCATGCCCGCATCAAGTCCGGTCTTAGCTACAGTAATATTAACATCTCCTGCAACGCTTTTAAACTCTTTTTCAACAAGGTCCTCCACTATGGCTGGTCAGACAACGTAATCGTCCGGCCCAAAAGGCCCAAGAAGCTTCCCTCTGTTCTGTCTAAAGCCGAGATTCTCTCCATCATTGATCGCGTGGATAATCCGAAGCGCCGGGTTATTCTCTTGACCACTTACTCTTCGGGCCTGCGTATCTCTGAAACGCTTAATCTCCGTATCTCAGACATTGATTCCAAAAGCATGACGATCCTGGTCAATCGTGGCAAGGGCAGCAAAGATCGGTTAACCGTTCTGTCGCTTGAAAACCTGAAACTGCTCAGGACTTATTGGTCACTGTATAGACCCACCGACCTGCTTTTTCCTGGGCTGATTCAAGGGAAACCCCTGGCCGCCAGTGGCATCAAACACTGCTTTCGGCTCGCCAAAAGGAAAGCCGGTATCACCAAACCCGCTACGATCCATACTCTTCGCCATAGTTTTGTCACCCACCTTCTTGAATCACATGCTGATTTGCGTACGACTCAGATGCTTCTGGGGCACAGCGATATCTCGACGACAGCTAACTATATCCACCTCTCAACTCAGCATATGGCTTCCGTGAGAAGTCCTTTGGACGGATGTGATCCCAATGCCTCCTTCATACCTAGGGCCAAAACCTTTCCTTTCATCAACGTGATTCGCTATCTTCGCCATTATACCCACAGGGTCGCCATCATCAATTCTAGGATTCAGTCCTTTGACGGCCATTCCGTCCGTTTTGCCTGGAAGAATTACAAGGACAAGGGCAAATCGAAAGTGATGACCTTAACAAACACGCGAAGACTTGCCCTGCCTCTGGAAGTCTTGATCTGGTAGCGCTTGTTTTTCCCAGGCACGCTCCTGCGAGTCCATAAACATCCCAGAACTGAAGATTAATTTTAAACTGCCCCTTTTGGGGGAGGGGGGGAGCTTACCCATTTTTAGGTTCTTAACGGCTGTTTTTGGCTAAACCTTTACGATATCCCGGTTGCATACCCCTCCCTCAAATAACTTTAGCCCCCATGGAAAAGATTGAATCCCCATATCGACAGACTGTCACTCGGCAGACGGTTTAGTACAACAACAGATTCATGATGTTCAGTATACTCCTCAGCGTGATTCCCCTTCTTTAAAGCCACTGATTTTATTCACTGGCTTTTTCTGTATCTAAGAACATCACAAATCTCTATAAATTATATGATGGACGCCGTCCCCAAAAACTCGCCTAAACTGCAAAGCTATTCCTTAACTGCTATTAACATAATCCGATTAAAAAGCAGTTCTACCTTACCGTCTTGGTTCTCCTGCCTGGCAAACTCGTTTCTTATCACTTCTTTAAAACCTTCAATATAACCTTCGTCGAGCGTGACGTTATAAAAATCCTGATTTAAGTACCCCGCAATTGCCCCGGATGAAAAAATTCTGAATACCTCTTCGGCACTATGAAGTGTTGCAACTTGTTCAATCTTCGAAAAGGGTACAGTGAAGCCACTCTCCTCAAACAGATTCATATAATCGTCACTTGTCTCAAGGAAAAACCAGGGGTTTTGGAAATGGGCAAATGTCCTCTGCAGACTTGAGTCCTCTCTGACCCTTTCCACCGCATCTATGAAGTTCGGACAATAGACACGCTTAGCAGGCGCCTGTATTCCCACCCTGCCGCCTTTTCTCAACGCTTTGTGAAAATTATCCACTGCTCGTTTAGGATCCCTCAACCACTGAAAAGCTGAATTGCAAAAAACGACATCAAAATCGCCGTCTTCAATTAAATCCTCAGCCGTTCCGATGTGAAATATAATATCCTGCCCCTCTAGTCTCAGTATTGCTTCCTCAATCATACCGGGGGAAGGATCTATACCGACCACTTTTCCATGTGTCAAAGACTTTATCTTCTTGGTCAAATTTCCGGTGCCACACCCAATATCGATTACATCGTCATGACTGCTAATCCGAAGCAAGGTTGAAAGGATGTCCGCCGCCGATTTCTGCACTATTGACTCTCTTTCATACGTAGAAGCAATCTTGGAAAAGTCCATCATCCGTAGCCCATCTCCCACTATTTTTTCTATTTTTAATGCATGCACACGGCATCTGTCATATAACGTTCTGGGCATTCACGAAGCGTCCCAACCACATTCATATTGGCAAGTTTCGTGAATGCCGTGTTATCGGATGTTTGACGCCCCCAGAGTCCCGCTACCTAATAGACCTTTTCTCGGCCTGCCGGTTGTAGATCAGTTATTAAATTAAATTAATTTGGTCCAATCTCGTTCCGCCCGTTCGGTGTTAGAATGAGCACATTTAGCAGGCACTTGTCTTACCCAACTTTCCTCAATTTGCAAGAACTCACCCAGGTTGTTTCGAATATAGTCTGCCATCCGGTTTATCGTATTCGGTTCTATCTTTGGAAGCACCTCATCCAGTCGACTTATGGTGGTAGATAATTCGGAATCACACTTAATGTCGTCCGCAGAAAACCGGTGACAGTTTTCAAATTCCAATTGATTCTTTGCCAGAAGAATGCGATACACGTCTTCCATTTTCTGGAGCACTCCAAGCATGGCATCGTCCCTGAAATATCGCATACTCTTCTTTAGTTCTGACCAAATATCCGCCTGGGCTAACAAATAGGAAACATCACCGTAAAATTGTGCCACTCCAGTCTGAGTATGACCGTAAAACACCCAGAACATCAACAGGGCCCTTTGTCCCGCGGTTAACTGGTCGTAGACTTCCGACTTTATATTGAAGTTTTTACCTCGGATTATTTGGATAGTAGGCTCGATACATGACCAAGCAAGCGCAGAGTTATCCAATGTATCAAGCACTGATCGGTTCATTACAACTAACAATCTCTAAAACTTCCCCTCTGCCTAAACGAATTAGGGCCAATATGTTTTCCAGGTCATCCTATCTTATTTCTCTCATAGCGTCAAATTTCACATAACGTATTGCGTATTCTCGAAGTCTGCATACTGCTTTCATATTATCTCAGATTTTGGGAATACGCTGTTATGCGCCGTATGGCCCCTTACGTAAAATCATAAAACTCCAATTCTCTCAGACTGGAGACGACTTTGATACTATCGTCATCATTTACGATACCGTATCGGTTAATCAAAATGCCTTTCATGCCAGAATCTTGACACGCAATAATATCGGTTTTAAGATCATCCCCGATATAATACGCTTGATCAGGACTCACTCCACTTTTCTCGCAAGCGACTTCAAAAATTCTTCGTTCTGGTTTTGATACTCCTATATCGCCGGCGGCTACAATAATATCGAAATAATATCGGATTTTCATCCTCTCTAGCTTATCTACTTGCTGTTTCCAGATACCCGTTGCTTATAATCCCTAATTTATGTTCCTTTTTCATAACTTCCAAACAAAACATGGCATCATCAAAAAGTCTCCAATTCCGCTCATACTCTTGAAGATAGTCTAAAAAAGCCAAATCAGCCTCCTCATGTGTAAGCAGGATTCCGGCAATGTTGAACACTTCAATAATTCTCTCTTGACGCTGTTTCTTAAAACTAATTTCACCTTTTAAGAACCTAGCAAAATGTTTCTCGGAAATATCACACCACAACGAGCAAAATTCCCCTCGAGTAAAATCCCGGAAAGCGTTGATGTGTTTAGTGTAAAGCTCTAATACGCCAGCCCTTTCTGAGGATCTATGGTCGAGTAAAGTACCATCGATATCGAAGAAAATTCTCATACCTTACCCCCCGATTTAACGTCGTGCTCCTCTGAAATGCCACAGTCCATATGGCGCATAACGTCGTTCTGCGTATTCTCGAAGTCTGCATACTGCTTTCATATTATCTCAGATTTTGGGAGTACGCTGTTCTACGACGTATCGTGCCCCCAGACACAGGCAGAGCCATGGACGGTAAGGAACATTCAAATACTTTCAATCAACTATTTTCGCCTAAAATACAAATCCTATTTTTGTCATAACTCTTGAGTTGTTTATCATTGGTTACGAAATACTCACAATCATTATGTTCAAAGATAGCCAATTGAAGAGCATCAGGCAACTTGAACCCAAATTCTGCCCTTATCTTTGCAGTCAATTCTGCGACACTGGTATCAATACTCATAACAGAGAATCCCTTTGAATTGGAAAAGAAATCCTTGTAAACGTCCACTATATCATTTTGTCCAAGCTTATATGGTTTTGCAAGAACCTCTATCAAGGTAATGACTGAGGTAACCACCTGTACAGTTCCTTCAGCTGTTTTGTTAAATATATCGGAAACTTCATCGATATAAACCGGATGCTCCTCAATAAAATATATTATCGGTGCCGTATCTACAAAAAGCTTTAAACCTTTCTTCAATTCCATTCGTTTCTCTCCTGAGTAACATATTTCTGAGCGTCAACATCTTTCCAAATCTCTTTGCCTATGCCTTTAATACCGGAAAAATCCTTATTTTTCCCTTCAACAACCTTCAATATTAATACCCCGTCCACTTCGTCAGATATAACCTTTAGTTCCATCCCTTCCTTCAATTTCAGTTTTTCTGAAACCTCCTTTGGAAGCTTAATTGAGTTTCTATCAATAACGTATGCGTTAGCCATATTATCAAATCTCCTTTGCTGTACTCTCTTAACTCTATTATAACCGTTGTAACCAATACCTGCCACATCTATTAATTCACATATTGCATATCGATAATTGACCGCTCCGTTAGATGCGTTCCTGTTTGTTCCCCTGGGAACAGCCAATCAGATGGATTGTACGGCCTCGTGTAGATTCGTAGGACCTCTACGGCAGTCTTTGATAGAGTCGTATATCTGTCTTTTCTTCCTTTGCCCTGTCTCACATGGATGAGCATACGTTGGACATCGATATCCTTGATTCGGATGCTCACCAGTTCACTGACCCTTAGACCCGCCGAGTAGTCAGTGCCAAGATGGCTTTATGTCTGCTTGGTGGCGGCTCCAAATTATGCGGGGTGAGATTCCTTCTTGCGCTTTAATGCCGTCGTACCTCTCCACTATATACCTTTCTTGACATTTTTAAAACTCATATTCTATTATCCATAGGAATCTTCCCGGCACAACTTTTCATCTTCCGCCCATCTTTTCACCCTATCTCCAGCCTGACTCTGCTGCCCGCCACACCGGGCTTGGCGGGGGTAACGATGAGCCGGCGGGCGAGGCGCTGACGCAGCTCAGGGACGTGACTGATGATGCCGATGGTCAGATTTTGCAGGCGAAGCTTCTCCAAAGTGCTCATAACGATTTCCAAGAGCTCCGTATCCAGAGTGCCAAATCCTTCGTCCAGGAAGAAAAATTCCAAGGGAACTTCGCCGCGCAATTGGATTTGGGAGGAGAGCGCCAAAGCTAAGGCCAGCGAGGTCAGGAAAGTCTCACCACCCGATAGACTGTTCACAGGCCGGCGGTAACCGCCATTGGCATCATCCCGGATTACAAAACCTCCTTCGGAATCAACTTCCAGCGCGTAGCGGTAGTTTGTCAGCTGCGCCAAACGTTCAGAGGCGTCGTAAGCGACGTGAATCAGTTGTTCTTCGGCGATGAATTCCACGAATGTGTTGCCTTTCAAGATGCTCTGGAGCTCCTTCTGCAAAGCGAGATGGTGACTCAGAGATTTTCTCTGCTTATCCAGGGTCTCCCATTGCGCCTGCTTTTCTTTCAGCTTCAGAAAAGTGTTCTGCAACGCTCCCCGCCGCTCCATCGCCTCACTGTGAACCCTGCCCGCATCTTTCAACCTGACGGGCCAGGCCAGCCATTCCGCCGGGGAAATGCTCCGTCCTTGCAGCCGGGCCTCGATTTGGGTTCTGTTTTCTTTGAGAAAAGATTCTTCCTGTTGAAAGGCCTTGATTTCTTCGGCCATTTGGCGGCGTTCTTCCTCATCGCAGAGGCGTGCTTCAGCAGCGGCGGCGCTGACGAAACCGGCAAGACGGAGTCCTTGGCTCAATTTAGCCTGGGTTTCCTTTAAACCCTGCTCTTTCAGTTCCACTTCCTTGCTGACCGCGGCTTGATCTTGTTCAGCCTGGTTCTCCCGGGCCTGCGCTCTTTCCAAGGACTTTTTGCTCTCCTCCTCCAAGCGCTTCATCCCCGCCAGTTCAGCCCTTGCCGCCTCGGCCAGGGTGACTGCCGGTTCCCCTCCTGTCACCTCGTGAAGCCTGCCCTCGTCAGTATCCAGGACCTTTTTCAACTCGCGCCCGCTGATAGCCAACTCCTGCAGTTCCAGTTCCCGCTTGTTTCCCACCTCTTGCATCTCTTGCCGCTTTTCGGTCAGAGCCTTGATCTCGCCCTCAGCCCCGGCCAAACTTCCGTTAATCTGCTCCGCTTCCGAATCCCACTCGGCATAGGTTTTCTGCAAATTCGCAATATCCCCCAGGTGTATATCACCCCGGGCCGCGTCCAGATCCTTTTGCTTCCGGTCCAACTCCTCTCTGAGTGCGGATAAACGCTCCCAGGCATCTTTTACCGCCCGGGCCGATGCGGCGTAATGAGCCTGGGCCTGGCCGCTTTCGTCCTGGGTCCGGGCTGCTGCCGACTGCGCTTTCTCCAGCTTTCCTTGCGCATCATCTCTTGCTTGACGCCAACGAAGCAGGGCAGCGCTTTCCATCTCCAAGCCGGCCAGTTTAACCTCGAGTTCATTCCGCAGCTCCGCCAGGCTCTTCTCCCGGTCCCCCTCCGCCAAAAACTCTCTCAGCTCAGCTATGCCGGCGGCCTTCCGCCGGAGAGCGACCTTTTGGCCTTCCAATTGATCGAGCAGACTCTTGGCTTGGGCTCTTTCGACAGCTAAACGCGTCTCAATCTCCTTGACCCTCTCTTCCCACTTGGTCCGCGCTTCTTTGGCTTTTTCCAGCGCCGTTCGCACCCGCGCGACTTCCGCCTCAGCCGGGACATGCGCCGGCAGAGGATGATGTTCCGACCCGCACACGGGGCAAGATTTCCCCTCCACCAGCTCCTGTGCCAAGATACTCGCGAGATTTTCGGCCTCCAGGCTCTTCAGTAAGCCGGCTTGATCCGCTTCTTCTGCGCCGGCCTCTTCCTTGTGCCTGAGTGCCTCGGCGCACTCCCTCTCCAAGCCCTCTAATCTTTCACCCCGCCCCAGAGAATCCGCCAAACCCGACTCAAGTCTTTCTTTCTCTTCGCTCCAGTCCTTTTCCGCTTGTTCGATTCTGTCCAGCCAAGCCTTGGAGCGTTCACATACCACGGCTCTGGTGGCAAGAGTCCCTTCGTCTCCCGGGGGATGGTCCTGCAAGTCCAACAAAGCCTCTTTTAAACTGTCGCTTTCGGCGAGGGCTTTTTCCAGCAAGCCCTTTTTGCGGCTCACTTCACCTTGCCAAGCCTCTTCTTCCTCTTGCTCGCGGGCATAATCTTTTTCCAAACTGCCAATTTGGCCGGAAAGCACTTTAAGCACATCCAGAGCTTGGGCCAAGGCATTGACTTTGGCACGTTGGAGCGCCGGTACTTGAATATCCGCCAAACGTTTTTTCTGTGCTTCCCAAGACATTTGGACTTCCCGCAGTTTGTCGGCTACCGCCTCGAGGCTCCTCGCCCACTCCTCTTTCTTCTTGGCCTCGGCGCTGTAGCGATCCCGGAGATTCCCCAGCAGGTTCTTTCTCTCCGCAATCTCCTCTTCCAACCGGATCGCCTGTTCTAAGCGCTCCAGCCTGCGCAAGATCCCCGGTTCCCGGCTTAACCGCTCCTCGTTCGCTTTTTGCCAAACCCCGGCCGCTTTTTCCTGGTCAAGCTTGGCCGCCCGCAAGCTGACTTCCAGCTCGCTTTCTTTTCTCCTTGCCTCCCGTTGCGCTTCTTCCGCCTGTTTCAGAGCGGTCAGCAGCGATCTCAGGCTTTCGGCGGCCTCAGCCAGGCCCAATCGTTCCTGCTTGTCCGCTACAACACTGCGCCGGGCTTCCCAGACTTTCTTGCGCTCTCCGTTCTTGCGCAGTTCCTCCTGAAGATCCCAAATTTCTTTGGCCGTTTCATAGTGTGAACGCAGGGTCGCGAGCTGCTGCTCCGCCCCGGCCGCGACGACTATTGCTTCCTTGTACTCCACCTCCGCCTGGCGGAGACGTTCCGCGGAAGCGTCCCCCAATCCCTGTTGTTCTTTGTCCACACCATGTAAATCAAATTCTGTCTGCTTCAACTGCTCAGTCAACCGGCTGCTTAACCCTTTGCCGTAAGCCTCCAGGGCAAAAAGCCTCTCCAGCATTTCGCGCCGCTCCCGCGGTTTAATGGTCAGAAACTCGGCAAATTTACCCTGAGGTAAAACCACAGCCCGTGTAAAGTCTTCTGAGTTAAGCCCCAAGATCCCCTCCAGGGCTTTGGTCATTTCTTTCTCCTTGGACGCGAGCACTTTTTCCTGCCCGCCATTTTCCTCCACCAAACGGCAAACGGAGGCGGTGACAGTTCTCTCCCCGGAGCGCTTATAGGACCGTTCCGCCCGGTATTTTTTACGCCGTTCTCCCTCCCCCAGGGAAAAGGTATACTTTACACTCAACCGGTCTGCCCCGTGGTTCAAAATCCCCTGGGTATGATTGGCAGCCCGTTCAACGTTTCCGTACAAAGCGAGGGTGATGGCGTCCAATATGGTGGACTTGCCGCTGCCGGTGGGGCCGAAGATGCCAAACACACCGGTCTCGCCCAGTTGAGCAAAAGCCACAACCTGGGTTTCGCTAAAACTGTTCAAACCCGTAATTTCTAAACGGATAGGCCTCATGCACTCTCCCCCTCTTCCCCTTTGCTTCCTCTTCCGTCATCGCCCTCCAGTAAGGACAAGAACAGACGGACGAGTTCGTCCCCCGGCTCCGCCCCACCCGACCTTTCCCGGTAGAAGCGGCGAAACAACTCGTCAATAGGCAGGCCGGCCCGTCCCAACGCCGCCGACTGTTCGAGAGCCGGAAAAACGGGCCGAATATTAATGATCCGTTCGCGCAGGCGGCGCAAGTCTTGAACCTCTTTGGGGCTGAGGGGGTTGGTCAGGCAGATTTCCAGGTCAATCCAGGCCTGCGGATCTCTTTTTTCCTCCATCCAGCGGTAGACTTGGGCCAACCCCTCTTTCGCCTTCCACTTGACCAGAGGATAGCCGGCATTGAGGACGATTTCCCGCAGGGTAGCTGCCCGCCCCGGGGACACATCAAGCAAAATAACGGATTTCGCCTGCCCCGCCTCGGAAAAGCTGTACGCCAGCGGAGCTCCCGAGTAGCGGGCCGGCCCGGGGGCGCCTTTAACCGCTTGCGCCCGGTGCAGATGACCGAGCGCGATATAGTCTGCCCCCGCGGGCAGGGCAACGGGTTCCACCGCCGGAGCGCTGCCCAACTGGATGGGACGTTCCGAATCGGATTCAAGTCCACCCCGGACAAAGAGGTGGCTGACAGCCAAATTAACGCTGTCCGGCCGGAACTTGGCCGCCAGCCTGCCGAAAAGCAGGGAAATCCTCTGCGAATACTCCCGGCGCAAAACCTCCTCATCGAGTGAGGTACTTAGGACTTCGTTGAGACGGGACTCGGATGGGTAAGGAAGCATAGCAACGACCGCCGTCTCCCGGCAGCCGGGTATCCCGAGTTCGACCCAACCCCGGCCCGCGGCGGGTCTGCTCACCCGCTCCCCGGATAGGGTCAGACTGGGGGTAAGAGTTTCTTTCGGTTCTCCCAGCAAAACGATGCCGTGGCGCTCGGCCAGCGGGCTGGCCGCACACAGCCGTTCCGGGTTATCATGGTTGCCGGCAATCACGACCACCGCCCTCTTGCCCCCACGCGCCAGACGGTCCAGCGCTTCATAGTAAAGCTCTTCAGCCCGGGCCGGCGGATTGACCGTATCAAACAGATCCCCGGCAATTAGCACCAGATCAACCTGTTCTTCTTTAGCAATGTCACAGAGTTCGTCAATAAACTTTTCCTGCTCTTCCTGGCGGCTGCGCCCTTCCAGCTGGCACCCCAGATGCCAGTCTGAAGTATGTAAGATCCGCAATGACAGCACTTCCCTTCTTAGCGGTCCACTCCTATTATAGGGGATCCGCGGGACAAAATCCTGAGTACCTGCTGCTGATTTTAACGGAACAAAGCGAATCTTCTTTTCCCATCTTGGCTCTCTGGTTCCGTGGTTGTATAGCGCGTAGCATAAACTTCCGATTTCCGGGGAACATCTAACATGAATACTGGCAGAGCCGCGCCGAGAACCAACTTTGACCGTGAGGGAGGCTAAAACATGACAGATGAACCGGGAGAAAAAAGCACGCTAGCCGACAAAAGCAATTTGCCGCGGAGACGCTTCCTCAAGGCAGGCATCGTGGGGATCAGCGGGGTGCTGGGCATCGCTTACCTCGGTATTATCGGGAGGTACTTAGCCCCCCCTGCCATAGGTTCCGATCCTCTGCTGCCCGTGGGCAAGGCTGATGACTTCGCCCTGGACAGCCCTAAGTTGGTCGCTTATAAATACGGGGGTATCGAACAGGGTGTATATGTCATTAATACGAGTGACGAAGGCTGGATCGCCTTGGATTTTCACTGCACTCATCTTCAGTGTGCCGTGAATTGGATTTCCGCCATAAAGAAGTTCGCCTGTCCCTGCCATGGGGGAGTGTACGATATGAAAGGCCATGTCCTGGGAGGACCCCCGCCGCGTCCTTTATATCGGAGGGTCATCCGGATCCAAGGTAATTCGGTTATGGTCGGGGGGAGGATAGGATAATGGGACGTTGGTTGGATGAACGCTTACAATTCAGTGAACTGCTGCGGTCCGTTTTTGAGCACCCCATTCCCAAACCCAGTAATCTTCTCGATTACTTAGGTTTTGCCACCCTGTTCGCTTTCGCCAGTCAGACCATTACCGGCATCTTATTGGCGACAGCCTACATTCCCTCGGCCGCGGAGGCCTATAACAGTATCAAGGTACTGCAAACCGCCCCTCTGGGAGTCTACGTACGTTCCCTTCATTCCTGGGGAGCAAACTTCATGGTCGTCTTGATCTTTCTCCATCTCTTGAGGGTCTTCTACGAAGGAGCCTACAAAAAGCCGCGTGAGTTAACTTGGCTTATGGGCGTCATCCTCTTTCTGGCGACCCTGGGGCTGGCGTTCACCGGCTATCTTCTGCCTTGGAACCAAGAGGGCTACTGGGCCACGACCGTAGGCAGCGCCATGCCGGGGTATATACCCGTTATCGGGGAGTATATCCTCAGAATTATGCGCAACGGCTTGGAGGTAACTGGAGCCACCTTGACGCGCTTTTACGCGGTCCATATGCTCGTCCTCCCTCTCATTATACTGCTCGCCTTCACACCTCACTTTTTCTTTGTCCTGCGCCAGGGCATGTCGGTGGCCGACAAGCTGGAAGCAGCCAAGCGACGGGGCGAAGATATTGAAGCAAAGTCCATCCCTTTCTACCCCAACGTCGCCTTTCGCATGATCTTGCTGGTTGTGGTCGTAGCTGTCGTTTTGTGGGTTTTGGCTGGCGTCTATCCTAAATCCCTGGGAAGCCCAGCCGATCCCCTCAATCGAAATCACTATGTTCCCACACCAGCCTGGTATTTCTTCGGAGTCTACCAGCTGCTCAAGTATTTCCCCGGCCGCTTAGATGTGATTGCCATGGTGGGCTTGCCCTTGCTCTTTCTCATCGTCTTGTTCGGGCTTCCCTGGCTGGACCGCAACCCTTCCCACAGCCCGCGCAAGCGCCCCGTCGCTTTAAGTATCGCCACTGTTCTGGTACTGGGCTTGATATTCTTAACCTACCAGGGAATCCGCTCGGTGCCAAAACCCCTGCCAACGAGCGGCGTCATAGCCGACCCGAGTTACAAAGCCGACATCGATCCCATTTTTCAAAGCCGCTGCGTCGGCTGCCACGGTCAGAGCGGCGGATATTCCCTGGACACGTACGCGAATGTGATGAGGAAAAACGTCATTCCCGGCCATCCGAACGCTTCTCTTCTGGTCAAACGCATCGAGGGAAAGGTGGCACCCCAGATGCCCCTGGGACTGCAACCCCTGAGCAAAGACCAAATTCAGACCATCAAGAACTGGATTAAGGCAGGAGCCAAAAACAATTGACTGCGTAGGCGTCTGCCACACCAAAAGAAGCCTCCTCCGCGTTTTACCACGGTAGGGGGCTTCCTCATCCCTATTTCCTATCTGACTGCTGTCTGACTCTTAAGCCGACTCTCAATCTCTCTATCAATGGAAATCGCTCGGTTCGCTGGAAGCGCTGAAATTCAAGTTGGTAACCGGAGCGCCGGCCTTCACCTTTTGAATATACTTGAAACCTTGGCTGGCATGACAGCTGTTACAATTCGAAATGACGTTGTTATATGCTGTCTTAAAAGCTGAGAAGTCTTTGCTGTTCAGCGCTTTGTCCAGCGGTGAATTGGCCGCCAGATTCGCCTTATCAAACGAAGCCCAGAGACTATACAGCTGTGGTTTGGTAATTTGCGTCGGACTCATGAAATTATTGGCCAAGTCAGCCATATACTTCGCCAAGGCCCAGTTGCCCCCTTTGGCCGCATAATACACGTTGTCAAACGAATCTGAGACACCTTTCATTTGCGTACTAAATCTGGGTATCGCTTTGGCAACAATGTTGTTAACCTTATTGGTTAAGTCTGCTGTCCCGGTCGCGGCCGGATTCGGTGCGGTCTGGCTGCAGCCGGCCGTCAGCAGCAAGAGCGAAACGAGTGTGACCGCAGCCTGCACGAACACTTTTTTCATGCACATTTTCCCCCTTCGTGATTACTCTAAACACCACGCTTTTAGGTTTTGCGCTGAAGGGCGGAAATATGCACACGCAGAAACGCGGAAAAATACGACCATGTGCTTTGAGACTTTGAGAATTGTGGTGGAGAATTATGGTGGAGACTTACGGCGAAGGCGCTTAACCCGTGACGATACATGCGTGGCGCACCCAAAGGGCCATGAGTTATTACTCATGGCCCTTTTCTTTACCTGACAACGTCCTGCTTTCCCACGGGACTGCGGCGGCGGTGCCTCTTCAACTTTGTCGAGCCGGGCAGCCCGAAAACATCCACCGGATGTTTTTACCCTAAATAGGGCGGCACCTCAAGTATTCATCTGATACCGTCGAAGATCGTGCGCCGTCACACACGGGGGGCTTACCCATTTTTAGGCTCCTAACGGCTGCTTTTAGTTAGACCTTTACGATATCCCGATTGCATACCCGCCCCCGTTGACCCCATTGGAAAAGATTGAATCCCCATTACGTATTCTCCCACGGTTGAGGTTTCATGTTATTCAAGTCTCGTGCTGCGTGAATTACTGCAAGTACTAAAATCGATTCATCACAAAGCTTATATATTATTCGATAGTTGTTAAAAATAATTTCCCGGATACTCTCATCATCAACTTCAGGAACCTTTCTTCCCAAGCTTGAAAACGATGAAAGCTTTTCAATCATCTCAATAATTCTACCAGTAAATTCTAGAGCGTAGTATTCTGAGTCACGCCGAATGAATTCTTTTATACCTTCTAAGTCAAGAATTGCCAGCTCAGACCAATCGATCCTCATTTATTTAATACCCTGTTCTTAACTTCTTCATGTGAGTACACCTTACCTCCTTCGGCTGCTTTTAAAGATAGCTCAACTTTCTCCTTTACATAAAGCTGGTACATTATATCATCCCAGGTTGCTTGATCTGGTAAGTTCCTGATTATTTTTATTGCAGCCTCTTTTGCTTCGCTCATATATTTTCACCTCTCCCTAAGAACTAGAACTCCTAGCAATAGTATATCACCATAAACCGACGTTCAACATACCATCGCCCAAAAATATCATAGGCTAAGTTTTCGCCTAACGCTAATGTCGATATACCGCGCATCGTAGAACAACCCCAAGCTCCGATTATTCCGCCGGATCTGCTTCACCTGAAGAGGATTAACTCGCTGCTGGTCGGTTCCTCCGGCAAGGCAGAACGCATCGTTTAGATGAAACTTGACAAACTTCAGGTCAATGCGCCTCGTTTTCGTGATATGCCCACGGGAACACCTCGTCAAATTATCCGTCGTTCGCAGGTTCAATCCAAACGACGGTTCAGTACAACAACAGATTTACGATGTTCAGCATACTACTCAGCGTGATTGCTCTTTTTGAAGCCACTGATTTTATTCACTGGCTTTTTCTGTATCTAGGAACATCATGCTTATTCCGGACTGATTCAGTCATGTAAGTCCGGATCAACTCAGTCAGATAAATCCGGACCAATTCAGTCACCTCAAGTACAAATCCCCTTACGATTGGTTTGTAAGGAGGTCGAGTAAGTGAGGTGCGAAAGTCCAATGAAAATCCTTGAAATCCCCAGATTGTCCGAAATGGGGTATCCTCAGACCAAGATTAAGGAGACGCATCCCCTGGGTTGTTTTTTGCAAAAAAACCTTCGAGTCTTCAGGGCACGTGATTCGCTATCTTGGCCGTTATACCCACAGGGTCGCCATCAGCAATTCTAGGATCCAGTCCTTTGATGGCCTTCCGTCCGTTTTGCCTGGAAGGATTACAAGGACAAGGGCAAATCGAAAGTGATGACCCTTGAGGCCACTGAGTTTACAGGAAGGTTTCTTCTTCACGTCCTACCAAATCGCTTTGTCAAGATCCGGCATTACGGCATTCTTTGCAGCCGGAATATCCAGACGTTGCTTCCAAAATGCAGGCGGGCCCTTGATCCCTGACCTTAACAAACACGCGAAGACTCTCCCTGCCTGTGGAAGTCTTGATCTGGTAGCGCTTGTTTTTCCCAGGCACGCTCCTGCGAGTCCATAAACATCCCGGAACTGAAGATTAATTTTGAACCGTCCCTTTTGGGGCATATAGGCAGACTATCACTCGGCAGCCGGTTTAGTACAACAATAGATTCATGAGTTCAGTATGCCACCCAGCATCATTGCCCTTTTTGAAGCCACTGATTTTATTCACTGGCCTTTTCTGTATCTAGGAACATAATCTCTATAAATTATCTGACGTGTCTCTTTCATAAGAGGCTTTTCAGATATGCTTTAAGGAGCTCTTTGTATTTTAGGTCGTTAATACCCTGGCACCCAACTTTGATACTTTCGTTATCCTTATCTTTATCCTTATTGAAAATGGTTATATCAAATATAGCCGTAACGTTATCAAAATCAATCTTAACCCAATAATCATTACAAGTATTATTTTCAAACTCTTGGTAGCTCGGGAATTCATAAACAAAACGACGTGTCGCAAAAATAAATAATTCTGCGATTTCTATGAAATCAAAAACGTTATCAGGAGAAGGCAACAAATAATCATGCTCTAGTGTATTTCTTATTTTATTAAATCTCTTAAAAAGCGTAGGTGTAATTATACCACAGTCACGCAAAAAATCGATTTTGTTCGGTACACCCTTAATAATCTTGTAGCATCCAAATGCAAAAAGCAAAGAATCCATTTGACACTCTAAAGCTCTTTTAGCATTCGATAATGCATTAACAAGTTGATGAATATCTTCTCCGGATATATCGTTCAAGTCCCGCTGAGCAAACTCTAAGAATTCTTCGGGTTTTACATCAAAAGGAATCTCCATATTTTTATAAGTACGAGAACCATATGTATAATTAGATTCAAGAAATGCTATTAGACTATTCCATTCCACTCCATTCCCTCACTTCCAAAAACAAGTCTTGGTCTGGTAGCATTTGTTTTTTCCAGGCACGCCCCTGCGAGTCCATAAACATCCCAGAACTGAAGATTAATTTCAAACTGCCGTTTTTGGGGGAGGCGGGGAGCTTACCCATCTCTAGGTTCTTAACGGCTGTTTTTGGTTAAACCTTTACGATATCCCCGTTGCACACCCCCCTCGAATAGCTTTAGCCCCCATGGAAAAGATTGAATCCCCATATAGACAGACTATCACTCGGCAGACGATTTAGTACAACAACAGATTCATGATGTTCAGTATACTTCTGAGCGTGATTCCCCTTCTTTAAAGCCACTGATTCTATTCACTGGCTTTTTCTGTATCTAGGAATATCATAAATCTCTATAAATTATGTGCAGTTGACCTCCTTCTTAAGGAACCGGGAAAATTATCGTCCAATTTTTATCCGGGTCATAAATGTCATCATTGTTTTCTTCTAACTCCGAACACCAAGCACCAAAAAAATCTTCCACCATTCCTTCAGTCATGGTCCATAATAAATTTGTTGGATAAGGTCGTTTTCTATAAATATATCCTATTCTATAAAAATCTTCGTCATCTACAAAGCTCCGCCCCTCACCATGATATTCATAACCGGTCGGTAAAATTCTATCATCAAGGTCGCACTTTTTATCAACATTCCTATTATGAGAAGCTTGAAATATTTCACTATTAAACTGGGCCAATTCACAGAACAGTCTTGCCATGGAAACGGCTTTTTCAAATTCGACTACAAATGTAGCATCGAGTCTACGGATTCCACTAGCAGGAAACTTATAAGAAAAAAGTTCTCTATATACCTTTGAACGCTCTAATAGAACTTTTATTTCATGCCCTATGTCTTTGTTAATCTTTACGATGTAATCTACGGTTAAATTTATAATTTTATTGTGCGAGCTCGAAAATAACTTTCCATCATCCCATTTTTCATCTGGTGCCGTTAATATTAATGCCCGACAAGTATTTAGTATCGAATAATATAATAAATAAGGTTCAACAATTCTAAGATTCTTTTCCATCGCATATTCCAATGATGTCAACATAACGCTAGAAGAAAAAACCATTTTCACAGCAAGATAAGTCCTAAGAACCCACTCAGTATTAGTTTCATTAGACCAGGACTTTGTGTGTAGGGCATATCTTTGTCGAAGCCTATTACAAGCACTTGAGATTTCGGCCTCAGTAAATCTATCTTGGATCTCCAAATACTCAAAGCCCGAATGAATTCTCGTAAACTGACTAACATTAAAGCTCACAAACAATCCTCCCATATTATTCTTATATGGTCAATTACAGATAACGTCCCGAGTGTTCCCGGCGCGTCATTTCACATGCATACTACCAAGTGTTAGGAATGCTATGTTTCAATTGGCGAAATTCGTTAAGTATCGCCAGCCAGGATTTTATGCGAAAGGTGGTTCGTATAAAATCCCTTTGTCTACCCATCGAGATCCAAATTGCCCAAGGGGCGCTTCTGCCAATGTCTTTTTGACTGACATACATATACACTGCAGTCTTGGAGTTTTTATGTCCCAGGAGCTCCTGGATATATCTTAGATCAGTCCCGGCTTCAAGCAAGTGGGTCGCAAATGAATGCCGAGAATCTACTCCCGCAGGTTCCAGGAAACAAACGGTCTGCCTTGCTGGTATCCTTTACCTCATCGGCATCAAGGGGTTTCCCGTCTTTTGCCAATACAAAAACTATGATACCGTTGTATGTCCCCATTATATACCTTTTTTACCATCATGGGAACTTAGATTCTTATTATCCATAGAAGTCTTCCCGGCAGAACACAGAACTTTTCATTTCCCGCCCTAGCTAGCCAGAAAAAGCTCTAAAAGCGTGAGACTCCTGGAGTACGAAAGTGCCACTCAGAGTAGGCCGTCATAGGAGAGCGCCAAAGCTAAGGCCAAAGGGGTCAGGGCAGGCTCACGATCGGATAGACCGTTCACGGGGCCGCGGAAACCACCGTTCGCATCGTCCCGGATTACAGAATATCAACCAGAGCCTAAAAGCCTTGATGGGCCCGGAAAACACGAAAAGGACTACAAGTTTCCTTGTAGTCCCTTCCTTTACCTGGCAACGTCCTGCTTTCCCAGGGGACTGCTCCCCAAGTATCATCGGCCCTGGAGGTCTTAACTTCCGTGTTCGGGATGGGAACGGGTGGAACCCCTCCGGTAATATCACCAGATCTGAGTGAACGCTCTCCCTGCGGATTCCGTTCTCTCAAAACTGCACAGATTCTTTTCTTTACTGTCTTTTTAGGATTCTTCTTTAGACTGAGGATTAGTTTGAGCCCATTCCTCAATCTCATTCGCCTCAATGGCTTTTTGGTCAAGCCCTCGACCGATTAGTACCCGTCAGCTTCACACCTCACGGCGCTTCCACACCGGGCCTATCAACCTGTTCATCTTTCAGGGGTCTTACCGAGCTTGCGCTCGTGGGAAATCTCATCTTGAGGTCGGTTTCGCGCTTAGATGCTTTCAGCGCTTATCCGCTCCGGATATAGCTACCCAGCGGTGCCTCTGGCGAGACAACTGGTACACCAGGGATCCGTCCATCCCGGTCCTCTCGTACTAGGGACAGATCCTCTCAAATTTCCTGCGCCTGCGACGGATAGGGACCGAACTGTCTCACGACGTTCTGAACCCAGCTCACGTACCGCTTTAATGGGCGAACAGCCCAACCCTTGGGACCTACTACAGCCCCAGGATGCGATGAGCCGACATCGAGGTGCCAAACCTCCCCGTCGATATGGACTCTTGGGGGAGATAAGCCTGTTATCCCCAGGGTAGCTTTTATCCGTTGAGCGATGGCCCTTCCACTCGGTACCACCGGATCACTAAGCCCGACTTTCGTCCCTGCTCCACTTGTGGGTGTCGCAGTCAAGCTCCCTTCTGCCTTTACACTCTTCGCGCGATTTCCATCCGCGCTGAGGGAACCTTTGGGCGCCTCCGTTACTCTTTGGGAGGCGACCGCCCCAGTCAAACTGCCCACCTGACACGGTCCTCATCCCCGTTTCAGGGGA
>LDXJ01000022.1 GCA_001029295.1 Peptococcaceae bacterium CEB3 | reverse complement strand
AAAGTCCGGGTTATCACAGCGCGCGACATGGATTATAAAGAAAGACATCTGTTTAAGTACAGGGAGGGATAAACATGAAAATACCTGAGTTCAAAAATGAGAAGGATGAAGCCGCTTATTGGGATACCCACAGTGCCGCCGACGTCTTGGATGAACTGGAAAACGTAGTTTTAGAACCTACTCCCGAACTAAAAGAAGCTATAAAGAGTCGTGCGCAAAACCGTCTAAAAATGGTTAGTCTCAGGCTCCGCGAAGATCAAATTCGCGCAGTCAAGGATATCGCCGCAAAAAAGGATATTCCCTATCAAACCCTTCTGCGTTCTTGGATTAACGAAGCAATTCACTCTGAGCAACACTCTCCTCAGTAAACACCGTTGGTGAAATATGTGACTGGGGGCGCCCTGGCTTACAACATTCCCTACACCGGCAGGAATACACCGCAACGTGTGGAATGATACGGGAGAACTATGTGATGCCAACCCCAACAAGCGCGCTGTCGATGGTGGGCATTTGGGGTCCGCACCTCCAGTACCCCGATGCAATGGTGGATGCATTTATCCATGGCGAACCCAGCCGTGCCCCAATCTACCCAACCCGGCACGTAAGGTATATACTGAGGTTGGCGGGTCTCCCAACTCAGGGACGATGGCGGCATAGGCAATGTGGTGGCTCAAAGAAAGGGCGGCTTGTGGCAGTTTTGCATCTCCCGCGACATGACCTGGCTGGGGGGAAGGGCGGCGCTCAAACGAATGCCCGAGAAGGAAAGAAGCCGGTCTCAATTATTTGTCTGCGAGATGTGTTATGATAAACTTATGACGGTTTTCCTGATAGTACCTTCTGTTATTTTGTTATTTTTAACAAAACCGATACTAAATGGATGAGTTTACGACGTTCCTAATCTTCAACGCTGCTACGCGCAGATAAAATCAGCACGCCAAGTTCTTCGTTTTAATTGCAACGTTTTGGCGCAGATGATCGTCAAACTCAAGTAAACCTCGAATTTTTCAAAAAACATCTAATCTGCGCGCTTTCTTTCGGCATGAAAACCATGTTAACAACCACTATTTTGACCCTTGCCAACAACTCAAAAATCATCCTGCTTGACGAGCCGGTTCCGGGGCCAGCCGGTTTAAAAGAATCATGTTTCTGCCTTGGATCGTGGTAACCGGATTTGACGGCTAAATGTACAATAGACTATAATGATCTTGACAGGTACGGGGTCGAAATTACATCATCGCTTTTGCATCGATGGCTCCGGAGAAAATGTGCATTCGGGCCAAGGGGCCATACTGTCCAGTCACCATAATGGAATGTTCCGCTTCCGTGATGAAGCTTTCCCTCTTGTTTGAGCTGCCGAAAAGCGCCTCGCATTCGGATTAAGATTTCTGGTTGTATGTCCAAGCTGTGGTGTGCGGGGAATACCCACTTCGCCGGCAAAACGGAGATTTTTGCCAAGGATTCCAGATAAGCCGCAGGGCGTTTGTGACTACCATGCCTTTCTCCACCCGGTAATATGCCTTGGCCGCGACAATCTCCTGCACGGCTTTGTCGTCTACGGTTTTGGCATAGCAGATGAGAACCAGGGCCCCCCCAATCCCGCGAATGGTTTGTCTACTGACCTTTCACCCGCATACATCCCCACCCTTGAGACAACACGGAAGAACCGTCCCCGTGTCTAAGAGCCAAAGATTGTTTCTACAATATCATAAACCAGCGTTATGATTTTTAACATAGCTTGCGAGAAGCCTTCCGCCCTCCATAGGCGGGGGATAAATCGCATACGGACATTCACATATTTGGCTTTCTTTAAACAGTGTTTCTATAAAAGAGGAGGGAAATAATGGAAAGGCAAATAAAAAGCAAGATTGAGCGGCCGACAGCGGCTCGCATACAGCAAATGGCTATCGCAGAATTGCCGGAGGAGGTGCGCGCGGTGGCCGGCATTGGCGCGTCGAACGTACTTTTGACGATGGCGCACCGCGGAGATTTGATGTCCGCCTGGCTTGAGTTCGGAATGCACTTCATTAGCGGTGGGCGGGTGTCCATGCGGACGCGTGAACTGCTGATTTTACGTGTCGGGCTCCGGACATCTTGCGCGTACGAGTGGGGCAACCACGTTCCCGGAGCCCTCAGCGTGGGTATGACTGCCGACGAGATTGCCGCCCTCGCGGATGGGACGGGCTCCTGGTCCGCCGCTGAAGCAGCGGTGCTGGGTCTGGTTGACGATCTTTGTGCGGACAACTGTTTCTCGGAGGAGACATGGAGGGCACTGACGGCGGTTTATACCGAGGGTGAAATCATAGAGCTGGTGATCCTGGCCGGGTTTTACCGGATGAACGCCGGATTCCTGAATTCGCTGGGAGTACAGGTCGAGCCCGGCCGCCCGGGACTGGGACAAGGCATGGCCTATATAGCCCCTGCGACTCCGGTCAAGACGGCCGGCATCTCTGTGGGCGAAGGACAGACAGAAGCTGTAGCAGACGGAACGTGGGAGCTGAAATTTTACCACCCTGCCGTAACGCAGGAGCTCCGACTCGAGGCTGTGACGGAAGAGGGAGCGCTGTCTGGCTCGATCACCAATGCGGCGGCGGGTATCACTGTGCCTGTCTCGGAGGGTGCGGCACGCGGAAACCGGGTAACGTTTACAACCGTCATGACGAAACCATTCCCTGCTACCATCGCATGGGATGGAATAATCGACGGCGACTTCGTTTCAGGCACAGTCAATATCAAAGGCGTGGGATCTTTTCCGTTTGACGGTACAAGGGCCGGATAGAAGTGACAGCCAAAGATTGCGCGGGAGAGCTTTGAAAAATAAATAGCCATATAATCACTTGCGAAGATAGAGAGAAAAGGCTCTAGCAGCGTAATTGCGGCTATCATCCTGCCTTCTGTGCCTACGATGAAGGGTCAGGGTGTTAAACACAGTAGGAGTGCTCTAATGTCCATTCTCAGAGACATTAGTTAAGATGATCGAGATAGCCTCGGACGGATCCTGCCTTTTGGAGAGCATGAGGTGAAATTTATAGAGAAGGCTACACGCGTAGACGCTTTTTTGGCAGCTCTTTTTTGTCAATTTAAAAGATATTAATTCGTTCGGCTTTTTTCATCAGGAACGCCTAAACAGTGTCATTTTCTGATATGGTTTAAGGTTATACTAAACCCATCAAGTGAGAAAACAAACCATTTAATTAATCTTAAAAAAAGGTGGGTTTTGGATATGACAGATTATATCCTTGAAGAAAAAGACAGCTTTACCGTTGCGGGTTTTGGAACGGAACTAAAGAGCCATTACACAGACTTTGCTGGCTTAAACAAGGAAAAGTCAAACCTTTGGCAGGCCGTCAGTCAAGATGGAAGGCTTGACACTAGGGTGTATGGTGACTAGATTGCAGGCAGGATTATGGATGGCTGGTGCGGTAGATTTGTCCATCAAATCATTTTTTATCTTACGCACGGCAGGCAGAAGGGCTTTTCTGTGCCAAAAAAAGAACATAGCCCGCCAGCATCTGACGGGCACGGTCAGGAAATAATCACCTTATATTGAGGCTTGTTTTCCATGTTCCACCTCATCAATAATGCTTTCCAAATAGCTGTCTAATTTGTCCGGTGTAGTTCCGCCGCTCTGCCAAAACCTCGATATACATTCCGCGCCCGCGCACGCCCTCCGCGCTGAGTATCCGGTACCGGCCATCGGCGCAGGTGATGAGCATCGCGGGCGTAACCTCAAGATGAGCTGACGCAATGACTTATGAAACCTGTGGAACAGACTCCTGCACGGCTTGAACTGCTGCTTAAACTGACCTTTGCCAAAAATATTCCGGCTGAATATATGATTGCAGAAATGAAAAAAGCCAAACACAAGTGCATGAAAGGACTGGAGGAATGCCTGAAAAGAGAGCAGGAACTGATAAGCAATGAAAAGGCCAGAGAAGATTCAGGCTACCCATACTGGTTGGCAACGGTCCGGTATGGGATTGATAATGCCTGGTTCAGGATCAAGTGGTGTGAAGAAACCATCGAAAGCATAAAAGCACACAAGAAATAATAGGTGCGATACATAAAAATAAATGAAAGGAGTGTTTTCTTATAAAGAAAATAATCATTATTGGAGGGGGTATCGCCGGGCTTTCAGCCGGGTGTTATGCCCGGATGAACGGGTACGATACAGATATTTTTGAAAGACACAGTATACCCGGAGGGTTATGTACGGCCTGGAAGAGGAAAGGATATGTTTTCGACGGGTGCATACATTTTCTGATTGGTACGAACCCCGAAAGTAGGCTGCATCATCTTTGGAATGAGGTTGGTGCATTCAATGGAAGCGACATTATAGACCATGACGTCTATATGCAAATCGAAGGTGATTCGGGGAAAAAGCTCATATTGTATTGCGATATGGATAAGCTGGAAAAGCACATGGCAGAACTCTCACCGGCAGATGTCAAAGCAGTCAGGGAATTGACGGATGCAATAAGGAATTTCTCAATTGGGCGAGATGGGTCTAACGGAAACAGACTTAGTCAAATAAGCATGAAGGAGTTCGTCTCGGAACTCCATGATCCGTTTTTGCAAGAAGCATTGTCGACCTTTGGAAACCTCCAGTTCTTTCTGATGACGATGTACAGTTACGGCAGAAAAGACGCAGGTTGGCCGGTAGGCGGTTCAATTGGAATTGCAAGGAATATTGAAGAAAGATTTCTTGAGTTGGGCGGACGTATACGATATAAAACAAAGGTTGAAGAAATTGTTATCGAGAACGGTTGTGCGCGGGGAGTAAAGCTTACGGACGGTGCGACACACAATGCGGATTATGTAATCTCGGCGGCTGATGGCTATGAAACGATCTACAATATTCTCCAGGGGAAATATGTTGATCAAGAAATTACCGATCTTTACACCCATGCCCAAACATATCCAACCTCCATGCAGATCTCATTGGGTGTGGACTATGATCTGTCGGATGTGCCGCATGACGTATTCCTGAAGCTGAAAAAGCCAGTTCGTATTGCGGGTGTTGAAAAAAGAGGTATATGGATAAAAAATTATTGTTTTGATAACGCGCTGTGCCCGGAAGGAAAATCGGTTGTTACTACGATTATTACAACCGAGTATGAGTATTGGAACAAACTCTCGCAGGATAAAGGGCTTTACCAAGCTGAAAAGGAGAACATCGCCAGGACATTTATCGAAGTGTTTGAAAACCGTTTTCCCAAGGCAGCTGGTAAGGTTGAAGTTTATGATGTTGCCACGCCCATGACATACAGTCGGTATACGGGAGCATGGAGAGGCGCATATATGGGCTGGATGTCAACTCCGCAATGGCCGGTTATGTCCGTTCCGTCTACCCTTCCAGGGATGGAAGCTTTTTATATGACGGGCCAGTGGACAAATCCAAGAGGCGGTCTTCCCATCGCTTTGACAACAGCGAGGGGAACGTTGATGAGAATTTCCGAAGCGGATGGCAGAAAGTTTGAAACAGTGTAATGGGGGTGCCTGATATCCCGCATAATGGTTTTGGGCATGTGCAGTTTCTGCAGGGCAAAGTAGCAAAGAACCTGCCGAGGCTGCCTCTAAGGCCGGACGTGGTCATCATGGATCCACCTCGTGCCGGAGTCACGGCGGCCGTCATTGATCACATCCTACGCTCCCGCCCCGGGAAAGTTATTTACGTTTCCTGTGATCCGCAACCTTGGTGGCTTAAGCATCTATTTCAGTAGCATTTTTGAATGTTGATATCTAGCACTTGTCAGCCGAAAGGAAGCCTAATATCCGTTTCGTTTGCCCAAGAACAGCGTGTCCTACGCAGGGCAAGATAACGGCTGTGGCATTTGGTGAAAGACGCTTAATTCGTTCAATGCTCTTTTTCGCGTTCAAAAGCATATCGCTGTCACCGAACACGACAAGTATCGGTATTGCAAGTTTCTGGAGTTCGGTATCATGGAATACAGGAAGCGTCGCATAACGCAATGCCATCCAACCCCCAAGGGAAAGACCGACTATTGAACATTGCTCCACGCCAAGCTCGCCTATTACTTCGTCCATCCACTTTTCATAAGCACCGCCTTTATAAGGTGGCCGGCTCTCAGCGCAGCGGAAAAACCCGCCTCGCCGATCAAGTCAACAGCGAACACATGGTATCGCTCGCTTAGCAGCGGCATATCGTCAAACCAACTGAAAGAGTTCGATAAACTCCCGTGGAGCAGCACCAAAGGTGGGTTTTCCGGGTTGCCTGATTCTATGACGAAGGTGTCGCCATAGGTGGTCTTAACTCGTACTGCTTGTTCGGCACAGGCCAAGCGGCAAGGATGCTCTTATAAGCGCTAAGAACAGCTTGTTTGCCTTCTTCGGATTTATAGATTGTGCGCATCACAATTTTCCTCCCAACAGCCGGCTTTCTGCATCTTCAAAGTTATCGTAGACACGGAATGCCTGTCCCTGATTCGCCTCCGATAAAAATGCTTTGAATCGTCCGGACGTGTTATTCACATCATAAACGGCCACTGCTTTGATGTTGTAGTTTGCGAGCTTTTGAAGAACCCATCCCGCCACACAGGTGGAAAGTCGCAGGAAGTCTTCCGACAGGCAAGTGGAGGGGAGCATAAGCAGGTTCGTTCCATGGTCTGCGCAGGCAGATACTAAAGCCAGTCCGTCCCGCTCGGTCTGTATTTGTCCGCCGGTAACGGTAACATAAATTTGCCCGTTTTTATTTGTAGTGGTGTATTCCATTGTGTTCACCTCGTGTTTTGTTTGAATTTCTTTGCTTTCAGCAAGCGGCAGGGCTTCCCTGCGTACTCTTTCTACCCATGAAAGTTCAGCTTCATAGAATTGCCGGATATTATCCAATGTTAAATTACGGATAACGGTTTCCAACTTAGCTTCGGATTGCGGAAAGGCCCGGTCTTCAACCATTAGCAAGACTCCACGAAGTTCTCCCTCATATTGGTTCAAGAGGGTTTTAATTTCTTGGCGTTGGGTTAAACGCTGGTTTCAAACTACTGCCTCCTCAATAATTGTTACGGTCCCGCTGTCTCCGTCCAGCTCAATCCATTGTCCGTCATGAAATCGGGAACTGACCTCATCGATACCCGATACACAGGGCTTACCGTACTCCCGCGCCATCAAAGCGCCATGCTGTAGTACGCCACCTGCCTCCAAAACGATTCCGCCTGCGTTGATAAACAATGGAGTCCAACCAGGGTCGGTAGCACGTGTGACCAGAATTTCACCCGGCAAAAGGGGTTTTTCATCCGGTGCATGTAAAACCTTGACTTTTCCCCGAACAATGCCCGGTGAAATGGCGTCGCCATGAATAACTCCATCCAGCTCTGTCTGCACTGGGGGCTTGTGTATTTTCCCCCGTGAATCAATAATCTTGGGAAAAGAGCGCACCGTTTCTAACTTCTTGAGGAAAGCGGTGTTTTTTTCGATCAGGGGGAGAAGCTGTAAACCGGGTGATACAATCGCCTGATCGACTTCTTCCAATTTCAGGTCGAATATCTGATTAATATCTTGTAATCGACCAGCTTCCACCAAACTGGCGGCCTTTTGCAGCACCAGTCCTCGCAACTGACAGATACCATTCACCATATAATACTTGATGGATTCCCGATAACCCATGAGCGTAACAATCACATGATACGCATGCGCCAGTTTCTTTTCCTTTCCCAGTTCCTTAGCGCGGGTCAAGAGGACAGCATAGTCCGCTTCCCGTTGCCGTCTCATCCTTTCAAAGGAGTGAGCAGGATCCACGTCGGAATTTTCAGCCATAGCTGTAAGCTGCCCTATAAGGAGAGAGGGGTTATTAATGGGTCGCGGGGTAGAAATATCTATTTCCTTGACGCAACGGAAACCATAAAGCTTTAAGAATTCTTCCATCTGTGCGTGATAGTTCCCAGTTAACCGACCGTCCTTGACAAAACGGGAAAGGCGGTATAGACGATGCCCCATGTCTGTCGTCACGTTATTGGGTAATGCTCGGTCCAGCCCGGCGGCTTTTTTTCGAATGGTCGGCGGTTCATTCTTGAA
The DNA here is from genome assembly GCA_001029295.1 of Peptococcaceae bacterium CEB3. GTDB lineage: Bacteria > Bacillota > Desulfitobacteriia > Desulfitobacteriales > Desulfitobacteriaceae > Acididesulfobacillus. The sequence continues at coordinate 17,198 of LDXJ01000022.1, read as the reverse complement.
AATGTTTTCGATTTCTTCTTTAGCCCCTTGGCAGGCACTCACCAAGCTGGAAAAAGCTAATGTTACAATGGCAAACTTGTCCATTATCGCATGGCAGCACTCCATCAGTGTCAGGTCTTTCCCTGCCAATGCCTCAATTTCTTTTTGATACTGACCGACTGAATTAAGAAGCTCCTGCTCGTAGTTTTCGGGAGATTTTTTTGCCCGGGAAGTCGCTCTGATTACTCCCATACTTCGCAGCGCCATGCCCAGTACGGCTCCTTTGAGACGTTTGGGTGTCTTTTGCGGGATGTATTCGGAATTCAATAATAGCTCCATGGTTTGAGCAGTTGCCATATCCACAAGAGTCATCTGCTCTACAAACTTCTTGCCATACACTTTCAGGTTGTTTCCCAAGTTCAGATACATCCTGCCATTTTCGGCATGGCCCAGTCCGTCAATCAGACCGGTCACATCCTTGCCAGCTATACGGGTGTAAAAAAACTTTTCAAATTGTGCCAAAAGATCACAGCCCATGACGGAAATGGGCTCATTGATACCCTGCTTGACAAGGGTAATGTCCAGATAAACTCTCTTTGCCATGCCTGGCTTGGTCAGCATGTGATTAGGCAAGGGGACATAGGCAGTGATTGGCCTTGCTTGAAGTAAATAAAGCGAGTTCTCGGCATAAGCCCACTCGATATCCACTGGATGACCATAGTAGCTTTCGATTTTTTCCAGCATAGCACAGATTCCCAGCGCCTGTCGGTCGTCAATACAGAAATCAGTATCACGTCCGCTTTGCTTCTCATAAGTTCCACCCTCGGGAAAAAGAAAAATTGCGCTTTGTTTTTTGCCTGGTTTCTTTTCGAGTATAGCGTGCTTTATTTTGTCCACCACAAACAAATCTGGTGATACAAGGCCCGACACTACCGATTCCCCCAGGCCGAAATTGGCATTGATGACCGCCTCGTCGTAGCAGTTGTTCAGAGGATTAAGAGAAAAGGCCACACCGGCAGTCTCGGAAGCAATCTGTTTCTGTACTATAACTGCAATCCGTGGATTTTCAAGATCAAAACCTCGTTCACGCTTGTAAGCAAACACTCGAGCATCCAGACAGGAGGCAAATGAACTTCGTATCGCATCTTGCAGCTTATCTCGTGTCACGCCCAAAGTGGTCTCGTATCCGCCTGCGAAAGAAGCTTCCTCCAAATCTTCTTCCGGGGATGATGAGCGAACAGCAAATAAATTCCCGCTGACATGACCCATAGCTTCATCTAACAGCGCAGACTGCTCTTGATCAAATCCCAGCTCCATACATTTGTCTTTCAGTATAATACAGGCTGACAGATTTCCGGAGAGCACCTCTTTCCACTCAGGCCTGTTCTTGATTTCATCAATCCACTTCCGGAAAAATCCGGAAGGCAGAATTAGACCGCCCGGCACTGGAAATCCCTGACTCGTCATATGAAGCAAGGATAATCCCTTTCCGCCGACCTCCGCCAACATGGGTAGCAATTCGATATGTGTTCCGTTACCAAAAAAGTAAATCGGTTCCATCGCATATACCTCCGTCAATAATTGTGTATTGTAATGAGGATATGGACTACATAATATCACTAAAAAAAACGAGAGTCAATAGTTATGTATTAGTTGAGCTTGACTTACTACATAATATTTTTTATATTATTGTTAGGAGATGATTGAATGAACGGTTTTGAACGAAGGCGACAAACAAAAATGGAAAACATCTTAGATAGTGCCGGCAAGTTGTTCGCCGAAAAGGGTTATAAGGCGGTTTCTATAACCGATATTGCGGCGGATGCAGCGGTATCTCAAACCAGTATTTTTAATTTTTTTGGAACGAAGGAAAACTTGTTTGTGCTGTCCATAAAGCACATCACTTTACGCTACATTGACGATTACGAGCTAATTGCAGAGGGAGAAGGCTCCTTTACGGATAAGCTGACCCGATCCTTTGACATGAAGATGGCTAATCGGCATCTAATGGGCAAGGGCTTTGGCTTTGAGGATAGTGGAAACACCGAGCTGCTTGCCTGGTTTTCCGAACTCAAAGATAGCCGTGCAATGCCCGCCTTTCGGAAAATCATTGAGCAAGGCGTGAAAGAAGGCTGCATTCGCCCCGGCATAACAACAGAAACGGTTATGTTGTACACCAAGGCCTTTACCGAGGTTCTGATCCGCCCCGAAGTTTTTCAGGTACTGAAAACAGACAGCAGGGTGTTAGAAGGTTTTCTTATCCTGTTTTTCCATGGACTGATTGGTGAAAGTAAAGAGCTTTAGGTATTACCAATCGTCTAACAGACTCATGAACAAACCAATTCTTCTGTGTCAATGTATGCAAATCATCCTTCTTTAACCAATTGGGTCTTGAGCTGCTCATCGGTTTGAAGAAGTTTTTTGGCCTAGCTAATAGATTATATTTATTTTATTGTTATTTATCCTTTCATCGTGTAAAATTATATACCAATATATATCGGAGGCGGTGAACATGAAGATTTTAGTAGTCGAGGACGAAATGTCCATGCAAAGGGCTCTGTATAACGGGCTAAAAAAATATGGTTATGCTGTTGATTCGGCAAATGATGGAGAACAGGCTTTAGAGTTTATTGAAATAAATTCGTATGATGCTATCGTACTTGATCTTAACCTGCCCAAAATCGACGGCATAGATGTCCTCAAAGCAATTCGTAGGACTGATAAGGAGCTGCGGGTCTTGATATTATCTGCAAGGACAGAGGTCGAGGATAAAATTACCGGTCTTGACACAGGGGCAAATGATTATCTTTCAAAGCCATTCCATTTTAAAGAGTTGGAGGCTCGTATCCGCGCTTTACTTCGCAGGGAGTTTGCCCAAAGGGATACAGTTCTGGCTTTTGGAGATTTTAAGGTCGACACTGCCCAAAAGTGTGTAAAAGTAAAAGACCAAGAGGTTGATCTGACAAAGAAAGAATATGCCATACTGGAATACCTCTTTATAAATAAAGACCGAATCGTTAGCGCCGAAGAACTGATTGAACATATTTGGGATAGCGAAATAGACATGTTTTCTAATTCCTTCAAGGTGCATATCAATTCTTTGAGGAAAAAGCTTGCTGAACATGTGGGCGGTAAGGAAATTATAAAAAACACCAGAGGGGTTGGGTATTCTGTAAAGGAGTATACTGATGAAAGGGTTTAATAAAATCTCCCTGCGTTCAAGACTTACTGTTCTGACAGCGCTTGTTCTGACAGCGGTCTGTATTCTGCTTACACTTTCCTTAATCTTTACCTATTCCTCAAAGATGGTAAAAGTACCTGACAACGGCTTAATTTCTCAGCCAAATATGCTAACAACACAAATTAGTCCACGAGAGAAAAACGAGGTGCATTCAACGCTAAATAAACCAAGTGATTTGGCGCTGCTAAGTTTGCTCTATATGCTTATCGCGATTGTTGCCGGTACAGTAGCCTCCTATTTCATAGCCGGCAAGGCGTTAAAACCAGTTTCCGATTTGACCGAAAGCATTGAAAACATCGACGAAAGCAAACTATTCCAGCCTATCATAGGCTTTGGTACAAACGATGAGGTAGCCCGGCTCGCCGCTTCCTTCAACCATATGATTATGAAACTGGGAAAAGCATTTGAGCACCAAAAGCAGTTTGCGGCAAACGCCGCACATGAACTCAAGACGCCTCTCGCTGGCATCATAGCAAATATAGAAGTCTTACAGCTTGACGAGAACCCGACCGTGACGGAATATAAAGAAGTTATTGACGACACATTGGAAAATGCCCAGCGGCTTAGTTCTTTGGTATATGATTTGCTGAAGATGAACAGCGCGTTGGATGAGGAGCATTTTGAGATCTTTGACGCAAAAGAGATGTTTGACGATATTATTCTGTCCCTATCGGAAAGCAGCAAGGCTAAAAATATCCGCATCGAAAACAACATATCGAATATTCCGCTTTTTGGTGAAAGAACGCTTTTGCAGAGGGCATTCTTTAACTTGGTTCAGAATGCAGTTAAATATAGCAAATCAAATGGCAAAGTGGTAATTTCAGCGAATCAGACCGACGATTCAGTAATCATCAATATTCGGGATGCCGGAATAGGCATCCCTGAAAACGAACTAGATAGCATCTTTGAGCCGTTTTACCGAGTTGATGCATCCCGTTCAAGAGAAACAGGCGGCAGCGGGCTCGGACTCTCAATTGTTAAGTCTGTCGTAGAAAAGCATAAGGGGAGAATTTACGTAGAAAGCGAAATAGGGAATTTTACAAAAGCAACGGTCATACTTCCGAAAAATTAACCGTAATTTAACCTTGAGTGAGATATCATGATGTTGCTATTACATTCAAGGAGGTTCAAGCTATGACTTTTAGGAATACAAAGAATACAGATGCACACGGATTCGCCCAGTTACTGCGAACTGAGTGGACTAAGTTCCGGAAGGTTCGCGGCTGGGTGATCGGCATAATAGTTGCGGCGTTGCTTACTGCTGTGCCCGGGCTTATTATCGCGACCATGATTTCTACCCAAAACGCGAACTCAGGTGACTCTTCCCCAACCCTAGTGGGGCCGGGCGGCGAAGCAGTTACCGATAAATTCTATTTCGTGCATCAAACGATGACGGGAGACGGCAGTATTACAGTACGCGTAACTTCACTAACAGGTCTCATCACTTATCCGCCCCCCAACCATGACCAAATTGTCCCCGGTGTCGTGCGGTGGGCTAAGGCGGGGATTATCATAAAGGACGGCATCAAACAAGGAACGCCCTATGCCGCAATGATGGTCACCGGTAGTCAAGGAGTTCGTATGCAATACAACTTCATTAATGATATAGCAGGTTACCCTGGCAGCGTTTCCACAGAATCCCCTCGTTGGCTTAGGCTGACTCGCTCAGGTGATGCCATCACCGGTTATGAGTCGATGGACGGTATTCAGTGGGTGGAGGTTGGAATGGCTCATCTTGCCGGGCTGCCGTCTTCGGTTCAAGCAGGGCTCTTCGTAACATCCCCGCGCAACTTAGAAGTATCAGGCTATGAAAGATCCAGTCGATTTACTAATGCCACCGCAGTATTTGACAATCTTAAGCTGCAGGGTGTAACGCCCAGCGGTGCGTGGAGCAACGACGGCATAGGTATTGGAAGGTTACCTGAGATATCGACCGGCGGGGTCAAGGAATCCAATGGTACATTTACCGTGACCGGGTCCGGTGACATTGCAGCTCTCGGAGATGAGGGCGGTTGGTCCATCGAGCGCTCACTATTCGGTGTGTTTTTTGGGTTAATATTAGTGATTGTTGTGGCAGCGCTTTTTGCCACTGCCGAATACCGAAGGAATGTATTTAGAAACACACAGTTTAGGGGCTCTCAGGGGGGACATGTACTAGCGGCGAAGGCTACCGTGATAGGTATATTTACTTTTATTGCCGGGTTGGCAGCCGCTGCAGTCGCAGTCCCCTTTGGAAAACAAATACTACACTCTCATGGCGTCTATGTCCCTCCGGCGCCCATATTAAGCGAACTGCGTGTTATAGTCGGTACGGCGGCGCTCCTTGCTGTTACTGCTGTCTTAGTACTTGCCCTTGCAACTATGCTTCGGCGCATTATTCCGGCGGTGGTTTCCGGTATCGCTTTAGTCGTCTTGCCATATGTTCTTGCGAATATTCTGACAATTGATGCGGCACAGTGGTTACTGAGGCTGACTCCGGCCGCCGGGTTTGCAATTCAACAAAGTACTCATCAGTACCCTCAAGTGATTAGTAAATACCCGTTGACACCTTGGGCCGGCTTTGCTGTGCTCTGCGGATACACTGCGCTGGCTCTCGGTCTGTCCATCTTCCTGCTAAACCGCAGGAAACATAAAATCAATGAATAATTAACGGAGGAAGAATATGTATATAAAGCCAAGCAGGGGTTTTTCAGTTGTCGGTGCCGTTGCAGGAGTAATATTTACACTTATTGGTATAGAAAAAGTTATTCCTTCCAAAGGTTTGTTTGGGGTGCTTTGGACACTGATAGCTGTTGTAATTACATGTTATTTTGCTTACAACGCTTTCAGTAAGAGAGGGATATCACCGTATCAGGTTGATTTTGACGTGTCTGATTCTGATGAGGGGGAAAAAGAAAGTTTCGACGTCAAGTTAAGAAAACTTAAAAGGCTTAAGGATGATGGACTTATATCTGAAGAGGAATATGAAGTAAAAAGAAAAGAAATATTAAGTAATAAGTGGTAGGATAAACTTCCAAGGTGATTGCACTACTCCTACAGAACACAGAGAAACATACCAATCAAAAACCTTTAAATAAAGTTGCCATTAGGCAGAAGCATATGGGAGGCTATGTTTTCTCCTGTACTGCATAAATATACTCAAAATCCGTTGGATATGTTCTCTTGTATTGTTCATGTAGAATGTGTCGTAATTTGTCGAAAAGTCGAATGAGAGTAACAATGAGAAATACAAAAATCCCACGAGAACAATCAGAACCCTTTCCCGTGGGATTTTCGTTTGTCGGTAGCTTAAGCATTTATTTCAGTTGCATTTTTGTGAATATTAATATCTGGCCCTTGTCACCCGAAAGGAAGCCTAATATCCGTTCCATTTTAGCCTCGAGAAATTTGATTATCATTGGTAATCTCTACTTTCCAATCGCCTTTTTTAAAGCTTCTGCGTTTCTTTCCACTTTTCGAAGATGTTTAGAGTTAAGAGCCTAAAATGAATTGTCATCTGATTAGATCCAAAAGATACCCGTAGCCTTCCTGCACCATCTCGTTTTTCGGGATAAACCGCAGAGATGCGCTGTTAATGCAGTACCGCAATCCACCCGTTTTCTTGGGACCGTCGTTAAACACATGGCCCAAATGGGCGTTTCCCGCGCGGCTTCGAACCTCTGTCCTCTGCATTCCATGAGAAGTATCCTTTTTTTCGTGAATCACATCCGGATCAATCGGTTTTGAAAAGCTGGGCCAGCCGCAGCCGGATTCAAATTTGTCACTCGAGGTAAAAAGCGGCTCACCGGTTGTGATATCCACATAAATTCCGGGTTGAAAGGTGTTCCAGAATTCATTCTGAAAGGGAGGCTCGGTTGCACTTTTCTGCGTCACCTCATACTGCGCTGCAGTCAGCGTTGTGCGCAGCGCATCGGCGTCCGGCGCTTTGTAAGCTACAGGATTCACAATTGACTTTGCCGCCTTTTCTAACTTGGCCGTTGAAATATGACAATAGCCGTCGGGATGTTTATCCAGATATTTTTGATGATATTCCTCCGCGGGACTGAAATTGCATAGCGGCTCCACCTCAATCGCAATAGGCTTGCCGTATCGCTCTTGCAGTTGTGCAATGGAGCGCTGAATCACGTGCAGATCCTTGTCATCCACATAGTAGATGCCGGTCCGATACTGCGTACCGTGGTCACCGCCCTGACGGTTGACGGATACAGGATCAAGTGATTCATAATATAGCTCCAGCAAAAATGCCAGTGGAATTACCCTGGCATCATAGAGGACGCGTACGGCTTCAGCATGCCCCGTATTCTGACTGCACACCTCCTCATAAGTGGGGTTTTCCGTCTTCCCGTTCGCATAGCCGACCTGTGTGGACAAAACACCCCGAATCGACGAAAGATATTTCTCGGTTCCCCAAAAGCAACCTCCCGCAAGATAAATTTCTGGCATAGCGTACCTCTTTTCATGATTTGTATTAACGGGCACGGTCAGGAAATAATCACCTTATATTGAGGCTTGTTTTCCATGTTCCACCTCATCAATAATGCTTTCAAGATAGCTGTCTAATTCGTCCGGTGTAGTTCCGGTGCGGCCTGCCAGACGATCTTCCTCGACAGCCAACAGTTCTTCGCGCAGCGTTAGTAGTCCCTCATGGCGGACAAACGTATCTGTATCCATAACCACAAGATCGCCCTGGCCGTTTTTAGCAAGATATACTGGTTCTCCGGTAGATCTGCATAAATCCGCTATCTCATTGTAATTCTGTCGGATGCTTGCGGACGGTTTAATCTGCATGGTATCAACCAACTCCTTGTGGTAAAATGCTAACCATATTACACCACGTTCTTGCTATGAAATCAATCGAAATTTGATTACAGACCTCGACATACATTCCGCGCCCGCGCATGTCTTCCGCACTGAGTATCCGGTACCGGCCATCGCTCAACGTAAGGCGCATCCGCGCCCGGCGGTTTCCCGTCTCTCTGCCGCGCCCTTAGGTAATCGCAGGGTTCCGGCATATCTTCACCATATAAATCCACCGCTTCGTCAAGATGGCTCGCTTCAAGCGCAGAACCCTTACCGTGGGATTTTCGTTTATCGGTAGCTTAAGCATTTATTTCAATGGCATTTTTTGAATGTTGATATCTAGCAGTTGTCACCCGAAAGGAAGCCTAATATCCGTTTCGTTTGCCCAAGAACAGCGTGTCCTACGCCAGGCAAAATAATGGTTGTGGAATTTGGTGAAAGACGCTTAATGCGTTCAATGCTCTTTTTGCTGTATTTCATAGATCTCGCAGGGATATTTGATATTGACTATTTAGCTATTAAGCTATATAATCAAATTGCTTTAGAGGAGGGTACGGGCAGGTGAAATTAAATGAATGAGGGCATCTTTAAAGCAATGTCCGACTCAACACGCAGAAAGATTATCGAGTTGTTGAAGGAAGGGCCAAAAACGGCGGGTGAAATTTCGAGCCACTTTTCATATACCCAGCCGACAATCAGCCGCCACTTGAACGTGCTCAAAAATGCAAATCTGGTTATCGATCAGCGGGAGGGAAACTTCATTATTTACAGGCTCAACACAACAATTTTACAAGAATGGCTCGGGTGGATTTTTGAACACTTTGGAGGTGGTGACAATGATGAAAAAGAGTAAGGCGATGCCGTGGTGGGGTTGGCTGGCATGGGTTTTGGCATTAGCCCTTGGAATGATAACTTATACTCATCTTCCTGCCCAGGTTGTTGGCAAGGCGAACCGAATGACTCCGAGCATATTGGTGGTTTTGTATGAACCAATACTTACACTCGGCATCATTCTTCTATGGCACGTGCTGTGGAGGATCGATCCAAAGAAAAAGAATTACGAGTCCTTTTGGCCGACCTATCGATATATCGGTGGCGTCATAGTCGTTTGTAGTAGTTTAGTGTATCTGATTGTGCTTGGTCACGTTCTAAAAATCGCATCAATGCGACTCGCTCCGACCGCGATTGGTATCATGTTCATGCTGATAGCAAATATCTCACCCCGTATTCAACCAAATTGGTGGATTGGATTCCGCACTCCATGGACTTTATCGAGTACGGAAAGTTGGAACCGCACGCATCGGCTAGGCGGACAATTAGGCATCCCAATGGGCATTCTTATAATAGTTTTAGCCTGGATTTTACCAGAAAACTTTGGGATGAGATTGGCTATTCTCATACCGATATTCCTCTGGATGCTCATTACGTTTGTGGCTTCATATTTTTACGCTAAAAAAGAGTAGTTGTTCTAACAGAGTGCACGACAGCACGACATGAGAAGATAAACGTAAACCTATGCCGGGGGGAAATTTATATGAATAATGCCTTCGAAATACAAAAGCTTTGTAAAAACTATAAAGAGTTTACATTGAATAATATCTCTTTTTCTTTACCAATGGGTCATATCATGGGATTTGTCGGTCAGAACGGCGCGGGTAAGACTACCACGATCCGCCTAATTCTCAATATGATTAACCGGGATGGCGGTGAAATAAAGATATTCGGACTCGATAATGTGCTGGACGAGCAGAAAATCAAACAGGACATTGCGGTAGTTTTCGATGATATATATTTCGTTGACAGCTGGAAAGTCAGGGAAACAGAAAGAGCTCTCAAAGGCTTTTACAGTAACTGGAGCAGCAAACTATTCAATCAATATATCAGCGATTTTCATCTTCCCGTGCATAAAAAGGTGAAAGAATTATCACGTGGTATGAAAATGAAGCTGATGCTTGCAGTGGCCATGTCACACGAGGCGAAGCTCCTAATACTTGATGAACCGACGAGCGGGCTTGATCCTGTTGCCCGGGACGAACTGCTTGAGATATTGGGCAAATATATTGCCGACGGGCAAAAAAGCATTCTTTTTTCAACCCATATTACCACGGATCTTGAGAGAATTGCCGATTATATTACGCTGATTGATGATGGAAATATTTTTTATTCCGGAACTAAAGATGACCTGCTGGAAAGTTTTCGCATCGTTAGGGGCGGCCCGCACGACCTGACAGACTCACTGAAGAAAAAAGTCATCGGGCTCACCACAAATATAGCCGGATTTGCCGGACTGTTGCCGGCTTCCGAGATGAAACATTTGCCTCCGGAAATCGTTATGGAAACCCCTTCTATTGATGAGATCCTGGTATCAATAAGTAAAGGAGGCAGTGACCATGAGTAATATTCTCAAATCAATTAAGCTCGATCACAATATAATGAAGTCGCGTTACCCGATGTTCATGATTGCGTACATTCTCGGAGTTTTCCTCGCTGTGATTTCCAAAACCCCCATTTTGGGGGCCTTCGTTGTCATGGTCATCTCGGCGCTCCTCACCGGTCAGTATTTTTCCATATATGAAAAAAACAGCCTTGAAAAACTGTATGGAGTATTGCCGCTTAAGGCTTCCGAAGTCGTCATAGGCAGATATCTATACGCCCTGTGCATCATTGTTATAAACGGGATCATCGCGGCGATAGTGGCCTATATCATTTCGTTTTTAACCCATAAGGGAATGAACAGCGATCAATCCCTGACCTTTTTGTCCGGCGGCTTCCTTTATGTCTGCCTGATGATCGCGGTGATATTTCCGCTGTATTTTAAATTTCCGTTTTCCAAAGTATATATCTTTTCCAACCTGCCGTTTTATTTAATTTTCCCAATCACCTTTGCCCTGACGAAAAAAAAGAACGTTCTGGAACAGACGGGCCCCAAGGTCCAGTATCTCGCTTCCCACTCGAATATGATAGTGGTGATCGGACTCTGCCTGGGGTTGATCCTGGTGGCTCTTTCATGCCTTTTATCCTGCGCTCTTATTGAGCGAAACCGGACGGTAAGCCCTCCGGCGGAAAAACCCGGGAAACGCCTGTACTTTGCCGACAACCTACGCACATGGATGGTGATCCTCGTCGTGCTGCAGCACCTGGCAGAAGCCAATAACACGCTGTATTTGTTCATGATGCTGAACTCAGCTTACTTCATGGGCCTGCTCTTCCTGCTCGCGGGGTATTTCACGCCCGGGTCGTTCGAACGAAAGGGGCCCGGAGCCTTCCTGAAGGACAGGCTGCTTCGGCTCGGCATCCCCACGCTCGTTTACGCATTCATACTCAGCCCAATTGCGAGAATTGGCACGCATGGTTTTGCGGGCAATACACCGGCCAGCCTGTTTTCCCTGGGGGTGATGTGGTTTGCTGTAATGCTGCTTGTCTTCGACCTGGGTTACGTGGCATGGCGGGCGATTGTGAAGAACAGGTCGGAGCGCCCGGCGGCTGCAGACCGTCCGAAACTCTCGTTCGGCGCAGTTGCGCTCTTCATGCTGCTGTTGGCGGCGGCTAGTTACCTGCTGCGGATCGTCATTCCTTATGGCACATTTATACTCGGCTTCCCGTCGCTTGATTATCTGACACAATATCTAAGCTTTTTCCTAATTGGAATACTTGTCTTCCGGCGGGATTGGCTCCGGTCGATCCCCAGTTCGCTTGGCCAGCTGGGCTTCGTTTTGGCCGTGCTCGCGACAGTCATATTGTTGCCGGCGGCGATTATCGGCTCAAGAAGCGCGTGGATAGGCTATGGCAGCTGGCAGTCGGCGGTTTTCGCCCTGTGGGATTCGATCTTCGCCGTGGGGATGAGCCTTGCGCTAATCACATTTTTCCGCCGCTTCTTCGACGGCGGGAAGAAATTTGGCAGGTTCCTCTCACAGCATTCTTTCACCGTGTATGTTACCCACGTGCTGGTCATCGTTTTCCTGGTGCGGGCGCTGCGCGGCTTACAGATGCTGCCGCAGCTGAAGGTCGGCCTGGCGGCGATCGTGGGTCTGCCTCTCTGCTTCGGGATTGCCTGGCTTATCAGGAAGATACCGTATGTGAAGGCACATACCCTTGAGAACACCGCGAAACAAGGTAAAATGAGAAGAGGAAGATGCTAATGTACACACCAGCCGAAACCGAAAAATATTTTGTCGACTATAAGCCTTATAATGATAGAAGGAAGCAATCATTTGATCTGTTTCCCGATTCATGCAATCAACCGGGGAGTCCAAAAGATCGCCCTAGCCTAGGGGATTCTGCCCTTTGAGGTAGGTCCGAACAGTCACCAGCTCCTGTTAGCCCCACTGCCTGATGAGAAAGACGAGGGATGGCAACAATGATTAAAGATCTGCAGACAGACCAACTTTTCACCGGTTTTTTCGCCGTCAAAGACATGGCCGAAAAGGAAACCCGCGAAGCCAAGAAAAAGTATCTCGACATTCTCCTGGTCGATGCCAGCGGCGAGATAAACGCCAAAGCCTGGGACATCCCCGAAATCCTGCGGGGCGAACGGCCAAAGCGGGGCGACATCGTTAAGGCCGAGGCCCTGGTCCAGGAATACAAAGGCAGCCTCCAACTGAAGCTGAACAGACTGCGCAAGGCGACAGATAACGATCCATATGAGCCGCAATCCCTCATCCCCTCGGCCCCCACGCCGCCGGATCGCATGTGGGGCATCGTCAGCGAGTTCGCAGAAGCCATTCGGGACGAACAGCTCCGGGCGGCCGTTGCGGCAGTCCTGCAAAAATACAAAGACCGGCTCCTCTACTATCCAGCCGCCAAAACGTACCATCACTCCTATCGGGGCGGCCTTCTCCAGCACATCAGCACCATGCTTCTCGCCGCCGAAAAACTAACGAGCGTGTATCCGTGCAACACGGATCTCCTGTACGCCGGGATCATCCTCCATGACATCGGCAAACTTCGCGAACTCAGCACAGACACGGTCGGCTTGGCAACCGAGTACAGTCTGGAAGGAGAAATGCTCGGGCATATTTCCCTGGGGCTTGCGGAGCTGGAACACCTAACCGGCTTGGATGCCGAAAAGAAGCTGCTCTTGCAGCACATGATCCTCTCCCACCACCAAACCCCCGAGTGGGGCAGTCCCAAGCGGCCCATGTTCAAAGAAGCCGAACTCCTGCACCACCTGGATATGATCGACGCGCGCATGTTCGACTTCGACAAGACCCAATCCGATGAGGGGGCACTCTCCGTCAGAGTGCCTTCGCTGGAGAGAAAAGTGTACCGGCCCTCACCCGGCTAAATCAAAGCCATTCACGTGGCCCGCAACTTCGGCCGGCAGATCGCAATCCCCGCCGAACTGGACGTGGCAGCCGGGGATGCCGTCATCACCATGGACGCGGACCCGCAAGACCCGCCGGAGATCACCCCGCCTAAAGGCTGGGACTGTGGTAATGAGGGTATGCGTGTCCCTTTTAAAAAGGGAGGAAAGTGAAATCTTGACATGGTTGATGAAAGGAGTAGTATTTCCGCAGCTTTTCGTGTATACCATGTGTATACGAAAGGAGGCTTTTTGATGACCACTACAGTAACAAAATGGGGAAATGGCCTGGGCCTTCATATTCCACAATATGTAGCAAAGGAAATTGGCATTAAGAACGGAACGCGTGTTGAAATGAAAATTATAGATGGGACCATAATTATCAAACCCAAAGTTTGCTCTTTAAGAGAGCTTTTGGACCAAATCACTCCGGAAAATCTCCATGAAGAGTTTTCATTTGGGGAACGAACGGGTAATGAAGAATGGTAAATTACACTCCAAACAGGGGTGATATTGTATGGCTTCAGTTCAATCCGCAGGCGGGACACGAGCAAGCGGGAGAACGTCCAGCCCTAGTCTTATCACCCCAAGAATTTGACTTCCTCCCCGCGTTGAAACGCAAGGATTCCCAAGTCCCCCGAAGGAGCTTGGCAGGCCGTACAAGTGGCCTCTATGCGGTTGCCGTTAGGCCGCCGCTTTACTTTTGAGTGTACGCTTTTTGATTGTTGCCAGCGGGTAGAGTCTTATGGGATTTAGGCATAGTGCGTGGCTTACTCGTGACAAGTTAATTCCCGGACAGGCTTTGCGCAGAATGTTAGCCGCCCCGTTTAAGTCGGCGTTTACGCCTTGCCCATTGGCACTGCGATAGAGTCCCCGTTTTACCCGTTTACCGCTGAACACGTACTTTTCTGTGTGCTCAGGGTCGAATTCCGGCAATAGATCCCGGTCCAGAAAGCTGGCCTTGGAAGTATAGCTCTCCGTAATCTCTACGTATTCAATGCCGTTCTTTTCACACAGGTACGCCAGAAACCGCCGGAATTTCCAGAAGGGGATCTGCACAAAGTTTTGATTGTTCACATGACCGATTTTGATTGCTTGCTTCCAGCCGGGATTCACACCCACCACTACCCGCCCGATCTTGTTGTCGAGGCAATGCTGCAAAATCAAGTGACCGGCTTTGCTCAGATAGTCGCGCATGAAGTTTTCCCGGTTGTCGGAAGAGACTGGGGCACGGCTGCCACAGGTTCAGACGTGCCTGACGAGGAGGCGAAGCGGCCAATAACACTTAAGACCTGATAAAACAGAAAGCGAGGATGCGGATGTGAGGGTTAACGAACCTGAAAAAATCCAATGGCACGGCACGATTGTGTCGGTACAGCCTCGTACCACCGTGTGGCGGTATAGGCTTGATAACCGCACCCACTATCATCGCGGCTATAATCTGTTCCTTGACGGCGAAGTAAACGGAACAAAGGGCCGGTTTTCTGTCGCCATTTCAGAAAAACAACAACAGAAGTTAGTATTCTGCGTCGGTGACGAAGCAAAAGGAACGGCGTGGACAAAAATGTATGATGTCAGCGATTATGCCGATTACTACCGCGCCGGCGGACTAAAGATCATCAAGAAAGCCGAGCAAGTCGAAACTACGCCGCCGCCCTATTTGATTGAGCCGCCCGATATGGCAACCTACGAAGTTCGGGGCGCACGAATGCTGAGTGCCGCCAGTTACAAGGGTAAGTGCTTTCAATGCGCCTGGGCGGCAATGGCGGCGGTTGAGATTGAATATAACTGGGGCGTGAGCAAGAAGTACCGCTTTGAGAGTTTCTGCTACGGACCCAAGTCTTGCAAACTTTATAAAATGGGCAAACCGCGTGCCGTGCCTTACAAAGACTGTGGCTCAGTCTACGACGAGGGCTGGATGGACGACCTCTGCACGGAGGGACGCGGCGAGGACGATTAGGCTCCGCCATTCAAGGGCAAAGGCAATTCTTACAGTGAACTATATCCCAAACCGATACGGAAAAGCAACAGAGAGGCGTTGTCCCGCAAGGGATGGCGCCTCTCTCTCTTTACTAATTCGTTGAACGTACGAAGACTCTCCCATAAGCATTGTCTGCAGTTGCCTTATCCGAACAAGTTGCTATGGGTTCCGGTGCGGGTGAGAGTCAAAACGAGTATCTCGTCCTCAACCTTATAAATGAGCAACCAATCCGGTGTAACGTGACACTCCCGATGTTTTGACCAAACGCCGCTCAACGCATGATCTTTATGCCTTTCAATAAGAGGCTCCCCAGAAGCCAGTGTTTTAATGACTGCCGTAAGAAGGCGCATATCATAGCCTCTGCGCTGGACATATTTCAGATCACGTTTAAAGCGGCTGGTCGACTTGACTTCATACATCGGCCAAAAGCTCCTTCATCATCTGGTCGACATCAGTATAGCCTTTCACCGAAGGGTCACGGCTGATGCGCTCAGCCTCCTCCATGGCGGCAATCGTCTCGGCGTTCGGAATATCAAGAGCAATGTCAAACGGAATTCTCTGCTGACGCACGGCCTGACGCAGAAAAATATTGAAGGCCGTCGTCATGTTCATTCCGAGCTCAGAGAAAAGCTGCTCAGCCTGTTTCTTTAATTCGACATCCATACGAATGCTTACATTCGTCGTGCCGGACATAATCATCAACTCCTTTGCTTTAGTATATTCAATATATCACAAATAACGTGCATTGTAACTACGATGCATGTAGTAAATTGATTGTTGGCGAATAGAGGATTGGCTTAGGAAGCATGCCTTACACGTTTTGAAGGACTGCATATTCTCGTTTTTCGCACAACCAATGTTTATGCCCAAGCAATGAGGCTGAGTCTGGAAGGGATAGGGCACGCAGGAGTTGTGTCTACCCAGCAACAAAGGAAGGGGGACCAATTGGAAGGCGTCATACGTATTCTCGAGATAGATGATCCGAACGCCCCAGTACCGGAGGAGAGGCTAGCTGTTGCGGAAACTCCGGCACCCTCCGTCAGCGCTCATCCAAACGGGGCCTTTGGCCTTATTGAAGCCATACTGTGTGTGCACGAGAATGATTTACAAGAATTCTTGCTGCGCTATGAAGAGTATTTAAATGTTAAGGCGCGGGCTGAAAACAACCTAAATATTTTTGAGTTAGGCGGTTCACGTTTGACTTCCTCCCCGCGTTGAAACGCGAGGATTCCCAAGTCCCCCGAAGGAGCTTGGCAGGCCGTACAAGTGGCCTCTATGCGGTTGCCGTTAGGCCGCCGCTTTACTTTTGAGTGTACGCTTTTTGATTGTTGCCAGCGGGTAGAGTCTTATGGGATTTAGGCATAGTGCGTGGCTTACTCGTGACAAGTTAATTCCCGGACAGGCTTTGCGCAGAATGTTAGCCGCCCCGTTTAAGTCGGCGTTTACGCCTTGCCCATCTGCACTGCGATAGAGTCCCCGTTTTACCCGTTTACCGCTGAACACGTACTTTTCTGTGTGCTCTGGGGCGAATTCCGGCAATAGATCCCGGTCCAGAAAGCTGGCCTTGGAAGTATAGCTCTCCGTAATCTCTACGTATTCAATGCCGTTCTTTTCACACAGGTACGCCAGAAACCGCCGGAATTTCCAGAAGGGGATCTGCACAAAGTTTTGATTGTTCACATGACCGATTTTGATTGCTTGCTTCCAGCCGGGATTCACACCCACCACTACCCGCCCGATCTTGTTGTCGAGGCAATGCTGCAAAATCAAGTGACCGGCTTTGCTCAGATAGTCGCGCATGAAGTTTTCCCGGTTGTAGGCGATCAACGCAAGTTTATTGGTTTCGCCTTTGATCCCTTGCAGGTCTTTCATTGATTGGAGTCTGGAACGTTCCT
>LDXJ01000021.1 GCA_001029295.1 Peptococcaceae bacterium CEB3 | reverse complement strand
CGTGAAAAAAGCGGAAGGACAGGGAGTTCAACTCCATTACACGGATATGACGGGGCGGAACGTCACCTCGAACAAACTGCCTTACAACGTCTTTAGTATTGAGCACTTCGAAAGGATCTTGAGCTGTCCGAAATTGCAGGCGCCCTTGCGGAGTAACTTTGATTCCAAGAGCGGCATCTTGAGCGCCCACTTTGACATAAATGTCTGCATGCAATGTCCCTTAAAGGATCAATGTCCGGTCAAGTTTCAAAAAAGGGATACCGTATTGCGCGTCAGCCAGAAAAGCCTCATGGCCGAAGATACTCGTTTAATCCTGATGGATAAAAAGGATCGAAGCGAAAACGGTAGTAAACGTGCCGCTATCGAAGGAACCAATTCCGCTTTTAAACGGGCGCATGGAGCTGGGAAACTTAAAGTTAGAGGTTTAGTACGCTGTAGTTTGGTTATGGGCTTGAAAACGATCGCTCATAACTTCCACCAGATCGTTCGTTTCCTCCAAGGTGATACTCGTCAAAAGTGCAGCAGAAAAAATATAGACCTACACCAAGGGATACTTGCGGCCATTTAGAGAAAATGACGGGTTGGAGAGAAGAAATATCCCTCGCATAACGAAAATAGCGCTATTTTCTAAGAGTATTCCCTGATCTTGAGGAGCGCAGGATCTACAAGCTGGCAAAAGTCGTTTGGATGGGCAGTCAAATGGGAATGAGACTGCTATCTTTTAGACTTTTTGCAGTGAAATCATATTATGTATTGGAAAAAACTCATTGACCCAAATCTGCTTCGGGTGTATCCTTTGTTTAAGGATTGATCCCCACCAGGGGGGGAGGGGGAAAAGATATGCTTAATTGCTCAAACTGCGGTCAACTCATTGCTGAATTTCGCCCTAAGTTTTTTATGGTGTTGGAGAAGGTTAATCCTTTGCCCAAAAATGTGAAAGAGATAACATGCCCAAAATGCGGTGGATTGAACTATGCCCTCAATTTAGCGGAGTGCGCCCTTTGCGATTTTTTTAAGCCTCTTTACAATCCTTTATCTCCGGGGCAGGTTCTCAGCTTGGGTTGCCGGGGTCAGTGCTTGAGCCTTTATGGTTGATATGGCGCAATGGATCGTGCCCTTGCACTTAGAGCCATTCCGGTGATCCAGAGCAATTTCACTGACCCAGGTCATTTCAGTCGGCAAGGGAGTTTAGAGGAGGTGAGAGAGATGGCAGAGAATTTCATGGAGGAGTACGGTCGGGAGACGAGCCGGGAAGCGGCGGAGCGCACACTTTCTTATTTCCAGGAACTCTTTAGTTTGGAGATGCCCCTGGGGCGGATGATGAAAATGATGCCCGGCATGGTGAAGTTCGCTATGCATGGTAAAGACACGCGGGTTGATCTCCTAAAGTTTGTACCGCAGATGATGCCTATGATGAAAGCGGCCGTGAGCGGTAAGAGAGAGGGATAGGGGGGAAAACGCGATGCTGGAAGAAGTGAAAGATTGGAGCGACGAGTTCTACGAGCGCTTTAAACCGATCGCCATGGGTTTTGTCAACGAGGCGGAAAAGTGTCTCCAGTGTGGAAAATGCACCGGACAGTGTCCGGCCGCGGCGGTCACACCGAGTTACAACCCGCGCAAGATCATCCGGGACCTGGTTTTCGGCAATGTTAAGCGGGTTCTCTCCAGTGTGGAACTTTGGCAATGTTTTTTCTGCAGCGGTTGTTATTCGGTTTGTCCCATGGATATCAATTTTCCTTTCTTCGTCTTTATGTTTCGGCTGGCCGCTATGAACGAAGGCTATGGCTGGGAAGACGTTAAACAGTTGGAGGGGTACGCGGAGAGGAGTTATCTCAAGGACGGGATCACGGTCTCGACCTTTGAACGGAACCCCTATGTGCTTGATACTGTTGGGGATATAGGGAAAATACGGGCGGAAGCCGGACTCCCGCCTGAGCGCAAGGTCAGTCCACGGGGAGTGGCAGAGATCAATATGATCTCCGACCTCAGCGGCATGACGGCCTTTATGAAACAGATTGGCGGGGTCGAGCTCCTGGATTGCCAGAACTGTACGGATGAGCAGGCCAAGCGCTGCAAGAAGAAGCCGATGCCCGCAAAGGTCGGCAAGGTTAAAACCCATTATCGTTTCTATAATTATGGCGAACCGGGAGGGACAAAGCATGCCGAGGCTCGATAAAGTGGCGCAGATTCCGAAACCTGAGCAGATTTTCTTCTTCAAAAGCTGTGTGGCGAGCAATAAGTACCCAGGCATCGAGGCATGCGGGACGGAATCCCTGCGCATTCTCGGTGTAGAACCGGTGGAGTCGGATGAGCAAACTTGCTGCGGCGGGTTCGTGACTTTCGCCAATGTGGCGGCCCCGACGGCCTCTATGCCCGCCGTGGCGCGCAACCTCTCCTTGGCGGAGGCGCAGAATCTGGATACGTGTGTCGTCTGCAATGGTTGCTGGACCTTTCTCAATGAATTTGGACATTTTATGAACCATAATGAAGAAGTGAAAGCGAGCGTCAACATGATGCTCAACATGATGGGACGCAGTTATGAGGGCAGCAGTCACGTCTTTCACATCGCTGAGCTTTTCTATCGTCTCAAAGACGACATTGCCAAGAAGGTCAAACGCCCTTTGACAGGGGTGCGGGTGGCTACCCACTATGGCTGCCACTATTTGGGGGGAGGAAAATATTCAGCTATCGATGATGCCCAAATGCCCAGCTATCTGGAAGAATTGATTGAACTGATGGGCGGAACGGTGGTGCCCTATACCGCAAACCGAGAGTGCTGCGGCACCGGCTTTACGCAAATCATTAACGGCAAGGACTTGTCCTTAGAGCATACTCAGCACAAGCTGGACTCCGTCCGGGAGGCGGATCCGGACTTGCTCATCGTCCAATGCCCTTATTGCCACAGCCAGTTGGATCGGGTTCAACAACAGTTGAATTTCCGCCAGGGGACGGATTATCAGACTCCGGTCTTGCATGTAGCTCAACTTGTGGGAATGGCCTTGGGAGTGCCTGAGGGAAAATTGGCCTTTGCGGCTCACATCAGTGGACGGGAGCGCTTGGAGAATGTCTGGGACCGAGTGGGCCGTTGAGAAGGAGGGAGAGACTTTGGCTAAGAAAACCTTAATCATCGGCGGGGGCATCGCCGGAATCACGGCGGCGCAAAAGATCGCCCAAAACGGCGGAGCGGCCCTCCTGATCGAAAAAGAAGGACACCTGGGGGGGAATTTCGCCCAATTGACTTACACGTTTCCCGTTCTGGCCGATGCCAAGGGAATCGTTGCCCGGGAGATCAAAACGGCGCAGGAACTCGGGGGAATCGAAATCCTGCTCCAGACCACCTTGGAATCCTGCAGCGGGGAGGCCGGGAATTTCACGGTGGAACTGAGGACGCCGTCAGGCAGGCGGACGGAGCAGGTCGCGGCCATCGTCGTGGCGGCCGGGTTCCACTATATGGAGCCTACGGCCTATACGGAGTATGCCTATGGGCGTTCAGCGAAAGTGGTCACAAGCCTGGAGTTCGAGAGGATGGCGGCGGAAGGGCGGTTGCCTCAGGGACAAGTGCGGGTCGTCTTTGTCCATTGTGTAGGTTCCCGCGATAAGGCCAAGGGGTATCGCTATTGCAGTAAGATCTGCTGCTCATACTCAGCCAAACATGCCATCATGTTAAAGCAGGCCAATCCCGAGGCCAAAGCGTATGTTTTCTACATCGATATTCGGGCTCTGGGCAAAGGATATGAAGAGTTTATCCGCGAGGCCATGGAAAAATACAATGTCCGCTATATCCGCGGTCGCGTGGCCAAGGTGATCGAGTCGGGCGACAAGCTGCTGGTCCGGGCCGAGGACTCGCTCATCGGGAATCCGGTCGAGGTGGAAGCGGATTTGGTGGTGTTGGCGTCGGCCATGGAGCCTCCGCAAGGTTCGCGTGACCTGGCTGGAATCTTGGGCATCGCGACAGACGAATATGGATTTTTCCGGGAGGCGGAGGCCAATGTTCGCCCTTGCCATTCATCCAAGGAAGGAGTTTTTCTGGCGGGGAGCTGCACTCAACCGATGGAGATAGCCGCGGCGGTGGGGATGGGCGGTCTGGCGGCGAGCGAGGCCCTGATCCTCAGCCGCTGACCTGAGCCGCCACCAGAGGATCTGAAGTGCGCGGCGCGGATGCCAATGTTCTTCCGGGAAGTTCCCAAAAGAGTTCGTTACGGATAGCCTTAGTTACTCTATTGAGGTGATAAAAACGATGCGCCTGAAAATTAATGAAGACGGCATCCGCGGCGTGGTGGAGCAGTCGATCGGAAAATCTCTTACAGGCTGTCTGCAGTGTTCAAAATGCGGGGGAAGCTGCGTCCATTCCGAGGAATTCGACCTGACCCCGCGCCAAGTGGTGGAATCTCTGCTCGATTGCCAGGACGGGAAGGTCTTGGAAAGCCGCATGATTTGGCTCTGCGGCCGTGGTTGCTCGGCTTGTCAGGTGGTTTGTCCGGTCGGTTTGCCTGTGAACGAAATTATGACCGTTTTGCGTGAGGAGGCCACGCGGCTGGGCATCGAGCCGAAGTACAAACAGCCGTCCATGGTCTACTATAAATTTGAACACTGTGCCAAACACCAAAAAGAAGGTGAAGCGAGTGAAAGTTCTTCTGGAGGAGAAACACAGCCTGCTTGAGGAAGTCGAGTCCCGCAGCGGGCAGAAAGTTCAAGAATGTTACCAATGCAGCAAATGTTCCGGTGGCTGTCCTTTTTCCGGGATCATGGACTACGCTCCCAATTCCATCCTGGAGATGATTGTCTATGGCCTGAAAGACCAGCTGCTGGCCAGCAAAGCGATTCAGATGTGCATCCAGTGTGGTACCTGTGGGGCCCAGTGTCCGGCCGGCTTTGAAATGTACGAGGTGATGAATGTCCTGAGAGAAATGGCCAAGGAAGAAGGATATGTCTCCCATGAAGTCAAGATTCCCAAAATGAACGGGATCTTTCTGGGGGAGGTCAGGAACATCGGGCGCATGCATGAAGTTAACCTCATGGTTAAGAACATGCTCAGTCAGGGGGAATTGGTGCGGGATGTCACGTCATTGATCCCCATCGGTCCGCCCATGTTTTTCAAGGGCATCATGGGCATGGGGGATGTCTTTGCTCACAAGATTCAAGGTCAGGCCCAGGTTGAGAAAGTCTTCGCCAATGTCGAAAAGGCGCGGGGAGGGATAACTCCATGAAAAGCGGTTATTTTCCCGGGTGTTCTTTGCATTCAACCGCTAAGAACTACGAGTCTTCCACTCAGGCCGTTTGCAGGAGCCTGGACGTGCAGTTGGAGGAAATTCCGGACTGGAACTGCTGCGGTTCGACTCCGGCCCACCAGACTGATCACTTGTTGGCTCTGGCTCTTCCGGCCCGCAATCTGGCTTTAGCAGAGCGCGCGGGGATGAAAGAGGTGCTGGCTCCCTGTGCCGCTTGTTTTAACCACTTGCGCACGGCGGAAATTGAATGCGCCGGCAATCGGGAAACCCACCGCCGGGTCGAAGGGGTTCTGGAGATGACGTACGGCAATAGCGTACATGTCATGAATATCTTGGAGTTCATGGTGGACAGGGTTGGGATCGACACAATTGCCGCTAAAGTCAAACGGCCCCTGAAAGGCTTGAGGATTGCGCCCTATTATGGCTGCATGTTGACGCGGCCGGCAAAAATCGCCCGCTTTGATCATCCCGTCAATCCGGTGAGTATGGATCATCTGCTTGAAGCTTTGGGGGCAGACGTAGTGGACTGGGGAGCGAAGACGGAGTGCTGCGGTGCCGCCCACGTTCTCACGCGCCCGGAGGTTGTCATTGAACTGAGCGGACGGATCATCTATGAAGCGAAAGATAACGGAGCCGACGCGGTTGCGACGGCTTGTCCCATGTGTATGTCCAACTTGGATTTGCGCCAGAACGCGATGGCCAAAGCGACAGGGAAAGAGGCCAAAGTCCCGGTTCTCTATCTCACGGAACTCCTGGGCCTGGCCCTGGGGATTTCCAGGGCAGAACTGGGTATGCGCAAGCATGTCGTGAGTACGGCGCCGGTTCTGGAAAAGATAAGCTAGGAACGGGTGGACAGGAAGAAGAGACCCGGCAGGCAGCGACATTTCCCCGCGGGAAGTGACGGTCAACGCAGGACTTGGCGGTTTCCCGCAAGGCGCGACAGTCGCCGCAGGACTTAGCAGTCCCTCTGAGGACGCGCTGGTCACCCCCAGAATATGACACTCCCCCGCAGAACGTGAGACCGCGTTCGCGGGGGCTTTTTTTTCCTGTCAGATAGTATAAGTCGCACGCAGGATAAGAAAACTTGCGTCGCCGCCTTCGCCAAAAGGCTTGGCGCCAGCCGAGTTTTCTTTATCCTACCCGACAGTATAAGTCGCACGCAGGATAAGAAAACTTGCGTCGCCGCCTTCGCTAAAAAGCTTGGCGCCAGCCGAGTTTTCTTATCCTATCCGACAGTACAAGTCGCACGCAGGATAAGAAAACTTGCGTCGCCGCCTTCGCCAAAAGGCTTGGCGCCAGCCGAGTTTTCTTTACTGATGTGGCGGAGCATACCGGCCGCGGGTTCTGGTTAAGGTTGCGTGCGTCTGCGCAAGTTTCCCGGGGTGTGCGTATACATCCTCTAACAGGGGAAAATTAACTGGGAAAAATCACCGAATGACGGATGCCATGTTGAGCCGAGGTCATGTGCGTATATTTTCTCTAAAAGGGAAAAATATATGGGTTGAAGAGAAAAATCCTGTTGACAAAACCTTTCCTTTCGCATATATTGATGAACGTAAGGTACCCTAACGGGGTATAGGTAGTGAAGAAGATTCTGACAAACAACAGCGTCCGCGGCCGTAACGTTGAGATGAGCAAGAAGGAGTGCGAAAATAGGATGAGTATTGAGCATGTGAACAGTGAGGAATTTCTGCATGAACTGCAAACGACGCAGAGCTTGGTCTTGGTGGACTTTTACTCCGAAGACTGTGCTCCCTGCGCCCAACTCGCCCCCATTTATGAGCGCATGGCGGAAAAATATCCCCAGGCGAAGTTCCTGAAGGTCCTGCGCCAGGCCAATCGTCCCTTGGCCGAAAGTTATGGTGTAAAGGGCAGCCCTACGGTTTTGTTTTTTCAAAATGGCCGGGAGGTCGGTCAGCGTTTGAACGGATATATCAGCAAACCGGAGATTCGTATGGCTATCGAGGGGCTTCTGGGAATTTCCGCTGCCGAGGTGGAAAAAGAGAAGATCTCCGCTGATGTTTTGATTCTGGGTGGGGGACCCGCCGGGCTCACGTCCGCGATCTATGCGGCGCGTTCGCGGCTGAAAACCGTTCTGATCGATGAGGGGCTTCCCGGAGGCCAGGCGGCGACGACTTACCATATCGCAAATTACCCCGGGACGCCGGGAACCGTGCATGGGCACGAACTCCTGGCGAATATGATTAACCAGGCCAAGAGTTTTGGGGCTCAGATCCACGATCTGAAGGAAGTGTTCAGCCTGGATTTGACCGGTGACCTGAAGAAGATCGTGACCGAAGACGCCGAGTACAGTGCCCCCGTAGTCATTCTCGCCACCGGAGCGGAGTCACGCCGGCTGCTCGTCCCGCAGGAAGCGGAATTCAGGGGAAATGGAATACACTATTGTGCGACTTGCGACGGTTCAAACTATGAAGGCGCTGACCATGTGATTGTCGTAGGCGGGGGGAATTCCGCCGTCGAGGAAGCGGTATATTTGACACGGTACGCGAAGCACATTACGATTGTGCACCAGTTTGACCACTTTCAGGCTTCGAAGACGGCCCAGGAGGAAGCGGCGGCCAACGACAAGATCAGCGTGATCTGGGATTCGGAACCGAGAGGAATTCTCGGGGAGAAAAGGTTCGAGGGATTGGAGATAGAAAACGTCAAAACCCATCAAATGAGCCGGGTAGAAGCAAACGGGGCTTTCGTTTATATCGGCATGCAGCCGAGAAATGCGCTCTTGGCCGACCAGGTAAAACTCAACGAGTGGGGATATGTGGAAGCGGATGACGAAATGCGCACCGATGTACCCGGAGTGTTTGTTGCCGGCGACATTCGCAGCAAGACAGTGCGCCAGGTCGCAACAGCCGTCGGGGACGGGGCCGTCGCCGCGGTCAACGCGGAACGTTATCTCATGAGCCGGGCCCGGGGCCGGTGAGTTTCTCGTTTTCGCCTTGTGGCGGTGCAGGATCGAACGGGCAGGGGTGTGCACCCGGAAAACGTCCAAAGGGCCGGTGGATTTCCGGTGAGGATGTGTATTTTAAGCCCAAGCCGGGAAAACTGTTCCTGAAGTACCCTGTCTTGGAGTAAGGAGTTGTGCCCCCCGCATTGTCCATCGCCTTGTCCATTCGTTGCCACAGCGGAGCCATGCTTTTGAAGGAGGTTTTTTTGATGCCAACCGTAACTCTGAGTCAACAGGAAGTCGAAGTGGTCAAGCGTGCCTTGCAGCACTGTTTGGATACCTGCCAAAAGGGCGGGGCGGAAGCCGGTTGCCCCGATTGCCAAAGTTTACTTGAGGTTCTGAAAAAACTTGAGTAGGTTTTTGAAATGGGCGTAGGTTTTTAAATAGGCCGCATAGTTGGGATGTAATTGACTGAAGCCGCAGGCGGGTTTAAAATAGGGTTGCGGCAGCATACCCGATAGGGGTGTGGGGCACCGGGAGAATTCGCTTAGCCAAAACATCTCTCCCCCGCCTAACTCCAAAAGGAAACAAAGGTTTTCCGCGGGAAACCGCTGCGGGAGGAAATGATGAGCGTCTTTGAAATTGTGAAAAGGTACACCGCAGAGGAAGAAGGCAGCAATTTGAGCTGCGGCGGCAATATTACTTTCTTGTCTCTGAAGCCCGGGGAGAATGTGTTGGATTTGGGTTGTGGCAGGGGAGCGGAGACCATCGAGGCGGCCAAGTTGGTTCAGCCGGGTGGAATGGCTTGGGGACTGGATCTTACACCCCGGATGGTTGAGGCTGCCAAGCAGAACGCCGTCGAGGCGGGACTCAAAAATGTGGGCTTTTTCCTGGGTTCCATGCAAAATATACCCTTGCCGGACGCCTTTCTGGATGCCGTTATCAGCAACTGTGCCATCAATCACGTTGAGGACAAGGCTGCTGTCTACCGGGAAATTTACCGTGTTCTCAAGCGCGGCGGCCGCTTTGTCGTATCGGACATCATGACCGATGATCCGCTGCCGCGAGCAATTAAAGAAGACCCGGAAGCAGTGGCGGCCTGTTTCGGCGGCGCCATCACGGTTGAGGAATATGAAAGATCCCTTAAGAGTGCGGGCTTTAAAAGGGTCCGGGTGTTCAAAGAGAGGCGCTATGTGAAAAATGGGTACGACATGATTAGCAGAACGTTCTCCAGCCACAAATTCTAATCTCGTTCCGGGCTTTTTGAAGGGAGGTGAAATCCATTGCGTCCACTGACTCAACCGGCTTCCACATGCTGCACGAGCCTCGCTTTAAATGTCGCTCAATGCTGTTCGAAGTCCTCTCAAATCGTCGCGGGTTGCCACGACTGATCCTAACGGCGGCAGAGATTCTGCCGCCCTTGCCGAAGACCGGCGATCCCCGGCGGACTTGGGAGAAGAAGCTCAAGAGATAACTCGGGAGAGGAAACCAAAAGAATGACTCAGGAGAGTGAGAACGCGAGAACCGCAGCCTAAGGAGTCCCGGGGGTCGTTGCCATAGATTGATATCCCGAAGAAGAGGGTGGGAATATGTATTATAGTCGCTATAACCTTTTGCTGAAGATGAAGGAAAACCCGGAGTTTCCGTTTGCTATCATGAACTCTTTGGCAGGCTCGTTCGATTTGGTCAGGCAGCCGGAATATGAAAAACTGGAGAAAGTCAAGAACGGAGGGAGTAGTTCTGACCCGCAGTTTGCTGATTATCTCTTAAGCCGGGGGTACCTGTACCGGACAAGGGAGGAGGAAGAGGCCGAACTGGAGAGGAGATGGCCTGAATTTCAAAAAGCCTTGCACGAGACAGAACCGCAAGTCCTTCTCGTTCCCACCTATTCTTGTAATCTTGCCTGCACTTATTGTTACCAGAATGGCATTAAGCAAAAGACTCAGCTTATGACCCGAGAAGTGGCCGACGCTTTCTTTGACCGTTTGGCCGAGCAATTTCCCACGACGAAACCGTTCATTACCCTCTTTGGCGGTGAGGCGCTTAATGCCGCGCCAAGGCAAATGGAAATCGTGGATTATATTGTCAAACGGGCGGCGGAAGGCGGCTATGCGATTGCGGCGGTGACCAACGGCTATGATCTGGCTGAGTACCTCGACATCCTGCAGCAAGCGCGGATTAAAGAGATCCAGGTCACTGTGGACGGCCCGCGGTCTGTTCACGACCGGCGCCGGCATACCGCTAACGGCAAAGGGACGTATGACAAAATTATGGCGGGGCTGACAGAGGCCATTCGGCGCGGGGTGCCGATCAACCTGCGCGCCGTGGTTGACAAAAGCAACTTTACCGATCTTGTGCCACTGGCGGAGGATCTTGAGGCCAGGGGTTGGTTAGATCTGCCGGCGAGTCGTTTTAAGACCCAAATCGGGCGCAATTATGAGCTCTTTGAGTGTTACGCCTCTCCCGAGCACTTGTTGGACCAAGCGGAACATTGGGCTCTCTTCCTGGAACTGGCAGAGCAGCACCCTATTTTGAAGAAATTCCATAGGCCCGAGTTTAAGGGCATTAACCACCTTGTTCAAAGCGGAGAGCTCTATCTGCCGAGTTATGATACTTGTCCGGCGGCCAAAACGGAGTGGGTGTTCGATTTGTATGGCGATATCTACGGCTGCACGGCGACAACCGGACAAGATGAATATAAGCTGGGGACCTTTTATCCGGTCTATGCTCTGAAACAGAAGGAAGTCAAAGAGTGGCAGGAGCGGAGCATCTTGAGCATTCCTGAGTGCCGGGAATGTGAGGTGGGATTGATTTGCGGCGGAGGCTGCGGTGCCATTGCCAAGGATCGCCGAGGAAAAGTATTGGCCCCCGATTGTCACCCGATTAAAGAGATTCTCAATTTGGGACTACAGTATTACGGGGATGAACTCTTGACGATGGGACACTGAAGGTAGAAAAGCCGGTATTGACGCGGGGAAACGAAGACAGAAATGCTAAAAGGCAGATACCGTCTTGTTCTCGCTGGTTTCGAGGTAAGAAAAGGAAAGGAATCCAGAAATGGGTCACGGGGCCGGAGCAGAGGAATTGGGTTAAAGAGAAGAAATAGAGGACTGGGCCTAGAAAGAGAAAAAAGAGAAGTTGGCCGGAGTCGCACGGCGATAGGGTGCGAGCCGAAGAAGCGTTTGGAGAGAGTTAAATAGAGGAATTGTCGAAAAGAAAACGAATAGAGAAATTGAGGCAGAGAGAGGTACAAGTGGCATCTATGCGGCCGCCGTACTTGTTCTTTATGCTCGAAACAGAGAAACCGGTGGAGAGGGAATTGGCTGATTGAGCCGAGGGAATGGGAGTGGGGGCATAGATCCCCGTTTAAGGAGTGATTTGTATGTCCGCCTTTATTCTGGAAAAGCTTTGCCGGGGCTGTCAGCGATGCGTGCATGCCTGTCCCAACCAGGCGATTCAAATGGTCGCCCACATGGCTGTCGTAGACCCGGAAAAATGCGTGGAGTGCGAAGAATGCATGGAAGTGTGTATGCAAGGGGCGATCACTTTCCGGGACGATAGGGAGGAAAAGAAGGAGGCGCTAGGACATGGCTGAGGATGAGAGAAGCCAACTGGAGGCCAAGTTGCAAGAGGTCGAGGACCAGCTGCAGGACTTAAAGGCCCGCTGGCCCGCTCATTCACTGAAACCTGCCATGCTTTCGCAGTTGGAAGACCTGGAAGAGGAAAGGGACCGATTGAAAGACTTGCTCGCCGGACGACGGGGCTAGTTTGACCTGCTCGGTAGGGCCGAGGTTCAGGGGGGTGCCTTATGAACATGCTGTCGGAGGAAAAAGGGGATCCACTGGTCGCCAAGATTGAAGAGATTCATCACAGGGTTATCAGTTTAAGCGATCTGATTACCGCGGAGGCCGACAGTCTCCAGGTTATCCAAGAAGCCGGGGAAGTGCGGGCTTCTTTGGATGAGTTGGAGAAGCTTGTTTTCGAACGCTTCAGCAGGGAATGTTTTCTTTCGGCCATGGATAAGGATGCCCTTGATGTCGGCGATTTACTGGTGGTTCTTCATCGGCTGTTTCGGTGACCTGTGGCAAACGAAGTCAGTAGGAGCTCCTGGGTCAGTAGGAGCGTGGGGCTGTAGGCAAGAAAACCCTGAAAGTATCTCTGTCAGATACTTTTAGTGTTTTCTTTGTCACCCGGAAAACTTACAGGAAATCGACCACATTTTTTCCGGAGCATCCTATCAAGTGAAACGAACTGATATAGAAGCTCTATATTCGAACTTAATCTCCAGCATTCTTTCAATAATTTGACACGAAATGGTCATACAATCAGTTTATAATAGTATTCACGGGTCGATACTCGTTTTACCTTGGGATTATTTTTACAGACAAAGGAGCAATAATCTTAATGAAACTTAAGGGAGATGCGGGGCCGAAGCAATACAAGCGCCCTGCCGGTTCAATCGTATTGTACGTCGCCGCCATCGTCGTAGCCTTAATTGGAATCGCATATTTGGTAACCAATATCGTGCTGTTCCAAAAAACCGTGGCACAATATGTTGCACAGGGATATCCTGCCGCTACGGTCGCCGGCCAATTGCTACCCAGCCAATTGCTGCCTGGAATATATGAACCTATCGCTGTCTATGGTGGTATCGCGCTCCTTTTGTTGGGTGCCGGTATGATCAATCAGAAGATTTCCAAATACCTCAAGATCTTGGCTGAATCAGGGGTAGAAAGTGCTGAACTTGATGCCGGTGAAATTGATGTTGCGGTTCCCGCTGCCGCTGGGCCAGAACCTGATGACCTCAAGGGGGACGAGCCCAGATCGAATGAATTTGAACCAAGCGCGGTCGAGGCCGCAAAAATTAAAACTGATGAACATGACTTGGGGAAGCCTGAAGTTTAATCTGGCTTCTTGCTCGAGGGAAATGAAATATAGTATGACGGATACCCTTGCCGGGTATCCGTAAAAGACTTTCCCTGTCGAGCGAACGGTAATATCTTGACATTTATATGACAATATTATAAAATATATAAGACTAAACACAGTGAGGTTTTGATTGGGATGAAGACGATGATTTGGACAAAACAAAGCGACTTGTTTAAAGCCCTTGGACATCCGTCCCGGGTGCGCATCCTGGAGTTCTTGGGTACCGGGGAGCGCTGTGTTTGCGAGATTATCGATGAACTTGGGTTGGAGCAGTCTAACGTTTCCCAGCATTTAGCCGTACTGAGGCGGGAAAATGTGATCGCGGCGGAGAAACGCGGCTTAAAAGTCATGTACAGGATCAAGCACCCGGAAATCTTGGAGATCCTGGAGAAAGGCCAAAAAGTTATCGGCGACGAATTAGAAGACAGCTACCGCTTGATGCAACAGTTGAAGTAGGGTCTTGGCGAAGGGGTTACAGCCCTAGGTCGCGGGAGAATTCTGTTAGTAAAATAAGCCTCCGGGGAAAGATGAGCAGCCCCCGGGAGGCTTATTTTGTTCCTGGCGGAAAGTCCGACGCTGCCATTTTAGTTCGGGACATCCGCCGTTAGCGGTGATTGACCGGCCTCATCCTTGGGATAGTTCGCTGCGGACTTGGTTAATCTCGCTGACGGAAGCGGGTTGTGCCGGCTTATAGTATCCTTTTTGCATGGCGACATTCGCTAACTGAAACTGAAATTGCTCGTCACCGTTCCGGATTTCCTGCAGAGTTTGGCGCAGGTTCGCATTAGATGTCTCGGCGATGACCCGGGCGTAATTGCCTAAACTACCTTTAAGTCCGGTGAGGACATCGGCCACGATTTCTTTTTCTTGCACAAAATCACCTTCTCTTTTTCCTATTGTAAGAACTGCATCAAGCGCTGCTTCGTGTTTTCGGCAGACTGGGCAGATTGCTTCAGCATCTGTTTGATCTGCTGATCATTGGCCTGGGTCGAGTATTCCTGCAATTTTTTGGCACTGAGGGTATGAGCGGCAATACTCTCGCGCAGGTTTTGCAGTTCCATGGCGGTAATCTGTTGTTGCATCTGACACGGCTCCTTTCATACGAAATCCAGTAGTAATGTGTTCGTATAGGTCCAATTTTATGCGCTGACTCATAAATTTGAAGGAAAAGCACGGAGTGCGGCCGCTAAAGAGAAAAAGGGACGGAGCGCGGCTGCCAAAAGGCTCTGGGCAAAAGAGACGCTGAGAAAAGTCCAGACCATGGGGACGGTAGCCCAAGGTGTGGCGGTTCGCGCTTAAGGAAGCGGAATAGAATAGTCTCGGCTCGGCGGCTGTAGGTGCGGGGTCGGACCGAGAAGCGATTACGCCGGGTTATTTAGCCGAAGCAGGAACTCCCGTTAGCTGAAGCAGGAACTCCCGGCTTTTTCGCGAATTATGGATATAGCGGCAGAGTCCCGGGCGACGACGGTTGGGAATTGGTGGGAAGGACTTCAACTGCCCCAGACTGAAGTCAGAGGATTATGCCTTTCCTCCACTGGGTCCGGCCCGGGTCTGACGGAAGGAGGATTTCACTTTGCGTTCGCTGAAGATGCAAATCCTGATACTCATTCTCGGTTCTTTGCTTTTGCTGGCTGTCAGTTTCATGGGAGTTCTGGGCTGGTATATGAAGGATAGGGCTTTGGCCGCGGCAATAATCAAAGCGAAGACTGATTTGGCGACATGTTCCGAGATAGTCGACCGGACTTACCCGGGTCCTTGGCGTGATCAGGGCGGCCTTTTATACAAGGGCTCGGTTGAGATTACGAACAATATCCCGCTGGTGGACCACTTATCCGGCTTGACCGGGGATACCGTTACTTTTTTTCTGGGGGATACGCGGGTGGCCACAACCGTGCGCGGCTCGACCGGAAAGCGGGCCATTGGCACCAAAGTTTCCGCTGTCGTTGCCCGGACGGTTTTACAAGAAGGTCAGAACTATCTGGGTCAGGCCAATGTGGTGGGCCAGATTTTTCAAACGGCTTACGAGCCGCTGCGGGCGGATGATGGGACGATTGTCGGCATGTTCTACGTGGGGATTTCTCATAGTTATGACCAGGTGATGATCGCCAATTCTCTGAAAAAGATGGCGCTCTTAGGCGGCATTCTCACTGCCGCGGTTGGGCTTCTCGCCTGGTTTTTCGTGCAAAGGGTGGTCATTAAGCCCCTGCACAATATCACCATGGGCACACGCGATGTCGCGACGGGGCATGCGGCGGAAAAAATTGACGTTGCCGGACCTAGCGAGATTGGAGAACTGGCAGGCGCCTTTAACCAAATGGTTGAGCGTTTGCCTCTGAGTTCGCTTCCGGAGAAAGGGCCTAGTGTGAGCGACCCTGATGTAAGCGATCCTGGTATGAGCGGTCCTGGTGTGAGTGACCCTGGAGTGAGCGACCCTGGAGTGAGTGACAGTGCCGGAAGTGATCCCTTCGCGCGGATCTGCGGTTCATTGGACTCGAAAGGATTGCCGAAAGGACTGAATGAAGCTACCTTGCGGCAAATTATTATATTTTTGTCAGATAAGGCGGTTGGCCCGGTTTCGGCTGAGGAGGTCGCGGAAGGTGTTCGCTTAACGAGAGTCACCGTTCGGCGTTATCTCGAGTTTTTAGAACAATGCGGCGCCTTGAAAGGGGAATTGAAGTACGGGTCCGTGGGACGGCCTGTGAAACGGTTTTCACGGACGTGCCAGGAGGTTTTCACCGACGTGGGATCACAAAAAGCGAAGTGAAAAGGGTGTTTACCTTATTTACATAATTATTGTTTTTTAGTTTCCTTATGTTCCAAAGGGTGACGGGGGTATGAATTACCGGTAAAATTGGGTATATAAGGTTTTGACAGAATATTGGGCAAGGGGGTTATGTTCAGAAAACTGAGCTCTCTGGAAGGCTAAGCGGGCCAAAGTGGTCGGATGTCCGGGTCAGGGTAAGTGTAAGTGGTGAAGCTTCCGTGAGACTAGGTGAACGGCGGAAGGAAGGCGGGAAGGGGGTCAGGGGAGGCGGCAAGCAGCGAGTTGAAAGAAGCGGCGAGCGGGAAGAAGCAGCGAGCGAAAGGAGTGGGTTGGGCAAGCGGCAAGTCGAAAGAAGCGAGGAAGTAGGACGGGAGAAAAAAAGGGGGCACAAGAGATGGACGTTACGCGCCGCGGTTTTCTTAAATTGACGGGCTTGTCTGTTGTCGCTTTGGCAACCGGTGTCGGGATCGATCCGGCGGCCGCGCAAGCCCAGGGTTATGCTCTGAAAATCGAGGGGTGCCAAAAGATACCTAGCATTTGTCATTTCTGTTCCGGCGGATGTGGGATGCTCTTATATGTTAAAGAGGGTAAACTGATTTATCTGGAAGGAGACCCCGATCACCCTACCAATGAAGGGACACTTTGCCCTAAAGGCGCGAGCTTGCGCGCTGTGGCCTATTCGCCCCAACGGGTGGTGAGACCGCGCCGCCGGGCCCCGGGTGCGAAAGATTGGGAAGACATTACGTGGGAAGACGCCCTAAACCGGGTCGCCCGAAAAGTCAAAGAGGTGCGAGACGCGACCTGGCTGGCCAATGAAGAGATTCCCGCTGCCAAAACCGGACGTTCGACTTCCTATGCCGTTAACCGCGCGGAAGGGATTGCTTTTCTGGGTTCGGCGGAAGTGGACAATGAGGAGTCCTATCTCATTTCCAAGTTTTGCCGGGTACTGGGTGTTCCCTATAATGAACACCAGGCCCGTATATGACACGCCCCGACGGTGGCAAGTTTGTCACCCTCTTTTGGTCGGGGAGCCATGACGAATTCCTGGTCTGATTTGCAAAACGCGCAAGTCTTTCTCATTGCCGGCAGTAACTGTGCCGAAAACCACCCCATCGCCATGCGCTGGATAAACCGCGCCAAGGCCAAGGGGGCAAAAATGATCGTGGTCGACCCGCGTTTCACCCGCACCGCCAGTGAAGCCGACATCTTCGCTCAAATACGCCCGGGGACTGATATTGCCTACCTGGGTGCCATTATAAATTACATCATCGCCAATAAACTCTATGATGAAGCATATGTTCTCAATTACACAAACGCTTTGCTGAAAGTTAATCAGGGGTACAAATTTGACGAAGGACTCTTTTCCGGTTTTGACGCCAAGACCCGGAAATACGGGGTGGATAGCTGGGGTTATCAGCTGGGCCCAGACCAGAAACCGTTGGCCGCGGCGGCTTTGGACGATCCGGATTCAGTCTTCAGCCAACTCAAAGCGCACTATTCACGCTACAGCTTGGAGACAGCGGAAAAGATTACAGGTATCCCGGCCAAGACAATTGAGATGATCGCCGAGACGTTCGCCAAAAACAAGCCGGGTACGATTCTCTATGCTTTGGGTATGACCCAGCACACCACGGCCGTGCAGGGAATCAGGGCATATGCCATCATTCAGCTCCTCTTGGGCAACATCGGCAGAGCGGGAGGAGGAGTCAATGCGCTGCGGGGAGAACCCAATGTTCAAGGCTCCACTGATATGGCGAATCTTTTTAATAACTTGCCCGGCTATGTACCGGCGCCGATCAGTACGGACAAAAACTTACAGGATTATGCGGCCCGCAACGGCTCTATTCAGGTGAAGCCACTGGTTTCCCTGCTGAAAGCCTGGTATGGTGAAAACGCGACAAAAGCCGACGACTATGCTTTCGACTATTTGCCGAAAATTAACCCGTCTGTGAATGCCACCATGGTAAAAATGTTTGAGATGATGGAGAAAGGGCAGTTCAAGCTTCTTTTTAATATGGGTTCCAATTCGCTCGTTTCCATTGCCAATCGCCAGCTTGTGCGTTCGGCCCTGACCAAGCTCGACATGATGGTCGTGTCTGACCTCTTCGAAGTCGAAACAGCCCAGTTCTGGCGCGAACCCGGTGTTAATCCCGCAGAGATCAAAACGGAAGTGATTATGTTTCCCGCTGCCTTTGTCTATGAAAAAGCGGGTTCCCTGACCAATTCTTCGCGCTGGATTCAGTGGAAAGAAGCGGCGATAAAACCTTTGGGCGAGGCTAAGCCGGATTTGGATCTGCTGGATGCCTTGTTCAAGAGAATTCGCCGGCTCTACGCGACAAGCACAGAGGCCAAGGATACCCCGATCCTAAAAGCCCGTTGGGATTACGGGGAAGAGCCGAGTGCCTTGAAAGTCCTGCAGGAACTCAGCGGGTATGATGAGACGACCGGCAAACTGTTGTCGACGTTGGCGGACTACCTAAAAGCGCCTGTAGGGGATGTGTCCACAGGGTGTTGGATTTATGCGGGTGTCACCGGTAACGGGAATTTAGCGGCTCGACGCAATAATGCAGACCCCTCTCATTTGGGGCTTTTCAACAACTGGTCTTTTGCTTGGCCCGCCAACATCCGCATTCTCTACAACCGCGCTTCCTGTGATCTCGACGGGCAGCCGGTAGATCCGGAACGCAAACTCGTTTGGTGGGACGGCACGAAGAGTCTCTGGGTGGGGAATGACGGCCCGGATGTTGTGGATAAAACCAAGGGGCCTAAGACGCCGGAAGGAAAGCAGTCTTTCCGCATGAATCCCGAGGGATTGGGGCGCCTCTTTGCCGCCAAATATACGAGCGGTCTGCCAGTGGTACCTCCGGCGCAGGGGCAGCCCGTTATCGGCATCCGTCCGGCAGGCCTCTGTGTCGATGGGCCGCTGCCGGAGTTTTATGAGCCGACGGAGAGTCCGACTGAGAACCTCTTACATCCGCAAGTTTCTGCCAGTCCGACAGCCCTGGTTCCTTCTGCCTTTCCGGAGATTCAAAAAATGGGTAAGGCAGAGGATTTCCCCTATGTCCTTACGACCTACGGGGTGGTGGAACAGTTCTGTGCCGGAGGCGTCACCCGGAACATTCCCTGGCTCAATGAGCTCATGCCTGAGCCGTTCGCCGAAATGAGCAAGAACTTGGCGGGTAAAATCGGGGTGCACGAAGGAGACAAGGTAGAGGTTTCCTCTGCCCGGGGGAAAGTGACGGTGCGTTGTCTGGTGACAGATCGCCTCCAGACTTACGCGGTGAACGGCCGGAAAACGGAAACGATAGGCATGCCTTGGAGTTGGGGCTTTGCCTCTTTGAGTCCGGGTCCCAGCACGAATGAGTTGACCATCGCCTCCTTGGATCCGGGGGCGGGAACCCCGGAGACGAAAGTCTGCCTGGTCAACGTGAGGAGGGCTTAGGATGGCGAGAAAGATGATTTTTGTGGACACGTCCAAGTGCACAGGGTGTAAAGCCTGTACAGTCGCTTGCAAGGAGTGGAACGATCTGCCGGCGGAGAAGACTCACCTCATCGAGAGTTATCAGACTATGCGGGATTTCACTCCCAAGACCTGGACCTATGTGACCTTTATTGAACAGTACCACAACAAAACCATGGATTTCTTCATGCGCAAGGCTCAGTGTTTTCACTGCGGGGATCCGGCTTGTCTCAAAGCCTGTACATCGAATGCTATCAGCAAGAGTGCGGACGGTCTTGTGGTCATTAACCCTGACAAGTGCATCGGCTGCGGCTATTGCGCGGAAAACTGCCCCTTTGGCGTGCCCAAGGTGGATGTTGTCCGCAAGAAAGCTTACAAGTGTACGGGCTGCGTGGACCGGGTGGAAAACGGGTTGACTCCCGCCTGCGTTCAGACCTGTCAGCCCGGTGCTCTGCAGTACGGAGAGCGCGAAACGCTGATGGCCAAAGCTAAAGAGCGTCTGAACGAAGTTCGCAAACGCTATCCCGGAGCCCAGCTTTACGGTGAGCACGAGATGGGTGGCACGACCTATGTCTATCTTCTCCTCGATGCGCCCGAGGTCTACCATTTACCACAGCATCCGAGCGTTCCCGTCTCCCTGACGCTTTGGAAAGACGTCATCCGGCCGGTGGGAAGCGTGGCTGTGGGCGGGGCCGCCGCCGCGGTGGTCGTCGGAGTGTTGGGTAACTGGTTCCGCGGCGGTTACCGGCGGGAAGGCGGTCCGCCGGACGGTGGGGAGCATCATTCTCCTGCCGGCAAAGCGGGGAAAGGAGGGAAAGAATAATGGCGGCAGAGGACAGACAGGGAAAAGGTTTGGCTGGGGGAAAGCAAGAGCGGGTTTTGCGCTTCACGCGCGGAGAGCGGTTCAGCCACTGGGTACACGCGATTTCTTTCTTTCTTCTGCTGATTACGGGTCTTGGAATTCTGAGTCTGTGGTTTCGCCCGGTTCTCGTTCTTTTCGGTGGAGTTCAGGCCGCCCGGGTGATCCATCGCGTAGTCGCCGTGATTTTCGTCGTCGTGGTAGCCGCCATGTTCTTCATCGGGGATCCCCGCTACCATTGGGAATGGTTGAAATCGGCGTTCACTTTGACGAAATCCGACCGGCAGCACGTCGGCGCTTTCTCGAAAGAATTCTTCGGCGGACATGGAGAGTACCCGCCCCAAGGAAAGTTTAACGGCGGTGAGAAGATCAATTCATTGCTCACGATTTTTGGCTCAATTTTCATTACTTTAAGCGGGATTATCATGTGGTTCAGGGGCAGTTTTCCGCCGGGAGTGGTACGCTGGGCTTATCCTGTCCACGATTTGTCGATGTTTGTGATGACGGCGGCGGTGATCGGGCATATGTACCTCGGTCTTCTGCATCCCGACTCTCGTGCCTCGATTTTCGGCATGCTGAACGGTTATGTCCCCGTGAAATTTGCCAAGTCACACCACGCCGCTTGGTATAACGAGGTAAAGGGTACAGAGAACCGCTTCCACTTGTAGAAGCGGGAGTCTCACGATTGAAGATCAAGAGCGTATGTAAGCGTGAGCTTCGGTGTGGCGGGAGGTAGACGATGATCGAGCATAGGGTAGACGCGGCAAAAGCGGTCCCGGCTAAGGCCCCGGGCCAAAGGCAGAAACCAGATCGGACGGAAGAACCGGACTGGGGGGAGGCTTACAGGGTTTACCGGCTCTTACAGGAGATTGTTCTAGCTTGGCAGGCCGAGAACGCGTCGAACTTCAGGGGTCCGCGCCGAAGGCCGGCTGCGGATGTGCGGGAAGAATATGACGATCTGCGCTGTGAGCCGGAGAGCCGGGCAAAAAGTCGGGTGGAAGCGGAAGAAGATCGGAATGGAGCAGCGGAGCGTCCTTATTTTACACTCGACCGCTTGCCGGAGAAAAGTGTGATTGAACTTTGGCACCAGCTTGATGCCGCCTCAGGGCAGCAGTGCGGCTCTGAGGAAACGGTTCGGCGGTTTGAGCAATTTAAAGCGACCGGGACCTTGACGGAAGCGGATATGCTGGGACGGTTGCGGCTGGCTTTTGCCGGGGTTGCCAGGCTGGCCAGGCGACAATACTCTGCCGAAGAACTGGAGGCAGCGGGGCACCGGTGGCCGCGGCCTATTTGTCCGGTCTGCGGTGAGCAGTCGCCCCTCTCCCTGGTCTTACCGCCAGTGGGCAAACGCCATCTCTTCTGCCGGGTTTGCGGTCACGAGTGGGCAGGCAAACGGGTGAGTTGTATTCTCTGCGGAAGTGAGCTGGCTAAGGACCAAACTTATCTCCGATCAGAAAGTTACCCGGGCGTGGAGATAGTGATCTGCCAAACATGTGGGGAATATTTCAAGGAGTTTGACGCAAGAGAGCGTTGGGTGGATGATTGGGTCTGGGAAGATATTCGCACTCTGCCGCTTGATTACGCGGCGGAAAAATGGCTTGCCGACTTGAGGCGGAAAGACGGGAATCGGCACTGACGCCCTACGACGGCTAAAGCCGTGCGGTTCCACGTTTTGCCATTGTCTCGAAGATACTGGTTCAAAGCAAATACGTAGGAAGGAAGGATGCGCGCCGATCCTTGCGGCTCTCGGCGCGGTCTTCAAAAGCAATATTTAAACCGGCTGCTGTCCGGCTGGCAGAGAACTGATCGGAGATGCGTTGATAGCCTTTAAGGCCGACCTCCGCCCGGAGTTTGCTGTCCGACAGCAGCCTTTCTATGGCAGCGGCTAAAGATTGAGCGTCTTTGGCCGGGACGAGCAGGCCGGCGCCGTCTTCCAGCAATTCGGGGATGCCTCCGGTTTGGGTCGAAATCGTGGGAATACCGAAACTCATAGCTTCCATGAGGGAAACAGGGATTCCCTCATGCAGACCGTGTCCCAGGTCAACGCTGGGCAGTACTACGGCCGTAACGGTTCGGGAAGCATAAAAATCCATGAGCTGTTCATGCGCCACTTGGCCCAAGAAGCGGACCTGGCCTGCAAGACCCAGTTCCCGGCTGTAGTGCCGGAGCTCGCTCAGTAGTTCCCCTTGTCCGGCGAGCCAGAGGGTCGGATTGATTTGACGGCTCTTTAAAAGGGCTAAGGCGAGCAGTAAGTAGCGGTGCCCTTTGACCGGGATAAGGTTTGCCGGACAAAAGAGGACAGGCGGTTGAGTCTCGGCTGTCGGTGGGGTCCGGAACCCCGGCTTGGGCTGAGATGGTGAGACGGACCGGGAAGAAGTGGGGGATGGGCCGGAAGAGGGGGGCAGAGAAACCCCCATGTGCAAGACAAAACACTTGCCCCGGGGCAGCGGTGCGATCTCTTGCGCCATTCTCAGGCCACTTAGGGATATAAAACGGGCAAAGGCGGCGGCGGTGAGCTTTTGGGGCAGAAGGTTGTTCTCGACGATGTCCCAACGGTGAGCGGTGAAACTCCAGGGCAGTTTGGTTACGCTTGCCGCTGCCCAGGCGGCGGTAGCGGTCGTGGTCGCCCAATGGGCGTGAATGTGCTCAGCGCCGCATTCTGAGGCGAATCGCGCTAACCACAGGGCTTTCGGCAGAACGACAAGGTTCTTAAGCAAGATTTTCGGGCGGCCGTGGCCGATCAGAGCCAGAAGTTGCGGCAGCAGAGCCGGATGCTTCAAAAGATGTCCCAGCGCGGAAAAGAGAAGCCGGGGAGAGAGGAGGGGGACGGTTTCAGTCCTCGCCAGAAGAGGCAAAGCGTCTTTATGGAGGAGGCCTCCGCGCGGGTAAAGTGGCAGGATGGATATTTTGTGGCCCTGCTTAATGAGCTCATTGATCTCTGGAATTAAGAAGGCTTCGCCGGGACCATAGGGAAAACTTGAGGTAACATAAATTATGTTCACAATCAATTTCACCAGCATTTCTTCCGCAATTGTCCAACAAGGCAAACCCCCGCGGGATGGGCCCCTGCTCAATGCCCTACGTGCAGCACCTGACAGGACGAATAATCATGGGGTTGTACGTTTTCTTCCCAGTAAGCCAAGGTTTTGGCGAGTCCCTGACGCAGCCGGACTTTCGGATGCCAGCCGACCGGCAAATCGTCGGGGGCAAAAAGGCTGCGGGGGATGTCATGGGGGCGGGCGGGCGTGTGGCTAAGGCGAATATTTGCTCTCAGTTCCCGAAAGAGTTGGGCCAGTTGCAGTATGCTGTGTTCCTGGCCGCTGCCTGCCAAATAAGTTCCTGTGGCGGCGGTGAGAGATAAGACGTTGGCTCGGGCTATGTCTTCGACATAGATAAAATCCCTGGTCTGAAGCCCGTTTCCTTCAATGAGCAAAGGCTCTCCGAGAACTGCGGCTTGACAAAATTTAGCGACTACGCCCCCCTCTCCGGCAGGATTTTGACGGGGGCCGTAGACATTGCCATAACGTAAAATTACGCTCTCCAGAGAGGAAGACAGGCTTTCCGTACGCAAGAATTTCTCCACGAGAAGTTTATTCCTGCCATAGGGGGAAAGTGGATGAGTGGGTGTCGACAGGGTCAAAGGCAACTCGCCGGGATCGGTCATTCCGAAAACGGCTGCGGAGGAAGCG
The DNA here is from genome assembly GCA_001029295.1 of Peptococcaceae bacterium CEB3. Lineage (GTDB taxonomy): Bacteria > Bacillota > Desulfitobacteriia > Desulfitobacteriales > Desulfitobacteriaceae > Acididesulfobacillus. The sequence continues at coordinate 1,108 of LDXJ01000021.1, read as the reverse complement.
AATATGAAACGGCGGACGCCGCTGTGGACAGCATAATCAATGAGGTTGAGCGCAGCTATGAGATTGACCTCCGCGTCAAGGCGGGGATTTCGCAAAGATTCCGGAACGCTTACCTGGGCCGCTAAATGAATGACGGCTTCCGGCCGGAAGGAGCGGAAGGCCTGGGCGACGGAATCATAGTTACGCAGGTCTGTCGCAAAGATCGGGATTTCGTTGGGGGGCAAGTTTGCCGGTGTACCGGTGGAGAAGTTATCCAGTATACCGACTTCGTGGTCCTGACTGAGCAAGGTTTCCACCGTGTGAGAACCGATGAACCCGGCACCGCCGGTAACTAATACTCTCATGTAAACCTCCATCTCGCCGCTGTCGCGGCGACACAAATAGTAATGAAAACGGGATCTGTACCCCCGGACTGTGATAGAATCGATCCGGGGAGTAGGCACACTACAGAGCACGGTAAGGTGAGTTGTAGATGCCCTTTGGCGCATAAACAGTATGTAAACCAGTGTAAGAACTGCTGTTAAGCACAAATAAGTGGTCCTCCGAGACCGTACGCTAATCATTGTTTCAACTCTTGTTGAATGTGTGGCAGTTCAGTCACTGCCTTCTCCCCACCTATTTTTAATTGAGGGAGGTAGTAACTTGGAGGTCGTTTATCCCACTTGTTGTGGTGTCGATGTGCATAAGAAATTTCTCGTCGCCACAATCGTTACTTCTGATCAGTTCACGCCTCAGTACCAGAAAAAACGCTTTTCCACATTCAACAACTCAATCTTACAATTCAAGAAATGGCTTCTTGACAACCATTGTCGAGACGTTTGTATGGAGTCTACTGGGAAATATTGGGTTCCCGTGTTCAACCTGCTTGAGGATTCCATCAACGTAACCATTGCTAACCCCAAGTGGGTCAGGGCTGTCAAGGGCAACAAAGACGATACCAAGGATTCAAAGTGGATTGGTGACCTGTTTCGCCTCGGACTTGTTCCGGGAAGCTTTATTCCCTGCAAAGCGATCCGAATTCTGCGGGAGTATACCCGTTACCGCTTCAAGCTCGCTTCCTGCAAGTCCAGCGAAAAAATCGCTTCCAGAATGCGTTTACCGTCTGCAA
>LDXJ01000020.1 GCA_001029295.1 Peptococcaceae bacterium CEB3 | reverse complement strand
GCGATTTCGTGAAAAAAGCGGAAGGACAGGGAGTTCAACTCCATTACACGGATATGACTGGGGCGGAACGTCACCTCGAACAAACTGCCTTACAACGTCTTTAATATTGAACACTTCGAAAGGATCTTGAGCTGTCCGAAATTGCAGGAACCCTTGCGGAGTAACTTTGATTCCAAGAGCGGCATCTTGAGTGCTCACTTTGACCTAAACGTCTGCACTCCATGTCCCTTCAAGGATCAATGTCCGGTCAAGTTTCAAAAAAAGGATACCGTATTGCGCGTCAGTCAGAAAAGCCTCATGGCCGAAAATACTCGTTTAATCCTGATGGATAAAAAGGACCGAAGCGAAAACGGTAGTAAACGTGCCGCTATCGAAGGAACCAATTCCGCTTTTAAACGGGCGCATGGAGCTGGGAAACTTAAAGTTAGAGGTTTAGTACGCTGTAGTTTGGTCATGGGCTTGAAAACAATCGCTCATAACTTCCACCAGATCGTTCGTCTCCTCCAAGGTGATACTCGTCAAAAGTGCAGAAAAAAATGCAGGCCTACACCAAGGGACACTTGCGACCATTTAGAGAAAATGACAGGTTGGAGAGAAGAAATACCCTCCTGCACCACGAAAATATGCGCTATTTTCTATGGATATTCCGGATTTTGAGAAACACAGGATCCATGAACTGGTAAAATCAATTTGAGCGTACAATTAAGAGCGGGTCGGCCTACTATATCTTTAGACTTTTAGCACTGGAATCAAGAATATATAGTGAATATAGTTACTCTCATTACATCAATTGCCCGGACCTGATCAATTAAGGCTACCGATAATTTAGGTAACCCACGGGTGCCTTGAGGTATCTGGATATAGAGTTTAGGATTTTGATTTGTCCAATTCCCGGTTTGTGAAGTTACCGGGACAACTATGGCAACAGGATAACGGACATGCCCATTTGGTATAGCTATTATTATTGCCGGTCGGAGACCTTCTTGTTCATGCCCCTTTGGTTCATGTGGAGGAAGGCTGATCAGAACAACGTCTCCAGATTGGATACCGGTACTCAATTTTTTTGCCCCTCCTTGATTTCTAACCCTTTGTCTTCTATAAAGTGCACTGGTTTACCTTTTGGCACACCTTCAGGTCCCCAATCATATGGTGGCCAATTAGCTAGTTCCGCGTCCAACCAGTTAATATCATCAGAATGTGATTTTTCGACAATGAATTCCAGAAATTTTTTAGCAGCAGAAATTGCCTTTTCGGGTAATAGATCTACAAGATGGTGGAGATCTTCTTTGGGTATACTCATATAAATCACAGTTCCTTTCAATAATCTAGCCTCCGCGGGGACTGGTCAGCTCTGGGGTTTAGTACACCAAACCCTGTCAGTTGCCTAACTTTTTAATGTGGAATAACGGATGTGTATCATCCAATAAGTTCTTATTACATTGTATCCGGTTGACGCCCAAATTTCAACATGTTAGCAGAATGCTACCCTCCATATGTATCCTATATTTGGATTATAACCTAGTTAGATATAGGGATCAAATGTCTTCGACTTCTTCGGCCCAGGTACGCCAAGTAGGGAGCAGGGCAGTGAAAGGATAAGGGATGTTCATTTTTGGTCATGTGGGTTTTACGACTCTAGCCGCGAGAGGGGTCGAAAAGGTTACCGGGGAAAAGAGGATGGACTACAGGCTGGTGGTCGCGTATGGAAGACAAGCCTAAAAAGAGAAGAAGGACATCCCGGCAGGAAGGCTCGAGCAGGTGCGCAATCTCCCGCAAAACCGGTAACGGATTGGAACCTTTTGGCATACCATGGAGAGAGAGGAGAGGACAGGCATGACAGGCGGCCATGAAATCGTCTGACACTTAACCGAATAGGCATTCACAACTTTCCCTTCCCAGTCTGGATGATTCAGTAACTCGCCCAACTGGATAAAGATCCGGTACCCCAGGACGGGGAGGAGTCGGAAGAAGTATCGCAACGAGGGAAGTGATGAAATGGAAGGCATAGATTGCGTAACCCAGCTTACAACCCAATCCGCCTTAGCGCTAAAGAGCGCGGGGATGGCGGCGGTGGGCAGGTATTTGGGCTATCGCTTGGGCTGGTGGAAGGCGCTGACTCCGGAGGAACTCCAGGCGATTCATAAGGCGGGGCTGTCGCTGCTGTTAATCTGGGAAAGCAATCCGACCTTTGCCGGGTATTTTAGTTTTACCCAAGGGCTGTCTGACGTAAAAGAAGCCGTCGGAGAAGCGGTGTATCTGGGAGCGCCCAAAGGCAGCGCCCTCTATTTTACGGTGGATTTTGATGCCCAGGCGGGAGACATGCCCGCCATCCTTGATTATTTCCACGGGGTCCGAGAGGGTATTGGCGAGTACCTCGTCGGCGCTTACGGCTCCTATGCCGTGATGAACGCTTTGAAATACTCCCCTTATCCGCCGGACAAATCCTGGCAGACATATGCCTGGTCAGGCGGCCAAGTGTTTGAGGGCAGTCATGTCTACCAGTATGAAAACAACGTGACGATTGAAGGTATTCCTGCAGACCGCGATCTCATAAAGAGTGAGCCCGGCGCTTGGCCGGAGATTGGAGGACGAAACGTGAACGAAGGGATTCTCATTTTTGGGCCGAACGATTTTCCTACGGCCACGTACCTGGCGGCAGCCTTGGGCAATGAGGTTGCCATTTTTATGCGCAAACCCGATAGCACACCGCCAAAAGCCATTCAGTCAGCCAAACACCTTTATGTGGTGGGTGGCCCGGCCAGTGGGGTAGATCACCCGAACCAAACGATTCTCACCGGGAAGACCTGGTTTGATACCGTGGCGGCTGTGGCTAAAAACCTGGGGTATTAAAAGAAGGGGGAATGATTTGTGTTGGCGCTCATCCAATCATTCATGGCAGAGAATGTTTTGATCACCTTGGAGACGGTCCTCGCGTTGGTTCTAGCGGATTTTGTCTTGGGGGTTTTGGTCTCCCTAAAACAGGGCACGTTCAATTTAAGCAAACTGCCCCGCTTCGTGGAAACAAGCCTCATACCCTATATTGGCGGGCTTCTCGTGTTGGCCTTGTTTTCCAAGACCAATGCCGAGTTGGGGGCGCTCTTTTTTACCATCGCCGCGACAATCACGGCAAAGTTCCTGGCCGACATTGTGGCCAAGGTATCTCAGCTCTTTAACGAGCTTAATAGCCAAAAAGCCCGGCCGAGGGTATGAAGCCCGAACCGTTTCGAAGCCTCGGAGAGTGAACCCTCTTCGGGGTCTTTCCGCGTTTTCAAGACCGAAGCTACTCGCAACCGTTAAAAAAATGGTATACTATATTTCAAGGATAGCGTCCGGAAATTGAGGAGTGAAGCGTTGATTTTAAGTGTACGCCAGTCCAAAAACTGTACTCCTGCTATCATTTGACAGAGGACGAAACAGGTCACCGATTGACGGATATCGTGGAGGTGCGTTTTCTGGAAATGCCAATGCGCTACGAAATGCGAAAAATGTCCCGCCTGGGGGTTCCTCGCGGATGGCATCCCGGACAGTTTGGGACTTCTGGGTGAAGTCGGGGGTTCCAAGTTCCAAGGGAACTCGTTCACGACGAGCCACCAGTTGGTGAATGTGTGAGTGGGGTGACGGCGCTCCGTCTTACTGGATTTTTAAATATTTCTGGTGCAGTTGCAGGAGTCGTCGGAAGAACGTCGAAAATGAGGATGGGGATGACTGGCTATTGGTAAAGTACAGGGCTATATTAGATAGCATTGCGTTGCTTGATATATAATGGAGTGTGTGTAGATGTCGATAGAGTTTAGGAATTATACAAAACAAGCAGGTATTACAGAAGATTATCATAAGGTGAGGGCATTCTTTATAAAATTGGGCTATGCAGAATTTGAATACACCAGGTGGGATTGGATGGCAACCCATAGGTATTTGGATAAATCTGCGGTAGGCAGAATCGGCCTATGGGAAGACGAAGATAAAATCGCGGGAGTGGCGACCTTTGATACCAGGCTGGGAGAAGCCTTTTGCTTAACTTTACCGGAATATACATACTTGAAAAAAGAGATATTGCTGTATGCGAAGGACAACCTATCAAAGGACGGGGAATTTGGCGTCATTATAAGAGATTCTGACGTGGAGTTTCAGGATATTGCAGCCGGACTTGGCTTTGTTGCTACACAGGATAAGGAATTCGATTCGTTTTTTTATTTGGATAAAACCCCCACAGCATACGACTTGCCGGAGGGATTTCATATTACTACCATGAAGGAAACCTTTGACCTGTATCAATACAGGCGCGTTTTATACAGGGGATTCAATCATGAGTTGGATGGTGAGGGAGAGCTAAAGTTTTCTAAAGAAGAAGAACAGGAAGCAAAGAAAGCGATGCTGCGGCCCAATGTGGACTTGAACCTGAAGGTGGCTGTCGTTGCACCCGATGGTAACTTCGTTTCTTACTGCGGAATGTGGTATGACGAAGATGCGGGCTTTGCAGTAATTGAGCCCGTGGCTACCGATCCCGATTACCGGAAGATGGGTTTAGGAAAGGCGGCAGTTTTGGAAGGAATCAGGCGTGTCGGAGAGCTTGGAGCAAAGAAGGCTTTGGTAGGCTCCCGTAAGCAATTCTACTATAGTATTGGATTGCGCCCTTTTTCAACGTTTACTTTGTGGAAAGAAAAATAGAAAGGGTACGAGCGCCGATTCTGGGTCGTGTCGATCAGTCTCTTGCGCCCTCAATTCGGCGGCCCGTGCCGCCGCCACGCTATCCCAAAGCGCATTTCTCCGGTCAAAATAGAGTTCTATACTGTCAACCGTGCGGCCTTGGCCCTGAACTGTATCCAGGCGGGCAACCTTTTGGAGACCAAGGTGGATGCGCGCTTGAACAATGTTCTGGCGCGGTGTCCAGTGGCGAGATGCAGTTTTGAGCGGATATCCGCCAATGAACAATCCGAAGTTGATGCGTGACTGTGGAATGTTGGCGATATAAGAGCGGCACATATCCAGGGGTAAGATTTCCGCATAAGTAGCGGGACACCGGCAACGGTAGGGGTTGGTTAGAGGGGATATCATATTTACGGAGGTGACATAATGATCGATTCAATAGTAATTAAAAGGAAAGCTGTTGAACTTGGGGTGGATTTGGTTGGAATAGCAGACCTAAGACGGGTTAATGGAATTCCTACAGAACCAAAGGAACTCCTTGAGCCATTTACTAATGCAGTAGTGATAGCAGTTGCAATTTCTCCGGAAGTTTTTGAACAGATTAAAGATGCACCAACACCCCTGTATGTTCATCATTATCAAATCGCCAATAATCTCCTGGATAGTATTAACTTACAATTGCAAAGAGAAATCCTACGCGAAGGATTTCGTGCTCTAGCTATTCCGGCTTCGGTAACCGTTGATAAGGTTAATTGGATGGGGCATATATCTCATAAAGCGATGGCCAAAGCTGCAGGTCTTGGCTGGCAAGGAAAAAGTCTTCTATTAGTAACGCCAAAGTATGGCCCGCGTGTTCGTTTGGCTACGTTATTAACCAACGCACCACTTGATCCAGATCCTTTGCAACCTAATCGTTGTGGAAAATGTAACAAATGCCAACTTGCATGTCCTGCTGCTGCCATCAAAGGTGTTTCATGGGACGATCATCCTCAATCGAGGGAAGAGGCTCTTCACTTCAGCCGATGTGTGGAAAAACTGACAAATGATTTTGCAAAACGTCCTGAAATCGGTAAAAATATCTGCGGAGTTTGTATTAGTGTCTGTCCTTGGGGAAAACGAAGGTGATTTAAAGCGGCCCCCCAGGATGACGGGGCGTTCTAGGTGATTAGCGGGACACCGTATGCTCTCCGTGAACTACCCCCGCATGGTAATTAACGTTGACAGTCTCAAGCAGAAAATCCACGATATTCACCTGTTTGATACCATCCTCCCCCATCGGAAGCTCATCCATGGATAAGATAAATTTGGGATAGTGGTTAGTCACCTTTTTCAGTGGGGCGATTTCGCGTGCAAAGGTGGCGGGGTCGAGGACACTTGCAGCGACCTGATAGTAAATCTTATCGCCGCCGGACGCCGCGATAAAATCAATTTCTTTGTCCTCGACCTTACCGATATTGACCGTGCAGCCGCGTCGCAAAAGCTCCAGATAGACGATGTTTTCGAGGATATGACCGATATCGGCGTTTTTGTCCCCGAGCAGCAGACGGCGCAGGCCCACATCCACAAGATAGTACTTTTCGAGTGATTTCAGATGTTGTTTGCCCTTGATATCATACCGTCCCGCCTTATAGAAAACAAAGGCCTCGGAGAGCGCCTCAATATAGTTTTCGACGGTTACCGAGGTGGTTTTCCGCCCGTAAGAGGTCAGGCTGTCGGCGATTTTCTTTGAGGATACGATATTACCCACATTGTCAAAGAGAAATTTTATGACGCTTTCAAGCAGGGGAATATCACTGATCCGTTTTCTCGCCACGATATCCTTGAGCAAAACGGTGTTGTAGATTCCCATCAGGTAATCTCTGCGGATGTCCTCGTCCTCAATAGCGGCGGCATAGGGGAAGCCACCGTTTCTGTAATAGCAGCTCCAGGCATCCCGCCGATCGCCGCCCACCAATTCGTAATATTCCGCAAAGGACAGGGGCAATAGGCTGATTTCTATGTATCTGCCGGAAAGGAGCGTGCTGAGTTCGCCGGAAAGCATCTGAGCATTTGAACCTGTGATATAAAGATCCACATTGTCTCTGATAAAGAGACTGTCAACTGTCTTTTGAAACTGCGGTACATTCTGTACCTCATCCAAGAAAACATAGGTCATTTTGCCGGGCACCAGCCGTTCAGTGACATATTCGTGGAGCATCCTGTAGTCAAGTAAAGGTTCGTTTGAGATATCCTCGAAATTCACCGAGATCATCTGGTTGTCCTCTACGCCGCAGTCCCTGAGGTAATCACGGAACATCAAAAGCAGGGTGGACTTTCCGCAGCGACGGACACCCGTGACCACCTTGATGATCTTCATGTCTTTCGTTTTTTTCAGCTTTTCCATGTATTGTTTTCTCTGAACCATAACAAGCACCTCACTATGAGTATAAGCATAACATGAAAAGTTCTGATATTCAAGGAGTTTTTATAGCATGATATATAAAAGCATATAATCAATAGGGTTTTATGATGGCAGTAATATACAGATTGACTTGAACGACGTGCAAAGGATACTGAAATGGCACCCAGTTTTAGCTGCGTGCTGGAGAATATTCATCTCATTGATGGAAATCGTACTTTCCGTGCCTACGGACTGTCGAAAGCGAGTCTTAGGGATCGGCAAAAAAGACTATCCCCATTGTAAAAATATATATAAAGAACAGGACTTCAAGAGTTACAAGAATTCTTGAGGTATTACTGATGGGCGAGAAATCTCCCATGCTGGCAGTGGCAAAGGTCGTAACACTAATATAGAAAAACGTAAATAATTCGGAGACGATATCTTTCCCAAAACGCTTACCCGTGAAACTTCCCGGAACCATCTGATATTCAAGGTCATAAGCAACTGCGAAATAAATCAATAAAAGAGTAATGGCCGAGACCGCAGGAACAAATGCTGTAAGCATATGCCCGTTTGTCGCTGTCAACACCCTAAACACATAGTATGATACCCCTGCAGTTGCGATGATCGAATAAATGACGACTGCGGCTGACCCGACCGGGGGTTCTTCAGGCTCACAATATTCATCTAAACTCCCTTTATCACTCTCGTCCTTCCATTGTTTATGATTTGCCATAAGCAGCAATAAAATCGCTGCTGCAGCCCCAACAGCTGCAGGCAATAAAGGCCAAATATCAGCAACTGCAATGTCTCGTTCCGTAGGTCCCGCAGACTCATGCTCAGGTTTTAGGAAGGGCTTAGAAAAGTTGGGGCTTCCCTTCTCTTCCTTGACAAAATGCGAATCTATAGGGCACGAGTGTGGCGGATACCAAATATGCGGAGGGTAGTAAACGTTGAATTTATCCCGCTGGCCCATTCAGTCACCTCCTCACACACCATATTATTCCATATAGTTTGATCCTGTGTTTGCTCACCCCTAAAATGAAAGTGCCGGGGCTGCGGTACAATTTGCCGAGCAAGGCTTTGACGGCCTAATCCACTTGTTCCCGTTAACCTGTATGCCGGAGATTACGGCCGCCAGTATTTTACCCAGGGTGCAAAAAAATTACGGGATTCCCATTCTAAGACTGGTCATGGATGAACACACCGGCCGTGCGGGGGTCCAAACTCGCTTGGAAGCTTTTGTAGACTTGCTGGAGCGGTCAAGCGCACTGAAGCAGGATGAGGCAAGGAAAAAAGACATTTCGTTCAGACTTACAGCCAAATGAGCCAAGACTGAAAATTCGCCGAGACCCAAACGCTCGCGCATGAGCTTAATCCCGGCAGTCCCGGGGAAACAGATTGTTCACTGACTCCGTATCGCGCACCGGATTGGGGAGGCCAGTTAGTGTTGTCGGTAGGCTCTGTACATTTAAAGAATGTATGGGATTCAGACACGAATTTTATGGAGGATTGGCTGCGTATGATGCGTCCAAGGGTGGAGTCTTAATGTTCACCAAAAACTTCGCACTCGAAATGGCTCCCTACGGTATCCTGGCCAATGCCATCGCTCCCGGTGGGATTATTACCGCGGGGACATCTAACCTTTCGGCAGATGGCGCTGCAGACGAGCAGATGAAGGCTATGCTTGAAAAGTTTGCACGGCAAATTCCCCTGGGGCGGATGGGTAACCTGGATGACATCGGGAAAGTGGCTGTCTTTTTAGCATCGCAGGCTGCTGATTACATGACAGGTTCGCTGGTTGTCGTGGACGGTGGTCGCCTGTTGGCATAAGTTCTTTCGACACTGGGCAGAGCTGGCATTCAAGTCCCGCAGAGGAAATTCGCCGTATTACCGACGAGCATGAACAGTAACGAAGTTGACACCAGTCTGTCGTTGGCTTATGATAGCCCTAGATAGATGGAGATTGCTCTAGATTTTTCAAAGCACGACAAATGAATAGAGTTTACTCCGAGCCGGTTTCACCTAAAGGGAATTCCATGGTAACCGGCCAGGGCTTATAGCCCTCAGGGTATGTCTGGAAACGGATATGCCTTCACGTTTGAAAAGGAGGTGGTTAGTTCATGGCGGTCTTTCTCAGGACACCACCCTTTTTGTAGTGGTGTCATTTTTGATCTGGAGACGGGAAGAGGGAGGAAAAGTGGGAGCGGAAATGCGGGGGGAGGAGCAATGGGGCAAGGAAAATGAGCAAAGAAGCGGTCGGAACCTGTGCCTATAAACTGATAAGAACAGCACAACGCAACCACGTTTCGTTATGTCTGCGCCTTGAGCCAAGTGAAAGGAATGACACCTAAAATAAGATGAAGAAGAAGAACAGAACCTGCTCTATTTTGTGTCCGGCTTTGGTGATCCTGCTAATTTTAGTTCTTAGCGGATGTAGTGGCAAAGGCCCTTCTACGGCCAATAACCAGGTCAGTTCAACTTATACCATCACTGATATGGCGGGCCGGCAGGTTACGATACCTAAAAAGGTTCAACGTATTTTAGCTTTGCATCCTGTCGCCACTTACCTGCTCTGGAGACTGGCGCCAAATAAGTTGGTCAGCGTAGACAAACTATTCCGTCAAGAGTACTTACAACCTGGCAGTATGCAATGTTTTTCCGCTGCAGATGTGGCCAGGCTACGGAAACTGCCGGTGACAGGGGTCTTCTTCAGCGGCGTAGACCCGGAGCAAATCCTCGCCCTACACCCCAATGTGGTGATCACGATCGTGCGCCATCCGAAACTGAACCAGTTTGCCCATCAGATTGGGATACCTGTTGTTTGCTTTGCCAAAGATGCCTTACAGAACTATCCGCCTTCGATCCGGATGATCGGCAAGATTGTCGGTAACGAGACCGAGGCAAACAAGCTGGCGAGTTACTGGGTAACCACTTTACGGTCAGTGAAAAATGTCGCGTCTAAGATCCCCGAGAGCCAAAAGCTGCGTGTTTATTATGCCAATAAGCAGATCTTAACTACCCCCGACCCGCAATCGATTATGTCCTCTATTATTGATACGGCCGGTGGACTCAATGTTGGAGACAGCCTTCCCGGGTCTAACAATGAAAATACTCCCGTCTCTATGGAACAAGTGCTCAAATGGAATCCCCAGGTCATCCTGACCGCAAGCGGAGCGGAAAAACAACAGATTATCACCAGTCCCGCCTGGAAGAACATCAGCGCTGTAAAAGATAACAGAGTCTATGTCAGGCCGCGCTATGGTAATACGGATGGTCCCTCGGCGATCATGGGCCTGGTCTGGACACAGGACGTCCTGCTGCATCCCAGCGACATGTCATCATACGACCAGCAGGTGAAAGCGTTCTACAAGCTATTTTTCAACTACAATATTACTCCCGCGGAGATTAATGAGGTGGTGTCAGAATGAGCCGTTTCGAAGAGATTTTAGAAAAAAGCAGGAAAGAAATCATCGAACCGGAGGAAGCCCTGTATCTGTTTCAGATAACTGGGGACGAAGAAAAAGCTGAGGAACTGTGGAAAACGGCCAGGTTCGTCCGGGAGCAGTCGCGGGGAAACATCTTCAGATGGAGCGCCGGTATCGCCAGAGTACTCAGGTGTAACCTGAGACCGTTATGTCTGTATTGCCCCTACTGGCGGGAAAACGGACTTAAGCCGCTGAGCATAGATGAGATTCTAAAGGGTGTGGCCTACATCCAGCAGCACGGCATTAGGGAGTTTCATCTCAGCGGCGGTACCACCCTGGGTAGCGAGGGCCATGATGTCCTGCACATCGTCCAGGCAATCAGGGAAGCCGGCTTTGACGATTTGGCAATCCAGGTTAACTGCGGAGCGGCTATGTCGCTGGAAACTCTCAAGGAGCTAAAAAGATTGGGGGTTTTCCAAGTGAGCTCCGTCTTTGAAACTGTCAATCCCTCTGTTTTTCGCAGGACGAAGCCGGGTGACGATCTGGAGGCCAAGAGACAGTTCGCACAACGGATTGGGGAGGCCGGCCTGGAGTTGCACACGGGAATTATGGCCGGCTTAAGTCCGGAAGAAAGCAAGTACCGGGATTATGTCGACTTTATTTTTCAAGTTAGGCAGTATAAGCATCTGAGGCGTGTCTATGTTACCAAGTTTACACCGTTCAGAGGCATCCCGATGGAGGGATATCCCGCCTGTTCCGCCTGGGAAGCGGCAAGGCTGATCGCTGTTATCCGCCTGGTATTAAGAGATATTGATATCAGCTCTGCAGCCGGATGGAGCCCACATGATTATCCAACCCCGCAGATGGCCGGCACCGGCAATACTGTGGGGGGGATACATATCAATCGTACACCTGGGTGGAAAAAAGGCGCGCCGGAAGACGGGTTCCAATATCAGGATGACATGGAGTTCCGTAATACTATGGAAGCCTTGACAAAGCAGTATCAGGAAATGGGATTTACGATTCTTCCCTGATGTGAATTTTACCCCGTGATTCGGAAACACAGTTTGGTAGGTGCATACCTACTGTCCACCTTTGCTTAGGTATTTCTACCTAGCATTGTATGGAAACAACGCGCGCAGGCACTTTCCGTGCCTACGGACTGTCGAAGCCGAGACGACTTCACACAAAAAAGCAAAAAGACTTGATAGAGTCAGTATCAAGTCTTTTTGCATATTCCAGCCGTTTCGTGAAGTGAGTTAAACGAGCACTCAACTGTAACCGACCCAATCCAGCTACTACCCGTAGTCCCTTTGTGTCTTCCCCGGTTCATCTCCAGCCTAGCCACAAAACACTCAATACAAGGAGGAACGCTATGGATACCGACATCGAAGAAGAATACGAGACACTGAAACAACTACTGGAACTCCTGCGGCTCTACCGGAGGAGGCTCACCAGTCTGGGGCGAACCGAAGCGCAGATTGAAGCGAAGATGTCTCCGCTGGAGGCCCGGTGTCAAAGGTTGCAAGCTATGCTTGAGGGTATAAGCGCGGCGACTTCCTGCAAGTGTTGAATATGTCGTTTGGTTTTTAGCAGTGGCCACGTCGCAGGAAGACTGTTCACATGGGACTGGCGCAACCTCGGTACTGTGTATCAGAATTTTGCGCGACCCTCAACTCCTATTTCCTTTGTGACTTTCCTCGGTTTCAGCCGGTCCCTGCCAATCCCCAATATGTACGAGGATGCCATGGACACGCAAGAGGAGGACGCTAGACAGTATAGCCGGTTACGGAAGATAAGGGGAAAGGACTTAACCGAATCGCAGGACATTTCCTCAAAATTTTCTCAAAAAAACCCCTTGTTTGGATGTGCTGGAAATGCTATACTATCATCAACTTCGCTAATGTAAGAACGGCGTTTGACAATGTCAAACAGATAGGAGCAATTTATGTCAGAGAAAAAAATTATCCAATCGGTCGAACGCGCGATATTGATCTTGGAGTTATTTTCCAACAGGGATTCGGAATTAGCATTATCGGAAATTAGTCATAGATTGAGCCTGAACAAAAGCACGGCATTCGGTATATTAAGCACCCTCGAACATTACAACTTTGTTCAGAAAGCATCAGATACGGGAAAATACAAACTGGGCATTAAATTACTGGAACTAGGCAACATGGTATTGGAGCAAATGGATTTACGACAGATAGCAAGACCGTATCTAGATGAACTTGTAGCGAAGTTTTCCGAAACTTCCCATTTGGCTGTACTTGATGGATATGAGGTTGTGTATATAGATAAAGTGGATAGTGATCGTTCTATTAGGATGAATTCGGAAGTAGGAAGCCGGCGACCGGGCTATTGCACGGGTGTAGGAAAAGCCATCCTAAGTTACTTACCGGATGACCAATGGAAAAAACACTTACCACCTAGTTTAGAGAAATTTACTCCTAATACGATTATTAGTCAAGAGAGCTTGCTAGAGGAAATGAAGCATATCCGGCAGAAAGGGTTTTCCGAAGATAATGAAGAAATTGAGGAAGGGCTGAGTTGTGTCGGAGTGCCAATATTTAATCAAGGTAATCAGGTTATCGCATCTATCAGCGTTTCTGGTCCCACTGCCCGGTTACCCAAAGAGAAAATGATGCAGATAGCCGAAGAACTTAAAGATGTTTCTGCCGAGATTTCGCGAAAAATGGGATACTTGCCGAAAAAATAAGTTGGGAGAAGAAATTCATTATTTCCGCTTCCAGCGAACTTTTGTCGAACATGGAGAGAATGCTGTGCGACAATACCGCATAAAACGCAAAGGGGTGAATAGAATGGATGCCGAGTTCCCAACGACAATTACTGATTTGGGTATAAAAAACCAGGTAGTTATAGTCACTGGAGCTTCACGGGGAATAGGACGAGCCATTGCTAGAATTTTTGCTCAAGCCGGTGCAAAAATAATTGCGGTTGCCAGAGACAAGGAACAGCTTAATACAACTTTGTCGCAGATGGAAAACCGGGAAAACCATCTCGTGTTAAACACCGACTTAGCAGAAATACGGAACTGTAAGGAAATTGTCGAAATTGCTGAGAAAACCTATGGCCGTATTGATACGTTGATAAACGGAGCTGCTGTCCTGTCACGCATACCTATGGATCAGGTTGATGAGAGTTATTGGCAGTGTATCAACGATGTAAACTTAAAAAGTTTATTTTTCTTGTCTCGGGCGGCAGCCGGTGTTATGAAGAAAAACCATTTTGGCCGAATAGTTAATATTACTTCTACAGGTGCGTATACGGGAGGACTCGACAATTCTGTTGTATATAGTACCTTCAAAGGTGGTGTCATAACTCTTACCAAAGGTCTTGCCAGAGAGTATGCAGGTTACGGGATAAATGTTAATGCTATTGCACCTGGTATGACGGATACGAGAATGATGGCTCTTCTCACCCCGGAACGACTGCGGGAGGTAGTTAACCAAGTCCCGTTAAAACGGATGGCCAAGCCGGAAGAAATAGCGTTATCTGCTTTGTTTTTGGCTAGTAAGTGGGCCAGTTACATTACGGGAGCAGTCCTCGATGTCAATGGTGGCCAATATATGAGATAAGCCCTCTTGCAATATGTCAACTCTGAAGGGGGAAATAAAGGAAATAACCTTTAAGATCTGAGGGTGGTGTATAGAAAGAACAATAAAATAACTTCATCCCCTAATGTCTCTGGTTCCAAATAGGAATAAAGGCCAAAGTGTTACTGCTAAGCTATCCAGTCCAAAGACTGATGGCTGTTGACGGCATTTGGGCTATTCACTTCTTGCTACCTTGGGAGATAGACTTGGGCTCCTGCACTAAAAGGGTATCTTCATACGGAGCGTATCTCGGTGTTAACCATTTCATAGTAAATTTCCCGTTGGTAGTGGTACTACAAAAGTTCCTGCTTTCTAGAGTCATTTGATTTTTTGGAGTAGGAGAAATTGAGGGGGTGGAATTAAAGGCGACCTCAGGCACGGTAGTCACATCATAGTAGTTTGTTCAGCAAGGGAGGGATGGTATGCGCAAATTTCTTCAATGGGGTGCCCCTTTCACATCCTAATATTTGTTCAGCAATATATCCAGTGACACGAATCGTTCATAGGAGTTGATGGAAACTTTAACACGCGATATTTCGGGAAGTTGGTAGCAGGGCGATTTTGTAGAACGACGGTTGGTAAAAGATTATCGAGTTTGACGAGGGGGAAAGAAAATGAAAAAGACTATGAAGAATATTGGTGTCTTTATTTTGGCGGTGCTCGTGTTGACGTCCATTGTACTATCTGGGTGTGGCACAAAGCAGCCCGGCCAAACTAGTGCGAAGTCTTCGGATAGTTCAGGCAGTACCACTCCTAAGTATGTCATTAAATTGGCACTTCATGTCCCCGAATCTTACCCAGCCGTAGGAGATTCTCGCGAGTTCGCGAAAAGAGTCGCCGAACTAACGCATAATCAAGTAAAGATAGAAGTGTATCCCAACGGCGAGTTAGGACAACTTCCTGACATTGTGGAAGGGGTTAAGCAGGGTACCCTTCAGATGGGTTGGGGTGATCTAGGCACCATCGGCAATTTCTATCCCAGGGCAAATGTTATTGGACTACCGTTTTTGTTTCGAGACTTTGATCAAGTTCATAAGTTTTTTGACGGTCCTTTAGGTCAGAAATTGGCTAGAGAAATCCGGCAAAATACAGGTATCCGAATTCTAGGTTATTCTGACTCTGGCTTCAGAGATATTGTATCGAAAAAACCAATTCGTTCCATTGCCGACATGAAAGGTCTCAAGATAAGAGTGCCTAGCATACCGATCTACGTAGATACCATGAAAGCGCTTGGGGCGAGCCCTACCCCTATCGCAGCGAGCGAGATGTATACTTCCCTGCAAACTGGCGTCGTTGACGCGATGGAGTGTCCCCCACAAACTATCTGGGACTATAAAATGCAGGAAGTAACAAAATACCTAAGCATTACCCATCACATTTTTACGGACTATGATTTACTAATTAATAACAAATACTTTTCCTCACTACCAAAAGACATTCAAGATGCCATAACAAAAGCTGCAAAAGAATGTGTTGCAAAGGATCGGCAAGAACTGGATGACAACCAGGTGAAATATGAGGATAAACTGGCACAGAAGTTAACCAAAGCTAATATCACAGACGCAAATATGAAGGGATTCAAGGACGCAGTAAAACCTGTATGGGATAACTTTGCTGCAAAATACAAAGCACAAGATCTCATTGATGGCATTAATGCCATCAAGTAAATCGAATAAATCGAAGATTGCAGGCTGGTTTGTGCATAGTTAATCATTGCTATAGATCAGCCTGCGTAACCGGCAACTTTATTTTGAGAGTGAGGTCGCTTAGCTATGGTAAAACGGGCACGGGCACTGGCTAGCGGGTCTGACGTTGGTACGGTAGGAAATATAAATACTGAATTTATTTTGGTTGTGACTAAAATAGAAGAAATCGTAAAACTAGGGCTCAGCACATTGGCAAGTGCGGCTTTACTAGCGGAATTAATAGTGATGTTTGCCAATGTTGTTTATCGAATAGTTACTGGCAATTCTCTGGTATGGAGTTTGGAATTCGGTCAGGTCATGTTGTCGGTAATAACTTTCGTTGGAGGGGCTATCGCCTTTGAGCGTGGAGAGCACATGTCAATGCAAGCTATCGTGCGTCGCTTGCCAGTCCGCGGCCAACAAATTATGGGGGTCTTGGGTAACTGGTTCGTACTCATAATGTCACTGGTAACGGGGTTTATTTCAATTGGGGTTTATCGTAGCCGTTATAACGAGTTTTTTACTACCATGAATCTGAGGCAGTCTTGGTTTGTACTCCCGATCATCGTAGGCATGTTTGCTATGGCACTATTTGCGCTGCTACATGTGCTTAAGCTACCTCGTAAGACTGTCGTCATCACTGGCCTAGGAATGTTTGCACTTGCTGCAGTTGCCATTCTAGCAAGTTACTCTTTCGGACCCGTAAGCCAATCCACGTTCATTCTGTGGCCTGTCTTGGTTCTTTTGGTGGTTCTCCTGTTAGCTGGTATTCCAATAGGGTTCGTATTACCTGTATCTTCTCTCTTGTATTTGTTTTACTCTGAGAAGGCTCCTTTGATCGCGGTACCGCAGAATATGCTGGTTGGTACAAGTAACATTGTACTAATAGCACTCCCTTTCTTCATTATGGCTGGCTATATCATGACTGAGGGGGGCATAAGCCAACGTTTGGCGAATTTTATAGTGTCGTTGCTTGGACATGTCCGTGCAGGCCTCCTTCAGGTTACCGTTGTCAGCATGTTTATTTTCTCCGGGCTTTCTGGTTCAAAGACTGCTGACGTTGCGGCAATTGGGGCTACCATGAAATCGATGTTAAAAAGCAATGGATACGATATGGCAGAGAGCACGGCGGTACTGGCGTCCGCAGCAGTAATGGGAGAAACGATACCCCCTAGCATAGTGATGCTGGTGCTTGCGTCCATTACAACCCTGTCTGTGGGTGGGCTATTCTTGGCGGGACTTCTGCCGGCTGCAGTCATTGGCTTGTGCTTAATGGTTGCGGTACACGTAAAAGCCCGTTTCTCGGATATGAAGCCTGGTCAGAGAGCAGCATTTAAGGTTATGTTACGAGACACTTTAATCGCGATACCTTCGCTATTGGTGCCTGTGTGCCTGATTGGTGGAATCGTAACTGGGTTAGCTACGCCTACTGAATCTTCCACAACGGCGGTAGTCTATGCGTTGTTGCTAGCTGTGTTTGCCTATAAGGCTATGAGTGTTCGGTCCTTTTGGCGTCTTATGATCGATTCAGCTTCTACAGCTGGAATGGTTCTCTACATTGTTAGCGCGGCTACATCCTTCTCCTGGTCGCTGACTATCGCAAACTTGCCAGACAAGGTGGCTGCGCTATTAGGCAGTCTAAGCAGCATGCCATGGTTATTTATGCTCGGATCTATTGTCATTTTGATTATTATGGGTACGTTGTTGGAAGGCCTTCCCGCGCTGTTGATATTCGGCCCATTGCTCCTTCCCATCGGTGAAAGAATCGGCGTGGATCCTTTGCAATTCGGAATCGTTCTCATTATTGCGATGGGCTTGGGCACTTTCTTACCACCTATCGGTGTCGGGATGTACGTTTCATGTGCTGTCTGTGGAACGACTATGGAAGAGACAAGCAAGCATATGATACCCTATATCGTCGTGTTAATATTTGGTTTGCTGTTAGTAGGATTCGTCCCGCAAATTAGTCTTTTCATACCACACCTTCTAAAATGAAGCGGATTTCTATAACGTAGTTGATCGCCCGGCAGCCATTGGTTGCCCACATATTAAGCTTACCAATAAAAAAGGAACTGGTAACCATTTTATGTTTCCAAAAGGGGTGGAATAAAGTAGGAATGAACGGTTTAAGAAAGAGTTGATAATACGATTTGAAGGGTGATGATAAAAGTGACTGTCTATGAAGAAGCGCTGTGCGCTGTTAACTTCCGGGAAAGTAATCATATTCCTGCAGTGTTCAGTATGACTGGTTTAATGTACTCCCGTTTAGCTGGGATACCGGATAATGAGTATTACGCCGATCCTGCCAAAATGCTGCAGACGCAGCTATGGTATCATGTACAAATGCCGGAGGTTTACACATTCCCTGGGATCTGGCCAGATTTTGGCGCCATGGCCGAATTAGGTGGCATGGGGGCCAGAGTGGCCTTTTCCGAGGATGCCCCACCTTATATGGTTGGACATATTTTTGACGATCTGGATGACATTAATAAATTCAACCCTCCGGATCCCCGTCGGGCGGAGTTTACGG
The DNA here is from genome assembly GCA_001029295.1 of Peptococcaceae bacterium CEB3. Taxonomy (GTDB): domain Bacteria; phylum Bacillota; class Desulfitobacteriia; order Desulfitobacteriales; family Desulfitobacteriaceae; genus Acididesulfobacillus. The sequence goes on along the minus strand of LDXJ01000020.1, from coordinate 6,774 downwards.
CGATGAACTTAGCCTTTCTTAAATACTTTAACGAGCATATACCGGAAAAATATAAGAAAGAATATGGTTTTATTGAAGGTCATCTGTTTTGTGGTGGTCCGGGGGAGATAGCAGCTTTGGCCCTCGGTTATGACAAATTTTTCTACGCAGTCTATGATTACCCAGAATTAATTCACCAATTGCTGCGCAAAATAACGGACTTTGTTAAAGAGTATCTGAGGGCACAGATGGAAATCGTTGGGCCGGCAAAACGCATTTATGTTTGGGACCATATTCCTGGTATGCTAAACCGGGGGATCTATGCCGAATTTGTTCATCCCTATTTGTGTGAAGTCTTCGACTTTGTTAGAGACGCCGAGATTAAAGTTTTCCACAATGAAAATAATTATCCCCACTTAATGGACCTGGTGGCGAAAGTTCCTTGCAATGTTTGCCACATTGGGCCGAAACACGATCTCTTGGAAACGAAAAATGTCCTCAGAAAATGTGTCATGGGCAACTTACATCCGATTGCTGATTTGCTTGAAGCATCGGATCAAGAATTACAGCAGCGGTGTAAAGAGATGATCAAAACGGCAGGGAAAGGTGGGGGTCTATGGCTTTCCACGGCCGGTGGAATGGCACCGCAAACGTCCATGCATACCCTGAAACTAATTGCGGAAATAGCTCGAGAAACTGAAACAGGGGAATAATTCCGCACGATGAGAGCGTCACCTGTGTGTTTGGCAGTGCCTGATTTTAGGAAGGGTGGATTTTGATGATACTAAGCGAACTTATCGACCAAGTGAAGGAGGCTTCAGTCGAATCACAGGAAAGAAACGGAAAAAAGGAGGTTAAGTTCATTGTCGGGCTCGGCCGAACCTTGCTGAAGAGCTTTATTCCTTTCACTTTAACGGACTACTTTAACAATCCCGAGATTTGTCTGGAGACCCAGTTAAAGTGGAAACTCTTTTGGCATAAGGAAATCAGGGACGACACCGTCGTGCGAGCCGCTGTTGGTGTTGACTATGTCGTGGCTTTGGAGCCCAGTTTATTTGGAGTGGAAAGTATTTTTAGCGAAAATACCGATCCAACTTATGGCAAACCTATTATTAAAGAGAGGGATGATATTGAGAGGCTTAAAGTTCCTGATTTCTATAAAAGCGGCTTAATGCCGCGGGTCCACGCAATATATTCCACGCTGCAGGAGCTGGTTAAAGGGGAGATACCCATTCTCTTTCCCGGTTTTGCTAGAGGGCCTTGGAGTGTTGCTTGCATGCTCCGTGGCTTCACCCCGCTCTATTACGATTTGATGGATGATCCTGCTTTCGTGCACCGTTTGATGAATTTCATTGTTACCAGCCGCATCGAATGGGAAAGGGAGCGATGCAAGTTTTTAGGTATTAAACCCCAAGATCTCGGCTACCGCTGGAATTACTGTGTTTACCGCGATCCGGCCAATTCTGACCAATACAACGACGAAGTCGATGGGAGCCTTTTTTCCTTAGCTACCTACCGCGAATTCATCTTGCCCTATGAAAAAAAGCTTGCTGATTTTTACGGCGGCGTGGACTATTATCACAGTTGTGGAAACCTTACTCCTTTCCTGCCCTACATTACGCAGTTGAAAGGACTAAGAATGCTCCATGTCAGTCCTCACACGGATTTGGGGTTAGCTTATCAACTGCGGAAGCCAGAAACGATCTTACAGATCTCATTAGACCCTGTTAACGATATAGTGCAGGCTAGTGCCGTGGAAATGGAAGCTAAGGCCAGGCAAATTCTAGTCAAAACCAAGGGTGAAAATGTCCAGATTTGGGCAGATGCCCTTTACGAAGGGGCTCATTACACCTTGGAGCAAGTGAAAACCTGGCTTGAAATTTCCCGTGACGTTTACGCAGAATTTAAAGCGACTAAAGCATCACCTGGGGAGGGAGCACTTCATGAATAAGATGCGTAAGAACAGTTCTCGAGTTGTGGACGGAATTGAACGTTTACCCCAACGGTCCCTGTTCAAAGCGGCCGGATTGAGTGACGAGGATCTTAGAAAGCCATTAATAGCAGTGGTAAATTCATGGAATGAAGTAAACCCTGGTCACAAACCGCTAAAAGAATTAGCACAGTTTGTAAAACGCGGGGTAGTATCTGCAAATGGAACTCCTTTGGAGTTCAATACGATAGCCCTTTGTGACGGGATAGCTATGGAGCACGACGGAATGCGGATGGTTTTACCGAGTCGCGATCTAATCGCCGATTCGGTGGAATTGATGGTTCGAGCTCACGGTTTTGATGCCATGGTAATGCTAGCTTCCTGTGACAAAATTGTGCCCGGAATGCTTATGGCTGCGGCAAGATTAAACATCCCGGCCATTCTCGTTACGGGTGGGCCTATGCTCGCGGGAAAATGGCGGGACCGGGACAACCTCAATAGTGGCGACGCATATGAGATGATAGGACACTATTATGCGGGGGATTTCAGTGAAGAGGATTTGGCTGAATTTGAAAATGCGGTATGTCCGGGAGTAGGTTCGTGTTCTCACATGGCCACGGCGAATACCATGAGTTCAGCTACAGAAGCCCTAGGAATGTCGTTACCGGGTTGCGGCACGACGGCTGCAGTGGATGCTGCAAAATTACGGTTGGCTGAGGAGAGCGGACGTAAAGTGATGGACCTGTTGGAAAAAGGGATTACTGCACGACAAGTCATAACGCGTGAGTCTATTGAAAATAGCATCCGGTATGTTTTAGCAGTTGGAGGTTCGTCCAATGCTACCATACATTTGCCGGCGATTGCCCGTGAAGCCGGGGTTCCAATTACCTTAGATAGTTTCGACGTTTTCAGCAGACAGACTCCTCATATTTGCAGCCTAACTCCGGGTGGCTCTAACACAATACACGATTTGCACAGAGCTGGGGGAGTTCAGGCCGTTTTAAAACAGCTGCAGACCCAACTTAACCTTGATGTCTTGACTGTCACGGGGAAAACGGTTAAGGAGAATTTGGAGCAGGCAACTGTCAGAGATAGCGATATTATTCGCCCGCTGACTAACCCTTATCACGCCGAAGGTGGTATTGCTGTGCTAAAAGGCAATTTGGCCAAGAATGGGGCCGTTATCAAGCAGTCTGCCGTGGCACCGGAAATGCTAGACTTCACTGGAACCGCTCGAGTCTTTGACGGGGAAGAAGGTGCCATGGAGGCCATCTACCATGGGAGGATAAGACCAGGGGACGTTGTAGTGATCCGCTATGAAGGACCCATTGGCGGACCGGGCATGCGGGAAATGCTCGGGGCTACTTCAGCTATTTGCGGTATGGGTTTGGACAAGGAAGTTGCTTTAGTTACCGACGGTCGGTTTTCCGGCGCTACTCGTGGCCCGGCTGTCGGTCACGTATCGCCTGAGGCGGCAGAAGGCGGAGCGATTGCCCTAGTAGAAGAGGGAGACATGATAAGGTTGGACATTCCCAATCGTCGATTGGAGCTTCTAGTTGACGAAGAGGAGTTAATTCGACGCAAGGGGAAGTGGATCCCTCCTGCAACAACTGAAAGTGGCTATCTAGCCCGCTATTCGGAGCAGGTTAACCCGGTTTTTTCCGGCGCCACGTTAAAAAGGAATTGACCAAAGGGGGTATTCAATCGTGCGTAACGATAAGTTAGAGAGACTTTTTGACCGGATGCAGGAAATTGTCGAAAGCCCACGCAACAAGGCTAACGAGCAGTTTTGGTGGCCACAACCGTGGTACAGGGACCACTGGCGCGGCATTCCCCGAAAACCGATAGACGGTAAGGTTGCCTTCGTTGTGGAACCGGATAATGCTTTTTGGCATAATGTGTTTGGTTTAGACTTACGAGATTACTATTCAAAGGCGGAAACTCATCTTGAATATCAACTTCGAATTAACGATTTCAAATTCGAACATTTTCATGACAACACCTATTATGACGGGAACTTGTTTATATGGTTTGGTGTGATTACAGAACTGAGCTTTTTTGAACCGCCACTCATCATGTTTGACAATCGAGAAGGATGGTTGGGCGAACCCCCTTTGATCCAGACAGAAGAAGATATCGAGCGCCTTGAGATGCCAGACTTCTACAGAAGTGGGTTTATGTCCCTGATTCACGAGTACTACAACCGAATGCAGGAATTGGTTAATGGACGTTTCCCCGTTATGTTCCCGATCTGGGCTCGCAGTCCGTACTGCATGGCAGTGCACCTGCGCGGCATGCAAAACCTGCTTATGGACATGATCTTAAATCCGAAACTCGTACACAAGTTAATGCGCTTCACCACAGACGCGCGCAAACACTGGATGGCGGAACGGGCAAAATTTCTCGGAAGACCAATTTCGCCTGGACACTTGTTTAACGATGAGGTCGATTTCCCGACCTTGTCACCTCAACTCTATGAAGAATTTGTTTTACCTTACGAAAAGGAATTGTCACGATTCGAAGGGGGAATTATCTACTGGCACAGCTGTGGTAATACAACGGGATTTCTTGAACTAATTAAACAAACTCCTAATGTAGGCATGTTTCATATCGGTCCTTGGACGGATGTCAAGAAAGCGTCCGAGGTTCTAGGACACTTACCCTTGGATGTTTGTATCGACCCTGTAAAGGATATGCTGGAAAGTACGCCTGAACAAATGAAACAGAAATTACGCGCCATAAAGGATGCTTGCCTAGGAACTGACTTTGCGGTGCGCAATGATGCGATACAAGTAGTAAAGTCCGTGGATGAGGATTTACTCAAAATCAAAGAATGGATTTCGGCAGCTAAGCAGGTTTTGCAAGATTAAATGAGTTAAATCATCAAGGGAGGAAATAAAACATGACGTTTTTTGAAAACATTAAAGAAGCCACAATCCAGGGAAATTCTGACAAAACAATTGAACTGGCCCGTCAGGGTATTGCAGCAGAAATCGATGCCAATGAGATTATTCAAAGCGGGCTCATTACCGCCATGGCAGAAGTGGGGGAACGATTTAAACAGGGTTTGATTTTTGTACCAGAAATGTTGATCGCTGCAAGGGCCATGCAGGGGGCGTTAAAGGTGGTTAAGCCCTATCTAAAGGGTGAGGAAGTTAAAGGACTAGCCAGCATTGTGATTGGAACGGTAAAAGGTGATTAGCGTGAAAACAATAGAATCGCTGATTACTTAGAGGAAATCTAAAAAAAGGCGGACTAACCCCTTGGAGCAAAAAACGAAAATTTTTTAGGCAGGCTTTAGAGTAGAATCTAAAATATCCGAAGCTTGAACAATCCCTTGTGATATCAACAGACTGACAGCACGCTTCAGGGCTTTCTCCTTTTGCTTGTCGCGCAATTCCACTGTCATATCGACCTGGTAGAGGTCACAGGGATTGAAAACCTCGCCGGTAGAAAGCATGTGGTAAATTGCTGTGAGGATCATCCTAGCGATGGCGATAATGGCTCGCTTCTTTCCACGCCTCTTCGCAATGCGCTCATACTTGATTCTGTAGTAAGGGTTGTCCTTCGCTTTGACAGCAGCGTGAGCAACCTGAACGAGGGCGGGTTTGAGGTAAACCCCAGCTCTCGTGATGCGTACAGATTTCTTTTTGCCGGCAGATTCATTGTTGCCAGGCGTTAAACCCGCCCAGCAACAGAGCCGCTTGGAGGATGTGAAGTGGGTCATGTCGGTACCAATCTCGGAGATGATCGTGATGGCAGAAGTGCGGTCAACTCCGGGAATGGTACAAAGCAGCTGGATAGCGTTCTCATAAGGAGCAACAAGCGTATTTAGCATAGTGTCCAGGTGGTTGATGGAATTCTCGACAAACTCAAGATGACTGCGGATCAATCGAGCACGATACTGTTGCTCGGGAGTCATTTGATAGCCTTCAATGGATTCAAGCACTTCGTCAGCCTTTTTCTTCAGCGAACTTTTTAGGAGAGAAACACAAAGCTGCGGATCAAAGGAATCTGGATCCGAACTGACAAGGTAGTTCGTGATGGATGAGGCAGATTTGCCAAACATGTCGGAAACGACAGCATCAAGAGCTACATTGCAGACGGTAAACGCATTCTGGAAGCGATTTTTTTCGCTGGACTTGCAGGAAGCGAGCTTGAAGCGGTAACGGGTATACTCCCGCAGAATTCGGATCGCTTTGCAGGGAATAAAGCTTCCCGGAACAAGTCCGAGGCGAAACAGGTCACCAATCCACTTTGAATCCTTGGTATCGTCTTTGTTGCCCTTGACAGCCCTGACCCACTTGGGGTTAGCAATGGTTACGTTGATGGAATCCTCAAGCAGGTTGAACACGGGAACCCAATATTTCCCAGTAGACTCCATACAAACGTCTCGACAATGGTTGTCAAGAAGCCATTTCTTGAATTGTAAGATTGAGTTGTTGAATGTGGAAAAGCGTTTTTTCTGGTACTGAGGCGTGAACTGATCAGAAGTAACGATTGTGGCGACGAGAAATTTCTTATGCACATCGACACCACAACAAGTGGGATAAACGACCTCCAAGTTACTACCTCCCTCAATTAAAAATAGGTGGGGAGAAGGCAGTGACTGAACTGCCACACATTCAACAAGAGTTGAAACAATGATTAGCGTACGGTCTCGGAGGACCACTTATTTGTGCTTAACAGCAGTTCTTACACTGGTTTACATACTGTTTATGCGCCAAAGGGCATCTACAACTCACCTTACCGTGCTCTGTAGTGTGCCTACTCCCCGGATCGATTCTATCACAGTCCGGGGGTACAGATCCCGTTTTCATTACTATTTGTGTCGCCGCGACAGCGGCGAGATGGAGGTTTACATG
>LDXJ01000019.1 GCA_001029295.1 Peptococcaceae bacterium CEB3 | reverse complement strand
ATGGAAGGCCGTCCGCCGCGTCCGGGGATGGAAGGCCGTCCGCCGCGTCCGGGGATGGAAGGCCGTCCGCCGCGTCCGGGGATGGAAGGCCGTCCGCCGCGTCCGGGGATGGAAGGCCGTCCGCCGCGTCCGGGAATGGAAGGTCGTCCGCCGCGTCCGGGGATGGAAGGTCGTCCGCCGCGTCCGGGGATGGAAGGACAGACGGGCAGACCCGGGGCCGGGCGCCCTGCTCGTCCTTCCTCCGCCGCGGGCACGGCGACGGCGACGGAGCAGCCGGTTAAACGTCAGGTGCCCGAGAAAAAGAAAACTCAGGATCGGGTTTTTGACAAAAGACGTGAAAACGAAAAAGGGCTGCACCGGCCGCATCGTCGTAATAATAGGCCGCCGGTGAAAGAAATTAGAGACACGACACCGAAACACATAGTGATTCCGGAGTCGATTTCCGTGCAAGAATTGGCTTCCCGTATGAGTCGTAAGGCGGGAGAACTGATCGTGAAGTTGATGAACCTCGGGGTTATGGCTACCATTAACCAGGAATTGGATGCCGAAACGGCAACGATTGTGGCTAACGATATGGGCGTAACGGTCGAGGTCAAAGTAGAAAAACCTCTTACCGTGATCGAAGAGATCATCGATCCGCCGGAGACCCTTAAGTCACGGCCGCCGGTCGTCACGGTGATGGGGCATGTCGACCATGGGAAAACCTCGCTTCTGGATGCCATTCGGACGACGAATGTGATTGCCTCCGAGGCCGGTGGCATAACCCAGCACATTGGGGCCTACCAGGTGGAGATAAAGGGACAAAAGATAACTTTTCTCGATACGCCGGGCCATGAGGCCTTTACGGCCATGCGTGCCAGAGGAGCCCAAGTGACGGATATCGCGGTCCTGGTGGTTGCCGCCGATGACGGGATCATGCCTCAGACGATTGAGGCCATCAACCATGCCAAGGCGGCCCAAGTGCCTATTATCGTAGCTATCAATAAGATTGACAAGGAAGACGCACATCCGGACAAGGTCAAGCAGGAACTGACCGAATACGGCTTGGTGGTTGAAGAATGGGGCGGGGACACCATCGCTGTTCCCGTATCGGCCAAAACCAAAGCGAATTTGGAACAACTTCTGGAAATGATTTTGCTGGTGGCGGAGGTTCGGGAGTTGCGGGCGAATTCGAACAGGCCGGCGGCCGGAACGGTGATTGAAGCGGAATTGGACAAAGGCAAAGGGCCGGTGGCCACGGTTCTTGTGGCGAAAGGGACTCTGAATGTCGGGGATGTCATGGTGGCCGGTGCCGCCTTCGGGAAAATCCGCGCTATGATTGACGACAAAGGCCGTCGGGTTAAGAAAGCCGGACCTTCCACTCCGGTTGAGGTCCAAGGTCTTTCGGAAGTCCCCATGGCGGGTGAGACCTTCGATATAGTCAGCGACGAAAAGCTCGCCCGCCAGATTGCGTCCGCCCGTGCGTCGGAACGGAAGGCGGAAGAGGCTAAGCAAACGGTAAAAGTGAGTTTGGATGACCTCTTTGACCGCATCAAGGAAGGTGAGGTCAAAGAGCTCAATATCATTATCAAAGCGGACGTACAGGGTTCCGTTGAGGCCCTGCGCCAATCCTTGGAACGGTTGTCCACCGGGGAAGTGCGGGTGAATCCGATTCATGGGGGAGTCGGGGCCATTACCGAGACGGATGTGATGCTGGCGGCCGCGTCCAATGCGATCATCATTGGTTTTAATGTTCGCCCGGATTCCAATACCAAGGATACGGCGGACATGCAGGGGGTCGATGTACGGCTTTACCGGGTCATCTATGACGCGATCGAGGATGTCAAGGCGGCTATGAGCGGACTGTTGGATCCGGATTTCAAGGAATCGGTCCAAGGCAAGGCTGAGGTGCGCCAGGTCTTCAAGGTACCCAAAGTGGGGAGTGTCGCCGGCTGTTTCGTGACAGAAGGCAAGATCAATCGTTCGTTTAAGGTTCGGGTGATTCGGGACGGAGTGGTCGTCCATGAAGGCAATATTGATTCCCTTCGCCGTTTTAAAGATGATGTTCGCGAGGTCAGCGAAGGATATGAGTGCGGTGTGGGTCTCGAACGTTTTAATGACATCAAAGAGGGAGATATTATAGAGGCGTTCATCCTTGAAGAAGTGAAACGTCAACTCTAGTACGGACTTTGGAGGGATGACCTGTGACCAAACACCGGGCAAATCGGCTGGCTGAAACTTTGAAAGAGGAAATATCCCAGTTGATCCGCGAGCAGTTGAAAGACCCCCGCCTTGGCTTTGTGACGGTTACGGCTGTGGATGTCGCGGAAGACTTGAGCCATGCCAAGGTTTACATCAGTGTCCTGGGTAGTCCGGAAGACGCCAAAGCCTCTCTCTTGGTTCTCAATCGCGCCGCCGGCTATATGCGCAGTGAAATCGGCAAACGGGTGCGTCTGCGGCACACACCGGAAATCGTCTTCAAATATGACCCGTCCATTGAGCACGGTGCGCGCATCGCCAAGCTCTTGCGGGATGTGCAAAACGGTGGCGCGGGTGATTCCCATGAAGAGTGAAGAAATGCCGAGACTGGTGAATGAGCTGAGGAAAGCGCCAAAAGTGGCGCTTTTCTCCCATGTATCTCCCGACGGGGACTGTATCGGTTCGATGCTCGCTTTGGGTCTGGCCCTGGAGAGCCTGGGCAAAGAAGTTGAGTTTTACAACCCGGATCCCCTGCCGCACAACCTGACGTTCTTGCCGGGGGCAACCAGGATCCGGCGGGCACCGCCCGGAAAGACGGCGCCGGTGCTCCTTCTCGTAGATTGTGCCGATTTGGCCAGGGCCGGCCTTAAACCGGACCGGCTGCCTGAGAATACGCTCCTATTAAGTTTGGATCACCATATTTCCAACCGGCATTTTGCCGGGGTGAATGTCGTCGATCCGGAGGCGGCGGCCACGGGAGAGCTCGCATATCAAGTAGTGCTGGAACTGGGAGTATCCATGGAACGCGATATCGCCATTAATCTGTATACCGCTTTGGTTACGGATACGGGTTCTTTTCAGTATGGAAACACTTCGGTTCGGACCCACCTGATTGCTGCCAAACTTTTGCAAACGGGTCTGGATTTAACATACATCCATCATCAGGTTTTCGATCAGAAACCCCTGGCCCAAGTGAGGCTGCTGCAGAGGGCTTTGGCGAGTTTAGAGTTGGGTTATGAAGGAAAATTTGTGCTGATGACGCTCACCCGGGAGGATTTTGCCGCCTGCGGAGCGGAGGATTCCCTGAGCGAAGGATTGGTGAATCAGGCACGCAGTATCCAAGGGGTGGAAGTCGCCGTTTTAATTCGCGAAGTGGAACCGGGAAAGGTCAAGCTGGGTTTGCGTTCCAACTTATGGCTGGATGTCAATGATATAGCCGTCCGTTTCGGGGGGGGAGGGCACAAAAGGGCAGCTGGCTGCAGTATGAATCTTTCCGTTGCGGAGGCAAAAAGGCGGATTACGGACGCGGTTGGGGAGGCTTTGCAACTTGGACGGAGTGATTAATCTTCTGAAGCCGCCCGGTATGACCTCCGCTGCCGTCGTGGCCTGGGTGAGGCGCGCCCTCAGTGTCCGCAAAGCCGGCCATACGGGTACGCTGGATCCTTCGGTGGCGGGGGTTTTACCTATATGCCTGGGGAAGGCCACCCGGCTGGCGGAATATTTCACGGCTCAAGGAAAATTCTATCGAGCGGAGGCCACTTTCGGTTTAGTTACGGATACGCAGGATGCCCAGGGAAAGATTCTGCAAAGGCGGCCCGCCCTGCTTTCCCGGGCAGATCTGGAAAAAGTTCTGCCCCGGTTCCGAGGGGTCATAAACCAGGTCCCCCCAATGCATTCCGCTTTGCGTAAGGATGGCAAGCATTTATATGAATACGCGAGGGCAGGGATTGTCCTGGCCAGAGAACCCAGGGTGATTCGAGTGGAGCGGCTGGACTTAGTCAGGTGGACGGACGGGAAATTTCCCAAGGCCATCCTGGATATTGAGTGCAGTAAAGGCACCTATGTGCGTACCCTTTGTCATGATTTGGGGCAGGCGGCAGGGTACGGCGCTCATATGTCTTATTTGCTCCGCCTGCGTTCCGGCCCGTTTTCTCTGGCCGAGAGCTGGACGTTTGAGGAGATTGAAGCCGCCTGGGCAGAAGGAAATACCGAGTTTTTGCTTTCTCCGTCGGCCGGCTTGCAACTCCCGCCGGTCCGCTTGCCCGAGAGCAGGGCCGAAGCCTTTCGCCATGGCTTAGCGACGGGCGCGCAGTGGGTGGACGGCGCGGTGGGGGAGGACGGCACCGCGGTTCAGGTCTTTTGCGCGGAGGAATTCATCGGCATAGGCCGATGGAAATCCGGAATGCTCTATCCCCATAAAGTCATGAGTTAGGCAGGGCCGGCTGGCATTTTTCTTAGGAGGGTCGTCTTCGTGCAGGTTATTGAAGGTTTACCGGACAAGACCGAACCGTCGGTTCTGGCCTTGGGAAATTTCGACGGTGTGCATCAAGGGCATCGCCGCCTGTTGGCCGGCGGGCTAGCCGAGGCGCAACGGCAGGGCGTTCCCTTGTCGGTACTCGTTTTTTATCCCCATCCGTGGCAGGTTCTCTTTCCGGAAAGGGAACTTAAGCTATTGACTACACAACAGGAACGATTGAAGATTTTTGCCGAGGTCGGAGTCGGTATCGTTTATCTCCTCCCTTTTACCCGGCAGCTGGCCGGGATGACTCCCGAGCAGTTTGTCAGGGATATTGTCCTGTCTCTGAACGTGAGGCACGTCATGGTCGGTTTTAACTATTCTTTTGGGGCCAAAGGGATGGGAACTCCGGCCGACCTCAGCCTGTTTGGGGATCGCTATGGCTTTAAGGTCAGCGTTTTGCAGGCCCAGGCGGTCAAAGGAAAAGTGATTTCGTCCAGCGCCATTCGCCGGGCTTTGAGCGCGGGAGACATTTCGCTGGCCCGGGAGATGCTCGGGCGCAGCCCCTGCCTTTGCGGCAAGGTCGTGCCGGGAGAACAGAGGGGGCGCCATTTGGGTTTTCCGACGGCCAACCTTCTGGTGCCGCCTGGGCTGATGTGGCCGAAACGCGGTGTTTATGCCGTGCAGACTGTCTTCACGGAGAAGACGGTTTACGGAATGATGAATATCGGGATGAAGCCTACTTTTCATGCCCAGTACAGCCCGACTGTCGAAGTGCACTTCATCGATTTTGAAGGGGATCTTTACGGGCGGGAGCTGAGCGTGAACATCCTGGAGCGGCTTCGGGACGAACGAAAATTTACGGATATATCCGAACTGAAAGAGCAGCTGGCGCAGGACGCCCAGCGAGTGCGGCGCTGGGCGAACGGAGAAAAGGGCGCGGGCTCGGAGTTGCGTCAAAGCTAACGAGCGAGCGTTGCAAGTGCTTAGCGAACCTTTACAAAAGAAAGAGTGCCATGTTAGAATAATGCAGGTTAATAAAAAAAGCCCACTGTCTCGGCTGAGCGACTCTCCGACGCCCGGCTGGGCATTTGGGAACTACAAATTACGGAGGTGTAAACCATGTTAGACATTGAACAAAAAAAGGAAATCATCGCTAAATACCAACAGCACGAAGGAGACACCGGGTCTCCGGAAGTTCAGATTGCTTTGCTGACAGCGCGCATTGCTTACCTGACCGAGCACTTTAAGTTGCACAAGAAAGACCACCATTCCCGTCGCGGTTTGCTCAAGATGGTCGGGCAGAGAAGGGCTATGCTCAACTACTTGAAAGAACTGGATTTCAACCGCTACCGCAATATTGTCAATCAACTGGGACTCCGCCACTAAGGGGAAAGGCTGACAGAGGTTTGGCGGAGAGACAATTGTACTCACTTGCCTCGGCAAGCGGTTCATAAGAGGGCAGAAAGAGCGGTTCAGGCCGCTTTTTTTGCTTTTATGTATCAAAATCAGCGGTAATGCGAGTCTGCTTAGTTTTTTTAGGCAAAATGCAGGAAATAATAAGAATGTGTCGAAGTGGAAACAGGTTGAAAGATGGTTGGAATAGATTAAGGAGGTTCCTTTCGTGCAAGAAGATATTTTGCAAAAGTCCATTGAGGTCGGTGGCAGGATTTTGACGTTCGAAACCGGCAAGATCGGAAAACAGGCAGGCGGGGCGGTTTTCGTCCGCTACGGGGATACCGTGGTGTCCGCCTTTGCCACCGGGAGTTCGGAGCCGCGGGCCGGAATTGATTTTTTTCCTTTAACTGTTGAGTTTGAAGAGCGCTTGTATGCCGCGGGTAAAATACCCGGGGGATTCATCAAGCGGGAGGGGCGGCCGAGTGAAAAGGCTATCCTCTCGGCCCGTTTGATCGACAGGCCGATTCGTCCCCTTTTCCCGGAGGGCTTTCGTAATGATGTTCAAGTGGTGACGATGGTTATGTCGGTCGATCAGGATTGTGCCACGGACGTTACGGCGATCAATGCCGCCTCGGCCGCTTTGAGCCTATCGAATATTCCTTTTCAAGGACCGGTGGCCGCGGTGACGGTGGGGTTGGTCGAAGGTAAGTTTGTCCTCAATCCGACGGTCACGCAGGCTGAAAAGAGTGTGATGCATCTGACCGTGGCCGGGACCGAAGAGGCGGTTATGATGGTTGAGGCGGGCGCCCAGGAGGTTCCGGAAGAGCAAATGCTGGAGGCTATCATGTTCGGGCATCGCGAAGTCGGGCGTTTGGCTCATTTCATTGGCGAGTTCCGGCAGGAAGCCCTGGCCCGGGGGTTGGCCAAGGAAAAAATGGCAGTGCTTGCGGAAAGAATCCCGGGCGACTTGACCGAAGAGGTCCGGGAATATGCCTATGCACAAATGGAAGAGGCTGTCCGGGTCGAGGAGAAAAAGGCCCGGGAGGCGGCGATCGACAAGGTTAAGGATGAGGCCTCGGCGTTTTTTCTGGAGAAATATCCGGAAGCGGAACAAGATATCCGGACGCTTTTGGAGAACATGGTGCACAAGATTGTTCGTCGTCTCATTACCGTGGAGCACATTCGGCCGGATGGCCGCGCTCTGGACGAAATCCGGCCTATCAGCGTGGAGGTGGGGCTCCTGCCGCGGGCGCATGGGACCGGCCTTTTTACGCGCGGGCAGACGCAAGTGCTCACGGTGGCTACCCTGGGGGCGGCGGGAGACGAACAAATTCTCGACGGTCTGGGCTTGGAAGAGTCCAAACGCTATATGCACCACTACAATTTTCCGCCTTTCAGCGTGGGGGAAACGCGTCCCATGCGCGGGCCGGGACGCCGTGAAATTGGGCACGGCGCGCTGGCGGAACGGGCTCTAGTGCCCGTAATACCCGATGAAACCGCTTTCCCTTACACCATCCGTCTGGTCTCGGAGGTTTTGGAATCAAACGGTTCCAGTTCCATGGCCTCGGTCTGCGGCAGCACCTTGTCCCTCATGGATGCCGGGGTTCCCATTAAGGCACCGGTGGCTGGGGTAGCTATGGGTCTCATCAAGGAAGATGAGCATATTGCGATTTTGACTGATATCCAAGGGCTGGAAGACCATGATGGGGATATGGATTTCAAAGTGGCGGGGACCGCTAAGGGTGTCACCGCCCTGCAGATGGATATCAAAATAGCCGGGGTATCGAGAGAGATCCTGGACCGGGCTTTGACCCAAGCCAAAAAAGGCCGCCTCTTTATCCTCGACAAGATGCTGGCGGTGCTCTCCGGCCCTCGCGGGGAACTCTCACCTTTTGCACCCAGGATCATAACGGCCAGCATTCACCCGGATAAGATCCGCGATGTCATCGGACCGGGAGGGAAAACGATCAAGAAGATTATCGATGAAACGGGAGTCAAAATAGACATTGAAGACGACGGCAGGGTCTTTATTGCGGCTGTTGACGGGGGGGCCGGGGAGAAGGCTCTTGAAATTATCCGGGCCTTAACCCAGGAAGTTGAGGTGGGCCGGACATACAAGGGCAAGGTCACCCGGATCATGGATTTTGGGGCATTTGTCGAGGTTATCCCCGGGGTTTTGGGGCTCAGCGGGAAAGAAGGGCTGGTGCACATCTCCCAACTTGCTCCTACCCGGGTCGAAAAAGTGGAGGATGTCGTTAAACTGGGGGACGAAATCCTGGTTAAAGCCACGGGAATCGATAAGCAGGGGCGTCTCAACCTCTCACACAAGGAAGCCCTGCCTAATGCCAAAGGGGCTCCGGTCGGTCTGAAAAAAGTTCAGTAGTCATATTTTCCCCAGTCTGCCTTTGCTTACCGACGCATACTTTAATGAAGGGAGCAAGGGAGGCAGGGGAATGATTTTTTGGCGCATCTCCAGGCGCGGCCTGGCCATCGCCGCCGTGGTCGCTCTGTTGTGTCTGGGTTGGCTGGCAGACCGGGTGGTCGTGGCGCCGGCGCACGTTCCGGAGCCTTTGGAACAGGTCCGGACGGAGGCTAAGGTGATCGCTTTGACGTTTAATGTCGACTGGGGGGAGGAATACCTGCCGCAGATCCTGGCGGAGTTGGGCAAAACGGGAGCAAGGGCCACATTTTTCGTGACCGGTCGCTGGGCCAAAAACCATCCCGAGTTGGTGCGGCAAATTGCCGAGGCCGGTCAGGAGGTTGAAAACCATGGGTATTCTCATCCCCATCCGGACCGGTTATCTGTCGGGGCCAATGAGGAAGAGATCAAGAAAACCGAGAGTGTCATCCAGGGTCTCATAGGGTATCGAACCCGCTATTACGCTCCCCCTTACGGCGAACGCGGAAGTTCGGGGCTGAAGGCGGCTCAGGCCCTGGGGTACCGCACGGTTTTATGGACTTTGGATACGGTGGATTGGCGTTCCGGTTCCACTCCCGGCGTCATTACGGGTCGCGTTCTCGCGCCGCCGGTTCGCTTCGGGATCAAGCCCGATCAGCGCGGGGCCAT
Organism: Peptococcaceae bacterium CEB3; assembly: GCA_001029295.1. Classification (GTDB taxonomy): domain Bacteria; phylum Bacillota; class Desulfitobacteriia; order Desulfitobacteriales; family Desulfitobacteriaceae; genus Acididesulfobacillus. The sequence continues at coordinate 15,057 of LDXJ01000019.1, read as the reverse complement.
TGTTCTTATGCATCCGAAAGAAAATACGCTGAAAGCTTTGCCGGAGATCCTCAGCCGGCTGTCTCAGCGCGGTTTCCGTTTCTTAACAATTGACCAATTGATAACATTGGGCAAGGAAGGAAATACTACCTCATAGATTAGGGGAGTGAGGTGGTAGAATGTTTAAAGCAATGAGGACGTTGGCTGCGGGCTGCGTCTTTCTTTGCCTGACTGGTTTCTTGACGGTCATGGGGCCAGCCGCAGCCTTCGCGGCAGCGGCAGGCGGTCAGCGCCCGTCGGCAGCTACTCAGCAGGGGTCTCAAAAGCTCTCTCCGCAGGGGTCCGAAAGGGTTTCGCCGCAGAGTCAGGCTTCGCCTCCAAAACCTTCTGTTTCCTCTCAGCCCGCCGACAGCCTCCGTCTCAGCGCGGACGCGGCTGTGCTCATGGATGCGGAGACCGGAGATGTTCTCTATGCCAAGAACACGCACAAACGACGGGCACCGGCCAGTACGACCAAGATCATGACCGCTATCTTGGGGCTGGAGCTGGGGAAGCCGGACGAGATCGTCACCGTGAGCGCGAAAGCGGCTCAGGTTGGGGAAGCGACTTTGCATCTGGATCCCGGTGAAAAACTCACCCTGGATGAATTGATCACTGGGGCTCTGGTGAAATCGGGTAACGATGCCTGTGTGGCGATCGCGGAACAAATCGCCGGCAGTGAGGCAGAGTTTGTCAGGTTGATGAACGAAAAGGCGCTGTTGTTGGGGGCGACCGATACTCATTTTACCAACCCGAATGGTTTACCCGACAAAAACCACTATTCGAGCGCCTATGATTTAGCTTTGATGGCCCGTTACGGTCTGCGGATTCCGGCCTTCGCGGCGATCACGCGCCTTAAAGAGACGGAGATCCATTTTCTTCAGCCGGATGTCATCATGGATCTTCGCAACACGAACAAACTGCTCTGGAACTACCCTTATGCCGACGGTGTCAAAACGGGGACGACCAACGCGGCGGGTAAATGTCTCGTGGCTTCCGCCACCAAGGAAGGAAGGCGGTTAGTGGCGGTAGTTCTCAACGCTCCGGACCGGTTCGGGGATGCCAGAAAACTTCTGGAGTGGGGTTTTGATCGCACAGAAACCACAACCCTGGCTCAAGCCGGCCAGATCATGGGTGATTATCCTGTGCCGGGGACAACCGCAGTGCCGGCTTTCGCGGCGCACGCGGTGCGGGTTTCGCTCAGCCGGGAGGCCGTGAGCGGGCTGTCCGCAAAAGTGGTGTGGGACAGGCCGCCCCGGCTGCCCCTGCAGGCGGGGGAAGTAGTTGGCCGCTACGAAGTGTGGTTAGGCAAACAAAAGTTAAGGAGCGTGCCCTTGCTGAGCGAAAGGGCGGTCAGCAAAGATTGGCTGGGAAGAATCCGGTGAGGGTTTTTTCCCGGCCGCCGGGCAGGAATCCGGATACAGTCGGCGAATTCTAGGTCGCAGGGAGAGGAGTGAAGGTATTGTTCCATAAGGATGTTTTGCCCAACGGTGTCAGGGTGATTACGGAAGAGATCGAACATGTCCGGTCGGTCGCCATCGGTTTGTGGGTGGGAGCGGGATCCCGCGATGAACGGGAGGGATTTGAGGGAATTTCCCACTTCATTGAGCACATGTTTTTTAAAGGTACGTCCCGGCGGAGTGCCCGTGATCTGGCGGAGGCTTTGGAGGCGGTCGGAGGTCAGCTCAACGCCTTCACAACCAAAGAATATACCTGTTTTTATGCCAAGGTGCTGGATGAGGACCTGGACCTGGCTATCGACGTCTTGAGCGATATGTTCTTTCATTCCAAGTTTGATGAAAAGGAACTGGAAAAAGAGAAGAAAGTCGTCATTGAAGAAATCAAAATGTATGAGGACTCTCCGGACGAGTTGATTCACGACCTCTTTTCCGAGTATGTGTGGAACGACCATCCCTTGGGCAAGCCCATTCTGGGAACGGAGGAGAGCATCCGGGCTTTAAACAGGGACAAAATCCTGCAGTACCTTTCCGAACATTACGCGCCGGATAATCTGGTGGTGGCCGTCGCCGGCAACATTCAGCATGACACGATCCTGGAGAAGCTGAGCGGCCTTTACGGCACCTTTAAACGCGGCGGCCGGCGCGTCTTGGAAGGAACCCCGGCAGGTCATACCGTCGCGCGTTTTGTGACCAAGGACACGGAGCAGATGCATTTGATTCTGGGAGTACCGGGCTTGGGACAGGATGATCCAGATATCTATCCGATGCTGGTTTTTAACAGCGTGCTCGGAGGGGGCCTCAGTTCCAGACTTTTTCAAGGGATCAGGGAGCAACGGGGTTTGGCCTATTCCGTCTACTCCTATCATTCGACCTATGTCGATACCGGATTGTTTGCGATCTACGCCGGGACCAGCCCGGATAATACTTCCGAAGTCGTGGAATGCATTCTGAGCGAAGTCCTTGACATGAAACATCACGGGATCAGCGCGGAAGAGCTGGAACGGACAAAAGCCCAAATTAAAGGCGGACTTTATTTGGGCCTGGAGTCAGTCAGCAGCCGCATGAGCCGTTTGGGCAAGACGGAGCTTACATATAACCGGGTTCTCACCCCGGAGGAGGTAGTGGAGAGGCTGGAAAAGGTGACCTTGTCCGACGTCCTGCGGGTAATTGGCCGGCTCTGGCAGAAGGAGAAGGTCAGTTTGGCCATGATCGGCCGGACGGGGCACGAAGTGGATCCGGCTGAGATCTTTGCCAAAGTGGGGTGGGAATGACAGTGGAGCGCATTACGGTTAAAATCCGCCGGCTCGGCTGCGGCTCCGACCTGCCTGCCTATGCGACTCCGGGTGCGGCGGGCGTGGACCTGAGGGCTTGTCTGGCGATGGATGTGGTCATCAAACCCGGCGAAATCGCCCGCATCCCGACCGGTCTGGCTTTCGAACTTCCGGACGCGGGGACCGTGGCTTTGCTGTGCGCGCGGAGCGGGTTGGCTTCCGAGTACGGAATCACTTTGGCGAACGGAGTGGGCGTGCTCGACTCCGACTACCGGGGAGAGGTTCAGGTCGCTTTGATCAATCTGGGCCGGGAGCCGTTTACGGTGCGCAGTGGCGATCGGATCGCCCAGGTCCTGTTTCTGTCGCTGACCCGGGTCGACTTTGAACTGGCAGAGGATTTGTCGGTGACGGCGCGCGGCGAAGGGGGTTTTGGCTCGACGGGAATTTGACGGCCGGAGAAAGGTGGCGGTTCTAGCTTGGGCGTTCCTTTCATAGACTTCCCTAGAGGAAGGGATGAAAGGGTGCAAACGCTGGGACTCATTCTGCTGATTGCGGGAATTGCCGCCTCCGTACGGGAACGAAGGTTCCTGCTGATGTGGCGTTCCCGGCCCGCTCCCATACCCGGTCCCCTCTCGACGGGACTGGCCCAGCTGGTCGGGACGGCCGGAGGGATATATTTGGGCTTGGAACTGTTGTTTTCCTTCTTACAGATTCCGGAAAACTGGTGGAGCGGTTCTACCTTTGTCGTGGAGCCTCTGGCTTTAGTTTCCCTCATCTTGGCCATTGTTCAGCCATTTCTGGTAAGAGCTTGGCTGCATATACGAAAACACCGTTGAGAATTTTCGGGGTCGAAAAGTACGGGGAACCACTCCCACTTGCAGAAGTGGGACTCTCACGATTGGATGAGCGGGAGGTGGAGTGAATGCTGTTAAGTGATCTGGCGGGCAAAGAGATCATCAATCTTCACGACGGGGCCAGACTGGGGTTGATTGGGGACGCGGATCTGGCCGTTGCTCCGGGCGGCTCCATTGAAGCCATTATTCTTACATCGAAGGGTGGTTTTGCCGGCTTCTTGGGAGACAGGGACAGGGATATCCTAGTCATTCCCTGGCAATCGATTAAGAAGGTCGGAACGGAAGTTATCATCGTAGATTTACATAACAAAGCCGACGCGCACAGCAAATCCGAGAGGATGCGCAAATATTCAATTTGACAGGACTTTCCCACTTGGACTAAAATAAGGTTAAGTCAGGACCCCGAAGCCCAGAGAGCGGCGGGGTTTTTGATATTCGATGCAGGGGGGGTCCCAGTGAAGAAAATCCGTGTCATTGTCGCCGGGGCCGGCGGCAAAATGGGTCAGGAAGTGGTTCGAGCCCTCTTGCGTGAAGAAGATATGGCCCTGGTTGGGGCCGTGGATGTGAAACACCAGGGCAGGGATGTAGGCTATATTGCCGGAAACACTGCGTTGGGCATCGATGTCTGGGGGACGTTGACAGCCGAATCTCTGCATGCGGTTCGGGCGGATATCCTGGTCGATTTCACCAATCCGCAGTCGGTATTGAACAACGCCAAGACGGCTATCGCCGCCGGAGTGGTACCGGTCATCGGCACGACCGGTCTGGATGAAGTGGAAATCGGTGAAATCCGGGAACTGGTGGCCCGGGAGGAAGTCGGGGCTTTTATCGCTCCCAATTTTGCCTTGGGTGCCATCCTGATGCTGCGGTTCGCTAAGGAAGCCGCCAAGTTTTTTCCCCATGTGGAGATCATTGAACTTCACCATGATGAGAAGCTGGATGCTCCCTCGGGAACCGCGTTGAGGATTGCCGAATGGATTGGGGAAGTTCGCGCTGAAATGGCCCAGGGTAATCCGAGTGAATACGAAAAACTGCCGGGCGCACGTGGGGCGGATATGGACGGCATTCACATTCATTCCGTCCGTTTGCCCGGATACGTTGCCCACCACGAAGTCCTGTTCGGGGGTTCCGGACAAGCTTTAACGATCAGACATGACGCTTTCAGCAGGGAAACCTACATGCCGGGTGTGATGCTGGCCATCCGCAAATCGTATCAATCGACAAAACTCACGATTGGACTTGAGAATTTCCTCGATTAGGAAGTTGGGCCGGGGAACCGTACGCTTAATGCCCTCATATACTGCATTAGTAGTCAATGGACACTGTTCAAAGGGGGCATAAGGATGGTTGCGGGTCTTGCTCTCAAGGGAATCAGGTTAGCGGTGGTTGGAGGGGATGATCGAGAAATTTATCTCATTCCCGAACTACAGAAGCTGGGGGCCTACATAGTCGGGGTCGGACTGGAAAAGGCAGCGCCGCTCGAAGGCGTAACTCTGGTGAGTTCACTCCTCGAGGCGGTTACTCAGGCGGACGCGTTGCTCTTTCCGATGTTCGGCACTGACGAACGTGGGCTGGTGAAGGCCAAGTACGGGAAAACTCCCATTGTCTTGAATAAGGAGGTTTTACAGGCGATCCCTTCGCGCGTGCCACTGTTTATCGGCTGGGCGCGGCAAGCCTTAAAATCTGCGGCAGACATGGTGGGGATCCGCATCGTGGAGACGGCCAACCTGACCGATCTTGCTATTCTCAACTCCATTCCTTCGGCGGAAGGTGCGCTGCAAATGGCGATGGAAGCCACCAAGATTACCCTGCACGGCAGCGAGAGCTTTGTGATCGGCCTGGGGCGAACGGGATGGACCATCGCGCGCATGCTCACAGGGATTGGGGCTCATGTTACCGGAGTGGCCCGTAAGCCGGCGGACCTGGCGCGGGCGGCAGAGATGGGCTTGAGACCGGTGCATCTCTCCGATTTAGAGGAGAAAATAGGGGAAGCGGAGATCGTTTTCAACACGGCGCCCGCTCCGGTCCTCGACAGGGTGCTGTTGGAGCGGATGTCAAAGGATGCGGTGATCATTGATTTGGCATCCATTCCCGGCGGAACAGACTTTGAATACGCTCAGTTGTTGGGCATCAAGGCTCTGCTCGCACCGGGACTGCCGGGTATTGTAGCACCGAAAACCGCCGGTAAAATTCTGGCCCAGATCTACCCGCAATTGCTTCGCCAACTTTCTACAGTGAACACTTCCGTTTGACAGAAAGTGGAGGTGCGAAGAGATGCAGTTAGACGGGTTAAAGGTCGGATTTGCCGTGACGGGTTCGCATTGTACTCTGCACGAAATTACGGGGGTTATGCAGGCACTGGTCGATGGGGGAGCCGATGTGACCCCAATCATCTCCTATGCGGTGGACAGCATGGATACGAGGTTCGGTAAGGCGGCCGAGTGGAAAAACGCGTTTCGGGAAATCTGCCGCAAGGACCCTATACACACCATACCGGATGCGGAACCGGTGGGTCCGCGTAAAATGTTCGATTGCCTGGTCATAGCCCCTTGTACAGGCAATACTTTGGCTAAGTTGGCCGGCGGGATTATTGATTCACCTGTCCTGATGGCGGCCAAAGCGCACTTGCGCAATCAACGGCCCATTGTTCTCGCCATTTCCACCAATGACGGGCTGGGCTTGAACGCTCGCAATATCGGCATGCTGCTGGTAACGAAAAACGTATATTTTGTCCCCTTTGGACAAGATAATCCTACAGCTAAGGCCAATTCCCTGGTTGCCCACATGGGAAAAATTCCCGAAGCTATTCTGCTGGCCTGCGAAGGCAAACAAATGCAACCTGTTCTTTGGGATTACCGGACGTAAGAAAACTCGGCTGGTGTCACGACCGCTCGAGTGAGCGATCGGTTAAATCAGAGCAAAAAGCTCAACCACTTCAGTTCGCGCGTACCCCAGACAGAAGCGAAGTCCCCGGAAGTGACCGGGAATCCTCCGATTTGAGTCCGGGGAGGGTCAGCAAAAAGGTTTTGCCCAGAAAAGGTAAGGAGGACGAAGAATGCCAAATGTTGTGATCGTGGGCGCCACCGGTGCAGTGGGGCAAGAGTTTCTCAAGATCCTGACAGAACGCCGATTTCCTGTTGACGAACTCCGCTTGTTGGCGACAAAACGTTCCGCGGGAAAGAAAATTTCCTGGCAGGGGCGGGAGGTGACGGTTGAAGAGGCGACCCACGACAGCTTTAAGGGTATGGATATAGCACTCTTCGCCGGAGGTTCAAGCAGCACGGAGTTTGCCCGGTCGGCAGTCGCCGGCGGCGCCACGGTCATCGACAACAGCAGCGCTTTTCGCCTGGATCCAGACGTTCCCCTGGTGGTACCGGAGGTCAATCCGGAAGATATCACGTGGCACAAAGGGATCATCGCCAATCCGAATTGTTCCACTATCCTGATGGTCGTGGCGCTTAAACCTATTTACGACTTGGCGGGTATCCGCCGGGTCGTGGTCTCGACTTATCAAGCGGTTTCAGGTGCCGGGAGAGAAGGCATCGAAGAACTGGAAAACCAGCTTAAAGCGTGGGCTGAGGGAGCCGCTTCTGTGAGCAGGGTCTTTCCCTACCCGATCGCCTTTAATCTCATTCCTCGTATTGATGTTTTCCAAGAAGGGGATTATACCAAAGAAGAGTGGAAGATGGTAAAGGAAACCCAAAAGATTTTTCATGCCCCGGAAATGCGGGTGACGGCTACAACCGTGAGGGTTCCGGTCTTGCGCAGCCATTCCGAAGCGCTAAATGTGGAGACGGAGAGGAAGGTCAGTGTGGCGGAAGTCCGTGCCGCCCTCAGTAAGGCTCCGGGAGTCGTGGTGGTGGATGATCCCGGTCGGGATCGCTATCCCATGCCCCTTGACAGCGCGGATACGGACGAGGTCTGCGTCGGCCGTATCCGGGAAGATTTCACGGTCGAAGCGGGCTTCAACCTCTGGTTGGCGGGGGACCAAATCCGCAAAGGTGCCGCCACCAACGCCGTGCAGATTGCGGAACTTCTGCTGAAATGAACGGGGTGAGAGGAGTTTTAATTTGCGCGTATTGATCCAGAAATTCGGCGGGACTTCCGTTGCCACAGCGGAAAGAAGAAAACAGGTGGCGGTCAAAGTCTCGGAAGCCGTGAGCGAGGGATATTCGCCGGTTGTGGTCGTTTCCGCCATCGGTCGCGCCGGTGATCCTTATGCAACCGACACGTTCCTGAACCTGGTAAGAGGAGTGTATCCCGATGTCCCTAGGCGAGAACTGGATTTGCTGATGAGTTGCGGGGAGATTATTTCCGGCGCGGTCATGGTTTCGACTCTGCATAGCATGGGTTTTGAGTCAGTCTTGCTGACGGGTGGTCAGGCCGGTATTATCACAAATGACAATTTCGGTGAGGCGCGGATTATTAGGGTCGAGCCAAAGGAGATTCTTGAATATTTGGAGCACGGAGTCATCGTCGTGGTGACCGGTTTCCAGGGTGTTTCAGAGGGAGGACAGGTCACCACTCTCGGCCGCGGCGGCAGCGATACCACGGCTTCCGCTTTGGGCGTAGCCCTGGAAGCCGAAGCCATCGACATTTATACGGATGTCGAGGGGATCATGACAGCCGACCCGAGAATTGTTGAAGACGCTCAAATCCTTGATACCGTTACCTATACGGAAATTACCCAGCTGGCTCATGAAGGAGCAAAGGTGATCCATCCTCGGGCCGTGGAGATCGCTATGCAACGTAACATCCCGTTGCGAATCAAGTCGACTTTTTCAGATGCCCCCGGAACTCTGGTCTCCTGCTTACAGCCCGACATGAGCGCGGGGACGGACATCACCGGGGACCGCCTCATTACCGGGATAGCCCATACTCCCAATGTGACTCAGATCAAGCTGACAATGCAGGATAGCCAAGATGTACGGGGTGAACAAAAAAAAATATTCAAGGCGATGGCTTTGGCAGAGGTGAGTGTGGACTTTATCAGTGTGCAACCCGAAAGCGTCCTTTACACGGTTAGGGATGAAGTGGCGGACAAGGCGACGGAAATTCTACAGAACATGGGATTTAAACCGTCGATTATTCGGGGTTGTGCCAAAGTGTCAATCGTCGGGGCCGGGATCGCCGGGGTCCCCGGTGTCATGGCCAAGCTGGTGGAAGCCCTCTCCGAAGCGGGAGTCGACATTTTGCAGTCCGCTGACTCGCATGCCACGATTTGGGTGCTTGTCCGGCAGGAAAATATGGTCGGTGCGGTGCAGGCATTGCACAAGAAGTTCCGTTTGGGAGCCTGAGGGAAAGAAGTTTCGCGCCTGCGCGAGCGCGGACACGTTTATATCCGGATACGCTTGACAGACGACCGATGATCAGAGCATTTGCGCGGCAGTTTTTCCTTTTCCTTGAGATGGAGAAACAGGACACTTTGGGAAGAGACGGTGGAAAACTCGCGATAACCGCGAACGCATCGGGGTTAAGAGCGCCTGGCGGCTGAGAACATCTAAGAACGCACGGTGGTTAAGAACGTACGGTACTTAAGAGCACATGGCGGTTAAGCGCGCATGGTTAAGGGCATACGATTGAGAAAGGATGAGGTATATGGGTTTCGGACCGATTTTGACCGCAATGGTCACGCCGATGAACCAGTCTCTGGAAGTGGATTACGACGAGGCCAAAAGGTTGGCGCTCTTCCTTACAGACCACGGCTCCGACGGAATTGTCGTCTGCGGTACCACCGGTGAATCACCGACTTTGAGTGCCGACGAGAAACTGGAACTGTTTAGGGTTGTGAAAAAAGCAGTGGGTGCGCGGAGAACGGTGATTGCCGGAACCGGCTCCAACTCGACGGACGCGAGTATTCGCCTGACAAAACTTGCCGCGGAGACAGGGGTGGACGGAATTCTGGCTGTAGTTCCATACTACAACAAACCTTCGCAAGAGGGCCTCTTCCGCCATTTCCAAGCTCTGGCTCAGGCAACAGATCTGCCTGTAATGCTCTACAATGTTCCGGGACGCACGTCGGCCAACTTACTTCCGGCAACCGTGCAAAGGTTGGCGGACATTCCCAACATCGTTGCTCTGAAAGAAGCGGCGGGTTCCACGGATCAGATGAGCGAACTGAAACGACTGCTCCCCCCCGACTTTCAAATCTACAGCGGAGACGATTCCTTGACGCTTCCTTTTCTGGCCTTAGGGGGAAGCGGTGTCGTCAGTGTCGCCGCGCACGTGATCGGCGATGAAATGAAAGAGATGGTCAACGCCTGGCAGCGAGGAGATGTGAAGACGGCCCTGCAATGGCATCTCAAACTTTATCCCATGTTCAAGGGCATCTTCATTACGACTAACCCCGTGCCCATCAAGGCACTTGTGAATATGTCCGGGTTTAAGGCCGGCGGGCTGCGCTTGCCGCTGGTGGAAGCGACGGAAGGGGAAAAGGAATACTTGGCCAAGCTACTGAAAGAGATCAAAGAAAACTAGAGCGCCCGACTGTCTTTTTAGGCTCAGTGAAATTACATCCCCTCTCCGGCGGGCTTACGGCAGGTGAGTTCGACCGAGAGGGGATGTTCCGGCGATAGTGTCCACAGGACACTATCGTAATGTTCGGCTTAAGCTGAACGAGTTCATTCTTCGAGCGTAAATTCCCACCCGCAGAAATATTCGGCGGGATGGGGATCGGGAGGGCAAGCCAGGCAGCGGGTTTTGATTCTGGAATCAATGGTGGAGGCGAACAAGGAGTACTCAACTTCGCCTACGGGCTTGCAGGGAAAATCGGGAAGACCTTTGCGCTGCCGCGCCGATTGGACGCGGCAGTTTGTCATGTGCAGGATGAGAGTTTTTTCGTCGGGCCGAAGAATTTCCTGCTGATTAATGAAAGCATACAGGCGAAAGTTGAGAGCCCGTTCCAAGGCCGGCAGACCTCCTTTTTCCGGCAACTCCATAAACTCCTTAATCCGTTTTGCTTCAATCACGGTAAATTTACGCCAGGCTTCGGTATCATGGAATATCGCTTCATCCATGCCCCGTGCTTTTTCAATGCTTTGGAACCAAAGGCCGTCATGAGCCAACCACCGTTTGGCAAGGTCTGTTAAAAGAAGAAGCGCCTGATCCCGTGTGAGGTCGTCTTTAGTCATCAGCATTTTCTGAAATCCCTCCTCAATCGCTTACTCCGGTCTTCATCTGTATTCCCTACACAGGCGGCCGATTCCTGCCGGAAGATACGAAAAATTCTGGGGTCATGCCCTGGCGGTGACGTTTTTGCGGCATGGGCATCTCCGCCTGAATAGTTACGCAGGCATCGCGGCGGCGGCCTAAAGCGACGATAGCGACGGTTTGGCCTTGTCAGGTGCGCTTCTTAGTTGTATAATTAAGTTAACGTTGTTGTGCGGTTTTGACTCTATGTTGTTGGAAATGCCGTCCGGATGCCAGGGGCGTTGTGTCCGGATATGTTTTCACGTCTTTGGCTTCTAATTCGGAAAGTTAAATGTACGGAAGGCAAACAGGGCCTGATCAGGCTTGAGGAGTTCAACCCGGAGGAGCAAGGCAGCAATCCTCAGGGTGGACTCGCTCTTGTTCGTGTTCGGATTTAGGAAAAAGGGACGTCGATAGGAGCCTGCACTTAGGGTGGCAGAACAATTGTCTGTAGATTAATAGTAAAAAAATACCGGAGGTGTCTGTATTTGCCAAGAGAACACAAATTACAAATTATCCCCCTGGGGGGCCTGGGGGAAATAGGGAAAAACATGACGGTCATTCGCTACGATAATCAGATGTTGCTGGTGGATGCCGGGCTGGCTTTTCCTGAAGATGAAATGTTGGGGATTGATATCGTCATACCCGACTATTCCTATTTAATTGAGAATAAAGAGTTGCTGCTGGGTATTCTGGTCACACACGGTCATGAAGACCATATCGGAGCTTTGCCCTATTTGCTCAAGGACCTGGACGTACCGATATTCGCGACCCGGTTGACGTTGGGGTTGATTCAATCCAAACTCAAGGAGAGCAACTTAAACAACATTAAGGCGACTGTTGTGCAGCCGCGGGATGTGGTCAAACTTGGCGTGTTTCGGGTGGAATTCATTCGGGTCAACCACAGTATTCCGGATGCCATCGGGTTGGCGATCCACACGCCCTTGGGAACGCTCGTGCACACCGGAGATTTCAAGCTGGATCATACCCCGGTATCAGGCGAGACGCTGGACATTCATAAGTTTGCCGAACTCGGAGACAAGGGTGTCTTATGCTTGATGTCGGACAGTACGAACGTCGAACGCCCGGGCTTCACAATGTCTGAAAGCCGCGTGGGGCAAACGTTTGATGAGGCTTTTCGAAACGCTAAGGAAAGGATTATTTTAGCGAGTTTTGCCTCAAATGTCCACCGCATACAACAAGCGATCACCGCTGCCTATAAAACGAACCGTAAAGTCGCGGTGGTGGGGCGGAGCATGGTGAACGTTGTGACGATTGCCAATGAGCTGGGCTATTTGGATATTCCTGAGGACACGCTGGTTGATATTGATGAAGTGCTGGGCCTTCCCGGCAGCCGGGCGTGCATATTAACTACGGGGAGCCAAGGGGAACCCATGTCCGCCTTGACGCGGATGGCCATGAACGACCATCGACGGGTTGAGATTCAGCCGGGCGATACAGTCATTATTTCCGCCAGCCCCATCCCGGGAAATGAGAAATCTATCGCCAGGACCATCGATCACTTGTTCAAACAAGGGGCGTATGTGATTTATGAGGCGATATCCGGTATGCACGTCTCCGGTCACGGCAGTCAGGAAGAGCTGAAACTGATGCTCAATATGACGAGACCGCGCTACTTCATTCCGGTTCACGGGGAATACCGGATGCTCATTAAGCATGCCGAACTCGCCGAACAGTTGGGAATGGCCAGGGAGAACATTTTTGTCGCCGAGAACGGCAGCATCGTTGAATTTACTCGCAGCGGGGCTTCTCTGGGTGGGAAAGTGACGGCAGGGAAAGTGTTGATTGACGGTCTGGGGGTCGGTGACGTCGGCAACATTGTTTTGAGAGATCGCAAGCAGTTGTCTCAGGATGGAATTTTGATTGTCGTCATGACCTTGAGCCGGAACACGGGCACCATCTTGGCCGGACCCGACGTCGTAACGCGCGGATTTGTCTATGTGCGTGAATCGGAATCAATGCTGGAAGAGGCCAAGGAAAAGGTGCGACAGACCATGCTGAGGTGCAGAGAAAACAAAATCACCGAATGGGCCATCCTAAAGAGCCAGGTTAGGGATGCCCTCAGCCGGCATTTTTACGAAAAGACCAGGCGACGTCCCATGATCCTGCCAATTATCCAGGAGGTCGAATAAGGCCGCGGGCCGTCAAAGCGTGAGCATATTTGGCCTCAGTTCCACTCTGGACTGATGTGGAACTGAGGCGGTTTTCGTGGCTTTAAAATATAGGCAAAAGATCTCCCGAAAATTTGCGAATAACTATTGACTTAATGACGATGAGAGTGGTATTATAGCGAATGTCGCTGAACCGCGGCGAAACCCGGTTCGATGATGCATAAAAGCCCGGTCGAAAAAAGATACTAGTAAAAAATACTGGTTGACAAAACTTTTCCGCGGTGCTATTATAATCGAGCGTCGCGGGGCAAGAGCTTCCGGCCGCGAGGAGAATTCGAGCCGGACAGGCTGAAAAAAGGCGGAAGAAAATAGCGGTTGACAAATGATGTCGAAAGTGCTAAAATTAAATTCCGTCGCGGGTAACGACGACGCAGAGCCGTAAGGCGAATCGGTCTTTGAAAACTAAACAACAAGGACAGCCAATGAGACTCGTCAAGAGAAATTTTTAAGAGAGCTAAGGCGCTTTCGTAAAAAGGAATCTGCTTTTTCCGTGACGGAGGCAGCCGGAGCAATCCGGGTAGCCACCGGGGCGGGAAGAGAGTGGATAAAAGTTTTACGGAGAGTTTGATCCTGGCTCAGGACGAACGCTGGCGGCGTGCCTAACACATGCAAGTCGAACGGAGATATTTTGAAGTTTACTTTAGGATATCTTAGTGGCGGACGGGTGAGTAACGCGTGGGTAACCTACCCATAAGGCCGGGACAACTCCTGGAAACGGGGGCTAATACCGGATAATCTTTCCGAGGGACATCTCTTGGGAAGGAAAGGCGGCCTCTGAAGATGCTGCCGTTTATGGATGGACCCGCGTCTGATTAGCTAGTTGGTGGGGTAATGGCCTACCAAGGCGACGATCAGTAGCCGGCCTGAGAGGGTGAACGGCCACACTGGGACTGAGACACGGCCCAGACTCCTACGGGAGGCAGCAGTGGGGAATCTTCCGCAATGGACGAAAGTCTGACGGAGCAACGCCGCGTGTATGACGAAGGCCTTCGGGTTGTAAAGTACTGTCTTTGGGGACGAACGGCGTCTATGTAAATAATGTAGGCGAGTGACGGTACCCAAGGAGGAAGCCCCGGCTAACTACGTGCCAGCAGCCGCGGTAATACGTAGGGGGCGAGCGTTGTCCGGAATTATTGGGCGTAAAGGGCGCGTAGGCGGATGCTTAAGTCCGGTGTGAAAGACTGGGGCTCAACCCCAGGGTTGCATCGGAAACTGGGTGTCTTGAGGACAGGAGAGGAAAGCGGAATTCCACGTGTAGCGGTGAAATGCGTAGATATGTGGAGGAACACCAGTGGCGAAGGCGGCTTTCTGGACTGTAACTGACGCTGAGGCGCGAAAGCGTGGGGAGCAAACAGGATTAGATACCCTGGTAGTCCACGCCGTAAACGATGAGTGCTAGGTGTAGAGGGTATCGACCCCCTCTGTGCCGCAGTTAACACAATAAGCACTCCGCCTGGGGAGTACGGCCGCAAGGTTGAAACTCAAAGGAATTGACGGGGGCCCGCACAAGCGGTGGAGCATGTGGTTTAATTCGACGCAACGCGAAGAACCTTACCAAGGCTTGACATCCTGCGAACCCTTAGGAAACTAAGGGGTGCCCTTCGGGGAGCGTAGAGACAGGTGGTGCATGGTTGTCGTCAGCTCGTGTCGTGAGATGTTGGGTTAAGTCCCGCAACGAGCGCAACCCCTATCTTTAGTTGCTAACAGGTAAGCTGAGCACTCTAGAGAGACTGCCGGTGACAAACCGGAGGAAGGTGGGGATGACGTCAAATCATCATGCCCCTTATGTCTTGGGCTACACACGTGCTACAATGGCCGGTACAGACGGAAGCGAAGCCGCGAGGTGAAGCGAATCCGAGAAAGCCGGTCTCAGTTCGGATTGTTCTCTGCAACTCGAGAGCATGAAGTCGGAATCGCTAGTAATCGCAGGTCAGCATACTGCGGTGAATACGTTCCCGGGCCTTGTACACACCGCCCGTCACACCACGAAAGTCTGCAACACCCGAAGCCGGTGAGGTAACCGATTCAGAAGTGAGAGGTAAGAGGTCAGAAGTCAGAGGAGAAAGCTAGTATG
>LDXJ01000018.1 GCA_001029295.1 Peptococcaceae bacterium CEB3 | reverse complement strand
TGGACTTGCAGGAAGCGAGCTTGAAGCGGTAACGGGTATACTCCCGCAGAATTCGGATCGCTTTGCAGGGAATAAAGCTTCCCGGAACAAGTCCGAGGCGAAACAGGTCACCAATCCACTTTGAATCCTTGGTATCGTCTTTGTTGCCCTTGACAGCCCTGACCCACTTGGGGTTAGCAATGGTTACGTTGATGGAATCCTCAAGCAGGTTGAACACGGGAACCCAATATTTCCCAGTAGACTCCATACAAACGTCTCGACAATGGTTGTCAAGAAGCCATTTCTTGAATTGTAAGATTGAGTTGTTGAATGTGGAAAAGCGTTTTTTCTGGTACTGAGGCGTGAACTGATCAGAAGTAACGATTGTGGCGACGAGAAATTTCTTATGCACATCGACACCACAACAAGTGGGATAAACGACCTCCAAGTTACTACCTCCCTCAATTAAAAATAGGTGGGGAGAAGGCAGTGACTGAACTGCCACACATTCAACAAGAGTTGAAACAATGATTAGCGTACGGTCTCGGAGGACCACTTATTTGTGCTTAACAGCAGTTCTTACACTGGTTTACATACTGTTTATGCGCCAAAGGGCATCTACAACTCACCTTACCGTGCTCTGTAGTGTGCCTACTCCCCGGATCGATTCTATCACAGTCCGGGGGTACAGATCCCGTTTTCATTACTATTTGTGTCGCCGCGACAGCGGCGAGATGGAGGTTTACATGAAGAAATCTCTGATCGTCACTACCGGAACTATAGCCTTGGCCGGTGCTTTGGCCGGTCTGGGCGCTTTCGGCGGCATGGCTTTCGCCGCCACACCCACCCCCGCTGCAAATCCAACCGCGGTGGTCAGCCCTTCCGCTCCCGGAACAGTGGCGGTTCAACCGGCCACCAAGTCTGACACGGAAAAGCCTTCGGCTGAAAGTAAAAAAGCCGAAACCGACAAAATCAATTACCAGTACCAAGAGCAGGGTAACCATCAAGGGAACAATGGGACTCCCGCCAAAGCGGGAACTTCTTCCCGCTGAAAAGAAATCCACTGAAAAGAAGTCCGCAGAAGAATCTCCTTCCGGCCCGGACACGGACACTTTACAAGTGCAGGTTCAGCAATAGCAATTAGAGAAGAACACAGCAAAGAGGACGCCCCCTGGGGCGTCCTCTTTTTCTCTTGGTCCAATGCGACCGTGAACCCATGTTGAGACATCGTTAAGCTTTCACGTCGATGCGTCTGCCAAGATTGTTGGTCATCCTTTCCACTGCTTACCGGCGGTGCAGCGGCAGGTTGAGTGCCAACTTGTCCTTCCTCACCTATCAACGAGCGGGTTGCCGACTCTGCCTCCTCACGACCGGTTCACGCTGAACATCCTTGCGGGTTACTGTCAAATAGGCCACAAGAATGACGATGAACACCGTCAAAACAATGCTCACTAAACCTCTTCCGTATTGAAGGCCCCCGACACTATGTGGCATGCCAAACCAGTCCGCGAAAGACGCGCCCAGGGGACGAGTCATGATATAAGCAAACCAAAAACAGAAAACCTCGTTCAGGCCGAACATCCGGCGCAGCAGCCATGGGAGCAGAAACAGCACCGCAAAAACCACTCCTGAGGCAAAGTAGCCCAAGTGTAAAGTCATGGCTGTCATATCTCCTGTCGCCGTTCCCAAAGCAAATGTCGCCAATACGGTCGCCCAATAAAACATTTCGCGCCTGCGGGTATAAATACTGTGTATGGACAACGTCCCTTCACTTCTGTACCAGGTCGTGAGGACTACAGTCAAAATGACAGCAAAGCTGATGGTTGTGACGTAGTATGGAATCCCCAAAACGATGTGCGTGGCATCCGCGACCATGGTACCAAAAATGGCCACCATAACGACCAGGAGCCAGTAAACCCGTGCTATGTACTTGCGCACCGCAAACTGAAGAATCAGCGAAGCGACAAACCCAATCCCTCCGAGCACCACGGCTAGGTATGGGTTCATGTGGTAGACCAAGTAATCTGAGGTCGCTTCACCCATAGCCGTGGTTAGCAATTTAACAATCCAGAAGTACACCGTGACTTCCGGAACTTTTGTTACGAGCCGCCGCGTACCATGCCCGGCAACAGATGAGGTACCACTCATGTCTTCATTCTTTCCTTTCAGGTAAAGTCGAGTACCAATATCCTGTAAGCCATGGTAGCACATTTTTCTGGGCTCAATCAACAGGCACGTTTCCGGTCGTTAGGGACGCTCTGTAACTAAGAACCGTCAATAAGTCGTTGTCACAGGCGTTTCGTCGACCTGACTCACGCAGGTTAGCTCTCTTTTATCAACACTCCCGCCGATCTGCACCCCTTTGCCGCCAAAGTGTTGACATCCGACTGCTCCTGAATTATAATTACCTTAACGTAATCTCCTATTACTTATCTGTAATATAGACCAAGAGGTGCTTTTGTGTTGAATAAGCCATTTCCGGTTGGGAGCCCTGTTCCCAAGGATGATCTTGTAGATCGTGAGGAATTTGTTCAAAACCTCGAACAACGCTTGACCTTCGGCCAACATCTGATGATTGCGGGTCCCCGCAGGGTAGGGAAAACATCCCTGATCCTAAACATTTTAGAGAATATGAAGGCAAAGGGTTTTTATATAGGGTTCATCGATCTCTTTAGCATTGATGACATCCGGAACTTCTCAAACCGTTTTTTAAATGCGTGTCTGGAAAACCGCACAGGAATCAGTAAAACTATCGAAGCACTCCAAACGAAAACTAAGAAATTCTATGGAGATGCAAAAATCTCTTTCAAAATTAGCGATCTGGAAATGGGTCTTAATTTTTCGGGCTCTAAAGAAATTGATTTAGACTATGTCCTAGATTTCCCAGAGCAGCTGGCTGTTAAAGATCATAAAAACGTAATTATTGTTTTTGATGAATTCCAGGATATGCTCCGCATCGGCGGAGAACAAATCTTCAAAAAACTGCGCTCACACTTTCAAATGCACAAAAATGTCCTTTACGTCTTTTTGGGATCGCAAGAACATATGATGAACACCCTTTTTTCCCATAGCGAACAGGCCTTCTATAGATTTGCCATTCCGTTGGCTATTCCGCCCATTCCCGAAAACGCTTGGACCGAATATCTTGCCAGGAAATTTTCCGGCTTAAAGATTCAAGGTTCCCCAGCCCTTTTCGCTGAAATAGTGCGGCTCAGCGGAGGTCATCCCCAGGATACGATGGTATTCTGCTCTGAAATCTATTTCGCTTGTCTTGAACACAAGATTACGATACTTTCCCTCGATCTAATCCATTATGCCTACAAAAACGCACTTATGTCTCTGTCCAGCACCTATAACGCCATAATCGAAGAATTTGGTTTTACTTCTGTAGCGTACACGGTTTTGCTCCGCATCGCTCAAGAAAAAGCAATTTATACCAAAGAACATAACCCTAACGAATATAAGCGAGCTATCAACCTCTTACTTATGAAAGGCGTCGTTCAAAAAGCGGGCAGGGGGGAATACATTTTTGCTGAACCGATGTTTAGGGAATATATTCTCCAGTGGTGAACCGTGTGGAACCGATTGCCATTATCTCCTACCTTGCCCTTTCTACCTTTTGTTCCTGCACTTCCAACCGCTTGTCCAGGCGCTTGATGTCGTCCCAGACTAATTTCAGGTTGTGCTTAATCTCCTTGGTATCCTTCTGTAATAGGCTAACATCCTTCTGTAATAGGCTTATGTCCTTCTCCATTTTGGCTTGGCCGGCCTTAAGTTCCTGTACATCACCCTTGAGGCCCTGTACATCGCCCTTGAGGCCCTGTACATCGCCCTTGAGGCCCTGTACATCGGACGTTAGCCCTTGCAGCTGCGCCAAAATCTCCCTCAACAGTTCCTCTTCCATTTCCTTCCTCACTCTCCTTTACCGTATCTTACCACAGACTGATGGTCTTGCCTATACTAAGTCTTTACGGCTCCGTCTTGGACAAGGGACTTGACGAGCCGGACTGTCTCGTAGCTTTGACTGCCACGGTCGATGTAGTTTCCCAAAAAGGATGAGTTGGTCTGAGTACGGCTGGTATTGGGCCTGCGGGTGTATGCTGACGATGGGAAGCGTGGCGGGAGCGTGAAGAAGCGCAAGGAGTTTCAGGACATGATGCGCGACGCCCGCGCCCACCTGTTTGATCTGCTCGTCATCAAGGACTTCAGCCGCTTCCCGCGCAATACGCTGGATTTCCTCGTGTACTTCCGGGAACTCAAGGAGTTGGGAATCAAGGTCGTATTCACGTCCTTTGGCATGCGGGACATGACCGAGGTGGATGAGTTCAAAGTAAATTTGCCCAGCCCCCGTTCCTGTTCCCTCGGCTACTATAAAAATCTGAGCCAGTCGCGCCTGCCGTACAGGATTCTTTCGATGTCAACCACCTTATTCTTCTCGTCAATGGAAAAGAACACAACGTAATTTCTTACAATTAGCTTCCCGTATCCCGTTTGGGATAGGCGCTCGTCTGCGACAAGCGGACAGCGCTGCGGCATATCGGACAGACCGGTCATTGCCTCTTCGAGAAGCTCCATCATATGGAGAGCCGATACGGGAGCAGACAGCTGAGAAGCAATATACCGGACAATGTCCCTGAGGTCGTTTTCGGCCGGTTCAGATACATCCACCCTATATTTCCCCATCGGAGATGCCCCGCTTGATGTCCTTCATGACCTCTTGAAGTGCTCGTTTCTTACCTGCTTTGAGAGCCGCTCTTCCTTCGTCAAGCAGATGATAGAGCTCCAGCTTGCCGCTGAGCGCTTCATAAGTTTCAATACTCATGACAGCCAGATCTCCCTGCCCGTTTTTTGTGATAAAAACAGGCTCGCGGCTTTCGTGGCAGAAGGTGGAAATGTCGTTGTAGTTGTTGCGCAGGTCGGTACTGGATCTTATATTTGGCATGGCGTTTGCCCCCTTAGATAAATCTAAAGATATTATACACGAATTTCTTTAGATTATCAATCACGTCGCGTTTGGCTACGAACGACTATACGGGCTTTCCGTACACTCAAAACAATCCTCGAGCTACGGCCTGTTTACCACCGGAAAGACGATCCGGTCTGTGCCCATGTCCTGCTCTGTTGGCTGGCTTTGCTCCTGGTACATAAAACTCAACATCGCTTTCAACCAGATTAAACCATCGCCCCGTTTGGTCGTCGACCGTGAAATGCACGGAACCTATAGTGTAATCTAAGTTGCATGCCCTAATCTCACCTGAATCTTTCCCTGCGGTTCCGGGAATATAGTCTATTTCCAGGTCGAGATACACTTGGATCGCCTTCGAATATTTCAGACGGCTCCCAGCAACTTCTTCAAATTTTCGGTGGTCGCTTCGGCCACCTTGGCTTTCGTTACTCTCTTCAGTGATGCCACCATGTCACATGTGTCCGCCACCTGTGCTGGTTCACTTGAATCTGTTTCCAGCACTATCTCATTAAGAGTTAGAGTCTCCAGTACCGGGTTAATTGCGGGAAGGTTACGCTTATTTACAGAGATAAGGAACCCTTTATCTCGATACTGGCGAGCTTCTGCGACTGAACCGAGAAAGCCATGAATGATCCCCCTTAGCGGATATTCCTTGAACTCCTCAAAAACCTTCATGATTTCCTTACTGGCACCCCGGTCATGTAGTACAAGAAACAAATTGTTCTTTACCGCTACACGCACCTGAGCACGAAAGGCTTTTAGCTGGACTTCCAGAGGAAGCGGTTCTAATTCAGTCCGGAAATCATCGGACCTCCGGCGCATCACGTCGATTCCCGTTTCGCTCATTACTGTCACTTTACTCGTTTGGGCCAATTCAGCCAGATCGTTTTCCGTTTCCGGCGTAAACATATTCGCTCGCCAAGGATGGATACCGATACACGCTCTTATCTGGCTGTACTTCTCGGCTAAAGAGACATTCGTTCGCGAAGTCATAAGATCAACTGCGGCTGCCAGTATGATGCCCACATCATTACTTTGTGCCCTGGCACTCACCACGGGTCAGCTTACGACAACGCATCCCCGTCGATCTCAACTACCTCCAAATCTCCGACCAACGCTCTCCTGGCAGAAGAGCCACCTTCGATGAACCTACCCCCACTGAACCCGGCGTGCGAACTTCCCGCAGTGGTATCATTTTATTCAATAACTAACCCTTCGATAATTTTGACCGTATCGGGTGTCAACGAATAGTTAACTATCGCTTTTTGAGAAAGGCTGCCTGCAGACTTTGGTTCTATTAAAAGCTTTATGGCAATTACTACCACGGGTATAATGCTTAGAAAATCCCCTTTAATATTGGTTAGATCCTCGAAACTATTTGCGTAGACTCTTCTATGCAGTATTGCATTCCCTATTTCAGAGATAAGCATACGCCTGTTACCGCCTCTTGAGGCAATGCCAAGCAAAGTGGCCATAAGGCTATGCGTTTTTACACCGCATCTGCTTATGCCTGTATTCTTTGGTACTCTACCAAGGGATACCTCTATCAATGATTCAATAATATTAAACCCACTTAAAGTTGCATTCATGGTTTCACCTGGACGAGGATTCGCTTCGATATAAAACGGTTGTTGCAGTTCATTGTCAAACAAATAGTCGAGCATTAAACAACCCTGCCAGTCCAGGTATTCACCCACTTGTCTCAAGTGTTCAATTACCATTGGATGATTTACTCCTACCCTCGCACTGGCACTTCCCCCCACCCCTTCTGATCGGAGTCGGTAACAATGAGCTGATATCATCTTCCCTTTATCAAATAGTGACTGCGTAACACACAGATTTCCAGATACCGCATTCTGAACCAATAGTTCTGAATTACTGTCAAAATAACCTCCCGAATCAAGCTCCTGCAAGACTGGAAATAATCCCTCTTTGTTGCTAATTCTCCATGTGCCATGACCTGCCGTTCCATAAGCAAGTTTCATGTAACAAGGAAATTCTTTAATACTTTCTATTTCCTCCTTCGTCCTGATGAATTGCGATTTTGGGTGGGGTATATTTAACCTTTCAAGCAATTTCATAAACTCGACTTTACTTTGGAGAATGGAAAAAACTTGATAGCCACTGATTGCAATATTGGTATACTTCGAAATTTGATTATACGCTTTTGAAAAAAGGAAGGCTTGTTCATGTATAGGAATCAGAACATCATAGTTTTCCTTTTTTATAAGATCTATTATGAAATTTAGATAACCGATTGGGTTTTTCCCAAATTGAGGACATTGGTAATACTTGTGTACATATTTTGAAAACCTGCAAATACATATTGGGTCGGGATCACAAATATCAATCCTATATCCCAACCCACCAAGTGCATTCAAAGCCTGACGGGCTGATAGGCTTGACCCTTCGGGAAAAAGTATTCTAGTATTCCGCTTGATCAAAAAACCAGCTCCTAATTAAAAATGATAACTGTAAACCTGCTATCATCCGCCATCACCCCGGAGTGGGGATATCCGCCAACCCCAGAACATAACTTTACGCGCCGGGTTAAGTAGTCTGGCTCGCTCTAGCGTGCCATGTGTTCCTAAATCAACGTTCCGTTGGTCCCCAATAAAATCGTCAAACGTTATCCCTTCAACAATGCTGATAATCGTATAGCAGGCTTTCAAAATATCCTGTAATCTCAATTCAAATTCTCTAGGCATAGGTCACCCTCCCTCTCCCTGATCTAGAACCTCCCGCGTCACGATATTTTCACCTCGCTGAATCATTTTTTCTATTATATCATAATTTTTTGCTTAGGTTAATTGGACCTTCTCTTGCCTATGCGGCCTCTCGGGAACAAGCAGCCTTATCCCAGCAATGCCTCAGCTGACCCGCAATTTCGTCAGGGCTGCCCTCTACGGCCCCGGCGCTCCAGTCCTTGGACCACTTTCAGCCGACTCCCAAAAACCAATAAAGCTGGCGAGAAATGCACCACAAATTATTTTGGATTTACTCTGTAAAACCTTTAATTTGCATTCCCTCCCGATTAAGAAATAATGCCATTCCTGTTTTCATCCTTCTGAATCCTAACTTTTCATAGAATCTTTCTTTGCCAATTGCTGCATACAAGATAACATTACATTGTGGAATACGTTCCAAAATGCAGTTCATAATTACAGAACCTACCTTCCTCCCTTGATATTCGGGTATTACGGCTATGTCGTAAATTGCGGCTTGGTAGGCTCCATCTGAAATTGCTCGACCGAAACCAATTAGTTTATTATCGTTAAAAACAAATACTACAGTATGGCTATTCTCAAAAGCCTTCTTATGCACTTCTCCATTAAAATAGGCCATACCGACCTCTTTCAATGTTTTAGATACATAATTCCAGTCTATATTTGAACAATTATACTGGATCCTTAGATTCATTTCTACCTCCTTGAAGTATAAACAAGATTCTTCTTTCGAAAAACTGATTCGCCTTAACCGGGAGCACTTCGCTCAAGTGGCCTGAACAAGCAACAGTTGCTTATGGGTTATGTAACATTTAGATTTCTAATTCTTGACATCGTCAACATATTCACCGTTTCTTATGGCGGCTTTACGCTTTGTTCCTTCTATTTCCATAAATACGCCTCCAACTACAAACATCAATAATTCCCGGAACCCGGCGTTAATTTAAGGATTTTGATGAGGTTCATGCGCAAGCCATACCCGATATTGAATTGCAGCACTTGGCGGTTTGGAACTGGAATCAAAGGGGCGGCCGCTGCCCATGTGGACGTGGTATATGTCAACATCCTATTGGTAATCAATGACACGTCGCTTTCCCAAAATTCATGGGTGGCCTCTTATGTTCCCGTCTTCTACTATTCCATATTGTGGTCAAGTTCAGTGGTCAAAATCCCGTCTCTGGCAATACATAAAAGCGGGCTTTCTTCAAACCCGCTTCCCATAAGGCTTTAGATGGTGGGCGATACTGGGATCGAACCAGTGACCTCATCCGTGTGAAAACTCAGGTTGCGTTTTTGATTCTCCCCCGCTTCTTCCCGAGCCTTATGGGAAGCCACTTTGCGAAGTCTATACCCGGAGGCACGTTACCAATTCACGTTGTATTTGCCCACATTTTTTAATCGCGTTACTGTGCGCGTTACTGTGCAACCTTGAGAGAGGATTGACCTAGGTTCTGTATTTTTGCTCATAGGAGATACACGATTGCTGTTCCAATGAAAACCGCCTGCACTTTGATCTACCTGCTTTTCCTGGCCCCCTTCTTCACCGGCTCCGCCCTCAACCCGTCTTCGCCGGAAACAACCCTGTATTGCTCATCCTGCCACTTGAAAATCTCCCCGACCCGCAAGCCGCTTTCCTCCAAATCGACCCCCATGTTGACCTTGCGACGGTCCCAGGTGTCTCCTCCATCAGAGCTGACCCGGAGTTCGACAATCCTGCTAGTTTCTTCTTGGGTGTCGCTGTCGTGAGCTTTCTTTGCCATTATACTCCCTTCCCCTTCTAGTCGTAAACCCTGTACATATGCCACGCTTTCTCTTTCTCATCGTAGTAGATCTCGAAGACCCCGTCTTCGGCAAAGACCCGATAGAACGTTTTCTCTCCTTCGCCGTTCCACCACTCGCCCGTGTCAACCCGATCGTCCTCGATGGACAAAATGGAGTACCATTGTCGTTTCCACCGGAACCGGATGGGCTGGTTGCGGGCCGTAACAACCTGGATCTCGGATTGAAACATCGAGAATTCCTCCGGCGCACACGTTGGTATTTATGGGAACTCCTGTTCTCGTAATCCAAGGATACATCGTGGTCTGTCGGAACGCAAGAGAAAACGCCCCCGGCACTGCCGAGGGGCGTTTTCTCATTCCTGCTCATCCGTAATGTCTTTTGTACCCCCGTTAAAATATTCGCCACGGGATTCCAGCCAGTCGATAAATTCGTCCAGCCACTGGTCGTGGCCCAGGTCCGTTTCTACGCAGCCGTTAATTTCGATGAGCGTTTGTTTCTCCATGTTCCTCTGTCATATTAAGGAATCACGCTAATGTTGCACAATACGGAGCAACAGAATACTCTGAAAGCGTAGGGGTCTGTAGGAGGGATAGGTTCATGGATGATGCCGAAAAAGCGGCTTTGCTAAAGATACTGGGTGGGGTCCGAAAATTGAACGACTTACAGAGGGAGAACAAGCAATCTGTCACTCAAATGAGGGATGCCATTATTACCCATTACCAAAACATCTTTCAATCCGTTACTAGCAGAAACACGGCCTCAAATAAAATTCTTGTCAGAGAAATAAGAGTGGAGCTTCTTCGGTTATCAATATTAGCAAACCCAGCTACTCAGAAATTGTATCGTGCTCCTTGGGAAACAGCAAATACACGATACACCGAAAAGTGTACCAGGTCTGTGAGGATTCACAGAACCACAAAAATGGCAAGGACCAACCAAAAAGCCGATCCTGGTTGACCTTTACTCCAATTATTGGCTCACAAAGGTAATCGTGTGAAGGGGAACACGGACAACCGGTCGGAGTCCATCGATTGCCCCGCCGATGTTAGAATGCAGCAATGCCTTGGTCAGCAATTGGGTCGAAAAGAGATTCGATCGATTTAGATAAAAAGTAAAATCATTAAATTAGAAAGGATCATGCATAATGGACTCGGGAAGGATTTCATCGTGATAAAAGGAAGCAATTAGTTTCCAGTCCTCAAGGAATAGTTTAAATAGAATAGGTCTTCTACGTACGGCTAAAGGATGATAAGAAAATGCGGTGGCAACACCGTTATGAAAACCTATTTTCCCGCGAAGTGACTTGACTTCAGCATCCGGATTCATAAGGAATGATTGGGCAGCCACGTTTCCTAGACAAACAACTAGTTTCGGGGTCTTAAATGTTAGTCGTTCTCTCACTTTAGCAACCCTGACAGAGGTTTAAACAAGACCTCAACGGCCATGGCGGGATTGGGCACTTTTACGCGCAACGCCTCCAGAATGCTTAAAGTCATACCCATAGCCAGGTAGAGCGAAAAGGCTGTAAGCTCCCGCCACATTTTCTTCTTGACCAGATTCGGCACTTCGAACACAATGATGCCGATGAATAATAAAATCAGCAACGCAACCACAGTTCTTACCCCCCGGGGTATTTAATACATCAATCGTTTTTTGAGCGCCCTGCGCCTTGACTTATGAGCCCGATCTCATGGACGTGTGCTTCAACCGCAATATTCACGTCTGCCCCTGTAAAGTCCTCATCCCACCGGTCCTTCATCTCCCGCCAATCTTTTTTATAGCTGCGGTGGAAAGCCTGGCCAAAACCAAAGATGTCCACCCCGTAGTCCCGCTGGGCTTTGTGCAATACCTCTGTGACCCTCTGTTTGATTACCTGGGCCGTTCGGGTATCCAGAGTTTTGATTGTGCCCGCCTGCACCGGAGCCTCGTTCTTTGTCTGTTCCATAACATCAGCGTTCATATCCAGGTTCACTTGAAACCGGAGACTTCTCCCGTCGTATTCCGGAATAATCTGCGCGCTTCCGCCCCGGATTTTCACGGATGTCCCCGGACCGCTTCCGTCCGGACTGGGCACAGTGATGGCTCCTTGCGTTTCCTTACCCTTTAGCCAGAGTAACGCCCTAGTTTCCCTAGTATTCAGCCAACCGATGACTTTGTCTCCGCGAAACACCGCCATCCCCGAGAGTACCGGCTGCTCAACCTGGGATTGTCCCTTGCCCGGTTCGGGAACAACCCCCGCCTTTTGGATGGAAACCCAAGGGACTACCGGTTCTATCCCCTTGCTATCCAACATCTCAGCGAATTTCCAAAGTTGTATGGAGTAACCGACGTTGATTTTGTCTAATATTTGGGTTGCCTGCGACGACATTCTTTCCAATACCGAACTGGTCTCCAGAAAAGTCCTGGCTTCGCCTTTCGTTATCATAACCAGCATGGTCTCCCGAGTGGACCCGTGACGCAAGAAGAAATCCGTCACTGAACCGATTCCTTGTCTGGCCATTTGGTCCCCAACAACCAAAATGCCGCAACTGTCCCAGAAAATCTTACGTGGCACCACCTTTTCCAAGGCTGCTTCCGCGTCGGCAACGGTCTTGCCTTCCCCGGAAACGACCCAGCTTGCGGCTGTGCTCTGGCCTCCGTTCCCTCCTTGGCCCCCGTAAAAAGCACTGGGCAAGGCAATCTGTAAAGTCATCCGAATCCGACCGGATGACACGCGATCGACCCCCACCCCGCCAACGATCGCCAAATCACTGACGTCATAACGATCCCAGCAGCCTGGCAGGAGACTGGTGAGCAGCACCAACAAGACAAGAGATGCAATTCGTTTTCTCAACCCTTCCTCCTCCCCTTTCCTCTTAACAGATCCACACTCAGCAGTGCCAGAGGGATCCCTATCTCAAAGATGAGAACACTGGAGGGTATCCCCGCGTCCGTAAAGAAGTGGTCCAAATCGGCGACATTCTCACCGTAAAGAAGGAAAGATAAAGCCCCCAAAATCACCCCTACCGGGATCACCAAAGGTCTGTAATCCTCAAGCACAAACCACTGGGCGCTGCCCAAAACCGCCCCATAATAGAACACCCCGAGTTTTACAAAACCTCCCAGCAACCACATGACCAAAATAATGGACTCAAATCGTTCCACGACATGGTCCAGGCAGATGACTCTCACCGCGTCGTAAGTTGGGTATAGCCAGTTAGCCGTTAAATGCGGCCCGAAAAGAAGCAGAGCCCCCATGATACTGGCAAGTAAGAACAATCCGTTTAACAAAGTAGCGATTACAGCCACCCGATAAGCCCTCCTTGGCTTGTTGAGATAGGGTAGCATGACGCCCATAGTGACAATCAGGCCCAGCCAATTAAGGGGATAGGCGGCCCCCTTCAGAACTGGCACGAGGCCGGTATCGAAAATAGGCAGTACCCGGGTCAGGTTCATCTCTTTGCTACTTAAGAGGAACATGATAACCAACAGGCCCGATAAGGGGATAAACAGTTGATTGAAGCGGCTCAAAACCTCCAGTCCATTGCGGACCGCGTAAGCGGCTACGGCAATGATAAGGATGGTAAAGACGACGATGGGAGTATTAGGCATGATGGTCGCGCCCAAAAAAAGACTAAACTCCCTCACAACAGCCGAGCCCAACTGCAAAAAGTACCCTATATAAAGTCCGCAAATGATTTTTCCCACTATCTTACCGAGAATTTCCTCCGGGTAGACGAATAGAGTTTTTCCGGGGAAACGGAGACCCAGGTTCACGATCAGCAAAGCGATGATCAGCGCGACCGAAAGAGCGACGAGGAGAGAAAGCCAAGCATCCTGTTGGGCAAACTTTACGGTCACCGCGGGCACCGTGAGAATAGCTGTCGGAAGCACCGTACTCATCATAAGCAGAATGGCTTGCTTGCTGTCTATTTTTCCCTGTTCCATCGGTTCACTTCCTCAATTCTTATGACCGGGTTTCCGGAGGGGTCGGTTTCAATTCTGTGGCCTGCTTTTGTTGTTCCTCTTTTACGACCAGCCGTGGGCGTGAAAGCATCGCCCACCACGGTCCCCGGATGAATGTGTCCTTTAAGTCAACAGTGGTGGGAGGGACCAACGGGGATAAGTAGGGAACCCCAAATGAGCGCAGAGTGCACAAGTGGATACCAATCACGGCCACTCCGCTGATGAGCCCGACTAAACCCAAAACACCGGACAAAAGGATCAGGGCAAAGCGTAGTAGGCGAAAAGAGATACTGGTACTGTAAGCAAAAACAAAGGATGCGATCCCCGTTAGAGCCACCACAATGACCGTAGCGGCACCCACCATTCCCGCCTGTACGGCGGCCTGCCCAACCACAAGCGCGCCTACGATGCTCACCGCCTGACCGATGGCCCGTGGCAAACGGATCCCGGCTTCCCGCAGAAATTCAAAGGTGATTTCCATCGCTAGGACCTCGATGAAGACCGGATAGGGGACTGTCTCTCGTTGAGCGGCAATACTTAGCAGGAGCGTGGTCGGGAGCAGACCGTGATTGAAACTAACCAGGCTGATGTATAACCCCGGCAGGACCAGCGACGTGATCATGGCCAGGAAGCGCACGATTCGTATGGCCGAAGCGAACCAAAAGCGCTCGTAATAATCTTCAGAGGCCTGTAGACTTTCCACAAACAGGGTCGGTACGCTCAGGACGAAGGGAGTTCCGTCCACCAGGATCGCCACTCGTCCTTCCAACATCATCGCCGCCACCCGATCCGGCTTCTCGGTGTGATTCACAGTTGGAAAGGGACTCCAGGGACTATCCTCGATCAGTTCTTCGATGTACCCGGACTCCAGAATGGCATCCACCTTAATTCTAGCCATTCGGCTTTTCACTTCCGACACCAGAGACTCATTGACAATGCCTTCGATATAGACGAGGGCCACTCCAGTACCACTCACCTCACCCAGCCTTAAGGTCTCTATTTTTAGATCGGGGCTTTTTATTTTCCGCCGAATCAGCGAAATGTTGACCCCTAAGGACTCAACGAAGGCCTCCCGCGGTCCCCGTACCGTCGGTTCCGTTTCTGATTCCGAAATAGACCGCGATTCATAACCCCTGGTTTCATTGATTATGGCTGTGGGGTGGCCGTCCACCAACAGAACAGTGTCTCCGGAGAGAATGGCATGGATAAGATCCCGAAACCTATCGCTTTCTTTAACCTGGTGGATGCACAGACCCCGCTGCTTAATAAACTCCAGGGCCTGGGCTTGGGTAATCTCCTCACCAATTACAACCAGTGGGACTTCCAAAGATAGCGTCTTCATGATCTGCTCGCTAATCTGGGCTTTGTCTACCATACTGTCCATATAGACAAGGGCCAGTCGGATCCGCTCATTCTGAGCGAGAACAAATTCCCGGTAAATCACATCACTACAATTATTCAGAATGGCCTTGATTTGCCGGATGTTGGTTTCCAAGTCCGGGCCCAAAATCTGATCTTTCCAGGGCACACCTGAAAGACCAACCTTTTCAGGTTGCTCCGCAGGGTGCTTATCCTGCTCTTGATTTTGCCCCAGGGACTTCGGTTTAAGCTTTGACAATTTGGTGAAGTTAGCCACAGACGGGTTCCTTCCTTGACAATCCAACAGGGTATAGTGTTTACCGCTATTGTTGTATATATCCAATGATGTTTAGCAGGCTGGAATAGTCCCAGACAATTACGAGGGACTTTGGTGAAACAAGACTCTTGCCTATTCTCAGACACCTCTCTCGTTACAAATAAAACAGCCAGACCTTCCATCACAGCCTGGCTCTGCCCCTTTTCCCTTCCCACCAATACCGCAAATTACCGCCCTGTTTCCCACAAATTACCTCAACCGACGTTACTCAGTCACACGGACGGTTGCAGGGCATAATCCCTTTCAGGCAATCCTTGAAGTCCTTCTGGAGGGGATACATATAGATCGCTTTACGAGATAGGCTGTATGCTCTTTCCCGATCCATTCGACCCCGGCCTTGAGTTTCACCCAGATAGATCCAGTTCGAGGCTTCATAGCAGGTGCCCGCAAAGTAAGAGGTATCTACGAATGTCTCTAATAGAACGGGGGCATAACAATATTCGCGCAGCCAGTCCGCTTTAAAGTTGTTTGACGGCTAAGGATAATACTTTGCTGGCTAGGTTTTTAACATGAACCCAGGGTAGGACTAAAAAACGAGAATTATTAACGATAAGAGGGAGTCGTTGCTTCCGATCCTGGACATTCCATCCGATCCACTCATCCCGGGGGTGCAAGGCCCAAGCGGATGCCGAAAACTGAAGACAGCCGAGGATCGTCTCTTTTGATTTAATAAAGTAAGCTAATTGAACACCAAGGACTTGTTTATCGCCGATCATATGATAATCACTAATGTATCGTCTCCAAAGCTTCAATCCTGTACCCGCTCTCGCAATCTCAAGATGAATCGGCAATAGGTCCTTTAATTCTTCTTCGAAGTTATTTTAACAAGCCCTACATCCCTTAGTGATGGCGGTATCTAAGGTTATGCTTCAGCTCTGTGAATAACTCATCCGAAGGGACAGCACTGTGCTTGGAGTGACCTTTCGGAAAAAAGTGGTATAAAATGAATGACCCAGAAACTAGCACTTTCACTGAAACTGTTTGAGGAATTTGACAGGTTGTATCGCAGGTACTGGTGAGTTGTCGAAGTCGGCAATGTTACGCGTGACGACGCAATCCGCCTTGATCCGCTTGGCGCATTGCGCGGCTAGTGCATCCTCATAATCGGGCATGTCAAGCCCCATAGCTTCGAGGATGTCCGCTCTCCCCACGTCCGCGATATCAAGGACGGAGCAAAGCGTCCGGATGGCTTCCAGTGTTTTTTCTCTTCCGGTGGCTTTTCTTACTATATAGTAGATGTCGGTGACGGCGCTGGCGGTGACCAAACCTTCGGCCTTGCCGCTTTCGCACAGCTGCAGGACCTGCTCGGCATGATCTGCGAAAGGCGTCCGGTCGACAAGATAATCAATGATGACGTTGGTATCAATTAGAATCTTCATTGTACCTTGCCAGCCTTTCCTCGCGTATCTCATCCCGGGTGATCTCGACGCCCTTTAGAATGCCGCGCAAGGATTTGAGTTCGTCTTTTCTTTTGCCTTCAACGTTTGTAAGAAGCGCAACATCCTTACCGTTGCGGGTGATGATGATATCCTCAACCGCGGCGCGCTCGATATACTTACCCATATTCATTTTAAGTTCAGTGGATGACACACGCATGCCGTTCGCCCCCTCTACTTATGTTATATTCATTGTATTATACGTTTTTTGTTCAATTTCGTCAAAGACGGCCTGTTCGATTGCCTCCGAATAACCGCCGGTAGGGTGGGTGGAAAGCATTCCGGGTTCTCAGCAAGTTTTCCCTCAAACCCGCTTCGGCCAGCAGCAATGCTTTGCCTTGCGACCACTGCCGCAGGGGCAGGGATCATTCCGTCCCACACCTCGCCAACGCTCTTGTGACTCGGCCAGCAGTTTGGCCATAATCGCCTCAGGTGTTAACCCCTCTTTTCTTAGTTGCGTGACATGTTTCAACGGCTGTTCAGCGTAAGCAAAAAACTGCCGTTAGCCGCCGCACAAATAATTAAGCCCCCGCTCCCCGTTCTCGGCTAAAGCGAACCTGTCTTTTGGGCAGCCGCCGTTGCATACCGTAAGCCACGAACAGGAACGGCATTGTAGGGGCAGTTTTGTTTGCTTTTCGTTTCCGAAGCGCCGCTGTACCGGTAAGTCGACCAGGGCGCTCAGTGGGGAAGCTTCAATGTTGCCAATGCGGTGGTCAGGATTGACAAAGTGATCGCACGAATATACACTGCCGTCATGTTCAACGATGAGCACGCGCCCGCAGGTCGGGGCCATCCAGCATAAACTTGCGTTCCCTCCCGACCATACCAGAGCCATTTCCGCGAAGAGTTGGACATCCAGCCGTCCAAGATCGTGGCGGATCCATTCGTCGAAAACCGCGCACAGAAAATCTCCGTATCCTTCGCCCGTGACAGAGTCCGCTGTCGGCTGTCCGTCCGCCGTGAGCCGTACGATCGGTATAAACTGAATCCACCCTGTATTAAAATCTTTCAGCGCTCGATAAACAGCGAGCGGTTCTTTGGCAGGGTCAGATGTCACGGTGCACAGCAAATCGGGCTGAATCCCATGAGCTTGCAGGCGGCGGACTGCCCCAGCCGCCCGTTCATAAGTACCCCTGCCGCTGTGATCTTAGCGGTTTTTGTCATGCAGCCATTGGGTGCCATCAATGCTCAGCCCAACATCAAAGTGGGCGTTCGCCAAAAACGAACACCACTCGTCATCCAACAGGATTCCGTTGGTCTGAAGGTTGTTCCAGCAGCTCCATCCTTCCGGCAGATAGCGTTTCTGCAGTTTGACAGCCAGCCGGTAGAAATCGAGTCCCGCCAAGGTCGGTTCCCCGCCATGCCATGTAAACTGCACGACGGGCCCCGGGCTAGACTCGATATATTGACGGATAAACATTTCCAGCAGGCTTTCCGACATACGGGACTCAGGCTGACTTTGAGTAAAACGCCCGGTCTCTAAATAGTAGCAGTAGCCGCATTCTAAGTTACACAGCGATCCGACCGGCTTAGCCATAACAACAAAGGGCTGCATCTAATTCCCTGTCTCCGCGCTCAGATGTTTCCCGAAAAACCCGAAAACTTTCTCCCAGGCATCCATCGCCTGCTGGGGCCTATACATTTGGTTGTGGTAATACATAAACCCATGTCCTGCGCCGTCATAACGGTAGAATTCATACTTCTTCCCGTGCGTTTTGAGCTCTTCTTCGTGCAAGTCAACCTGTTCCGGCGTCGGGAACTTATCCTCATTTCCAAACAGTCCCAACAGTGGGCAGCCTAGCCCGGACGTATACGTAATAGGAGCAACAGGTTGGGCCGCTGTCAGTTCTTCTTTGGCGGCAATCACGCGACCGCCCCAGCAGTCTACCGCCGCGTCGAGGCCACCGACCTTGCATGCCGCGAGAAAAGCGTGACGGCCGCCGGAGCACATACCGATGACGCCTACTTTGCCATTGGAATAAGGCAAAGAATTCAGGTATGCCAAAGCCCCCTCACAGTCGCCCATCACGCTGTCATCGGCGACGCCACCGGCGTTGCGGGCTTTTGTCGCTACCTCTGTCTCCTCAAAATATCTCTGCATTCATACATCTTCAATCCTCCGCGCCAAAGATTATCGGTATAAGGAGCGGCAGGTGTAGAGCCGTCAGTAATTTTGTCGGCTTCTCCCTCCTTCTTTTCCCAAGAGTGTGACAAACCCCAGGGACAGAACATAATCTATACCATCTTATGATAAGAGGAGGTTCGCCAAATGGCATTTGGAGCGGACGGTACTGGCACCCCAACTTTTCTGGCAGGCATTGGTATAGTAGCAGTTATTATCCTCTTGCTTATCGCCATGGGAATCGTATTTTAAGTTAGGGCCACATTTCAACGAGGGAGGAAAAAGCGTTATATTCGGTTATAATGGCCATTTTCCTAATATTTCACCGGTTGGTGCCCCACCACACATTGGGGCTGTTACGAGCGGTTGCCCACCTATTGCACCGGTTGGAGGAGTCGGAGTAGGAGTGGGTGTAGGGATTATCGCGATCGCTATTTTAATTTTAATCGCTTTAGGGGTAATATTTTAGGGCTTTTGGATTGTCTGAACGTCGTTGGGTGTAGGAAAGAGAGGTCTTGTGGATGACACCTAATACTATCGACAATGTGACCCCAACTTTCGCGGAAAATAATTTCCTGGCGCAACGTCCGATACCCCCCGGTCTGCAACGCTTTTTGGCGAAAAGGGGGATCACTTCACCCGAGCAACTAAATGAACGAATGCAGTTCGCGCCCCGGATACGTTGGAGAAGACCACGCTAATCTGGCTTTTTGAGCTAGATCGCCTTGCCCATGATGCGTTTATAAGAAAACGATTTGGAGGAAGATGGTTATGCCGACATTAGGTCTCGCCTGGACATGGCCCTATTGGTGGGGAGCCTGGCCGGGTTGGGGGGCATACGGAGCTTATCGCAGCTTTGGTTGTCCCAGTTGTTATCCTTGGTATTGAAAACGTTGTTCACTCAACTGACTATTCGGTGCTCGATACTCGATATGAACGATTAAATTTCTCAAGCAAGGGGGTAAAGTAATGTTTGGGAACGGCGGTGCAGGTATAGGCGCTGGCATTGTGGCTATCGCGATATTAATTCTCATTGCGCTAGGTGTAATTTTGTAGTTCCAAACGAACTCTGATAGGAGGGGTAGGATTATGGGTCTCGGTGCAGGAATTGGGATTGTAGTCGTGATCATTTTACTTCTTATAGCAATGGGTATTGTGTTCTAATAAGCATTTTAGCTAATCCCCTTATTTTTCGGGAAAGGGGTTTTTTTTGACGAGAAAACTGAAAAGCACCCGCCCCGGCCAACGCCGGCCTCAGGTGCTTTTTCGCAGTCAGGTTGGCCCTTTCAACGACAGACTTGGCCAAATAGGTGCGCAAACTCGGCATTAGTGGTTTGCCCCTCATATGCGTGCGCATGACCGAAATCATACGTGGTACATCCACCATAAGCATGGATGTGACCTCCGCCGGGTAAAAGAATGGCTGGACCAGTAACCCCATTGTAAGAATGCACATGACCGTTGTCGAGGGTCGTCACGCCACTGTAAGAGTGGATGTGGGATGGTCCGGCGGGAATACCGCCACCCGTAGTTCCCGCCATAAAGTGAACGTGCCCGTGGGTGAATGAAGTGCGAGTAGCATAAGAGTGTACATGACAGTCAGGTGTATACAAAAAGTCGCCTCCTCTCTTCGTTATCATACGTTCGACGGAGGACAGGGGTGACGAATTTCGGGTTTTAAGAATCAGTTTTAGCTGCGTTAATCCTAGGAACCATGCCGCGGCTGCCCTTGTTCAAATCTTTGATATTCTTACGAAAACATGTCGCTTCTAAAGTTTTCTCGGTATATACCGAGAATTTATCCTTTTCGTCAGGTCGAAATATGATTGAACTTCCGTTTCCGTGAGAATGGAGGTTATCTGCCGAGTAAAATCAACTACTGCCGTATTTTCAACATTCGGCATTTCGCTGCCCTTAGTGCCGGCGCCTATGTGATAAACCCGGCGATCATCCGCAGCCCACAATAAAAGTTATTGACCTAATCACATTAATATGATATAAATAGATCAGGGAGAATGAGAATGAATTTCAATACCAGTTATGCGCTTAACACTTACTTTGAAGGAGGGTTTCGAATGGAAAAAGAAAATACAGCGGCTGTAGACAACCCAAACCTCAGCATATCCCGTCCACAGGTATCACCCTCAAGGCATCTTCTCCCGCTGAGCATGGTGCGCGCCGGGGAACGTGTCAGGGTTAAGTCCATTTCCGGCAAGGATGAAACAATGCGTTTTCTCAGCAACATGGGTTTTGTGGAGGACACGGAAGTAACTGTTGTTTCAGAAATGAACGGGAATGTCATCGTAAACGTCAAGGGAACAAGAGTGGCTATCAGCAAGTCGATGGCCAGCCGTGTGCTGACCGTTTAACTAGGGACCAATTCTTGGAGGGGAAAAGTTTGAAAACACTCAAAGAAGTCAAACCGGGAGAAACCGTAATCGTCACTGCCTTCACAGGATTCGGCGCACTGCGTCGTCGTCTCATGGATATGGGTATTACAAAAGGGACGAAGATCTGCGTGCGCAAAGTAGCTCCACTGGGCGATCCGATCGAGATCACCGTTCGCGGCTACGAGCTTTCCTTGCGCAAGGACGAGGCAGAAAATATCCAGGTGGTCTGACAGGGTTCTCTTTTTTTAGCTTAAAAGTGGAAGCGTCCAATTCTGTAAGGAGAATAAAGTTTGAAACAAAGAGGTAGTGGCTAGGGAGTAAAAAGCGCACAGCAAACAAACCATTCACATTTTGCGAATGGGAAAAAATAACATTGGGAGTTTTCAGATTAAGCGATTACGGGAGATTCGTCTGTTATTGTGTAACCTCTTTTCCTGAGAAGTTCCAGAGCCTGCGCCTTTGTCAGAACCTTAGATTCATTGACAGGGCGGTGCTCCAGAAAGCCTTCGGGGGTATATGGCTCCTGCTTATGCAAGATATTCCAGATAGCGGTCAAGAGCATCTTGCAGACAGCGATGATAGCCTTTTTGTGACCCCGGCGGGTCTTGATTCTGTGATACTTCTCTTTGAATTCAGGGTGTTTCTTAGACTTGAGAAGTGCATTTGCAACCTGAACAAGAAGAGGTTTCAAATAACAGCCGGCACGAGATATACGGGTGGATTTTACTTTTCCTCCACTCTGATCATTGCGTGGACAGCATCCAGCCCAGGAAACAAGATTCTTAGATGACGGAAACACGGACATGTCCGGACCAATCTCAGAGAGAATGGCAATCGCAGTCATCGGATTGGAATCGAGCCCGGGAATGGTACGAAGTAAATCTAGAATGGCTGAAAAAGGTTGTACAAGTAAAAGTATTGCCTGCTCGATTTCCCTTTTGTGATTTTCAAGTTCATCAATGTGTGCGAGACATTGACGCAGCTTGACAGCCTGCTCGGGAGAAATCGCACCATCCACGGCATCCTGGATCTCC
>LDXJ01000017.1 GCA_001029295.1 Peptococcaceae bacterium CEB3 | reverse complement strand
GCGGCATTGGGGCAATATCCGGCGGAGAAAGTCAAGATTCCAAGTATCTACCCAAGGACGGCTATTCTCAGCTTCTTTGTTCGATCAATGCGATCACTGCTCACGACGGCTTTTTTCAGATACCCATGTCCAATCGGTTCATGAAGGAGCATCCCGGCTTAACCATCAAAATTCGTGTACCGGATCGTATCGCTAATCAGCCCATCCGGGAAGTACGTCTAAACCCCCTCCACCATGCCCGCTTCTTGGAAGCGGAGTTCGTGTATAAAACAGCGGATACGGCCCAGCCTGTAGGGGAGCCGGAAACTTTAGCTCTGGATCTTGGGGTAAATACCCTGGCAGCCGGTATTAGTACTACCGGAACCGCGTTTTTGATCGACGGAAAGCGGCTGAAATCAGCCAATCAATGGTACAACAAGGAACGTTCCAGACTCCAATCAATGAAAGACCTGCAAGGGATCAAAGGCGAAACCAATAAACTTGCGTTGATCGCCTACAACCGGGAAAACTTCATGCGCGACTATCTGAGCAAAGCCGGTCACTTGATTTTGCAGCATTGCCTCGACAACAAGATCGGGCGGGTAGTGGTGGGTGTGAATCCCGGCTGGAAGCAAGCAATCAAAATCGGTCATGTGAACAATCAAAACTTTGTGCAGATCCCCTTCTGGAAATTCCGGCGGTTTCTGGCGTACCTGTGTGAAAAGAACGGCATTGAATACGTAGAGATTACGGAGAGCTATACTTCCAAGGCCAGCTTTCTGGACCGGAATCTATTGCCGGAATTCGCCCCAGAGCACACAGAAAAGTACGTGTTCAGCGGTAAACGGGTAAAACGGGGACTCTATCGCAGTGCAGATGGGCAAGGCGTAAACGCCGACTTAAACGGGGCGGCTAACATTCTGCGCAAAGCCTGTCCGGGAATTAACTTGTCACGAGTAAGCCACGCACTATGCCTAAATCCCATAAGACTCTACCCGCTGGCAACAATCAAAAAGCGTACACTCAAAAGTAAAGCGGCGGCCTAACGGCAACCGCATAGAGGCCACTTGTACGGCCTGCCAAGCTGCTTCGGGGGACTTGGGAATCCTCGCGTTTCAACGCGGGGAGGAAGTCAAATGAGGAGTGTTAGTATTGCAACGTTCTGCTCTGGGGTTACGTGTTCCGATGGGGATGCACGATCTGCTGCCTGATGAAATGGCCCTGCTGGAGGGCTTAGAAAGACAAACTCTTGACTTATTCCGCCGGTGGGCCTACCGGAGAATTCTGACGCCGACATTGGAATACGCGGCCTGTGTGCAGCCGGATGTCGACCGGGAAGACCAACTATATAAGTTCTTTGACCGGCAAGGGCGCATTTTGGCCTTACGGCCGGAGCTCACGCCTTCCATCGCGCGCTTGGTCAGTACGCGGCTGCGGGCCTCCCAACCGCCGTTGCGTCTCTGTTATGGGGCGGATGTCTTCCGGAACTCCACGCCTCATTTTCGTGAGTTTCGCCAGGTGGGGGTAGAGTTAGTCGGGTCCGCGGAAGTGATCGCGGACGCGGAAGTGGTCGCCTTGGCCGTCAAGAGCCTGGAGGAATTGGGTATCAAAGATTTCCAGTTCAATCTCGGCCACATGGGCATTTTTGCCGGACTTATGCGGGAGCTGGCTTTGCCGGCCGAACTGAGGGAAAGTGTCGAAGAGAAATTGGCCCGGAAGGATATGGTGGGAATCGAAAGCCTGGTCCTGCAAAGTGATTTGCCGGAAAAAACTCAGGACATCCTCCTCAAGCTGCCACACCTGCACGGGGGAGAGGAAATCCTGGATGAAGTGCTGAGTTGGAGCGGGGAGCCGGGGATTCGGGCCGCGACGGAGGGGCTGAGGCAGGTTTACCGTTATCTGCGAGATTTTGGGGCCCAGAGGCCCGTTGCGCTCGACCTGGGAATTCTGCGAGGGTTTTCCTATTATACCGGCGTGATTTTCGAAGGATATGTTCCCGGCGTGGGATTTCCGGTAGCCGAGGGAGGGCGATATGATTCACTGTATGCGGACTTCGGCTACGATCAACCGGCAACAGGATTCGCGATTCATTTGGGCAGTCTGTTGGGCCTGTTTCCAATGCACGAGACCGGAGACGCCGATATTCTAGTTTTCGGCCGGGATATTCCCAAAGTCATCCGTCGTTGTCTGGAGCTGAGGGGGCAGGGCAAACGGGTGGAGATGACTCTGGGTTCAGTCACGCGCGCTGAGGCGGGGAACCTGGCGGAGAAGAAGGGTATTCCGCTGGTGGAGAAGGTCTAAGGGCAATTTTGGGAAAGGTGGCGGATGTATGCAAAAGATTGCGGTGCTCACGGGGGGCGGGGACTGTCCCGGCCTGAACGCTGTCTTGAGAGCGGTCGTTAAAGCGGCTGACCGGTACGGGATTGAGGTCGTGGGAGTTAAGGACGGGTTTCGCGGAGCCATAGAAGGAGATTTTGAGCCGCTTGGTTTCGGAGATGTTTCGGGGATCCTGCCGCGCGGCGGCACGATTTTGGGCACGACGAACCGGGATAATCCCTTTGCCTATATGGGCGGAGGCGGTGAAAAGGCGGAGCCGGCGGACCGCTCCGGGGATGTTCTGCGCAATCTGGAGGCGGCCGGAGCCGAGGCCTTGGTCGCCATCGGAGGGGACGGAAGCTTGAAGATCGCTTTGGAGTTTGCCGATCTCGGTTTAAAGGTTATCGGCATACCGAAGACGATTGACAATGATCTTATGGCCACGGATCAGACCTTTGGTTTCCAAACCGCGGTGACCACGGCCCAGGAAGCTTTGGACAAACTTCATTCCACGGCGGAATCCCATCATCGGGTCATGATCTTGGAAGTCATGGGGCGGTATGCCGGTTGGATCGCCCTTTATGCCGGCGTGGCGGGAGGGGCGGATGTGATTCTCATCCCCGAGATCCCTTATGACCTTGAGCGAGTGGCGGAAGCGGTGAAAAGGCGGGCCCGGAAAGGGAAAAAGTTCAGCATCATAGTTGTGGCTGAGGGCGCCAAGCCGCTCGGGGGAGAGATGGTGGTGGAAAGCAGGGTGAGCGGCCGGCCTGACCCGCTCAAACTGGGGGGGATCGGGGCTCAAGTGGCTCGGGATCTGGCCACGCTCACCGGAATGGAAAACAGAGTTACGGTCCTCGGACACCTGCAGCGGGGAGGGTCACCGGTCGCCTATGACCGGCTGCTGGCGACCCGCTACGGGACCGCGGCTGTGGAGGCCTTGCGCGAGGGGGCTTTTGGCACCATGGTCGCTTTGCAGGGCAGGGATATCGTGCGTGTGGCCTTGTCCGACGCTGTGGACAAATTGAAACAGGTGCCCCTGGCGGACCCGGTCCTATTAGCGGCGCGGAGCTTGGGGATTGAGATGGGAGACTAAGACGCGGGATGGGGTAAAAAATCCTATTGAAAAAAATCTGCTATAGATCTTGACAGCCTGATTTCGCGCGTGTAGAATGAATACGTAGTCTACTATTGAAGAAGGATGGCTGAGATGAGCGATAGTCCAAGAATTTCTGATTCTGAGTTGGAAGTCATGAAGATATTGTGGGAAAAGGCCCCACTTACTTCACTTGAAATCGTCAAAGCTCTGCGGTCAACATGGAGTCCAACTACCATTTATACTCTCTTAACGCGTTTGGTGAACAAAAAGGCAGTTATGATTGAAGAAGGTTCATCTCCCTATGTATGCAAACCGCTCTTATCTCAACAGGAATACAGAAGGGATAG
This sequence comes from Peptococcaceae bacterium CEB3, assembly GCA_001029295.1. Taxonomy (GTDB): domain Bacteria; phylum Bacillota; class Desulfitobacteriia; order Desulfitobacteriales; family Desulfitobacteriaceae; genus Acididesulfobacillus. Next base: position 17,108 of record LDXJ01000017.1, on the reverse strand, counting down.
CCGGAGATCCTTCCTCAAAAAGGCCTATAATGGTTCACTGAACCTTATGCTGATAAACATTCTGGAAGAAGAAGAGCTGTCCGAGACAGAAATTGACGAACTCAAACGCATCCTGAATGGGAGTAGGAAGAAAGAACGGTGATCTCTTGAGCTTGATCTTTGCGCTGTTTCACTGGGTTTTGCTTTCCTCCCTGATAGCTTGCCTTATAATCCCGATGATTCTACTCCTCAAATGGGCAGTTAAGGATAAGCTGTCTTACTCCTGGCATTATTTTATTTGGTTCATTCTCCTAGTTCGGTTAGTGTTACCCGTTGCGCCCGGATGTCGCTTAAGTATTTTCAACATTGTACCAGATTTCAACTATCCTAAGCATTTAATTTATAATCTGCAAATACCCTACGAGCGAGGGATCACTAATCAAACGGAAGCAGCCACAGGCCCCAGCGCACCCCCTGCCAAAATCCAGTCATACACCCCGCCGAATGTTAGCCACATACTACATACCTATCCTTCGCCGACTGTTGCCGGTCCGGGCGGGGAGCCCAACTGGGGACAGGATGTTGGCTTCCTCGCCCTATTGATCTGGCTGACGGGAACAGTTGGCTTTGGCATCCGAATTCTCTGGCTATACTGGCGTTGGAGTCGAAAAATCCGAAGTACCGCACGAGAGGCTGGAAAATCTGAAAGGCTCATTTTCGATCAATGCCGAAGTATTCTTAACATTCGAACCGACATTGCCGTCATTGTTACGGCAGAGGTGCGGACACCCGGACTTTTTGGCTTTTTCAGACCCGTTCTGTTGCTTCCTCATGATCTATCCACTCAAATAAGTTCTTCTGAACTAAGGCAGATCTTTCTCCATGAGTTGACTCATTACCAACGTAAAGATTTTATTGTCAATGGTCTTGTAGTCGCGTTGAAAGTCATCCACTGGTTCAACCCCTTGCTGTGGTATGGTTTTAATTTAATGCGCCAGGATTGCGAAATTGCTTGTGATGCTCGGGTTCTGTCCCGTATGAATCCCGAAGAACACCTGAATTATGGATATATGCTGATTCATCTTGCGCGGATCGCTAAGAGCCGGCGCAGTCCAGGGATCATAGGAATCACGGCCAAGGGATCGATGATAAAGAGGCGAATTCTAATGATTTCCTCGTTCAGGAAGAAATCCACTAGGTCGATAGCCATTGGAACCGTCTCTTTGATTTTGTTAGCTGCCATCATGCTGACAGGTGCAACGAACAGCGCTGCGGCCAAGGTGACAAGAAATAAGGTGCGAAACTCTGGCCAAGCGTTTTCGGATAGATATGCCGGCCAAAATGCGAGCCACCGTGGTCAGGTGAAGAAGGCGAACACTGGTACGACGTCGCCGTTATCTTTGTTAGACATACAGGGTCAAAACTTCGTGGGTAAATTTACTGGGAAAATGATGGTCGTTCTCGATCCATCAAAAGTCGAAGTTGGATTTAGTTCACGAAACTCCAGACCTGATAAAACCACCAGTCAGCTGGCTAAAGAATATAAGGCGGTGGGAGCAATAAATGGCGGAGCCTCCGTCACGGACTCGGTTTTCGGACCGGCCGTCTCAACAGCGGGGTTCGTTATGAGTCACGCTAAGATTCTATTTAATAGCATGAAAGAGGGAGCCGGTGCCCAGGATGTCGCCGCCTTGACGGATGAAGGAAAGCTTGTTGTTGGGAAACACACAGTCGGGGAGTTAAAGAAAATGGGTGTAAAGGAGGGAGTAACCGCCGGGCTGCCTCTCATTATCAACGGAGTTTCCCAAGACCTATCCCGTTACGCGGGTATCAACAGCCAGACGGCGATCGGGCAAGAAGCCAACGGAACAGTGCTTCTGCTCGCGATAAACGGTAGAAGTAAAGAGTCTATGGGGGCTACGTTAAATGATGTGCAGAACATTTTCCTGAAGCACGGAGCAGTCAATGCCGCTCTTTTAGACGGAGGAAGTTTATCAACGATGTACTATCAAGGCGCTATCGTTAATCGTCCGCCGGACGGTGAGCAAATTGTTTCCTCGGCATTTTTGGTAATGCCCTGAAAGAGGGGCGACTGGCCAAAACGAATAAGCGTTAGTAAAAGGCCGATATTGAAGTATTTTCTGGCGGATACATGGAATCGTTCACGAAAAGGAGCTTAGGGATGAAAAAAGAGAAGAGCATGTTGATCGTCATACTTGCAATTGTTTTTGTGGTCGTTTTTGCTACAACTACCTTTGCGGCAACATCGTTACGGACCGATACGACAAAGACAGAAGCGTCACCGGCCTACATTTCTTCAAATCCGCCGGGCCCCGGTTACACCGGATGGTGTACTGTGACGGCGCAACCAAGTCTAACGGCAAGATCCGGTCCTGGAACCAACTATTCACCTGTCACCAGTGAGTTGTATGGAAATTACGTTGACGTTGTTTTCGTCAACAATACCGGTTGGGCGGAAATAAGTATTGGCAGCAATTCAACCGGATGGGTTTCGACATCTTATCTGACTATTGGGTGTTAAGGGTATGAGTGATCATGTATTTAAATGGCCCAGGCCATTTAAATAATGACGCCCCAGATCAAGCGCACCGTGGAAAGTAGCCATTGATCTGAAGGCGTTGGCCCCTACACAAAAATAGTAGGTGAGCGATCATATAATACACCTACTGGGGTGATTTGTGAAGGGAGACTTGAGGGAAGGGGGGAATTTAGTCTTTATCGCCTTTATCCCCTGAAAAATTGTTGGGAGGTTAGCATTTAGCATGATGATGAAGCGTTTAGTTAAAGCATTGATTTCGGTGTCAGTTATCTTAACTGTATTTATGCTAAGCGTTTTTCCCGCATTTGCATCGGTCAGCACGGCTAATTGTGATATGTCTAGCAATGGCGCTAAGGGTGCGAATGCAACTAGTGCGGTTACTGGGGTTAAAAAAACTATAGAGGACGCTTATTCAACAAGAAGCGGCTTGATTACTGACTATCGGAATAATGCCAACGATTTGTCAAGGTACTACGTTCCCAATAGTAAAATATTAAAGTTTGAGAGAACAAGACCAGAGTACTATCGTAAGATGGAGGCAAATGAAGGAATCAGAATTACCCGGGTTCAATCGGACGTGATTTTTGTCAAGGTGGATTTTCGAGGAAAGAAAGCTGAAGCCTATCTGTACGAGAAGGTGTCCTATGCTTGGCTTGACCAAACAGGAGGCAAGAATGTCACTGGCTTGGGAGTGTATCATAAAGTGACACTACAGCAGACCGGACATGGCTGGCTGATTAGCTCTGACGAGTATAGCGAAGGTCGCCCGACAAACGTAGTATCACCAAACTTCACGACGGACGGCTTCGAGAAGGTCATCAGTGATGCGCTTGCCCGACAGTTTATGACGCAATCCTCGTTAACGCCTACAGTAGTCCCCGGGTCTACCCCCTACAACCGCGCAGCTGCAACAAATTATGCGGACAACTACGTGTTTAACTACAATCCGAACTATTATAATTATAATAGTTCTGGCGGTGACTGTGCCAACTTTGTCTCACAGAGTATGTACGCGGGAAATGCTTATTACATTGATCCCTACCAGGAGCTCGGGAGCCAAAGTTGGTGGTACAACGGAGGTGCAGGAAGTGCGACTAGCAAATCTTCCGAATCGTGGCGATACTGCCCAACTCAAAGAGCATTCATACTTGGGCTAAGGGGTACCGAAACTAGCCTGTCGGGGTTAGGCCTAGGAGATTTAATATACTATGATTGGAACGGCGATGGTATTTGGGATCACGTGGCTATCGTTGTTGGCTTTGACAGTTCCAATAACCCGTTGGTGGATGCTCATAATACGGATCTGAAGCATGCGTATTGGACGCTAGGCGGGGCAGCTAAGTATTCATTTGTCCATCTGAATAGCTATTTCTAACAGAGCTTAATTAGACTGCCGTTCGGACCTCTGGGGTGTTACCCCAAAAGGTCTGAACGCTAGTCCCTATCCAGTGATTGCTCATAATATGCTTGCAGACAGGCGTATGGGGACTCACCATCGACACTGCCAGCTAGGGTGAGTGACGCGAGTGCCTTGACACTAAAAGCAGTTGGGTGACGCGAGGGGTATCAACCATGCCAATATCTCCAGCGAGGAGGGTTGACTGTGAAGAAGATGTTCTCGTTACTTTGTTTGGCATTACTCTTCATATCGATAGTAGGTTGCAGTCCGAGCGGTGCAGCGGAAGGAAAAAGCGGATCTAGTAAAAGTCAAGAAAAGGGTTCGATGTTGTACGGACCAAGCGTTACAATCCAGCAGAGCAACTTGGATCCCAACGAGGTAGCAAGGCAACTATTCGAGAGTTATCTTAAGCACAGAGAAACACAGGATTTCCCCGTAGAAGGTAGAATAAAGGGCTATCGAATTGACTTCATTAAGACGCAAAATAGCAATCCCACAGGCCTGGTCTTTGCTGTCTCGTATGCAGTTTTGCCCGCAACTACTCAGTACGTTCTCGCTGGTAATGGGAAGAAGGAAAAGAGTGGCTGGATCTCCAATATATTTAACTACGTTAAGGTTAGTAGGCATGGTCAAGTGTTTAGAATTGCAGAGATAGCTACAAGCCCAATACCTAGTTGAGTTCAAGGTTGGGTTGTATGCGGGCATTAACCACAGGACGTCCTGGGCTTTGGCCGCGACCGCATAGGACGTACACATCGGTGATGGAAAGTCCTTCGGTGTTATTTATCAGCACTCAGCATTCATCTCCCACTTCTAAAAGCGGGAGATGAATGCCAGTTTCCACCAAAGAAAATCATGGCGAACGGGCAGAATGGGTGTTCTTGTAACGCCGCAAAACGTATCTTGCTCGATTTTTATGCGCCAGAAATTGGGAGTGCTTCAATAGGCTAACGGAGTTCTCGTAATAGCTTTGCATAGCGCCTGTGCCGAAAAGGTTAGCATGAACTATGTTGATCCCAAGCCCGTCTAGGCAGCTACTCTCGCCACATGGTTAGCATGAACCACGGGTAAATGGGTGGACAGCGTTGTTCAGTATGTCTGCCCTCCCAAACCCTAAGCGCGCAAGCAGGAACCGAACAGGACGTTGGATATCCAAGTCGAACTTCTACTCTAGCTAGGGAAATTTGTAATCTAAAGCAGGTGTTACTAAATGGGAATCCGCGTCCCTCGAGAATGGGATTATAGAGTATGAAATGACTAAGGGCACCAAGTGCATACAAACTCTGAGTTAGGTACAGATCTTTCTTTTAGGCCGCACAAAATGGGTCATCTCGGCACAGCAGGCACATGTTGTCATGATCAGTATTCGAGGACTCTGCAGTATGTGGGGGATTGAAACATTCCTGGTATCGTGTTACAGCGTGGTTGTGGGGTACCCCGCAACCACATGGATGGAGGTTGATGCCCAATGGAATTCAAAGATAACCATGAAGTTGTCGAATACGTGAACTCTTTAGGTGGACGTACTGTAGCAATTGTCACCCTCAATCGGTGCCAGCGGTGCATGACAGAGTTCTTTACTTCAGTGCAGGACTCCCAATTCAAAGAATCCACAGGTGCGCCGGTGTTGTGTGCTAACTGTAAGTCAGAAGACCTACGTGTGAAGAAGAATGAGGCGGAAAGAGTGCGTCGGCAGAAGAAGAATCTTTTGGGTAAGATTGGGTACGTGCTTGGTCATAATATAATCACCAACACAGAGACCTACGTTGATAGGATGCGGGAAGCCGGCGTGTCAGGGAAGCAACTTGAAAAATTCAAAAAAGGCATAGAATTTAGTTTTGACGCGAGAGCCCAGTATGATATGAGTGGGCGCCAGTTTCCTGAGGAGCAGGGTCAGGGTAAAGATACAACTGACAGAGGTCACCTTGACAAATAGTGCACTGAAGGACGCGTGGCTCAGTTATACATTTGCATTCGGCCTCTTGAGTGGACCGGACGCACGAGTGTTAGGGATTTGATGAGTATGGAATGATGTGCTGGTGAGAAGAAACGTAGCTATCGATAGGTGTGGTGAAGAGTCAGTCGGTAGGAAGTTGAACAATATTAGGCGGCGGTAACCTGTCCCCAAGTGAGCGCGCATTGGATTACATGGCTTGATTCCGGGCTGGACGATAAGGGACATCATTTCACTCTCCATAATGTTGCTTTGCCCTTCGCCTACGGTTCCCGGATTGTGTGGGTAACTTCTCATACGGGGGATACGTGGGTTACCGAGGTTCGAAAAAACAAATAATGTACCGCTCAGTTGCAATATTATTCTTATCTGATGTTTGCATACTTCTGGACCAGTAGCCTAACCAGCAACTGGGACTACTACGTGAATTAGTCCGAACCGCTAAAAGGGGAACGAGGCTCTCATCTGGGCTCGTTTCCTATTTTGGGGTTATTGGTTGGAAATGCGGGTTTAGGCAGAAAGGTTCATACTATAATAGTGAAACGTTAAGGGAGAAACTTGAAATTGCTTGAGCTTGAGTTAAAAAAAGGAGACAGGAACCAATATGAAAAAATCAACAAGGTTTTTGCTCGCTGCGGGAATCATGCTGTTACTTTATTTGGTGTATCTTTTGGGAAACGGTATCCTTATAAATGATAACCTCAACATTATAGTGTTTCCTATTTTTTGGGAAGAACTCAATTCAAACCTCTTCTGCACACTTTTCAATTGGTCTTGGGCTTTGACGACGGTGGTTTGGGTTGTATGGGCTATTAAATTTGGCTTCGAGGAACGCGAAAATGGTTGACAAGGAACTAGAGTGCCATAAAGGTCACATTGCCACAAACCTTAAAGAGCACGTCATCAATTACTCCGCAATTCGTTTCACCACAGCAGCCATGGGTGGGATATACTGGGGACGTTAAGTGTTCGGCACGTCCCTATTTGAACACACGCACGGGCCCAGGCCTATCCTATCCTATCCAATACACCTTGGCATGGATTATGCAGACGAAGGGCCTACATTTGCCCCTGTCGGTTCTTGTGATGGCTCTGGTAATTGGTTCAAATTCCAGCATATGATGCCTTTTATTCCCTGCATAAATGCTGTTTCGTCATAACTTTTTTTCGGGGCGACTCCATCCCTCAGCTATTGCGAATTAATGTGCTTGCCAAGACATGTAGAAATGGGCAAAAGCCATCTATGATTCCGGTGCAGAAACCGGACCAAGGGATTTCCCGAACGGGGAGAAATCCTTTTCTTTTTTTTGCCGCGGACGGTTGCCAAAGAAGTGAACCATTTGGTATAATATCAGTGTGCTACCGCGCTATCATAGCACCACGTTAACACACTAAAGCAACGAACCGCGAACAGATTGAGGATTTGAGGAGAGAAACTGATTTGAAACGCAATTTTCTAACCATCGCCCTTCCTAAAGGCAAACTTCTGCCCGATTCTCTGGCTCTTCTGAGCGGGGTGGGTTTGGACTGTGAGGAAGTTAGGGAGGATTCGCGTAAACTATTGTTTGAGATTCCGGAGGGGGAGGCTCAAGTAATTATCTGCCGTCCGACGGATATTCCGACGTATGTGGAATACGGTGCCGCCGACGTAGGCTTTGTCGGTAAGGATACCTTGCTGGAAGAGAATAAGGATGTGGCCGAACTTCTGGATTTAAGATATGGTTTTTGCCGCTTTGTGGTGGCGATGCCCGCAGGAAAGATGCCTCCCCGCCTGCCGGACGGAGGGTATGACCTTTCCCAGTTGAACCATCAGCGGGTGGCGACCAAGTTTCCCAGGGTGGCCCAGGCTTTCTTTACCGAATTGGGCATGCAGGTCACGCCCATTAAACTTCACGGCAATATTGAACTGGCCCCGCGGGTGGGGCTGGCGGAGATGATCGTCGACATCGTTTCCACCGGTGCCACTTTGCGCCAGAACAAGCTGGTAGAAGTAGCACCGATTTTGGAGGCGACCACCCGGATGGTTGCCAACCGGGTGTCCTACCGCATGAAGTATGAGCGAATCCAAAACCTGGCGGATGCTCTGCGGGAGCGGGTGCAGCGGGGCACGGCCGCCCAGGTGCCAGGCTTTCCCGGCGGCGAAGACAAAATATGAAAGTACAAGAGTACAAGAGTACAAGAGTATAAAAGCATTATAAAAGCGGATAACCATGCAAATATGAAAGACTATAATCAAATACTACAATCAAAGATAAGAAACTATAAAAGGATAAAAATATAAGAGTATCTCAGCTTTTTATAAAAGAAGAGAAAGGGTAAAGGGTATGAAGATTGAAACACTGGCTGAGGCGAATCTGGAAAGGCTGATTCGCAAATCCTACGGAGACCAGGCTGCCTTGGAGGCCCGGGTGGCCGAGATTCTCAGGAGAGTCAGGCTGGAAGGGGATGAGGCGCTCCTCCGGTTGACATTGGAGTTGGACGGGGTCGACCTGCGGCGGACCGGTTTGAAAGTCGGGGAGCAAGAGATCGAGGCCGCCTACGCGTCTGTCTCCGAGGAGTTTCTGGAGGCCTTGCGGCTGGCCAAGAGAAATATCGTGCGCTTCCACGAAAAGCAAAAACGTGTATCCTGGTTTGAACCGGAAGAAGACGGAAGTGTTCTGGGGCAGCTCATCCGGCCTCTGCGGCGGGTGGGTATCTACGTTCCCGGCGGAACGGCCGCTTACCCTTCCTCGGTGCTGATGAATGCGCTGCCGGCTCTGGTGGCCGGTGTAAAAGAGGTCGTCATGGTCAGTCCCCCTCGGCCGGATGGCAGTCTGTTGCCGGAGGTCCTGGTGGCGGCGGGGGAAGCCGGTGTCCGTGAGATCTATACAGTGGGAGGTGCGCAGGCCGTGGCGGCTTTGGCCTACGGCACGGCGGCTATAGCCCCGGTGGACAAGGTCACCGGTCCCGGCAATATCTATGTGACCCTGGCTAAGAAGCAGGTGTTCGGGCAAGTAGACATCGATATGCTGGCGGGTCCGAGCGAGATCTTAATCTTGGCTGACGAAAGCGCGCAAGCACGGGAGTTGGCGGCGGATCTGCTTTCCCAGGCCGAGCATGACCGGCTGGCGTCGGCCATCCTCGTATCTCCCAGCCGCCCTTTGCTGGAGGAGACGGTCCGGGAAGTGGAGCAGCAATTGGGCACGCTTCCCCGGGCGGAGATCGCCCGCAGCGCTTGGGAGACCTATGGGGCGGCTATTTGGGTGCGCGACTTGGAGGAAGGATTGGACTTGGCCAATCGGATAGCGCCGGAACACTTCGAACTGGTGGTCGAGGACCCTCAGCACTGGCTGGGCAGGGTGCGCAATGCCGGGGCCGTTTTCTTGGGGAGGTTTTCCCCCGAACCGGTGGGGGATTATCTGGCCGGACCGAACCACATTTTGCCGACCGGCGGTACAGCCCGCTTTTATTCCCCGCTCAATGTGGATACATTTATGAAAAAGATGAGCGTGATTCAGTACTCTAAGCAGGCTTTGGCCCGGGATGCTGAACACATTGTCCGTCTGGCCCGCACGGAAGGACTGGAAGCTCACGCCAGGGCGGTGGAGGTGAGACAAGACAAAGCGCGGTAGGCGGGACTCCGCAGAGGGAGAGAGTGCGGTCGACGCCGACGTCGGAATCCAAGAATGAGGAGGGAGAAGCCGGGGTCCGGTGAAGGGGTCCGGCGCATGAATGAGTAAGACTTTTGGCGTGAAGGAAGCGGCGGCTTTGGCCCGGAAGGAGATTCTTTCCCTAAAACCCTATACCAGTAAACCATACCCCCGCGCCGTTAAGTTGGATGCCAATGAAAATCCTTTCCCATGGCCTGACGGCATGCGGGAAGAACTCCTGGGCGCGGAGTTATCCTTAAACCGCTATCCGGACGGAGGAGCCCAAGAATTGAAGCGGGCGTTGGCTGGGTACACGGGAGTCAGCGAGACGGGAATTTTACCGGGAAACGGTTCGGATGAGCTCATTCAGTTAATCTTTACGGTTTTCGGCGGGGAAGGGCGAGCGGTTGTGCTCCATCCGCCCACCTTCGTCATGTACGAGACGGCCGCCAGGGTCACCGGTACCAAGGTGGAGGAGGTCCCTCTGCGGGACGATTTGCGCCTGGATGCAGAGGGAATTATTAAGGCGGCCTCGGCTCCCGCCGCGCACGTGATCATTTTGTGTAACCCCAACAATCCCACCGGTTCCCGCTTTGCTCAGGAGGACATTCTGGAGATTATTCGTGAATCGGGAAAAGTGGTCGTAGTCGACGAGGCCTATGCGGAATTTTCCGGTGCCAGCATGGTCGAGATGGTCTCCCGGTATCCGAATCTCCTCATCATGCGCACTTTTTCCAAAGCCTTTGGCCTGGCCGGTTTGCGCTTGGGTTATCTTTTGGGCCAGGATGAGATCATCGATCTTTTAAACCGGGCACGCCAGCCTTTCAACGTCAACGCCTTCAGCCAAAAAGCGGGTGTGACCGCTCTTCGTTATGAGTCGGAATACAAAAAACAAATAGCCGTCATCCAAAAGGAAATCGGAAAGATCTACCGGGAACTGAACGAAATACCAGGCATTCGAGCTTATCCGACGGCGGCCAATTTCGTTTTGTTTCAGTGTGCGGCCCCGGCTCAGTTGGCGGAGGATTTATGGGCGCGCGGCTTTCTGGTGCGCAATTTGGGCGATATTCCGGTACTGGGGCCCAGTCTGCGCATGAGCAGCGGACTGCCGGAAGAGAATGGGCGTTTTCTGCGCGCGGTGAGGGAAGCGATGCAAGAATGAGGGTTTCTCACTTAGCGATGCAGAGAATTTAGGGCCGTGCGAAGACCCGGAGGTGGCGCAAGGAAGGCGGGAGGACATGAGCCGACGTGTGATTAAATATCGCCTCAAAAAGAGATCCGAGGATAGCCTTGAAGTGCGGTCCGAAGGAGAGTTCGGGGAAAGCCGCGGAAGAGAGCTCGGGGGATCTCCGGAGAAGAACCCGGCGGGAGATGCCAAGGAGGCCACTGGGGAGATACCTGAGAGAGGATCCGGAGAAGACTGGGCAGAGAATCCAAGGGAGGATGCTCAGACCCGGGAGTCCCGAAGCCAGGCGCAAGCGCGACGCCGGGTCAGCCTGGAGCGCAGGACAAAAGAGACGTTCATCAAGGCCAAACTGGACCTGGACGGTACGGGACAAGCCGACGTGCGGACAGGGATTGGCTTTTTCGACCACATGCTGACGGCCTGGAGCCGCTTTGCCGGTGTTGATTTACAACTGGAGGCTGAGGGTGACCTTGAAGTCGACCCTCATCATACGATTGAAGATTGCGGGATCGTCATGGCGCAGGCCTTGAGGGCGGCATTGTCAGATAAGCGCGGGATTGAACGCTTTGGGGAGGCCCTCCTGCCCATGGATGAGAGCCTGGTGCAAGTGGCCCTGGATATTTCCAACCGCCCCTATCTTGTCTGGGACGTCCATTGCCCTTCAGCTTTTGTGGGGAGTTTCCCAGTGGAAATGGCGGAGGAATTCTTCCGCGCGCTGGTCCAGGCAGGCCTGACCTTGCACATTCGTCTTCTGTCCGGAAAAAACAGCCATCACATTTTAGAAGCCGTTTTTAAAGGGGTAGGGAGAGCTTTCCGGCAAGCGGTGCGCAAGGGTCCGGGGGATGCCGGAGTTTTTTCGACCAAAGGAGTTCTTTAGGGCCGCGCCCGGCGGCTGGCGAGGTTGGTGAGGTTGGAGGGTATTGTCTATGATTGGGATTGTTGATTATGGGCGGGGAAACCTGCGCAGTGTGGAGAAAGCTTTGGCCGCGACCGGTTTTGAGGCGGAGATTCTTACTGATCCCGCCGCTTTGGCCGGGGTTAGGGGACTGATCTTGCCCGGAGTCGGAGCGTTTGCGGACGCGATGTCTGCGCTCTCGCGGATGGGTTGGGTTGACCCCCTGGTGGATTATGCCCGTTCGGGAGCTCCCTTTTTGGGGATCTGCTTAGGAATGCAGGTGCTTTTTGAGCTTGGGCTGGAGCATGGGGAACATAAAGGTTTAGGCCTGTTACCGGGGCGGGTGGTGAAGTTCCGCCCGGGACGCAAGATACCGCACATGGGTTGGAATACCGTGCACTGGGAACGGGACGATGATTTGGTCCAAGGAATCCCGGCGGATTCGTGGTTTTACTTCGTTCATTCTTTTTATGTTTCAACCCCGGACGAATCGTTGGTCGTGGGCCGTTCTGAATATGGGGTGAGTTTCCCGGCTGTGGTGGGGCTCGGCAATATCTGGGGAACCCAATTTCATCCGGAGAAGTCCAGCCGCTGGGGGCTGAAGATATTGGAGAATTTCGGCAGGAGGGTGGAAGAAAGTGTTCATCTTTCCGGCAATTGATCTTAAAGAAGGCAAGGTTGTCAGGCTTCTGCAAGGGCGGATGGAGGCGGCAACGATTTATGACGAACACCCGGCGGAGGTGGCAGAGGGGTTTGCCAGGCAAGGAGCCACCCATCTGCACGTGGTTGATCTTGACGGTGCCTTCGCCGGCGAGCCGGTAAACGATGCGGCGATCCGGGAAATTGTCCGGCCGGTTCCCCTGCAAGTGCAGGTAGGCGGAGGAATTCGGAGCCTGGCGCGCATCGGGGAACTCCTGGAGTTGGGAGTGAGCCGGGTGATTCTGGGTACGGCGGCAGTCACAGACCGCAGGCTGGTCGAGGAAGCCGTGCGCCGATATGGGGAAAGGGTTCTGGTAGGGATTGATGCCCGAGAGGGGCGGGTCGCGGTCAAGGGTTGGGCGGAAAACACGGCTATCCCGGCAACGGAGTTGGGCCTAACCATGAAAAGCCTGGGGGTCAGGCGGATCATCTTTACCGATATTTCGCGTGACGGAATGCTTCAAGGACCCAATATCGCGAGTACGGTGCAGTTGGCGCAAGAGACCGGTTTGAGGGTCATCGCCTCGGGGGGAATATCGCGGCTCGAGGACTTACGGCGCCTGGCCGAAGAGGAGGCCGCGGGGGCGGCCATCGAGGGCGCGATTGTCGGCAAGGCCCTTTACGCGGGGAATTTCACTTTGGGTGAGGCTCTGGCGGTACTGAGGGTTTAAGAGCGAGCGGGTGCGGCGGCCGCGGAATTGGGGGAGGATTAAACCATGCTGAGCAAGAGAATTATTCCCTGTCTGGACGTTCAGGGAGGGCGGGTCGTGAAGGGGACGAATTTCATTCACTTGCGCGACGCCGGGGATCCCGTCGAACTGGCTGCTTTTTATGATCGGGAAGGTGCGGACGAGCTGGTCTTTCTGGATATTTCGGCTTCCCATGAAGGACGGAAAACGATGATAGATATGGTTCGGCGCACGGCGGAAGAAGTATTCATTCCCTTTACTATAGGAGGGGGTCTGCGCAGCCCGGAAGATGTGCGGGAGGTCTTGCGGGCCGGGGCGGACAAGGTTTCACTCAATACCGCCGCCGTGCAAAATCCGCGTCTGATCGAAGAGGGAGCTCTGGCTTTCGGCAGCCAGTGTATGGTTGTGGCGATTGACGCCCGCCAAACCGAGCCCGGCCGCTGGGAGGTCTATATTCACGGCGGACGTACGCCCACGGGCAAGGATGTCCTGAGCTGGGCCCGGGAAGCGGAGCGCTTGGGGGCCGGAGAAATTCTTTTGACTTCGATGGATCGTGATGGCACGAAGGCAGGATATGATTTGGAATTGACGCGGGCGGTGAGCGAAGCCGTTTCCCTGCCGGTGATCGCGAGCGGCGGGGTTGGGAGTCTGGAGCACTTGGCGGAGGGGTTGACTGAGGGTGAGGCCGATGCTGTCTTGGCCGCTTCGATTTTTCACTACCGGGAATTCAGTCTTGCCCAGGCAAAGGATTTCCTGGCGGCCAAAGGTATTCCGGTGCGGCGGGTGACGGGGGCTGCAAGTTAACAGCGAACGGCGGGTACCATTTTTCGTCTTTAGTTGAACGAGTTCACTACCTAAGCCGCTTAATGCAGCTCCCGGACAGCCAAGAATCAGAAAGTGTTGGTACCGCAGTTCCGCGGAGTCCCGCGGCCTTAGCCAAGCTTTAGCTTGGGAGAATTTCAGTATTTGAGTCGTCCGCGGCAGCGGCGAGATGGAGGTTAGCGTGGAAAAAGATCAGACGAATACACCGGTCAAGCGACTTCAGGTTCCGGCGGGAATACGTTGGAATGCGGACGGGCTTATCCCGGCCATTGCGCAGGATGTGGAAACCCGGGAAGTCTTGATGCTGGCTTACATGAATGAAACAGCGCTCAGACTCACCCTCGAGGAGGGGCGGGCCTGGTACTACAGCAGAAGCAGGCAGGCCTTGTGGCGCAAGGGTGAGACGTCAGGACACACGCAAAAGGTCGTCGATTTGCGTTTTGACTGCGATCAGGACGCTCTCCTCCTGACGGTCGAGCAGAGCGGCATGGCCTGCCACGAAAACTATTTTTCCTGTTTTCACTACCGCACAGAGGCCGGTGAGATGGTCAAGGTCGGGCAGCCGGAGCAAAGGCCCGAACCTGACTTGGGTCAAGTTCTTCGGGATTTGGCGGGGGTTATCCGGTCGCGCCGCGAGGAAAGGCCGGAGGGAGCCTATACGACTTACCTGTTTGACCAGGGCCTTGACAAGATCCTGAAAAAGGTTGGGGAAGAAAGCGCCGAAGTGATCATCGCTGCCAAGAATCAGGCCCCGGCCGAGATCCGCTACGAAGTCAGCGACCTCTTTTATCACTTGCTGGTCATGTTGGAAGAGCGGGGTGTCGCGCTCACAGAGATCGCCCGTGAATTGAAACAGCGCAGGAAAGAAGGTACACTACGTTAAGCCGGAACAGATGGGTACCAGGGGCGGGTAGTGTAGGCTACCCGCCCTAACGCTGTTTATGCGGTCTTTACTGTCGTTGAGGACGACATCGACTTCTTCAAGTCCCTGCCCTTGTACCACCAAACCGAGGACTACATCTTCGTCTATGCCGGGCTTAATCCGGGCCATCCCCGGCCTGAGACAAGCGAACGCCACACACTTCTCCGGATTCGCGAAGACTGGCTTCGCTGTGAGTATGTTGGCAAGCCGGTGGTCTTCGGCCATACACCGGCGAGAAGCGTAACGTGGGATGTACGCGGCAGCAAAATTGGGATCGATACCGGGGCCGTCCGCTAGGGGACGCTGAGTTGCCTGGAGTTGCCCGCAATGAGAGTTTATACGGCGAGCCCTCGACAAACACTCGTTCAAAAACTAGCCATAACCGAAAAAAACGGTCTCTCAACACGGTAGTGTGAGAAGACCGTTTTCCATTGGCAAAATATAGCCGAATATGGTACAGTAGAGACAGGTACAACGAAATAGGGCAGGGTGGGCGGCCAACATCTCCCCGGAGAGGGGGTGAGGCCGGATGGATAAGTACCAAAAAGGATTAGGGTTTGCGATTTCCGTCGCAACTTTAATCGTCGCGGTGCTCAAATTCATCCTTGAAATACTGAAAAAGTAACCCCACCCCGCAAAGAAAAGGTTACTTTTTCAGAGTTACTTTTTCTCGTCCTATCCCATTGTGGCCGCACAATCTGCGGTTCGTTGTACCCGGAGCGCGGGATATGGCTAGTATCTCGCGTTCTCCTTTATCTGTATTATATCGCTAAATAAGGGGGTATGCAAGCCAAGAAGTTGCCGAAACATGGTATAATGCAAGAAGGCACAACGACATAGGGCAGGTTGATTCGCGTGCTCTCATTTGTCAAATTGGATGCGCTCTATGACGAGCCAATATCCCCGTATTTTCGTTCGTACTGCTTTTAGACAGTACGCTGGACTGACACTACACAGGTTACGGGGGTAAGCGAGCCTGACTGGTAAGCAGGGATCATGGCAGCTACAAACTATAAAGCGAACTAAGGCAGGAAAGTGCCAAGAGCGCATAGAAGAGAAATGTTAAATGGTGACTGCTGGAATTCGTCCGCCGAAACAAGCTAGGAATATGATGGGGGGGTAGGTTATGATACGACGTCAGAAATGGATATGTGGCGTTGGCTTATTAATGCTGATTTTATCACTCATGGTGGCACTTTATTTTGATTGGTCATTTGAGCGCACCATCCAAAGTTTCTCCACAAATGCCAAGACTTGTGTTATGAATGGATATGCCACTATCATGCTGGCGGAGAACGAGCTACAGAATGGACATAAAGCCGGTGCAAGTTCCATAGCCCACGAAGGTATTGGATGGCTTGAGGGAGGAGGTGCTGGATTATACGTGGTGGGAATTCGTGGGGTAGAGGGGATGTCGATGGTTCTTGATAGGGCTATATCCAGCCAGTTTGGGCCTGTACCTGGTGGTACCACAAAGTCCACGGAAGAACACTACCAACACATAATCCAGGTATTCCTAGATTCATTTAAGCCTCTTTCGAAGATGGGTTATGCAGAAATAGGCAATCAACAATTACAAAAGGCTATCGATCAAGTATATCAAGCGATGACACCGGAAGAGCGACAGCTGTACTCAGGGGGAATGTAAATTGTTAAGTATAGACAACAAGATTTCGGAAAAGGAACTTAGAGAGGATCATTTGGATGAAATCTTATATTGTGAACGTTATGCTTATACTATGTGGTTTAGTTGGAACCATCCTGTATATCGACATATCTGAGACTAAGAATTATTCATTAAACAAATATGGGTTTTTGATCGCGGGTATAATTATATTGATTAATCTAATAAATTCCAGTTTCCAACTATATAAAGATCGTAAATGTTCACTGAACCGTTCATTAAATTTCGTTAGTTAGGCCAATTGTTATTTTTTGACTGGCAACGTGTCCCGCTCTCTGTTAGAATAGGGGCATGAAGACAGATCAGCAGAAACAGCCCAAAACTCAATCGACGAAGAGACGGAAGTCCGAGAAGCCAGCCTGCACATTTCCCGACTGTGGCCCGGTCAAAGTACTAAAAGAACATGTGAAAGGGCTTGCAGAAGAGAATGCCTTGCTCAAGCAGGAGCTTGCCAACCGGGATGCCCACATTGAAGAGGTGGAAGCACAACTGCGCAACCTACGGGCAGACTTATTTGGGACTTCCTCAGAAAAATCCCGACCGGACGACCTTCACTTGGTCGAAAAGGACGAGGGTGCCTCGGATGACGCCGCTGATCCTCACTTGGCTTCACCCAAGAAAGGAAAGAAGAAGCGAGGTGCCCCAGGTTGGCCATCCAGGACATGGTCGCCATATTCCACGGGACCTCCC
>LDXJ01000016.1 GCA_001029295.1 Peptococcaceae bacterium CEB3 | reverse complement strand
GATTTCTAAGGGACATGCCTTGATTCCTTGAAGCAAAACATCATAAGCCAAGGCGAGTCGCCCAGCCCGCTTGATGTTCGACATAATCTGAGTTGAATCCATTCTCTGTTCCTCGGTATCCAGTTGAGCGACTTCAATGAAGTGCTGAACGAGTGTTTCAAACTGTTGAAAGATCACACTTCCTTCCTTGGGGTGTTCCAAGGTGTATTGATACAGTCTGGCCCGAAAATCATAGAAGGTTCTGCGTGCAAAATAACGTTCGCCGATATTACGTAGGCCCAAGGCGTAGGAAATTTGAAAGTCGTAGGCAAACGCATCAAAAAGCACTTCATCCGTAAAGTTCTTCAAATGCTTGATGATTTCGAGCGCAACCAAGATGTTGATAGGAAAATTGGGACGTCCATTATCACTCGAATAAAGAGGAGAAAACAACCTCTCGTCAATCTGACAAAAAACATGCTTATAAAACAGTCCAGCCCAACTTTCTTCCAGTCTCTTTTTATAGCGGGGGTCCATTCCACTCAAATTATTAAACAATTTCTCTTGTCTATGTAACGTATTCTCTCTAAACATGGCAACAATCACCTCAAATAACCATATATACAGAATATATCCAGATACCTCATAATATCTCCGTCATACTGTACAATTCGGCATACCAGGGGCCAATTCCTGCCTTTGGACCAAAAAATCAGGGGGTTTCTGCACTGGAATCAGCAATATGTTAATAATAACAATATAACCGGTCTATTTAAAGATATAGTAGTCAATGTAAATGGAACGGATATTACTGTTAGAGGGATTGTTATTAATGGCCAGGTGCAAATCGGTACCGCATTTATTCCTTAATGTTAAGGGGGGGCAAAATGAATAAAAAATACCAATTCGAACAATTTGAGGAAGATGTGATTGAAAAGCTACTTGATGGTGATAATGATTTTTTATTAATACTACGTAAGCAATACGAAAATGCTGTAAAAAGAAGGGACTTTACTGGAGTCGGCTTCTATACTAACTTTGAAGTCCCCTCATCTATTCCCAAATTAGAAGGCACTCTAACATTTAAGATTGGTGATGTAGATTGCCAAATGAGTGAATTAAAATACGGTATCGGGTTTGTTCTATTTGTAAAAAACGGTTCTATAAGTGTACTGGAAGGGTATACTAATGGAAATGAGCAATGGCCTGAAGCAATAACTGATTATTCGTTTTCATATAGTTCCGGGGAAAAAAGGGATATTGAAAAGCTGAAATCAGCTATGATACCCAAGAATGGCTATGACATCAAAAACCTATAATTTAAAAGTCTACTAATTTTGAAATTAGTACTTGAATGTAAACCAGCGGTAATCCAATCCCCGCTGGTCTTTTTATTTACGTAAACTTCTCATATGGCGATTTTATTGCAGTGACGGATTCAAACGGCAATTTGTACCGTCAGTATGTCTATGACCCCTATGGCAATATTATTAGTGTCAAGGACGGTAACGGAAATTCCATCAACATTGCCGACGACACAGGGTTCAACAATGCCTACACCTATCGTGGCTATCGATTTGATCCAGAAAGTGGGCTCTATTTCCTGCAGAGTCGGTACTACGCGGCAGGAATTGGCAGGTTTTTAACGAAGGATTCGCTGTTGGGGGATCCCGGTAGTCCACAGACTCTTGACAGGTATACGTACGTCGGTGGGGATCCGGTAAACTTTATCGATCCAAGCGGGAACAGGATAGCGGGTAGCGACGGAAATGAGTATGCAATCGTAACTCCAAGCGGCACGATAATTCATGAGGACTCCGGTAATGTTACTTTTGTGCCGAGGGCAGCCGCAGCGGGAGTTAGCACAAGTGCTGCAAAGATAGTTGGTACGCAACTCGGAACTGTGATTATTACTGGGCGAGGTAAACTTGGAACGGATACAGACGCAATAGGGCCTCACAGCACCTTCAAGAGGGACCCGAATACTGGAGAGATAACAAACTATAGGACATGGGAATCAAACCCGAGGAATCCATCAGGCTATGATGAAGTATTCGGATATGATGGTATTGGTCGTCAAGAATTCAACAAGGTAACTCGGGAATGGGTTGAGACACCACATTCTCATGACCCTGAGACGCCTGGAGGAGTCAGACCGGCATTGCCGGAGGAAATGCCGGATATGCCTTTCCTGGAAGATATACCAATATTCTTTGACTAAAGGGGGACTGTTGGATGAATTTATTAACTTGGCTCCAAAGCTGGTATTATCAACAATGTAATGGTCTTTGGGAACACATGGAAGGTATTAAAATTGAAACCCTTGACAATCCCGGTTGGCGTTTGGATATAAGCTTGATAGATACAGAATACGAAGATAAAGAATTTGCACTGATCGAGGATTTTAGAACGGAAAATGATTGGATATTTTGCAAATCTGAAAAGGGAACATTCAATGGCGGCGGAGGTCCTTTGAATTTGGAAGAACTTTTAACGATATTTCATGACTGGGTTTCTAATTAGGCTAACTTCTTCTGCAAAACGACGGAGCCTTCCACGTATCCCATATGAGTCTTCATAAGGGCCAAGTCCGAAATGGGCTTGGCTCTTTTTTCTTGTTCCTTTGTTCCCTATGCCGCCATCGCCCCTGAGTTGGGAGACCCGCTAACCTCAGTATATACCTTACGCGCGGGGTTGGGGAGATTGGGGCACGGCGGAGGCGTTCAGACGAGTGCATTTCCCACGCGTCGAGGTCCCAAAAGCGAGGGCACGCGATACATGGTACTTAAAGGCTTTATCAAGGCGAATTCTTAACCTTAGCAAGGCGCAACTGGCGGGGTGATTCCCCCCGTGTCCTCTCCTATGACACCAGGCCGGAATCTTTCTCTTCCCGAACACAATATACCATACCCAACGGACAATCTATTGCACACAAGTCCTGGAGACTCCCCTCAATGATTCATTCACTAGCCATGCTTCCTCTATTTCCTGCTTTGAAAGACTAATGACCCCGAAAGGAATACGGAGGCCCCTCTCACCCACCCTAACACCATAAATTACCTACCGCCTCACTCGCTTTGACAGTCCGTAGACACGAAAAGTGCCTCAAACCCTTATGGCATCTGCCATGTTTCTTTACCCCGTGTTTTCTGCCCGTGTATTCCCGTTTCAGGTATTATCAGGAAACAATACAAAGGGGGGAAAAATAAGCCCAGTAGCTTTTAACTACTGAGTTTCACTATTTATGGAGTGCTGAAATCGTCGATGCTACCCTATAGCAGGGGGATGGGGCTTACCCCAAAGGAGCCGCATCCCTCGGCCCATGGAAGTATCCGACGCAGGGTCCTATGTCAAGTCTATGGTAACACTCGCGGTAATGCGTCCCCGTCACTTTCGGTTCCGAACTTGCCGTCAGATAGCGATTAACAACAACATCCCTTAACTGCCACAGTTCCTCTTTGCTAAGCAGGGACACTCTTCCCCGATTTGGGAATGGGCGGGGCATGTGGATCATAATGTGGTACTCTTGGGCATACGTACGTTTACATTTACCTTCACTCTGGACTTGAATTCCGCAGTGAATTTGTCTAAGTAGGTGTTGATTCTTTCAATCAGCTTTCACACAAGTTTCAAGGACAACAAAGGCGATCAATATCGAGGTTTGGGGCGGGTCCACAAGCTCGACTTCAAGTTGATGAGTCGGCACTTGGATAACATGATGTCTAATAAAGCACACTATGTGAGTTATTTCTAATAATCGAAATTGTACCAGCGCGGCATACCATATAGGATATGTTGCCAGAAATACGCTGTTTTGTTGTACGAAATTGTATTCCCAATAATGAAATCAGTAATCTACTATCGGTTGGGCCATTTGCCAAAATATAATTTTGAACTGCTGCTCTTATAGCATTATTCATATATCACCATTACCCTTTCAACTAAACTTAATTGAAATTTATTTTATGGCCTACATGAAAATAAACGGCCATAAGTAGATCAAAAAGGCGACTTCGGAAATCTCCGAGCCGCCTCTCTTTCTATAGAATTTAAATTTAGTTGGGTATGGCAATCCCCTCGTACTCATCACTCGAAACGGGAACAATTTGAATCTTACATTTCGGTTAAAACCTAATATATCTAGTTATGGCGTAAATATGGCCCACGGCGATGCGATTTATATATCTTTTGGTACAAAAAAGTGATTCAGGCGCCTTGCATAGCTGCAGTGTTTGGCAGTATAATGTGAGTAAGAAGGAACGCGAGATACTAGCTATATCCCGCGCTCCGGGTACAACGAACCGCAGGTGTGCGGCCACAATGGGATAGGACGAGAAAAAGGTCATGATGAAAAAGTAACCTTTCCTTTGCGGGGTGGGGTTACTTTTTCAGTATTTCAAGGATGAATTTGAGCACCGCAACGACTAAGGTTGCGATGGAAATCACAAACCCTAATCCTTTTTGCTACTTATCCATCCGGCCTCACCCCCTTTCCGGGGAGATGTTGGCCGGCCCACCCTGCGCCCTATTTCGTTGTACTTATTTCTATTGTACCATATTTGGCCATATTTCGCTAATTAAAAGCGGTCTTCTCACACTACCGTGTTGAGAGACCGTTTTTCTTCGCTTATGGCACAGTATCCGAAAGACGTTGCCGGTCCGGTAGCCGAAGACTCTTTTGACCTCACAAACCCGAATTTCGTAGATGGTTTCATCGGGTGAGACATTTTCCGGAAGTGACCTCTCGGCAAGGCCGAAGCAGAAAAAGATAAATTATACCACTTGACAACGAATGACTCACTGGTGTAATCTTCGCTTAAGCAACACTTGTAGGAAGGAGGTATAGCCCCATGGACAATGTTACATGCGCGAAGAAACGAAATCTTTTCTGCACAAGGTTTATGGAGACTCACTTCACCTTATGCTGACAAACTTTGTCAAGCGTGAATACTTGTCTCTCCAAGAAATCAAAGACCTGAGAAACCTGCTGGATGCGCGACTGACGTAGGAAAAGGGAAGTGGCGGGAAATGAGTTTAGCGGACCTCTTTCGCAGTGTTGTTTCTTTATCCCTCCTGGGCAGCCTTTTGGCCCTGGGCATTCTTTTCATCCAGCGGCTGTTCCGGCCCAAGCTCAGTGCTCATTGGCATTACGCCCTTTGGTTTGTGCTCATTCTGAGATTGCTCATCCCCTTGACCCTGCCCAGTTCATTCAGTGTCTTAAACCCCTGGCCTTCCCTCCGCCAGACCTTTCCTTTATCCCAGGCGCTTTCCACTCAACCCTTCTCATCCTCCCCTCAGAAAGCCCTGACGTCCACCCCACCGACCACCCACACGGCCCAACCTGAAGTGGGAAATCTACCCTCAGCCGGGAAAACTCCCGTTCCTTCCCCCACCCGTGCCACGTTGGGACTCGATTGGCTCACGGCCGCCTTCGTCTGGCTGGGCGGAGTTTTCCTCCTTTTCACTTATATTTTGGTCGTGAACGGCTGGCTGCTCCTAAAGTCCAAGAAGCAAAGCCTCTGCGAAGCTCCGGAGGTCCGCGAAATCCTGCGGGAATGTCAATTAACCCTCCAGGTCCGTTCTAAGGTTTCTGTCATCTATGACGACTCCCTGAAGTCCCCGGCTCTCTTCGGTTTAATCCGGCCCAAAATCGTCATCTCGCCCAAACTCCTTGCTGAGTTGGCACCGGAGGAAGTGCGCTACATTTTCTTACACGAGCTGAGCCATTTAAAAAGACGGGACCACTGGGTGAACGCATGGGTCACGTTGGTGCAAGTCGTCTATTGGTTTAATCCGCTCATCGGCTACGCGCTCCGACACATGAAGCAGGATTGTGAAATGGCCTGTGACGCCACGGCTCTGGCTGTGGTCAGACCGGAAGAGCATAGGCAATACGGCCAGACGATCATCCGCCTTTTGCAACTCCTCTCTGAACCTCATTGGGCTCCGGGAACCATCGGCTTTGCCAACAAATTTAACAAGAGGAGAATTATTATGATCGCTTCTTTCAAAAAAGCAACCCTGAAGTGGACGGTCGCGGCCCTAGCCTTGACCCTGGTCGTGGGGTGTTCGAGCTTGAGCAATCCTATTGCCTCCACGGTCAACGCCCCAGGCCAAACCGCTAACACCACGACCCATCAGAACCAAAGCGCCAGTAATCCCAGCCAACAAAAGAGCAGCACATCTGCAACCCCTGCTACTGTGGGTTCGGGTTCGGGCAGCAATTCCGCTAATCCGTCCTCAACCGGGACCCAACCACATGACTCCAGCAGAGCCCTTTTGTCAGATATGATTCAACTCGCTCGACAGGGTAAAGTCATTAACTGCAGTTTTCCTGCGATGACAACGAATATCGCCGCCGTCGAACAAGCATGGGGTCAAGCCAGTGAAACCAACTACGTGCCTACGGCACATGGTTCCTACGCTACCTTTTCAAGCCATAAGGTTGTCTTTGGCTTCAATAAAGGGAATCAAATATTTGAGGTTAGATCCTTTGACAGCCGCCTGACCGGCATAACCCTTGATAACGTGAAACAGTTCCTGGGAACTCCAGCATATAATGGCGAATACAATGGGCAAGACATTATCGGATACACTATGGGGCCGGAGTTCAAAATCGAAATGGTCTTCCCTCAACCCACAGCCGTCAATCCGGATCCTGCCATGGATCATTATTCCGTTCTTGATCCCAAAGGTACCGCGGATGAAATGGGGGGCTATGCTGGACGACAGTGGTAGATAGCAACCTCTTGGAAAAAGAATCTTAAGACCGTAGTAAGCCTCTGTTGAAACAGCTTTGTTTCATTGGAAAGCGGCGACATTACATGTCGCCGCTTTCCTTAATTTTTATTTTATCCTGGCAAGACTCTGGCTACATCATAATCCGGTGACCCCTCATATTGCCATATCTGCGCCTTTTCGTTTGTTTGGGGGAAGATAACCCAATACTGATTCGACGTAGTCAAGGAACCTTCATCTGGAGTGCCACCCGGATAATCCGCCACCCAATAATGACCTGGTGTGAGTGGCTTGAAATTTGTGCCCATGGTTTTCTCATTCCACTCAGCCGGAGTGGAATACGTACCGGGTGAGGCAACACTATTTTGGTAAATCCAGTTGACAAAAGCCGTACATATGGCTTGGTTACTTGCATAGTCTTGGTAATCCAGGCCACCGCTGATGTATTCAACATCCGCAAACAGAATGGATTTCACCTTTGCGCCATAATAGCTGTTCATGTCATTAAACGCGTCATTCGCTGCTTGAGCTTGCTGCTGCCCCCAGTCAGTGGCTGAACTCCCTGCGGGTGCACTGCTCATCCCGGACAAAAGCCAGTAGCCATACACCCACGTGGCGTTTGAAGCCCCAGTTTTATTGAAGAATTCCCCGTTTTCATCATCACCACCGGTAGATGCGTCGAAATGCTCATGTGTTCCGTAGCCCAACTGCCCGATATAGAAATTATCCCCATAGGGGCTGGAGCTTGTGCCAGAATCTTCGCCGTAAAAATAGGATGGGGCACAAGGGCACCGCTCGAACTCATCGCCCGAGCAAGTCTTTACAGGGGAAACCGGTGCAGGATAGTTCGTCCAATTCGCTGGAAGTGTTCCATTAACCGCATAGTAGGCAAACGCGGTTGCAAGATACAAAGTATCTGTTCTCTCACTTCCAGTAGCATTTTCATACTGGCCCGTCCCCACTAAGGTGTCTACGGGGTAAGAAGACGTTGGGTAAAACGGTGTAGAACCGGCAGTATGAAGTGCCCAACCACATTCATTGTAAAACAAGGCATTTGTCGCCGGTCCTCAACCGCAATCACTAGATAATTCCCATTCCTGATATAATCCCATGCCGTACCCAAATCCCCGACCACGTGAGAGGTTGGGATGTAGGCAGAAGCCGCCGCCCCCAAGGCAATCTCATAATCCACGGCATCGGCAGCGTATTGAACAACCTGCGAGGGTATTAACGACATAATAACATTCTCCTTTCAATAGAAAATGTGTGCTTTCACTGGCAGGGACAACCTACGCTAGCATCTCCCGCACAAGTGTCTGAAGGAACCCCCGGTGTCGGAAGGCCAGTAAAGTTTGCTGGGAACGCCCCATTCACAGCATAGTAAGCGAACACCGTTGCAAGATAGAAGGTGTCGGTTCTGTCGTTTCCGGCAGCATTCTCATAATAATAGGCACCTGGTAGAGTATCCACGGGATAGGCAGCTGTTGGGTTAAGTTGCGTAGAACCGGCATCACCCCAACCACAGGGGTTATAATACAAGGCATTGGTTGCCGGACCTCCAACAGCAATCACTAAATAGTTCCCGCTTGCTACATCATTCCAAGCTGTGGCAAAATCCCCGATAACATTGGAAATTGGGATATACGCCGAAGCCGCTGCGCCTAATGCGATTTCATAATCCACTGTATCCGCAGCATACAAAACAACTTGAGACGTCGTTAATGGCATGATCGCTCTCTCCTCTCAAATCTTACTGGACATTTACCCTGCCAAGAAATAATGTTTCCTTAACCTTCTTATCGCTCTGTCTTTCGTCTGATGGACTGCGGATTGGGATATCCTCAGCTCTTGTGCCGTCTCGTGTTCCGTCAATTCCTCCGGAATCGTTGCCACAACGACTCTTTGCTGTTGGGGTGTTAGCAACGCAAGGGCTTCTTGAAGAGATATTCTGTCCTCTACTTCTGACTGGATGTCATCAGGGGCGGATAAGTTATCGAGCCTCTCTGTTAACTCATCTTCGGCATTTCTATTGACCCCTTCATTGAGGATTAACAGTTCGTGCTCCTATAGCCGCTTATGCCTCCTTGCTAATCTGATAGCCTCGTGGCGAAGCCCGATGATAAACCATCTCATAATCCGGGCATCTTCAATGCCATCGCCATATGCGTCAGGTGTAGGGAGCCATTACCGTTCACCTCCTTCTGGGTTGTCTACTTTGCCCTCTACCATGTAAAGAGTAAATAGGAGGTCGATTTAATAACCCCCTTGCCGGAAAAATTTTAAATTCTTTCCTGGTCATCCTCTTTTCGGGAGCAGTATCGATTGAGCTCGTCCATGCCCCACGTTGTATCAGGCTGGTAGCGTTGAACAGCCTCAACTATCCATGTCAGTAATTCAGAATAGGCATCATCGTAGCCTAGCCGTCGGGTATGCCTTTTAACGAGAGGAACAAGGCGGCTAATCAGCTGGGCCGTGGCTTCCGCATCGCCGTCCTTGGCCTTCGTGATTAATTCCCGCAAGCTCAGCTTATTATCCACGCTGTCCCCTCCCTTCAGAGACAAAAAGATCTACCACACTTTTAACAAGGGGCAGATCTGAATACACATTCGGCAGCCAGGCTGTCATAGTGCGGGTATGCACCTTAGACCCTGTAGCTTTGCGTCCCCACCTTTTGATGGGTTTGCCTCTAACGTCAATGTTTAGTTTTCAGGAATAGAGAGCGTCCTTCACTCCCTCCTATCCATAGGTTTATGGAGCTGTAGCAGGTGCTGAAGCGGTAACAGCCATTTATCCTGATTTGCCAGGATTTGGTTCTCGATGCTGCGAGCCCTACCCCTGGGGTGATCGCTCGTTTCTTCACAGCAACAAAGATTACCTTTGCCTGAGTGCTTTGTCGTTATGGTCGATGGGCAACTCGTCGCAACACTAGCTAGAGCATTTAAGCATTCCCGCCACTTTTATAATATACCCCGTTCTCACGCAAGTGTTAACGAAAAAGTCAATAACTGGTTACGAAACGGTTAATTTGAACGAGTCGTTGATCTATTCCTGCGGCGTATCCATGGCTACATTCTAGTGTACCCTCGCTGGAAACCGCCGCGTTTATGTCGTGCAGCATAGCAGAGCGTTGATAGCTTTTTCAAGGAGATGGGCGAGTGACGCGGGCAGTTTACTATGGCACTCATTTCCGTAAGGATTTTAAACTGGCGGTTAGACGCGGGTTGGATATGGAACTACTGCGCAGAATTATGGAAAACCCGGGAAATTAACTATTTTGTAACCAATTGTTTACTATTCCGTTACCACTTCTTTTGGAAGAGGGTCTATTATGTGAGTGCGGTGCCGGGAACGCTTCTAAAGGGGTGATTTTATTATGCTTAAAAAGAATGTTATCTTATTCTTTTGTATAGCATCTCTGATGGCTAGTGTAACAGGTTGCACTACTATTGCCTCTAAACCGAAGTCAACCCCAAACGCAACCAAATCAGCTCCAATTGTAGCTAGATCAGTTCCAAGTATAGACAAGTCAACCCCAAGCGTAAACACTAGTCTCAACAATCATTCAAATACTAGCGTTGCCATGGTACCTGACTGGGTTCATATGTTTAACGAGCAAAACGGTTATGGCTTGTCCTTGGACCACCCAGTTATGATTACTTCGACTGGCGAAAAAACATGGATTGACGTAACACCCCAGAAGGGCGTAAACGTTCCTAATGTTCCTAATATAGATATCTCCAGTTATTTTCTGAATGCACAGATCGGCTGGGCCTTTAGAGTTCACCGAGATAAAAGTGTTACCGTCCTTGGCACACATGATGGAGGCCAATCTTGGTCCCAACTTGCCACTGTGCCGATCAAATACGGTGATGGTGGTTGGTTCGTCGTCTTCTCTGATGCCCGTCACGGGTGGTTTGAAGAGATAACCGCTGCAATACACACGCCCTTGTCTGCCGAACTGTTTGCCACCAATGACGGTGGCAACACCTGGCAACGGGTGGCCTCAGCCAGTTATAAATTCAAATTTAATAACGCCAATAAATGGGTTTCCGTCCATCAGGGCAATCTTCCCTACTTTGGCTCACTCTCAGCCCAAGAAGATGGCACTCTGTGGCTTACTGGCACAGGAATCCAAAAGAGTACGGATGGCGGTAGAACTTGGTCTCCGGCGAATCTGCCATTGTTAGCTGACCAGAAGACGGAACGCATCTCCAAGCCGGTATTCTTTGGGAATGGTGACGGCGTAATTATCGTACGGTTCAAAGGGGACCACTGGGTTCTGTACACCACTCGCGATGGTGGACGGACGTGGTCATTCCATAAGCTTGCTCTTGCATTACGTGGTTCCAGTGTGGTTTATGATTTCATAAGCAATCGAGAAGGGTGGGCAATTGATAACGGCAATGGTGACTCCGATAAGGTTCTATATGTCACGCACGATGGTGGACTCAGTTGGCAGACAATCCCGCTAAATGATGTCCTAAAAAATCAACCTGTCGTGGAAATTGATTTCGTAAATAGTAAAATTGGCTGGATACTCTATAATGGCAACGGGACAGGGCTGGCTAAAAGTATAAACGGTGGCATGACCTGGGAAAAGATTAAAACAGAAGGTGGTATTCGCAAATAATTTTTGGAGTACCACCCTAGCTTATTTCAGATATTTACAGAGTTAGATTCTGTTGGATTACTCCGGTAATGATACAGCGCAGTCGAGGTCGCTTGTCTCAGGCAGGGGATAGTTCGGGTCTAACGCTCCCCATCATTTTTCCAACACTACGGTATCTTCTAACTGCCGATACCTTTCACATTAACGGGAATAAGGACTTTGTAATTTCCTTCGCTTATTAGTTTGTCTGTGTAATCCTCCCAAGCTTTGTAGGCTCCATTCTGCCCCTGTAAAACCGATTGTTCAATAGAGTTTCTAAGTTTTTGTCTTCCTAAAATGATCTGTGTCACCTTAATTACTTCCGGAGAATTAACGTAATCAATTGCACTACTATAGCCGTTCCCCCTAACCATTTTGTCGTATACAGTTTTGGCTGGATCGATATCCGGCAAAGCGTTCATCGCTTTTTCCTGATGTTGCAAGTACAACTTTGCTTCTTCCGTCGATACCGAAAATCCCTTCTTCTTAACTTCGTTATTCACTAGTGCATTTGTTATTAATAAACCCAAAGCAACCTTCTCATAAAAAGAGTTTTCTTGGGGCTTTTTAATGACGTTAACATAGGCGTTTCGTTTCACGGCAATCTCCCTTCTAAGTTGAGAACCAGTGATTTTGTAATTTCCTACCTCAGCAACTATGTCCGGATATTTTTCATTTCTCATACTTTGAGCACTTTGCGGTGCAAGACTTTTTTGTCCCTGCTGTTGAATTTTTGGTGCGCAGCCGTAGAAAAATAAAGCTAACGACAAAATAATTATTGAAGACAAAAATCTCTTCTTAATCATTGTAATAGCTATCCCCTCTTGTTTTAATTGGTATATACGATGCCATCGTTTCGCCGCAATCTGTTCTGTCAGTGTCAGGAATAACATACAGCAAGATTATCTGCCTTGCCACTTATTACCTTTATTGAGCCACGCGGTTACACAGCGCCTTGCGCTTACCGTTTTCACTGATTTAAGGCCACGAATCTTTTGCAGCAGGTCGCCTCCGGTTGCGGTTGCAGAATCTGGAAATAGATCCGTGCTCAGAACAGCACTCGCTGGATTGATCGCCATATATGAACTGGTCATCATACTTTGTGAATTGTCCCGCACCCCCAGCATAATGCCAACAGAAGTGGCGCCAATGCTGATGCCAAAACCATTCCAGCGTCCTTGGTCGTTTAATGCTTTCCGACCGTGCTTGCCTCAGCATATTTGGTCACTCACCTGCACACATCCGGCACTTCTTTTTCAAGATTCCTGAGACGGGGATATATATAGACCCCTAAAGTTATCATCACAGTTAATAATCCTAAAGCCAGGATCAGCAAGGCGATGCCCCTGCCTGCCCCAATTCCGATTACTCGTCCAACACTGTTTGCCAGTGCCCCGTGCGGAAGAAGCAAGGGTTTGAACACCCGATCGGCCAAGGGCCCGGAAACCAAGTACGCCAAGCCTGGCGCAGCCCAGGTAATCATCCGCCGGACCGCGAAAACCCGGCCTTGAATATGCGGGGACACCTTTTTTTGAAATACCACCTGGCTGCTGGCATTGATAACTGCTAGTGAAAAGAAGACCAAAAAGGATGCAATTGTTATCAGGATAACCGACGGTCTCAAGCCTGCAATGGCCAGGCTTACCCCAAAGAGCGCCCCGAAAAACAAGGCAGTTTGGAGATTTTGTTCCGGTTTGCGACATAGACTGAGCATCAGACCGCTTACCAACATACCGCAACCCCCTATGGAAAGCACTGCTCCGAGCGTTGATTCCGAAGCTATCGACAGAATCATGGGAGTTATCAATACGCTCGCCGAAGCCACAGCAAAATTAACGGCTCCGTTAAAGAACATCAGCGCCAACAGTCCGGGTCTTGCCGTCAAATAACGCCACCCATCCGCAGCATCTTGAAGTAATGAGGTCTTTTCAGGAATCCCATCCTGCTCGGGAGCCGGGATCCTAATCATGAAGACCATGGCAATCGCAAAATAGTAGGTTACAAAATCAATGATCAGAATGCCTTTAATGCCGATAAAAGCCACCAGAAACCCGGCAGTAACCGGTGGTAAAAGTTGTGACAAAGCGACTGAAAGTTGATCCATGCCATTCGCCCGTCCCAATTGTTCCTTATCAACCAACATGACTACCGAGGCCTTATATGCCGGCCAACGAAAAGCACTGAAGACCGAAATTATCAACGTGAAAATGTAAATATGCCAGAGTTCCAGCCTGTTTGTGAAGACCAGGATCACGAGCGCTAACGTCGCCAGGCTAGCGCCGGTATCGCTAAACATCATTGCATATCGGCGATCCCAACGATCTACGATTGCACCGATGATAGGAGAAAGAAGAACTCCAGGCAAAGCAGTTGAAAAGGCGATCAAAGAATAGAGAGTCACCGATCTCGACAGCTGAAACACCCAGACTCCCAGTGCAAAACCGCTGAGGCCGGAACCTGTAACGGATATCAATTCGCCAATCCACATCAGCACATAATTACGGAAAACCATTTTTAAGGTGTTTGCTTGCATACGCCTATCCTCTAGTCATCAATTCCAGATTACGCGCCCGGCGATAGTGCGAAGGAGCCAGAATATCAGGAACTGGCTCCGCAGGTGTTCTTTCTCTGCCGCAAGAAGATTATCATGGTTAAGGAAGCCGCCGCTACTCTGGATAGAGCCCTGATGGAATCCATGGCAGAGGTTGTTGCTGTTTAGCTCGGGTGATTGGGACTGGGGTCTGAATGGATACATAAATATCAGTTGTTATTCCAAACAGCACCGGAACTTGAACCGTAGCGGATGAGTAGGCAGTTAAGGAATGGTTTGTGGAGCTTGACTCCGAATAAATACTTGCCGTGAGGACATATGGTTTTTTAAAGTCTTCTTTGAGTTCCTTGTTCAGGAAATAGGTCAATATCCCAGAGCCTTCGTTTTCTGGGACACCGTAAATATCCGGTTCTATATAGGTTCCACCAAGATTAACATCGGTATTAGGAACCTTTTTTACACGTTCCAATGTGATAAATTTTTCCGTAACAAGGTCGCTATGGATTTTGTCTTGAAGGATGGAAACCTTATGTTGCCACAGTGAGGAAGAAATAACAAACGCGGTGAGGAGTATGGCAACAACCAAAATGACCAAAATCCAGACTTTGCGAGTCATTCAACCACCTATCATTTTCTTTACAATGCCTAAATACTCTATCCATCTATCTCCTACGGACAAAACACTCCGACACATAAGAAGCCCGTCTCCAAAGCAAAGAGAAAGGCTGGCTAACCTCAATTACGATGGCGGCCTGGCAATCATAGCTTAAAGCCTTAGACCCATAGCTTTGTGCCCCCATCTTTCAACGGGTTTACTTTATCATTCGCTCAGAGTCAATATTGCCACACTCTTCGCACAAATGCAATGCGCTAAGCAATAATGTTTTTCAATAATCGGAATCTCCATTTCCAATATTAATTTGGCGCAGTTCGAGTACGTCACGGCTGAGCATGGCTCGCTTTCCCTCGTTTTTCTGTTGGGCGAGCGTTTGTTGCGTGCTTACCGAATGGACATCATCGTGGGCAGCTCCAGACAGCTCAACGTGCCCCAGCGGACGGCCCCGGTGTCAATCCCAGTTTTGCTGCCGCGTGCATCCCACGTTACGCTTCTCGCCGGTGTATGGCCGAAGACCACTGGCTTGCCAACGTACTCACAGCGCAGCCAGTCTTCGCGAATCCAAAGGAGTGTCTCGCGGTCGCTCGTCTCAACGCCAGTGAACTCGAACAACGGATTATCGCGATGTATGTTAATTCTCCGATTTCCGCTTTTTCGCGGTGGAAAGATCTTTAGTAAATGTTCAGTAAACCCTTCGGTCAAAAAGTAAAGTTAAAAAAAGATCGGACTCAATCCGATCCAGTGAGGATTTCACAAAAGTTTTTACGAAGTGGATAGAGGTAAATATCCTTGACGGGAAGTTTGTACTCGTTCAGCCGGTCCCATTTACCCCGTCCTTTGGTTTCACCGACATAGGACCAATTCGCCGCTTTGTAACACGTTCCGCGATAGCGCTCTTGATCGACGAATGTTTCGAGCAACACGGGGGTGTTAGCCATAGATCGCTTGCCATTCTTGGAGGGAGACGTTTGGCGGTAAGGGATAGGATTTTGGAGGCAAGGGTTCTTGACTCGTACCCAGGGTAGGATGAGGAAGCGCGAATTATTAACCACTAAGTTTAAGCGCTTCACGCGTTGTTCCTTGTCCCAGCCGATGAGTTCGTCGCGGGGCCGCAAGGCCCAAGCAGCCGCTGAAAAACCGATGGCCCCCGAGGAGAGTTCCTGACCCGGCATAGATGAGGTAGCGGATTTGGGCTCCGGGCAGGCGCGTATAGCCGAGGTAGTGGTAGCGGGCAATGAGTTCATTCCAGAGGCGCGATTGTTTGGACCGGGTCACTCGGATGAATTGGATGGGACCCCGAAATTTCGCAGGGAACCCCGTAATCGGATCGCCTGGGTCGCCGGCCGCCGTGAATACCATCGGGCGGAGTCTGTTG
>LDXJ01000015.1 GCA_001029295.1 Peptococcaceae bacterium CEB3 | reverse complement strand
GAAATTGTAATACCCGTGAAGATGCGGGTTACCTGCGACAGGACAGAAAGACCCCATGGAGCTTTACTGTAGCTTGACATTGGATTTTGGTAGAGAATGTACAGGATAGGTGGGAGACTAAGAAGCTAGGGCGCCAGCCTTGGTGGAGTCGCCGGTGGGATACCACTCTTTTTGTACTGAAATTCTAACTTAGTCCCCTGAAACGGGGATGAGGACCGTGTCAGGTGGGCAGTTTGACTGGGGCGGTCGCCTCCCAAAGAGTAACGGAGGCGCCCAAAGGTTCCCTCAGCGCGGATGGAAATCGCGCGAAGAGTGTAAAGGCAGAAGGGAGCTTGACTGCGACACCCACAAGTGGAGCAGGGACGAAAGTCGGGCTTAGTGATCCGGTGGTACCGAGTGGAAGGGCCATCGCTCAACGGATAAAAGCTACCCTGGGGATAACAGGCTTATCTCCCCCAAGAGTCCATATCGACGGGGAGGTTTGGCACCTCGATGTCGGCTCATCGCATCCTGGGGCTGTAGTAGGTCCCAAGGGTTGGGCTGTTCGCCCATTAAAGCGGTACGTGAGCTGGGTTCAGAACGTCGTGAGACAGTTCGGTCCCTATCCGTCGCAGGCGCAGGAAATTTGAGAGGATCTGTCCCTAGTACGAGAGGACCGGGATGGACGGATCCCTGGTGTACCAGTTGTCTCGCCAGAGGCACCGCTGGGTAGCTATATCCGGAGCGGATAAGCGCTGAAAGCATCTAAGCGCGAAACCGACCTCAAGATGAGATTTCCCACGAGCGCAAGCTCGGTAAGACCCCTGAAAGATGAACAGGTTGATAGGCCCGGTGTGGAAGCGCCGTGAGGTGTGAAGCTGACGGGTACTAATCGGTCGAGGGCTTGACCAAAATTCAGAAGTCGGAGGCAGGAGGTCGGAAGTCAGAAATGATGAAGGCCAAAACCTGGGCTTTTGGAAGAAGCCATAAGAGGTGATCGGAACAGAGGCGGGCTCAAATCTAACTCTGAACCGGGGAAGAATCTTAGGACAGTAAAGAAAAGAATCTGTGCAGTTTTGAGAGAACAAAGTCAGTAAGACATAGTTCATCTCAAACATCTGGTGACATTACCGGAGGGGTTCCACCCGTTCCCATCCCGAACACGGAAGTTAAGACCTCCAGGGCCGATAATACTTGGGGAGCAGTCCCCTGGGAAAGCAGGACGTTGCCAGGTAACAAAACGAACACTCGTCGAAAGACGGGTGTTTCGTTGCATTTAAAGATATTTTGGGGTCGGTTCCACCCGTTCGCTCAGACGGCCTGGGTCTGTCTCAGACAGTTTGCCGTCTGGCCGAAAGTGTCCACTGGACACTTTCGTATCCCGAACACGGAAACTCGCGGTTCTTTTCGTGTTCCTGTTCCGACTTCTGACCTCCGGCCTCTGACTTCCGATTCGACCTCCAGGGCCGATAATACTTGGGGAGCAGTCCCCTGGGAAAGCAGGACGTTGTCAGGTAACAAAACGAACACTCGTTGAAAGACGGGGTTTTGTTGCAGTTAAAGATATTTTGGGGTCGGTTCCACCCGTTCGCTCAGACGGCCTGGGTCTGTCTCAGACAGCTTGCCGTCTGGCCGATAGTGTCCACTGGACACTATCGTATCCCGAACACGGAAACTCGCGGTTCTTTTCGTGTTCCTCTTCCGACTTCTGACCTCCGATTAGTGGTGCGCCACGCATGACGATTAACTTGACGGTGAAGGTCCGTTACGGGGGTATCTGACATCCTCCTACCCCTGAAGGGGTAGGGTTCCCCAACAGATGAGGAGGTCTTTAATTCGTGGCTGCCCAGGGGCTGCGGTTAAGCAACCGACCTGAACGTCCCTTGTTCACGGCCTAACGGTGTGGATTTTCTCCACACAAACAAGTTGACCACCGGGCGTGCCAGTTCGCCCACTACTTCTAACAATGTTTTGCCATTGTCTCGAAGATACCTTTGCAGAATGTTGAAGGCCCCAACGGCATCCGCGTTGGTCGCTTGGCCGCAGTGTACAAACAGCCCGCGCTCCACCCGCGCCGATTTCACTCGTTTGCCGCAGATAGGGCAGGTGGTGCTGGTATTGCGTTCGGAAACTTCCTGAACCAGAATGCCTTTGAGGGCCGCTTTGTAGGTGAGCGTTTGGATGATCTTGCGATACGGCCAGGCGTGCAGTTCTTGGTTTTGCTTGGCACCCCAATCCTTGTCTTGGTGAATACCTTTTAATTCACCGACCAGGATGTGGGATACATTGTGTGCTGCGGCTTGTTCCACGATGTTTTTCGTGAGTACATGGAGGTAGTGTTTCCGCTGTCGGCTCCACTTGCGGTTCAGTCCCCGGCATTTCCGGCTCCTGGAGCTGTTCGTCTTCGCTTTCATCTTGTGGAAATAGCGGTCAAGCGCGAGAAGTTCTCCACCGGGAACCACAAAACTTTGCCCCGTCGAGAAATACCCCGCAACAATGTTGACGATCCCTAAATCGAAAGCCAGGATGTTTGCCGGGGGAAGATATTCAATCTTCACCTTGTGATAGATGAGCAAGTACCACTCCCCCGTCTTCGGTTCATAGGACAGCTTGACTTGCTGGACTTTACCCAGCGTCGTATCCGGCGGCAGAATGTATGCTAATTCCAGGCGGGTACGTTCGTAGGTTTTTTGGGGTAGTTTGAGAAGAACCTTGTTTCCGTCAAGCATTCCAAAGGCGTTCTGCTTAAAGGTGAGCGTACTGAGTGTATCCTTTTTCCGAAATCCCGGCGGCTTAGCAGCCATGTCTCCATTTCTGCGGTGGCCATACCAGGAGAGATAGGAGTCGTCCAGTTCTGCCAAAACTTCTTGGGATGTCTGGCTTGGCAAGAGTTTATACCAGCGGTTGTTCTTCAGAGTTTTGCACTGGTCCGCGAAACCGGGTATTTTGCCCGTTTCCTGCCAGACGGCTTTCCGTTCATGGTTTGCCACATTCCACATTTTCGTTGCCACATACCCGGTTAGCCCTAAGAGAAGAGCATCGGAATCGCTGAGATTGACGATCTTCGCCTGAGCCGTGAGCAGTTGATGGGGTTCTTCGATGATAGGCTGACCAAATAGATCAAGTTTTTTCTTTTTACGCTTCACTTTTTCACCCCCGTTTCTTTTGAGATTCAATGTAGTGCCGGATGGTTTCACTCGAAACATTCCCCGCCGTTGAAACAAAATAGGAACGCGTCCAAAGGCTTTCCAAATGAGCAAGGGGTCCAAACTCCTTGCGAAGAATACGCGAAGTCACCCCCTTAATTTTCGCCATAATATTTGCCGGACTGTCTGTGGGCAATGTGTTCAAAAACAAGTGGCAGTGATCTGGCATAACCTCCATCGCCAACACTTGCCAGTTTTGCTCTGTAGCGATCTGCTCAACCAACTCCTTGAACCGCATCTCCACGGCACCAACTAAGGCTTTGCGCCTATAGCGCGGGCAGAAAACGAAATGATAGTTAATTAAAGATACGGCAGTATTTGTGTGTCGATAATCTTGTCCCATATGAATATTATATCAGTTTAACCTACCAACTGCAACGAAAAAGATACAAAATACTAAACGAAAAACGCGAACCGCCTTCATCCTACGATTAAAACCGTGGGCTTTCGGCTACGTTTCTGTAAATGTTTCGGGTGCATGTAAATGTCGTGGGTGCGTTTAGCCAGGGGCAGTGCTTTTTTGCGGACAAGGCACCTTGGGCGGGAGCGGTCAACACTATCGGAAAAATTTATCCATTGGTCCGAGCGAGGGTTACGTGTAAGGGTTGCGCAGAGAGGGTTGGAGTGGCTAAGGAAGGGCGGACGAAAGGAGAGAGCTGGGGTACGAAAGGCCGGCGGGATCAGGCCGCACCGCCCTGGCGTTGTGCGTTTCCCGGCCCCGAATGAACGCGGGCGGTCGGGCCAAAAAAGACCTGGGCGGCCGGGCTGAAGCTTTTTCGAAAAGGATCATTATGCCGCGGTTGAGAAAATCCGAGTATTTGCGACAAAATGTTGCCTGGGAAAAATGATTAGCAATAGGATAAATTGATTATGAACATACTAACCTCCTATAGACACAAGGGGAGGGGGGTGTTAATCTAATTGTGAGGAAAATCACATGGAATCATGGAGAAAATCACTGGGGAAAATCATCAGACTCTTCAAGGAACGAGGAGGATAGAAAAGATGGAAGGAGGCTAGGATAAGGCAGGCATCAATAGGTCCAAAAAAGTTAAGGTGATCAGGGTATTTCCGAAACAGCGCCGGTGAGAGAAGAAAAAAAAGACAGCCTCGAAAGGCCGCCAAGAAATTTGCTCACTGCCATTATACCATGAAAGAGGCAGAAAAACATGTGCGGTTTACAACCCTTTGGGGCTGAGGAGCTGAGTGGAAAGTATACCTGAAAAAGTGCCAGAATGAACAAACTTTCTTAGTGAACAAATCCCCCTTACGTGGGCAGAAACCTTAACAGGACCTGTAACGCTGTTCACTTGTGAAAGGAGGTATAAGGCATGAGCGGTTCGAAGTTTAAGGTGCTTCTCTACTCGGACGGTTCGCGCGAGGCCGTTTCGGCGGCGGTTTACACGGCCATGTTGCTGGAGAATTTGCCGAACATTGATTTGACTATTGCCCAATTGCAGGAAAGCGGCACGGGTTTTGCCGGTATTGAGTACAGTTGGAAGGAGCTAAGACCGAGATATAAGAGGTGCTACTGGAAATGCCTGGACGGAGGGGATACCGGGCCAGAGGGTTGGACGGTCGGATGCACTCTTGATGGGATAAGGCAAGCCCTCGGCAAACCCGATATGGAAAGTTCAGACCTTCATGAAAAAATACTCGCCAAGACTAATGAGATCTTTTCGCGGAAAGGATTCAACGTGAGTTATCAAATACTTTGCACGAATATCAGTCTCGCCGACACCTGTGATGCGGCGGATGCGCTGGTTGACTATGCCGCCAAGAATTCATTCAAGTTGATCGTCATGGGGACGAGGGGGCTTTCGACGCTTAAGGGACTGGCATTCGACTGTTTGGGACGCAAAGTGTTAACCCGGTCCAAGATACCGGTGCTGTTAATAGAAAAGCTTTCCCGTGAATTTGTCAACGACTACTTGACGAGTAACGGGCAGGGATTTTTGGCAGCGCGGACGATGGCGAATAACGAGTCTCCGGTTCTATTCTAGGATTGACGGAACTCCGGAGAGGGTCCTGTTTTAATGTGGAAAATGCGAGTGAATAGCCGGTGCAATTCTTAAGGTGGCGCGGGCGGCCGGAGAGATGAAGGGAGTCGCGCGCAATGTATCAGATGACAGCCGGCTTGTTCCCGAAATCACAAGGACCTTCCGTTTCGGGGGGTGGCGCGCCGGCAAGGGTTTGGGCCCGCCCGAAAGTTCGGCGCAGCAAGGCGGGAAAACCAAGGCCGACGCGGAGCTTACCCAGTTGAACCGTAGGAGGTCAGACAAAGATGATAGAGAAACTCTTAGCAGATATCGGCTCACTGTTTACGATGAGCCATGGAGCGGCCGGGTCCGGTGCGCCCTGGTGGATATGGCCTCTGGCTTTGCTGGTGACCTCCTTTCTCATCGGCATCGTAGCCTCGGTCGCGGGAATTGGGGGCAGTACACTGTTCGTGCCGATTGTCAGCAGCTTTTTTCCGTTCAATTTCGATTTCATCCGTGGCTCCGGTTTGTTTGTCGCTCTTGCCTGTTCACTGTCGGCTGCGCCGAAGCTTCTTAAATTGAATTTAGCCAATTTGCGTTTAGTTATTTCCCTGGCCTTAGTCGCTTCCGCTTCCAGTATCTTGGGAGCCTATTTAGGACTGGCTATGCCGCAAAATGTCCTGAAGATTCTGCTGGGCGTGCTGATCACTTCCATTGCGCTTTTCTTCGTGTTTAGTAAGAACAGTGAATTCCCCAAAATCGGTCGTCCGGATGCCTTGGCGTGTTATCTGAACATTGGCGGGACCTATTTTGAGCCTTCCACTGGGCAGGATGTGACTTGGTCCGTTTGGCGGCTTCCCTTTGGGCTGGTTCTCTTTGCCGGGATTGGGGTTGTGGCCGGGATGTTCGGAATAGGGGCGGGTTGGGCCAATGTCCCGGTACTCAACCTTTTCCTGGGTGCACCACTCAAAATTGCTGTGGGGACGAGTCTGTCCCTGTTAGCCATTACGGATACCTCGGCTGCCTGGATCTATTTGAATCAGGGTGCGGTTTTACCCATGATTACGATTCCGGCCGTCGTGGGGATCATGTTGGGTTCAAGGGTTGGGGTCAGTATGCTCAAGACGGCCCGGCCGAAATCAATACGCTATGTTGTGATTGTCATGCTGCTGTTTGCCGGCTTAAAGTCCTTATTAAATGGATTGGGATGGGGGTAAGAAGATTATGTCCAGTCAAAGAGTCGTTTCGAGTGGCAACTGTGAAAGTGCCGCCCATGAGCAAGCTCGCGTCAGGGGCAATATGGACAAAGGCGTTCCTGAGAAATTTCCGAACAATGTCGAAGTAAGCTTGGAACAGAAGAGATATGCCAGTATTTTATTGGTTTGCTCATGGGCAGGGATTTTCTTGATGTCGGCAACCTTTCTGCTCTATATGGGCGGGCTGTTCAATCCGGTGATTAAGCCCTCCCAGATACCGCTGTATTGGCAGATGAACGTCCACCAGTACGCGCTGGCAACCCATGCTCCCAAGGGTTGGACCTGGCTGGGATTGCTGAACCATGCCGATTACCTGTGTTTAGTGGGGGTGGCCTTTTTGGGCACTGTGTCCATTTTAGGGTATGTCTCGCTTCTGGTCGACTACCTGCGCAAGAGGGATGTGCCCTATATTGCAATGGTTAGTTTGGAAATTGTCGTGATCGTTTTGGCCGCCTCAGGCGTCATCCACGTCTCTGCCTGAAGGCATTGTACCTGAGTGAGACAGGAGAGTCCTGAAGAGTTTAGATTACGGAAGAGTGGAAAAGGGACAGCGGAAGGCGGGATGATAAATGTACAGCGCAACGCTCGAGCAAGTGAAGAGGGATTCCGGCGAGAAATCATATCCGATTTGGCTATTGCTCAATCCGAAGCACCCCGCGGTGCGGCAGAACATCTGGGTACCTGTGCTGGCGGAGATTCAAGACAAAATTTATCGGGAGATCCATGCCAGAATAGATACGTCAGATATCTATATCAGGAATGCTGTGTCCGATGCCGGCATCGTACCGAATACCCTTAATTGGTGGGAAGCGGAAGTGGCCTCGGAAATTGAAATGTTCAGGGAAGAGGTCCTCAAATACCAACCCAAAATCCTGATTTCTTTCGGAGCCTTTCCGTTTGAATTTGCCAGGCGTACTTGCGGAATTAAACCGGAAAAAGGTCCAAAGGCCTGGAGCAACAGTAATTTACAGGAAGAATTCAAAAGGGCGATGGAAAGTTTCGACATCAGCAAAACAAACACGATTCCCTTAATTCGCCGGGTGTTTGCAGGCGGCAGAGCGGCCGGGGACCCAACGCAGGGCGGGTTGAGAGACGGTAAGAGTTATTTTCTGGATGCGGGGGCCAGAATAGCGGACAAGATCATTGAAAACAGGGACAGTCTCAAGATTTGGATTGAATAGGAAGTCAAAACCGAATAGGAAGTCAAAACCTCTTCAACAGAAAGCAGCTCGGCTCTAAGGCCGGGCTGCTTTCAATCATTCGGGATCGGAGACGACTTTGCCGGTGTATCGTCGCAAATGCTGTTCGGGCCTGTGTTCAACCGGAGGTAGTTCAGGTCACGACTCTACCGGTGTATCGTTGTAAAAGTATCCCCCTGTGTGAGCCAGAGCTGAGGAAAGGATGGAATGAGGGTCCAATAACTGATTCCGCGCAGACGGTAGGCGATGGCCGTTTGGAATTTGGCCTGAAGGCTGCGGGCATCTTCAAACCAAACTTCGTGTTCACGTCCCTCGGCGTCATAATAATGATAATAAGGAGACTGTGAAGTGGGGTCAAAATGAATCACCGCGCCGTGCTCCGCGGCCCTAGCCACGGCTTCTTCGGGACTGAACGTTTGGGCGTAGGGTCCGCCTTCAACGTAGGGCAGAGTCCAATCACGGCCGCTGAGCATGACGCCCATGAGGATTTTTTCCCGGGGAATAACCGTGACCGCATAATCCAGTACTTTCTTAATCATGTTGAGGGGTGAAATGGCAAGTGGCCGGCCGCCGGCCCAGCCCCATTCGTAAGTCATGAGGACCGTGAAATCGACGATTTGCCCGTGGGCGCGGTAATCATGGGCCTCGTAAAGGAGTCCGGGTTGATCGCCTCTCAGTTTGGGTGCCAGGGCGCTGCTGAGGAGATAGCGGCGGGCATGGAGACGCGGGGCCAAATGTTCCAGAAAAGCGTTGTAGGCCTGACGGTCTGAGGGAAAAACGTATTCAAAGTCGACGTTCAAGCCGCGGTACCCTTGACTTTCCATCAAGGCCAGGATATTACCGACGAGAACGTCTTGCAGGGAGGAGTCATTCAGCACGGAGTGCGCAATCTCGGAGTCAAAACCGGTGTCCGTAAGGTTGGTAAGAACCATCAGGGGAAAGATCCCGGCTGCTTGAGCGGCTGTGGTGAGAGGCCGGTCAGGGATGGGACGTAATTGGCCGTCGGCTTGTACTTGATAACTGAAAGGGCTCAGGTAAGTAAGAAATTGCGTACTTTCGCGCAAGGTTTCCTGCCCCAAGGGGCCGAAGTCCGTAAGGTAGGCGTTTACTTCCAGCCTGGGTAGGGTTCCCCGGGGAATGGTCAAAGTTTGTCCGGGATAGATGAGATCCGGGTTTGAGAGATCGTTTGCTTTGGCTATGGCTGTTGCGCTACTCCCGAACAGCCGAGCTATGGACCAGAGGCTTTCTCCCGCCCGGACGACATATGTCCTTTCCGAAACGGGAATCACCAGGGCTTGGCCGATTGTCAGCCGGTTGGGGTCGTTCAGGTGATTGACAGCCGCCAGCCTATCAATACTCAGCTTGTATCTAGCGGCAAGTTCGGCCAACGTATCGGATTGCCGGACGACGTAAATCAACATAGGCCACCGCTCCTTTATGTTTTGCTAAGGTTTATAAGGAGAATCTTGCCGGAAACCGGGA
Source organism: Peptococcaceae bacterium CEB3 (assembly GCA_001029295.1). Classification (GTDB taxonomy): domain Bacteria; phylum Bacillota; class Desulfitobacteriia; order Desulfitobacteriales; family Desulfitobacteriaceae; genus Acididesulfobacillus. The sequence goes on along the minus strand of LDXJ01000015.1, from coordinate 6,235 downwards.
AGGGGGGATCGGCAAATAGGCTTAAGCATTTCGGTATAAAGTATGCCGGGGTGGTGGTTTATGCCACGCCGGGAAGTAGTGCGCGAGCCGTTTTTTGAGCAGGAAGACTTTTTCAGTATCCGGACGCGGGGCTGATGAATATATTCTTTTAAAGGCGGCCGCTGCGGCGGGAAAGGGGGGGCAAGAGGTGAGGCGAGATTGGACCAGGGAACTGACGGTTGAGTGGTTTTGGCTGAAAAAAAAGATTGTGCGCAAATGGAGGTTGGATACTCCGGTCGGAGTTTTGGGAATACTAATTCCGCTGGTCGGTTTTCTTCTGTTTGCGATTCTCGCTCAGGGCCTGTCGGATTTTTTCCGTATTGCTATCCCATGGGTGTCCGGCGGAAACATTTCGACCGTCTACTGGCAATCGATAGGCTTCGGAATTAAAGCTAGTTTCCTCTTTCTGCTCTTTGTGGTGATTATCGTGGCCTATACTATTTTGAAGATCATGGAAAGACGTTAGGGTTCTAATCCTGCCCTTTAGGTCATAACCATGAAGCATGGACAACTTTCAAGCGGGTGGACAAGCGGGAAGAAACAATACACCGTGGAGGTCCCGGCAGGGAGGCTCGCAGCCCTTTCGGATTTTGGCGGGTCGTGGGGTTCTCTGCCGACGGCCGGATGAGTGAGGGACAAGCTCCCGGCATGGGGGAAAAATGCCGTAACGCTAGCCAGCCGCGAAAGGAAATTGTGCCCCGCCTTTCGCCCTTGGCGGAGAATCTGAGGAGAGAAGGAAAAGGAATTTGGCAACCCGCTCAATGGCCGGGAGTTGTTATAGGAAAAGCGAATAAGCGTTTTGGAGTAAAAACCATGTTTTTCGGGACTTTTTTATTGCATCGGACAAACGGCTATGCTAGAATTTTAATGGGTTGAAGGGGGTTGAGAGCTCGTGGATTTTTTTTCGGGGCCAATAGGAACAGATATATTTAACGTGATTATGATTCCCGTTCAGGTGATCATTATTTTCTTTACCTTCTACTATTTTGCCTTAGCTATGTTCGGACTCTACCGTAAGAAGGAAAGGAAAATTCTCACTCCTGAGAAAAGTTTTGCCTTGGTGGTTGCGGCTCACAATGAGGAAAAGGTTATCGGTCCTTTGGTGGAAAATCTTTTGCAGATGGAGTATCCAAAAGAACTTTACGATGTGTTCGTGGTTGCCGACAATTGCGTGGACAAAACGGCCCTGATTGCGCGTAATGCTGGGGCGATGGTGCACCAGCGTTTTAATGACACCAAAAAAGGGAAGGGTTACGCACTGGAATGGATGTTTCATAGATTGTTCAAACTGGAGCGCCAATATGACGCGGTGATTATTTTCGATGCGGATAATTTGGTTAAAGAGAATTTCCTGATCGAGATGAATAGCAAATTATGTCAGGGAGACAGAATTATCCAGTGTTACCTCGATTCGAAGAATCCGTTTGACACTTGGGTCACCAACACGTTTTCCATATCTTTTTGGCTCACTAACCGCCTCTTACAGTTAGCCCGGTTCAATATCGGGTTGTCTAACGTCTTAGGCGGGACCGGTATGTGTATCTCAACTGATGTCCTCAGGAAATTCGGGTGGGGGGCGACCTCCCTGACCGAGGACTTGGAATTCAGCATGAAAGCACTTGTCCACGGAGTTAAGACGACATGGGCTCATGATGCCGTGGTGTACGACGAAAAGCCGTTGACGTTTGCCCAATCGTGGCGCCAGCGGAAACGCTGGGCCCAAGGCCAGGTCGACGTGGCGGGCCGCTATTTCTTTACCTTGCTGTTCAAGGGATTCAGGGAACGGAAGCTCACCTACATTGACGCTTCCGTGCATCTCTTTCAGCCGGCGTTGGTTATGCTAGCGACCTTTTTTATGCTGATCAATCTGGTTTCCGCTTTTCAGACCCATTACACACATATCTTCTCTCTGGTTATGCCCTGGAGCGGCTGGCAAATTCTATCGGCGTTTCAATACCTGTACCCGGTCGTGGCCTTGACTTTGGACAGGCTGCCCTGGCGCTCTTACCTTGGACTCATCCTCTACCCTGTGTTCATCTACAGCTGGATTCCGATTGTCTTCCTTGGGTTTTTAAGACGCAATGACAAGCAGTGGTCCCATACCCAACATACGCGTTCTATCAGTTATGACGAGGTGATTCGGCAGAAAAAGGTTTCGACTAATTGATGGTTGGCGCCCGCACACTGGCGACACTTCAGTGATAAGTTAGAGTGGTCTTGCACAGTGTTTCCCCGGGGTCGTTACGAACCGACTTTTACCCGGCCTTTGCCCATGCGGGTTGCGGGCCGGGTTTTTCGTCTCGCAAGCTCCCACGACGAGAGGAAACCCGCGCAGGGGCATTTATTTTTTGGGCGGAAGTGTATATAATAGTGCAAGGATTTTTGTGCGGTCGGGGTGTGATTTCCCGTAGGCGGGACGTGATTTTCCGTAGGATGCGAACTTGCGTCAGCTCTGACTCCAGTGATCGCTCATGTGAGCAATCATGGCGCCGGCCGAAGGTTTTTAGGCTAAGATAAAAAGGAGTGAAGCGATTGTTACCGACCCCGAAGAAGTTTTTTGTGACGTCTGCCAGCGCAGAGGGGCATTCCAAGTTAACGGCTTTTGACAATGCCTTATTGAAGGCTAGAATCGGGAATGTAAACCTACTGCGGGTGAGTTCCATTCTGCCGCCGGGATGTGTCTATGACCCGGACTTGGTGATTCCGGAAGGATCTTTGGTACCGGTGGCTTATGGGTCAATTGTGAGTGATGTGCCGGGGGAAACGATCAGTGCCGCGGTAGGAGTCGGCTTTTCCGAAGATACCTTCGGGGTGATCATGGAGTACTCGGGTAAATGCACGGCTGAGGAGGCCAAAGCGGCTATCAGGCAAATGGTGACCGAGGCCTTTGCGACCCGGAAGATGAATTTGGTTGATATGAAAGTGGCCGTAACCCAGCACCAGGTGGAGAAGATAGGATGTGCTTTTGCGGCCGTGCCGTTGTGGTATTGATATCATATAGAAGGAAGCAGGATGAACGCATGGAACTTTGGTACACGGAAAAACAGACCCCACATGTCGGCATCACTTGTAAGATTAGCCGCACATTGCATACGGAGCAAACGCCTTACCAGCATTTGGCTATGATTGACACGGAACAGTTCGGAAGGATGCTCGTGTTGGACGGGATGGTCATGACGACAGTCCAAGACGAGTTTGTTTATCATGAGATGATTTCCCATGTGGCCCTTAATACCCATCCGAAGCCTGAACAAGTTCTTGTCATCGGAGGGGGGGATGGCGGAGCGATTCGCGAAGTCGTCAAGCACTCAAACGTAAAGAAGGCTACTCTGGTAGAAATCGACGCCAGGGTTATTGAGACTTCCAAGGAATATCTGCCGGAGATTTCTTCGGCTCTGAGCGGCCATCCGCGGGTTGAGGTCGTAGTGGATGACGGAATTGCCCATGTGAAAAAAGCCAAAGGGGTCTATGATGTTATCCTGGTGGATTCGACCGAGCCGATCGGCCCGGCGGAAGGGCTGTTTGCCCTGGATTTCTACCGGGATATCTTCGCCGCCTTAAAAGAAGACGGAATCATGGTGGCCCAAACGGAGTCTCCTTTTTTCAACGCGGATTTGATCAGGCGGGTGTTCGGGGACGTGCGGCAGGTTTTCCCCATCACCAAACTGTTTCTGGCTTCTGTCCCGACCTATCCGAGCGGCCTCTGGAGCTTCACCATGGGTTCTAAACGCTGGGACCCTGAGAAGGTTGAAGAAGGGAAAATCCCGGCTCTGGACACAAAATACTATTCAGCGGATATCCACAAAGCCGTTTTCAAATTGCCCCGCTTTGTCCGCGATCTGTTGGCGTAAGCCGCGGTCGAAATCTAACCTGTCTGGAGAAAATGGCCGAGTGTCGGAGGAGGAATTCCCTTGGCTGAGCGAGATGTGTCAGAATTGGTGGATGCCCCGGGGATTTTTATGGGGGCGGATGCTCTGTATGACGAGGCCAAAGCCGTCATCTTGGGGATTCCGATGGACTTCACCGTGAGCTTTCGTCCGGGGGCGCGTTTGGGGCCGCTCAGTATTCGTAATGTCTCCGCTGGTATTGAGGAGTACAGCGTTTACCAGGACAAGGATCTCTCGAATTGCGTCTACCGGGATCTGGGGGACCTGAGTTTGCCCTTCGGGAACGTGCAAAGGTCATTGCAAATCATTGAGAGGGCTTGCCACATTCTTTTGGCGGACGGTAAGTTCCCGATTTTCCTGGGAGGAGAGCATTTGGTCAGCTATCCTTTGCTCCGGTCTTTTCGCAAACGGTACCCGGATCTTCGGGTCCTGCATTTTGACGCGCACGCGGATTTGAGGGAGGATTATTTGGGGGAGAAGGATTCCCATGCCACGGTCATGCGCCAAGTGGCGGGACTCTTTGAGGAAAAGCGTCTTTACCAGTTCGGCATACGCTCCGGGACCAAGGAGGAGTTTGACTTTGCCCGCGAACATACTCATATGCACATTGACGAAGTCCTGGAACCGCTGCAGAAGACCCTTACGGAACTGAAAGGGCATCCTCTCTATGTCACGTTGGACATTGATGTCGTCGACCCGGCTTATGCGCCGGGGACCGGGACCCAAGAACCGGGCGGCTGCACCTCCCGCGAAATCCTCACCGCTGTCCGGTCTCTGGCAGGGCAGAATGTCGTGGGGTTTGACCTTGTTGAAGTGCTCCCTGCCCTTGACGCGAGCGAGAGGACGGCCCTCTTAGCCGCCAAAATCGTGCGCGAAGTCATCCTTGCTTTTACGTAAAGCTCGCGCGTTTCATGAACCTCACAACTCCAAAACCTCAAAAAATACTTTGACAGAAAAGCGATTTTTGTGTATACTGATATTCGTCAGTTGCGGCGGGCGATTAGCTCAGCTGGGAGAGCGCCTGCCTTACAAGCAGGATGTCGGCAGTTCGATCCTGTCATCGCCCACCAAGTCAGAAGCCAGAAGCCAGATGTCAGAAGGAATTAGGCGCTTGGTATCTGATCTGAAAGACGGGTATTGGGCTGACGCCGGGTATTGGGCTGACGCCGGGGAGTCACTTGATCTGACTTCAGACATCTTGTCTCCAACTTCTATTATGGCCCCGTGGTGTAGTTGGTTAACATGCCTGCCTGTCACGCAGGAGATCGTCGGTTCAAGTCCGATCGGGGTCGCCATATTGTATTAGCCACCTTCGCAACGAGCTTCGCAAGAGTTGCCTCGGTAGCTCAGTCGGTAGAGCAGAGGACTGAAAATCCTCGTGTCGGCGGTTCGATTCCGTCCTGAGGCACCAGTGCGGGTGTAACTCAGTGGTAGAGTGTCACCTTGCCAAGGTGAAAGTCGCGAGTTCGAATCTCGTCACCCGCTCCAAATGCTTGGCGGCATAGCCAAGTGGTAAGGCAGAGGTCTGCAAAACCTCTATTCCCCAGTTCAAATCTGGGTGCCGCCTCCAAGAAAGTCGGCCGAAGTGGCGGAACTGGCAGACGCACGGGACTTAAAATCCCGCGGGAGTTAAATCCCGTACCGGTTCGATTCCGGTCTTCGGCACCACATATTCGCGGGTTTGTAGCTCAGCTGGTTAGAGTACCGCGTTGACATCGCGGGGGTCGGAGGTTCGAGTCCTCTCAAACCCACCAATTATGATTTACCTGAAAACCCTGAGAGCCTTGTAGGGAGCGGTTTCCAGGGTTTTTTCATTTGATTTTTGTGGGGCTGGACAACCATTCAAAAAGCACTGAAAATGCCCGAAATACGGCCTAAATTCATCAAGTGTTTTTAAGTTGGAAAACAAAATGGAAAACAAAATAGGGGGTATCGGCGGCCTCTAAGCGGGGGGATTTTGCTGGCGAGACAAAAGATGTTTTCCACTTTGTTTGCCGGATCAGTAGAGAGAACACAAAAAAATACTCACCATTGCGAAAGGCGAGTATGTTCCTTATTTATGGATGCAATCGGGAACACGCGTTACCACGGCGTCCCTTTTTGGGGATGGTTAAAAAGGCTAAACTGGACCGTACGACCGTCCTGAGTTTTCCCAATTAACTGGAGAGTGGCATCGTCTTCATCCAACTCAAGGCGGTTTAGAGCGAGCCGTAATTCTGTCATGTTGCGGATGAAACAGCGCTGTTTACCCCGCGGAGAACCCTCGTTTACTTGAATGGCGAGTCTTGCATTCGTAAGACGTTCCAGAT
>LDXJ01000014.1 GCA_001029295.1 Peptococcaceae bacterium CEB3 | reverse complement strand
CCCAAGGCGTAGGAAATTTGAAAGTCGTAGGCAAACGCATCAAAAAGCACTTCATCCGTAAAGTTCTTCAAATGCTTGATGATTTCGAGCGCAACCAAGATGTTGATAGGAAAATTGGGACGTCCATTATCACTCGAATAAAGAGGAGAAAACAACCTCTCGTCAATCTGACAAAAAACATGCTTATAAAACAGTCCGGCCCAACTCTCTTCCAGTCTCTTTTTATAGCGAGGGTCCATTCCACTTAAATTATTAAACAATTTCTCTTGTCTATGTAACGTATTCTCTCTAAACACGGCAAACATCACCTCAAATAACCATATGTGCAAGTTATATTCTGATACCTCAGAATATCTCCGTCATACTGTACCAATTCGGCATACCAGGGGCGAATTCCTGCCTTTGGACCAAAAAATCAGGGGGTTTCTGCACTGAAATCAGAGGTGTCAAAAACCTTTGTTAGCGATTGCGAGTTAGAGGACTTCTGAAGGCTCTGGAAAAAATCAAAGCACCACTGAGATAACGTTTAAGAGTATTTCCGCTGAGTTTGTAGTGGTTTCCGTGGTCCAAAAATACTACGAAGTTTTTAGCAATATGGAAGATCTGTATCTCAGGGAGAGTGCTGTTGACCTCAAAGATATTAGCAAGCGGTTGGTCGGTAACCTTAAAGGGTATATTGACAATCTAAGCCGGCTCCCTGAGAACACTATTATTGTGGCCGATGACCTCACTCCGGTTGAGACCGTGCAAATGGATAAATCAAAGATTAAGGCTTTCCTGACCAATAAAGGCGGGTTTATTTGTCACACTGCCATTATTGCCAGAACTTTAGAAATACCGGCAGTAGTGGCTTAAAGGACATTTCCGCCCGGGTGAAACAAGGGGATTTAGTTATAGTTGATGGGACGGAAGGCCAAATATTTGTTAATCCTGAGAAGGAGACTATCGAAATCTACAAAATCTTGAGAGGAGATTGCACCAAACTGAAGAAAGACTTAAATCGCTCATCTTCTTGCCAGCCACGACGTTGGACGGTAAGACAGTAGAACTTGAGGCGAATATTGGAACTCCTGAGGATTTCGATTTGGTACAGGCCAATGGGGCAGGGGTATCGGGCTGTGCAACAGCAGTGATTTGTACCGGAAGGAGTAGAAGATGATTCACTTAGTTTGTTTTGATATTGATGGAACACTGGTAGACGAGAATAAAAAAATACCTCCAGCCGTTCTGAAAGCATTGCAATATCTACAGAAGCAGGGAATCATTATCGTTTTAGCATCCGGACGTCACTTCGGGGCACTGCAGGAGTATGCCCATCTTATTGGAACATATGCTCCCGTAATTGCCCTTAACGGGGCCGCGGTGCTGGGACCAGAGCGAAACAAATTCATGTATGTTAGAGTGCTTAATTCCAGATGTATCTTAGATATTTTGAAGGATGCCCGAGAAAGCCGACTACATGTCAGCCTATACTATCCTTCTAGTATTAGCGTTGTAAATACAGAATCCGAACCATACCCCCCTTATAATGTAGACGGACAGTCATCTGCCGAAGCTTGGTTGGCATATCACTGGATTATTGATAAAATTACCGCTCGTACTTTAGGCGCTTGGCCTTTTGTTTCTGAGTCTAGGGTGGACTCGAATCCCGATCATTTGCTAAAGCTTCTGATTTCGGGCAACCCCGAGGAACTAATCACATTTATGAAGAGCACAGCAGTACGCTACCAGAAAGATTACTATTTTTCCTTTAGCGGTGAGCGTTACGTTGATGTAATTGATAAAGATGCTAATAAGGGCGTTGCACTAGAGTTCGTAGCTAATAAGCTTGGTATTTCACGTCAGGATGTTATGGCGGTAGGGGATCATTATAACGATTTGCCTATGCTCGAATTTGCTGGTTTTGGTGTAGCTATGGGTAACGCTCCCCGAATCGTTCAAGAGAAAGCGGATTGGGTTACCCTAAAAAATACTGAGATGGGAGTCCTTGTTGCTTTAAAGCATGTATTCTCTGATTTGCAATAACTCAAATTCTGTACTTCGAGAAGTGACTAAATTACCTGATACAATGCTCCGGGTGTTGCTTTACCCCATGTCCAAAGCAAAATATTTGTATTTTTAAATGGGGGGGCATCTTTCCTTAAGTAAAATTGGCTGCGCTATCGCAGGTAACATGGTGCATACGTTTTTAGTTTAAGAAGTTAATAAGTAAAATGTAGTGGGTTGACTCGTTGAAGTAGAGAATACTACAATTTGAATCTACCCAAGAATAGATAGGGAGGAATAAGGATGAAAAAGTACCAAATGTTCATCGATGGCGAATTTGTGTCAAATTGTTCTGGTAGCATGATGTCTGTGATTAATCCAGCCACTGAAGAAGTCATTTCAGAAGTCCCAGCAGGAACCGTGGAAGAAGTGAATGCGGCGGTGACGGCAGCCGAGAAAGCCCAGAAATCCTGGGCGAAGCTGGCTGCTGTGGAGCGAGCCGGATACCTGCATAAGATCGCCGAGGGGCTACGGGAAAACGCTGAGAATTTGGCCAGGATCATTGCCGAAGAACAGGGAAAGATTTTGCCCTTATCACGGGTGGAAGTGAATTTTTCGGCAGACTATTTGGATTACATGGCGGAATTCGCCCGGCGCTATGAAGGGGAGATCATTCAGAGCGATCGCCCCAATGAAAACATCCTCCTCTACAAGATGCCCATTGGGGTTATCGCGGGAATCTTGCCCTGGAATTTCCCCTTTTTCTTGATTGTCCGGAAAATGGCTCCGGCCTTAGTTACCGGGAATACGATTGTGGTTAAGCCCAGTTCCGAAACCCCGAACAACGCTTTTGAATTTGCCAAGATCGTGGCGGCATCTTCTTTGCCTAAGGGGGTATTCAACCTGGTATCCGGGTCAGGCGGAGTTGTGGGCGGGGCCTTGGCCGCTCACCCGAAAGTGGGCATGGTCAGCCTCACCGGCAGTGTGGAAGCCGGTATCCAAGCTATGAAAACGGCCGCCGCCAATGTAACCAAAGTATCCCTGGAGCTGGGAGGCAAAGCCCCGGCCATTGTCATGGCAGATGCGGATTTGGATTTGGCCGCGAAAGCCATTCGTGATTCCAGAGTTATCAACACCGGCCAAGTGTGCAACTGCGCCGAGAGAGTATACGTCCAGGAGTCTGTCGCCGAGAGGTTTATTGAGAAAGTCACTCAGGAGATGAAGAACACCAAATATGGCGAGCCCCTGACAGAACCTGATTTGGATATGGGCCCCTTGGTGAGCAAACAGCAGCTGGAGAATGTCCAGGCTGCGGTGCGACAGGCGCTTGAAGACGGAGCCCAACTCGTCCTGGGTGGTAAGGGTTCTGAACGAGAAAAGGGATATTATTACGAGCCAACGGTTCTCACCCATTGCGGACAGGACTCGGTCATTATGAGACGCGAGATCTTCGGGCCGGTTCTGCCGATTACGACTTTCAAGGATCTGGACGAAGCGATTGAGATGGCCAATGATTGTGACTATGGCTTGACTTCGTCCATCTACACGCAGAATCTCGATGTAGCCATGCGAGCCTGTAATGAAATAAAATTTGGCGAGACTTATATCAACAGGGAAAACTTTGAAGCCATGCAGGGCTTTCATGCCGGCTGGCGTAAGTCTGGCATCGGTGGAGCTGACGGCAAGCATGGTTTAGAGGAGTATCTCCAGACCCATGTGGTTTATTTACAGTACAATCAGCAAGCCAAGTAGCATCATTCACCTGTGGCGCAAACTCGAAATCCTTGCCCGATAACCGGCCCCATCCTCCGGCCCAGGCAGGTCCCGCGCCTCTCAACTTTAAGACCTAGCCAGGCGGGGAAGTTCACAATACCAAGCGGATGCTACTGCGTTTTCCGCTCCAGAGGACCTTTCGAACGTCTGTGGAAAGCGGTTGTCCCGATTGGATCAAGGCTGTGATGAGGCCGGCTCGCTCCGTGTCACCCAGCAGGACAAAGCCTTTCAGCTTTTCCCCTTGCCACACCAGGCGTTGATAGCGGGGATGGCCCAAGGCATCCCGCCGGTAAATATCATCGACATGCCAGGAGGATGTGGTTGGGGGGTTGACGATCCCCGCGGATATGATGCGGAGTCCGAAGAAGTCGACGGCATTCATGCCCATCGATCCGGGATAGGTTAAGGCAAGGCCGGACATATTCGCTCCGGCGGTTCGCCCTTGCGTCGTGGCATTGGGCCAGATGGGGTTGAGCCGATGGGTTTGGTGCAGGTGATCCCAGGCTTCGGCTACATCTCCGGCAGCGTAAACATCCTGAAGGTTGGTTTCGAGATGTTCATTAACCAGGATACCCTGCCGAATCGCCAAACCGGAAGCCAAAAAGGGCTGGATGTTGGGACGAACTCCCTTTCCCACGATGACAAGGTCAGCGGGAAGTGTCCTGCCACTGCGGAGGCGCACGCCCTGGACGCAACCAGTTCCCTCAATGGCCGTCACATCCTGATGGAGAATGATGTTCAAGCCATGGCTGACCAGATGTTCCTGCAAGAGGTTGGCTGCTTCTCCATTTAACATTTGCGAAAGAATCTGACCGGAAGACACGATGACGCTCACATTGAGCCCTTGTTTGAGCAAGGCATAGGCGGATTTGAGGCTGACTAAGCCTCCGCCAATCATTACGGCTTGTCGTTTGGGAGCGAGTTGGGCTTTGATCCGTTGCGCGTCGTCCAAATGCCGCAAGGTGAAGACTTCCGGGAGGGTGGAGCCGGGGATGTCCAGAGGTACGGCTGACGCTCCAGTGGCGATCAGGCATTTATCATAGGGGTAATGTTCCCCCGCGATCGTGTGAATGAGGTGCTGAACGGGGTCAAGCCCGGTCACCGTGCAGCTGTAGTGAACCCTGAGGCGAAGCGCTTGCAAGTCCTCAGGCGAGCGGAGGAACAGTTGAACTTTAGGGATGTCTCCTGCCAGAAAGTAAGTGGTTAGGCAGCGGGAATAAAAGGGATAAGCATCCGCTGTGAGGACTGTGATCTCAGCACGGGGGTCCTGTTGCCGGATCGATTCGGCGGCGAAGAGTCCTGCGGCACTATTTCCCACCAGAACATAATTCATAGGTGATTCCCCCATATGGTTTAGTTGTCCAGGCCGAGTGCACGCCGTTTCGCCCGAATATCGGTGATTAAACCCTGGGCAGCCAGAAGCGGATCCGTTTCCACATAGAATTTACCGCCAATCACTTCGGTAAGTCCTTGGGTGAGGAGTTCGGTCACTTGTTTCCCGCCCAATACCGGGGGTACAACTCCAAGATGGGTAGTGAGGCCCATGGTTACAGCCCAGGTCCCGATGCTCAGGGCTTTTTCGTGCTGGGGTTCGGGAGCACTGGCCGCGACCGGAAGCGCTGACGTGTCAACGCCCAGATAGCGGGCAATCGCGGTGACCAAGTCCCCGATGCGCGAGTTATCCACGCAGCTTCCCATATGGAGAACCGGTGGCAGAGGCGCTCCTAAACCGGCCGCCTCCCCAACGGCGGTCAGCACGGCTTGCAGGGATGCTCCGGCAAACCGTTCCGTTCCTTCGGAGTTCATCAGGCCCGCTTTGGCCAAAGCGTGGGCCGAGCAGCCGGTTGCGACCACTAAGACGTTGTTTTTCAAGAGTTCCTTAACCATTTCCACATGGAAAAGGTCTTGAGTCACCTTCACATTATTACAGCCGACAGTAGCCACGACCCCGAGAATGTTGCCGTTAGCTATGTTATCCACGAGGGGTTTCAGGGGTTGATCCGCATCTAAGTGAGCGAGAGCAGCGGAGATGGCCTCCACGCTGAAGCCTGCCATGATTGTGCTGCGGTGATCCGGGATGTGAATTTTTTGCGGATCCCGCTTCGTATAGGCCGTCAGAGCTTTGCGCACGATCACTTGGGCTGCTTCATCGGCATTTTCTAGTGAGAAAGGAATGTGAGTGGCTCCGGGAATTTTCACGATCGGCATGGTCGTGATGAGTTCAGTATGGTAGCAAGCGGCTACCTGGGCTAAAGAAGGCATGATGCATTGGACATCGACGACCATGGCATCCACCGCACCGGTGACGATGGCCAGCTCTTGAGCGAGGAAATTGGTAGCCAGCGGAATTCCTTGGCGCATCAAGACTTCGTTGCCGCTGCAACAGATCCCGGCCACCTGAATCCCTTGGGCGCCGACGGACTGAGCCTCTGTGGAGAGGGTCTTCGCCCACTCGACGATTTTCTCCGAAAGCAGTGGAACATGTCCGTGTACGATTAAGTTGACATAATCGGATTTGAGGACGCCGAGATTGGCTTCAGTAACGACCGGAGTAGGGGAGCCAAACAAGATATCCTGCATGTCTGTTGCCAGCTTAAGACCGGCATAGCCATCCACCAACCCCTGTTTGGCCGTTGCCAAGACGAGGTTCACCGGGTCGGCATCCATGCCCATGGTAGTTTGGTGCAGCGCTTCACGGATTTCACGGTCCGGATTGCGGGGGAGAATGCCAAGATCTTTCCACACGGCGATCCGTTCCTTGGGAGCGTGGGCCATTAACCATTGTATAGGTGTTTGGCTGTGGTTAGCCATGTCAGCGTAGGCCACCTTGACAACCTCCAAGGCCAAGGCGTTCACATCTTGATCCGTCGCATCCAGGCCGAGGCCCGCCGCAATTGTGCGGAGCTTATTTTTATCCTTAATCGGATAATTGATCTTCCCTTGGGCGGCGAGTTCTAAAGCTTCGACCGCATCATAAGCATGGTCCACATGGGCCGCGGCCCCGGCCGCGACTTGGCGGAGCAGGTTACGGGCCACGATGACATCGACTGTCGCTCCGCAGATTCCCCTCGTCGGGCCTTGGCCGAACGGGTCGATGCGGCACGGCCCTTGGATACAGTGGCGGCAGCAAATTCCCAATGAACCAAAGCCACACTGGGGTTGCTGGGCTTCATAACGATCCCAAACGGTTTCGATGCCGTCCTTGGCTGCCTTTTTCAGTAAATCTAAGGCCGCGGGGTCGATGCTTCGTTCACTCAGCATAGGTGTTCGCCTCCTTCAAATGATCCACCCAAGACCGACGGTCTGTGGCAGCAAACCTGTCGACCTCCACCCATTGAAGGGCTCTCGTCGGGCAAGCCGACACACAGGCCGGTTCATACTGCAGTTCCCGGCAGCGGTCGCATTTTACGACGTGGCGGTCAGGACCTTCCGTAATGGCTCCAAAGGGACAGACCATGACACACATCCAGCATCCGACGCACTTGTCGTCATTCACTTGCACCAGGCCGGTGTTGGGATCAAGGTGCATAGCTCCCGCTATGCAGGCACGAACACAAGGCTTATCGGAGCATTGACGACACTGGAGCGGAAAGTTCATGGTCCCGTCGGTTTCTACAAAGACGCGTTTCCGGGGAGGTTGGCTTTCCAGAACAGCTCCGAAAAGGGTCTTACTCTCCGAATGGGCCACAGCGCAGGCCAGCTCGCAGCTTTTGCATCCCACACAATGCTCCGAGCGCACGAGTAGTTGTTTCACATTCTCCCTCCTATCCCTTTGATGGAACATTCTACTCGGTTCTATTCTATAAGAGGACCTGGAAGTCCTTCAAAAAAATAGGCTGCTGACTGAGAAAAGAGGGGTAGTGCCGTTCCGAGTCTCGGCTTTTTGCTTTAGCTTTCCTTCTATGCCATAATACCACTGAAAAGGGATTCCCGGAATCCGGGGTCTGCGGCAAAGGAGAGGAGAGGGAAGGGAAGGAAAGGAGAGCGGCTGTGCGCAAAAAGAGTAAATGGTTTCTGGCCCTTGTCGTAGTTTTGTGCTTAGGGGCGGGAACCCTCACGGCATGGGAATGGTATGCCCGGCAGGAGGCAAATTTGGGGGGACGGCCCACCCCGGTTCAGAAGGGCGACTCGGGGGGGTCCTCTAGGTCGGGGTCCGGGCCGGGGTCGTCAACTCCCGGTGATGCCTTTGCCATTCGGGGGGTCATCGAGGGTTTTTACGGACAACCGTGGAGTATGGCCGAGCGCATTAAAATGCTCGAGTTTATGGGACGAAACAATTTTAATACATATGTCTATGCGCCCAAAAATGATCCCTATCAGCGGAGCAAGTGGGGGGAGCTTTATCCCCAGGCAGAATTGCAGCAGTTGAAACAGGTCGTAGAAGCGGCCCAGAAAAACGGGATCTGGTTTGTCTATTCCATTTCTCCGGGAATTCCCGCACCCCTGCCAGGTCAAAGCTTGAGCGCCAAGATGGTCGCCGATTCGATCACCTATACCTCGGCCGGGGATGTCGGGCGCTTGGAGAACAAGATCGCGCAACTGCGGGCCATCGGTGTGCATACTTTTATGCTCTCGTTTGACGATGTCGAGCACACTCTCAAAAGCGCGGATCAACGGGTTTATGGATCCGATTACCCGCGGGCTCAAGTGGAGTTGGCTGATAAGGTGCTGCGGGATGAACGGCGGCATGACCCGAGCTTCAGGTTATGGCTGGCGCCTACGGATTATTACGGCTTGAAAGACAGCCCCTATTGGCGCACGATCCGTTCCCGGCTCGATTCTTCGGTTCAAGTCATCTGGACGGGGCAGTGGGTTTTGAACAAGGAAATCAACGGCAGCCAGGCTGCCCAGGTGGGTAAGCTTCTCGGACGCAAGCCCTTGATTTGGGACAACTATCCAGTTAATGACTATACCTATGTAGTCAAGAAGGCGCCTCAGTTGTTTATGGGGCCGCTGGAAAACAGGTCTTCCGGCCTGTCTCGTCAGGCCGCCGGTCTATTGGCAAATCCGATGATTCAGGCTGAAGCGTCGAAAGTCGCGCTCAGCACCGTCGGGCAATACCTGATTAACCCCGCAGCCTACAGCCCAGAACGGGCTTGGGACGCGGCTCTCGCGGCCAGACAGGGCGTAGGAAATGCAGCCGCTTTCCGCCGCTTCTGTCTTTACTCAAGTCGAAGCCTGCTCAATGACAGTGGGAATCCAGATTTTCTCCGTCTTGTGTCCGCTTATTGGCAGGATTATCGGGCTGGAAAACGTGGGGCAAGTGAAACAAACCTGAAACAGGAATTGGAAGCCGTCAGCCAGTTGCCCCAAACCTTGGCCCAGACTATGACCAATAAGGAACTCCTGACTGAAATTGAGCCATGGCTGATTAAGCTGGGGCAGGAAGGACAAGCCGGTCTCTTGGCGCTCGATTATCTGGATTTACCGGCGAAGGATCCCGCTAAAACCGGAGCGAAAAAGCAATTGGAGGAGAGCGTGCAAAAGCTGACGGCGAATAATTTGCGCATTGGGCCGGAAATCCTGGAGTTTGCCCAGGCGGCACTGCATTCGGGACCGAGCTAACCCGTCCGCCGCCTATACTTTACGGACATCCTCCCCTAACTCAAGTCAAAGGATTCCCGCTTGCTTGGGGGGACTCCGCTTCTGTCAGGCTGAACAGACGCCTCGTCGTCACCCGCTAGGGCTTAAAGGCCTTTAGACAATCCACTGTTCCTACCGAGCAATGACGAAAAGGGCCCCTGGCTTCAGCCAGCTTAAGCCAGGGAGAGATTCTAAAGTTGGCCGTTGTAGCCAAGTTTCGGATTGGGGCAAGAACCCATAATATGGTAGTGAGAACGCGCCGATCACTGACTTTATATCTTACAAAGGAGGAGAACACTATGTGCGGATTACCTGCATGCGGTCCGGGATACGGGCACCACTTTGGCTACGGAGCAGGTGCAGCTGGGGGATACAGCGACTGGGGCACCGGCTTCCGCGGCTACGGCCATCTGCAAGGTTACGGGGCCGGCCTGCACCCGGGTTACGACGGGTTCGCGGGTGGCTGCAACTACGTGCGAATGGTCCCTTATCCAGTGTACTATCCTGTTCGCCATTATGTGATACGTGAACGGGTGGAATCACTGCCGCCGGTCCGGGGAAAAGGCTGATATCCTATTAGGACAAGTAAGATCTGCAAACTTGTTTGCAGATCTTATACTTACTGTTATTTAACGGCAGGGCCCATTATTTGACAAGACGCTATTAGCCGCCTTATAATTAGTTCACTAAGTGAGTTGCGGGGAGGTTTGATCATTGTTTCAATTTGGCTTGAGGGACCTGCCGGCGGAACAGACATTGGAGGAATATGCCGCGCGTTTTCCGGACCTGGACAAGGAGGCGATCGTGGCTGCCCTTGCTTTGTTAAGGACGGCATCGGACGTGTCGAAGCTCTTCGATTCGTTTTGTGCGTCTTTTGACATTACCTGGGGGCGCTTTGTTATATTGATGCTGCTCTATCGAGAATATCCTGAGGCCTTGGATTTTGCTCTTCTGAGCGAACGGGCGGAAATTACGAAAGCGACCTTGACGGGGCTGATTGACGGACTGGAACAGCAGGGATTCGTAGAGCGTATGCCCCATCCCTCGGATCGCCGTAAACAATTTTTGCGCTTGACGGCCAAGGGGTTGGCGCTCTTGGAGCGAATGCTGCCTTCTCATTACCGAACAACCGCCCGCTATATGTCCGGATTAAACAAGTCTCAACTGGTGGAACTGACTGAACTCTTAAACCGCCTGCGCGAAGTGCTGATGGAGTTCAGGGAGTGAGAACGGCTCGTGGGTATCATGCACAAGCTCACTCACGTGCTCACGTGCGGTTTGCTTGGGTCTGGAGGACGCTACCCGGGTAGATGGGAAGATCCAGGCGTTAACAGGCACTTACAGACATTAGCAGATTAGGAGACATAACAGGGTGATGGGGACTAGGGAAAGGGGTATCTGGGTGAAGTTAAAGAAAGGGGTATCTGGGTGAAGAAGATCTATTCTGTGTCGCAATCGGAAATGCCTCATGCCGGACTGGTACGGGAAACGACAGCTATTGGAACAAGACCGGAAGCGACCCGCCCTTCATCTAGGTTAGAAATGACGATTGGTTGGGGTGATTGTGACGCGGCCGGCATCACTTACTATGCCAGGTATTTCGACTGGTTTACCAACGGTCGTTTGCATTTACTTAGAAGTCTTGACTTGCCTTATATGACAACGTTCCAATATAAGGGCATTTCCGTCGTGGGGCTTGAGGCTAGTTGCCGCTACAAAAAGCTGCTCTATCCGGAGGAGACGGTGACCATAGAGACATCGCTGTCGGAGCTGAAACGGACGCGGATGACCTTCTCCTACAAGGTTATTAAAGAAACTGGTGGGGAGTTGGCCGCGGAAGGAAAAACACTCCATGCTTATGTCGATGCCACAGGTAAGCCTTTTGATCTGAAGAAACGATATCCTGACCTGTGGGACAAGCTATCAAAGCTGACCCAACTTTGACGGCCAAAGAGTTGACCGAGTTTTGCAATGCCCACCCGATGTTGGCCAACTACAAGCGACCCCGCTTTTATAGGTTTGTCGAGGAGCTGCCCTTCACGGCCACAGGGAAGAAAATGCATTTTAAGATTAGAGAGCAGGCAGCGACCGATTTGGCGCGAGGTTTATTGGAAAGGGTATAGAGACTAGAGATTAGAAAGGGTATAGAGAATTAAAAGGGACTAACTCAACAAGGATGCTGAGTTAGTCCCTGAGTTAATCGCCAAACCAAACACGCCAAACGTCGGGAAGGTGGGCCGAAGCGTGGGTAACCTCCGGGATAGCCGCTCAGAGGTAAGAAAGGGACAGTTGTCTAGAGATATCGAACAGTTGTCGAAAGGTCTGGGACCCTTGTCTAGAGGTCAGAATCAACTTTCTGTAAGGCTGTGAGCAGTGATTGTTGAGCATTCACTTTACCTTGAAGGTCGCTGGTTAGCCGAGCGAGGTCTTGAGTCACCGCGGTCACGTTGCCGGCCTGGATGGCGGCCTTGAGTTGCTGTTGATCGGCTTTCAGGGAAATGGCTTTAACTCTTTGGCTTGCCGATTTGACGGTTGCCATATCAGCCCTTGCGACTTGAAGAGCCGACTTATCCTTATTTTGACGATCTGTTTTGATTTTACTCTTGATGTCTTGGCGGACCGTCTTGGTTTGCGTTGCCACCTGCTTCTCCTGAGCGCGGGCTTGAAGCAAACCGCCAACATCGTTGTTTATGGCGGTGAGGATGTTCATCTCAGTTTGGTCGGCTTGAAGGCGATTGTTGAGATCACCTTGGATCTTCGTAAAATCTTGTTGTACCGCGCCGGCATTTTTGGCCTTGCGATCCGCCTTCAGTTGCTGAAAATCGCTTTTAAGCGCTTGGTTAATCACTTTTTCGTTGGCGGGTACTCCTATATGAGCCTGTTTTTCCTTCAGGTTTTGACGCAGCCCCTTAATTTGCTCGCGAATTTGTTTGTCTTGGTTTCTTTGCTCTCTCAGGCTGTTAATCCCGGCCCTATAGACAGTGTGGAACGTGCTCGATGGGGCAGGAGGTATGTTGGGGGTGGGATTGGCGTCAGCCAGGGCCGGCACGGCGGAGGCCAAGAGCGCTCCTGCGGTCAGGAAGGCGAGGGCGGGTTTGAGAACCTTTTTCATGGCGAAAATCACTCCTTACTCTGATTTTGTTGCTATTAGCAACTGGCCCCATCATATAGGCCTAACCTAAGAAATTGCTGAGAATAAGTTGATGATTTTATGGGCGAATAGGGGACAAGCCTTGAATTGCGAAGTATTAGGCAGGACCTTTAGGCGCTTCGATATAGGGGCCGCTACTTGATTCTCCGGGCTGAAAAGGATAAGCTATAGAGGGTTGCGGAGGAGGCATTGAGGTGGATACAAAAATAGCAGAGAAAATCAAGAAATTGCTGGCTTTGAGTGAGAGCGGGAATCCTCATGAGGCGGAGTTAGCCCTGCTTAAGGCCCAAGAGCTTCTGGCCAAACATAAGCTCTCGCTTAAGGAAGTTAAAGAATTCACGATAGTCAACAGTGATATCAAAGAAAATGTTACTCACGTTACTTTTACAAAGGCTAAATGGAAGGCGAACCTGGCAAGACTGATTGCCGATAATTTTGGTTGCTATCTCTACTGTATGACCTACCGTACACATGCAATTACCTTTTTTGGCCGGGAAGAGGATATCACGGTTTGCAATATTGTTCTGGAATATGCGATTGACTGCATCACGACCGCCGCAAAAAGGCTCCAATATCGGTACAGGACCTACGGTTACAGCACTAAAGGACTGGAAAACGATTATGCTTTGGGTTTTATTAAAGGTCTTGGGCAAAAATTTGAGGAGCAGAAAGAGGCCAATCAAGCCTGGGGCCTTGTTCTAGTAAAAGATCAGGAGGTGACGGATGCCTTTAATGCGAAGAAGTTTACCGGCTGTGTCAATACCGGCACCCAATACCAGGGCCGGGCAGACGCCTATGAAAGGGGTGTAATAGACGGACAACGTTTCTCTGTTTCCGATAGAATAGCCCAAGGAGGGAGCGATGAACCGTTGGTTCTGGATTCAGGCGATCTAACGTGACAGGCCAAAACATTCACGACAGTATTAGTAGGGGGCGATTAATTAACCGTCCGGGTATGGATATACTAAGCGAAAACTGAGTGAAAAGTGGCGGCTGTAGGTTAAACGAGCGGCTGTAGATTAAACAAGTTGATGCTATAACCTGACTTTTACAGTTGGCATAGCAAATTAGCCCGGAACAGCTAAACAAATCCTTTTGTAACGCGGAGGTCCGCGTTTTTTTGTGATTATACTTGATGTTATGCTAATGATGTGCTAACATGGGTGTAGGTGATGTGACATGGTCAAAATAGACAAAAGAACGAATGCGAATGGAACACCCAGGACGCAGGTGCGCGTGGTCGAGGGCTATCGCCCCGGCCCGGGAATGGCCACCAAACAACGAACGATTCGAGACTTCGGGTATCTCGAAGATCAAGGAGACCCCGATGCTTTCATGGCGAAGGTCAAAGAATTTAACGCCAATTACAGAGCAGAAAACGTTCCGCTCCGAATAGAGGCTCCCGGAANCCGCAAGGATGTACTGCGAGGAAAAACCGGCGATTGAACTACGGATACAAATTCCTGGAGGCCGTCTATGACCTGCTCGAAATCGATTCATTCATCAAGAGCTATGAGAAATCGCACAGATTCCGGGGGGAGTATTCGCCCAGTGACATTTTCAAAATTCCTGGTGCTGTTAAGAAATCCTCAGCCCGGATTCGAAGCGTGCCTCGTGCCAGATGAAAAGACGGCTTCTATGGGATGAGCACGGACTTCACA
>LDXJ01000013.1 GCA_001029295.1 Peptococcaceae bacterium CEB3 | reverse complement strand
GGTAAAATGCGGTCACAATCGGGTGTACCGGCTCATGAAAGAAAACGGCATTCATTCACAAAGGCCGCGGAAGTTTAAAGCAACGACCAACTCGAAGCACAATTACCCGGTTGCCGAGAACCTTGTCAAGCAAAATTTTAAGGTTAAAGGGCTCAACCAGCTGTGGGCAAGCGATATAACGTATATTCCGACAGATGAAGGATGGCTCTACTTGGCCGCCGTTATCGATTTGTGCGACAAGCAGGTCGTCGGCTGGTCCTTGGATAGTACGATGACCAAAGAACTGGCCATGAACGCTTTGGAGTGCGCCATCCTCCGAACAAATCAACCCAGAGGGGTCATCCATCACTCGGATCGTGGGAGCCAATATGCCAGTTACGCGTATCAAGCATTGCTCAAGAGACACGGCTTCGTTTCCAGCATGAGTCGAAAAGGTAACTGCTTTGACAATGCCTGTGCTGAATCCTTCTTCAGTACCCTGAAAAACGAGCTTGTATATCTGACAAGGTTTAGAACTCGGAACGAAGCACGCCTGGCAATATTCGAATATATCGAAGCCTACTACAACCGTAACAGGGGGCATTCAAGTTTAGGCTACATGTCNCCCTGCGAATACAGGGAACATCTCAAGTCAAGAGTAGCGGCTTAACCGAACTCAGTGGGCGCCTGTCAAGGATCCTTTCCCCTTTGACAGGCCTAAAGTAACCAAAACCCTTTTGTAACCGGTCAATGTTCAATCATGACCGTCTGCCTCCCGACGAGGGCGGGGTTTGGGGCAGAGCCCCATAAAGCTATGAAAATCAAAGAACTAACTCAAAAATCGCAGTTCTGCGTGTTTATTTTATCGGGGACAGCCTACAGCTTCAGTATCCTTTGCCTGACAGCAAATCGGACAAACAACTGTCCGATTTGCTTTTTTCCACCGCTGCCGGAAAACTCACCTTCAAAATGCCGGATTACGAGTATGTCCACCGGCAACTCCAGAAAAATGGCGTTACGCCGAATCTGCTGTGGCCGGAATACTGCGATGTCTGCAGGTCCGCAGGAGAGATACTGTATCAGTCCACGCAGTTCAACAAGTGCTACAACGACTTTCTGTTTCTGGTAAAAAAGAACGCCACCATGCACCTGAACCACAAGCCCGGTGAAATCATGCAGGTTGACTGGGCCGGCGACACGGCAGCAGTAACAGACACGGATACAGGCGAAGCGATTCCGGCATACGTTTTTGTAGCCACACTGCCTTTCAGCGGCTACAGCTATGTGGAGGCGTTCTTCTCCATGAACCAGGAATGCTGGACGGTAGCTCATGTCAATGCGCACAGGTATTTCGGCGATGTAGCCAGGATCATTCAATGCGACAACCTGAAAACCGGCGTGAACAAGCGTGGGCGTCATGAAGTTACCCTGAATCAAGCCTGTCGTGAGCTTGCCGAGCACTACGGTACGGCGGTCATTCCCGCAAGAGTCCGCATGCCTAAAGATAAGGCAATGGTGGAAAGGCATTGCCGGCGTAATCTCCACCTTCATACTAGCCGCTATACGCAATGAGCAGGTCTTGTCGTTGCCGGAACTGAACACTGTCATCCGGGAACTGCTAGATGTCTTTAACTGCAAGCCATTTCAGAAGGGAGACGGCAGCCGGGCATCGGCGTTTGAAGACGAGAAGCCGTTTCTACTGCCTTTGCCGCCAAGACCGTTCGAGTTAGCAACATGGAAAGTGGCGACTGTTGGGCCGAACTACCACATTTCCATCGGTGAACTACTCCGTTCCCTATGAATACATCAAGCAGAAGGTGGATGTGCGCATTACGAAGGGAACTGTGGAGATTTTCTTTGACGGAAACCGCATCTGCTCTCACCCCAGGCTCTACGGCAGGGCAAATCAGTACCACACCGTGGAAGATCATATGCCGCCGAACCATCAGCAATATGTGCAGTGGAACGGCGAGCGCTTCGCCAAATGGGCGGCTAAAATCGGATACAGTACGGAAACCGTCGTCCGCGCCATTCTCGCCGGCTACAAGGTCGAGCAACAGGGCTACAAAGCTTGTTGGGGACGACTCCGCAGCTCCACCTTCTTCCTCCCCGCAGTACGGGCTTACCCGTGGTGCGGACTACCACGACAGGAGGGGAAAGTAATGCTAACAGTAAACACTGTAACCAAGCTCCGGGAAATGCATCTCAGGGTTATGGCCTCCGCCTTCAAAGAGCAGCTATCCGACCCGCAGTTTCAGAGTCTGTCTTTTGAAGATCGTTACGGCTTGATCGTGGATAAGGAACGGTGCGCTAGAAAAAGCAACCATTTGAAAAGACTGATAAAACAGGGCAGTTTCTCCGAGCCCGGCGCCTGCGTGGAAGATATTGAGTACCATTTAGACAGAAACGTGGACAAGGACCAGATTTCGAGACTTTCCACCTGCAATTACATTGTCGAACACCACAATGTCATACTGCTCGGCGCCACGGGCAGCTACAAGACCTACCTTGCCTACGCTCCGGGTATGGCGGCGGTTCGCAATTACCTTACCCTAAAATACATCCGTCTACCGGAACTGCTCGTGGATCTTTCCATCGCCCGGGGAAGTGGCACGATTGGCAAGGTCGTGGCTCAATACGAGAAATATTCGCTTCTGATTATGGACGAATGGCTGCTCTATCCGCTGATGGATATGGAGTCCCGGGATCTTCTTGAGATTATTGAGTCCCAGTACAAAAAGGTATCGACCATATTTTGCTCGCAGTTTGATATCCCGGGCTGGCGTGATAAGCTCGGAGATCCTACCCTCGCCGACGCCATCTGCGATCGTATTATCCACAATTCTTACACGATTGTGATCGACTGCAAAGACTCTATGCGGAAGCGCAAAGGCATTTTGTAGGATTAGTGTTAGCAGAGGATCCCTCGGCTCATCGGGCTCTGCCCGAACCCGAGGTTTATCGGTTTTCCGGGAAGAGTGAGCGCTTATGTATGAATGCAAAAAAGAAGAGCAAATCCTTGCGCGTGAACGCAGGCATCACTCTTCTCGCTAAACCCCGTATACGGCGCTCGTGTCGCTCCTCAGTGTTGCACTATCCTCCGCCACGGTTAAAAGCATGTTTATGATACCATTGGAACACCCTGACTTCAATGTTTAATCCTCCTGGCAACACTGTTCGACTTGCGCGGTATAGGTGTTCAACTAAGGTGGTGTTCAACTTCGCCGGTTGAGGTGTCCTAAGAAAGCGGAATATGCAGTCGAAAATTCCATAGGAACCACCTGGACAGTATGCTAAATACGCTTGTCGCTCCTTATGAGAACGCTATCCAGCTGCTTTGTACCATTCCCGGAGTCGGAGTTGACCGCACTTCTGCCATCACGATCATCTCCAAGATTGGTACCGACATGACCCACTTCACATCCTCCAAGCGGCTCTGCTGCTGGGCGTGTTTAACGCGTCTAGCAACAATGAATCTGCCGGCAAGAAGAAATCTGTACGCATCACGAGAGCTGGGGTTTACCTCAAGCCCGCCTTCGTCCGGGTTGCCCACACTGCTGTCAAAGCGAAGGACAACTCTTACTACAGAATCAGGCATGAGCGCTCTGCTAAGAGGCGTGGAAAGAAGCGAGCCATTATCGCCATCGCTAGGATGATCCTCACTGCAATTTACCATATGCTTTCTACCGCCGAGGTTTCGAGCCCTGTGATCCCTACCAGGTCGATATGACAGTGGAACTGCGTGACAAGCAAAAAGGAGAAAGCCCTGAAATGTGCTGTCAATCTGTTGATGTCGGCAAGGAATTGTTCAAGCTTCGAATATTTTAGATGCCACTCTAAAGCCTGCCTAACAAATTTTCGTTTTTTGCTCCAAGGGGTTAGTCCGCCCTCTAAAGCCCCCTAACCGAACTTGAGCCATAGCCCCTTATTGAGTTACACTGAAGATGTGGAGGGGATATGGTGAAACGTAACAGATACTCTAAAGAATTTAAGACCGAGGTCCTTCGAGAAGCCCGGGAGGTAGGCAACGCAGTTCCTGTGGCCAAAAAGCACGGGATAGACGTTGGGCTAATCTACCGTTGGGGAAAGCAGAGTGAGCACTGCGAATGAACCCATGACAACCGCTTGATTGCCCACCACGGCTGGAGGCCTTCAATGTCAAGGGCGGGCGTATGCCCGGCGAAGCGGACCCTTTACATTGAAAGGCCGGAAGCAGTAATCTTACTCAAGCGGTGTCAAGCAAGCTTACATCAAGTCATCCGTGGAAAAAACCATAAAACTACGAAATCATGAGAATAAGGGAGTAAGGCTCTAAAATTAGGGGGCCGGCCCGCGCCCTTTTTTAGATTTCCCCTAAGTAACCAGCCACGCTATTGTTTTCATGATCGGAGTGAGTAATAGAATGTTGTGGCACACTTTGCTGACCACATTACGTTGCCACTGGCTAACAATAGTTGCCATATACTAAAATATTAAAAATAGCACCCTATTTTCAGGTACTTTCATCATGCCTTAAGTGTTGGCATAAGACTTGCAATATAAAAGTGACGAAGCGGGGGAAACAAAGATGGAGAGCAGGATCAAAGCGCTACTAATGGCGGAAGAGTCAAAGAGTCCCTTAACTGATGAAGAAGTAGCTCAGCGCGTTGGCTTACGACGGGATCAAGTTACTCTTATACGCCAGAGATTGGGTATTCCGGAATCGAGAGAACGTCTGCGTCAGGCCCTCATCAAGACCGTAACTAGATTGGAGTCCCTAGCGCCTGAGCCGATGTCTGACCGGGAATTGGCGCGTAGGTGCCGACAGGAAGGCTTTAAAGTCTCGCGGCAGTTGGTCAGTCGTTGCCGTTGTGCGAAGGTTAAGTTACCTGCTGGGGGTTCGGATAATCCAAGGCATGTTAGCCCTTTTAAGGTTACCGCTTCATCAGCCACAGTTTATTCCGTGCCTAAGTTAACATCATTAGCCTCTGCCAATCCTTTTAGCAGGTTAGTAGGGTTCTCCGGTAGTCTAAAATCTGTCATTGAGCAGGCCCAGGCAGCTGTATTGTATCCTCCGTACGGATTGCATACCCTTATTTTAGGGCCTACAGGGGTTGGCAAAAGTGAATTAGCGAAAGCCATGTTCGAATTCGCCCAAGCCAACGGCCGGATTAGCATGCAGGGTCGGTTTATTCTCTTTAATTGTGCCGATTATAGGGAAAACCCGCAGCTTTTGGTTTCCCAATTATTTGGTGTAGCCAAGGGTGCTTATACGGGGGCAAATTCCGACAGGGCGGGTTTAGTAGAACAGGCTGACGGCGGAATGCTTTTTTTAGATGAAGTGCACTGTTTGCCGGCAAACGGCCAGGAGATACTCTACCAACTCCTTGATCACGGAACGTTCCATCGCTTGGGGGAATCAAACTTGCCGCGCAAAGCGCAGGTCATAATCGTTGCGGCGACGACAGAGGATATCGACTCTTCCTTATTGTTACCATTTAGGCGGCGGATTCCTATGGTCATCCACGTACCATCCCTAAAACAAAGATTGCTAGGCGAGCGCATGGAATTTTTGCACAAAAGCTTCGCCAAAGAAGCTGCCCGTACTGGCATGCCTATTGAGGTAACTGGAGATGCGCTTAGGGCATTCCTGCTGTACGAAAGTCCGGGTAACTTAGGGGGATTAATGGGAGACGTCCAGGTCACTTGTGCCCGCGCTTTTGTTTCCAGTGTTACCAGAGGCCAGGGGGTAATGAGCATTGGTATTCATAGTCTACCAGCACATGTAGCAAGTGGCCTGATGAGAACCTCCGAAAAACGACGAGAGTTGGAGGAACTGATCCAGGGAGATCTGAAAATAGATCCTGGTGAACAACCAGTTAAGCCGCTAGTGAAAGCCACCTATGTCATGCCTAATGAGATTTATGAATATATAGAAAGTCGCTATGGTGAATTATTAGCCGAAGGTTTAACCCAGGAAAGCATTTACGAGGTGCTCTATGAGGACTTGGAAGAACGACTAAATGCTTTTATTCGACGTTTAAAGGTTGGTACTGACGAAGAACCGCAAGGCTTGGCCACAGTAGTTGATGGCCAGTTTGTACGAGCGGCCACAGCGATGGTTGCTGTAGCGAAAGACCATTTTGGAGCAGTGGATGAACGCCTCCTATATTGTCTGGCGATGCATCTTGCCGCCACCATAGATAGGATCAAAGAGGGACGTTGCCTGCCTGGCTTACAACTACCGTTACAGGAATATCGACGGGAGTTGGAGTCTGCGAAGAAAATGGTTGCAGTTGCTGAGATAGAGTTGGGCTTAGACTTGCCCCCTGAAGAAATAGATTATGTGGCATTTTACCTGCGCTCTATCCATAGGGGAACAGAAAACGCCCAGCCGAGGGTAGGTGTGGTAGTCCTTAGCCACGGCAGAGTAGCTGGGGCTATGGTGGAAGTTGCAAACCGCCTATTAGGTATAAATCACTCCCGAGCTGTGGAAATGACCTTGGACGAACCGCCTGAAGCAGCTCTTGTCCGAGCTCGCCAAGCAGTGTTGGATTCGGATGAAGGCAGAGGAGTTTTGATCCTGGCAGATATGGGATCTTTGGTTTCCTTTGGGCCATTAATTACGGAGGCTACAGGTATTGCCACCCGGGTGATCGAGCGTACGGACACTGTGGCGGTAATTGATGCAGTACGACGAGCGATGTTACCCGGGGCTTCTCTCGATGAGATCGTCATAGGTTTGCCCGGAGTTAAGCCTTTAGCTCCACTTGCTAAACACTCTGCTCCTAAGGCTGTACTAGCAGTGTGCATTAGTGGTGAAGGGACAGCCTTAAGAATCAAGGACTTTATCCAGAAAGAAATCCCAGATTTACTGGTTCTGACGGAAGGCCTGGTTTCACACGGAGGTCTTGGTCAACTCAGTGAACGGTATGATTTAGCAGCTGTAGTAGGGACAGTTGACCCAGGTCTCCCAGGAGTACCGTTTGTACCCTTTCAGGAAGTACTGTCTGGTCCGGGTATGATCCGCTTACGCGTGTTGACAGGAAATACTCAAAGTTCCAAGCCTCTCAGGCTTAAAAACATACTCAACCCTGACCTACTACTACCTCAAGTTTTTTCAAAAAATAAGGAAAATGTACTGCAGAGTTTGGCAGACCTAATGATAAGTCATGGTTATGCGAGTGCCGGTTATCTGGAAAGCGTGATGGAACGCGAAGCCTTTGGCCTAGCAGTTTTTAGCTCGCGGTTTGCTGTACCACACGCGAGCGACCCGACTTTGGTGCGCCGGTCTGGTGTAGCATTAGCCGTTCTCAAAGAGCCGCTATCATGGGGAGAAGGCCTGACAATAGATGTTGTCTGCATGTTGGCACTTACTGTAAGTGACGCTGAGATTGTCTATGAACTAAGTGATTTGGCTAACCGGCCTGAACGCTTGGAGAAATTATATACAGCGAAGTCACGAGAAGAGATGTTCCAAGTTTTATCACGATAAGAGATGAGCAACTTTCGTAGATAGAAAGGTGGGGTAATTGACATAGGAATAGAGAAGGTAGGGTCTTGAACTTGGTAAATTCTACAGGAGAGAGATGATATAAAAAATGACAATGGCCACCACAAATCATACATTACTACATCCGGAATTAGTATTACTTGACGTCATGGCATTTAACCAGGAAGAGTTATTAAGGGAGCTATCTTCCCAACTTTTAAGTAAGGGATATGTTAAAGATTCTTTTGCAGATGCTGTAATTGCTCGGGAAAAGACTTTTCCTACGGGATTGGTTACAAGTGGAGTTTGTGTGGCTATTCCCCATACAGATGCTATTCATGTTGTTAAACCAGGCATTTTAATTGCCAATCTAAGGGAGCCGGTTATTTTTAAAGAAATGGGCAACGGAGTGAATGATATAAAGGTAGAAATAATCTTTTTGTTAGCAATCAATAAACCGGAAAGCCAAATAGGCGTTTTAAAAAAGCTAATGAATATTTTTAGTAAAGCAGATGTTCTTTTGGAACTTAAGCATGCCAAGAGTGTTTTAGAAACGCTAGAAATCTTAAACCAAGAAATAGCTTAAAGGTTTGCAGACACAGCTCTGCATTTAGACCTTCATAATGGGGAAATGACTTGGAAAGGAGGTGAGATTATGAAAAAGATAATTGTGGCTTGCGGATCCGGAGTAGCGACATCTCAAACAGTGGCATCTAAAGTGAAAGATCTTTGCGAAAAAAAAGGTTTACGTGTTCAGGTAGAGGCGATCAACATCAGAAACTTGGAGGCCCATATCAAGAATTGCGACATGTATATTTCCATAACTCCTTATGAGAAGAAAGATTACGGAGTACCAGTTGTCAGTGGCATACCATTTCTAACTGGTGTGGGATTGGATGTCGCTATGAAACAAATTGAAGAGGTTTTGAGGAAATAGTCAGTCTCAAATTTATCTACTAAGGGGGGTCAAATATGTTAAAAACGGTTATCAACTACATTTTAGGTATGGGCCCTTCCGTTTTCCTACCCTTTATAATGATCATCATCGGACTCATCGTCCGAATGAAGTTCAGAAGAGCATTCTCAGCGGCCTTAACCTTGGGTGTAGCGTTCGCTGGCATGAGTGTAATCATCAATTTTATGATGAGTGCTATAGGGCCGGCATCCCAAGCATTTGTTAAAAGTACTGGGCTTCATTTAAGGGCGATTGACATGGGTTGGACGCCGTTGGCAGCTGTTGCCTGGGCCTGGCCATATGCGTTTTTTATGTTCCCAATTCAGATTGCCATTAACCTGATTATGTTAGGCTTTGGCTGGACCAACTGTTTAAATGTGGACATGTGGAATGTTTGGAATAAGATCCTCACTGCGGTTTTAGTAGCTGGGGTAACTGGTAGCCTGCCGGCAGCGTTTATTGTAGGGGCCATCGAAGTCGTTTTTGAGCTAAAGAATGCCGATCTAACCCAAAAACAGATTTACAAAATTACGGGTATTCCTGGTATTGCCTTACCACATGCCATGGGTCTCACGGCAGTTATCTTAGCGCCTCTCAATAGACTACTAGATTTCATTCCAGGACTCAAAAACATCAATATTGACGCGGAAAAAATCCGTGAGAAAATTGGTATCTTCGGTGAGAACCACGTGATGGGATTCATCATTGGCTTCTTGATTGCCCTGTTTGCACGCTATGATGTGAAGGGAATTTTGACTTTGGCCGTGCAATCGGCTACCGCTTTAACGCTCTTCCCGATGGCGGCTAAGCTGTTCATGGAAGCTCTGGCACCAATCTCTGACGCAGCTGGTGAATTTATGAAGCGACGGTTCCCGGGTAGGGAATTCTACATCGGGCTGGACTGGCCATTTCTTGCTGGTCAAGCCGAAATATGGGTTACAACTATTGTATTGGTTCCGGTGATTTTACTTGCCGCTATCGTTCTGCCGGGGAACAATGTCCTTCCTTTCGGCGGAATTCTAAACATCTGCTTTGCAGCTCCCGCGCTAATTATAACTAACAAAAATTTAGTGCGCATGTTTATCCTGGGAGTAATTACTACTCCTCTTTACCTCTATGTTGCCACAAGCTTCTCCCCCATTATTACTAATCTTGCTAAAAGTGTAGGAACCATCAAAATTCCAGCAGGTCAATTGATGACTTGGAATGGCATGGAGGCCCCTGGATTCAGATGGATTTGGGCGCACGCCGCGGACGTCATTAACGGCCACTTTGCAGGCCTTGTGTTTCTAGCGATTTGGGGAGTTATTTATGTCTGGTATTACAGATACATGTCAAGACGAGAAAAGGAAGTCGCCAAAGAACTTGGGTTTGACATGACTGCCAATCCACTGAGTATGCCATGAACCAGAATGTTCGAGCCTCTCTTTTCACTGAAAGTTCAAGTTGTAAGGAACGAATTTAGGAGGGTGATTCTGTGTTACAGGTCTTGAAAGAAAAAGTAGTCATCATAGCCAAAAAAGCAGAAAACAGTGGCTTGTGCAAGCATAAATCTGGTAATTTTAGCCTAAGGGATCCAGAAACTGGCTATATCGTTATTACTCCTTCCGGTATTGCTCGAGAAATGCTTACAACGAGAGACATAGCCATTGTCGATCTGGATGGCAACATTATCGAGCTCGAATCCCGGGTAAAGCCGACTAGCGAGCTTTTAGTTCACCTGATCGCCTATAAGACTAGACCGGATATCCATGGGGTCTGCCATACCCATTCACGTTTTGCCACCGCTTTTGCCGTCCAAAGCAAAGAAATCATGCCCATTGTCTTCGAAGCAGTTGCCTACGGGATCCGTGTACCCGTAGCTAAATACGAAAGGCCGGGGACACAAGCTTTGGCTAATACGATTGTTGAACCGCTCAAAATATCTGATGCCTGCCTTTTAGAGAAGCACGGTGTCGTTACCGTTGGCAAAGATCTCGATGATGCTTATCTGAAAGCCCAATATGTCGAAGATGTAGCAGAAATTTATTACCGGGCTTTGGTATTAGGACAGAAAGAACCTGAGGAGATTCCGCAAGAAGATTTTCATAGTGTGAAGCATCCATAAATCCCATAAATCTGAAAAGAGTTGTTGGCGTTTCCCTAAAACTCTAAACTAGTAATTGGTAGGGAAGTTCCATCCAGCAACCGCATGGTCGGCAGGGGTAACAAAATAGTTACTCCTGCTGGCCGGCTCTAAATTTGGCGGTTTAGGTTCTCACGAGAGAAGGTAAAACATGAAGATTATCGGAGACTTCCATATTCATACTATTGCTAGTGGGGATGCATTCGGTACGATTAAGGAAATTGTTCAAGTAGCCAAAAGAAAGAGGTTAAAGTGCATAGCAATTACTGACCATGGACCGAAAATGCCGGCGTCCTCTCATTACTATTTTTTTGAAAGTCTCATTGATAATGTGTCGAAAGATTCCGAGATGCTTATTTACCCGGGGGTAGAAGCCAATATTATAAATCTAGACGGTAGCCTGGATCTGCCAGAGACCATTCTGCAACGACTGGAATTTATCCATGCTTCGTTTCATACATTTTCATGGAACGTTCACGATAGGGATAGGAATACTCAAGCTCTATTATCTAGTTTGTTAAAATACAATGTCAAATGTATCGCTCATCCTAATTATCCATATTACGAAATTGACTTTCAAAAGATTATTCCTATTTTGCTAGACAAACATATAGCTATAGAAATTAATAATAAAGCCCTAAAAAAGGACAAAAACTGGTCAAGGTTTAGGAATGTAATTAAAACTTGTCAAGAACAGGGGGTGAAGTTTCTGATTAATTCCGATGCTCATAATCCCGACGATACTGGAAATTTTGGGTTATCAATCGAGTTTGCTAATTATTGTGGCTTAGAGGAGGAGGATATCTTAAATACTGAATGGGCTAAACTCAAAGACTATTTTAACTTTAAGAATTAAGGGAGAAGTTAGATGGTTATTACTGTTACGTTAAATCCCGCATTGGACAAGATTATTATTGTTAAAAAACTTCAGAAGAACCATAACAATCGATCCGAAAAGATTTTATATGACATTGGCGGTAAAGCTACCCATGTTTCGGTAGTATTATCCAAAATGGGGATCGGAAATGTAGCCACCGGGATTTTTGCCGGTCAAAACGGTCGGCACGTGCAAAGGCTTTTGGAGGAAAAAGGGGTTAAGTGCAACTGCGTTTGGCAAGAGGGCGCGGAGACCCGTGAAAGCTATATCATCCTGTCTGAAGAACAACCTGGAAGCTACATGATTACCCAACCGGGGTTTGACGTCAGGGAGGAGACTTTTAGGGCATTAAAGGTAAAGCTGGATAGTCTCATTAACGTAAATGACATTGTGGTTTTTTCTGGAACCCCGCCGCAGGTTGACCTAGAATTATATAGTGATTTATTAAAGATAGTGGGGACGAAAGGTGGTAAGTTGGTAGTCGACACTTCCAGACAATATTTGAATGAAGCCTTGAAAGTAAAACCATACTTAATTAAACCCAATGAGGTCGAGTTTAAAGAACTTATGGCGATAGAAGATGGCGAACCAAAGCTCTACGCAGAAAAAATCACTGAGCTTGTAAATTTGGGCGTAGAAATTGTGGCATTAAGCCTGGGGAAATATGGTAACCTAATTGGTACGAAAGAAGCGGTTTTCAGAGTATTTCCACCTGAGATAAAGGAAGTTAACGACACGGGGTGTGGAGATGTATTTCTCGGCGGTGCTTTAGCTATGCTTGTCCAAGGGAAAGGCCTGGAAGAGAGTTTCAAATTTGCTACAGCTATAAGTGCTTCTAAAGCCACGAAAGAAGGAAGCTCAGACTTTTCTTTAGAAGAAGCCTATTCATTTTTACCGGACATTAAGGTGTATAATGCATGAGGGAGGACATAACATGCTTTATGGAGTGGAAAGAAAAGAAGTCTGTGAAGTTGCCAGAGTTATGTTTGATAGGAATCTTACCAACGCAGCCGGCGGCAACATTTCTGTCAGAATCAACGTCGATCATGTCTTAATGACTCCGACGCTCATGTCCCAGCAAAAGTATTGCCGGATTGCGCCGGAGGAAATTTTAGTTTTAGACAATGAGATGAACAAAATTGAAGGAGAAGGCGACATTACCAGGGAAGCAAATATGCACCTGGGTGTTCTGAAAGAATTATCTTTAGCCAATGCTGTTATCCATGCTCATCCACGCGATGCCATGGTTTTTGCGTGCCTTGGACTGCCCATACCGTTAGTGTGTGAAGCCGTAGAGAAACTTGGCGAGATTATTGCTTTGCCCTACGCTAAAGCTTGTAGTGTTGAGTTGGCTCAGACTGCGGTAGAGTATTTTAAAAGCCGGGGAGCCGAACTCGAAAAGCATGCTTTGGTGGCCCTTTTAAGACGTCACGGTATTTTAGTCGTTGATCGGAGTTTGAAGAAGGCCTACGACATGCTTGAAAGGGTTGAGACTAACGCATACGTGAACCTTCAAGCCAAGTTATTTGAGGCTGGTCGGTGGGCCTTGGATTTGGAGTAGCCAAATGAAAAAGACTGAATGGTACCTTTTAGTAATAATGGCTATCGTGCTATTAACAATAAGTTTTCTAAAGCACAATACTTATTTAGCCGTTGGAACTTTTGTATTAGTGATTTACCTGCAAAGGTTTATTAAAGATATTCCATTACCAAAACAATTTCAGAAATATAAAATTGTATCTCGTAAGTCCAAAAAGTTGTGAATACAAACGAAGAAAAGAATAGAAGACAAATAGTAAGGTCTCATTGTCCTTGGACTGTGAAAGGGGACTAAGAATGGAAAAGGAAGTTCTTGTACTTAATAAAGCTGGGCTTCATGCCAGACCCGCCTCAGTTTTTGTTCAGGAAGCCGGCAGGTATCAAGCAGACATTCTTATTGAAAAAGACGGACGGAGTGTAAATGCCAAAAGCATTATTGGTGTGCTGTCTTTAGGGATCCCTCAGAATGTAAAGATCAAACTCATTGCGAAGGGATTAGATGAGAATGAGGCATTGGAAGCACTTGTCAGGCTAATCGAAGGGAAGTTCGGAGAGGAGTAATGAATTGTGCAGGGGTTTAAGGGTCACCAGGTATTGCCATTGGTAATGCCTACCTCTTAGAAAAGAATGCAGAGGTGATTCCAGTGCTAAAAGTCTAAAGATATAGTAGGCCGACCCGCTCTTAATTGTACGCTCAAATTGATTTTACCAGTTCATGGATCCTGTGTTTCTCAAAATCCGGAATATCCATAGAAAATAGCGCATATTTTCGTGGTGCAGGAGGGTATTTCTTCTCTCCAACCTGTCATTTTCTCTAAATGGTCGCAAGTGTCCCTTGGTGTAGGCCTGCATTTTTTCTGCACTTTTGACGAGTATCACCTTGGAGGAGACGAACGATCTGGTGGAAGTTATGAGCGATTGTTTTCAAGCCCATGACCAAACTACAGCGTACTAAACCTCTAACTTTAAGTTTCCCAGCTCCATGCGCCCGTTTAAAAGCGGAATTGGTTCCTTCGATAGCGGCACGTTTACTACCGTTTTCGCTTCGGTCCTTTTTATCCATCAGGATTAAACGAGTATTTTCGGCCATGAGGCTTTTCTGGCTGACGCGC
>LDXJ01000012.1 GCA_001029295.1 Peptococcaceae bacterium CEB3 | reverse complement strand
CTGATCTCCCAAAAACACTGGACACCTTATTCGGTCTACCCGGTCTACCCCTTGAAACTCGGTCAAATCGCGGACCTCCTCTATTATTTCAAGGCGGGGCGCGAAAACCTCACCATCCCGAATGTGGGGGATGAGTTCACCAGGAAGATTTACTGCACTTATCTGAGTTATCTGCCGGAGAGCAGCTTTAGCTACCCCCTGAAAGCAAAGGCGGCTGCGGGCAGTTCTTTCGCCGAGTTCATCAGGACGCCCGACCGGGGACAGGTGTCCGTGCACGTTCTCAAGCCGGGCAGCACGATGGGCAACCATTGGCACCACAGCCGGTGCGAAAAACTCCTGGTCGCCAGCGGCCGGGGGGTCGTGCGCCTGCGCAAGATCCATAGTGACAAGGTGCTAACCTACTTTGTCAGCGGGGAAAATCCCGAAGTTGTGGATATCCCCTCGGGTTTCGCGCATCATACCCAAAACCTCGCCGATACTGACCTGGTGATTGTGCTCTGGGCCAACAAGCCCTTTGATCCGAGCCTGCCGGACACGATTTTTATTGAGGTGTGCTAGACCACAATTCCTCCGTCCCGTCGGAATTGTGCCGGGATCTGACCTCCAGGCAGTGTTCCAGGGTCTGCCCCCCACACAACGGGGGACTATTCTGACAATTAAAATTAAAAGCCTCGGAGAGGGAACCCTCTTCGGAAGGAGCCTGCGGGAGCTGCCGGACTATAAGCTCGCCTTTCTGTCCGCGCCCGCCGGTTACGGCAAAACCACAGCGGTCGCCGATTATCTGAAAAGAACGGGGCTCAAAAACGCCTGGCTTTCTCTTGACGAGGCCGATAACGACCTAATTTTGATTCTGAGGAATTGTGCCGGGGTCAGACCCTAACACAACGGGGAACGATTCAGACAATTAAACACTCGAAATCTGATCAAAAAACAAATCGCTGCTCAGCCCTGGGATTTCCCTCCCGATCAACCGTGGGTTGGGGATTGTCCCCTTCAAACGGGGATGCGACCAAAAGAGTGAGCGAGGCAGACTACCGGAACGGTATTGAGGCTATGGTCGAGAAGGCGTGGGCGAGTAATATTACCCCGATCTTGGCCCTGCCCGTCCCTTATAGGGGGCTCTCTCAGTCCATAGGGGCCATGCGCAGCTGGCTCACGGCCTACGCGCAAGAGCAGAAGATCCGGACTCTGGATTTTGCTTCCGTTTTATTTGATAGCCAAGGTAACTACCTTCCTGGCATGTCGAACGTCGGGAAATACCTCTCGCTTCAGGGTTACAGGGCGATGGGGGAATATGTGGCCCAAAACAACAATGCCCTCCCCTTTTGGGGAGGGCGAGGTTCATGGGATCGGTTAGGAATCGAGAGATTGTTGGATGACCTGTTTTGCTTCATCCAGGGTGCCGATCGTGTAGACGCCTCTGAGAATTCGGTTTAACCGATCGAGGCTCTCAATGTGACGAATCGTCTCCTGAAGAGCCTGCGAGTCCGGACCAAAGCGCACTTCAAGGTATTGACAGATGTCATCCGCTTTCGCTTCAGATCTACATTGCGCTTCGCCTTCTGCTTTTGCCTTTTGCACTTTCAATTCGCCGGCCCGGGTCGCCGCCATGCGATCCATAAGGGCCTTTCTGCGATCAAAATAGAGTTCCCGCAGTTTAGGGTCGCCGCTCATGTTTTCCCAATCCTTCATCGCCCGGTCAATTATCGGATCTTCCACTGCAATCGCCACCAGTTGCTTGCGGATTTTCTCGTCCTCGTTGCCGTCGAGTAAGAACAACCAGCGGACTAAACGGTCTTGTTGGGGTGTGACTTCTTTTTGCCGCCATTTCTTACGTAATTTCGGTAATTCGATATAATGCTGCGCCAAGGCATCGGTGAGTAAAAAGTTCCCCTAGGGGACTGGTACATTCGAAGTATGGAAAAACAAAAAAGGCTCCACTAACTTATAACAATGAATGGCTTGCCTAAAAATATTAGACTATTGGGTATGTGTATCGAGTTCCACTTTGACTTTTTTCCTGACATCCTCTGTAAAACGAAAGCCATTCTCCCCAAGCTTGGTAAAAGTATCATCAAGGTTGGAAATAAGCCCTTTCTTTGCAGCAAGACCCAAAATACCTACAGTGCCCATGATTTCAATTTCAGAATTTCTGGCAACTCTCCGGGCTTTCTTTTCGTCCAGTAGCAGATAATCCGCTCCTAGCTCCTTTGCCAGCACAACAGCCTCAGCCTCCCCAGGATCAAGGTCTATTTGAAGCAGGGAAACAGCGAGGAGATTTTGTACCTCTCTTGTTATTATCCATGAGGCATTAGCAACCTCCTTTACACCCGGTCTTCCGGTTCCTTCCGATACCACCTCCTTGTATACGGCGCTGGGTACAATTATGCTGCCGAATATGACGTGCAAGAGCTCAAATTCATTGATCCTGGACAAAGCAATGAGAGGGGTTGAGTTAGAGACGATTTTCATCTTGTAAAAACTCCTTAACCGATGATAAATCTTCATCTAATTCACGAATGTCATAGTTAAGGGGTATATTGTGACTTGCCAAAAAATCCAAGAAATCTTGTTTGGATACATTGGCTATTTGGGCTGCTTTACCTAAAGATAGACTGCCGTCAGCATAGAAAGTGGCAGCCAGTCTTTTTAAAGCCTCAGCTTTTATTAGTGTCTGACTGATGATTGGATTTCTAAAGAATAAATCTTTGGGTAATTCAAATTCTATTTTTATCGTTTCGCCAGACATGTTTTTCTCCTCCCGAATGTTTATTCAATGAATTATGTAATATTATACCATAAATTGCGTCCAATCTCAACTGCGCTGCGTTTTTCCACGGGCAGAGCTGAAGGTTTTTTGCTAGACCACAATTCCTCCGTCCCGTCGGAATTGTGCCGGGGTCCGACCGTGCGCCAAGAAAAGGGTGTGTCATAGAGTGGGTGGGAATCCCACCAGAAAAGGTTAGCCAGCCATTCTGTAGCGAGTCTTGAGAGGCACAGGGTGACCTGTGTATCTAAGCGTAGACAGCAAACTAGCAGGCCGGAGGCGTAAGTTGAAGCGATGGAGCCCCGAAATCCCGAAAACGGTGAAGGCCGATGCTGTGGTCTGAACAGAAGGCTACACCTTGCTGGTCGCAAATGCAAGAACAGCAAGGCTTCCCCGGGGTCGTAAGCCTACCATGCTAGATATGGCTATGACACATCAACTTGGGAGACCTTACCGTCCTTCAGAAATGGAGTATGGCGGACAAGCAATAAGAAAGCAAGGAAGCCAAACGACAAAGGTAAGGAGTCGGATCATCGCATAGTACTGATGAGACGGGGTAATGCCCGTCGAAAACAGGCCCGAGGAGCAGCCTACATGGTCAGGTGCGCCGACGACAATGTCTTCTGCTTTCAGACTTTCTAGGGTTTACACACTACTGTAGCAAAGACCGCCTGGGAAGGTTCCGCGTCAAAAGGAAAACCAGTCGCAAGAAATACCGGGCGAGCCTGCTTAGGCTCAAACAATGGATAAGGGAGAACCGGCACTTGCCAAAAGCCATCTTCATGGAAACTCTGAGCCGCAAACTCCAAGGGTACTGCCGGTACTATGGGATAACGGATAACCGGGATAGTGTGAAAGACTTCTTCGACGAAGCCAAGCGGTATCTTTTCAAATACCTGAACAGGAGAAGCCAGAGACGCAGCTACACATGGGATAAATTCCTGCTTTTCCTGAAAAGGTATCCGCTGCCCAAACTGAAACTGTACATGACATCTTCGAATTAAGAAGGCACATCAGCTACCTACTGTAAATGGTAACATGAAGAGCCGGATGCGGGAAAACTGCAAGTCCGGTTCCGTGAGGGGTGCGCGCTCAATCGAGCCATGGAGCAAATACTGTGACACTCTCAGAGGAAACGGAGAGAAACGGGGAATACAAAGCGTCTCCTAAAGTTCGAAAGGCACGTATCTACTCGACCACTGGGTCAAAGAAGGTAGACCCTTAAACCATAGTTTGCCTGGCTTAGCTTTGGGGCGCAGGGGAAGCTTGGCGGGTGGCTTGTTCTACCTAGGTCGTTGAGGCAGATACCCTGACTCGTGTTTGAGTGAGGGCACCTGCCTCATTTTTTGGATGAAGGTCAGAAAGATGTGCAGGGACGGTTCCAAACGGTTTACTCGATGAGGGACAGATCACGTCCTTTCGTTTCAGGCAAAGTCCAGATTAATATTCCGGCGAGGAGTGCTCCCAGGGCCGGCATGGCCAGAGCGACATTCCAGCTGGCCGCGGCAGCTACCGAGGCAATGATGAGTGGGCCGGCCAGATTGATAGCCCGGGAGAAATTGTAGGTAACACCCGCGGCGGTGGCCCGGATCCGGGTGGGGAAGGTTTCCGTGACGATCGAACCGTAGCTTGCCCAGTAGCCTGTGAAGAAGCCGAGCAGCAATACGATAGGATAAATATAGGCGGAATTTGTCACAAAGGTCAGGAAAAGGAGGATCATGGCCGCTTCGCCGATCGAGAAAAGAGACATAGCCAGTCTCCGTCCCAGTTTGTCTTGAATCCAACCGTTGACCATATAGCCGGCGAACGCGCCAACCTGGGTAATGATCATCCACAGACTCGATTTAGACAGGGTGAAACCACGCGTGGTCACGAGGTAGGTGGGCAGCCAGGTCCAGAACATCCAATAAGCGAACATAGTGCAAAGGATGGCGAGGAACACCAGCAGCGTTCTTCGTAAGTAGTTCCGGCTAAAGATCTCCAGGATCGGGACCTTTTCTTTAGGCTGGTCAGGCTTGCGACCGGATTTCTTGGCTTCCAGCCAAAGCTGCGATTCCGGAACATAGCGGCGAATCCACAAAACCAGCAGGGCAGGAAAGGCGGCGATGGCGAAAGTGGCCCGCCAGCCGACCAGAGGGAACAGGAAGTAGCTGAACAGGGCGGCTAACAGAGTGCCCAAGGGCCAACCGGCGTTACCCAGAGCCACGGCCCGTCCACGAAAACCGGCAGGCACCTTTTCGGAAATAAGGGTCATACTGAGAGCCCACTCGCCACCTAAGCCCAGACCGGTGAGAAAGCGCAACACGAGGAGCATGCTGAGAGAACTGGTGAAAAATACCGCCCCGGTGGACAGAGCGTAAACAAGAATGTTTAGCATAAGCGCTTTTTTGCGGCCAATGTGGTCGGCCAAAATGCCGGTCAGGATGCCACCGAGTGCCGAGGCTCCTAATTGAACGGACAGCACCACGGCCAATTCGGCTGGCCCAAAACCTAAACTTTTCATGATAGGGGCAGC
This sequence comes from Peptococcaceae bacterium CEB3, assembly GCA_001029295.1. Classification (GTDB taxonomy): domain Bacteria; phylum Bacillota; class Desulfitobacteriia; order Desulfitobacteriales; family Desulfitobacteriaceae; genus Acididesulfobacillus. Next base: position 8,555 of record LDXJ01000012.1, on the reverse strand, counting down.
TAACAAGGAAATAAGCATGACATCAAAAGAATCGAACAACCATCCGCCAATGGCCGCCATTAGTGTGTATTTGGCTTCGGAATTAAGATTGGACCAAGTGGCCTTTGGTTCTGTCGTCTGGGGTACGATGGGTTGATGAAGCAGGGTTGATTGAGGGTTACTCATTAAATTTAGCCTCCTTTACATCACTAATCTGCTCGTCGATGTTTCCACGGCCGGTTTCATGACCCAGCAAATAGCTAAAAGCCATTTGGCGGGCATACCTGCGCAGTTCACGGGCACCGGCGGCTGCCAGCGGATAAGATGTGACCCTTTCCCTGTAGACGACCACTTCAACGTCGGGAAGGAGAGTTTGAATGGCATAAGCTAAGGGCAGTCCGTTTTCCCATATCTCCAAGGCATGAGAGTTTCCGTTGATTAGATTGAGTCCTTTCGCCGCACAGACGGCGATCAAGGGATGCTGGTTGCGCACTTTGCTGATACTGGCAATAACAGTGCGAATCGCGGGGTATTTTTCCAAAATTGAGTTTAGGTTTTCTACACTAAAACCCGTATGAGGGAAACAATGCAGAATGAGACCTACTTCATTATTTGGATCGCCCTCAATGATGGCGCCGCTTTCCAGGGCGTTGGTTTCTTGAAGATCTAAAGAGTCGAAAATTTTCCGCTCCGCATCCAGCAGGCGCATGTCCTGCTGTTGGGCCATTAATAACTCAAGTCTGGACAGAATGTGCGATAGGTTTTTTATACCGTCGAGCGGTTTGCCTACCATCACCACATTGCCGACGATCCCGCCGAAGCAGGTATCTGTAAAAATGGGTTCGTGGCCGTGCAGCAAAGCAATTCCGGGGTGCAATCCGTGAAACGCTTCGTGCAATTCGAAAATGGCCAAATTATAGTGGCTTAAGTAATCTTTCAAAGGAACGCCGCCGGTACTGGCCGCGTCGGCGACAGGATGGTGAACGACCAAGGCATTAACTCCGGAGGCCGCGGCCAGTTCTACCACCGATTCCGTAAGAGTCATCACTACAGCCACTTTGTGCACCGGCATGGACGGATCCCCGTAAACCAACCCAGGTACTTCCATCACCTCCTTTCCTGGGATGTTGGATGATTTGAGTGTTACAAAGGGATTACTCCCGTTGAACCTTTCGCTTTGGTCGGTTACGACCCGACCCCCTGTGATGGTGTTAAGTGTGGTGATGATGTCCCGTACTAGCACGCGTGCCACAAAAACGACCTCCTTCCGCTGTATCTGATAAGGCTTGTCCAAAACAAAAAAACAAAACCGCCCCCCTCGAATGCCTCAAGACGTTAGCCCAAGCACGGTATGCAAACCATGCTTTTGCCTCGGCCTCAAAGCTCGAACCGGAGACGGTTCAATGGCACTGAAAAATAGTTCCATAAACCAGTCTTATTCAAGTGAAAAGTTAACAAAATTACAAGGGCTTATTCAAGACGATCAAGGTACCTGCTAATTCAGTCAGGGGATCATAATCTTTGAGGACAGTTTCAATATCTAAATTCAACTGCCGACTCAACTCTATATTAAGACTCTCTTTGAACTCATCTAACAGAACAACGTCAACCATCCGGGACAAGATAGGCAGTTTCTGATCCACAATAGCGTTACCGGCAACGCGACGATGTTTCGCAATCACAAAGATATAATGGTCCGAAAGCTCGACCTTAACCCATTTGGTGCCGATATTAAATATTCTTTGGTTGACTTGGTTGTAGCACCGGATAATCTCTTGCTTAACATCCCCCAAGTAGTCATCACCCGCTGTTCTTTCCTTCCGCGAACTCAATTTTGCCTTTTACTATAGCACCAACGAAGAGGATAGTAAAGATACAAATATATTTAATTTTGCGACAGGCGTGCTTACAGTCCTAAGCGGTCTTGTCTGACGCAAGAGGGGATAGTCTGCTCGGCCACAATTCCTCCGTCCGGTCGGAATTGTGCCGGGGTCCGACCCCAACACAACGGGGAACGATTCTGATTGCGTCAGGATAAGTCTGGTAAAGGGGAATGCCAACGGGCTGAAACCTTTAGTAGGAACCTTGCAGGGGGAAGTGACCTGCCCGGTAAAGTCTGGTCAACAGCCGAAAGCGAGTCTTGCATGTTAGGAAGCAATTTCTAGCGTGAAGCGTAGACAGTGAGTGCAAAAGCGGTGTGATTGAGCCTCGAAAAGTTTATCGCTGGAGCCTCCGTTTTTCAGAAGGCGGGGGCAGCATAATGGTACTGTAGTGACCTGGTACCGTTATCCGGTCGGGGTCGGAGAGCAGGGCAAATGCATGAAAGGTTCCCCAGGAACCTGGGAGGAACTGTTACGTCCATCTTTAGTGTCCGGCGGGGATACCGGAATAACAACTCCGGGCTTCCCATGGCCTGGTCTCAGCCGTTGGGAGGAGCGAACAATGAGAACAAGGATGGTACCGCTAAGCGAAGGAAACGAAGTGCGGCGGGAAGCGTAACAGCTAGTCGTAATGCCGTCATAGTACCCATGAAGTAGGAGAACTCACCCGAGAGGATCCTATCGAGGGAAGGGCGTTGCATCTTATTAAAGGGCGATTTGTATGCTAATTGAACCCATATATGAACAGGACTTCAAAGACTGTTCATTTGGGTTCCGTCCAGGACGGTCACAACACCAGGCACTGGAAGTCATTTGGAAAGGAACCATGGGAATAAACGGCGGGTGGATACTGGATGTCGACATCCGAAAGTATTTCGACACGATCGACCATGCACAAGTACAGGCAATGCTTCGACAGCGGGTAAATGATGGAGTGATCACGAGGCTTATAGGAAAGTGGTTGAATGCAGGAGTTCGAGAGAAGGGCCAACTTAGTTATCCAGAATCTGGATCCCCTCAGGGTGGGGTAGTTTCACCGCTTCTGAGCAATATCTATTTGCATTATGTGATGGACCTATGGTTCGAGACAGCGGTCAAACCACGTATGCAGGGAAAGGTATTCATGGTTCGTTTTGCCGACGACCTAGTGATAGGGTTCGCGAATAAGCTGGACGCCATGCGGGTGCTTGAGGTACTGCCTAAGAGATTTGCTAAATTCGGGTTAACAGTACACCCGGAGAAAACGCGCCTAGTTTCTTTCAATCTCGTTTACCACTTCCAAAACCAAAGATAATGCATTCCTACATTTAGCAAAACCATAGTAAGAGGAACCGGATGCGGGAAATCTGCACGTCCGGGTCTGTGGGGGCTATGGGCGTGTAAGCGCCCATTTCTACCCGGCCAATTCAAAGCATCGGAGAGGGAACCCTCTTCGGAAGGAGAGCCCCTGATTTTCGGATCGGGAGCTCTTTTTCTTTTGGCATATTGAATGAAAAATAGATTTGCGAAGCGAAATATCCCATATTCGTGGGGGTCGCGGCAATTTGAGCGCTGAAAAAATACTCAACGGAGAATGCTTAAACCCCTCGAATTTAACTCGCAGAGACACATGATTTACATAGTGGGAGTGCTTTAATGAATACCGAATTGGCGAACGCCGAGAAATTCATCGATTGGCTTAAGAAAAAATCGCATTGAAACTCCATTTCTTCACGCGCTGATGCATTATCAAAAAAACTTAAAGGAGAAATATGAGAAGCAGGTTAAATATACTGAAAAAGTTAAGACTGAACGTAACGCAGCGCAGGATAAAATCAACGGCATAAAAGAGCTTATTAGTAAAGATGGCTTTACAGAGCAGTCTCAAAAAAGTTTATTAGAGCTATTTGACAAATAGCGGAACTGAGGCTAAAATAAAATTACAAAAAAATCTGTCTGCTGAGCACAGACAGGCATACGGTTATCTTAAAGGCAAGGAGACTTCGAATAAGTCTCCTTTATACTTTGTATCAATCGATTTAAGCTTGCATATCTTGCATATACTGATATTACAAAGGCAGACCTGATAGAAAATCAGGTTTTATACGGTTTAAACCCGTCGATTTCGGCGGGTTTAAACATACTACCCTACGAACAGCCATTCTACTATCGGCTCCATGAAAAATCTAGCCCTGCAAGGCACGAGGATTGCAGGGTTTTTGATTTTATCCAGGGATTGCGTAAAAATGGCAATTCGATCAGCGTGCCCAGCAGGAAAATGATTTTCACTGTCATTTCCTGCCCACTGTGGATGACGGGGCGGAGAGCCTGGAAGAGGGTCTGGCGATCGCCCGGCAGCTTCATGAGGCGGTCGTGACCATCATTTCAAAAGAAGCCCGAATATCGGAAATCCAACTTGCGGGCCTAAAACGTGCTCTTAATTCAATAAGATTTGAACACGACAAGGAAGGGACTAAGACGCTTCTAAGCACCGGGGACGTTGCCAAGAAGCTGGGAGTTTCCAATCAAGCAGTCATAAACTGGATAGAAAACGGGAAAATGAAGGCGTTTCGGTCTCCGGGCGGTCATTACAGGATACCGGCAGGCCAATTTAGAACGACTGAAGAGGAAGATTCTATCATAGAGGCTATCTTTGAACGGTTATGGGCTAAACGCCAAGGAATGCCTGCTATAAGTCAAGACGATCTCGGAGACCTATAGACATGGACAGAGTGCTTCTTGATACCACTGTTTTGTGCGCCGCCATGATCACACGGGGGGTAAATTACAAGCTAATTCAATTGGCCAGGAGTTCGGAATTATTTGAACCTATTATTACAGAGGTCGTTATATGTCAACCACCCCATGGCTAAAGCCCCCTATTGGGGAGGGCAAAGCTCACGGGATCAGCTAGGAGTCGAGAGAATTTTGGATGACCTGTTCTGCTTCACCCAGGGTACCGACCGTGTAGACGCCTCTGAGAATTCGGTTTAACCGATCGAGGCTCTCGATGTGGCGAATCGTCTCCTGAAGAGCCTGCGAGTCTGGGCCAAAGCGCACTTCAAGGTACTGACAGATGGCATCCGCTTCGCCTTCTGCTTTTGCTTCTTGCACTTTCGATTCGGCGGCCCGGGCCGCCACCATGCGATCCATAAGGGCTTTTCTCCGGTCAAAGTAGAGTTCCCGCAGTTTAGGGTCGCCGCTCATGGTTTCCCAATCCTTCATCGCCCGGTCAATTATCGGATCTTCCACTGCAATCGCCTCCAGTTGCTGGCGGATTTCCTCATCCTTGTTACCGTCGAGTAAGAACAACCAGCGGACTAAACGGTCTTGTTGGGGTGTGATTTCTTTTTGCCGCCATTTCTTGCGTAATTTCGGTATAATGCTGCGCTAAGGAAAACGAAAGCCAGCATTTTGACACAATAAAGGAAATTTTGTACTTAGAGGAAGGATTTTCCCTGCGAGTGACGAATAGTCCTATTCATGGAGCGGGAATAAAGTCTTAAGAGGTTCCGGGGACAGGTGGGGTGAGTAGTCGGTGAGAAGGAAACCGTAAAGAGGTCATAGTTTGCTATGATGGATACGCAACTTTGGTGTTGGGTTCAAGGTAATCTGCTCTGTCTTTTGCTCTTTGAAAGACGGTCTTAGCTACCGGATGACCAGAGGCGCTACCCCCTGCCGAACCGGAAAACTGGAGGCTGAGAATGCATCAGATAGGGGTACACCAGTAGACCTTAAAATAGGAACAGAGGAGCTTTCTTAATGGATGTTATAATTAAGGACGGAATTGAAGAAATGGATTTCATAAAGGTCACTGAAATGCTTTCAAATGCGTTTTGGTGTGTAGGAATAAAACTTGACGAAGTAACGAAAGGTGCGCAAAACTCGGCTTTAAACGTAGGAGCATTTTTAGAAGATCAGACGCAGGTTGGATATGCGAGAGTAGTTTCAGATAAAACAAGATTCGCTTATATTCTCGATGTCATTGTCGATGAGAGCTACCGAAGAAATGGAATAGGTCAAAAAATGATCAATTACATCCTTTCGCACAAAGATTTTCGAGATGTTTACCAATGGTTGCTAATAACGAAAGACGCTCATGGCGTTTACAGCAAAGTAGGGTTTGAAGTGATTTCCCGCCCTCTAGATTGGATGGAGATAAGAAACCCGAGACCGAAAAGGTAATTTTACCCAAAAGGAACTTGCCACATTTCCGGCCACCTCAGTAAGGTGATTCACTACATCTGGAGCGTTTTGGTCGAGGAGGTTGCATATTCCGGTCACAGCCGGACAAACCGAAAATCGTAGTAAGTCGGTGCCATTCACTCAGTCATTTTGGACTGCATTATCCGGGCCGGTGCCTCAGAAGCCTCGGCACATAAGGGCTTGGAACAATGTCGCCAAACTTGGGATTTAAGAGGGGGAAAATTAATAGTGTTAAGCGGGGATTCATTAAAGTGGGCAGTCGATTTTATTTACAATCATTCTGATGGGGATATGTTTCCTAAAATTGCTGAAATAGATCCCATTATAACCTATAAAGATGAATTCGTAGCTTTAATAGAAGGAAAGGATCTATCGCAATTTCCACCTGGGGCTTGTAGAAGATTTATTGTACCTAAGGATGAAATATCGTACAGACAAGCTACTCAACTGGATCCCCAAGACAGTATCATTATCACTGCAATAATCCATCAGTATGGAATAGGGATAGAACGTCGAAGACTGGATAGAAATATTGTTTTCAGTTATAGATTTTCACCTGACATTAATTATGGGTTATATTCAACTATGAGCTCATGGAATGATTTTTGGACTAGTGCCTTTAGAAAGAGTTCTAGCTTTGAATACGTATTATATTGTGATATCGCAGATTTTTATAATCAAATATATCATCATATTGTAGAAAATCAATTAATCGAATCAGCTTTCCCGAATCAAGTAACAAAATGGGTTGTCGGCTTATTAGAGTCTACAACAGCAAATGTATCAAGAGGTGTACCCACAGGCCCACACCCTATTCATTTACTGGCTGAAGCAGCAATGATTCCAATAGATAACAGTATAAATATTCAAGGATTTGAGTTTCTTAGATATGCGGATGATATATTGATATTCTGTGATTCTAAACAAACCGCCAAGAATTCTTTGGCAAAGGTCGTTTCAATATTAGATAAGCAGCAAAGATTAATGCTTCAGCGACATAAAACAAAAATATATACAGTTGAGGAGTTTATGAATTTATGCACTGATATGATTGAGGATAGACCGATTAGTAAAGAAGAAGATAAGTTTCTTAAATTGATTACAAAGTACTCTGGGGGTGATCCATATCGCACAATAACATATAATGAGATTTCTGACGAGGATTGGAAATCAGTTTCTGATAAGACTATTAGCGATATTATTTACGAATATATAAGACAAAAGGATGTTGACTACATAAGGCTTAGATGGTTTTACAGAAGATTAACTCAGCTTGGCCATCCAGGTGCAATTGAAGTCTCGTTAAAAGAAATAGCAAAGCTTGGTCCCTGCTTGGCTAACATATGTAGTTATCTTGCTTCGGTCCAATCTATAGACGAAGAACGATGGAAATATATTGGTGAGAGATTATTAGAATTACTTCATTCCGAGGATGTTGTGAATAATGAATTTTTTCGGTTGTCCATATTAAGTCTTTTTACCAAGAATAGGTATATCAATCATTTTTCAAAGTTAGTTAGAAAGTACCCTAGAAGCGAATCTTTTGTTCAAAGGGAAATCTTACTAGCAGCTTATCAAAATTCCGCTTTTGATTGGTTACGTGAAAATAAAGAAAGCTTTCAAGGCATGGACCCCTGGCAGAAAATGGCTTTCATTTACGGCTGTTCTGGGCTACCTAAAGATGAAAAGAAACATTTCATAAACAAGTTATCTTTTACAAGGCCATTTGATATTATTCTTGCTAGGTGGGCTAAGAATGATTTCAGTGCAGAAACCCCCTGATTTTTTGGTCCAAAGGCAGGAATTCGCCCCTGGTATGCCGAATTGGTACAGTATGACGGAGATATTCTGAGGTATCAGAATATAACTTGCACATATGGTTATTTGAGGTGATGTTTGCCGTGTTTAGAGAGAATACGTTACATAGACAAGAGAAATTGTTTAATAATTTAAGTGGAATGGACCCTCGCTATAAAAAGAGACTGGAAGAGAGTTGGGCCGGACTGTTTTATAAGCATGTTTTTTGTCAGATTGACGAGAGGTTGTTTTCTCCTCTTTATTCGAGTGATAATGGACGTCCCAATTTTCCTATCAACATCTTGGTTGCGCTCGAAATCATCAAGCATTTGAAGAACTTTACGGATGAAGTGCTTTTTGATGCGTTTGCCTACGACTTTCAAATTTCCTACGCCTTGGGCCTACGTAATATCGGCGAACGTTATTTTGCACGTAGAACCTTCTATGATTTTCGGGCCAGACTGTATCAATACACCTTGGAACACCCCAAGGAAGGAAGTGTGATCTTTCAACAGTTTGAAACACTCGTTCAACACTTCATTGAAGTCGCTCAACTGGATACCGAGGAACAGAGAATGGATTCAACTCAGATTATGTCGAACATCAAGCGGGCTGGGCGACTCGCCTTGGCTTATGATGTTTTGCTTCAAGGAATCAAGGCATGTCCCTTGGAAATCCTTAGTTCTGAGTTTAAAGAGGTCTTAGATCCACATT
>LDXJ01000011.1 GCA_001029295.1 Peptococcaceae bacterium CEB3 | reverse complement strand
GTCAGCATATTTGTAATCTTGAAGCGGTAACGCATCAGGTCACGGAGATGCCTGATTACAGGAGAGGGGATAAAGCTGGGTTTGATCATATCGCACATAAAGAGGTCACAGATCCATTTGGCATCTTTGCGATCCGTTTTGTTTCCTTTTTGAGGTTTTGTGTACTTGGGATGTGCCAGGGTAACAAAACAGGTCTTTTCAAGGATGTTGAATACGGGAATCCAAAACTTGCCGGCAGATTCCATACAAACTTCGATACAGGAGAATTTCGCAAGCCAATCAGCCAACTCTCTAAGGCCCTTGGAAAAGGAAGAGAAGCGAGCTTGCTTATACTCAGTACGGCCATTTGTATCAGTAATACCGATGCAGGCATAGATCCAGGTTTTGTGGACATCAAGTCCACAGCAGATTTTTACGAAAGACTTTGAACAAAAGAAGTACCTCCTGCAAAAATACTTGTAGGGCTGGCAGGGACTGGTCATCCGGCGAAATCGAGTCAACTTCGGAAGAGATAAGTTTACGGGCTACTGTTTTGCGCCATTCATTGATGCCTTAACGGATGACCGACACCATATACATATACGGGGTTGCCGCTATACAGCCCCGCCACTCATCTCCTCGGGTTCTGTAGTATACCAGTGGCCTACAAGAGGAGGATAACACAAAAAGAGTGAAAGGATGATGGGTTTTGGTTTCATAACCCCATCGGTGCCTTTCGCAGAAAGGCGGATTTATACATATGGCAATTAAAATCGCACTTGCCGGCAACCCGAATTGTGGTAAGACAACCATGTTCAACAATCTGACGGGTGGCAGCCAGTATGTGGGCAACTGGCCGGGAGTTACTGTGGAAAAAAAGGAAGGAAAGTTGAGAGGCCATAAGGAGGTGGTCGTAACTGATCTTCCCGGGATCTATTCTCTTTCCCCGTACACGCTGGAAGAGGTTGTCAGCCGTAACTACCTGATGAATGGTCACCCTGACGCTATTATCAACCTGGTGGACGGCAGCAACCTGGAGCGGAACCTGTACTTGACGACTCAGATAGCGGAACTGGGCATTCCTGTTGTAATTTCGCTGAACATGATGGATATTGTCAGAAAGTCCGGTGACAGGATAGACACCCAGAAGCTTGGGGCGGCCTTAGGCTACGAAGTCGTGAAAACCGCCGCAATCAAAGGTGAAGGTTCCATGGAAGCAACGGAAAAAGCCATCCAACTTGCTAAAGCAAAACAGGCCTCGATGCCCCAGCACAAGTTCAGTAAACGGGTCGAGGAAGCCCTTTCCGCTATTGCGGAGACCTTCAAGGATGATCTGCCGCAGCGCGCACGCTGGTACGCCATCAAGCTTTTTGAACGGGATGAGAAGGTTTTAGAAGCACTTCAGTTGTCTTCGGTACAAAGGGACAAGCTAGAAGGCCTCATTGCTTCCGTCGAAGAGGAGTACGGTGATGACAGCGAAACCATCATCACCAACGAACGGTATGAATATATTGCCCAGCTTGTGGGTCAGTGCCTCCGTAAAAATCCCAATTCAATGTCGGTTTCCGACAAGATCGACCGCATTGCCACCAACCGTTTCCTTGCCCTCCCAATTTTCGCGGTCATCATGTTTTTAATGTATTATATATCCGTGACCACGGTGGGCAGAATTGCGACAGACTGGGTGAACAACACCTTATTTGGTGACTGGATCACCAGCGGCGCCACATCGGCTTTGAGTGCCGTGGGGGCTGCCAACTGGCTCAGCGGGCTGATTGTAAACGGCATCATTGGCGGCGTGGGCACCGTGCTTGGCTTTGTTCCCCAGATGCTCATCCTGTTTTTCTTCCTCTCACTTTTGGAGGATTCGGGGTATATGGCGAGGGTCGCCTTCATCATGGACCGGATCTTCCGCAAATTTGGCCTATCCGGGAAATCCTTCATTCCGATCCTGATCGGCACTGGTTGCGGTGTGCCAGCCATCATGGCAACTAGGACTATAGAAAATGAAAAAGACCGCAGAATGACCATCATGCTCTCAACTTTTATGCCTTGTACCGCCAAGACGGTCATCATTGCCATGATCGCCGCCACCTTTTTCCCCAATTCGATCTGGATCGCACCATCCATGTATTTTCTTGGGATCGCCATCATTGTCATGTCCGGCATTGGCTTAAAAAAGACAGCGTATTTTGGGGGAGACCCGGCTCCATTCGTTATGGAACTGCCTCCTTATCATATGCCTTCGCTTAAAGGCGTTCTGACCCATATGTGGGAACGCGCACGGGCTTTCGTCATCAAAGCGGGCACCATCATTTTTACGGCCTGCGTCCTCATCTGGTTTCTCTCTTCTTTTGGCTGGAACATGCAGATGGTTGATATAGGGAACAGCATACTGGCGAATATCGGGCGTGCGATCGCATGGTTCTTTGCCCCGCTTGGGTTCGGAGACTGGAAGGGAGCGGTAGCTACGATAAGCGCTCTCATGGCAAAAGAAAGTGCGATCAGCACCCTGGCCGTCCTAAACGGCGTCGCTAATCCGGATAACCATCAAGCGGTGATGACCGGTATTACTTCGATGTTTACTGCGCTAGGAGGATTCTCATTCATGATTCTCAATCTTTTCGACCCTCCCTGCATCGTGGCTATGGCCACCACCGGTCGGGAAATGAGCTACTCCAAATGGACAGCGATCGCAATTGGATATCAGATTGTAGTTGGTTATGGTTTGGCGTTTATCGTCAACCAGCTGGGCAGTGTCCTATTGTATGGTGCAAGTTTTGGAATTGGCCAAATCCTAGCGACCCTTCTTTTGACTTTGACAATCTTCCTGCTGGTACGCCCAGCCTCGCGCCGCAAGACAACACTCAGGCGCACAGGCGCGGTTATTTAGAAGCTCCTTGAGAAAGTTTTATCTTTTGCCCAAACGTAAGACTCCCATTTCTACAAGTGGGAGTGGTTCCCCCCAACCTTGCTTCGGTGGGGGTAGACTCCCCCACCGAAGTCTCGATGTTCAACTTTAGTTGAACGAGTTCACTCTGGGCGGTTGATCAACCATCCTGTCCGATCGAGGAGGTTACCCTATGAATTTACCGACTATTTTGATTGGCTTTGTTGTAGCCGCTCTCTTGGGTTTGGCTATCCGTTATATCTTAAAAAACGGCGCCTGCGCGGCGTGTGAAGCGAAAGGCGCCTGCCATTCCGCGAAAACGGGCTCCGATATTTCCACGGGCTGCGGTGATAATTGTGCGGGATGCCATCATGGTCCGGTTAAGACTTCTATTAAGCACTGACACGACCAACCGGTCAGAATCCACCCCTTGGTATAAAGAGGTTCAGGTTCGGTAAATACTTATATCTAACCTAAAACCCCTGTCGGGGCCCGGGAGGGGGAAATGACGAATTACCTGCAAAGCGCGTTATGGGACGCCTGTAATGGACCGAACCCGTTTGCGTTGGCCACTATCACCTGGGTGAAAGGGTCGACTCCCTGTAAACCGGGAACCCAGATGTTGATCTTACCCGACGGGAGCACTTTTGCCAGCATCGGGGGCGGATATGCCGAGGCCAAAGTTATCCGACTAGCTGTGGGGGCCTTGGCCGAGCACCGTTCCCGTAAATGCGTTCTAAATATGAGTGCCTCTTCAGAAGAGGAAGAACAGTTGATGTGTTGCGGTCGTATGGAGGTACTGATAGATGTTTTGCCCCCCGATTCCGCGAAGGCGAAAATTATCAAGTCTTACCTTGAACAGATCGCCATAGGCGGCAGACCCGTGCTGGCCACTGTCGTCAACACTCCTGAAGAGAGCACCCTTCATTTGGGCGCAAAACAAATGTTTCTGCCGGATGGTACGGTTGCCGGGGAGCTGCCGCTTCCCCCCCTGGAATTGCTAGCCCGCGCCGCGGCGGAAAACTTTTGGCTGAATAACAAGGCCAAGCCTGTCAGGATCAACTTAAGCGGCCGGGTGGCCGCACGCACGACCAATATTAATAACTCTGAGTGGGAATTGTTGATCGAACCCCCTCCCCGTTTGGCCAAACTCATTATTTGCGGCGGCGGGCATCTCGCCTTAGCTCTGGCGAACCTCGCCGAGTCCCTGGAATTCAGGGTCACCGTGATAGACGACCGCCCCGCTCTGGCAAATAGAGAGCGTTTCCCTAAAGCTGACGCTGTTATTTGTGCGAACTTTCGATCGGGTTTAGCAGCGCTGGAACTAGACCCGGATAGTTATGTGGTAATCGTGACGCGCGGTCACCGCTACGATAGGGAGTGTTTTGAGGCCCTATCCTCCTCCAGCCCAGCCTATTTAGGAATGGTCGCTAACCCAGACCGGGCGCGGGCCTTCTTGGACGATTTACGCCGCGAGGGGTTTTCCAGGTCCCTGCTGGACAATTTCTACATCCCGGCCGGTCTGGACCTGGGCGCAGGAACACCGGAAGAAATTGCCTTGAGCATCATGGCCGAAATAACCCAGATCCGGCGGGGGGCGGGCGGACTGTCCCTCGCCGCAAAAAATAAAGAGAAATGGGCTTGCCCATCGTCGGAGAACGAATCTATCGTCAACTTATCATGGCACGGCGTCAACTTATCATGACAAGGCGTCAGAATATCCAGCACCGCCACAGGCGGTGCTGGATTGTCGTTTACCCGGCTTACTTTCTACTTGGCTTACCTTCTGCTTGACCTACCTTCTGCTTGGCTTACCTTCCCAAGGCCATCAGCACGGCTTCTTTGATTTCTTGGTATCCGGTACATCGGCATAGATTGCCGGCCAGCCACTCGTTGATAACTTCGTCCTCCGCGTCAGGATGCAACGTGAGAAGGGCATGGGCGGTGACAATATATCCGGGCGTACAATAGCCGCATTGAAAAGCTTCTTTAGCCAAAAAGGCCGTTTGCACCGGCGACCCTTTGATCCCCTCTATGGTATTGACTTGGTGCCCTACCGCCTCCACCGCCAGCATATGACAGGATTTAACAGGCCAACCGTCTATCAGCACCGTGCAGACGTCACAATCCCCTGTTTCGCAAGCATTTTTTGTTCCTGTCAGCCCGAGATGTTCACGCAGGGCATAAAGCAGGGTATCGGCCGGACGTGCCACAACCGTTCTCTTTTCCCCGTTAACATTTAACTCCAGCGGGCCAATGTCAAGCATTTGAAACATTTTCCCCCACCCCTTTCAGTTGAGTGAGCATATCTCTGAGAGCGCCGCTCAGGACAAAAAGGCGATAGGCCGCCGAACCCCGCAGATCGTTTAGAACCGGCCCCGGTAACCGGCCCAAAGCGTTATTGACCCGGCTTTCCCAGCTAAGATCCCGGCTGTTTAGGTCTTGTTCTATATTGACGGAGCGGAAAGGGAACGTACACAACCCGCTGAAAGCTACCCGAAGGTCGTCCCCTTGTCTCAGAGCCGCAACCGTTAGCAGCGGGTAATCCACTTTTGCTTGTTTGGTTTTTTTCTGACTAAAAAACGCCACAGAAGCGTAGCTTCGCTTTACTTTCAATTGGGTGATAAATTCACCCGGCCGCAATTGCATCGTTTGACTGAACACTTCTGACAACGGTCTGGCAGCGGCTCCATTTTGCCCGCTGATAACCACTTCCCCGTCGGCGACCAGGAACGGTAAAACACCCTCCCGGTAGATCAACTTGCCACATATGTTACCCCCAATCGTAATCTTATCCCGCGAGCCATGGTCGGCTATCCCACGCGCGGTTTTCGAGAGCAAGGGAAACAAATTGCCTTCCGCCGCTTGGTTAAGGTTAAGGCAGGCGCCGATGAGAATCTCGTCGTTTCTGACTTCAAATACGTTGCACTCGGGGATCTGCTTGATATCGATGATTGCCCCCGGCTTCAGCTGATTACTCTGGGCCATGGTGATAATTTCGGTTCCCCCGCCGTAGTACAAGGGGTTTTTTCCCGCGCCGCTGAGAACTTGGTAAATTTCCGCCGCTTCCGCGGCAGTATCCGGCCGGTAATATTCAAAATCGAAAGAGATCATGGCCGTCCCTCCTTTACGCTCCAGATCGTCTCCGGCAATAAAGGCAATTGATTGAGTTCCACCCGGGCCGCCGCCGACAAGGCATTTCCTAACGCCGCCGGCATACCGATCAAACCGTGTTCACCAAGACCGCGGGCACCGTAGGGGGCATCGATTTGCGGAGTTTCAATAAACTCCACGGTATACTGGGGTTGCTCCGCGAAACGCATGATTTTGTAATCACGCAGGCTGGCGTTCTCCACCACGCCGCTGCCGCTGTAAATCAACCCTTCCCGGTTGGCCAAACTCAGTCCCATGTTCATTCGTCCCATGACTACTGCCTGTGCGATACGCGGATTGATTACTTTGCCGGCGTCGAGCACCGCCACCGCTTTCAGCATCTTATAAGTAAAATCCCCGGGGTCAAATTCAACCTCGACCGCTTCGGCTCCCACCGTCCATCCCGGACCGACATTTCCTTTCCCCGTCTCCGGGTCCATCTCCGTCAAGTGGCGCATAATGTAGCTGCCCCTGCCGATGACCTGACCGCCTATGCTGTTCCCGTTTTCGTATTTATAACCGTGCACCAGCTCCGTAATGTCGACATACATATTCGGGTTATCTGTGAGGAATACCCGTCCCCCGGCCACATCCAGGTCCTCGGGAGAGCAGCGCAAAACAATCGAGGCCATACTGAGCAATTGGTGGATGATATCGTCACAAGCCTCCAGCACGGCCCGTCCGGCCATAAAAGTGGTCATGCTGGCCACCGTCTTAAAATGCTCGGGGTGGGCGTGAGTATTGACTTCCATCATCACATGCACTTTCCCCACGTCCATTTTCAGCCGTTCCGCCGCCATCACCGCCAGGTTTGTTTTACTGCCCTGCCCGATTTCCACCGCTCCCACCCCGATGTTTAGACTGCCGTCCGGATTGAAAGTCAGAATCGCCCCCGAGCGGGCATCGGTCGGGGTGCTGGAGGTCTTCCACAAGGCGCTCAAGCCTTTGGCCCGTATTTTGCCATCCTGACCGGTAACCACCTGACCCTCATCCCAATTGATCAACTGTTTCACTCTGTCCAGGCACTTGCCGGTGTCGCCAAGGTTGCTGGTTGTGAGGCCGGTCAGCGTCGGTGAGGTATCTCCTGGAGCGATGGCGTTCATCCGGCGCAGTTGCCAGGGATCCATTTTAAGCTTTTTTGCCAGCATATCCAAGGTCCGTTCGATGGCGAACGTATAGGACGCGTGCCCAAAACCGGTGTACGAAGTCGTATACGGGTGATTGGTATATACACATAAAGCATCACATTGAACATTATCTATCTTGTAGGGACCTGTGCAATCGGCGGCAATGGACTTGGTCATCACCGCCCCGATGTCCGAATAGGCCCCCCCATCAACCAAATAGGTTATCTCCGCCGCCATTAGTTGGCCTTCTTTAGTGGCCCCTAATCTGACTTCGGCGTCCAGGCCAATCCGGCCCGGAGAACTGATAATCTCCTGCTCGCGGGTATTAACCAACTTCACCTGACGACCGCCCACAGCTTGGGAGGCCATGTAAGCCAGGAGCTCGAGCTGAACGGCGGCTTTACCTCCGAACGACCCCCCGACGGCGGGAACAATGACCGTGATTTTACCGGTGTCGATGAGAAAGTATCGACTGATGAGCTTGCGAATGACAAAAGGCGCTTGGGATGACGAATGAATGGTCACCCGGCCGTCGGGAGCAATTTCCGCCCGCACACAGCGGGTTTCCATCGCCACGTGATCGGATTGCGGCAAATGGAAACTGGCCTCCACAGTAATTTCACTGCCGGCCCACCCTTTGCCCATATCCCCTTTGCGGACTTTCACCCGGTCGGCAATATTGCTGTTCGTCTCCGGGAATACCGGCTTGACCCGCCGGTATTCCCCCAGGTTTTCATGGATCCGGGGAGCACCGGGACGCAACGCGTCATGCACCGAATTGACTGCCGGCAAGGGTTCGTACTCAATTCTCACTTCTTCCGCACCTTGTTTTGCCGCTAATTCGGAGTCGGCAACCACCAAGGCAACCGGTTCTCCATAATAACGGACTTTATCCGCGGCCAGAGGCGGGCGGTCTTCCAAATAGGCACCCGTTAAAAAGGAACAATCTTTGCCGGTTACAATAGCTTTCACCCCGGGCACTCGCCAAGCCGCTGCCGTTTGGATGTTCTTGAGCAAAGCGTGGGCATATGTGCCGGTTACCAGCCTGGCATGCATAAGCCCCGGAGAGATGTAATCTCCCACAAACTTGATATTCCCTGTTACTTTATCTTTGGCTTCTTTTCTCGGAACCCCCGTACCTACAGCCCCCAAGTCTACCATCCTCCTCCAGCATATTACTTCTTGAGCATGACGGCTTGATGGATTGCTTCATGAGTATGACCCCTCATGAACATGATTGCTTCATGAACACGATAGGCTTCATGAACATGATGACCAAGTGAGTTCATGCCTAGCGAGCATTATTCCTTAATCCGAAAATGTCCACAACCCAGTTCGCCAGTATAGCCACACAGACTCCGATTATGGTGTCCCGAATTCTGTCCAAACTATACCCCTTACTGCCGGCTTGGATGGCCAAAATCAAGAGGGCGCTTACAGCCGCTTGGTGGCCGACTTCACTGCTCAAGGCCATTAACCTCGCTATGCCCATGCCCAATAAAACGACTAAACCTATAGTCCAAGCAAACATTCCCAGGTAAGGAGCGATGAACATCGTAATAAAAGCACCAAGAAATGTCCCGACGATTCGCCGGAAACCATGAAGGATCGACTTGCCCAGCGTCACATGCAAAGAAAGAATTACCGCCACAGGGGCAAGGTAAGGATGACTTGACCCCGCAAGTTTGGCCAATTCCCACGAAACGGAGGCTGCAATCACAGTTTGTGCCGTGGCGATATTATTTTCTCTTGTGCCGTCGGTGTCAATCAGCATATTATCGCCCTTACCACGGGAACAGAAGCCAACGGAATCCTTTTCCGGGCTTGTTCCGAAAGTTTTGCCTACCCTGCCGTCGACGCGCACAACCCATGCCTTCACTGGGCGCCGATGAGACCAAAATCAGTATTTTCCAAAACACTCGGAAATATGCTCGTCGCTGCGTTTAATTTTTCTTCAAGCCTACTTGCATACGAACACCGGGGCCGGCCTGCCCGCGTTACAAAACCCGCCCGGCAAAAGATATACTTTCATTATTTGCAGATATCTATCGTGAAAAATGGTAAAACTATAGGTAAAGGAAACTAAGCTCGCCTGGCGCAAATTTTAACCAAAAGGATTCTTTGATTACCCGAAAATAATCAAATATAAATGAACTATTGATATATACTTAGAAAAAGGTGAGATCTTATGTCGTTCCCTAGAGAAATTTGGCCGGAAGACCCGACCCCTTCCGAGGCTACGAATTGTCCGAAGTGTGAACTATTCCTACAGCGTTCAAGAATAATATGGGGTGAGGGCAATCCGAATGCTAAAATATTCGTGCTGCTTGATAACCCTGGTTCCAGAGAGGATAAGTTCGGCGAACCATTCATCTGTGGCACAAGACAGACCCTTTATTTGGCTACAACCCTCGCAGGCTTACGAAAAGATGACTTATACGTTACCTATGTCCTTCGGTGCCGTCCGGTACGAAAATATGATAAGGAACAAGCCCGGATAACATGTATAAAATATTTGCAAGAACAGCTAACATTGAAAGCCCCCAGACTTGTCGTTTGTCTAGGAAATGTGGCTACCCAATCATTCCTTGGCAATTCTGACGCCAAAGTTAAGTTGCTTCGCGGAAAAATAGATTACTATAACGGAGTTGCTACTGCGTTTTCTTATCACCCCTTAGCTGTGCGAAGAAGACCTGTTCTGTATAAGTTATTCCTTGAGGACTGGAAATTGATAACTTCCTTTTATCACGGCAAAATCCTTACTGATTCAAATACAAACCTACGATAATGAAGGCGTATTCACTTTTAATCAATTGAGCCGTCATACTTTGCCTTTAGCATTTCCATATTATGATTTCAGTGCAGAAACCCCCTGATTTTTTGGTCCAAAGGCAGGAATTCGCCCCTGGTATGCCGAATTGGTACAGTATGACGGAGATATTCTGAGGTATCAGAATATAACTTGCACATATGGTTATTTGAGGTGATGTTTGCCGTGTTTAGAGAGAATACGTTACATAGACAAGAGAAATTGTTTAATAATTTAAGTGGAATGGACCCTCGCTATAAAAAGAGACTGGAAGAGAGTTGGGCCGGACTGTTTTATAAGCATGTTTTTTGTCAGATTGACGAGAGGTTGTTTTCTCCTCTTTATTCGAGTGATAATGGACGTCCCAATTTTCCTATCAACATCTTGGTTGCGCTCGAAATCATCAAGCATTTGAAGAACTTTACGGATGAAGTGCTTTTTGATGCGTTTGCCTACGACTTTCAAATTTCCTACGCCTTGGGCCTACGTAATATCGGCGAACGTTATTTTGCACGTAGAACCTTCTATGATTTTCGGGCCAGACTGTATCAATACACCTTGGAACACCCCAAGGAAGGAAGTGTGATCTTTCAACAGTTTGAAACACTCGTTCAACACTTCATTGAAGTCGCT
>LDXJ01000010.1 GCA_001029295.1 Peptococcaceae bacterium CEB3 | reverse complement strand
GTAATCTGTCACAATTTGAACAGGATTATTATCAGCGCAGGTCTCGGTGAGATTAACCACAAAGCCAACGTGACTCTTGCCCGCCTTTTTCCGATACGTTGCCTCTGCGTCGAAAGCGGATTGAAGGGAACTTGCGGTGATATCTTTATTTTCTTTAGTGAGCCACACGTTACGTTCGTCATCATGAACCGTTTGTTCCTTTATAAAGCGAACGAGTACTTGAATTTCTGGACGCCCTTGTAATTCCAAGTTGTCTTTTACAAGTTGGCTCAATTCACCGCCTAAATTCAAGAGTTTTTCCAGGCGTGACGAGGCTTCGGTATCTTTCAATTTATAGAGAAGATTCGTCTTGTAATGTGGATCTAAGACCTCTTTAAACTCAGAACTAAGGATTTCCAAGGGACATGCCTTGATTCCTTGAAGCAAAACATCATAAGCCAAGGCGAGTCGCCCAGCCCGCTTGATGTTCGACATAATCTGAGTTGAATCCATTCTCTGTTCCTCGGTATCCAGTTGAGCGACTTCAATGAAGTGTTGAACGAGTGTTTCAAACTGTTGAAAGATCACACTTCCTTCCTTGGGGTGTTCCAAGGTGTATTGATACAGTCTGGCCCGAAAATCATAGAAGGTTCTACGTGCAAAATAACGTTCGCCTATATTACGTAGGCCCAAGGCGTAGGAAATTTGAAAGTCGTAGGCAAACGCATCAAAAAGCACTTCATCCGTAAAGTTCTTCAAATGCTTGATGATTTCGAGCGCGACCAAGATGCGAATGTCAAGAAAAAAGTGAGCCAGTCGCCAGAAAAAAGTTGAGCCACTAACGCCGGTAAAAAGTTGAGCCATTTTATCGAAAACGCTGGAAGAATTGAGCCACCTATCAATATGGGTATACGTCTGTGAAATCGGAAGGAGGGCGTATGCGCATTCCGATCCGGAGGGGTATCCGACGGATAACCGATATGGTAATCCGGTGTAATTCAGTCACCCTCGGGATTGGCATGAATATAACAGAATTATTCGCTCGTGTTATCACCTTCTTTCGAGTGTTGCTTGGAAAAGTTCCCGAAGTGCTCAACAACAAGAACCGTCCCCTTAGCCCTCGGGGTTGTAGAGAGTGTGGATAAGCTCTTTTGAGAAATACTTCAAATGGCTTATCCAAGCCGTGTGGTCAACCCGTAGCGGCTGAGCGGAGGGTTGTCCACACGGCGGCACTGTCCACAACCTTAGCTCGATGAGGAAATGGAACGGACATATCCAAGTAACAGCGATGTAGGCACTTTCGCGGTAGACACTACATGAATTTTACGACGTTACCGAAGCTTCTCGACATCTACCGATTAGGTCTTCAAGCCGGATATCTTCAAAATCCGGGGGATCATTTTTGATAACGTAGCTAATGCTGGCGATCTCCTTTGCAGTAATCTGACCTAGATGCAGCATCGTTTCGAGCTTCGAAGATGGATGTTTACCAAGATAGACAACCAATTCTGTTGACACTTTCCCTTTATCCCTAAACCGTTTTTCCAGATAGGCATAATCGTACCAACCTTTTGCTTTCCATCGTATGAACAAGTTTACCCTCCTTTTTCAATGGTTAAGTAGGCACTACATTAGTGAGACTCCTGGTTACTGACTGAATCAGGTCTGGAATAGGTAACTCTTCAGGCGCGCGGAGGAATTCCGTGTCGGTACTTAATTTGTCTGTGCCAGGGTCTGTTCCAGTCGGTAGGAGTCCTTTACATTCATGTCCAACACGTGAGATCGGAAGGTAACTCGGTCAATTAAGGCTGCAACCATGATCTCGTTCTCAAAGAGTTCTGTCCAACGTGAAAATTCCAGATTGGTGGTTACTATAATGCTCCCTCTTTCCGAGCGTTCCGATATCGCCTGAAACAACATCTCGGACTGATAACGATTAAAAGTCAGATAGCTGAGTTCGTCAATGATTAGTAAGTCAATCTTGGTCAGGGCTTTTTCGAACTTTGACAAACGGTGGAACTGGATGGCCTCGGCAAGTTCGCTGGCCAGGTTAATCGCCGAATAGAATTTTACGTTAAGTCCGGCGTAACAAGCCTTCATGCCTAGCCCTATGGACAGATGGGTCTTTCCAGAACCCGGAGTACCGATCATTACGATGTTTTGCCGGTTTTTGATGTAGTCACAAGAGGCAAGTTCCTCTATGTAGGAATCCGATATATGTTCGAGCCGAGTGAAATTAAACTCATCAAGCGTCTTCATGACAGGAAAACCGGCCTTTTTAATCCTGCGTCTTTGGCCAGCAACTTGTCGCTGTAAAACCTCGATTTTCATTGTCTCACAGAGAAACTTGTCATATCCGTCACCGGGGGAGAGCTGCCGGACCACGTTTTCATAGCCTACAAATGCCGGTGTTCTGAGTTGCTTGGCATAAAGCTTGATCGTCTCTTTAATGGGGTTGATTTCGTTAGTCTGTGTCCTACTCATACCGCAGCCCTCCTGTTCAGCAGGGCGTTATACTTATCAAACCGAGGCTTTGGCACCTTGATATCTATTTCCGGAGGTATTTTCTCCGGTGTATTAACGGGTATGTCGACAGGTGTTAGAAAAGCCCGTATCTGCTCAACCGATAGTTCAGGGCCTTTAAGGGAGTCTATCACTGTCAGTATCTTATCCTCCCCGTATTCAACACAGAGTCGGAGTAGCTTGACCATTTCCCGGGGTCCGGATAGCCGTCTTCCGGCTTCCAGCAGTTGTGTGGACAGGTTGCTCTTAACCGGCTTGGCATTGAAAACGCTGCGGGGACGTTTTTCAATCAGATCGATGTAATGCTCCAGCCGATATTGGGTTCGCCCTCTTTCGTAACAACGGGAATACCTAGCTATCTCCGTATTTCGGTATAGCATCACGACCTCGTTGCCGTAACCCTTGACGCTAACTTCTTTGTTGGCATACTGAATCGGTACGGAGTAGTGGTTGTAATCAAACCTCACGGTTGAAAAATCACTGACCCTCTGCGTGATGCTCTTGCTGGGATCAAACCTGTACCTTGGTAACGCAGTCAGCCTTACCCTTGTGGTCAGGGCCATCTCACCGACCGTCTGAACGCGACCTGCTATTTTGTGCTCACGGTATTTTAAGCACCTTCGGAGTATTTCCGCGTTTAGCTCATCGATCGTTTCGATTCGGGGTATTGGCACTAATATATTGCGCCTTACTCAACCCACAAGTCCCTCAACGAGTCCCTTTTAATGAAAAGCTTTTCATTAAAAGGGTAATGGAAAGCGGACGGTAATGTAAAGCAAGGCTGTGAATATGCTGGCTTTACCGGCAATGATTGCGGATTTACTTTACATTACCAAGCCTCTATTCTGATTTTAGGCGGTCAAGCCAAAATCATTAAGGAGGCCTGAGCATGGAAGAGAAGCAAAAAGTACTTGAGGTGTTGACTTCTGAAGTAGTCGGTTATCTTCGAAAACTTTCCTACTCCGAATCAAGAATCAGCCAATACCGTTCAGCGTGGCTGAGGGTCGCTGCATTTATGGAGGAAAATGACCTAACACATTATTCTGCCATCGTAGGTGAAGCATTCATTTACCACCTGATAGGAGACAGGAAATATGATAACCTTGACCGGTGGGAAAAAGCCATCATTCAGTGTGCCAACACTTTAACCGAATTCCTGGAAACCGGTGCTGTCAAATTCAGACGTTGTAAAAAATTCCGTGACTTGCAAGGCACCGTTGGACAAACGATGCGGGACTATATCACATACAAGAAGTCTTATGGAATTTCTGATATCACAGTCGATGGGTACAAACTCTGTTTCCAGCATTTCCTCAGTTACCTGGAAGACAATGACATACACGATGTGTGTTCAATCAACCTGAATTGTACCCGGTTTAAAAGACACTCCGAACTGAGATAATATTAAACAGTCGGAGGTGCCTAAAATGACCAATAATGGTAGGAAGTATAACAAAGAGTTTAAGACGGATACTGCAAAGCTCGTTGTTGAGAAGGGCCGCAGTGTGCCCAGCCTCTCAAAAGATCTCGGCGTTAGCGAGAAGACCCTCTATGCCTGGGTAGCGGCATTCCGGAAGGACTCAAACAACGCCTTCCCTGGTAGCGGCAAATTAAAACCCATAGATGAAGAGATGCGCCGAATGAAGCGTAGGCTGGCTGATCTTGAGGAGGAAAATGCTATCCTAAAAAAAGCAGCGGCCATCTTCATAAACCCCCGGAAGTAAGGTTTCAATTTATTGACGCACACCGCTTCGAATTCCGGGTGGTGAAGATGTGCCAAGTGCTTGAAGTGTCGCGAAGCGGTTATTACGGCTGGCTTAAGCGCCCAAAGAGCAACCGGCAAAGGGCGAATGAGGAGTTGCTTGATCTGATCAAGACGATTCACGAGCGCAAGCGAAGGTTATATGGGGTTCGACCGATGACCCATGAATTAAACAAGAAGGTAAAATGCGGTCACAATCGGGTGTACCGGCTCATGAAAGAAAACGGCATTCATTCACAAAGGCCGCGGAAGTTTAAAGCAACGACCAACTCGAAGCACAATTACCCGGTTGCCGAGAACCTTGTCAAGCAAAATTTTAAGGTTAAAGGGCTCAACCAGCTGTGGGCAAGCGATATAACGTATATTCCGACAGATGAAGGATGGCTCTACTTGGCGGCCGTTATCGATTTGTGCGACAAGCAGGTCGTCGGCTGGTCCTTGGATAGTACGATGACCAAAGAACTGGCCATGAACGCTTTGGAGCGCGCCATCCTCCGAACAAATCAACCCAGAGGGGTCATCCATCACTCGGATCGTGGGAGCCAATATGCCAGTTACGCGTATCAAGCATTGCTCAAGAGACACGGCTTCGTTTCCAGCATGAGTCGAAAAGGTAACTGCTTTGACAATGCCTGTGCTGAATCCTTCTTCAGTACCCT
>LDXJ01000009.1 GCA_001029295.1 Peptococcaceae bacterium CEB3 | reverse complement strand
CAGGTCTTTTCAAGGATGTTGAATACGGGAATCCAAAACTTGCCGGCAGATTCCATACAAACTTCGATACAGGAGAATTTCGCAAGCCAATCAGCCAACTCTCTAAGGCCCTTGGAAAAGGAAGAGAAGCGAGCTTGCTTATACTCAGTACGGCCATTTGTATCAGTAATACCGATGCAGGCATAGATCCAGGTTTTGTGGACATCAAGTCCACAGCAGTTTTTACGAAAGACTTTGAACAAAAGAAGTACCTCCTGCAAAAATACTTGTAGGGCTGGCAGGGACTGGTCATCCGGCGAAATCGAGTCAACTTCGGAAGAGATAAGTTTACGGGCTACTGTTTTGCGCCATTCATTGATGCCTTAACGGATGACCGACACCATATACATATACGGGGTTGCCGCTATACAGCCCCGCCACTCATCTCCTCGGGTTCTGTAGTATACCAGTGGCCTACAAGAGGAGGATAACACAAAAAGAGTGAAAGGATGATGGGTTTTGGTTTCATAACCCCATCGGTGCCTTTCGCAGAAAGGCGGATTTATACGTATGAGTTCCTATGTGCTAGGTTTCCAGGATATCGATAAAACAAAGCTCATGCTTGCTGGGGGTAAAGGCGCGAACCTAGGGGAACTCGCCAAGATTGAAGGAATATGTGTACCGGATGGTTTTTGTATTTCTACCGAAGCCTTTAAAAGAATCATTGGGAAAACGCCGTCGAGGGAAACGTCGTCGATGAACGCCTTACTTGATCAGTTATCGCTTCTGCAGGTTGAAGACCGGGATAAAATCGCTGAACTTGGCGGGGAGATTCGCTCACGTCTCGAAGAGATAGCCATCCCTGAAGACATTAGTGAAGAGATCACTCGCCACATCTCCAGGGTTGGAGAAAGAAATGCCTATGCAGTACGATCCAGCGCAACCGCAGAGGATTTACCGACGGCCTCCTTCGCCGGCCAGCAGGATACTTATTTGAACATTATCGGCAAGGAGGCAATCCTGAAGCATATCAGTAAGTGCTGGGCATCGCTGTTTACCGAGAGGGCAATAACCTACCGCCTTCAAAACGGCTTCGATCACCGTAAAGTTCACCTGGCTGTGGTTGTTCAGAAGATGGTCTTCCCGCAGGCATCAGGAGTTTTGTTTACTGCCGATCCCGTTACTTCCAATAGGAAGGTGTTATCCATTGATGCCGGCCTCGGACTTGGTGAAGCCTTGGTCTCCGGCCGGGTGAATGCTGACATCTATAAAGTGCGTGACGGCAAGATTATCGATAAGAAGATATCCAGCAAGAAGAGGGCTTCATATGCCTCAAAAGATGGCGGTACGAAAGAACAGGAGACCCCGCCTGAAAGGCAGGATACGCAAGCGCTGACGGATGAACAGATTTTGAGCCTCACGCGCCTAGGCAGAAAGATTGAAGAACATTTCGGTTGCCCCCAGGACATCGAATGGTGTTTGGCCGATGACGCATTTTATATCCTCCAGGGTCGCCCAATCACTACTTTATATCCCATACCCGGAGCGAATGATGAAGAAAATCACGTTTACCTATCTGTCGGTCATCAGCAAATGATGACCGACCCCATGAAACCATTGGGATTGTCTTTATGGCGGTTAACAGCTGTTGGAACTATGTTTACAGCTGGTGGAAGGTTGTTTGTTGATGTTGCCCATATGCTTGCCTCACCTGACAGCAGGGAAACTTTATTAGACACCATGGGACAACACGATCCGCTCATAAAAGATGCACTCATGACCATAGTAGAGCGGGGAGATTTTATAAAACCGTCGCCGGAGGATACAAAAGAACCGAGTCCCCGTAAAAACAATAAGGTTGTTTCGTCTTCGGGTTTTAGAACACAGATCGAAAACGATCCGAAAATTGTATCTGAGTTGATCAAGGATAGCCAAAGGTCGATAGAAGAATTAAAACTAAACATCCAAAGGAAATCAGGCTCGGCTCTCTTTGATTTTATTCAAGAAGATATACTGCAATTAAAGAAGCTTCTATTTAACCCCAAAAGTCATGGTGTTATCATGGCTTCTATGGATGCTTCATCGTGGATCAATGAAAAAATGAAGGAGTGGTTAGGCGAAAAAAACGCGGCAGACACGCTTTCTCAATCCGCACCGAATAATATTACTTCGGAAATGGGACTTGAGCTACTCAATGTCGCAGATGTGATCCGTCCTTATCCGGAAATAATTGATTATTTACGACAAATAAAGGGTGACAACTTCTTGGCTGAACTGGTTAAGTTTGACGGTGGGCGGGAAACTCGAGACGCTATCTACGCTTTTCTCAGCAAATATGGAATGCGCTGTGTCGGAGAAATTGATATTACGAGAACTCGTTGGAGCGAAAGACCAGCTGCGCTTGTCCCCATGATTCTCAGTAACATCAAAAACTTTGAGCCTAATGCCGGCAAGCGGAAATTTGAGCAAGGGCAACAGGAGGCTGTGGAAAAAGAACATGAGTTATTAGACCGATTGAAGGAATTACCGGATGGTGAAGAAAAAGCCGAAGAGACAAAACGAATGATCTGCCTAATCCGGAATTTTGCCGGCTATCGTGAATATCCCAAATACGGGATGATTAGTCGCTACTTCGTGTATAAGCAGGCTCTACTGAAAGAAGCCGAACGGCTCGTGCAATCTGACGTTATTCATGAAAAAGAAGATATATACTATCTTACTTTTGAAGAACTTCGCGAAGTCGTACGCACAAATAAACTGGATTACCAGATCGTAAGCATTCGAAAAGACGAGTACAAATTGTATGAAAGATTGTCTCCCCCACGTGTTATCACATCTGACGGTGAAACACTCTCCGGTAAATACAAACGAGAAAATCTCCCAGCCCCAGCGATTGTAGGCCTGCCTGTTTCTTCCGGAGTTATAGAGGGACGGGCGCGTGTCATCTTAAACATGGAAGATGCCGATCTGGAAGATGGCGATATACTAGTCACCACCTTTACCGACCCTAGCTGGACACCATTGTTTTTATCCATAAAAGGCCTAGTCACCGAAGTTGGCGGACTGATGACCCATGGAGCGGTTATCGCACGTGAATATGGCTTACCGGCAGTGGTCGGAGTGCAAAATGCTACCAAGCTGATAAAAGATGGACAACGGATTCGCGTGCATGGAACGGAAGGGTACGTAGAAATCCTGTGGTCCACTTCTCCCATTTCGACATGTCACGTAGGATAGTCCGTTTGTCCAATTCCGCCACCCAGTCCCACATATACATCGGCCGATGCTGCATCGCCCGCAGTTCCGCAAGGTCGAAGAATGCTGAAACCATGCGGTTCAGCGTGGCGAGTTCCTCTTCAGTCAGGTAATTCTTAGCGATTCCGACCTCACCTTTCGTAGGTTGCTCGCCCGAAAAGACCGTCAAGCCCATAAAAGGCAGTTCGGCATTGGCGCGCTGGGTGATAACCTCGGCGGCGGTGTGTCCGTGCGCCGCGAAGTGGATTTTGTTCTGTACAATTTTGAAGAACTCAAGTGACTCCGGCGTTCGTGGGTCGTAGTCCACGCTTGTGGCGTAAAGGTCAAGAACCTGCCGATAGAACACCTTCTCACTCGAGCGGATGTCGCGGATGCGCTCCAAGAGTTCCCGCCAGTAGTTGCCGCCGCCCGCCTTTTTCAGCAAGTCGTCGTTCATTGAAAAACCTTTGACGAGATATTCGCGCAAGACTTCCAATGCCCACCGCCTGAACTGTGTGCCGCGCAGCGACTTCACCCGATAACCGACCGAGATAATCACATCAAGGTTGTAGTGTTTCGTGCTGTAGCTCTTACCATCGGCAGCAGTCGTCAAGTATTCCTTGACAGCTGAGTTCGGCTCGATTTCGCCCTCTTTGAAGGCATTATTTATATGAAGGCTGATGTTTCGCTTTGTCGTTTGGAAAAGTTCAGCCATCTGCGCCTGTGTCAGCCAGACAGTCTCGTCCTCCATACGAACATCAATCTTCGTACGCCCACTCGGTCTGGTAGATGACGATTTCGAAATTATCGGATGTCATACCCAATCGCCCCCAGTCTTTTGCGGATTTCGTCCTCCAGTTCGTGTGAGCGTTTGAACATCTCGGAGAGTTCGCCTGTCCGCCGCGCCATCTTCTCCTCGAAAGGTTCACCATCATCCTCCTGCTCCTTGATGCCGACGTATCGCCCCGGCGTGAGGATATAATCCTGCTTGGTGATGTCCTCCGTAGTCACGGCTGCGCAGTAGCCCTTCACGTCGTCAAGGTCCCGTCGCAACCGGCGGGGTGATTTAGCTTTGTGCCCCCATCTAGCTCCGTGCCGTCTACACGATAGTAGTCATTGATCTTTAGGTTGCGTCTGCCAACTGTCCACATAGTTTCGGCCAAGAGGACACCTTTAAGTTCTGTGGTAATCCATGCCAAGACCTCGGACAGCCAGATGCTTCCTTCTCGAGAATGAGCGATTCTTCGACCGCCATAGTCACTCCACTTGTAAGAATCCTATGCCGGTACTTGGCTATCCCGACTATGTGGTAGTTTGTCAAGTGGGTCGCATGGCGTGTTTCATTGCGACTGTTCATGGCCATATTTTGCCGCAAAGGGAGGACAATGGTATTCAAATAGATTACGTCAAACCCCTGTGCTATAACCTGACTTTTACAGTTTGAAAAATGCGAAAAGCCCATAGGTGTTGAAACTACGGGCTTTTCTCTGATATGACCGTATTTGAATTTTGTTATGCTAAGGAGATATTCTTCAGGAACTTATTAAACACCTCCTGCCGAAAATAGATGTTGTAGCAATCTGTGTCGTACGTATCCTGAATTAACTTGTAGTCCAGCGCGATTTCATCTTCGTCCGAAAATGCCAGCGTATCCACAAGTTTGCCTTTCTTGTCACGGACCTTTTGGAACGCGATCGCACCGCCGACATCGTCGAGGTGAATGATGCCGCCCTTCAAAACCTGACATGTCGCGACACCCAACGCTCTGGCTATACGCTCGGCTGACAGTG
>LDXJ01000008.1 GCA_001029295.1 Peptococcaceae bacterium CEB3 | reverse complement strand
GTACTTCTGCACGATCATAAATACCAAAAAAGGCGAGACTAAACTTGCCTTTGGGAATAAGCTGCGGGGGTTTGGGCGCCGNTATGATGGCTGGCCCAGAGCACTCACAGGTCTTGGCCGCTTTCTTCCGACGGTGTTTGACGAGAACCACCCGGGCCTCATAGTGGATTTCCATCGAGTCTTCTGCTAAATTCACATCTCGATAAGGTTTGCCACAGAATGGACAAACCTTCTGCTCGGGCGGAATCTCGTGGGTCACTTCAACCATGGGGAGGTCCCGTGGAATATGGCGACCATGTCCTGGATGGCCAACCTGGGCACCTCGCTTCTTCTTTCCTTTCTTGGGTGAAGCCAAGTGAGGATCAGCGGCGTCATCCGAGGCACCCTCGTCCTTTTCGACCAAGTGAAGGTCGTCCGGTCGGGATTTTTCTGAGGAAGTCCCAAATAAGTCTGCCCGTAGGTTGCGCAGTTGTGCTTCCACCTCTTCAATGTGGGCATCCCGGTTGGCAAGCTCCTGCTTGAGCAAGGCATTCTCTTCTGCAAGCCCTTTCACATGTTCTTTTAGTACTTTGACCGGGCCACAGTCGGGAAATGTGCAGGCTGGCTTCTCGGACTTCCGTCTCTTCGTCGATTGAGTTTTGGGCTGTTTCTGCTGATCTGTCTTCATGCCCCTATTCTAACAGAGAGCGGGACACGTTGCCAGTCAAAAAATAACAATTGGCCTAACTAACGAAATTTAATGAACGGTTCAGTGAACATTTACACACACTCTATAATTCTTTTCCTGCTATCGGCCGGAAAAGTCGAGGGGTTTCTGCACCAGAATCATATATAAATGGAGAGAAGAATATGACAAATTCAAAGAATATTGCTAAATTAATTGGGCCAACTATTATTGTGATAACAACATCTGAAACAATAAACTTACATATTTGGGCAAGCAATTTAGCACCTGTAACTTATCTTAATGGCATTTTATTGTTTATTGCTGGTCTTTCTATTATCCGTGTTCACAATCATTGGACTAAGGGATGGCCCTTATTGATTACTCTTGCAGGTTGGGTTGGCATTATTGGTGGTTTGTATCGGGCGTTCTTTCCGGAAGCTCAACAGCTTTCTGAAAATATACCCTCATACTTAATAATATTGGGAATATTTGTGGTTGGAGTTATTTTAACCTATAAAGACTACACTCGAGAAGATAGTAAGACTGTCGCAAAAAAATAGGTCTAACATATATTTACTTATTGTCGTGGCGGATTTCTTTACAAGTGTGGGGACCCGATCCTCAGGAAACACTGTAAAATGCCGCACTCTTGGCGATCGGGATTTGCATGGTCTATTCCTGTAAGTATAGGACCAGCATATCACGACGGAATAATTTCAAACCAAGAAAACCTAAGGCGATGGCAAAGACACCAAACATGATGGCAGCCCGAGTCATCCACTGCATCGTAAGCGAAAAATGAAACCAGCCAATCAGAAAGGGCACTGATAAAATTCCCACCGCCAATATTGTAACCATATACGCTGCCCGCTGCTCACCTATCCGCAGAGCCACGAAGGTGCCTATCACGGCTACGTATAGGCTGAGGTCAGCTGTAATGCCAAACGCTACAACTCGACCTATGGGGGAAGCCAGGAACAGCCAGTGCCAGCCGGATCCGCCAAGAAAGACTGCCGAGACTAACTGTATAACAAGTGCTAACATGGCGGCAAAATAGCCCACGGCAAAGGCGACGAGTACCTTGGCACCGAAGATCGCGTGGTCTGGAAGCCGCGTCGTCAGAAGATAGTCCAAGGTGTGTCCTATACGTTCATGTAAACCTCCATCTCGCCGCTGTCGCGGCGACACAAATAGTAATGAAAACGGGATCTGTACCCCCGGACTGTGATAGAATCGATCCGGGGAGTAGGCACACTACAGAGCACGGTAAGGTGAGTTGTAGATGCCCTTTGGCGCATAAACAGTATGTAAACCAGTGTAAGAACTGCTGTTAAGCACAAATAAGTGGTCCTCCGAGACCGTACGCTAATCATTGTTTCAACTCTTGTTGAATGTGTGGCAGTTCAGTCACTGCCTTCTCCCCACCTATTTTTAATTGAGGGAGGTAGTAACTTGGAGGTCGTTTATCCCACTTGTTGTGGTGTCGATGTGCATAAGAAATTTCTCGTCGCCACAATCGTTACTTCTGATCAGTTCACGCCTCAGTACCAGAAAAAACGCTTTTCCACATTCAACAACTCAATCTTACAATTCAAGAAATGGCTTCTTGACAACCATTGTCGAGACGTTTGTATGGAGTCTACTGGGAAATATTGGGTTCCCGTGTTCAACCTGCTTGAGGATTCCATCAACGTAACCATTGCTAACCCCAAGTGGGTCAGGGCTGTCAAGGGCAACAAAGACGATACCAAGGATTCAAAGTGGATTGGTGACCTGTTTCGCCTCGGACTTGTTCCGGGAAGCTTTATTCCCTGCAAAGCGATCCGAATTCTGCGGGAGTATACCCGTTACCGCTTCAAGCTCGCTTCCTGCAAGTCCAGCGAAAAAAATCGCTTCCAGAATGCGTTTACCGTCTGCAATGTAGCTCTTGATGCTGTCGTTTCCGACATGTTTGGCAAATCTGCCTCATCCATCACG
>LDXJ01000007.1 GCA_001029295.1 Peptococcaceae bacterium CEB3 | reverse complement strand
GCAAGATATAGCGATTATCGCGGGTTTTCCGAATTTGATTTCGCCCCAAAAGGGCTTCTTCAGCTTCTTCTGGGATCACTTGGTGGCGGGCGATGTGTTCTATATTCGATTCATCCCATTCGAAGTCTGAAAATCTCATAAATCACCCACCCCTCACGTCCATGATATACGCTCGTATTGCTATTGTCAATACAACTTATCACTGAATATTGCCCTAAGATATCTTGCTTACTCCATATCTTCCACAAATTCCCGACGTTGCTCAGCCACACGGATGGTTACACACCGGAACATGCTTTTCTGCTTATTCACCTAATTTTATCCATAAACATGTTCCCCTGTGCGAGGAACATGTTCCGGCAGACGAGGTTATACGAAAAAAGCATAACCTCGTCCCATATCTTTCCTTAAAACCACATCTCGCAGTCGTCACTGGAACATCTTGAGACAGCGAGGTATCCGCAAACCTCGGGGTATCTTGCGGACGACGTCGTGATATTAGCTGAGTAGTAGGAAACCGCCTTGAACACTCAGCCTTTATGGAAGACAGGTGGCTGGCTCCCTCGATAATGCCAAAGCAGAACAAGATAAATTATACCACTTGACAACGAATGACCTACCGGTGTAATCTTTGCTTAAGCAACGATTGTAGGGAGGAGGTATGGCCCCATAGACAATGTTACATGTGCGAAGAAACGAAATCTTTTCTGCACAAGGTTTATGGAGACTCGCTTCACCTTATGCTGACAAACTTTGTCAAGCGTGAATACTTGTCTCTCCAAGAAATCAAAGACCTGAGAAACCTGCTGGATGCGCGACTGACGTAGGAAAAGGGAAGTGGCGGGAAATGAGTTTAGCTCAGCCGGGAACACTTCGCTTCCTTCCCCCACCCGTGCCACGTTGGGACTCAATTGGCTCACGGCCGCCTTCGTCTGGCTGGGCGGAGTTTTCCTCCTTTTCGCTTATATTCTGGTCGTGAACGGCTGGCTGCTTCTAAAGTCCAAGAAACAAAGCCTCTGCGAAGCTCCGGAGGTCCGCGAAATCCTGCGGGAATGTCAATTAACCCTCCAGGTCCGTTCTAAGGTTTCTGTCATCTACGATGACTCCCTGAAGTCCCCGGCTCTCTTCGGTTTATTCCGGCCCAAAATCGTCATCTCGCCAAAACTCCTTGCTGAGTTGGCACCGGAGGAACTGCGCTACATTTTCTTACACGAGCTGAGCCATTTAAAAAGACGGGACCACTGGGTGAATGCATGGGTTACGTTGGTACAAGTCGTCTATTGGTTTAATCCGCTCATCGGCTACGCGCTCCGGCACATGAAGCAGGATTGTGAAATGGCCTGTGACGCCACGGCTCTGGCTGTTGTCAGACCGGAAGAGCATAGGCAATACGGCCAGACGATTATCCGCCTCTTGCAACTCCTCTCTGAACCTCATTGGGCTCCGGGAACCATCGGCTTTGCCAATTAAATTTAACAAGAGGAGAATTATTATGATCGCTTCTTTCAAAAAAGCAACCGTGAAGTGGGCGGTCGCGGCCCTTGCCTTGACCTTGGTCGTAGGGTGCTCAAGCTTGAGCAATTCTATTGCCTCCACGGTCAACGCCCCGGGCCAAACCGCCAATGCAGCGACCCATCAGAACCAAAGCGCCAGTAATCCCAA
>LDXJ01000006.1 GCA_001029295.1 Peptococcaceae bacterium CEB3 | reverse complement strand
GGGGCCCATATCCAAATCAGGTTCTGTCAGGGGCTCGCCATATTTGGTGTTCTTCATCTCCTGAGTGACTTTCTCAATAAACCTCTCGGCGACAGACTCCTGGACGTATACTCTCTCGGCGCAGTTGCACACTTGGCCGGTGTTGATAACTCTGGAATCACGAATGGCTTTCGCGGCCAAATCCAAATCCGCATCTGCCATGACAATGGCCGGGGCTTTGCCTCCCAGCTCCAGGGATACTTTGGTTACATTGGCGGCGGCCGCTTTCATAGCTTGGATACCGGCTTCCACACTGCCGGTGAGGCTGACCATGCCCACTTTCGGGTGAGCGGCCAAGGCCTCGCCCACGACTCCGCCTGACCCGGATACCAGATTGAACACCCCCTTGGGCAAAGAAGAGGTCGCCACGATCTTGGCAAATTCAAAGGCGTTATTCGGGGTTTCGGAACTGGGCTTAACCACAATCGTATTCCCGGTAACTAAGGCCGGAGCCATTTTCCGGACAATCAAGAAAAAGGGGAAATTCCAGGGCAAGATTCCCGCGATAACCCCAATGGGCATCTTGTAGAGGAGGATGTTTTCATTGGGGCGATCGCTCTGAATGATCTCCCCTTCATAGCGCCGGGCGAATTCCGCCATGTAATCCAAATAGTCTGCCGAAAAATTCACTTCCACCCGTGATAAGGGCAAAATCTTTCCCTGTTCTTCGGCAATGATCCTGGCCAAATTCTCAGCGTTTTCCCGTAGCCCCTCGGCGATCTTATGCAGGTATCCGGCTCGCTCCACGGCAGCCAGCTTGGCCCAGGATTTCTGGGCTTTCTCGGCAGCAGCCACCGCCTCTTCCACATCCTTCACCGTGCCAGCCGGTACCTCGGAAATAACTTCCTCCGTAGCTGGATTGACGACAGCTATCGTCTTGGCGGTCGTTCTTGAGACAAATTCTCCGTCGATGAAAAGGTCATACTTTTTCATTTCGATGCCTCCTTCATGGGTTTTGATTTTTCTCGTTGCGTGCCCAATCTTAGATTTTTACAATGCACCAACCAATTGCTCAACGTTGACCTTGTACTTATTACCAAGGAGCTGTTTCATAATCTTCTCGATGTGTGAACGAACCAACCCCAAGGTATGCTGTTCGGCATCCGACAAAAGTACCCTTGGAGTGCCCATTGAGAACCCTCTAACTTCCATGGCAACCTTAAAGGCAATGGGAAATGGTGCCGCACTCATCGCACGCAGCAACCCGAGGAAAGAGAACTGCAAATCTAAGGCTTTTGCGTAATCTTTTTGTAG
>LDXJ01000005.1 GCA_001029295.1 Peptococcaceae bacterium CEB3 | reverse complement strand
CAGGTCTAAGAACGAAAGACCCAAGAGAATAGCATGAATCCGACTTCCGATGTCCGACATCTGACTTCTGAATCGGAGCTAGCCGTCGAAGGTGGGGCCGATGATTGGGGTGAAGTCGTAACAAGGTAGCCGTATCGGAAGGTGCGGCTGGATCACCTCCTTTCTAAGGAGACTTTAATCAGGCGCATGCTTGATTATAACATCCTAAGGTCGATAACGGACTCGGGATTCGGTGAGAGGGCGCAAGCTCGCAGGCCGGAGAAGGAGATCGTTTGGCAAAGAGCGAAAGCTCAAAAGGGGTCGGCATTGGTCAAAGTGGATAAGTGGTTTACCAAACTGTCCGTTGCTTGTTGTTTAGTTTTGAGGGACCATTTCAGAAGTGAGAAGCAGGAGGTCGGAAGTCAGGAGTTATAACTGAAATTCCGACATCTGACATCTTGCATCTTACCCCTGAATTTTGCGGGGACCTCAAGAAAGTGTTCTTTGAAAACTGCACAGAGTTTTTCAATACTGTCAAAGGATTCAACCCAGAAACGAAAGTTTCAAGACCTTAAGTGGCGGATTTTTGGTCAAGCTACTAAGGGCGTACGGTGGATGCCTAGGCGCTAAGAGTCGAAGAAGGGCGCGGTTAACAGCGAAATGCCACGGGGAGTCGTAAGCAGGCTTCGATCCGTGGATACCCGAATGGGGCAACCCAGCCGGAGTCATATCCGGTTATCTTTAGCTGAATCCATAGGCTAAAGAGGACAACCCGGGGAACTGAAACATCTAAGTACCCGGAGGAAGAGAAAGAATCATCGATTCCCTAAGTAGCGGCGAGCGAACGGGGAAGAGCCCAAACCGATTCAGAGGTCAGAGGTCAGAAGTCTGAAGTCAGAGTTGGATGTCGGCATAAATAAGCAACAGCAACGTTGAGCAACATTAAAAAAGCTTAACCCGCAAGAACTGACATGCATCCGACATCGGACATCCGGTTTCCGACCTCTGAGTCGGGG
>LDXJ01000004.1 GCA_001029295.1 Peptococcaceae bacterium CEB3 | reverse complement strand
GGTGGTGAAGGAGAAGGAATTGATGCTCCGTGCTTTGGCACAGGCGCTTTCCAAGCGCTCCTCACTATACTTTTTAGATAATTGCAGTACTCCCATACAGGATTTGTAGGCCTGTTCCTCAACGCTTTGGGCGGTTAGCATCTTGTCAATGACATAGGCAGCGTTTTCGCCAATTTTGGCAGCCCAGTCCCGATAGCGGATACCGTTGAATTGTTTGAACTCCCAGTATTTACGGTGGTGTTCGGGCATGTGCTCCGGTATGGTAACATATCGGCTCCCAGTGTAACGACGACAATGTGCCGTAATCCTCTCCCGGTTATTATTAAAAATTTCGATTGTCGTTAAGGTAGCTCGAATGGTAACTTGTTGACGGTAATAGGTGTAAAAAACCGAATAATAGAAGCCGTCATATTCGACATGGTAGTTATCCGGGACAATGCGAACCTTAATATCTGCCAGCTCGAAGGGAGCTGCGGGCAAGGGGCGCAATGCCGGCCGGTCGACTTCAAGAAAGATGCTGAGACGTGAACCGGTGCGTTTCCGGTATGGTTGCTGGCAGAGGGTCTGGAGCCGTTCTAAAATGGCCTTATTCAGTTCCTCAAAGCTGAAGAATAGCTGATTACGCAGCCAGCCTAACAGCCAAGTTTCCAGCCATCCGACGCTTTCTTCGACAACAGGTTTGTCCTGGGGCTCCCTCACTCTCGCTGGAATAACGGCTATTTCGTAATGTTTAGCCCATTCCCAATAAGTTGGATTTAAGACCGGATCATAGTATTGTGGCTTAGTAATGGCTGCTTTGCAATTGTCAGGAGTGACGATCCGGGGAATG
>LDXJ01000003.1 GCA_001029295.1 Peptococcaceae bacterium CEB3 | reverse complement strand
CAAGAGAATAGCATGAATCCGACTTCCGATGTCCGACATCTGACTTCTGAATCGGAGCTAGCCGTCGAAGGTGGGGCCGATGATTGGGGTGAAGTCGTAACAAGGTAGCCGTATCGGAAGGTGCGGCTGGATCACCTCCTTTCTAAGGAGACTTTAATCAGGCGCATGCTTGATTATAACATCCTAAGGTCGATAACGGACTCGGGATTCGGTGAGAGGGCGCAAGCTCGCAGGCCGGAGAAGGAGACCGTTTGGTAAAGAGCGAAAGCTCAAAAGGGGTCGGCATTGGTCAAAGTGGATAAGTGGTTTACCAAACTGTCCGCTGCTTGTTGTTTAGTTTTGAGGGACCAGTCCAGAAGTGAGAAGCAGGAGGTCGGAACTCAGGAGTTATGACTGAAATTCCGACATCAGACATCTTGCATCTGACCTCTAAGTTTTGGGCCTATAGCTCAGCTGGTTAGAGCGCACGCCTGATAAGCGTGAGGTCGGTGGTTCGAGTCCACCTAGGCCCACCAAATCAGAAGTGGGAAGCAGGAGGTCGGAAGTCAGAGAGTTATAACCTAAATTCCGACATCTTGCATCTGACGTCTAAGTTTTGGGGGTATAGCTCAGCTGGGAGAGCACCTGCCTTGCAAGCAGGGGGTCAGCGGTTCGATCCCGCTTACCTCCACCAACTCAGCAACCGGAGGGATGGAAAGCCAGACGCCGAAATGCAGAGGGTCTACTATCCGGAGGGAGTTCTGAGAGAGCCTGGCGGGGTGCCCGGTATTCGAATCTTCGGATACTGGGGGGTGCTGAGCAAGGAGCGACCCT
>LDXJ01000002.1 GCA_001029295.1 Peptococcaceae bacterium CEB3 | reverse complement strand
TTCTCCTTTCGTTTTGTTGTGGCCGTGGAAACGGCTCGGGTACGGCTGGAGCATCAATGGGTTGGCTCAAGTGCGCTGTGATCGAGCGTTGCATGAGGAAAACCCCGTTGCTGAGAACGGGGTTTTAGCTTCTCTTTACTTTATTCCAGGGGCAGACTTCGTGCGCCCAGTCAAACCACAAGAGCTGGAAAATACCGCCAGTGAACCGTATGTTACTGGCTAATTCCAGAACGGCCCCGCGCCTGCACAACTTTTACGGACACTCGCCCGGTCGTCTAACACCTGCGATCTCGCTCTATTCATGATAAGTAGATGAGATCGGTTTTGACTGTTCATCTCCCGCCCTTAGGCTTTTTTCCGACCGCCCCACGACGCATCGGATAACCCAAGGTCTGCTTTGCTTGGTTCGGAGGCCGAACACCTGTTGAGTACCCAGAGTATCCTTGAACCTTGTCCTCGTCCCGGCGTAGGGACCGGGATGGCAAGACAACACCTCCCCTTAACGTATTAGGGCTGCGAATCACCTTTATTTTGTGTGCTGATTGTACTGCAAATAAACCACATGCGTCTGGAGATACTCCTCTAAACCATGCTTGCCATCGGCTCCACCGATG
>LDXJ01000001.1 GCA_001029295.1 Peptococcaceae bacterium CEB3 | reverse complement strand
AAAGAGAATAGCATGAATCCGACTTCCGATGTCCGACATCTGACTTCTGAATCGGAGCTAGCCGTCGAAGGTGGGGCCGATGATTGGGGTGAAGTCGTAACAAGGTAGCCGTATCGGAAGGTGCGGCTGGATCACCTCCTTTCTAAGGAGACTTTAATCAGGCGCATGCTTGATTATAACATCCTAAGGTCGATAACGGACTCGGGATTCGGTGAGAGGGCGCAAGCTCGCAGGCCGGAGAAGGAGATCGTTTGGCAAAGAGCGAAAGCTCAAAAGGGGTCGGCATTGGTCAAAGTGGATAAGTGGTTTACCAAACTGTCCGCTGCTTGTTGTTTAGTTTTGAGGGACCATTTCAGAAGTGGGAAGCAGGAGGTCGGAAGTCAGGAGTTATAACTGAAATTCCGACATCTAACTTCTTGCGTCTGACGTCTAAGTTTGGGGGTATAGCTCAGCTGGGAGAGCGCTTGAATGGCATTCAAGAGGTCAGCGGTTCGATCCCGCTTACCTCCACCAACTCAGAAGTAAACC